>OY769919.2:0-1182500 GCA_963669225.2 uncultured Arenicella sp. | reverse complement strand
TAAATGGCTTTGGCATATATTGGCTTAGGGTATTAGCGTGCTCTGGGCACCCAGACTTTTTGGGGATATATGGTCAAGCGATTAAGTGCATACGGTGGATGCCTTGGCAGTCAGAGGCGATGAAGGACGTTGTAACATGCGATAAGCCTCGGGGAGTTTGTAAACTAGCTTTGATCCGAGGATTTCCGAATGGGGAAACCCGGCCCTTTTGGGTCATCTTTAACTGAATACATAGGTTAAAGAAGCGAACGCGGTGAACTGAAACATCTAAGTAACCGTAGGAAAAGAAATCAACCGAGATTCCCTTAGTAGCGGCGAGCGAACGGGGACCAGCCCTAAAGGGTGTGTTGTGATAGGTGAATTTTCTGGAAAGTAAAGCGATACAGGGTGATAGCCCCGTAACCGAAATCTATACACATCTTATTCGAGTAGGACGGAACACGTGAAATTCTGTTTGAACATGGGGGGACCATCCTCCAAGGCTAAATACTACTGACTGACCGATAGTGAACCAGTACCGTGAGGGAAAGGCGAAAAGAACCCCTGTGAGGGGAGTGAAATAGAACCTGAAACCGTATGCATACAAGCTGTGGGAGCGGATCTTCGGATCTGTGACTGCGTACCTTTTGTATAATGGGTCAGCGACTTAATTCTCAGTGGCAAGCTTAACCGATAGGGGAGGCGTAGGGAAACCGAGTCTTAATAGGGCGACAGTCGCTGGGATTAGACCCGAAACCGGGCGATCTATCCATGGTCAGGTTGAAGTTGAGGTAATACTCAATGGAGGACCGAACCAACTTATGTTGAAAAATGAGTGGATGAACTGTGGATAGGAGTGAAAGGCTAAACAAGCCCGGAGATAGCTGGTTCTCTTCGAAATCTATTTAGGTAGAGCGTCGTGTCTCACTCTCGGGGGTAGAGCACTGTTATGGCTAGGGGCCCATACCGGGTTACCAAACCATTGCAAACTCCGAATACCGAGAAGTGCAATCACGGCAGACAGACTACGGGTGATAACGTCCGTAGTCGAGAGGGAAACAACCCAGACCGTCAGCTAAGGTCCCAAATTATAGCTCAGTGGGAAACGATGTGAGAAGGCCCAGACAGCCAGGAGGTTGGCTTAGAAGCAGCCACCCTTTAAAGAAAGCGTAATAGCTCACTGGTCGAGTCGGCTCGCGCGGAAGATGTACCGGGGCTCAAGCTATAAACCGAAGCTACGGATGCAACTTTGTTGCATGGTAGAAGAGCGTTCTGTAAGCCGTTGAAGGTGTGCTGGAAGGCATGCTGGAGGTATCAGAAGTGAGAATGCTGACATGAGTAACGATAATGCGGGTGAAAAACCCGCACACCGAAAACCCAAGGTTTCCTACGCAACGCTAATCGGCGTAGGGTTAGTCGGCCACTAAGGCGAGGCAGAAATGCGTAGTCGATGTGAATCAGGTTAATATTCCTGGACCGATGTGTACTGCGACGGGATGACGGAGAAGGCTAATCTGGAAGGGCGTTGGTTGTCCCTATCCAAGCATGTAGGCTGGAATCTTAGGCAAATCCGGGATTCTAAGGCTGAGATGTGATGGCGATGGTCTATTGCAGACTAGAGCAGATGATGCCAGGCTTCCAAGAAAAGTCTCTAAGCTTCAGGTACACACGACCGTACTCTAAACGGACACACGTGGGTGAGGCGAGAAGCCTAAGGTGCTTGAGAGAACCCAGGTGAAGGAACTCGGCAAAATGACACCGTAACTTCGGGAGAAGGTGTGCCTACTCAGGTGATGGGATTTACTCCCTAAGCTAGAGAGGTTGCAATAAATAGGTGGCTGCGACTGTTTATTAAAAACATAGCACTCTGCAAACTCGAAAGAGGACGTATAGGGTGTGACGCCTGCCCGGTGCCGGAAGGTTAATTGATGGGGTTAGCATTAGCGAAGCTCTTGATCGAAGCCCCGGTGAACGGCGGCCGTAACTATAACGGTCCTAAGGTAGCGAAATTCCTTGTCGGGTAAGTTCCGACCTGCACGAATGGCGTAACGATGGCCACACTGTCTCCACCTGGGACTCAGTGAAATTGAATTTGCTGTGAAGATGCAGTATACCCGCGGTTAGACGGAAAGACCCCGTGCACCTTTACTACAGCTTTGCATTGGACTTTGAACCTATTTGTGTAGGATAGGTGGGAGGCTTTGAAGCGGTGACGCCAGTCACTGTGGAGCCATCCTTGAAATACCACCCTGGTATGTTTGGAGTCCTAACTCAGGTCCATTATCTGGATCGAGGACAATGTATGGTGGGTAGTTTGACTGGGGCGGTCTCCTCCCAAATAGTAACGGAGGAGCGCAATGGTACTCTAAATACGGTCGGAAATCGTATGGTTAGTGCAAAGGCATAAGAGTGCTTGACTGCGAGACAGACACGTCGAGCAGGTACGAAAGTAGGTCTTAGTGATCCGGTGGTTCTGTATGGAAGGGCCATCGCTCAACGGATAAAAGGTACGCCGGGGATAACAGGCTGATACCCCCCAAGAGTTCACATCGACGGGGGTGTTTGGCACCTCGATGTCGGCTCATCTCATCCTGGGGCTGTAGCCGGTCCCAAGGGTATGGCTGTTCGCCATTTAAAGAGGTACGCGAGCTGGGTTTAGAACGTCGTGAGACAGTTTGGTCCCTATCTGCCGTGGGCGCCTGAGACTTGAGGGAAGCTGCTCCTAGTACGAGAGGACCGGAGTGGACGTACCCCTGGTGTTCCAATTGTCTCGCCAGAGGCATTGTTGGGTAGCTATGTACGGACGGGATAACCGCTGAAAGCATCTAAGCGGGAAGCCCCTCCCAAGATAAGGTCTCACTGAATACTTGATATTCCTGAAGGGTCGTCGAAGACTACGACGTTGATAGGCAAGGTGTGGAAGCGTTGAGAGGCGTTAAGCTAACTTGTACTAATTGCCCGTGAGGCTTGACCATATAACACCCAAACGGTTTGGTGACACACACAGTGTGTCGTGAAATCGAAGTTATATGAGAAAGACATTTAAGATATTCTTAAGAAACAAAAGCAAATCGACTGAGCTTAGAAAGTAAGGTTGAAACACTTATTGTTTACATCAAAAAATTAACAATTACCTAGTTTTAAAGACTTGATTGATCTTTAATCCATAAAGAACAAGCAAAGACATAAAGTAACGTCACTACAGTGATAGAGCGGTACTTAGAAAGCTTATACAGCCTTTGGCTGTGACCGGTTTTCTGGCGACAATAGCGATTGTGAACCACCTGATCCCATCTCGAACTCAGAAGTGAAACCAATTAGCGCCGATGGTAGTGTGGGATTACCCATGTGAGAGTAGGACATCGCCAGATTTAATATTTAAAGAACTCCAGTTGAGAAGTCGGCTGGAGTTTTTTTTCGTGTATGGCATCCATGCTCTGGCGAACATACACAGCACACCCCTCAAGGGGGTACCGAGGTCCCTGCGAATAATCGCCAGATTTAAATAATAAGCCTCAGCACAATGTGCTGGGGCTTTTTTTATTCGTGTGCAATGTACAAAAATCCTCTGCGAAGCCGAGCTAGCGTTATTTAGAGCGCTTATCAGGCTGAATATTGTCGCATAAAGGACAAAAATCACTCGAATGGGTGAATTACTGGGAGGTTTAGTGGACTAATATCACTACCTCAACACGATATCAGGAGGATATGTTTCATAGGAAGTGACGTGTTGAGGTGGCCAGATCTAGGACGGATCAAACAGCCATGGATGGTTGGCCTAGCCGCGGTTTCTTAAATGGAATCGCGGCTTTTTATTGATCAAAGAACTAAGTTCATATTTTGCTTATGGGTTGAGTACAATAGAGGAGACGATTTATTGAAATTTAAATCGCTGTGTCTTGAGTTTAGAACGTAAAGATGTCCAAGCTAAATGTCAGAGCTAGGATCAATCCGCTCGGAAAACCTATATGAAGAAATTGCATCAAGCCTATAAAGATCACAAAGAGTTTTGCGTGATGTTTCTGGTGTTCCTGATTCTCTTGCTAGTCAACTTTGTAATAAGGTTCCCAGGTTTATTTGATAACGTTCTTTATGCAGATGACTTTCTTTACTTTGTTGACCATTCTAAGACAATCATCTCTTACGATATTTGCCGATTCCCCGCGCAGGATTTTCGATGGTTTTCGATGGGAAACATATGCTTGACTGGTACAAAGTTTGAGTCTTTTGCTGTTTCTGTATGGCCCAAAGTGATTGGAATAACTGCTTTGTCCCTATTTGCTTTATTGATGTATAAGATATTGGTGGAGTGGGGGCTCAGTGTTTTAGGAGGACTTTCCTTATCTTTGGTCTTCATTGTCCACCCTATTGTTAATGAAATTCTCCTTTGGAATGTGACTGGACAATCTCCGATACTTTTTCTCTTCGTTCTGCTTGCGTTCTATTTGTCGAGTTCAGCTGAATCATTAGCAAAGTCGTCTTTCAAGTTAGTTGGTGCAGGACTTTTACTATTTATTGTCTCTCTTTCATACGAATATGCGCTTACCGTTTTCCTTGTGTTCGCTTTGTTTTCTCCCCTTATTAATCAGTTGAACGGAAGAGTTATATTGTTTAATCAAACGGTCAAGTTAGTTCTAATTTTCGTTGCCGCCTCAATGTTTTTTGTGCTGCAAAGTAAGGTTTTCTCGATGTTTTTTGTTGAACAACTGGACTCTAGAGGCATAGATTTTACAGGTTTTCTGAGTACATCAGTTGAAGAGAAAGTTGCCAAACTGCGTGCACTATTGAATATTTTGGCGAACATATATATGACGCCACTCTCTTTTTTCGTACCGATTGAAAGCGCTTGGACTTTCTGGAAGTATCTGCCGATTTGCATTGCGGTAGCAATTGGCATTTCTGTGTTTTTCCTAACCCGTTCTCTGGCTAGAGCGACTTTTTATGTCTGTCTCTTCGTTGGAATACAACTTCTACTAATCGCACCATTTTTTATCACAAGTCAGACCCCAGAGAGTTGGAGGATATCAATACCGTCTCTCTTAGCTGTGGTGGTTTGCCTCAGTTTTGTGTATCTAGCGCTTGAGCGGGTTCATGTGCGAACCAAGAACATTTTGCCGATGTTGTTCTTTATGCCCTTAATTTGCACGATGGCTTTTATAGCTAATTCAGAAGCGCATTTACGAAGTAAAGAATACACAGCTGAACTTATTCTGTTCAAACAAATCAGAGATCACTGGATTGAAAAAGATATCTCATTGAGCGAAATTCGAGTCGGTAGAATCGCTGATACTGGTTATCTAGAGAACCATCTTGATCACCCTGCCGCCAATTTGACTGTAGCTTTTCATAAACGAGGTTTGTACTTGGGGTTAGCAGAGGAAATTGCGTGGAGGCCAAAGCTTGTGCATTTTGGCTTTAATGTCGTTGAGTTAGAGAGCCATGACTCCGAGTTTTATGGTTTGTACGGTAAGACATGTTCCGATGCGTATTGTGATTTTGAGCTTGGTGCACGGCTAAAGCGAAAATGCATGTTGACACCACAGTACGAAAGCACCGAAGTTGGATTGAGATTAGCGCATGATCTAGATTCAAGAACAACGGCGGTATGCTTGTGATCGCCGATGTAACTGTCTGAAAGAATTTCTGCCTATTTAGTATTTAGTAGTAGGGAGGCTTGGTTTTTTGATTCGTTAAGTTAACCTTGAACAGTTTTAGGTCCCATCTCCTCCTGTGGTAGCATGAACTGTGAAAGTATTGAATTTTGGTCAGTGTAAAAAACTGGTCAAAACTATGAACAGAAAAATGAATCATCTGTTTATTTTGACAGAAGTTAAAGATGTTTGTTCATTATTAACTTAGATCAATAGAGAGAAAATAATAAGACTGAAGGAGGTTTTACGATTGAACTACATAAAGTTAAATGACCAAGTTTCGGCTTCAGGACAAATTGGAGTTGGTGATATTGATGATCTAGCAAGCGAAAACATAGAGTTGCTAGTTTGTAATAGGCCGGATGACGAGGATGAGGGTCAAACATCCTTCGATGAGATTGCGGAGGCGGCAAGTTTGAAAGGGATCGAAGCCAGGCTTTTAGCATTTTCCTCGTATCAAATCACACCTGAAGATAGAGATAAACTTGTTGAGATCCTTTGCGAAAGAAAACGAACTCATCTGTATTGCCGCTCAGGAGCGCGCTCAAAGCGCTTGTGGCGTATGGCCAATAAAATAGGTTGCGGTGGTCACGATTTCTCTGTTGATTAAATTTTTTTGAAACTATTCGATAGAGATGAGTCATCTTTAGCCGTTAATACGTTCAGCGGTTTTACAAATGACAATTAGAATAATAAGACTGATCTCAACCGTGTTGATAGCTCAGACTGCTATGACTGTCTCGCAATTAGCGAACGCACAGCAACCCAATATCTCGGTAAAGGTCGCAGAGCAACGAGCAGATTTTAAGCTAGATGGTACGCCATCAGAACATTTTTGGGACGTGGTTGAAGTCATTGACGACTTTCATCAATCTAGGCCTGTTGATGGTGATCCAGCGTCTGAGAAAACAGAAGTTCAAATCAGTATTGACGAACAGTTTATCTATGTCGGGATTAGGGCCTATGACACGGATGTCGAAAATTTAGTCGCAAAGGGCCTAATTCAAGGGCAATCATTCTTTTCTGACGACAGAGTAACGGTCAGCTTTGACACATTTAATGACCGAAGAAACTCTTATTTCTTTCAGGTAAATGCTAACGGTATTCGACGAGATGCGCTCGTTGGCAATGATTACTTTATTGACGAATGGGATACCATTTGGGACGCGGCGGCGGCAGTTCATGAATGGGGTTGGAGTGCTGAGCTTAAGATTCCAGTCAAGTCGATCGCCTTTGACCCCAGTAATCAAGTTTGGGGAATAAATTTCACTCGGAATCATCCACGCCTTGGCGAAGAAATGGCTTGGTCTTCATTAGATAGATCAACCCGTCCGTCTGCCTTCGGGAGAGCCACCGGCTTAAAGGGTTTTACCCAAGGCAAAGGCTTGGAACTGAATCCCTCAATATCATTGGGCTACCTCGATAATGAGCAAAATGGGAATGATTCCATCTTCGAACCTTCCATTACGAGTTTCTATAATATCACTCCGTATTTGACCGGGGGTATCACTCTCAATACCGACTTTTCTGGAACAGAGTCTGATGATAGACAGATAAATTTGGGTCGTTTCTCTTTATTCTTTCCTGAGAAGAGAGAGTTTTTTCTCAGAGACGCCAGTATCTTTGAATTTGGAGGCTTAAATCGAAATGCTCGACCCTTCTTCTCTCGGAGGATAGGCCTATCGGATGAAGGAGATGCGTTAGATTTAAACGCGGGACTGAGGCTAAGCGGGCGTGCCGGAAGTTGGAATATTGGCAGTCTCTTAGTAAATCAAGATATCGTAAATGATTCAGCTGATGACAATCTCTTTGTTGGGAGAGTCACGCGGAATGTGGGAACAGAGTCTGAAGTTGGTGCGATAGTCACACATGGCGATCCAAATTCTGATCTTGGAAACTCGCTATATGGCGTTGATTACACCTATCGCAACAGTCGCGTATTTGGTGATCAGAGTCTACGCGCGAATATTTGGTTTCAAGAGACAGACACGGGGGGACTGGAAGATGACCAGAGCGCATTTGGGGCGAGGTTGTCCTACCCAAATTACACGTATGACGGGTTCGTGGACGTAAGGCGAATTGAGTCCAACTTTAATCCAGCCTTAGGCTTCATCAGTCGCAGTGGAGTGGAGCAGTTTGATAGTCGTCTAAGGCGTCGTTTTCAAATGACCGATTCACGATTCAATTGGTTGGCGGTTAGAGGACAGTACTTCCGTAGCGAGAGAATTGACGGCTCTCTGCAAACAGATAGGAAGCAGTTCAATTTTATTGAGGGTTTATCGAAGGAGAATGATTTCTTCACGTTCTTCTTGATTGATCAAACTGAGGGAATTATCGAAGAGTTTGAGCTGCCTGGAGAAATCTTGGTAGAGCCCGGAGAGTATCAGTTCAACCGCTATGGGGTTTTTGCCGAATCGGGTTCCCAACGTGAGTGGAGTGCTGAATTTCTGTGGGCCGATGGGGAGTTTTTTGGCGGTGACCGAGAAGTAGCCGAAATCGACCTTAATTGGCGCCCCAGTAAACACTTTTTCGCAAGCTTGTCGTATGAATGGAATGATTTGAATATGCCAAACGGTCGTTTTATTAGTCGACTTTACAGTGCTCGAGCTAATGTGGCCTTTAACAATAAATGGGCTTGGCTAAATTTGGTGCAAGCCGATAATGTCTCTGACAGTATTTCAATCAATAGTCGTGTTCGATACCAACCAGCTCCAAATAGAGAGTACTTGCTGGTATTGAATCAGCTGATCGACGACCAAAATGAAAATTCAGATGAATTTTCGATCATTTTAAAAGCTAAGTTTAATTTTCAACTATGAGTTCTCTCTAGATAGTTGAAGAAAGCCGTTGAAGAGAAGTGGCGGAAAGCAAGCGCACACATGGTTACTCTCAGTTTTTCACATCTTCTCTAAGGTTAAATACTTCCTTGATCGCCGCTTTAGATTTTGGCGGCAGCCTTTTTGCTAACTCTATCGACCCTTTAGGCGTGAGGTGGTCACTGTTGGCGTGCGTTAAGCGACCTTCTATGAAGGGTTCCTGCGTACCCGCTGGCCATGCCTCCAAAAAAACAACATTTTCGTATTTCAAAGCAAGAGATTTAATCACCGCATTCGCGTTATCGACTGATTGCAGGCTTTGGAATTCCAGTGGTGCCGAATAGCTCTGTACCAGAGATCTAATAGGTTCATACGGTATGCTGTGGACGTTTTGATAACGGCTCACGTCTCCGGCTGCATACCAAGGAACTTGAGACATTAGTACCACCTTCTTGTCTAAAGATTTGAAGTGTTTTAACTGAACTTCGAGATAATTCAGAAAGTCGAATGACTTGGGTGATCGTGGACCCTCGAGGTAAATGTTCCAAGCGCCGGCCAATACTAATGTATCGAAATTATTGACAAGCTGACTGGTTAATTCGATATGTTTTGGGCAATTGTATGTATCTTTGATGCTGTCGTCTGATGGTGTTTTCCCATTAAAGCTGACGAGTGGATAGCACGTTTGAGCTGACAGTGCTTCTATCGAAAAATTAAACTCTTTACCAAGCTCGTGCCAGAAGGGCGCGTAGTGACCAGCATGGGAGTCACCAAAGAGCACTGCGGTGGGTTGAATTGGCGTGTCGGCCCCGATTCGGCATTTTCCAGGTGCGTAATCGCTGTAACAAAAAGGTTGGTGTCGCTCGGTGTAACTGGTCTTGGTGAATATCTCTCCACTTTTTGGTATTTGATCACGTACAACAAAATTAACAGAGATCACGACAAGGATAGGTAATGAATAAAAATATAATAAGCTCTGCTTTAAATTGTAGTTACTTTTTCTGAATGGTTTCTCAATATATGACCAACTTAAGTGAGATAGAACAATTGAGATACCAAATAGAGCGAAAAGAATAGACAGATTCTGAACAGCGAATAAATATTTAGGCAATGCTATCACAGGCCAGTGCCATAGATAGAGTGAGTAAGATATTTTTCCAATGTAGACCATGGGTCTTGAACCTAGAATTTGTCGGTTCAAGAAGGATTGTTCAGGCCTTTGAGAAATTATCAGTATGGCTCCAAGGCATGGCCAAAGTGCGTTAGCACCCGGGAAGGTGGTTTCAGAATCAAATTGAATAATGCAAACCAATATGAGACAGAATCCCAGTTCACTTAATAAAGGTAGATTCAACTCTCTTCGATAAAAATGTTGATATAAACCTAGCGCACAGCCCAACAAAAACTCGCCAGCCCTTGGTGGCAGAAGGTAGAAAGCATCATTTGCAAATTGTCCAGTTCCTGCCATTAGAGTTGCCCCGACAAACGATAAAAATGAAAGGGCTAAAAGAGATGAGAGTTTTTTAGCGGCTGAGAGCGGTAGATACAGTAAAAAGATCAGAAATGCGGGCCAAAATAAATAAAACTGTTCTTCAACGGATAAACTCCAGAAATGCAGGAGCAATGTGCTGTAGTTGGCAGTATTGAAGTAGTTGAAGGTGGAAGAAAAATAGTGGTTAGAGAGGAATACGAAGCTGGATAACAACGACTCGATGTAGCTACTATATTGCTCGTCATTGAAAACGAGTGCCGCTACAATTGTGGTATACAAAACCACCGGCCACAAAGCGGGCAGCAGCCGCTTAATACGACGAGCATAAAAGTTGGCGAATGAAAAATTAGCTTTGTCTCGGTCTCGGCTAATAATAAGAGTGATCAAATAACCAGAAATTACGAAAAAAATATCGACGCCGATAAATCCGCCGCTCACCCGATCTGGCATAAGGTGATAAAACACAACGGCGAGAACAGCGACCGCTCTTAGACCATCAATATCGGCCCGATATTGCATGTCCGTCCATTTCGCTTGATATCAAAAGGTTTGGATCAGGTAGTTCTAGAAGCATACCCGAGTCTATCCTCAACACTATATAGTCGAACCCAATTCAAACCCCTCACGAATTGCTCGTTTCGCATCCAACTCACCCGCTAACTTAGAACCGCCTACCAGGTGTACGGGAATACTGGCGTTTAGCAATTCTCTCTCAAGCTCTTTCTGACTTAACTGCCCTGCACAAACAACCACATTATCGCATTCGACTACCTGCGGTTCCCCTCCCTGAATTGTGAAGTGTAGCCCTCGATCATCTACCTTTTGGTAGTCAACACCGCTGACCATTTGAACACTTTTCATTTTCAGAGAGGCTCTGTGTATCCATCCGGTAGTCTTACCGAGACCTTTACCCATTTTACTAGTTTTCCTCTGTAGCATAGTGATTTGCCTAGGAGAGTGCTCTGGATCAGCGAGCGTATACGCGCCTCGATTTTCATATTCGCTATCGACTCCCCATTCTTTATTGAATTTCTCAATGTCTAAACTTGGGGATTTCCCTTCATGCGATAAAAGTTCAGCCACATCAAATCCAATTCCGCCAGCGCCAATGATGGCAACCCGCTGACCCACCGGTGCTTCATTTAATACTACGTCAATATAGGACAAAACCTTAGGGTGGTCAGCGCCTTCTATGTCCAACGCTCTTGGCGTAATACCCGACGCCAATACAACCTCGTCATAGCCCTCTTTAATAAGCTGTCCAGCATCAACCAAGGTGTTTAAATGCAGGTTTACACCGGTCTCTTTGATCAAGTTTCCGTAATATCGAAGCGTTTCATAGAACTCCTCTTTACCGGGAATCTTTTTGGCAATATTGAATTGACCGCCAATTTCAGAAGCCTTGTCAAACAAATCTACGTTATGGCCCCGGTCCGCAAGGACCGTTGCCGCAGAAAGTCCCGCTGGACCGGCTCCAACGACAGCCACTCGCTTCGGATTCGTTGTCGTTGAGTAGTTAAGTTCTGTTTCGTAACAAGCTCTAGGATTAACTAGGCAGGTAGAACGTTTTCCCGAAAAAGTATGGTCGAGGCAGGCTTGATTACAGCCAATACACGTATTGATTAAATCCGCTCTACCAGCTTCGGCCTTATTGACGAACTCGGAATCTGCTAAAAATGGTCGAGCCATTGAAATCATATCCGACTCACCCCGCGCAAGAATGTCTTCGGCGACTTGAGGGTCGTTAATTCGATTTGTCGCGACCACCGGAATTGATACGTGGTCTTGCATACGGCCGGTAATCCAGCTAAATGCCGCGCGCGGAACACTCGTAGCAATTGTAGGAACTCTGGCTTCGTGCCAACCTATACCAGTATTGATGATAGTTGCTCCAGCTGCTTCGATGGCTTTGCCAAGTGTGACCACTTCGTCCCAGGTACTCCCTTGTTCGATTAAGTCCAACATGGAAAGTCGATAGATGATGATAAAATTGGGGCCAACTCTTTCACGAACGGCTTTTACGATTTCCACTGGCAGTCGCATGCGATTTTCAAACGAGCCCCCCCATTCATCAGTACGTTTGTTGGTGTGCGTTACCAAGAATTGATTGATGAAATATCCTTCGGAGCCCATTATTTCAACACCATCGTACCCAGCTTCCTGCGCAAGGCCGGCAGAATTGGCGTAGTCCTTGATTGTTTTATAAACGCCCTTGGTGCTCAAAGCCCTGGGCTTGAAGGGAGAAATTGGAGACTTAACATTTGAAGCCGACACGCAAAGTGGGCTATACCCGTAGCGTCCCGCATGCAATATTTGCAAGCAAATTTTGCCGCCTTCATCATGTACGGCCTTGGTTACTTGGAGGTGCCTTTTGACTTCCGATTTCTTGCTCAGCTTACTACCAAACGGCGATAGCCAACCTTCGACATTAGGCGCAAAGCCACCAGTAACCATTAATCCAACACCGCCCTTTGCCCGTTCAGCAAAGTATCTGGCCAGCTTGGGAAAGTCTTTTGCGCGATCTTCCAGTCCCGTATGCATCGATCCCATGAGCACTCTGTTTTTTAGAGTGGTGAATCCGAGGTCCAAGGGTTCGAGTAGTTTGGGATAGTGCTGATTCATGATTGCAAAATAACATTGTTATATTTTCGGCTAACATTCTAGCTAAGGTTTTCTTAACTTTAAACCTTAATGAGTAGTTTTCTGTGTCTTGGTTGAGTTCCTCAAATGGTGGAGAAGCCTCTGTATTTTGTTTATAGTGACAGGATATCTTTAGCATCGGAGCAAACGCGTGAGACTCGGCCAATATTTACTTTTCTCTTTGGTAATCCTAGCCACAGGATGTAATCAACAATCTCAAGCCCCTGAATCATCAGTGAAGCTGTCAGAGGAGAGCGTCACGCAAGAAGTTGCTATTGAAGAACCGGTTGTTGAGAAAATCCTTGATCAAAATGATGCTTTTGAGGAGTTCAAAGAAAACTTTTTGAATAAAACTTGGGAACTCAATCCTAGCTACGGGGTTTATGTTGGGTATTACAAACACGATGATCAACTCTTAGTTCCGAATGGCGAGTTGCGAGCAAGGCAGCGTGGATTCTATGTAAACGAACTGCTGGCCCTACGAGAGTTTGACGCGAATCAATTGAGCTCAAGTAACGCCTCGGATTTGGCGATTATTGAAGCTAGGTTGAAAGCCAACATCTGGTATATCGACGAGTTTCGAGCCTACGAATGGAATCCTGCGCAATACAATCCAGCCGGCGCTTTCGGAGTGATTTTAAACACGGAGTATAAGCCTCTGAATGAACGCTTGGCCGTCATTGCCACCCGACTGGAGAATGTACCCGCTTATTACGAGGCGGCGAAGCAGAATATCAAATCACCAACTATTGAGCATCTTGATTTGGCTATTCAGCAATCTGCTGGAGCCGTCGGCATGTTTGAATCGTCTATCCGCCAGAAAATGGATGGGCAAGAGCTTAGCGAGGAGCTAAAGGCTCGCTTGGAGCTGAATCTAACCGCAGCGGCCGATGCTGCCAATGACTATGTTCAATGGCTGAAGACGACCAAAGAAGAATTGCTAACTTCTGAGGAGACCAGAAGCTTTCGTATTGGCGCCGAACTTTATGAAGAGAAGTTCAAGCACGATATTGCCTCAAGTTACACCGGCGAAGAGCTATATAACCTTGCGTTAAAGGCTAAAGACAGTTTGCACGCCGAGATGATTCGCATCACGCGAGAGCTCTGGCCGACTTATTTTGAAGAGGAACCCTTTCCCGAGCAAGAATTAGTGGCGGTCAAACGTCTAATCGATAAGCTGTCTTCCAAACATGTTGCAAGAGAAGAATTCGTCGATGAAATTCGACGCCAAATTCCAATCATTCAAAAATTTATGGATGATAAGCAATTGCTCGATTCAGATCCGAGCAGACCGCTAGTTGTACGTTTAACCCCAGAGTATCAGCGCGGTATTGCTGGCGCGTCTATCAATGCTCCGGGGCCTTATGATGCAACAGCAAACACTTACTACAATGTGTCGCCCCTGGATAACTATACCGAAGAACAAGCAGAGAGTTATCTGCGTGAGTACAACCATTGGATACTTCAAATCTTGAATATTCATGAAGCGATTCCAGGTCATTACACTCAATTAGTTCACGCTAATAAAAGCCCAAGCAAAATAAAGTCTATCTTTGCCAACGGCGCAATGATTGAGGGTTGGGCTGTTTACTCTGAACGCATGATGCTGGAGCAGGGTTATGGTGATAATGAGCCAGAAATGTGGTTGATGTACAGCAAATGGAATCTTAGGGTAGTGGTGAACACCATTCTTGATTACAGTGTCCAAGTACTGGGTATGGAGCGACAAGCTGCCCTTGATCTCTTGATGAACGAGGCGTTTCAAGAGCAAACCGAAGCTGAAGGTAAATGGCGACGCGCCACATTATCACAGGTTCAGTTGACCAGTTACTTTTCTGGATACTCTGAGATCTATGCCTTTAGAGAAGAGTTGAAGGAACGTCTCGGAGATGCGTTTGATCTAAGAGATTTCCACAACACATTTTTAAGCTATGGCAATGCCCCGGTACCAGTGATTAAAAAGATGATGCTCGATCTCGAAAAGTATTCAGTGCCAGAGGCGACAGCCGCCAATTAGTTGGTTGCCATCAATAATCTGGCCATCAAGCTATTTAGTTGACTAGTTGAAGCAGGTTTATGTAGCAATAATGCTCCTGTGCTCTGAGCGTCACGAATTCGCTCTGCCGCCGTGTCGCCGGTGATGATGATCACTGGTAGATCAGCCCCCAGTTTATCGCGCACAGTCTTTGCGACTTCCTTGCCGGTAACCTGATCTCGCAGGCGATAATCGGTTAAGAGCAAGCGTGTATTTTTGGCATCAGGATGATTCAGGGCCTCCCAGACCGTCTCTCCAACGATAGTAGAACACCCCCATCCTTGGAGCACGGCTTCCATGGATGAGAGTATTGATGGATCATCATCCACAATCATTACCGTCGTTGAATCAAAACGTGTCTCGACAAAGGATTCATGTTCATCGACGATGATGGCGTCATCTGCTTGTGATATGTCAAATCGGAAAACGGTGCCACAGCCTTCCTTAGAATCTACTGAGATCCGTGTTCCAATGGTGTCGGCCAGTCCTTGCGCGATGGCCAATCCTAAACCGAATCCTTTGCGAGAGTCTCTCTCTGGGTTGTGGATCTGGTTGAAAGCCTTGAAGATATTTTCTCGAGCATCGGGTTCAATACCGATGCCTGTATCCCAAACTTCAATGCTCAGATTAGGGTCTCGCCGCCGACAGGCAACTAGAATGCCTCCCTCTATCGTGTAACGTATAGCATTCGAAATCAGGTTTCGAAGAATAAGCTCTACGATAAATGGGTCCGAGTTGGCAGCCGCAATAGTCTCTCGCGTGCGAAATACCAGCCCTTTTTCGTCCGCGGTGGGAGCTAACTCGCTCTCCAATTTGCGAAACACCGGACCCAGAAGAAATGGTTTAGGGTTTGCGGATATAGCTCCTGCCTCAAGTTTCGAGATATTCAAGAGTGCATCGAGCATGTCTCTTGTGGAGCTCAATGCTGAATGCATATGGTGGTGTATTTCACGTTGATGAGAATCGAGTTGAGTTCTACCCAAAGACTCATTGAGTAATCCAAGTGCGTGCAGAGGCTGCCTTAAGTCGTGACTTGCCGAAGCGAGAAAGACTGACTTTGCCTGGTTGGCCTCATCAGTCTCATCCAGTGCCCGTCGAAGGCTCTTTATCAGTCCTTGATTCTCCATCGATATTTCCACTGAGCGCTTGATGGTTTTTGTAATGGTGAGGGTAAACCACGTTAGGCCAACTAAGATGAGAGCAAATGCTATCCCCAACCACTGATAAATCGGTTCCTCCCTTGATATCAAACTGTAAGAAACTACCAGCATGCCGGGATAGCTACTGACGACGAATCCAGGGAAGAAGGGCGAAGAGAGCGCCGCGGATCCAGCCGCCATGCTCGCTGTGATAACCGTTAGAAGAACGACAATTCCGGGCTCACCTCCAGGAATAAAGTTAAACGGGAGGTAAACATAAGTAATGCTTTGAATAAAAACCAAAACCAAAACAAAACGGGTATCAAACCGTGTACTCTTGCCAAAGTGGTTACGGTAAGCGTAGATAAATAGTGCAACGCAAATCACGGATTCAAAACACATCACTGTAATCCAATAGACTACGCGCATGTCCTGGGTGCTTTGATAAACAATAAACGCACTAAATAAGGCGATCAATGTGTAAACAAATACGCCGCTTACGTAATTTTTTTGAATAAGTTGAAGTTGTCTCCAAAACAGTATTTCACTGTCGTTTCGGTGACTTTCGCGTTGATTGATAACGTCTTCAGAAATCAAGGGCTCGGGTTTCCTAAGATGTGATGCCTTCTCTTTGAGCTATCAACATAGCCTCGGTACGATTAGACGCGCCTAAGGCTGCTAAGATGGCAGACACGTGGACTCGCACAGTGTTTTCAGACATATCTAGTTCTCTTGCGATCAACTTATTAGGCTTTCCTTCGCATAAATAAATTAACACCTCGGTTTGGCGTGGGGTTAGCTTGCTGCCGATTGTGTGGCTTGAGCTTCCGGTGGGACTCTCTAGAGGTGGACTGCGAAAACAATCGCCGCCGGCCAATACTTCAGAAATAGAAGCCACCATCGCATCCGCACTGGAGGACTTATTTAAAAATCCTGAAGCACCAAGCGCCTTAGCTTCGCTGACTCTATTTGGCTCGGAATTCGCAGACAACATAATGATTGGAACGGCGCCGAATCGATCTCTTAGAGGTTTTATTCCTTCGATTCCGTTGATTCCTGGAAGTTGAATGTCCAGTAAGATCACATCAATTCCTGACTCGGAAAAATCCAACGCTTCTTTAATCGAGGCAGCTTCGGAGATACCTCTGGCTTCACCGATTTGCATTAGGATCATTTTTAGACCAGTTCGAAACAGCGAGTGGTCATCCACAATCAAGATGTGTTTCTGTTGCATGGAGTGAGCAGCGATTACCTTTTCAATCAGTGTCTCACAAATTTGACTTTCTCGCGCTAGTCTTTGCGTACTACTGCGTTACGAGCTCTTTGTTGCGATTGTGGCAATAAATTCAATCGTCGCTTTTGCAACTTCCTCAGGGGCTTCTACTTGCGGATAGTGACCAATGTTGGGCAGCTCTGTTAGATAGTCCAGCCGACATCCAAGTTCTTTGTATCTCGTCACTAAGTGAGCGCCAGACACGGGATCCACGGAGCCGTTAACCAATGCCAGCGGGAAGGGCGCATTACGTAGCGCTTCGACCCAACGGGTGCGATACTCTCTGCGGTCTAATATATAAGTAATTAAGTTGTGAAAAAGGTGTCGGCCATTCTTGTAGTTGATCGCTTCCCAAAACTCGCTCAGTTCAGCTGTGGATGGTTTTGTGTCCTGACCAAAGACGCTGCTAAATGATGCTGAGAATTGATTGAATCCGGTGAACTTGTTGATCCACTTTCCAAGCGGGCTCAACATAAGCTTTTGAATCAGTAGCGCTCGGTGGGTCTCAGGAAACAGGCCTCCGTTTAGAAAGTTGCATGAAAGCCATTTTCCTGTACCTTGACTGTCTATCTGCCTGGCGATTAATTCTTGAGCTACTGAAACACCGTAATCATGTGCCAAAACGTGAAATTCGGATAACTCCAGTTCTTCAATCAGCGATTCGAATAAATCGGCTTGTTGATGAATGGTGTAGTTACGTTTATTGGGTTTATCCGAGAATCCGAAACCAAGCATATCCAGCGAAACAAGGCGATATCGCTCTCCTAATTGTTGCCAAACACCAGCAAAGTCGTAACTTGAGGTAGGAAAACCATGAATGAGTAATAGCGTCTCTTTATGCTTTTTGAAGTCGTCTAAACAGAAAATCTCAAATGTTCCGAGTCTACATTCGAGTCGCTTAAACTGGCCCTTGCTAAGCCATTCATTCAATGCTGGAGATTCAAAAATCATGTTCTTCTTGTTTTTCAAGTTTGCTCTTATCCCAAGTTTTTTATAAATTGAACTTGACGTCAAGTTCAATTTATAAAAAACTACGAACAATTATTTGATCTTTGCAGTAAGCGCCAATGAAAAGTTTTCCAACACAAGAGCGAGCTATTAAGAAGCGCATAGCGCTGCTCAAAGCGGCTATCGAAGAGTTTGGTACAGTCGGTTTTGAGGCGGCAACGGCCAAGTCAATCGCGGCGGCGGCCGGCGTAGCGACGGGAACTTTCTATCAGTACTTCGAAAACAAGAACGATATTTTACGTGTTGTGGCGGCGGAGCGATTTTCCTCTCTTCACCAGCAGGTCGAACTATTGGGGCAAAACCTCGATATACCCACCAAAGAACTGACTTATGAACAAATCGAGGCTCGATTCATTGCCGTCCTAACCTTCCTTCACCGTTTTCATGTTGAGGATGCGCCTTTACATCAAGTGCTTGATCAGAGACGTGGCGTCGATGAGAAGTTAGACGAGATAATTGCCAAGGGCGAATCATTGATGTTGTGGCATGTGATTGAGTTCGTTGAAGGCATCGGCCTTTCTGACCCTCAGGTGATAGCCGAAACCCTCTTTGCCATGGGGGAAGGTCTGGTACACAGGATGGTGTTCGGCAAACCACCCCAAAATGAAAAAAAGATGTTGGAACTAGGGGGCCGCATTTTGGCGAACTCAATCTATTCCGATCTGAAAGCAACCCACTAACACCTCGAGTTACCATCATGAGCTTTGATCTTCTTATTAAAAACGCAAAGGTATTTAACGACACTGAATCGGCCGTTGTACAAGACATTGGTATCAAAGATGGCATAGTCGTAGCCCGAGCATCCGAATTAAATGCTAGCGACGCCACTAAAGTCATCGATGCCGAGGGCTATTGGGCAATGCCTGGATTATTCGATATCCATACTCACTATGACTTGGAACTTGAAGTTGCCCCAGGGCTGCCGGAGTCCACCCGCCATGGAACAACTACGGTAGCGATTGCCAATTGCAGTTTAGGCTTAGCGTTCGGCAATCAGCGCCGTGATGGCTTCGATCCAATCGTGGATTGTTACGCAAGAGTAGAAAACATTCCAAAGCCCGTGCTGCGCGCCTGTGCAGACAAAGTCACTTGGTCTAATCCCAAAGAATATATCGATCATTTGGACGAAATCAATCTCGGACCCAATGTCATCACAATGATGCCTCACTCAATGCTGAGAATAGAGTCAATGGGATTCGAAGCAAGCGTCAGCAGAGACCCAAGCCAGGCTGAAATAGTCGACATGCAACGCAGATTAAGGGAAGGGCTTAGAATGGGGTACGCGGGTTTCTCGACCGATGCATTACCCTTTCATTATCTAGCCAATCAGCCTAACTGTCATAAAACCATTCCGACTCAATTTGCGAAATACAATGAGATTAAACAGCTGACACAAGTGGTCAGAGAAGAGGGCATGCTTTGGCAAGCCACGCCTCCGAAAGACAGCCCCAAAGATGTATTTAAAACGTTTTTGTTGTCCTCTGGGCGCTTACATGGCAAGCCCTTGAAAACAACGGTGGTCGCGGCGCTAGACGTTGCGGCTAATCGAAACTTGATCAAACTAACGCGCTTGCTGAATAAGATACTGAACTCAAAATTTCTTCGTGGTGAGTTTTATATGCAAGCTTTAGGAGCACCGTTCAAGATTTGGTCAGATGGTGCGGTCACACCCATTGCCGAGGAAATACCAGAGCTGCGTGCCTTAAACGAAACGGATTTAGAGGATCGCGAGGCTCGCGCAAAGATATTAAATGATCCTGAGTATATTAAAGTGTTTCGGGCCATGTGGATGAAAGGCAAGACAGGCTTTAACATAGCACGATTGAAGCGCATCTTGAGACTGGAAGATTACGCCTTTGACCGAGACCTTACGCAGATGACCATTGACGTCTGCCCCCACACAGACTGGGAGGGATTAACCTTTCAAGAAGCCTTTGATCGCGTTAGTGCCGTCAAAAGAGGGCAGAGTACGGATGTCGCGGAAGCGGAACGTGAGCTAATACAGAAAGACTTCTTTTGGGTCAGTGATGAGGCTGACTTTATGTTGCAGATGCTTAGGAGCTTTGACACGGATCTCTCTTGGTACACCATTACAGCAAACCGTGACATGAAAACGGTTAGAGAGTTATTAATGGACCCAACCTTGTTGCCTGGCTTTAATGACAGCGGAGCACATCTAACAAACATGGCTTTCTATGATGTAAACCTTCGAAGTTTGAAGTTGGCTTCGGAAGGTGGAGATAAAGATGTTTCCTACATGGTAAAACGATTAACCAAAGATGCGGCAGATGTATTTGGTGTTGATAGAGGCACCATTTACGAAGGCGACGTAGCTGACATCATTCTGGTCGATCCGAAAGCATTATCGGATTATGACGGCGAGAAAAACATCCAAAGGATTTATCGCGACGAATTTCAGCATCAACAGCTAGTGAATCGCTCAGACGATGTTGTTCCACTTGTTGTGATTGGCGGTAATATCGCGTGGGAAAATAATGAATTTAGCGCTGAATTAGGGCAGCGAAGGTTTGGTGATTTATTAAAACCGGTCGTCGCGGCAGCTTAGTAACAACGAATGTTAATAAAAAACGGGGCCGACTGGCCCCGTTTTTTCTAATCTCTTATCGTTTTAGCACTTAGCTCTTAGAACTTACCGGATAAGGTTAGCAGGGCATTCAACGGTGCTCCCACGGTTGCTTGGTGAGTGGAGTGAGAGTTTGGAAAGTACAACTCATCCGTTAGGTTCTCAATATTGACTTGCACGCGAAGCTTCTCAGATAAGTCGTAGTAAGCCGAGGCATCAAGGCGGGTGTAACTTGGCAATACCGCACTATTGCTATTATTGATAAAGCTTTCATCTTGATACGTTACTCCTAGACCAAAGCCCCAGGCATCCGACAATTGCACGTTATTCCACATAGAAAACATGTTCTCTGGGAGCTCTCTTGGATCTAAGCCAGTTGGGCCGTTTCGGTCAACTTGCTCGCCATCTAGATTGGTGTAACTCGCAATTACTGACCAAGTCTCAGTAAGGTGACCGTTTAATTGGACTTCGAAACCAGAGATTTCAGAATCGATAACATCAAGCGTTGAAGGGTCGTTGTCCGCTACTTGCGGCGAGCTTTGCTCATTTTCAAACAATGCCGCCGTCAAGCTCAATCCTTGAGCGAAGTCCCATTTAATACCGAATTCAGTATTGGTGAATGTGTTGGGATCAAGTGCATTGTTGCTGCCATTGATGTTTGCGAATTGTTCACCGCTGCGCGGTAGAAACGACTCGCTATAGCTCGCATAAATGGAGATATGTTCTTGCGGTTTATAAATCAATCCTAAACGCGGAGACACTTCACTGTCTTTACGGCTACGGCTCTCGCCGTTTTTTGCGTTGAATACGTCGATATCAAAGCTGTCGTAGCGTGCACCGATCAGTAAGTCAAAATTCTCGGAGAAGGCTATTTGATCTTGTACGTAGAATGAATTTACTGATAAATCTACTCGAGTATCGTCATTCAATGCGGAGAAAGAGTAGCTAGTGCCTAAACCACTGGCCGTTATTCCTTGTCCACCACTGAAAGAAATCGGACGAACCGCAAAGAAGTCTTCTTTGTCATTGCCGCTGGTGCTAAACACAGGATTGAGGCGATCTTGATCTGAGCTGGTATCAATATACTCAGCGCCGAAGATCAGAGTATGTTCTGTATTGCCAGCTTCGAATTCATTGACCAAGTTGCCAGATAAAATCAGGTTACTACGCTCGGTTGTGTCGATGTAGCCATCCAGAGTGGCAATATTGCTGGCTGGGTTATAACCAGCCGCGTAAAAATTTTCATACAGCTTATCGTAATCACCGTAAAAGGCACTGAGATTACCTTTTAAGGTATCTGAAAAATTGTGTTGAAGTGCCGCGCGAAAGATATGTGCCTCTAAGCTAGTTAGGTTGTTTTCCGGGTCAGCGAATACAACGTCCTCAAGTGCCTCGACTGGGCGGCCATCAGCACCAGTGGGAATGCCACGATCGATAAAACGTTCGTGATCAGCGTATTCGTAAGATAGGTCAAGTGTTGTTTCTGGGCTTAGCTCAAATCTTGCAGTTGGGTTAAATCCGATTCGATCGCCGTCGAAGAAATCTCGATGACCTTCTAGGCTTTCGTACATCGCATTGATTCGAATCGCTGAATTGCCGCCAGATGAGAAGTTATGGTCTACTTCGACGCCATAGCCGCCAAAGGTATTGAGCGTGCTTTTAAATCCAGTGAACTGCTCGTTCAAATCAGCTTTCTTAGATACACGATTTAAGATACCGCCGGTACCGCCACG
This sequence comes from uncultured Arenicella sp., assembly GCA_963669225.2. Classification (GTDB taxonomy): domain Bacteria; phylum Pseudomonadota; class Gammaproteobacteria; order Arenicellales; family Arenicellaceae; genus Arenicella. Next base: position 1,160,150 of record OY769919.2, on the reverse strand, counting down.
GCCAAACAGAAGTGCATTTGGTCCGCGTAATATTTCGATTTGTTCTACGTTGTAAAGGCTACGGTAGTACTGAACGTCATCGCGATTTCCGTCTAGATAAAAGTCAGCTGTTGATCTCACACCGCGAAACACAACCGCATCACGATGGCCTTCGCCTTGTGACGTGTTTACCCCCGCGGTGTAGTCGATAATGTCGCCAATGCTGGTGATACCTTGTTCAGTAATTTGATCGGCGGTATAGATGGATAAGCTTTGTGGTACGTCGATAATTGGCGTCGGAGTTTTAATTGAATTAGCTTCACTACTGGACAAAAACTGACCTTCTACAACCACTTCTTCTATATTGTCAGTTTCTTGAGCGCTAATAGATCCGCTCATAATCAGGGCTGCAGTAATGGCAGCGACCTTTGTTCTTCTCATTTTTCTCTTCTCCAAACAGCGAGAGTAATTTGTTGATTGTGAGCCTTTCTCACGATGAGGCGTAATATACTCGCTATTGTTGCAAATGACAATGATTATCATTTACATTTTTATTTTCTTTGATTATATTTCCGTTCGATTGCAGGCTATTGGTAGTTAAGCCTCAATTAAGTGGCCGAGCCCCCACCACTAGTTTTGATCTACTAAGACTCGGACGCTTCCACCTTCTCTGGTGGTCTGAGCAGTCATGGGCTAGACTCCGTCCATGACTGCTTTTTTTGTTTGGATTGAAAAAAAAGGGCCCGGGAAGGTTGATGCAAGTATCGCTAAGTCGATGCTAGAAAGTGTTAGTGGTTATGGCGGTAACCACAGGGAATTAATGGTATCGGACCGGTTTGCTATTGGTTTTCATGGTCGATGGGAGCTTCCGGAGGAAGTGGGGGAGAAGCAGCCATTAGTGAACGATCGAGAAACGGTTTACTTTGTATTTGAAGGACGCATAGACAACAGAAAACATCTTCTCAATGAGTTAGGAATAGACGATGCACTCAGTGATTCACAGTTGTGCTTTAATTTTGTTGAACGTTGCGGGATTTCTAGAATCGCAGAAATTATCGGACCTTTCTGTTTCGCCCTTTTTAATTTAGCTACCGGTGAGCTGGTGTGTGCGCGTGACTCAATGGGAGGACGCTATTTGGTGAAGTTTGAGTCGGAAGAACGCATCATTGTCGCCAACGTTGAAGAATGCTTTATTCCGTTACCGGAGGTAGGACACAATCTAAATAAGGTTAAAATTGTTGCTTGGTTAGCTAACCAGATAGACGGATCACCTCGGACTTGCCTTCGGAATCTTGAGCAAATTTGCCCCGGGGAGAAATTGGTCTGGAAGGCAGACGGGAATACTACTCAAAGGTCGACATTCTACAGGCCCAACCCAAATCGTCGCATACAACTGGCCTCTGATGAAGAGTATGCAAGAGAGTTTAGACGACTATTAGACCAGGCGGTACATCGTCGAATGAGATCTATCGCCAAGGTGGGAGTGCTGCTTAGCGGCGGCATGGACTCCAGCCCAATCATGGTCGCTGCAGCCAAAGATAGCGATGTCATCGCTTTGTCATGGGTCTTCGATGATATGCAGGAGGCAGATGAACGTACGTATTCCACTCCGCTGTGTCAGCGGTTAGGTGTCCGACAGGTTGAAGTAAAGTGCGATGACATATGGCCCGACTTCGATTCCAATACACACTCGAATCCACTCTATCCATTTATGTTGCCCTACAGCGAGTTTCAGCAACAGACTTTTAAAACCGCACAAGATGAAAATGTATCTGTCTTACTTAGCGGGCTACAGGGCGATCTACTTTATGAGCTGGACAATACTCAAGTAGTTAATCAACTTCGAAGGCGAGAATGGAGGAAAGCCTGGCGTGAACTTGAAAGTATTCGGCGAGAGCGGGGTTACACGTATTGGCAGGCCGTTAAAACTTTGTTGCTTAAGAAACTCCCCGGGGTGAAAAAGTGGACTCGACATCGGGAGTCAAAAATTCGGCAGCTGCCAGCTTGGATCCAAGATGATCTGCGGAATCAGCTGACTTTACAAGATAGTTGGCTCATGCACGACAGTCGACTAGCGGCAAGACCATTACAGTATAAAATTGTTTTGGATTGTTTTGCGGGCGATGATCAAATGCTCGGCCGTGTTATGGAGAATAAATATCGTGTTCAGAGACGATATCCATTTCGCGATAGAGAGCTAGTCGAGTTTCTGCTCGCAATTCCAAGCGAACAGTTGGAATTTTTAGGGCAGAAGCGGCCTATTGTAAAGTCTGCGTATCAAAATGAATTTACTGTGGCGTTGAGACAGAGAAATGATAAGACAGACTTTACAGGGGTTTTAAAGCAAGGAATATCCAAAGATAAAAAATGGCTTACTATTTTGAACTTAGAACCTAAGTTTTGGCAAAAATATGTTAAAGAGTGTCATTTCACTCAAATCGAGACGGTCTCGATCGAAAAACAGGTGGTCTTGTGGCAATGTGCTTATTATAATTTTTGGCATCGCATATGGTATGATTCGGCGCAAGAGGGAATGGCTGATTTAGCCAAGAAAGAGAACACAGCAGAGCAAAATTATGTCGAAAACGAATAATCCTAACGCTTCTGAACACGATCAGCATGTCGTTGAAGCACCCTCTAGCAATCGCAAAAGAAGATACAAAGCCCCTGTTCTTATAGAGTATGGAGACGTCAGGGACGTTACTTTAGGTCCTACAGTCGGAATCGGAGAAAGCGGGAACGAATTGGGTAGACGACCTTCATAGGTAAATCCAAGGTCGCGGATAAAAAGTTAAAAAGCACCGGTTACGGTGCTTTTTAGGTCTTCACAAGCGCAAAATGTGTAAGTGTTTTATGGCGTACGCTGACTAAACTTCTTCGAAGGGTGGCAACTTTTTACTTATCTTGCTCTTCTTTAAAACCACATAATCGGGTAGCCCGTTGCTATAACTTGGATAGTCTTCGCCGAGTATCAAAGGGCGTAGATACTTTTGACATGCTGGAGTTATGAAGAAACCGTCATCGGTGATGTAATCCTCTGGCATCTTCACCTCGACGTTTGCAACATCAGCTAGCGGCGCGTTCCCAATACTCCATTTGTAGGGTGAGTCGGCTTCACGAACAATCGTAGGCATCACTGCATTGGTGCCTCCGACGGCCAGTTCAACGGCAGCGCTCCCCAATGCATAAGCTTGTTCCATATCTGTTTTTGAACCTATGTGGCGAGCAGCCCTTTGAAGGTAGTCACAAACGGCCCAATGGCATTTCAAATCTAAATTGTCTTTGATCATTTGTGTCACAACTGGGGCTACGCCGCCCAGCTGCGAGTGACCAAAGGCATCCTTCAAGCCTGAGTCAGCAAGAAAAGTCCCGTCAGAGTATTTGGCTCCCTCAGATACGACCACGCTGCATTGCCCCTTTGTCTCAACTGTGTGCTGGACTTTGGCAAGAAAAGCCTCCTTGTCAAAGTCGACTTCGGGAAATAGGATGATATCCGGCCCAAGATTGCGATCATCGGCAGCTAAGCCAGATGCTGCGGCAATCCATCCAGCATGTCTTCCCATTACTTCCATGACAAATACCTTGGTTGAGGTAGAGCTCATAGAGGCCACATCCATCGAAGCTTCGAGAATTGAAACGGCCACATATTTGGCTACTGAACCAAAGCCTGGTGAGCAGTCGGTAAAAGGCAAATCGTTGTCGATGGTTTTGGGTACCCCCACACAAGTAATTGGGTAACCCATCTGTTCACTGAGTTGTGACACCTTATAAGAAGTGTCTTGCGAGTCTCCACCGCCATTGTAAAAGAAATAGCGTATATCGTGAGCCTTGAAAACTTCAATTAAACGCTCATATTGAGCTTTATGTTCATCAATGGATTTAAGTTTATATCGGCAAGATCCGAACGCGCCCGAGGGTGTTCGTTTGAGTGCTTCAATATCGTCTGGATTTTCTAAACTCGTGTCGATCAGCTCTTCATAAAGCGCACCTAAAATTCCATCTTCGCCAGCGTAGACCTTGTTAATTTGATCTGGATACTTTGCCGCGGTTTGTATTACTCCGGCGGCAGAGGCATTAATGACCGGAGTGACTCCTCCGGATTGCGCATAGAAAGCGTTATAAGCAGGCATTGATTTTCTCGTGGTAATTGTGGGAGATCAGAATGAAACCGATCAGCGTGGACAAGATTATAACGTCGAATTAGTTCGAGGATAAACTCACATCGAATAGGTATACTGCCGAAAACTCAGGAGATCAACCATGGCCAAACTTTTTGTCACAGATTCTAATCTACAACAACATCAGCTCGAAATTGAGTCCGGTTTGAGTTTGATGGAGCATCTTAGAAATGCCGACTTCGATGAGGTTCAGGCTATTTGTGGTGGAAGTTGCTCGTGTGCAACTTGTCACGTACACATTGTCAGCACGCCAGTGGAGTTGCCGGAAGTAGAGGAATCCGAAGAAATGTTGTTGGAAATGGCTGACGGGTACGATAAGGATAAGTCGAGGCTCTCTTGTCAGATAGAAATTGACGAAGCTTTCGACGGACTAAGCATAGAGTTAATTGACGAGGGCTTCTAGTGGATCCATTTAGCCAGGGTGTGGTGGGGGCCGTTGCGGGCCAACAGGTTAGCCGGTCTCAGGATAAGTTATTGGCGGCAATGTTTGCGGGATTGGCGGGAATGGCGCCTGACTTAGACGTCTTGATTCGCTCGGAATCTGATCCACTGCTTTTTCTAGAGTATCATCGCCATTTTACTCACTCTTTACTTTTTATCCCCATTGGAGCTTTGCTTTGCGCATTGGTGTTCAATTGGATTTGGAGTCGGTTCTCGAAAAGTTTTTCTCTTTCGTTTAGAGAAACCTATATATTTTGCTTGGCCGGTTACGCCACACATGCACTTTTAGACGCATGTACCACGTATGGAACCCAGTTGTTCTGGCCACTTAGTGATATGCGAGTGGCATGGAATACCGTGTCCGTGATTGATCCACTATTCACGCTGCCGCTCTTTTCTCTTCTGGTTGTGTCGGTGCTTAAAAAAACTAAGACTTGGGCTCTTGTAGCTGCAGTCTACGGATTGGCCTACCTTGGTTTGGGGTTAGCGCAGCAGCAAAGGGCATTCAACGTAGCGGAGCAACTTGCCTTGGAGAGAGGGCATACGCCAACTGAACTTGGAGTCAAACCGAGTTTTGCTAACCTATTGGTATGGAAGTCGGTGTACCTCTATCAAGATCAATACTATGTAGATGCGGTTCGAGTTGGAGTAAAGGAACGCGTATACACTGGTGTATCCGTGGAAAAGTTGGATTTATCGACTCACTTTTCTTGGTTGTCAGATGACCTTCAGCAAGCCAATGATGTAGAGCGCTTTCGATGGTTTTCAAATTCCTATTTGGCCTTAGATCCGAGTAACTCTAATAGAATAATAGACGTTCGCTACTCACTTGTTCCCAATGAAATAACTGGAATGTGGGGGATAGTCTTGGATGCTAATGCAAAACCTGATCAGCATGTTACTTGGACAACTTCACGGCCAGAGGGCGAGCAGCTTAGGAGCAAGACCAAGCTGCTGTGGTCTATGATTTTGGGCATTGACTAGCTCGTTAGCTTGATACCAAGCTTATTGATGCCAGTCTTCAGATTTATCGGCTTCTCTTGGCTTCATTAATGGAGCACCGACAACTCTTCCGTTGCGCGTGTTTAGATTGGCCTTAACTTCCGATACCTGACGCTCACGGATGATCATCCCAATGCCAGATGCAACGGTGATTAAAGAGCCAAGCACCGTAAAGGAGTCAATTGTTTCATTAAAAAACAGAACTCCAAAAACAATTGCCCAAACTATTTGGCTGTACTGCATCGGCGCTATGTAAGCTGCGGGTGCTAGGCGAAAGCCTGTTAGAATACAGTACTGGCCCAACAGCCCTAAACCCCCAACCAAAAACATCATGGCGAGGTGTTCGATTGGCATAGGTTTGTAAACAAAGTAGAGCGCGCTTCCCGATACCAGTATTGTCGCTAGCAGTGGAAACAAAATCATAGTAGCCATGTTTTCGTTGCCCCCTATCTTCCTTGCGATTATTGCCGAGCCAGCACTGCACAAGGCGCAGCCCAGAGCCAGTAGGTGTCCGATTTGAAGTGAGTCTACCGATGGCCGCAGCACAACAACAACACCAAGAAGGCCAAGTGCGATTAATGCCCAGCGAACTAAGGCTATTTGTTCACCAAGGAAAAAAACCGCGAGAATTGATATCAGCACCGGAGTGCAAAACAATAATACGTACGCCTCAACCATCGGTAAGAGTGCAAAAGCCGCGAACGCAAAACCCAAAGAGGCAACATGTAACACTGCTCGCGCTAGCGCGAGCTTGGGGTTATTGGGTCGGACAGAGAGGATCTTGCCCTCTGCGATTCGTGCCACTGAAAAAGGCACGTAAGTGAACAGCATTGCAAAAAACAGGATTTGAAAGACGCTGTAGTCATGCAGTGCTTTAACAACAGCGTCATGTACTGAGTAGGCCGCGTAGCCACCCAATGCGAACAGTAGGCCGGTAACTACTGAGGGAGAAGCGGCGTTACTAGAAACCATACATCATCGGCACTACAAAACTAAAAGAAACCCAGACTATGAGTGTAAGTGGCACTCCAGCTTTAACAAAATCCATGAACGTATACCCACCTGCATTCATAACTAACAAATTGGTTTGATAGGCCATTGGCGTTGCAAAACTCATGTTTGCACCGAACAAAACAGCCAGAACGAACGCCTGGGGTGGTAGTCCGAGTTGGGTGGCGATATTGATGGCTATTGGCGTGCCAATAACCGCGGCCGCATTATTGGACACGATGTTAGTCAAGACCGCCATCAGCAACATTAATGCGGCAAAAATAACTCGATCTGACATTCCTGCCGTCAACTCTACAAATTGCTGGGCCACATACATTGTCGCTCCGGTTTGTGTCAGTGCCGTGCCCAGTGCTAATGAGGCCACAACGATTAATATGACCTGAGCACTGAGTGCCCTTTGGATGTCTTGCCATTTGAGGCAGTTTGTAAGCACCATCAATAAAGATCCGACGACCGCACTAATGGCAATAGGCATTATTCCGAGTGCCGCCGTCAGAATGATTCCAGCCATAATGGCAATCGCTCGGGGAGCATACTTTGTCGATGGTAGTTCCGTGGTGGCATCTAGCACCAAGAAGTGGCCTCGTTTTTTGACCTCTTCAATATTGTCATTTGAGCCTTGGACTAGCAATACATCTCCTAATCTCAAGGGTGTCTTGGCAATACCTTGAGGCATACTCTCTAGGACTTTTCCTTTTCTGTGAATTGCTAGAGTGACGAGTTGATAAACTTCAGAAAAGTGCACTTCATTCAGAGTTCTATGAATCATAGGAGATCCACGGTCAATGACCAGCTCCGCAAGGTGTTGCTGATCGTCGGACAAAGGATTGTCGTCGCTGACTTGATTGCCCTTGGAGTAGAGTGTTGCATTTAGTGCGCGTTCATACTCTTTCAGCTGAGTTGGCGTGTCTCTGACAAGTAAGCGGTCTCCGGCCTTGATCTTGGCATCCGGCAGTGGTGCCGTGAAAGTGCTTTCCGATCGTCTGATGCCCGAGACTTGGATAGTTCCCTCGGTTTTTTCAATGACCTCGGTCAGGGTTTTTCCGACCGCCCAGCTGTCCTTGCCCACATGCAAATGTGCGGTAAAGATTCTGGGGCCGCTGTCCTCTAATTGAGGGGTTCGATTTGGCAGAATAAGGGGAGCGATCAACCACAGGTACACGATGCCTATGGATCCTACTATGGCAGCGGGTACGAAGAAATCGAACATTTCGATCTTACTTAGCCCCATGTCTGATGCCACGCTCACCACCAGTAAATTCGTAGAGGTGCCGATCGTAGTGGTCATGCCCCCCAATAGAGTAGCCAGTCCCATCGGCATTAATAAGGCTGACGGCGAGCTTTTTGTTCTAATCGCCACATTCAGCATAATCGGTAGCAGTAACACCACAATAGGCGTATTGTTGACCACCGCGCTGAGTAACGCTGAGACAATCAGGGTAATCAAGACGGAGAAGGTCGGGCTGAATGCCCACAATTTAGCAAGGCCGCGCCCAACTGGATCGAGCGCACCGGTTCGAACAATGCCATAACCGGCGACCATTAACCCGCAAACGGCAATTAAAGCTTCATGTGCAAACCCAGCGAAAAATGTGACCGGCTTCAATGTTTGGCCCGCTGAATTTTGATACGGATACAGTTGAAAGCTAACCGCCAACACGACGATCACCATTAAACTGGAGGTTTCCAGTGGAATTCGTTCGCGAGTAAAGAGAATCAGCGCCACCACAGTGAGTGCTAACGCCCAAATCGCGTGTGGGTCCAGTTGCATACTATTCGATAGGTTGTTTTGGAACCGACATTATAAGAACAAGACCGCCAACCAGTTCAAGCACAATATTTGTCTGTATGAGGTTGCATTCTCATGGCGATAGTGATTGCCCATCCATTCTTAAAAATTGTGTTTCATTTGATCTAATGTTTCTCAGCTTTAAGCATTAAGCGTTTGGCATGTGTTAACATCTCGATGTAATGCTTGAGCAATCAAATTATCACCGCTTAAAGGAATCGTTTGGCATATGTTGACGCCAGAAATTATTGCTGTACTTGGGATACTAGTTTTTGCGGTGACCCTATTTGTTTTCGAAGTTGTAAGAGTCGACGTAGCTGCGCTCCTCGTTCTAGTTTTATTGGGCCTTTCTTCTCAAATTGAGTTATTTAATGGTGGATTGGTTCCCGTATATCAGTTGTTTGATGGCTTCTCCAGTAATGCGGTCATGTCTATTATTGCGGTGATGATAATTGGCGCAGGCTTAGATAAAACCGGGGTTATGGGTGTTATGGCCGCCCAAATATTAAAAAGAGCCGGTAAAACTGAAGGCAAAATCACTTTCGTGCTTTCAGCTTGCGTAGCGTGGATTTCCAGCTTTATGCAGAACATCGGCGCCGCCGCGTTGTTTTTGCCGGTTGCAAGTCGAATATCTCGCCGTACCGCGATACCTTTATCTCGTTTGTTAATGCCCATGGGCTTTTGTGCGATATTGGGTGGTACGATGACAATGGTTGGTTCTAGCCCTTTAATTCTGTTAAATGATCTAATTGAGAGCGCCAATCTACACTTTCCTGACAATGCTATTCCGATGGAGAAGTTTGGGTTGTTCGCTGTCGCCCCCGTTGGCATTGCTTTGGTTGCCACAGGAATACTGTATTTTCTCGTTTTTGGTAAGCGTGTTTTGCCGGTGGCTGAAAAACAGGCGTTGACGACCGAAAACCTTCAGCATTATCGAGATGTTTACGGGATTGACGGTCGTATATTTGAAGTGACAGTCGGTCAAGAGAGTGATTTGGCCGGCCTCCTTTTAGGAGAGGTTCAGGCTAGAGGGCGTGCAGGATGGATTCTTGGGATCAAGACTGGAGCAAATGTGCAGATCATTCCGGCTCAGGATACAAAGATAGAGGCCGGATCCATGTTGGCCATAATGGGGGCTCGTGAAGAAGTAAGTCTCTATGCTAAAGAACATGATCTTGTGGTCAGTCCGTTTCTAAATGAATTCGCAGACGCATTGAATCCTACAACTGCCGGGATCGCCGAGGTGGTTATTCCACCTGATTCTGACTTGATCGGTAATACTATTTCAAAGGCAGACATCAGAAAGCGATATGGAACCAGAGTGCTGGCTGTATATCGTATCGATACGGTTATCGACGAGGGTTTATCTAGTTTGAGGCTTCAAGCAGGCGATACCTTGGTTGTGCATAGTCGTTGGCAGGATATGATCAAGGTTGCGAATGACAAACGTTTCGCCGTGGTGACAGATTTTCCAAGAGAAGAATTCCGCACAAATAAACTTCGGAATGCGTCAATCGCTTTTGCATTGGCGATTTCGCTGGTTTTATTTAGTGACTTGCCGCTCGCTCTGTCATTAATGGTAGGCGCGGTTGGGATGGTGATAGGTCGTGTGTTAAACATGGAAGAGGCCTATCAGGCGGTCTCTTGGCAAACAGTGTTCTTGTTGGCCTGTCTCATTCCGCTCGGTATGGCTATGCAGCAATCTGGTGCGGCGGCGTTTTTAGCCGACTTAGCATTGCGGGTTATGGATGGATTCCCTGTATGGGGTATTCAGCTTTTCTTGGCGATCATTGCTACCGTTTTTACTCTGGTTATGTCGAATGTTGGGGCCACAGTGCTGCTGGTTCCATTGGGCATTCAGATGGCGTTAGGAGTGGGGGCGGACCCCGCTATTTTCGCCTTGACGATCGCGTTGGCAACGTCGAATTCATTTCTGATCCCAACGCATCAAGTTAACGCGTTAATCATGGGGCCAGCAGGATACTCCGTGAAGGATTTTCTAAAAGCTGGGTTTGGCATGACGGGGCTGTTTTTGCTTGTCATGCTGATTATGTTGAATGTTTTCTATTAGTTTAAATCTGTTATTTCTCAAATACGAGGTTGGTTAAATGTTAAATCGGGTCCTTCTTTTAATCGTTGTTTTATTTTTGTCGGCGTGCGACCTAGGAGATAGCGACTCTGGTGCGATGGTGGAGCCAACTCTTCCGGGAACTAATGTTCCTGCTTCGTTTGCCGGGACCTACACAGGCACACTTGATGTGACCGCTGAGGCTCTAGGTGTAAGCGAGTCGGATTCTTTTGATATCACCATTACCGTTACGGATGATGCCATGGTCAGATTTGAGGGCGACGACCCCGATGAAGTTTTTGTGGTTGGGCTTGCTAATGATGGAAGCTTTGCTGGCAATCTTCAAATACAAGAGGATGACTGTTCTGGAAGTCTGGCGACAACTGGTCAAGTTGACGGGACAACCGCCTCGGGTGAAGTCACTGGCTCAGGGCAATGTAGGGTAAGTGGTATCAGTGTGGATGTGACCCTCAATGGATCATTCTCTGCAACACGATAGTTTGGGTTCGATTCGTCAGCTCGTTGCCTTGATTGAGTGCTTGCAAAGCGCTGATAGGCAGCCGCTGGGTTGTTTCTGTAAGCATTGTTGATGCTTTACGAGTGTTAAGCAAAAATTTCTTGTTGTTTTCTTCTTCAAAATAAACTCTTGCGGATGGAACTTAAAGTATTACATTAATTTGATGTTCTATCCGCACTCCAAAAACTCTCTAACTCACTGAAAGAAAAAGGTTTTCTTTAGTTAATAGTCCTTGACACTCCGACGCTGCTATACCATAGTGGCGAAATGTGGGTAATTGTGGGATTTAGTGGTTATTTTTAGCTAAATCTCGCCAGATAATAATAAGTTAAGCCAAAAGAGTTAAAGTCAGTGTCTCGAGGTAGTAGTCACATAAGCGTTGATGCGAAAGGTCGAGTTTCGATACCGACCAAGCATCGTCATGCTTTGATATCTGGTGAAGACTCAGCTTTGGTGGTCACGATCAGCGCCACTGATCGATGTCTGTTGCTCTATACCGCAGAGGCATGGTCTGAAGTAGAGGCGAAGTTAGTATCTCTGCCAACTCTGAATCCTCAAATTCGAAAGCTAAAGCGCATGTTGATTGGGCATGCTGATGATGTTTCTATGGACGCGGCGGGCCGCGTTCTGCTGCCAGCTGCTCTTCGCGAGTTCGCTGATATTGGCAAAAAAGCAGTCTTGGTTGGGCAAGGCGATAAGTTTGAAATATGGGATGAGGCGCTGTGGGTATCAGAGCGAGATTCCATGTATGACGTTGAGCTCGATGAGGCGAATTTGCCCGAAGAGTTGGCGTCACTAGCATTCTGAGGGGTGGGTATGCAGCAAGAGCAACATGTGCCTGTCTTATTCAGAGAGGCCATTCACGCGTTGAATATCCAAAAAGACGGTGTTTACGTCGATGGCACCCTTGGGAGAGGTGGTCATGCTAGTGAAATTCTGCGCCACCTAGGTGAATGTGGAAGGTTGATTTGCTTTGATCGTGATCCTGTCGCTGTTGAGCTTGGATTGGCGCGTTTTGCAGATGACTCGCGTGTGTCCGTCGTTCACGCCCCATTTAGTGATATGGACCGAATTTTGAAGAAGGATTTTGGGTTGGAGTTCATTGATGGGCTGTTACTCGACCTGGGAGTATCATCGCCTCAGCTCGATCAAGCTGAGAGAGGGTTTAGCTTCATGAGGGATGGTCCTTTAGACATGCGGATGGACACTACCAGAGGGGTTTCGGCTGCTCAGTGGCTGGAGGTCGTTGAAGAACCTGATCTAGTTCAGGTTCTCTTTGATTTAGGCGAAGAGAAATTCGCGCGACGTATCGCTCGCGCCATCGTTGAGCAGCGTGAGCAAGAGCCAATCTCAACCACTTTGCAATTAAGTAAAATAGTGGCCGAAGCGACTCCAAAAAAAGATAAGAATAAGCATCCTGCAACCCGCACATTTCAAGCTATACGGCTCTATGTGAATCAGGAACTTTCTGAAGTCTCTAATGTCTTGCCTCAGGCGCTAAAAATGTTGGCGCCCAGCGGAAGGTTGGCTGTAATTAGTTTCCATTCTTTAGAAGATCGAATAGTAAAGCGCTTTATTCGGAAGCACTCTACGCCTAATTTGCCTCCCAAAAATATTCCTGTTACCGAGCTGGATTATCAAACACCGCTTGAGGCCGTGGGTCGCGCGATAAAGCCGAGTTCAGAAGAAGTGAAAAGAAATCCTAGATCTAGGAGTTCTGTCCTGCGTGTGGCTGAGCGGACTGCTGTTGCTGTTTCGGGGGAGGTGGCTCGTGCGTGATAGTCTGTTTTGGATGTTGGTGCTTGCTGTGGTCATGACTGCCTTGTTCGTCGTCAATTCTCGACATCAACATCGAGTCGCTTATCTAGCCTTTCAAGAGCAAGAAGATGTGCGAGACAAGTTAAACGATGAGTGGGGTATGTTGCTTATCGAAAAGCAGTTATGGTCCTCGCCAGCAGTGATTGAGAAGGACTCTCGCGAAAAGTTGTCTATGCGGGCTCCATCATCAAGCGATATTGAGTTTATTGAGCTTGGTGCGTCAAACTCGGAGGTGCAGCATGCCTCGCGCTAAGAAATCCGCTGAGGTCGTTGAAGTGATTGTCCCTGTATCTACTTGGAGATATAAGGTCGTCGCTTTGGTGTTTGGCGGTTTATTTTTAGGGCTGGTAGGGAGAGCTACGTACTTGCAAGTAGTGGATAGAGATTATCTCCAATCTCAAGGTAATGCGCGATATCTGCGCGTGCAAACTGAGCCACCAACACGAGGAATGATAAAAGATCGAAATGGCGAACCGTTGGCAATCAGCACGCCAGTTGATTCTATTTGGATGAATCCATCCAAGATTCTCGAGCAACAGCAGGAGTATTCCTACGAGAAGTTGGCTGGACTTTTGAGTATGTCTCGAACTGAAATTTTAGAGCTGGCCGAGGCGCGAAAGGCCAGAGAGTTTGTCTACTTGAAGCGACATCTTGCGCCGAAGGACGCCACAAAAATCTTGGCATTAAATGTTCCAGGTATTAATAGTGTTCGCGAGTACAAGAGATACTACCCAGCCGCTCACGTTGCTGGGCATATTGTTGGCTTTACTAATATCGATAATCAGGGTCAGGAAGGCCTTGAACTTGCATTGAATGATAGTTTGAAGGGCCGAGACGGCAGGACCCAGGTTTTGAGGGATCGCGTAGGGCATGTGGTAGAGAGAGTTGAGCAGTTGAGTTTAGTTCAGCATGGTGAAGATGTGGATGTAAGCATTGATTCACGGATTCAGTACTTGGCGCACAGGCATCTAGAAGCCGCAGTAAAGAAACATAAGGCCAAAACGGCTTCGCTTGTCGCATTGAATGCTAAAACTGGCGAGGTTTTGGCAATGGTGAGCATGCCAGATTTCAATCCAAACGATAAAAAGAGTTTAAAGAGTAGCCAGTTTAAAAATCGTTCTATCACAGATGTTTTTGAGCCGGGCTCCACTATGAAGCCCTTCGCTATTGCGATGGCTTTGGATGAAAGAATTGTTTTGCCCTCTACGAAATTTGACGCTGAACAGGGAGAGATGTTCATTGGTGGCTCTAGAATAACCGACACCAAAAAGCTTGGTCTTATCACGGTGGAAGAGATCATTCAGAAGTCCAGCAATATCGGCTCAGCGAAGATAGCGATGCTCATGGATGCCAGAGACTTGTTCGAAACTTACTCAGAGTTGGGTTTCGGAATGAAAAACAGTTTACCGCTACGTGGTGAGCAAAAAGGTATGCTGGTTGATAGAAAGAAGTGGCGACCAGTCGAGCACGCAACCCTGTCCTATGGTTATGGTTTGTCGGTCAATACTTTGCAGTTGGCTCGAGCCTACACGGCACTGGCAAATGGTGGTGTTTTACTGCCAGTCAGCCTCCATCCTGTTGACCAAGCGCCGGTTGGTAAGAGGGTGTTTTCTAAAGAGACCGTAGATGCCGTCTCACATATGCTTGAATTGGCAGTTAGTGATGAAGGGACTGCGCCCAAAGCTCGGGTAGATCAATATCGAGTAGGTGGAAAGACAGGCACGGCACACAAAGTTATAAATGGGAAGTATCAAGATGACGCCTATATGTCTCTTTTTGCTGGTTTTGCCCCGCTTAGTGACCCCCAGATCGTTCTTGTTGTAATGATAGATGATCCGCGAGGGGTTGATTACTACGGAGGACTGGTTGCTGCTCCCGTTTTTTCAAAAGTGATGAATGGGGCGCTGCGTTATTTACAAGTTCCGCCGGACAACATTGGAAATTCTTATAGTCCGATCGAAGAAGAACCACTTCAGCTCATGATTAAAAGGGCTGAAGCAAGTTCTGCCAAAACTGAGAGGGAGCTGCTATGACTTATCAGCTCTCTCTGAAGTTGCTTGCGGCTGAATTTGGAATTGTTGATGAGAGCGAGTCAACAATTTTGGGGCTAACCATGGATAGCCGCAAAGTTGAAAAAAACCATGCCTTTTTTGCTTGTGCAGGCTCGCAGATGGATGGACGAGATTTTATTGAGCAAGCTATAGAAAAAGGTGCTAGCGCCGTTTTCTATGAGTGCAAAGATGGATTTGAGAGTGAAAAGTTGAGTGTCCCTTCATTTGGGGTTTCAGACCTTGCTTCGAAGGTTGGATTTGCTGCTGCCGCTTTCTATCAAAACCCATCAGAAGACCTACAAGTTTTTGGTGTCACCGGTACAAATGGAAAGACCACATGCTGTTACCTCCTTGTCCAGGCATTAACTGAGCTCGGACTGAATGCAGCCATGATTGGAACCATTGGAGTGGGACAGCTAGACGCGCTTGATCAGAGTGGTTTGACCACTCCAGATGCGATATTCGTCCAAGAATCATTAGCGAACTTTCGCGATCTGGGTATTACTCAAGTATGCATGGAGGTTTCCTCTCATGCGCTGGATCAGGGTCGAGTCAACGGAGTCCACTTTTTTGCCGTAATGTTTACCAACCTTTCCAGAGACCATCTTGACTATCACGGTGACATGAAAAGCTATGGTGAAGCGAAACAACGGTTATTCACTGAGTTTGCTAGTCAATTGGCCATCGTTAATGCAGATGATGATTTGGGGCGAACTCTTGTGGATGTCTCATGTTCTGAGTTTATTGTTCAATACGGTAAATCAGGTGATGTGAGTCTCGTTGATTGTCAGTTTGATGACTCTGGAATATTAGGCGTTGTCGAAGGTAATGGTGTGGAGTTTGAAATCCAGACTCCTCTGATCGGTAAAGTGAACTTGCCCAATATCGAGTTATTGATCGCAACTTTGTTGGCGCTTTCGACAGACGTCGAAACTATTCAAGGGGTGCTCTCATGTCTGAAGCCAGCTCCTGGTCGAATGGAGCGTTTCGAACCAAAGCCTAGTGTTGCAGTGGTAGTAGACTATGCCCACACACCAGACGCATTGCGAAAGGCATTGGAGTCAGTTCGAAGTCATGTTTCAAACCGCCTTTGGTGTGTGTTTGGCTGTGGCGGAGACAGGGACGTCGGCAAGAGGCCGATGATGGGCGTCATTGCCAATGAGCTAGCTGACGTTGTGATTATTACGAACGACAACCCTAGATCAGAGTCACCTCAAAAAATAGCCGATGATATTTTAGGTCCGATAAAGGGTGGCAATGAGGTGAGAGTTGTCTTGGATAGAGCCGAAGCTATATCCCAAGCGATAAATGATGCCCAAGCTGGAGACGTGATCTTACTGGCAGGCAAAGGTCATGAGGCCACCCAAACCATAGGTAAAGAAGTACTTAGCTTCTCGGATAGGGATTACGTTGAGCGTGGTGTGTTTTTAGGAGGCAGCGAATGATAACTATTCAGCAATTAGCCGAAGCCACCGGTGGCGCTCAGTCAGGTGGCGATGCAATGGTGACGCGCGTCTCAATAAATACTAGGGCAGATTGTTCCAATAGTGTCTTTATAGCTCTCAAAGGCGATAATTTTGATGCGCACGATTTTTTGGATAGCGCGATCGAGGCCGGGGCTAGGGCGGTAATGGTTGAGAGAGACATAGTCCTGCCGGTGCCGGTAGTGCGAGTAAAAGATACCCACAAAGCGCTGATGGATTTAGCCGCGTGGTGGCGGTCTCAGTTCGCGATTCCTGTTTTTGGGATTACTGGCAGCGTTGGAAAAACGACTGTCAAGGAAATGCTTGGGGCTATTATGCGCCAACATGGGCGAGGCGTAGTCACGGAAGGGAATTTGAATAATGAAATTGGTGTTCCATTGACGCTAATGCGCCTTGAGACAAACGATAGATACGCCGTGATTGAGATGGGTATGAATCATGCGGGCGAGATATCAAGGTTAACAGCGGTTGCCAGGCCAACGGTAGCTTTGGTGAACAATGCAGCTGCAGCTCATTTAGAGGGGTTGGGGACGGTCGAGGCAGTTGCCAAGGCTAAGGGAGAGATTTTTGAAGGGCTGACCGAGGATGGTATCGCCGTTATCAATGTAGACGATAAGTATTCGGACATGTGGAGCCATTTAGCTCAAACTCATCGACAGATTACCTTTGGTCTTCAGAGGGGGGCGGATGTGTCGGCCAGCTATGTAGAGAAAGACGGTTGTTTAGTGATCGATTTAAATGCCTTTGGGGAGCGAGGTGAGTTGACTCTTCGGACTTTAGGAGAGCATAACGTTAGAAATGTGCTGGCTGCAGTCGCCATGGCAAGTGCTGCAAATGTGCCACTCAAGAGTATCATCGCTGGACTCGAAAACTATTCGCCGATTAAAGGACGTTTGAATGCAATCCAGTTAACGTCCGGCTTGTTATTTGATGATACTTACAATGCCAATCCAGCATCAATGCAAGCCGCAATCAGAGTGCTGTCAGCCTACAAGAATGCGATTTTGGTGGTGGGTGACATGGCAGAGTTAGGCGAGGCCTCTAAATCTGAACACATAAAACTTGGCGAGTTTGCCAATAAGTATGGAATATCTAAATTGCTTTGCACAGGTGCTTTTGCTCAGGACGTGGTCGAGGGATTTAAGGTCGGTGGTAGAGCATTTGAAACACAAGAAGAGTTGATTGAACATCTATTGCTGGAGTTTGAAGGCAGTGCTGCTGTATTGGTCAAGGGTTCTAGGTCGGCGAAGATGGAGAACGTGGTTAACGCATTGATCGAACATGATCGGTCGGGAAGTTCAAATAATAATGACGGCGTTGGGGCCGTAAAAGGGGTTGGCTGATGCTTGTATTTCTATTTGAAAAATTAGCGGAACATTATTCGTTCTTTAACGTTTTCCAGTACTTGACTCTCAGAGCGATTCTGTCGGTTCTTACGGCGTTGACGGTATCACTGTTGGTTGGGCCTATAATGATTCGAAAGCTGCAGATTCATCAAATAGGCCAGACCGTCAGGCAAGATGGTCCGCCGACACATTTTGATAAGGTTGGCACCCCAACGATGGGAGGGCTGCTTATTCTCACGTCAGTAATTGTATCAACGCTATTGTGGTCTGATCTGAGCAATCGATTTGTCCAGGTAACTTTATTTACCTGTTTTTTCTTTGGCGTAATCGGATGGTATGACGATTATCAAAAACTGATCAACAAAGACCCCAGAGGAATGGGTTCGAGGAACAAGTTCCTGAGTCAAAGTGTAATTGCTCTAGTAGCGGCGGTGTTTTTATACAAAACAGCTCAACTCCCCGTTGAAACGACTTTGATCATTCCATTTTTTAAAGACGTTGCGATTGCTCTAGGTATTCTGTTTATCCCATTGACGTATCTCGTGATTGTGGGGACGAGTAATGCTGTAAATCTAACCGATGGTTTGGATGGTTTGGCCATTGTGCCAACAGCCATGGTCGCCGGTGCATTGGGTGTTTTTTGCTATCTCTCTGGTCATGCCGTTTTTTCTCAGTATTTATCAATTCCTGCTATCCCAGGTACAGGCGAAGTGACGATTTTTTGTGCAGCCCTGGTTGGTGCGGGTCTCGGATTTCTATGGTTTAACACTTATCCGGCCCAGGTATTTATGGGGGATATTGGCTCATTGTCACTCGGAGCAAGTCTAGGGGTCGTCGCCGTTATCGTTCGCCAGGAACTGGTTCTATTCATTATGGGTGGGATTTTTGTGTTGGAGACGGTGTCGGTCATATTGCAGGTTGCCTCTTTTAAATTGACAGGCAAACGCATATTCCGCATGGCACCGATACATCATCATTTTGAGTTAAAGGGATGGCCAGAGCCCAGGGTAATCGTGCGGTTCTGGATAATAAGTTTGGTGTTGGTCTTGATTGGGCTAGCTACATTAAAGGTAAGGTAATTCTAGACGGTAACGACAGTGGCTGAAGGTACTACAACATACTCACCGACAATATTGGCTCGTCATGCTCGAGCTACGGTTGTTGGATTGGGTGCGACGGGTTTTAGCGTCGTAAGGTATCTGTGTGCGCGAGGAATTGGTGTGACGGTGGTAGATAGCCGTCCAGAACCACCAAATGTGGATGAGCTTAAACAGTCCTACGAAGATGTCAGTATCAAGTCAGGAACACTAAATGTGCCTGAGGTTACGCAGGCGACACTCATTGTGTTAAGTCCAGGTGTAAGCCGCAGAGAGCCAGTGATTAAACAAGCTCAGAGAAATGGTGCCGAGGTCGTTGGAGATATCGAGCTATTTTTCCAAGAAAATTCAGCGCCGGTTGTGGCCATAACAGGATCGAATGGAAAGAGTACCGTCACAAGTTTGGTGGGTGAGATGATCCGATGCGCAGGAAAGACTCCTTTGATTGCGGGCAATATCGGGAGGCCGGTCTTAGATGCGCTGACTGATAACAAGAAGTACGATGTTGCGGTATTGGAGCTTTCTAGTTTTCAATTGGAAACCACCTCTCAGGTTCCGGCTAAGTCCGTCGCCATTTTGAATATCTCAGAAGATCACATGGATCGCTATGATTCAATGGGTGACTACACGCTTGCGAAGGCAAGAATTCTACGAGGAGCTGAGCGTGCAGTTCTTCCAAGGCATGATGAGCGGTTAACCCAGATAACGCAAACCTCCGAGTTGCTCACGTTTGGGCTGGATCAGCCGTCGGCAGATAACGAATATGGTGTTGTAAGAGGTAAATCCGGTCGTTGGTTGATGCAAGGGCAGAATAAGTTAATGCTCCTGCGTGATATCAATTTGGTTGGTCTGCATAACGTTGAAAATGTACTCAGCGCGTTTGCACTACTAAAACCGTTTGATCTACCTCTGAATGGATTGGTGGAGGCCGTTAAATCTTTTGAAGGACTCGATCATCGTATGCAAACGGTCGCTAAGTTTGACGACCTGACGTGGGTTAATGACTCCAAAGCAACAAATGTTGGAGCAGCAAGCGCTGCCTTGAAGAATGTCGAAGGGGACGTCGTATGGCTGGCTGGTGGAGTCGGAAAAGATGCAGATTTCACACCATTAAAGCATGCGATTACTGGCAATTTAAGGCATGTGATCTTATTTGGCGAGGACGCCAATCAAATAGCCGATGTTCTGCCCAGCGAAACTGAAGTAAGCCATGTTGAAAATATGGCGGAAGCGGTTCTGCGCGCAAAACGAGTAGCCCCGAAAGGCAGCACCATATTATTGTCACCAGCGTGTGCCAGCTTTGATATGTTCTCAAACTTTGAGCAGCGAGGTTTGGCATTTGTTAAGGCAGTTGAGCATCTAAAATCACCGTCTGGAGAGTTCAATGGCTAGTTCTACTATTCAAGCAACTCGGACTAGTAGTCAACAGATGGTGGGCGGTGTGGATACTGCTTTGCTGGGCGCTTTTGTGACGCTTCTGCTTCTTGGTTTGATCATGGTGTTCTCCTCTAGCATCGCAATGGGTGGACAGGAATTAGACACCAATACATCGAAGTTTTGGAGGCAGACTGTACATGTTGGCGTCGGTGTCCTTATCACAGTGGTTGTGGCATTTATTCCTTTGTCGGTTTGGCAAAAAATGAGCGTGCCGATGTTGCTGATGTCTATTGCCTTGTTAGCTTTGCTGCTATTTATTGGAACCGAGGTTAATGGGTCTAAACGTTGGCTCGTGATTGCTGGGTTTAGACTGCAGCCCGCCGAGTTGGCAAAGCTTGCAATGGTTTTATATGGTGCGAGCTACCTGACGCGGAAACAATCCCAGCTGCAAAAGTTCTCAAAAGGAATCGTTAATCTAGCGGTTGTATTGGCTATGTTGGGCGGTCTATTGCTGATGCAGCCGGATTTCGGAAGTTTTGTTGTAATTACGGTCACAATTGGAATGATGATGTTCTTGGGCGGTATTCGAATTTCGCATACGCTCCTTTGCTTGGGTGGCGTGGGGATTGCGATGTTCTTCATGGTGACCACGTCGCCATACAGAATGAAGCGTTTGATGGCTTTCCTCGATCCTTGGTCTGATCCATTTGGATCTGGGTTTCAACTTACGCAAGCACTCATTGCGATCGGTCGTGGTGAAATTTTTGGTGTCGGTTTAGGGGCTAGTATACAAAAGCTTTACTACCTACCCCATGCACACAATGACTTCATACTAGCCGTTATTGGCGAAGAATTAGGTTTAGTGGGGATTGTCTTGGTGATATTCCTCTACGCGGTTTTATTACACAGAGCGCTGGTTATCTCTCGCACCGCCGAATTGGTCGGAAGGATTTATGCATCTAGACTCGCTCAGGGTGTCGGTTTTTTATTGGTCTTTCAGGCCATCATCAATATTGGTGTGAACTTGGGAGCCCTACCAACAAAGGGTCTTAACCTGCCCTTTATCAGCTATGGCGGTAGCTCTATGTTGGTTTGTTGTGCGGCTATGGGACTGCTGTTCGCAGTGGATCGGCAGACTCGGATGCGCGAGCAAACCGCCGCACAAAAGAGGGTGCACACATGAGTATGAATGGACTTCATATATTGATCATGGCCGGTGGCACTGGGGGACATGTATTCCCGGCCTTAGCTGTTGCCAAACGCATTGTCGATTTGGGTGGCAGGGTGACATGGCTTGGCACCAAAAGAGGAATTGAATCAAGAGTCATCCCAGAGCACGGTTTCGATATCGAATACATCAGTGTAGAGGGAATGCGTGGCAAAAGTAGATTGTCTTTGCTTACGGCGCCTTTCAAGCTTGTCAGAGCAATGACCCAAGCTTCTAGTGTCATAGATCGCATCAGACCGCACGCCGTGCTTGGATTCGGTGGTTTCGTAGCCGGTCCAGGTGGCCTGATGGCTCGATTCCATAAATTGCCGCTCATCATTCATGAGCAAAACTCGGTCGCAGGCTTAACTAACAAATGGTTAGGGAAAGTTGCGACAAGGATACTGACAGGTTTTCCTAGCGTCGCGGATTTACCTGAGGGCTCTACCTGGGTAGGGAACCCAGTTCGTGCTGAGATGGTTCCCAAGGACGTCGGTCGTCGTCGACGGATCAGAGTATTGATCTTGGGGGGTAGTCAGGGTGCCCATACGTTAAATATGGTCCTTCCAAAGCTACTGGCCGATTTGGAAGCTCCGGTGAAGATTAAGCATCAAGCCGGTAAAGGAAAATCAAAGGGTGTCTCGGCTTTGTACAACACTCACGGGGTCGAAGCCAGAGTTGTAGACTTTATCGATGATATGGCCTCTGCCTATCAATGGGCTGATTTCTTGATTTGCAGGGCCGGTGCAATGACCGTCACCGAGTGTTGTGCAGTTGGGAAGCCTGCGATCCTCGTTCCTTATCCTTTTTCTGCTGGAGATCATCAGATTTACAACGCCCACACCATGGTCGACGCTGGTGCCGCTGAAATGATTCTAAACCATAAGTTGGACTCAAGAGACTCAATAGCCATTATTCAGAAATTTTGCGCTGATCGATTGCGTCTACAACATATGGGAGAAAACGCGAGAAAGCTACACAAAGAGGGCGCTACCAGCTCGGTAGTTGAGGTTTTACAAGAGGTTTTGAATGAAGAATAGAGTCAATAAAGTACATTTTATTGGCATTGGTGGCAGCGGAATGTCAGGGATAGCCGAGGTGCTTATTAATTTAGGTTATGCGGTTTCAGGATCGGATATTGCCGACGGACCTGTTGCGCAGAGACTGCGTCACGCTGGCGCTGAAGTAATGATTGGCCATCGATCAAGTAACATTGAGGATACAGACGTTGTGGTTGTTTCCTCAGCCATAGACGACTCCAATCCTGAAATTATTTCAGCAAAGTCGATGGGCGTGCCTGTTATTCCCAGAGCCGAAATGTTGGGTGAGCTAATGAGGTTTCAGCAAGGTATCGCTGTGGCGGGAACTCATGGCAAGACGACAACTACCAGTTTGGTGGCCTCAATCTTGGTGGCTGCAGGAATGGATCCTACTTTTGTAGTAGGTGGGTTGATCAACAGTGCTGGGGTTAATGCCAAGTTAGGTCGAGGTGACTATCTGGTAGCCGAAGCAGATGAGAGCGACGCGTCATTTTTGAATCTCAAGCCCGAGATGGCCGTGGTCACAAATATTGATGAAGACCACATGAACACCTACCACGGTGACTTGGAGGAGCTTAAGAAGACCTTCGTAACCTTTTTGCAAAATTTGCCTTTTTATGGGCTAGCCGTTCTCTGCACCGACAATGAAAACATACTTTCGATCAGAGACCGAATTCACAAGCCTGTTGTTAGCTATGGTCTAAATGATGAAGCTGATTACCGAATTTCTGATCTTAAACAACTTGGAGCCAGAACGAGGTTTACCGTAACCCGTAAAACCAAAAAGGACGCTGTTGAGGTTGATTTGGCCTTACCAGGTGTGCACAATGCGCTCAACGCCACGGCGGCGGTTGCAATCGCTAGTCATTTGGGCGTTAACAATGAGGCGATACGCCAGGGACTCAGTGACTTTCAAGGAGTAGGAAGAAGGTTTGAAATACTTGGAGATGTCTCCTTCAATGGTAAAGATATCACTCTTGTAGACGATTATGCTCATCATCCGGTAGAGCTTGCCGCCACACTTAAAGCAGCGAGAGACTGTTGGCCACAGAGAAGGTTAGTTGCGGTATTTCAACCACACCGATATAGCCGCACTAACGATTTGTTTGACGATTTTGTTGCTGTGTTGGCAGAGCAAGCGGATTTGATTATTTCAGAAGTATATCCGGCTGGAGAGGATCCAATCACGGGAGCGACTGGACAGTCATTATGTCAAGCAATTCGCGTCAGGGGGGCGACGAACCCAATTTTTCTTCCGCAAATAGAAAATCTTCAGGAAATTTTGGGGCCGTATGTCAAGAGCGGCGATGTTGTTTTAACGATGGGAGCAGGGACTATTGGCAAGGTAGCTAAGAGTTTTTATGGAAGCATGAAGGAGGTGTCTGATGCCAATTCTTAGTGCTGAGTTCGGTAAAGTTGCGGTCTTGATGGGTGGGGTATCAGCGGAAAGAGCCGTCTCCTTGAAGAGCGGGCAAGCCATTCTTGATGGTCTTAGACGCAAAGGTGTTGATGCACACGGTGTGGATGCGAGTCCAGAAAATATCGGCACTTTGAGAGCCGAGGGGTTTGATAGAGCGTTCATCGCGCTGCACGGCCGTTGGGGCGAAGATGGAGTGGTGCAAGGTGCGCTTCAAGCGATAGGCATGCCCTATACGGGTTCCAAGGTATTGGGCTGTGCATTGTCCATGGATAAGGTCAGAAGCAAGCAAGTTTGGCAGGCACTGGGCCTTCCGACCGCAAAGTATAGGGTCTTGAAATCGGAAGACGATTTGGCAGGCCTGGTTGAGGAATTGGGGCTCCCTTTGTTTCTTAAGCCAGCCAGAGAAGGCTCTAGCGTCGGGGTGGGAAAGGTAATTGCTGAAACTGAATTGCTCGAAGCATATCGGTCGACTGCAAAGATCGGTGATGATGTGCTTGCCGAGCAGTTTATCGAAGGAGCTGAACTGACTTGCGCTGTCTTAAAAGGTAAGGCGCTGCCACTAATACGAATGAAGACCTCAAATGAGTTCTATGATTATCAGGCAAAGTACGAGTCGGATGATACCCAGTATCTTTGTCCGGCTGGTTTGGACTCAGAGCTAGAAGAGCAAATAAAGGCATATGCTCTAAAGGCCTTCGACGCTTTAGATTGTGATGTTTGGGGGCGAGTTGACGTTATGTTGAATTCGAACCAAGAGCCCCTGTTACTTGAAGTAAATACGGTGCCAGGAATGACCTCGCATAGTCTGGTGCCAATGGCTGCAAACGCTATTGGACTATCTTTTGATGAGTTAGTTGTCAGCATCTTGGCGTCTACATTGGAGGGTAATTGATATGACAACGTCAAGAGCACTTGCGAATAAAGAACGTGATCGACAGTTCATGAGATTGGCGGTGCTTTCGAAGAGAATGCTGCTAACTACGGCCACTGTGATGACTTTTCTAACAATCATTTTGGTGGTGGTAGATAAGCTCTATCATCCTGAGTCTTTTGCGATCACGCAGCTCAAGTTGAAAGGTCAATTCGCGTATGTAGAGCCTATGGAGGTTCAGCAAGTGGTGTTTGCCGAGCCTTTAGGGAATTTCTTTTCCGTCTCTTTAGAGAACATCAAACGGGATGTCGAGGCTTTAGCATGGGTGCAAAAGGCTGATGTCCGACGTGAGTGGCCAGATGCACTTGTCGTTTCTGTGTTTGAGCATCGTCCAGTCTCCCAGTGGCGTTCCATTGATGGTGATGAATCAAATCTTTGGGTGACGGCTTCAGGAGAAATAGTGAGTGCTGAAAAAATGCAAAACAACTCCTCCCCGTTTGTCTTACGGGGTGTTAATCGGGATTCTAAGCGACTGTTATTGAAAGCATTGCAATGGAGAACCCAGTTGGCTCGAAGAGGAATAGAGATTGACGAGGTGTCACTGAGTGCAAGCCAGTCTTGGCAGTTACGACTCAAGTATTTTGGTCAAATGCAAAGCTTTACTTTGCTGCTAGGTAGAGAAAACGTGGACCAAAGAATGTCTAGGTTTCAAACTCTGTATGACTCACATTTTAGAAATGCATCTGAACGTTTGCTACGTGTAGATGCGCGGTATCCAGACGGCATTGCGGTTAGGTCTGAGGTACTTGAGCCAGCAAGCGAATTAGAAGTAGAAGAGGCAAATCTAAACGGATAACGCGTTTTGGATAGTGAAAGATGAGCAAGAAAGAAGATAACAAACTGATTGTTGGTCTCGATATAGGCACTTCGAAGGTGCTCGCCATCGTGGGTGAGATAAACGATGAAGGAGAGGTCGAGATTATTGGTTATGGGCACCACCCAGCAACCGGTATGCGCAAGGGTGTCGTTGCCAATATCGAGGAAACAGTTGTTGCAATCCAAAAAGCCGTTGAAGAAGCGGAGTTGATGGCAGGTTGTCAGATTTATTCAGTTTACGCTGGAATTGCTGGTGCTCACATCAACAGCTTTAATTCTCATGGTGTAGTGGCTGTTCGAGATAGTGAGGTCGATGAAAGTGATGTTGATCGAGTCATCGAATCTGCCAAAGCGGTCGCAATTCCCAACGATCAATCTATATTGCACGTACTTCCTCAGGAGTTCATTATCGATGGGCAAGAGGGTATACGTCATCCATTGGGAATGTGCGGAATTCGGCTAGAAGCAAATTTGCATATGGTCACCGCGGCGGTATCTTCCGCTAAGAACATCGAGAAGTGTATTCGCCGTTGCGGATTAGAAGTCGACGATATTATTTTGGAGCAGCTCGCTTCTTGCGCATCTGTGCTCACCGAAGATGAGAAGGAATTGGGGGTCTGCTTAATCGACATCGGTGGCGGAACCACGGATATTGCTGTATACGCTGATGGCGCCGTACGACACACGGCGGTGATCGCTGTAGCGGGAGATCAAATAACTAATGATATTGCCGTTGCACTGCAAACGCCGACACCTTCAGCCGAAGAAATTAAGAAGAAGTATGCCTATGCGCTACGTCAACTGGCACCTATGGATGAGAGCATTGATGTTAAGTCGGTTGGAGACCGACCTTCAAGGAAGCTATCCAAACAGACGTTGGCGGAAGTGGTTGAAATGCGAGTTGAGGAACTTTTTGATTTGGTAAAGCTCGATTTGAGGCGCAATGGATACGAGGATCTAATTAGGTCTGGCATCGTGTTGACCGGCGGTAGTTCGAAGATGGAAGGAATGATCGAACTCGCTGAAGAAATTTTTCATAAACCAGTCCGACTTGGTATGCCCAAGTACCTTGGGGGATTGAGCGAAGTTGTTAAAAACCCAATCTACTCAACCGGAGTTGGGTTGGTTCAATTCGGGTACGCAAATCAATCAACAGCAGAAAAATCTGCTAAGACAAAATCTAAAACCTCGGCTTTCTGGCATCGCCTGAAGCAGTGGTTTCAGGGTAATTTTTAAAATAACGGGAGACAATAATGTTTGAACTATTAGATACAGTAGACCAACAGGCGGTGATTAAAGTCGTCGGCGTTGGTGGCGGCGGCGGAAATGCGGTCAATTACATGCAGAAATCGAATATCGAAGGTGTGGAGTTCATTAATGCTAATACCGACGTTCAGGCTCTGCAGAGCTCGGATTGTGGGACGATTCTTCAGCTCGGCGCTAACCTTACTAAAGGGTTGGGAGCTGGAGCGGACCCGGATGTTGGTAGGCAGGCCGCAATTGAAGATCGTGAGCGAATTGCTGAAGCATTGATGGGCAGCGATATGGTGTTTATCACCGCAGGAATGGGGGGTGGAACCGGAACCGGGGCAGCACCTATCATTGCTGAAATAGCTCGTGATATTGGTGCGTTGACTGTCGCAGTCGTGACACGCCCCTTTAGTTTCGAGGGCGCTAGACGGTCAAAATTGGCCGACCAAGGCTTAAAGTTGCTAAAAGAATCGGTGGATTCATTGATTACGATTCCCAACGAAAAGTTACTTGAAGTGATGGGTAGAGATGCTTCGCTAGAAAATGCGTTTGCAATGGCTAATGACGTACTACGCAATGCCGTACAAGGAATTTCCGAGTTAATTACCAGTCCTGGTCTGATTAACGTAGATTTCGCCGATGTAAAAACCGTAATGTCTGAAATGGGCCAAGCGATGATGGGCTCTTCTTCTGCAACCGGTGCTAACCGCGCTTCAGAGGCGGCACACAGTGCCTTGAGTAGCCCTTTACTTGAAGATACAAATATCCGTGGTGCGAAAGGTATTTTGGTTAATGTAACAGCAGGTCCGGATTTGAGCATTGGCGAATTCGGTGAGGTTGGAAGCATGATTCGTGAGATGGCATCTGAAGACGCAACGGTTGTAATCGGTACATCGATTGATCCTGAAATGAAGGACGAGTTGCGAGTTACCATGGTGGCTACGGGGATTATGGATGGCTCTCAAGCTCAGCCGAAGATGGAAGTCGTGCAACCACTTGGACGAGCCGTAGGAAGCAGCTATGGTTCCGATGAATTTGAAGTTCAGGAACCACAAAGTAACAGTGCCGCTGATGCCGGTTTGGTGCCTGGTCGAAGAGGAACGGGCGCTGATACGCTTCCTATGTTCGACGCTGAATCAGCCTCAGATATTGATGTGCCAACTTTTCTAAGAAGGCAAGCTGATTAAGCTTGAGTCATGCCTATGAGTAACGCTATTCAATAGAAATACGCCAAATTTTGCGTTTTTTATCAAATGGTCATGCTGTCAAGCAACAAACCGTTGGTCGAAACCTACACAATCTCTCCCGTTTCGTGTAGGATTCGCCAATGGTTTTGCGCTGCGTGTAATAAAAAAGCCCCTGTGGGTCAAAGACGCAACTTGAGATCAGACAAAAAAAGAGACGGTCAACCAATTAGAACTGTCCACAAAAGCGGTAACTGCATCGATATTAAATATAGCGATGCTGATAACAGAAAGTTGAGAAAAATCGTCGGCAGGGCGGGATTTGCTCAAACCCTTAATTGGCTCCAAAATACTTTCAGGTTGGAATGCCAATGGGCCATGCATTCCATTGTTTGCATCTTAAGCGATGCGATCCTGCTTTTTTTGCAACTAAAGAGACTCAAACCTTTATTAAGACGTATTCTGTGGGTAGCGCAGGATCATTTCTCATTGGTAGTATCCAAGAGCGAGATCCATGTTGGGTAGGTGTGCATGCGGCTGTATGACCGGGCATTTATCATTGCTGTCTACAAGAGGTCAATAGATACAATAAAACGTAGCCCATGATCCATCAGCGAACTTTAAAAAATGTGATTCGAGCGACCGGCGTTGGGTTGCATACTGGTGAAAAGGTCTACCTAACACTTAGACCAGCCCCGATTGACACGGGGATTGTATTTAGGCGAGTAGACTTAGATCCCGTAGTGGAATTGTCAGCTACTCCAGATCGAGTTGGCGACACTAGATTGTCTACTGCGTTGCGAGAAGGTGACGTATCCGTATCGACTGTCGAACACTTAATGGCGGCATTGGCTGGTTTGGGTGTTGACAACATCTACGTTGAGCTCACGTCGCCAGAAGTGCCGATCATGGATGGAAGCGCTGCACCTTTCGTTTTTCTAGTCCAGTCTGCCGGAGTCATTGAGCAAAGCGCTCCGAAAAAGTTTATTCGAGTCAAAAAGCCGATCCGAATCGAAGACGGCGACAAATGGGCGATGTTTGAACCATTTGATGGGTTCAAGGTCTCTTTCTCTATCAATTTCGACCACCCTATTTTTGCTCGCTCTCCACAACAGGCCACAGTTGATTTTTCTACCACCTCATTTGTTAAAGAAGTCAGTCGCGCGAGGACTTTTGGCTTTATGCACGAAGTAGAGGCGCTTCGAGAAGCGGGGCTAGCCTTGGGCGGCAGTCATGATAACGCCATTGTTATGGATTCCTACACTATCCTTAATGATGATGGGTTGCGATACGAAGATGAATTCGTTAAGCATAAAATATTAGATGCTATTGGCGATCTATATTTATTGGGTCATCAATTAGTCGGTGAGTTTAGTGCCTATAAGTCAGGCCATGCGCTGAATAATCAGTTGCTCAGAGCGCTCATGGCTGAAGAAGATGCTTGGGAGTTGGTGACTTACGAAGATCCGGCAGAAGCGCCAATCTCGTTCATGCACCTAGCAGGCGCTTAGAAAAGTAAAGAATAATTAAGGCATTGAGATAAACCTCAGTGCCTTTTGTATATTTGAGACACTCACTTAATCGTGTTTGCGTTTCAAATTATTGAGTGTTTTAGCCAGCGCCTCTAATGAGGATGATAGTTCGCTGTTTCTTACACTCTTTTGGAGGAGTTCAATAGATTTTATCGCGTCGTCATTAGGTCTATTGGACAATTGGGTAGGTGATTTAACATGTTGAGCGTGCTCAGCATCTTGCTTATCAGTTAGCCAGATATCTGGTTGGACCAAGAATTTGATTTGTTTCAATTCTAATCCAGTCAGCTGGTTGACTTTTGGTTGAAGGTCTGTGGTTGCTTTCGTTGAAAAGTTTTTCAGCAGCGTTGCAGTGGTGGAGTTTTCCGTTGCGACAGTAAGCAATCCGGAGTCGAATGATAGTAAAACGGTGTTCTCGTCGCTTGCGCTCGGTACATTTTTTGCTAGCCATATTTTCCAAGCAGGATGAAGCTTCAACAAAATCGCTCGTGACTCATCCATGAATCGATAAAGTGGCATTTTTTCGAGAATGGCAGAAAGCCTAATCTTGTTATTCTCGTTGCGCGGCTTAGAGTCTTTCATGGTTGTTTGAGCGTATAAAAATAATAGAGTATCAGGTGTCGACGGGCATGACCGTCAAAGGTGTATTTTGAAAGTAATATTACTAAAAGACAATACGGCCAAAAACGGAGCGATCTGTTTTGCTGGTCACAAATTGCTGATAGCAGGTGTTGCAACCTTCGTTGCTTTGCCTATTTTGTTAGGGTTAACCACTTACTGGGTTGCGGCTAGTATTGACAGAGCGGTCAATCCCTTTGTTGACCCAGAGTATCGAATTGCTGTTGAAACTCGTGTTGCCGAGCAAGAACAAGAGATGCGTAAAACGCGAGATTACGTCCGTCAACACCTTGACGTGTTAGGCAGTCGGATAGGTGGTCTGCAAGCCCAAGTTTCGCGGATTAATGCCGTTGAAATGAGGATAGCCGACGCATCTGGTATCAATTTATCTGACTTTCAGTTTGAAAGTGAGCCAGCCGTTGGCGGAGCTTCATTTGGTAAAGAGTCTTCTCAGCAAGTTGATATCGAGAACGCGATTGTTGCCATCGAAAAAGAACTCTCACAGCGAGAGTCTGAGATAGCCGCGGTGGATTTCCTTTTGTCGAGGAATAATTTGGAGTCACAGCAAACACCGGCGGGTTGGCCAGTCAAAGGCGGGTGGGTGTCGTCAAAGTTTGGCTCTAGGATGCACCCGATATCAGGTAAGAAGCAGTTTCATCGTGGCGTCGATATACCCGGTAAACTCGGGTCTGAAGTTCTTGCTGTCGCCGACGGTGTGGTAGTGCAGTCTGAGAAGAACGGCAATTATGGTTGGATGGTTAAAATTGATCATGGCGACAATTACACGACTCTATACAGCCATAATAGAAAGAACTTAGTCAAGGTCGGTGAGACAGTAATCAAGGGACAGCCTATTGCCGAAGTGGGCTCAACAGGGTTGTCGACGGGCCCCCATGTGCATTTTGAGGTTCTCAAAGCCAACCGGAATATTAATCCAGTAAAGTACCTGTACAAAAAAGGCTAGTCGGTCGAACCGAGAGTTGACTATATTAATACGCTGGCAGGGAAGCCGCCGCCGCTAGATTCCCTCGGGCTTTGGTTTTCAAGAAAGCACATCTAAAAACAAGTCTCAATCAATTCTTTGGGAGCTTGAATGCAGGTGCCGAAAAATCCCACAAATAGTCGCTCGCTAAGGTTTTGTAAATTATCCTCTCACCGTATACTTGAGCACTTTATTTGGTCCATCCACATCTATTGGAGTGGATGCTTGTAATTCATAAAAAAACCACAATACATCTGTCATTAGAAAGCAGAAACGTAATATCTAAATTAAGGTTTTATCACTGTGTTGAAGAAAATATTTGGCAGTCGAAATGATCGTCTCATTCGACAAATGTCCAAGCGAGTAAAGAAGATTAACGCACTGGAAGAGAGCTTTCAGGCGCTAACTGATCAAGAGTTGAAGGCAAAAACGGATGAGTTCAAGACTCGGTTGGCTTCCGGTGAGACCCTAGACGATATTTTGCATGAAGCATTCGCCGCGGTCAGAGAAGCCTCAGTTCGATCACTGGGTATGCGTCATTATGACGTACAGTTAATCGGCGGCATGGTGCTCAATGATGGTCGAATTTCCGAGATGCGGACAGGTGAAGGAAAGACATTGATGGCTACCTTAGCCGTTTATTTGAATGCTTTGGCGGGATCCGTGCACGTAGTAACAGTCAATGACTATCTTGCAGCGCGAGACGCAGAGTGGATGTCAAAACTTTATAACTTCATGGGATTGACTGTGGGAGTCATTGGCTCTGGGCAGGATCATGAAGTGAAACGAAATGCGTACGCTTGCGATATTGTCTACGGGACCAATAATGAGTTCGGGTTTGACTACTTGAGAGATAATATGGCCTTTTCTAATGAGCAAAAGGCACAAAGAGATCTCAGCTTTGCTGTTGTGGATGAAGTTGACTCTATCCTCATTGATGAAGCCAGGACGCCGCTTATTATTTCCGGCCCTGCCGATACCGCCGCTGATGTTTACGCGAAAATAGATGTGATTGTTCCTCAATTGGTAAAGCAAGAGGAAGAAGATGGCGATGGAGATTTCACCATCGATGAGAAGACCAAACAAGCGTACTTAACGGAAGCAGGCCATGATAAGGCGGAAGAGCTGATGGTTAAAATTGGCTTACTGCCAAAGGACGCTAGTCTATACGACGTATCGAGTATTAGCTTACTACATCATCTTTATGCCGCTATCAGAGCCCATCATTTATTTCACAAAGATGTGGACTACGTCGTACAGGACAATGAAATTGTTATCGTCGATGAATTTACTGGTCGAATGATGTCAGGGCGTAGATGGTCAGATGGTTTGCACCAGGCCATCGAGGCAAAGGAAAAGGTGACAATTCAGAGAGAGAATCAAACTCTTGCCTCCATTACTTTTCAAAACTACTTCCGCCTCTATGGCAAGTTGTCTGGTATGACCGGGACTGCTGATACGGAAGCGGTGGAATTTATGGAGATTTACAGCTTAGAAGTTGTTGTGATTCCGACACACAAGCCAACCGTTAGGGCTGACCAAGCTGATGTTATCTTTAGAACTCGGCAAGAAAAGTTTAATGCCATTGTTGAAGATGTTCGCGAGCGCAACAAATTGGGACAGCCCGTATTACTAGGTACCGCATCGATTGAAGATTCTGAGCTTCTCTCCAGTGAATTTAAGAAGCATCGAATTGCTCACGATGTACTAAATGCTAAACAGCACGAGCGAGAGGCGCTAGTTATCGCCAAAGCCGGCGCTCCTGGTGCCGTTACGATCGCCACTAACATGGCCGGCCGGGGAACAGATATCGTCCTCGGAGGAAATCTTGAAATGCGTCTTAAGGATGCAAAGACGGAAGCCGAAAAACAAAAGATTCAAGAACGTTGGGCAAAAGATCATCAGGAAGTTCTCGATAAGGGTGGTTTGTATGTGATTGGTACCGAGAGGCACGAATCTCGCCGAATTGACAATCAGCTGCGAGGACGATCGGGAAGACAAGGTGATCCGGGTGAGACAAGGTTTTATCTCTCCATGGATGATAGCCTAATGCGTATTTTTGGCTCAGAACGCATTGCTACCATGATGCAGCGTGTCGGGATGGAAGAAGGTGAAGCCATTGAGAGCCGATTGGTCTCTCGCGTAATTGAAAACGCTCAGCGGAAGGTCGAAGGCCACAATTTCGATATACGTAAACAACTCCTCGAGTACGACGATGTTGCAAATGAACAACGTAAATTAGTGTACTCCGAAAGAAATGAGCTTATGTCGACAGAAGACGTTTCTGAGAATGTGGAAGAAATGAGAGAGGATGTGGTCGAGTCAGTAATTGATCGCAGTATTCCTCCACAAAGCTTGCCTGAGCAGTGGAGCGTAGATCAACTCGAGGACGATTTGAAACTCGAGTTTGGTTTAGAGTTGCCGGTCAAACAATGGCTGGACGATGACAAAAAACTATATGAAGAAACCCTAAGAGATCGAATTATCGAGAAAGTTGATGAGTCCTATAAGGCGAAGGAAGCACAATACGGTTCAGAAATTATTCGTCATCTCGAGAAAGTGATAATGTTGCAAACCCTGGATACCCAATGGAAAGAGCACTTAGCCGCAATGGATCAGTTGCGTCAAGGTATCGGCCTGAGAGGGTATGCCCAAAAGAATCCCAAACAAGAGTATAAGCGTGAGGCATTCGAAATGTTCACAGCAATGCTTGATCGGGTAAAGTCAGAGGTTGTTACCATCCTCGCTAAGGTTCAGGTAAGGCAAGACTCAGATGTAGATGAGTTAGAAAGAAGGCAACAGCAGGCCGCCCAACAAGACTTGGAGCTACAGCATGAGGACTTAGCCTCTGCAAGCGAAACTGCCGAGCCGGAAAACGCCACGTTTAAACGACAGCAACCAAAAGTGGGTCGAAACGAACCTTGTCCATGTGGTTCTGGTAAAAAATATAAACAGTGCCACGGCAAGCTCACCTAGGTAAATTTTGGAGTCATTGGGATGGCGGTTAATCTATCCGAGCCAGAGAAGTTGCTTCCGGTGCGTGGAGCATCGATGGCGTCGGTATCAGCGGGAATAAGATACAAAGATCGCGATGATCTAGTGGTGTTTTACTTTGATAGTGGCACCTCCGTTGCTGCCGTGTTTACTCAGAATAAATGTTGCGCGGCGCCGGTAGAGCTCTCTAAGAAGCATCTGGAGAAGGAGAACGTTAGAGCGCTGCTGATAAATTCAGGTAATGCCAATGCGGTAACCGGAACCAAGGGAATGCAAAATGCGACTCGAAGTTGTGAGTTACTTGCGCAAGAATTGGGCATTGACACCCATCAAGTACTGCCGTTTTCCACTGGCGTGATTGGAGAGCAGCTCAATATGCCTGCATTTGAAGCAGGTCTGAAGTCCATCAAGAGTAAGTTAGATGTTGACGGCTGGTTGAGTGCCTCCAAGGCGATCATGACAACTGATACCCTACCCAAAGGAGCGTCGCGTCAGTTTGAGGTAAACGGCGAAGTAGTGACTATTACTGGTATCAGTAAAGGTTCTGGAATGATTTGTCCCAATATGGCCACTATGCTGGCTTATGTTGTTACGGACGCTAAGATTTCTCAAGATCTGCTTAACCAACTTCTTAAGCAGGGCGTTGAGGAGAGTTTCAACCGAATTACCGTCGACAGCGATACATCAACCAACGACTCACTGGTCTTGGCGGCTACTGGATCCTCTGGTGTTAATTTACCCGAAACCGGAGATGCATTGGATATCTTTTACGGACACCTGCGTGAGGTTCTAATAGAGATCGCAACATCAATAGTGCGCGATGGTGAAGGCGCAACAAAGTTTGTTGAAATTCGAGTTTCTGAGGGTAAAGATTTTGCAGACTGCCGAACAGTTGCCTATGACATTGCGCACTCTCCTTTGGTGAAAACAGCCTTATTTGCCAGCGACCCCAATTGGGGGCGTATATTGATGGCTCTAGGTAAGTCTGCGGTAGCTTCGCTGGATATGCAAAAAGTTGACATCCAGATTGGCAATGTGAGTTTAATTGAGCAGGGTCAGCCCGCCGCAACCTACACAGAAGAGCTGGGAAAGGCCGTCTTTAGCCAGCCAGAGATCACCATTCATATCCAGTTAAATACCGGTGAGAACCAGTATTGTGTTTGGACCTCGGACCTATCGCATAACTATGTCAGCATAAACGCCGACTATCGAAGTTAACTTATATTCTACGTCTATGAGCGGGTCAAAACGGATACGTGTTGCAGTAGGCATACTCTTCAATGATCTAGGACAAGTGTTGGTGGGACAACGCATCGTCAAAGATCGCTATTACGCCAAATGGGAGTTTCCTGGCGGGAAAATTGAAGAGCATGAGACGGTGCTTCAAGCATTAATTCGCGAGTTCAAGGAAGAGGTGGGTATTGATCTTGGTCCAAGTGAACCGTTTATGGAGATAGAACACAATTATCCGGATCGTCAAGTCAAACTCTTTGTAAGAACCATTAGACAGTACCAAGGAACTGTTTGCTCAATGGAGGGGCAGCAATTGAAGTGGGTGAATATTGAAGAGTTACGCAAGCTTGATTTTCTGCAGGGCAATCAAGCGATGATTGAACGGTTAGAAAAATCTGCGGGTATCGATAGCCCGCAGGACTCATCCAAACAGACTTAAATATTTTTTATGCAGCTCATCAACACGCAGGTAAACCAACTCTTTGCTTGAGTTGTTCTCGATTAGATCATCGGCGAACTCTTCTCTTTGCTCATCTGTTAGCTGGGTATCCATAATCGCTAGAACCTGTTGTCTATCGAGTCCATTGCGTTTCATTACTCGTTGAATTTTCAGCTCCTTGTTGGCCGTTACAGCGATAACCCTCTCCATAAAGTCCATAAAGGGAGAATTCATGGTTAGCAGAGGCACAACCACAATGCAATAATCTCCTTGCGCTTCGGATATTTCTAACAGCGTTTGTGTGCGAATGGCGGGGTGGGTAACGGCATCCAAGGCGGCTTTGTTTTTGGAAGACGAAAAAGCGATCTCCCGCAGTTTTTCTCGAATTAGTGCTCCGTTTGCATCAATTATTTCGTGACCGAATTTATCCTCCAAAGCGGCTAATGCAGGCTGTCCAGGCTCAACGATCTTGCGCGCAATAACATCGGTATCAATAATCGCCACTCCCAGCTTCATAAAGTAATCTGAGGCCAGCGTTTTGCCACTGCCGATTCCACCAGTCAGTCCGACGATCTTCATCCTTGAAGACCAGAGTAAGCAAGGTACCAATTATTGATATCTGTGCCAAAATAAAAAGCGATCCAACCAGCTAGTGCGATATAGGGGCCAAACGGGATTGCCAGATTCGTTCCACTTTGTTTTCTAACCATAATCGCAACACCGAAAACAGTGCCAACTAAAGTTGAAATAAGCACGATCTGAGGCAAATACTGCCAGCCTAGCCACGCGCCAAGCAGTGCCAACAACTTAAAGTCTCCGTGTCCCATTCCTTCCTTTCCAGTCAGCTTAAGGAAAACTTGGAAGACCGTCCAAAATACCAAATATCCAGCGATGGCTCCGACTAACGAGCTGGTGGTATCAGAGTACACATCAAACAGATTAATGGTTAAGCCCAGCCAAAGCGTCGGAAGAACAATGTCATCAGGTAGCAGTTGATGATCTATGTCGATGAACGATAGCGTCACTAAGACCCAAGTAAAAACAAGACCAAAAAGAGATTGAACAGTCCATCCAAATTTGTATACAACCGCCGCTGAGAGCAGTCCGGTGATTAACTCCACGGTTGGGTATCTTAGGCTGATCTTGGCTTTGCAGGCCGCGCAGCGACCCATCAGTATTAGATAGCTAATGATGGGTATATTATGCCAAGCCTTGATGGGCGTTTTGCAATTCCCGCAATGAGAAGCCGGGAAAACAATTCCTGGGGGAACGTCAATGGACTCCGTTTCTAACTCCAACCATTCTCGCGCCTGAACCGTCCAATCATGCTTCATCCGTATTGGAAAACGATAAATTACGACATTCAAAAAACTGCCAACCATGAGGCCCAATAATCCAGCATACACTGCCAACAAGCTTATTGGAGCCTGCTCGAAAACAGAAAACATAACGTCCTAGAAAACAGAAGCCATTTTGAAAATTGGCATGTACATGGCTAGCACCATGGTGCCAATAATACCGCCGAGCATGACAATCATTATTGGTTCGATCAAACTACTGAGCGCTTCAACAGCATCGTCGACTTCACGTTCATAAAAATCAGCTACTTTATTAAGCATAACTTCCAATTCGCCGGATTCTTCACCGCTCGCCACCATTTGCAGCATCATGTTAGGAAATACGCCGGTGGAGGCCATCGAGCTTTCCAAACTTCGACCTGTGCTAATGTCGGATTTAACGTCGTCAACGGCTTTTTGAAACACACGGTTGCCTGTAGCGGCTCCAACGGTGTCCATGCCATCGACCATAGGAACCCCAGCACTGAAGATAATAGCCAACGTTCTTGAGAATCTTGCCAGCGAAGACTTTCTTGTGATGACGCCCATAACAGGTGCCCTGAGAATTACTCTATCCAAAGCAAATTGTACTTTTTCTGAGCGCTTGTAGAGGGCCACAAATCCCGTCACGCTCGCTATGATAACGCCCAACGCGATATACCACTTATCCTGCATCCATCTCGATGCGTCAACGATTACGCGCGTCAGGGTAGGTAGGTCGGCTCCGATACCTTGAAAAAGCTCTTCGAATGATGGAATAACGAAAAGGAGTAGTAGCACAGTGACTATCAAGGCGATCAATAATACGATGGTCGGGTACATCATCGCCGATTTCACTTTACTTTTGATGGCTTCAATTTTTTCGTTATAGGTTGCTACTCGGTCGAGCATCGTGTCGAGCTTACCTGACTCTTCTCCGGCCTCGGTCAAGCTGGTAAAGAGCCGATTGAAATAAACAGGATGTTTGCTGAGCGCCTGGCTCAGTGAGGTCCCGGATTCCACGTCCTTAGATAAGTCCAGCATTAATTTTTCCATTGAGCCATTCTCGTGCCCTTTGCCAATGGCTCGTAGGGTTTGGGCGACCGGGATGCCAGCTCCGATCATTGTCGCGAGTTGACGGGAAGCGAAGCTGATATCCACCGTTTTAATGGTTTTAGAGCTAGAGAACAACGGTTTGGGTTTTCGCTTTATCTTAGTGACACGCAGCCCCCTTTGGCGTAACAATGCTCTGGCTTGCGATAATGTGGGTGCTTCTATTTCACCGCCAGTAGCAACTCGTTTCTGGTTTACACCTTCCCAGACAAACTCCACTACTTTACTTTGTTTTTTTTGAGCCATGGTTTAATACCGCACTTCGATTTTACTGATGGTAGATATTTCTTATTAAAAACAGTGTATTACACGTTGGTTACACGTTCAATTTCTTCTAGTGAAGTTGCACCCTCTCTGACTTTTACTAAACCTGCTTTGCGTAAATCCAGAATTCCTTCCTCATTAGCTTGTCGTTCAATGTCTTTTTCAGTACAGCCTTCCATGATCATATTTTTCATGGGTTCGGATAGCGGCATTACCTGAAACACACCAGAGCGACCCTTGTAGCCATTAGTGCATGATGGGCAGCCTACTTCGTTAGCCTGAAAAATCTCGAGCTCTTCGAGCTCATCCTGTTTAAAGCCTGCCTCCAGTAGAACTTTCTCTGGCAGTTTCACAGGTTCCTTACAAGCCTTGCACAACCTCCTTACCAGTCGCTGCGCGACTATTAGTTCCACGGCAGAAGCAACGTTAAATGCAGGTACTCCCATGTTCAATAACCTTGAAAGGGTTGCTGGAGCGCTGTTGGTATGCAGGGTCGAGAACACCATGTGTCCCGTTTGCGCCGCTTTGATCGCAATCTCGGCTGTCTCTAAATCACGAATCTCACCAAGCATAATGATGTCCGGATCTTGCCGAAGAAACGCTTTTAGCGCCTCGGCAAACGTGAGGTTAGCTCTTTCGTTGATATTGACTTGAGAGATTCCTGGAAGCTGAATCTCAACCGGATCTTCAACGGTGGAAATATTTTTGGTCGGCGTATTGAGCATGTTCAAGGCCGAATAAAGTGTCACGGTTTTACCACTACCTGTTGGCCCGGTAATAAGAATCATGCCATACGGTCTTGCCGCGGCTTCGGTAT
This sequence comes from uncultured Arenicella sp., assembly GCA_963669225.2. Taxonomy (GTDB): domain Bacteria; phylum Pseudomonadota; class Gammaproteobacteria; order Arenicellales; family Arenicellaceae; genus Arenicella. The sequence continues at coordinate 1,120,835 of OY769919.2, read as the reverse complement.
ACTGAGCAAGTTGAGTTTCGGTAAATCCCAATATTTGTAGATCCAGGTTTGCCGCGCTTGAATCCAAGATACGCATCACCACTTTCTCACCGTAGACTACCGGTAAGGTGTTTACACGAAAGTCATAGGCTTTGTTTTTGGATACTTTCAGTTTGACCCGACCATCTTGCGGAGCCCTACGCTCTGCGATATCGAGCTTAGCTAGAATTTTTATTCTAGCAACGATTCGCGAGGCAAAAGTGATCGGTTGAGACGCAATTTTGTGAAGAATACCGTCGATTCTGTATCGTATGCGAAGCTCTCTCTCAAATGGTTCAATGTGGATATCCGATGCGCCTCTGTTAATCGCATCAACAAGAATTTTATTGACGTATTTGACAATGGGAGCTTCATTGGCAAGATCTTCGGACTCAGCTCCTTTGTCCTGTTCATCATCGGCTGCTTCAAGCTCAATATCCGTGTCGCCTAGGAACTCTTCTAATGCGCCGGCATCGTCGGTATCTAACTCCGACAGCAGGTTTTGAATGGCATGAAGCTCGGCTTGTATTGGGATTACTTGCAAGCCTGTAAAGAACTTTACTTCATCGATTGCCGACTTGTTGGTGGGATCTAGCATAGCCACAAACAAACTCTTACCATGCTTGTATATGGGCACAGCCAGATGCCGTTCGACAATTTTTTGCTCGATCAAATCCTTCGGAACCATTTCTGGGTCGATGGCCGACAGGTCAAATAGAGGTGAGCCAAATCTAACCGAAAACTCCTTGCTGAGTTGTTCGCTGCTGATTAGCTGCTTGTTGAAGACTTCCTTCAGAAACTCGTCTGTCTCCCTAACGACATTGGCGATTGGCAGTATGTCTGCCTCAGGCACCAAGTCCAGATTAATCAGGGTTTTGGCAACCCTTGGAAGTGCGTTGTTCATAGTTTGTTCTCACGCTTCAAGTCTGTTAGCCAGTATACACCCATAATTCCCATTTGTTGATACGACCTAGCGTGACTTATGAAACATAAATTTTTGATTTACCTACAGGTAATTCAATAATACACTGACTAAAAAAATGAAGTGATTTGCTAGTTTATGCCTACCGAACCAGTCTTCTCAGTGGTGATTCCTGCCAAAAATGAAGAACAAGGATTACAAAGTATTCTGCCGAGACTTTGGCAGTTTTCTCCCCATGAAATCATTGTGGTCGACGATGGCTCCAGCGATAACACTCGAAGTGTTGCGCAGGCGCAGGGATGCAAAGTGATTTCACATCCAGCTTCCTTGGGTAATGGGGCCGCTGTAAAGGCAGGCGCTCGAGAAGTTTCTGACGAATCCAGTATCATTATTTTTATGGATGCCGACGGACAGCACCGCCCCGAGGACATACCGGAACTGCTATCGCAGCTGAGGCAGGGTAATCAAATGGTTGTGGGGGCCCGCAGTCGCAAGTCTCAGGCTGGCTTCATGCGGGGCATCGGTAATCGATTCTACAATTGGTTTGCATCACTGATAGTCGGACACAAAATTGAGGACTTAACGTCAGGGTTTAGAGCGGTGAATAAAGACTTTTTTCGCCAGTTCTTGTATCTGCTGCCCAATGGTTTTTCGTACCCTACTACCATTACCATGGCGTTTTTTAGGGCGGGGTACTCAGTGTCTTATATTCCGATCGCTATGCCCCAACGCATCGGCAGCAGCCATCTAAACGTGATTAAAGACGGGATTCGATTTTTACTGATTATCTTCAAAATCGGTACGTTGTACTCGCCTTTAAAGATTTTTATGCCCATTGCTTTGCTGCATTTCTTGCTGGGGTCGGTCTACTACGTGTACACATATGTGTCGGTCGGTACGTTTACTAATATGGGAGCGTTACTGATCACAAATGGGGTCATTATTTTTCTGATTGGGCTCATTTCAGAACAAATAACCGCGTTAATGTACAGAAAATAGTCTGAACTAAACTCTTGCACGAGTGTCCGCGCTGTTTGGGTACATGCAACGACATATCCGATTGTGGCTCGAGTGCTACCGATAGTTGTGGCGTAGCTGATATTCCAGCGTTGCCGGCGTTCATTGTATGTCTAGTGCGTTTGATTGTCGGGATCGATATTTTGGCTTCGTGACATGTCGCGGAGTATTTTGAAATTCTCACGGATGCTATCAATTTCGCTACCATGAAGTGTGAGATTGAACTGGTGGTTCTTCATGATGTTTTCAAACTTCTGCTCCGCAATTTCCAGTGTTGCTGTGCTGAACTGAAGCGCAACGACTGACTTTAATAAATAGGTTTCTGATCCAGTCAGTTTAAATGCGCGCTCGAGTCTCGAACTGGCTAGTTCATACTTGCCTTGCTCAATATTCAACATGGATTGAGTTGCTTCAATATGCGCACTCAAGACAGGGGAGCCTTGAGTGCTCGATAGCTTGGACATGTCTGTCAAAAAATTGTCCAGACTTTGTATCGAAATATTCGAGCATCCTCTGGATCTGTGGCTAACCACAAGTTGATTAATCTGCTTAATATCTTGCTCATAGATTTTTCGAGACGCATAGATTTCAGTCAACTGATCAAGGTCTTGCTTAGCCGTTTGCTGCGGTTGGCTTGCATAACAACCAAACATAATTCGGTTGATCAGGAAGCCCCCAAAATTTGGGAAGCGCTCAATCGCTTGCGTATTCGCCTGATCGCGCTCTTCGAATAGTCTATGGTCATTTAAATATTTTATGTAATGAGTCTGGGCTCTTGAAGAGTTTGGGTGGTATGTAATCGCGGTTTGAATCCACTTTACTTCAGATGACCAAGAATCAACCCTGATTAATGTCATGGCAAGTAGTGTTGGCACAACAAGAAAAGTTATTCCCAAACGCACAGTGTTGCTTTGGATCAAGCTAATCAAATAAGGCAGGGCAAGCGATACACCAATGTAGGGCAAGTAGTTTCTGTGCTCGAAAGCAAATTCCAGCGGTATGACCGTGGACTCTAAAATATGGCCTGCGTAAAAAAACAGAATGCCGACACCCAATAAACTGCCTCGTTTGAGTAGATATATTCCCAGTGACACCAGAGTTAGGTGGACACTTAGCAATATGGCAACAAGAGGTGAAAAAGATCGGATTTCGATATGATCATCGAAATAGAGCCCCATTGAAGATAGCTTGGGTAAGAAAAATTGCTTTAGGTAGAAAGCAACAAAATAGATTTGGTTTAAGGTTCTTTCGTAGAGCGTGAAGTCTCTGGCAGAGTAGTTAAGAGTTTTGTCTGAGAAGAGAAGTAAAACTATCAGACCGCAAAGAATGGGAATAATGACAAAAACTCGCACAAACCAAGTATCTATTTTGTTTTGATCGCGAACTGAGTTCAGTGACCCCACATAAACACTGAGCATTCCAAAAAAAATGGGTATTAATACGGCATTTTCTTTACTCATCAGTCCAAGCGCTAGAAAAAATGGAATCAAGCAAAAGTAGAAAAACAGCTGTTTTTTCCGTGATTCACTTACCCTAGCGCTCAAAAAGAGTGTCAAACAGATTATTGTAAATAGCGTTGAGAGCTGCGCGATGCGTTGAACACTGTAAAGTACTGTGCTCACTTGCATAGGATGTAGCGCCCAAATAGCTGTTCCCACACAGCTAACAAATAGCGCTCGATTTCTCTCAAGATGACTAATGCGAGTCAATGTGAAGAAAAATAGCCAGACCAACACGCCAAGTAGGCAGTGGATGGCCAAGTTATGAAGTTTGTAACTGAAAGGAGAGTGCCCAAGTGTTTCAGCCGTGCCCAAAAAAGAGAGGCTGGGAATGATGCGACTAATGGGATGAAACCCAGAACTTGTTGAGTAATAGACTTCAGACAGCCCTTGCCAGCTGATCTCGGCAGATCTGTAAACCGAGAGCGCTTTGAAGTCATCAAAGATAAATGGTCCATTAAGCCCTTTCCAGTAAATTATGCAACAGATGACGACCAGGATGGCCAAAAACACACTGGATATCAGGCTCTCTTTTAGTGACTTTTCTAGGCTCATTTAAAGTGTGAATAATTTCTTGTTTGGACTGGATATAGGCATTCAGATCTAAGTCCAAGGCTAGAGTTTAATAAGCGATTATCCATCAAAAAAGGCGGCCATTGCCGCCTTTTTTTTAGAAGCTACTTAGCGGGCCCAAATGCTAGCCCTTAAGTACTTTCACAACGCTGTGCGTTATCTGCACGATGCTGGTGCGTACTGCGTGCCTTGTGCAGTAGTACATGTCCAGTTAACAACGTCGTTAACTCCGAGGACAGGTCTCATTACGATGATGAGTGCTTCACCTAGCTCAGCAGAGTCTGCTGTTACTACGATGTGGCTTGACGCATTTACGTCAATTGAATCCACCATGTTGGTACCTGTCGTTACAACACCGGCTTGTGCCGCAGTAGTTGGAAGGGCGCCATTCGCTGCCGCATACTCAGCAACCGCTGTTCTGCCTGCTGATGCCGCTAGAACTACCTCAGATGCTTTCGCACGGATGATGTAGTCAGAGTAGGCTGGTAGCGCTACCGCTGCTAGTACGCCAATGATCGCAATAACGATCATTAATTCGATCAGGGTGAAACCCTTTTGAACTTGTTGTTTGATTTTCATATTAATTTCCTAACGTTAGATATTACATATGTCGGGTGTTGAGCCCAGTATGATTTTAAAAATCTTAGCGAGGACAAAATAAAGGACATACTACGGCCGTAGTGTGCCAAACCCATATTTCGAGCCCCTGTCTGCTGAAGGTGCAAAACGCTGGTTGGGTCGCATCTTCAGAACAGACTTAATTTATACCAAAAGTTAATGAGGATTGCTCATCAATATTTGTAAACAATTTATATTTTGTAAGTGATTGTATTTAAATAATAAAATTCATATGACATTTTTTGATACCGCGAAAAATTCTGTCGCTGACAAGATTTGTCATGAAATTTCGTATTTGCTGAGCTTGTATCTGAAGGACCTGAAAGTCATGCCCAACAACTTAGCGGCTTCAGTTTTGTTGCCTTGCGTTGCGGCTAAAGCAGATTTAAGCGCATTGATCTCTTCGCGCCTAAGAAACTCATCGATTGATTCGTTTCCTGGTACGTAGGAACGCAATTCGGCATGGCGCACCATGCGCGCCAAAGAGGATATGGCAAAAGCCATAAACATCAGCAGTATTCCGTACATCGCGAGGGCATCAAAGCGCCAATCAATACCACTCTCGACGGTCAGGACTGAGTAAAAATGCTCAAAAAAGATCACCATAATCGAGCCAGCAGCCAGTGCCAAAGCTTCCCTTCGGCTAAGCACTACGCTGCCAGTCGTAACAACAATCAAAAACATAAGAGTAAAGCCACTGGCGATACTGCCGGTGGCATGCACGAGTAGCCCAGCCACAACGGTATCAATGAAAAATTGAGTTATTAGAATGATTCTTAGCGGCAAGTTTCGATTTTTTGTTAGTAGCGTAAAGGCAGCCGCGGAAAGTAATAAAACGCTGGCGCAGGCGGTAAATAGATCGGGATGAGTGAACGCTCTGAATGGTTGAAATCCAGGGACAGAGTGAATGGTTAGGCTCATTAAAATAAGTGCGAGAGCAAAAAAGTACCGCAGCACATTAAGCGTTAGCACCGCGCGCCATACTTCTTGTCGATACGTTTTGTGAGCCGACCTAATAGACTCCTCGTCAGCGGCGGTATCCGTTGAATCCGCTTCAGCAGTTTTGGAGCTTGGCTTTTGCTTTTGGTTTTGCTCAGCCAGTTTTTTAGCTAGTTCAGGGTTTGCTATAGCAATAAGATCTGATGGCTTCGTCGTCATGCTTGAAATTAAATTGGTAGTTCCCAGCCCGAGTCGTTTATGGTTTGGGATTATTGTTTGTGGCTCCTTACCCTGCAGCGCGGCTATTTTGCTGGCCAACGATTTTCTAGGATGCGCGAGCGATGCTCCAAACCTCTATGTAGTCTACACCGTTTTTTTTAAGAATTTTACCTATTTCTGAAATTGTCGTGGTGGTAGAGACAACGTCATCTACTATCGCTACGCATTTGTAAGTATTTGATTTATTTAATTGGAATGCGTTTTTCAAATTGGTTTTTCTGTCCTTGAGACTGAGCGTGGATTGCTTTGGAGTTCTCTTCACTTTTATCACTAGATTGCGATCTATCGGAATGTTTAGTTTTTTACTTAGTTCTCTGGAGAGCATAGTGGCTTGATTAAAGCCTCTGGCTCTTCGGTTGCCGCGGTGCATTGGTACTGGGATGATTACCTCGACCTTTCCGGATCCCTTTTTCTCGATTTGAGTGAGTAATCTTCCGCTCAGTAACCTCAGCGCGTAACGACTTCCACTTGTTTTTAGTTTCAAGATCAAGTTTCGAACATAGCCTTCGTACCTAAAAGCGGGAATGGATTTATCGAAGGGCGTTTTCGTTGACAGACACTTACCGCAGAAATCCTCTGCAAATGGGATTTCTATCGCACAACGATTGCATGGGTTGATTGGTTTCGGTGGTTCGCATAGATGAGAATTTTGGCAAGACTCGTTTTTGTGTCGAGGACGTGAGCAACCTGGACAAGAGGTCGGAAATATCCAATCTAAAATCCTTGTGAAGTATTTATTGTAAAGTGTAAAATCCATTTTAGTTTACATTTAATAAGTCGGCACCTGCCCTACAATACCATGACGGCTGAATTAACACAGCATCCGGATGTGCCTCGAGCGCGAATCAAAGTCGAGCCAGGCCAAGCAGTAATTCGATGGACTAGAGAGGCTGTTCAAGCCCTTTTTGACATGCCCTTTATGGATCTGCTTTTTGAGGCCCAGAAAGTTCACAGAAAGAATTTTGATCCAAATCAGATTCAATTAAGCAGCCTATTAAGTATCAAAACAGGTGCCTGCCCAGAAGACTGCAAATATTGTCCACAGAGTGCCAGATACAAGACCGGGCTAGAGGCCGAAAGGTTGATGCGCGTGGAAAAGATTGTCGAAGCTGCAAAAAAAGCGAAGCAACATGGCGCAGCCAGATTCTGCATGGGAGCCGCATGGAGAAGCCCCAAGGATAAGGATTTGGTGGTGGTTGAGGAAGCCATAAGGCGCGTTAAGGAATTGGGGTTAGAAACTTGCGCCACGCTGGGTATGCTCACATCCGAGCAGGCAAGTAGCCTAAAAGAAGCAGGCCTAGACTACTATAACCACAACTTAGATACCTCTCGAAATTATTATGATGAGGTAATCACCACCAGAACTTACCAAGACCGACTTGAGACTTTGGAGCGCGTCCGAGACGTTGGTATGAATGTATGTAGCGGCGGTATTGTGGGTATGGGTGAGTCCAGACAAGATCGTGTTGGTTTAATACTAGAGCTGGCAAATTTACCCAATCCTCCGCAGAGCGTCCCGATAAATAACTTGGTGCGAGTTGCTGGTACTCCGATGGAATCCGCCGAGCCCGTGGACGACTTTGAGTTTATTCGAATGATTGCGGTAGCGAGAATTACGATGCCAAGCTCTTATGTACGCTTGTCAGCCGGCAGAGAGCAAATGAACGATCAGATGCAAACACTGTGCTTTATGGCTGGGGCGAACTCGGTCTTCTATGGCGATGATCTTCTCACCACGAGTAATGCCTCTGTTCAACACGATAGGGAGTTGATGGAGGCGCTTTGTATTAAGCCTGAGCCAGTGAGTGAGTTAACTTAAATAAGGTTACTATGTCACAAAAGTGGAAAGCTGCGATAACAGCGCGCCGTCGTCAGCGCAAGTGCACACAGGGGTGGCGACAAACCAGAGTGATTACATCAGCGCAGCAGCCATTTGTGTGCGTAGATGGTGATTGGGTTACCAATTTTTCCAGCAATGACTATTTGGGTTTGGCTGCTGACCCGCGAGTTGCCGAATCGATCGCAAACAACATCTCTGAGTGGGGTAACGGAAGTGCAGCCTCGCACATGGTGACAGGGCATTCCGAGCTCCATTGTAGGCTGGCAAAACGTTTAGCCTCTTGGGTTGGTGCTCAGAGCGCGTTATTATTTTCAACAGGATATATGGCCAATCTGGCGGTCAATACAGCTCTGTTTGAAAAGCGCGACTTGCTTGTTCATGACAAGCTTAATCATGCCTCTTTGATCGACGGAGCGAGATTGAGTGCCGGTAAACTCCGGCGCTTTGCGCACCTGAATGTTGAACATGCGCGTCAAATCATCTTAAAGGAAGACTTTGATCGTTTTGCTATCTTCGTTGACGGTGTTTTTAGCATGGATGGAGACTGTGCGCCGTTAGATGAGTTGGCTACAATAACGGATAGACTAGATGGTTTGTTAATTGTAGATGATGCGCACGGGCTTGGTGTAACAGGGAAGCTGGGAGCGGGATCATTATCGAGTTTTGGATTCAAGCCAGCTGGGTCAAAACTGATGGTTGGAACGCTTGGGAAAGCATTGGGTGGTTTTGGAGCTTTTGTGGCAGGTGATGAAGAGTATATCGAAGAGTTGGCTCAAAGCGCTCGAAGTTATATTTACACGACGGCTATGTCCAATGCGGCGGCGATTGGGAATTTGGCTGCACTTGACATAATCGAGAGCGATGGAGAGCAGCGCATTGCAAAATTGCAGCAAAATATTCGCCAATTTAGACGAGGATGTGAGCAAAATAATATTCCAATTTCGAAATCTGAGACCGCAATACAGCCAATAGTCTTGGGTAATGCGAACCTCGCTCTGGAACTCAGCTCGCTCCTTTTTGACAGAGGGATGTTGGTTTCGGCAATCAGGGCACCGACAGTAATGGTGGGTACAGAGCGCTTGAGAATAACAATTACGGCCGCACACACTGAGGCACAAGTTACGGCATTGATTGAAGCACTGTCGGAATCATTGGCATTATTGGAGCTCACACCAAAATCAGCCACAGCTTAATTGTCAGGGAGTTTTTATGCAGAAAGATGTTGGAAAAATTGACGTTGTGCTCATTCATGGTTGGGGTCTTAACTCGGGAATCTGGCGGGGTTTTGTAACCAGAGCCGAGTCATTGGGCATGCGATTCAAGTTCCATCTTATTGACTTGCCTGGGTATGGCAAGAGCCACCGACTCAAAGCCAGCAAAAGCCTTGAGGATATGGCGTTACATTGTTTGGATGGCGCACCTAAGTCGGCTATCTGGGTTGGGTGGAGTCTAGGTGGTTTGGCCGCCTTAAAAGCCCTTGAATTAGCTGGTCCACAGAGAATTAAAGCGTTGCAACTGATAGGCACAATGCCGAAGTTCGTATCCTCTGAGGACTGGGTAGACGGCGTTGATACAGGTGTATTTCAGCGTTTCGCCGATGAGTTAAAGCTTGATTATCAGCGCGCGATGGCACTCTTTTTGCAAATTCAGTTATTGCGCGTTTCCGGTGGCAGGCACTTAATAAGTCAGGCAATGCAGTGGATTGCCAATTACCCAGATCCCAATGCTGATACCTTACAAGCCGGAATTGATTGTCTTGAATCAGCCGATTTGAGGCAGGGGGCAAAACAGATTGGAATGAACGCAGAAATTCCGATCCAGATTATTTCTGGGTCGCTAGATCGAGTGGCTAACCCTCAGGGCGTCAGCCTTTTGGCGAACTACTTGGAAGCCGAATTAATTGAGATGCACACAGGGCATGCCGCCTTTCTTGCAGAACCTGATTTGGTTTTGCAGCATCTACAAGACTTGATTTGTAAATCTGATGTTTAATTTTTCAAAGCATCGAGTGGGTCGATCATTTGATCGAGGAGCGGCCCGTTACGATCAACATGCCAACGTTCAGTCCAAGATTGTACATGACGTCATAGATGTCTTAAGTCAGCGTATTTTAAGTTCGATTGAGCGCGATTGCCGAATCATCGATTTGGGGTGCGGGACTGGCAAACTATTGAGTCTTGTTCGAGATTGTCTTCCCGAAGCAACTCTGATGGGGTTAGATCTGTCGACCGCCATGCTGGGCCAAGTCGAAACGCGCAGACTCAATCCGGGAGCCTTATTGACGGTAGATTTAGAGATGACCTACTTAAGAGATAAATCGGTAGATCTGATTCTAAGTTCCTCTGCTTTGCAATGGGCTAATTTAGTCTCGGCTGGTTATGAGATGCAAAGGATACTCAAACCTGGCGGTTACGTAGTTGCTGCGCACATTGTTGATGGATCGCTGCAACGTTGGCGTGACCTTTGGGGTCTTAATGCTCAACAGTTGCATGATTTTGGGGCGCTCTCTGCACAACTGCTAGATTGTGGATTCGAAGTCGTTCACACAGAAAAGAGGGTCTACCAGGAACGGCCCGGATCGTTCGATGAGTGCTTAGACAAGGTGCGCGGGATCGGAGCAGGGCAAACTTTGGGCGGTAAATTGGGGTTGGGGGGTAAGTCGCGTCTAATAAAGGCTAAGAATGCAGTCGAAACTGAGATTGCCAACCAGGGTGGTTACAACATGAACTACATCACGGAACTTGTCATTGCTAAAAAGGTAGGCTCATGAACGATAAGACGGTTTATTTTGTGACCGGCACAGATACCGAAATTGGCAAGACCGTATCTACTTCTGTTCTTATTCGTTCATTTGTCGATGCTGGACTTAAAGTGGCCGGATTGAAGCCGATTGCGAGTGGTTTTGAGCTGCGAGGTGATGACTGGCTTAACGAAGATATTGAAAGTCTAACAGTTTCCTCGAACGTATCGTTACCACCTGAGATCGTCAATGTTTACGCGTTCAGTGAGCCGGTAGCGCCTCATATCGGTGCCGATGAGGCAAACATATCCATTTGCCTAGATACGATTGTGCAGGCAGTGGAGCTGGCAAAACGAAAGGCTGATGTCCTTTTTGTTGAAGGTGTTGGTGGTTGGCGCGTGCCATTGTCAGGACGAGATAAATCCCAGGAGGATACGGTACTCGCCAGGGGCGATGTTTCCACATTAGCTAAAAAGCTCGATGTGCCAGTGATCCTCGTTGTTGGTATGCGTTTGGGCTGCATCAATCAGGCCGTGTTAACGGCCGAGCAAATCGTTAACGATGGAATGAATTTGGTGGGTTGGGTGGCAAACTCAACTGCGCCCACTATGGAGTGCTATCAGCAGAACCTGTCCACACTCAGTCAACTGATACCGGCGCCGTTATTATTTGAACTTCCCTATTTTGCAGATGATGCTCAAAGACAAAGCTATGTTGTCGAAGTCTATCCAAAATTACTCGCTGTGTGATCCTAAAAGGATGGTTATTAAGACTTTTAGGTAATTCATCGATGTTCCACCGATTTTATTAGAATTAACCCCCTGCTTAATGTTGATGCTGAAGGGCGCCTGTGATACCTTCTCTCGGCCTAAATCATGGGTGTGAATCGGGTTGATTTTAAACTTAATTCTTTCTGCTGAAGCCGAGGGAATATGCGAAATATAGCCACGAATATCGATCAAAAATATCGATTCACATTGGTGAATAGGATGTTAAACGCAGATGATAAAATCGCGTCGAAGAGCTCGCGGCACTTTTGTGGATGAAGACCATAAAAATGACGCGGAAAGTTTTGCTCTTCGAGATGTCCCGAAACCCTTTCTATTGCTAGGTAAATTCGTAGTCATTGACTCTTTATCGGCCTAGTTAGCAAGTTCGCGGTCATATAAGCAAAAGCTCATCAAGAATTATAATTTTAATTGGAGTGCCTCTAATTATGTTGTTTTCTCAGCACGGTAAACTCTCTGCCAAGATTAAGGCAGTGGGCGCGACGCTAGCCGCTATTTTGATCAGCGGTTCAGCGCAGGCAGAATATCGCTTGAATTTCCAAGATCCAGTCACGGGAGTGGCGAGAGATATCTATGATTTGCATATGCTGATCTTTTGGATCTGTGTGGCGATCTTTGTTGGTGTTTTTAGCGTAATGTTTTACTCGATCTTCAAACATAGAAAGAGCAAGAACTACGAGCCCGCTCAGTTTAGCCACAGTACTTCAGTTGAAATCGTTTGGACTGTAATCCCTTTCTTGATCCTTGTGGTCATGGCGATACCAGCGACAAAGGTATTGATCAACATGGAGGATACGACCAAATCCGACCTTACGATTAAGGTTACCGGCTACCAGTGGAAATGGGGATACGATTACATGGACGGCAGTGACATAAGCTTCTACAGCACGCTGTCAACTCCTCGTACGGAAATCGATCAGTTCAATACGGAAACAGCCACAAAAATCGGTGAGAACTATCTACTTGAGACAGACAAGGCGCTAATTGTCCCTGCTGGACGCAAAGTCCGAGCGCTAATTACCGCGAACGATGTTATCCACGCTTGGTGGGTCCCAGCTTTTGGCGTTAAAAAGGACGCCGTGCCTGGTTATATCAACGAACTTTGGTTCAACGTCGACGAAGACAAAACGGGGATTTATCGCGGGAATTGTGCTGAGCTTTGCGGAAAGGATCATGCTTACATGCCCATTGTTGTTCAAGTTATTTCGCCAAACGAATTTGATCAGTGGGTTGCTGGCGGTGGTCAGTTCACAACTGATGGTTTTGCCATGATTAATGGTGAGAAAGTTGAAGGGGTAGAGCAAACGCAAGTAGCTGAAAGCAATATTGCGCCGACAGAAGAGGAGCCGGTTGAGGCGGAATCAAGTTTCGCTGAGTCTGTCATCGAGGCTGTTGTTCCAGCGGCAGATGCATCGGAATCTGGAGCCACTATGGACGAGCTTATGGCTGCAGGCGAGAAAATCTATAATGCTCAGTGCGTTGCTTGTCATGCTGCTGACGGTGCCGGAATCCCTGGCGTATTCCCAGCCATTACCGGAAGCGCAATCGCCACTGGCGAAGCCGGCGCTCACATCGACATTATCGTCAACGGCAAGCCGGGAACCGCGATGGCGGCTTTCGGGAGGCAGTTGAATGACGAAGAAATCGCAGCGGTGGTCACTTACCAACGCAATGCATTAGGAAATAGCGTCGGCGACATGGTTGAAGCCGCTGACGTAGCCTCAAACCGATAATTAGAGTAGGAGATACCACATGTCACATGCAGACACTGCTCACGATCACCACGACGATCACGATCATCACATGCCTACCGGCTTTAAGCGTTGGTTTATGTCCACCAACCACAAAGATATCGGTACGCTTTACTTAGTTTTTTCACTTGCCATGCTTATGCTTGGTGGTGCTTTCGCTCTTGTTATACGGGCAGAGTTGTTTCAACCTGGTTTGCAGTTTGTAGACCCGCACTTTTTTAACCAGATGACCACGATGCATGCGCTCATCATGGTATTTGGTGCGGTTATGCCGGGTTTCGTAGGGTTTGCCAACTGGATGATTCCACTGATGGTGGGTGCTCCTGATATGGCTCTACCAAGAATGAATAACTGGTCGTTCTGGATTCTTCCCTTTGCGTTTAGCATTCTTTTGCTTAGCTTCTTTGTGCCAGGTGGCGCACCAGCAGCCGGTTGGACGCTTTACGCGCCATTGACCATCCAGGGTGGAATGAGCGTGGATATGGCGATCGTAGCGATTCACATGATGGGTATATCGTCCATTATGGGGGCTATCAACGTTATCGTCACGGTTTTGAACATGCGTGCTCCTGGAATGACTTTGATGAAAATGCCAATGTTCGTATGGACTTGGCTTATCACGGCCTTTCTGCTGATCGCAGTAATGCCGGTCTTCGCTGGCGCCGTCACGATGTTGTTGACCGATAGGCACTTTGGTACAGCGTTCTTTACCCCGGCTGGCGGCGGTGATCCGGTCCTTTATCAGCACATTTTCTGGTTCTTCGGACATCCAGAGGTGTACATCATGATCCTGCCAGCGTTTGGAATTATTTCTCAGATTATTCCGACTTTCGCGAGAAAGCCTCTGTTCGGTTACAGTTCCATGGTATTTGCCACGGCAGCGATTGCGTTCTTGTCGTTTATTGTCTGGGCGCATCACATGTTTACCGTGGGTATGCCGCTACAAGGAGAGCTCTTCTTTATGTACGCGACCATGCTGATTTCAGTGCCAACGGGTGTGAAAGTATTTAATTGGGTCACGACTATGTGGCGTGGATCGATGAGCTTCGAAACACCGATGCTCTTCTCTATCGGCGTTGTATTCTTGTTCACTTTGGGTGGCTTGTCAGGGTTGATGTTGGCCATCACGCCAGCTGACTTCCAGTATCACGACACTTACTTTGTTGTCGCTCACTTCCATTATGTATTGTTCGCTGGTGCAGTGATGGCGATGATGGGCGGAGCATACTACTGGTTGCCTAAGTGGACCGGACACATGTACAACGAAACGTTAGGCAAAATCCATTTTTGGTTGACTGCGATCTCTTTCAATATCACTTTCTTCCCACAGCACTTCTTAGGCTTAGCAGGCATGCCAAGAAGATACGCCGATTACAACCCAATTTTTACCGAGTTCAACCAATGGTCTTCTATCGGGGCTTTCTGTCTTGGGCTGTCGCAGCTGTTGTTTATCTTTATCATCATCAAGACTGTACGCGGTGGTAAAAAGGCGACTGCCGAAGTTTGGGATAAGCCGGAGGGTCTAGAGTGGACTGTACCAAGCCCAGCTCCATTCCACACGTTCGATACTCCACCGACGGTGAAGTAAGTCGGTTAGTTCTAATGTAGTTGACGGTTTCGATTTATCAAACATCCATCGAGACCGTCTCGAACTAATTTTACTTAGCTAACGTCCACTTTTTGAATACCCATGACTTCAGAAAACAAGCAGACAGATGAGCAAAAGAAGAGCAATGCCAAATTAGCATTGATCATTGCCATCATTCCTGTGGTTCTGTTCGTTACCGCGTTCATTATTAGAAGTTGAGTCTCTGCGAGCTAAATTATGTCCGAAGCCGTTCAAATTCAATCCAAGAACAATATTGTAGGGAAGCTGGTTGTTATTGCTTTAATCATGTTCGGATTTGGTTACGCACTTGTGCCACTGTACGAAGCGTTTTGCCGTGTGACTGGATTTGGTGGGAAGACGGATATCATCCAAGAAGCGGCGGCGCAAGCCGCAGTGGCTGATGATAGAGAGGTTGAGGTCAGTTTTACCTCTCACACGCACTCTTCGTTGAATTGGGAGTTTAAGCCCTTGAGTAGTCTGGTAGACGTTAAAATAGGCGAGATTCAAGAGGCAACGTTTTATGTAAAAAATCATTCAAAAGAAGCGATCACAGGCATGGCAACTTTTAATGTGACTCCACCAAAGGCTGGTTTTCATTTTAAAAAGACCGAATGCTTTTGCTTTACCAAACAGGTTCTGCAACCTGGAGAGGAGCAGGAAATGGTGGTTAGATATATGTTGGATTCAGAGCTGCCCAAAGACGTTCAGGAACTTACTTTGTCTTATACGTTTTTTGATAATTCAAAGTACGCTGGAAAGTAGAGACCAATTTAAAAAAGAATTACAATTTACGTCGGCGTTTTAACGTAGACCGACGAGATAATCATAGAGGAAACCGAAATGGCTTCGCATTCGCAAGATCAATATTTTGTCCCCGACTCAAGTATTTATCCATTCGCATGTTCAATTGCGTTGTTTTTAATCGCATTCGGGGGCGCTAGCTTCTTAAACAATTTGTCTTTTGGCAGTACCTTGATGACGATCGGCTTCGTCATTATGGGGGTATTGTTATTCAGTTGGTTTCGAACCGTTGTTATAGAGAGCCCGGCGTACAATATGGACGTAGATAAGTCGTTCAGAATGGGCATGTCATGGTTCATCTTCTCAGAAGTCATGTTTTTTGCGGCTTTTTTCGGAGCCCTTTACTACCTGCGTAACCTCGCTGTTCCATGGTTGGCTGAAACCGAGCTGCTTTGGCCTGGATTTGAGGCTACATGGCCCTCGTCGGGACCAATCGGTGCAGAGCTGTTAACTGGCGGTCTTCCAAATTCAACTGAGGTAATGGAAGGAACAAAGTACGGTTTAATCGATCCGCTTCACCTTCCTTTATACAATACATTGATACTGCTCACTTCAAGTGTGACCCTAACTATTTCTCACCACGCTCTAAGAGCGGATAAGAGAATGCCTGCGATTATTTGGTTAGCGATCACGGTTGCTCTAGGGGTTTGGTTCCTGGTCTTGCAAGCAGAGGAGTATATTGAGGCATACCAAGTGCTCGGTTTAACGATGGGCACCGGTGTCTACGGTTCGACTTTTTTCCTATTAACAGGGTTCCACGGATTCCACGTGACTCTTGGAGCATTTATTCTCTTTGTTGTATTGCTTCGCATGCTTAAAGGGCATTTCAGCGGCGAACAGCATTTTGCTTTTGAAGCAGGTGCTTGGTACTGGCACTTTGTTGATGTCGTCTGGGTTGGCTTGTTTATCTTCGTTTACATCCTGTAGGGAAGCGTATCGGAAAAGAAAAAGCCGCTCATGGGAGCGGCTTTTTTATTGGTATTAGATCGTTGCGAGGTTACTGCACGCGCTTTCGTTGACATCTCGGCCGTTGCGCGATCAAGGTGTGTTTTCTTTTAGCTATTAGCCTTTGTCGAGTAATACGTAGACTGCACCCGTCCCACCGTCATTAGAAGGAGCCGAAATAACGGCGATGACATATTGGTTCTTCTTTAGCCATCCTAGCAGCATGCGCTTCAGGACGGGCGTGCGTCCCGCTGAGTTTCGTCCTTTGCCGTGGACGACTCTAATCGCTCTCACGTTATCTCGAGCGCATTCATTAACGAATGCGTGCGTTTCTCGTTTTGCTTCTCCGGCGATCATGCCATGAAGGTCGATCTCGTCTTGTATTGCATAGTCTCCGCGGCGGAGCTTTTTCAATAAGCGAGTGGAATAGCCCGATCTCAAGAATTTGAGTTCATCTCCACTTTCAAAAGAAAGTGTTTCATCTGACTCGTTTAGAAGCTCCTCCATGACGCGTCGCTCATCCAGTAGCCGTTGTCGTGGCGTTGAGTCTACGGGTTTTCTATACGGCTCGATTTTGTCTTGCTTAATGGGCTTTACGCCCAGCCCAATAAGCTTTGACATGTTATTGTCCTGATCTGCCATTTTCTAACTACGAGACCGAGTTTAGCTCGTAAGTCTACTCTTGGCCTTTCAAGTACTTGTCTGCATCTAAAGCGGCCATACAACCAGAGCCTGCAGAGGTGATAGCCTGACGATAGACATGATCCATCACGTCACCGCATGCAAAAACCCCGGGAATACTGGTGGCCGTGGCGTTACCGTTACTTCCGCTGTTGACCGTGATATACCCCCCTTGCATTTCTAGTTGGTCTTTGAATATGTCGGTATTAGGACTGTGGCCAATCGCAATAAAGCAACCATCGGCACTGATTTCCTTGACTGAGTCATCTTTAGTGCTTTTCACCCGAACTCCTGTCATGCCAGTTTCATCGCCGACGACTTCTTCCAAGGTATGATCCCACTCGATCTTAACGTTGCCGTTCTCAGCTTTTTCCATTATGTGGTCTATTAGTATGGCTTCAGCTCTAAACTCATCCCGGCGATGTATTACGGTCACTTCAGATGCAATATTGGATAGATAAAGCGCCTCTTCGACCGCTGTATTGCCGCCACCGACAACTACCACGGGCTTGCCGCGATAGAAAAAACCATCGCAAGTTGCGCAGGCGGAAACGCCTTTGCCCATGAACGCTTCTTCAGAAGGAAGTCCTAAATATTTTGCTGAAGCACCAGTGGCTATGATCAGTGCATCGCAAGTGTAGGTACCCGCATCACCAGTTAGTGTAAATGGCTTCTGATCAAGCTTTACGGTATGAATGTGATCAAACACTATTTCGGTATCAAATCGTTCAGCATGACGTAACATGCGAGCCATAAGTTCATTGCCATCGACGCCTTGATCGTCGCCAGGCCAGTTGTCGACTTCGGTGGTCGTGGTTAACTGGCCTCCTTGTTGCAGTCCGGTAATAAGGACCGGATTTAAGTTAGCGCGGGCTGCATACACTGCAGCACTGTATCCAGCCGGGCCTGAACCTAAAATTAGGACTTTGCAGTGCTTGGCATCTGACATGTGTGTTCTCCGAATATATATCCGATGGATTTGTTAGTGTTTTCGTTGGCAAATTCTAATGAATTAGCTTCTACATTAATAGCGAGTATTATTGCTTATTCAATGCTATTACCTTCGTTACATAGCTATTGAAACAATCATTAAAACTTTGGCAGGTGTGTTAGTTGAACAATCAAGCTAAAATAGACTGAGTACGCTTTTTATTCTGGAGGATTGTACAGTTTTCCAGCTTGAGTTAGACCAGCGAGATGTTGAGTCTCGAATCATGAATAGATTATGCCGCAGGCGAAGAAAAAAAATATAAAAGAGGTGGATACCTCACTGTTATCACCACGGGTCAAGGAGTTAGGTGCGGAGATTGTTGTGGTCTTCAGTGTATTCTTGTCTGTCTATGCCCTTTTATCTTTAGCGACGTACAACTCAAATGATCCTGGTTGGTCTCACAGTGGCGGTAGCGTAGAAAATATAAGTAATTTGGGCGGAAAATTCGGTGCGAACTTCTCCGATATGCTACTGCATGGCTTTGGATATATGTCGTATCTAGTGCCAATAATGATCTTGGTATTAGGAATCAATTTTTTCCGCAGTCGTCATTCAACTGAGCAAGGCTCGTACCTGAGTCGTGTTCTCGTAGGGGTTGGCTTCTTAATGACCGTCATGGGGGGCTGTGGATTAGAGAATCTTCATTTCAATTACTGGGCTTCATCACAACCGTTTCTGGCTGGTGGAATTTTGGGAGACTGGCTGAATGGCTCTTTAGTGAGTCTCTTTGGGCAGTTGGGTTCTACTTTGCTGATGGTGGCAATGTTCCTTACCGGGATTACGGTTTTTACGGGTCTGTCTTGGTTTGCGTTGATGGACAAGATTGGAGCGGCTATTTTTTCTTTTATCGAGGGTGTTAGAGACAGGAAAGAGCAGAAAGAAGATCGTGAAATAGGGGAGAAGGCCAGAATAGTTCGTCAGGAGACGATTAGTGAGCTGAAGGAAAAGGTAAAGGTCGCACCTGAAATTAAACCGAGAATTGTGCCTACGGAAGCAGCGAAAACCGATGACAGTGGGAGAATGGAACGTGAAAAACAAACCTCGATGTTCGATTCCATGCATTCTTCTAATGACTCCTTGCCCGCCTTATCACTATTGGATGCTCCGGAGCCGCAAGCGTTCGGCTATTCTGATGATGAATTAAACGCAATATCCATGCTGTTGGTTAAGAAGCTGGCCGATTTTAATGTTTCTGTCGAAGTCGTAAGTGTTCATCAAGGCCCGGTTATTACGAGATTTGAGGTGGACCCCGCTCCGGGTATCAAAGCGGCGACGATTACAAATCTAGCCAAAGATCTCGCTCGAGCGCTTTCGACGGTAAGTGTTCGTGTTGTCGAGAACATACCTGGTAAGCCATACGTTGGGATCGAGATTCCAAATGAATCCAGAGAAATAGTGAGGCTTGTGGAGGGTCTAGCGTCACGACAGTTTGAGAATATGAACTCTCCCCTTGCGCTTGTGCTTGGTAAGGACATTAGCGGTAAAACCGTGATTGCTGACCTAGCGAAAATGCCGCATGTTCTTATTGCAGGTACCACAGGTTCGGGAAAGTCGGTTTGTATCAATGCTCTGATCTTGAGTTTGTTGTACAAAGCGACGGCTCAGCAGGTTCGAATGATTATGGTGGACCCTAAAATGTTGGAGCTATCTGTCTATGAAGGCATCCCCCATCTTCTCTGTCCGGTGGTTACCGATATGAGTGAAGCCGCCAATGCTTTGAGATGGAGTATTGTAGAGATGGAGCGGCGGTACAAGTTGATGTCGGAGCTCGGTGTTCGTAACTTAGCCGGTTACAATAGAAAAATTAAACAAGCAGAAACATCGGGGACGCCAATACTTGACCCTATGGCGAAAGAAGGAGAAGTGGCTGAAGAGCTCAAGGAACTCCCGTGTTTGGTGGTGATAATTGATGAGCTCGCCGACCTCATGATGAGTGTTGGTAAAAAAGTCGAGGAATTAATTACTCGTCTTGCTCAGAAAGGGCGAGCCTCTGGAATTCATTTGATTCTCGCAACGCAGAGACCGTCAGTGGATGTTATTACGGGGTTGCTTAAAGCTAACATTCCGACACGTATTGCTTTCCAAGTTTCGTCAAAGGTCGATTCTAGGACGGTTATAGACCAAATGGGGGCTGAGATGTTGCTAGGGCATGGGGATATGCTCTACGTGCCTCCTGGAACCAGTTTGCCGGAGCGGGTGCACGGTAGTTTTGTTGATGACCCAGAGGTTCATAAAGTGGTGGAGTTTTTGACGGGTAATAGTCAACCAGAGTATGACGAGTCTATTTTGAGCGCGCCAAAAGAGGTTAATGATGCGCTCCCGAGCGCGTTCCGAGATGATGCCGTTAATGACGATCCGGAAAATGATCCGCTCTACGATCAAGCGGTTGAGTTCGTGACGAGGACAAGGAAGGCTTCCATTTCATCAGTGCAACGACAGTTACGCGTTGGTTATAACCGAGCGGCTCGAATGATTGAAACCATGGAGATGACAGGTGTCGTGACTGCAGCTGAAGAAAACGGGCGCAGAGAGGTTCTGGCTCCGCCGCCGCCAGATGATGTTTAGAGAGATAGCGCATTTATGAAAAATATTGTTTTATTGGGCGCTCTGCTATTGTCGCTCGTCAATCCAGTCAAGGCTTCTGAAAAATACCTGAGGTCTTTCTTCGCCGATGTATTCACGATGCAGGCATCTTTTGAGCAAACTGTTGTCGATGAAAGCGGAGAGATTTTAGAGCGTTCTCAAGGAGTCTTGAGCTTAATGCGACCAGGCCGCTTTCATTGGAATTATCAGGGATTTGAGGAAGAATTGGGTCAACAAATCATTGCGGATGGCGATACATTGTTATTTTACGATCCGGATTTAGAGCAGGTATCAAAGCGTCGGTTGGAGGATGCAGTTAACCAAGTTCCAAGTATGTCACTCGTGCAGGATGCCGGCGAGGTGGATACGTATTTTGAAATTGTCGACATTGGGTTGACTGATGGTTTGAGTTGGGCAGCGATGAAGCCCAAAGATGTGAATGCAGGTTACCGACAAATGTTGGTGGGTTTTAAGGGCGACGTCATTGTATCGATACAGCTGTTTGATGGATTAGGTAACACCACAAAGCTAGACTTTGCCGAAGTTTCCCTCAACCCGACTCTCGAACTGTCAAGCTTTGAATTTACTATCCCAGATGGTGTGGACGTAATAGAGGAGTAATGGGGTTTTACTTGGCAATTGGTTTGAGCGGTGGACTGGGTGCCATCGCACGAGTTTCTTTAGCTAGAGCGCTGGTTTCCCTTGGCTGGGTGGCGTTTCCTTACTCCACCCTGCTCGTCAATGCTGTGGGTAGTTTTTTGATAGGTTATCTAGCCTTCTCGTTACCAAGCATTCGATGGGCGCAGGCTGAGAGCGTTCGTATCGTTATAATGAGTGGGTTTCTCGGGGGATTCACCACTTTTTCCGCATTTTCACTTGAGACTCTCAAAATGATTGAACTTGGTGAGTACGCAAAAGCACTTACCTATGTATCCTCAAGTTTGATCTCTTGCCTTCTCTTATGTGCTCTTGGGATTTGGTTGGCAAGGGCAGCATAGATGGCTGCTTGATTCCTTGCGTTGGCGATACGCAAATTGTTTTTGCGGTCAAATCCTTTTAGGTTGGAAGCAAACACTTTAAAATACCGCGGATTTTTTAACAGAGGCTATGCGACGGCAAAGCTTTTACAGTCTATTTTCTAGTACTCAGAGATTATGTTAGACCCAAACCTATTAAGAAGCGATATTGAAACTGTTGCAAAGCAATTGGAAATTAAAGGTCATCACCTAGATGTCGAGGCTTTTAAGCTACTGGAGGCTGAGCGCAAGTCGCTCCAAGTCCGTTCTGAAGAGTTGCAAGCGCAACGGAAAAGTCGTTCTAAGGAAATCGGGAAAGTGAAGTCACAAGGCGGAGACGTCGACGCATTAATGGCTGAAATCGCTGGATTCAGCGATGAGCAAAAGCAAGCTCAATCCAGGTTAGAGGAGGTTTTTGAGCAACTGAGTGACATAACCAGCGTGCTTCCAAACATTCCACATTCTTCTGTTCCAGCCGGTAAAACCGATGCAGATAACGTTGAGGTGGATCGATGGGGAGAACCGACATCTTTTGATTTTGATGCTCTCGATCATGTTGACATAGGAGAGGCCCTTGGCGGCTTAGATTTTGAGTTAGCTACTAAAATTACAGGGTCTCGGTTTGTGGTTAAACGTGGTGCGATCGCTCGAATGAATCGTGCCCTAATCCAGTATATGCTCGATGTGCACACCGAATCTCATGGGTATCAGGAGGTCTATGTTCCCTATTTGGCTAATGCCGACAGTTTGAGTGCAACGGGTCAACTATCTAAGTTTGGAGATCATGATTTATTCGCGACGCAATCCGAGGATGGTTTATATTTGATCCCAACAGCCGAAGTCCCGGTTACTAATATTGTCCGAGATGAAATTCTTACAAAAGAAGAGTTGCCTCTGAAACTTGTGGCACATACGCCATGTTTTCGAAGGGAAGCTGGTTCCTATGGGCGCGATACCAGAGGAATGATACGCCAGCACCAATTCGAGAAAGTTGAGTTGGTTCAGATTGTTCATCCAGATGCGTCATATCAAGCACTGGAGGAGTTAACTGGCCATGCGGAAGCTATTCTTCAAGGTTTAGAGTTGCCTTATCGCAAGGTAATCCTGTGCGGCGGAGATCTGGGTTTTTCCGCTGCGAAGACTTACGATCTAGAAGTTTGGTTGCCCGGTCAAAATGCTTACAGAGAGATTTCTTCTTGTTCGAATTTTGAGTCTTTTCAAGCCCGAAGGCTGAAGGCACGATTTAGAACCGGGGACAAGAAAACTGACTTAGTGCACACTTTGAACGGATCTGGCTTGGCCGTTGGCAGAACACTGCTGGCAATATTAGAGAATTATCAACAAAACGACGGGTCAGTCATCGTGCCAACTGCACTCCGTCCATATATGAATAACTTAGAAGTAATTACTCCTTGTTAGTAAGCGTTGTTCGTTACTGATAATGTAATTTATTGATAAATCGCCAGATTAGCTTAGGGATTTTGTATGATAATCGGTTAAACTGTTGATTAGTGTATGATTTTTTCGTGATTTCATAGTAAATTGCGTCTATCGAGGGGAGTGCTGGGGGGTTGCTTGCTTTACGCGCTAGGTATGAAGTTTGGTTGGCTCGATCTACGTGCTTTGAAAGTAAGCAGCTACCGAAATAGAAATCGGGCTTATGGCCTCGTGGTTGGGGTTTAGTGTCAAAAAAATTGTCGCGACGGCGGCAACTTTTGACTCACTATCATTGGTAGGTATGACGTTATGTTTAGCTTTTCAAAAATCAGAGTTCTGACTCGAACACTGAGGAACTCTGCTATTGTTTTCATCGCGCTTGTGGTCAGCGGGTATGCAGTCGCTCAAACCGTGGATGTTCGGCCAATTGTCCCCTCCGATAACGCCCCAGAAGGTGCGGTGGGCGTGACGCCCAAAGGCGACTTCGTTGACGAGGAGGGGTATCGCATTCGCGAAGAGGGAGAAAGCGAGTTTGACAATTACTCTGGCTCATTTGTTAACGACTGGCGTCTCTCAGAAGCTGATTACGAAGACACCGAATTTGGTGAGTTGATGTACAACGAGGCTAGCACACCAACCAAACTCGAAATTCTTCGTCTTCTTAGTAAGGACACTCCGTCTCTTGCTGTTTTCCTTCATGCCTTAGCGATGGGTATCGACATCGAGGAAACCCTCCAGGCTTCAGTTCGTTATGAACCCAATAAAGGCAGAGACTTAGCCGCGTCTGCCGTAAGTTTGATACCGATTCTTTCAGACTCTAGTCCATACAAGTATGCAGGTTATGAATTGGAAGACTTGGAAAGAGAGGATGAAAATTCTCCATATAAGGTTGAAGAAGTTATCCGAAACTTCTTCGAGGATCGTCTAGTCTTGAGGCCTCTTCCTGATTGGTTTGAAGGCCAGTACCACTTTCTTGCTTCAGCGGCAGAGCTTAAGAAGATACAGACGGAATCAGAAGGGCAGCAGTGGTACCGCTCAAAATCGACACAGGAGTTTGAGCGACGTCCAGTATTTGTATCACTGTATGAGAGCTCTAAAATAGCTATCGTTGATAGCGAGGATAGAATTGATGAGGCTCTGGCAAGCGACCCGCAAGCATTGCTTCCAGTTGTCTTTATCTTTAACAAGCTAAATGAACGCCCCATTGATGATTTGGGGTATCCAAAGACAATAAGAGGTGTCCAATCGGCGTATGTTGACCAGTCAATAATGCTGACTCCCACGCCAGAATGGCAGCTGGGCGAATACCACATGTACGCTGACATCAAAGAATTTTATGAGATCTTTGAAATCCCCGACGAGGAAGATTTTGAACCTGATGAATGGCTCCGTCTTTTGGAAGAAGCAGAGGACTATGCGGTCACCGATACCTCCTTCCTAATGGTCGTTCTTGGGGGTGGGAGTACAGAAAATTCTGCTGGGGAGACCCAAAGCGCCGCAATGAGCGGGTTCAATGATGTACCTAGCCTAGAGTATGCGGCTTGGGACAACCCCAGATCTGAGTCTTCATTTGAATACAGAAGGCCATCTGATGGCGCTGCGCTTTCACTTGAAAATATTACGGGAGATGGCCTGGTGTTCAATAGGCCGGATCTAATTGCTGCACTCAATACTTTGGGGGTGTCTAAAGTGCCGCTTTCATTCTACTACGTGGATGAAACCCGGATGAAACCCTATGTGAAAGGCCCCAAAGGTCTACTGGGAATTATCGAAGGCGCAAGAAGATTTACAGATGCTGGTGGTCGAGGAGGAATAACACTGTGCGCCTCACCTCCCTGTATCTCAGAATAGAAATACTCTAGGTTTAATACAATTTAAAATTTCCGCCTAACGTAACGAGAGAAATAAATGTATTCGACTTGGACAACAATAATGTTTAAGGCCATATGTGGCCATCGAAGCGAGTTTGCTTGGTCGATGACAAGTAGCGATCTGGCTCGGGTTGGTTAATCAATGAATTTCAGAATTAAGGGTAAGTTAATTCTTTTTGCCATCGTGGGGCTCTGTGAGATTGCTCAAGCGCAACAGGTCGCTGAGCAAGGACTGCCGCCGGCTGTCAATACTCTAAGATCTTATCAGGATGCATCAATCAGTCGAGACTCAGGCAATTATCAGCCGCTGGATTTGTTAAATGATTTCTATCCAAGTATCGAGGTGGTGGTTTCCAAGCACGATAACATTCGCCGTCGCTCCGACATTCAGGAAGAAGATTTGAAGGTCATGGTCAAGCCGGCGCTGGCCTACCGAACCAATATTGGAAGGCACGATTTTTACGCGGCCTATCAGGGCAATTTTACGTTTCATCAAGATTTTGAAAGCGAGGATAGCGAAGCTCATCGATTAGATGGCAAATTGGGCTTAGATCTAACCCGAAGGTGGGATTTGCAGCTGTTTGCGGGAATCGGTACTGCTTACGAAGAGAGAGGTGTCTCGGGTAGTCGAGACTTCTTCACGTTTTCAAACGACGGCATCGGTTCTTCTCCGGATCAGGTAGACTTTGTTAACTACGGAGTCGATTTAATATTTGGAAGAAAGATAGGAATCCTGCAGGGTGTGATAGGTTATGACTATTACGGCACAAGCTATGACAGCTCACCGCTGTCTGGGGAATTTAACTTTGAGGATTCCAGAGACCGCGAGGCAGAATCGTTACATCTCGACGTTGATTGGAAGTTTGCAGACAGAACTTCATTATTTGGTCGGATTCAGCAAACAGAGACAAGCTACGACAGATCAGACGCAGGGCTGGATAACACGCAAGTAGATTTTCTGCTTGGCTTGAGATGGAGAGCAAGCGGAGCTCTCAGCGGTTCCGTTGCTTTTGGTGCTACCGAGAGAGATTTTGAGGATCCTGGTCGCGAGGACTACGAAGGAGCGACATATTACGCGAATCTGTCTTATGCGATTAATCCGTTTTCAGTTGTAGGGCTTTCGGCCTCCAGAGCTTTGGAAGAGCCTGGTGACGCTTTAGCTGATTTTTACGAGAGTGACTTTTGGGGAGTTACGTGGAACCACGCTCTAAGTCCGAGATGGACGTTCAATGCTTATGCAAAGTTCGTTGATGATCAGTATAACAGTGCCAGAAATGACGAGTTTTTTGATTGGGGACTAGGCCTTGGATATATCTGGCGTGATTGGTTAACTGCCGGATTATTTTACGGCGAAATCGAAAGAAGATCGAACTTGTTAGGTTTGGATTATGATGAGAGATATTTTGGTTTGCGCATCAGCTCTGATTTGAGAAACCTTTTTGGAGGAGGTAATAAGGAAGGTAAGCTAGATCCTCCGTACTCCTACGGCGAGCGCACGAAGACCTCTCAGTCGAGATCTGATAACTAACAAAACTAAGTTGTGTTTTGTGAAATATTCACAACTCTGGTTGAATTTGGATCTTATCAAGGCTACTTTTGTTACCTATGCATGTTTTTTTGGACTTGTGTCAAAGACTCTCTCTTGCGCGAGGATTCTTCAGGGGGCTTAGTGTGGATGTGAAGGAATTGTTTGTTCGGTTCGGTCGAGCTTCGGCGACAAAGGCATTGACCTGGACTTTTATGTTCATTTCGATTCTGCTTTCTAGTGCCTCAATTTCACAAATAGAGCCCTTCTCATCGGATAATGAGAAGAAAATTTACAGTGTGGTTTCTGGTGCGCATATCGGATTTGTCAGCTCGGATAGCCGTTATAATGTAATTCGCCAAGAGCAGGGCCGTCTGAGAGTTCAGTTTTTAAAACCAACCGTACGTGGTTGGGTTAGTAAGCAATATGTCACTCGAATTGACGAAGCATCAAATAATGTCAGGGTCAATGCAGACGTTCTTAACTTTAGAGCGCAGCCCTCATTAAACTCAGGCCGTATTACTCAGCTCTATTTCGGTTACCAGTCCCCCGTTTTAGACGAGAGAGATGGCTTCTTCCAAGTACTTGCGCCCGCCTCACTGGAAGTGCTTCTTTCTGCTATTCCCTCTGAGCCGCAGACAAAGTCCGATACTACAGGCATTAATTCAGTTAAGCCTGCATCCTCGATCCTTGCCAGAGATGAGCCCGCTGTTCGTGAAGCTGCTATTGTCCAGCAGGAATCCGTCTCGGTCAGTTCGCAAGAGCTTGCACACCTTATTGCTCCTGGTGATTCCCTATCGTTGTTGGTCTATGGTGAGCCTGATCTCAGTGTTGAAGGCACGCGGGTCGGCTCGAGTGGAGAGGCCGTTTTCCCCCTCATAGGCGCGGTTCAGGTGAGCGGCAAAACGACTCGTCAAGTAACACAGCAGATTGTTGCAAAGCTCTCCCAAGGTTATGTTAGAAACCCGCGAGTCGCGGTAAGTATTGCCAGTTACCGGCCAGTTTTTGTCCGTGGAGAAATTGCACAAGGTACAATTCCTTACACTGAGGGGCTAACTGTGACTAAGGTCATCTCACTTGCCGGTGGCTTGAAGTCAACAAGCCGTGCTGATGGAATTAGTATCATTCGAAATGGGCAAACGATTGCATCTTCTCTTAACGCAAGCAGTGATTTTGTTGTGTTGTCAGGTGATATCATTGACGTGAGCGCAGATAATCTAGCAAAGGACGCTGAAAAATCCTTTATTTATCTCCATGGAGAAGTGCAATCAGCCGGCGAGTATTTGTTTCGTCCAGGGCTCACGGTCGAAAAAGCAGTAGTCTTGGCGGGGGGCTTCACAATACGGGCTTCTAAGAAGAAGGTCAGAATTACGCGTTACTTCGAAGTAGAAGAGGGTGAAAAGCCGACTATTTTGGAAAAAGTTAAATTGTATGAGCCGATTAAACCAGGAGATGTGATTCAGGTGGGAGCGAGTTGGTTTTGAATGATCAAACTAAGATTAAGGCCAATGATGTGACCACAAGCGAGTCCATGGTCAGGGATTGGTTAGGAGGGGGGGCGTCATCGCTCCCTACGACTTCAAGTTCTTCCGATCCGGAGTCCTTGATGTCATCCATAACGTCCTTGATGCACATCATAAAAGAGAGCAAATGGCTGATCTTGCTTCTTGCTGTTTTTGGACTAGTCGGTGGTTTTGTAAAAGCCGTCTCAGAGACGCCTGTCTATCAAGCAAATTTGACCATGGCGGTGGAGCCAAGTTCTTCGCTCTCTGGGACTCAGGCATTGTTTGACCCCTATGCGTATCGATTTTATGAGACTCAATACGAATTATTGAAAAGCAGGTCTGTGGCTCAAAGGGTTGTTGAAAAGCTGGAATTAGTCGAACGACCGGAGATCTCTAAGCTGCTTGTTAAACCTGGTTTATTTGAGTCCCTTGCCGTAGAGCTTCAAAAGTTTTTTGGCACGTCTTATCAACTTGTTCCAGATGTGGCTGAAGGGAAAGCTCCAACTACCGAAGCAGAGCGCGAAAGGACTGCGCGTTGGCTCACCTATGTAGTGCAATCGGGCGTTAGCGTGAGTGGCGGTGAGAAGACAAACTTAGTTTCAGTAACGTATCGCTCCATAAATCCTGTTTTTGCCGCCGAGGTGGCAAACGCATTAGTCGAGGCCTATATCGAACAGGGTCTTGATTCACAAGCTAACAGGTCGCAACAAACAACGCGATGGTTGTCTCAGAGAATTGAAGAGTTGAAGTCAACATTGGATGTGTCCCAATCGCGATTGCAAGAGTTTCTTGTGGCTGAAGATATGCTGGATTCTCGTCGGGGTACAGATATCACCACAGAGGAATTAAGAACACTTAATTCAGAATATCTGGCCGCTCGAAGTAATTTAGATGAACTGGAAAAACGTTACGGAGCTTTACATCCGCGTATCACTGAAGCTAGGTCTGAGGTGCAGGCGGCGAAGCGGCGATTGGACTCAAAATCGAGATCAATTTCCTTGAATCGACAAAAGCAGATTGAGCTCGATCAACTTGAGCGAGAGGTTCAAAGTAACAAGGAGTTGTACGAGGCATTCCTAAACAAGTTTAAGGAGGCCGATCTTTCTTCTTCCGGCTCTCAAGTGGCAAGAGCGCGAATTGTAGATAGAGCATTGCCACCGGGATCGCCAATTCATCCCAACAAGGAAAGAATAATTTTGTTGTGGACTGTTGGTGGTTTGCTATTGGGTGTCGGCATCGCATTCTTGAGAGCGCAGTTGGATACTACCTTTAAAAATGGAAGAGTGGTGGAGACTAAACTTGGGCTTCCCCTACTTGGCATCATGCAACTGCTCAAGAAGGAAGTGGATAGTGTTGAACGCCACTATTTGGATAATACGCGGTCAGTGTTCTCTGAATCGGTCAATCATATACGCACTGGTATCACCTATTCGGATGTTGATAATCCTCCTAAAGTCATCGTGATCACATCCTCGGTTCAAAGCGAAGGCAAAACCACACTAGCTTCCAACCTCGCGCTGTCCTACGCTCAGCTTGGCAAAACTCTTTTGATAGACGCCGACCTTAGGCGCCCTCGAATAAAGAGCATTGTTAATACGGGTGCTAAGTTCGGCCTCGTCGATTTTGTGGCCGGTGCTGCAGATCTAAAAGAATGCGTCAAAAAGGATCCAGATGAGCCTCGTTTGTATATATTGAAGTCGGGCACCACGCCGCCGAACCCTTTGGAGCTGCTATCTAGCGAGCGTTTTAAGGTGATATTGGAAGATTTCAAAAAGATCTTTGACCATATTATTATTGATACGGCGCCTGTGTTGCCAGCATCAGATGCTGTGGTTCTTGGGCGACTTTGTGACAGTCTTATTCTGGCTATTCAGTCGGATCGAACCACGCATCATATGGCGAGGGACGCCTTGAAAAGATTGCATTCTAGTAAAGTGAAAGTGTCTGGACTGATACTAACCCAAGCGAGCATCAAGAAGGACAACCCTTATGCCTATGGTGGGTATTATGGCTATGGAGCTTACGCTTACATAGAGGACTCAAAAAAGGACTAAGGCGAAACCAAGCAGAACTAAATACAAATGATATCTAAGCTACTGCTCGTTCGTATCTTTGCCTTTATTTTGTTGACTTTTTCTATAGCCCAGTTAGGTAAACATAGGGATTCTGAGTTAACTACGGAGGTTGATTTCGAACTGGCTCATCTTTCTCATTCAAAAAAAACTGAGGAGTTTCGCCGACGTCGACATCAATTCGATAGCTTACCATTCGCTAGTGCAAAAAAGACGGCAGGGAAGAAGTTTGAAAAGGACTTACAAACGTATTTGAATAGAAACCCGTTTGACTATGTTGAGTGGCTGACGCTGGTCGAGGTACAAAAATACCTAACCAGAGATGATCAAGAAAGGGAATGGGTACTGGCAAATGCCTTTGCCACAGGACGATGGAATAAGAGGTTTAACTCTTTAGCGCTCACATATTGTTTTGAAGAGCCGTTTTTTACTTTTGAAGTGTGTGACAACGAGTCGGCGAAGTTAAATGACACTCACATGTGGAAGGAAGAGCTTAGACGCCGCCGTGGTGACAATTCGAGTGGCGATGAATAATATAGAAAAAGGATTGCTCGAAGACACGGCGAGAGGCTTTCTTTGGATGGGGTTTCTCGTTCTCCTAGTAGCCGCATCGTTTATATTTGGAGGCTTTTTCGAAAGTTCGTGGGTCTACTATTCTGTTTTTTTCTATCTGTGGTTTTTTGTTTACGTTATGACGCTCAGAAGTGGTGTCAGACTTAACCTTAGAGCACTGAGAAGATCAAAGTCTATGGTTTTTATTGTAGGTCTCTCAGCGCTTTGGGTATTCACGCAGTTGATACTTCCATTAGAAAATCCATTGGTTTCGACTTTGGGGTTTGTTGAAAGCCAAAACGGTAAACCTTGGGCATGGTTTGAGCCTGAAATTGGATGGTCGTCGTCACCCGAGCGAGGGTTTAGACTTGCAATGAGTGAGGTTTTTTTTCTGGTGCTGCTGATCGCTACCATATCAATCGTGGATAGCAGGGACCGAGTGAGACACTTCCTCTATGCGCTCTCTGTTATTGGATTGGTTCATGCTTTGATAGGTTTAATAGCGTTATATGGCGGTATATATCTCATTGAGATCAAAGAAATTGATGGTCACTGGGGTGCAGCTAGAGGTCTGTTTGTTAATCGAAATCATTTTGCCTCGCTTGTAGTGCTTTGCATGGTCGGGAGCCTTTCACAGTTGTTATACTCTTCCCGAGATGCGCAACGACAAGAGGCCAATAGCTTAGCTAAATATATGTTTAGCGTTAACACTGTATTCGCTCTAATTTGCTTAGCTGTTGGTTTGGTTGCGTTAATTGAGAGTCAATCTCGGGGTGCATTGTTCGGATTGGTGGTTGGTATCGTCGCCTTTTTGAGGTTTAGGGCCAACAAATTGATAGTGATATCAATCGTTATTCTCCTTATCTCGATAGTGATATTAGTCGGTGGTGAACTAATCGATAGATTGTCAAATGGCTTCCTCTCTTTCGGAGAAAGAGGAGATCAGTGGTCAGTTACGCTCAAAGCCATCTTCGAGTCTCCTTTATTTGGGTACGGCGGTGGGAGCTATGCTACCGTTTTCCAAATATTCAGAGAACATCATGAATTCAGAGATGTTGTTTATTCGCAGTCTCATAACTTGTATCTGCATATATGGTTAGAACGAGGCTTAGTTGGATTACTCCTCTGGCTGAGTGTAATAATAATAAGTTATAAAAAGCTGAATTCGGCGATTAAGAAATCGCGCAGTTTATTCGTTTCTTCATGTCTTCAAGCTTCGGGAATCGTGTTGACAGCTGCATTGTTTCAGTCTCTGGTGGACTATAATTTGCAAGTGCTCAATATCAGATACCTGTTTTTCAGTCTTTTGGGGTTCATATTTGCCGCTCCTTTTGTTCATCAATCAACCCGAAGAAGTACGATATCAATATAGGTTTTTTTCTATGCTTAGTTCAAAGAAAATTTTGGTTACCGGCGGAGCTGGTTTTCTGGGTTCGCATCTATGTGAGCGACTTCTCGAATCTGGTCACCAAGTACTGTGTCTGGACAACTATTTTACAGGGGATAAACGCAATGTGAGGCATTTGTTGTCAAACCCCTATTTCGAGCTTATTCGACATGATGTGACGTTCCCTTTGTATGTGGAAGTGGACGAGATATACAACCTAGCTTGTCCAGCATCCCCAATACACTACCAACATGACCCGGTTCAGACGACAAAGACGAGTGTGCATGGTGCGATTAATATGCTCGGCTTGGCGAAGAGAACCGGCGCAAAAATTTTGCAGGCATCTACAAGTGAAGTATACGGTGATCCAGTCGTACATCCTCAGCAAGAAAGCTATTGGGGGAATGTTAATCCGATTGGCTTAAGGTCTTGTTACGATGAAGGGAAGCGCTGCGCTGAGACGCTATTTTTCGACTACCATCGACAACATGATCTTAGAATCAAGATAATGAGGATATTCAATACATACGGTCCACGTATGCACCCAAATGATGGAAGGGTGGTGTCAAATTTCATTGTGCAGGCTTTGAGCAATAAACCGATCACCATTTACGGAGATGGTAAGCAAACCAGGTCTTTTTGCTACGTCGATGATTTGATCGATGGTATGGTTCGCCTAATGGAATCTGGAGACGACTTTACTGGACCCGTAAATATCGGCAACCCCCGAGAATTTACTATGCTTGAGTTGGCTCAAGTAGTATTGAAAGTTTCTGACTCTAATTCTGAGTTGGTTTTCGAGCCCCTTCCCAGTGACGATCCTAAACAAAGAAGGCCTGATATAAGTTTGGCTTCTGAAGCTCTTGGTTGGCAGCCTTCGATTCATCTAGAACAAGGGATAGAGAGAACCGTAGACTACTTTAAACAGATATTAAGCAGCTAAGCTGGAAATAGTTTTGGGCCGCGTTGATTTATTAGGGTGCTTTGCCTCCGATAAACGCACAAGTATGGATGTTTATCAGCATGCACTCGCAAATATGCTGCATGAGTACTCGACGTCATACACTTGTATAAACCCATCTCACTCGTTGGAAACGTTCAACCGCAATAAATGGGTGATGAGATTTCTGCGCTATGTTTATTATCCTTTCAAAGTCCAGTCTATGGAGTCCGCGAATACGCATGTTAGTCATGTGATAGATCATGGGTATGCGCATTTACGTGATCGCTTACCCAAGCATTCTAAATCGATTGTCACAGTTCATGATTTGATCCCATATCTCACTTGGAAGGGCATAATTCCCTCAGAGTCTTCGCATCGTCCAAGGTTAAACCTTTATTCTATGCGATTTGTACAAAAATTTGACCACGTTGTCACTCCAAGTCAGAGTACTGCAAATGACCTCTCTAAATACTTTAGTGTTGATGCTAGCCGAATAACTGTGATCCCGCCGATCCTTCCGGATTATTTTAGCTACGCTGATGGTGTCTCAAGACCTAAGTTGAAATCGGCTTTGGGGTTTAACGAGTCCTCCCGAGTCGTGATTATTTCTGGTTCTGAACATTATAAGAACTGGCAAACCTCACTCCTTGCAGTCAAGGAGCTTAGAGATAAAGGGCTAGACGTGAAAGTAATTAAGACCGGTCGACCGTCGAGGGATTTTATAAAGTTCGCTGATAGATTGGAGATTGAACAGCATGTTCAATCTCGTTTTGTCGCTGATCATCAGGACATGGTGGATTTGTATCGTTGTGCAGATTGTCTTCTTTTTCCTTCATGGTACGAGGGTTTCGGAATGCCAGTGGCTGAATCATTGGCATGTGGTACGCCTGCCGTAGTCTCCGATAGGGCCAGCCTCAAGGAAGTTGGGGGAGACCTCGCTTTGTATACTGAGCCTGATGATTTAGATACTATGGTGAGGTGTCTCGAAAACGTGCTTTATGATGATACGGTTAAGCAGCGTGTGGTTGATAAAAGTGAGGCATGGGTTGAACAGTTTCGTAAAAGAGATATTTTCGAAAAGTTTCGAATCCTTTATGAACTCGCTTGATTTAAGATGACATTGGGAAACGCTAGTCTGGTGAGCGTTTGAGCATATGAAAACACCGAAAATACTAATTATCGGACCCACGCACTACATACTTGGTGGGGTAGCCGTCTGGCTTAGCTACATTGTAAGAGGCTTAGAATCAAAAGGCTTCGATGTCACGTTCGGCGCATTGCATGGGATGTTCCATGATTCAGACGCATACCTCGCGGCTTATCCTTTCAAGCAGGTGGTTAAAATCGATTGTGATGTTGGTAATGATCATGCAAAGCACAAAGCAATTTTGGGCGCGATTGAAGCTGTCTTGCCAGATATTGTCTTGGTCGTAAATGCCGCCGATGTGTATCCGGCGATCCGGAAAATACGTCGAAATATCCGTCACAAGTTCAGGGTTGTACCAACTTTACACGGGGTTGTTCCAACCTTGTTTGATGATATGCGGACTTATCGCGACGTCATTGATGATATTGTTGTTACTAATAGGCTTACCCAAAAAATGGTGCAACAGTTCGCGGAGTATGAAAGCGATCAAGTCCACTATGCACAATATGGAGTTTGCGCTGATCCAAACGCTGGCATCTTCACAGAGAAAAATGATGTCTGTCAGATTCTCTACTGCGGAAGAATCGACAATGATCAAAAGCGATGCCAAGATTTACCGAAACTGTGTAGTGAGCTGTTAAAGGTTCAGTTTCCGTTTAAGTTACTCATTGTCGGTGATGGACCGACTCGAGACGAGCTTTTGGATAGCCTAGATCAAATCTGCAGCGAAGCTGGAACAGGTCGCTTTTATGAGTACATCCCATCGGTCCCAGTAGAACAGATTAACGAGATCGCTTACTCCAGAGCAGATGTGCTATTTCTCCCTTCACTCTGGGAGACCGGGCCTATCGTTGCCTGGGAAGCGATGTCTCAAGGAGTGCCTTTGGTTACTAGCAATTATATCGGATCTAAGTCAGAGGAGGCCCTTTCTCACGATAAAAATTGTTTGATGTTTGATATAGGTAACATTAGCTTGGCCGCTCAGCTAATTATTGAATCTCAAGATTCCAGGAATAGGCATCGGCTTATTGAAGGTGGCTTAGAATTGGTCACGCAAAGATATTCACGTACCGCATCCATTGATGCCTGGGCAAATGTTCTCAATCGAATTCACCAGAACCAAACCAGGTCAGGCGTCTCAAAATTCGATGACTCGAAAACTAAGGTAGTCGAAGGGCGGTTAGAACGATATTTTGGCCAAAGAGTTGCGACGACCATCAGGAAAATAATGGGGAAGCCTACTCTTATGAAGTCAGCAGGCGATGAGTGGCCACACACTCACAGTCAGTTATCGATTGACGAAATCAGGGAATTCGATAGGCTGCTGGTCAATTTGGAGAATGGGAGTGATTGATGACCTCATTAGCGGGTATATTTTTCTGTACGTCTTTGGCACGGGGGTAACTAAATGTCATCCATAGACGTCAGAGTAGAGAAAAATTCGGTAGCCGTCGTTATTCCAACTTATAACCGCGGCGCCTTACTTTTAGACACATTGAAAATGCTATTGGACCAAGATCTTCCACCACGAGAAATTTTGGTAATGGATCAAACCGAATATGAAGTCGACAGTGAGATTAGAATTCAATTAAAGGAGTTAAACGATAACACCCAAGTAAGGTGGCATCAGCTTGCTCAGCCATCTATTCCTGCTGCAATGAATGCCGGTTTATCACTGGCGCAGACAGATTGGGTTTTGTTTTTAGACGACGATATCCGTGTGAACAAGACTTTTATTACTGCCTTGACGGAAGTCTTAAATGAGAAACATCACTTAGCCTACGTTGGGCAAGTTGTTCAACCCTGGCAGAAGGCCAATTGTCCACCTAGCCCTAGACCAAGCCGTCGAGGTTTAAAGCGAGATCTTGATTTTGAATTTAACTCAAATGAGGAAGCCGAGTTAGAAAACTGCATGGCGGGAAACCTTTGCGTGAATCGCGAAGCGGCAATCACTGCAGGAGGGTTTGATGAAAACTTTACTGGGGCTGCTTATCGATTTGAAACTGAATTTAGCCAGAGGTTTTGTTCGGTTCATAACTCAAAAATATTGTATTCACCTGATTTCTTGATTGATCATTTACACGCCAATCGAGGCGGTACTCGCAGCCATGAAGATTTTCTTACTTCCTCATTACCATCGCATAGCGTAGGTGACTACTACTTCGCCTTAGTTCGAGGGCTTGGTTTTGAAAAGATAAGTTATTGTTTGAAAAGGCTGTTTGGTAGCATTTTTGCTAAGTTCTACCTGACACATCCTTGGTATATTCCAGTCAGAATTTTGGCTGAAAGTAGGGGGGTTATGGTGGCGCTCCGGCTAAAGCGCAATGGTCAACACCTACTAAGAGACACAGTGGCAACAGAATGAAGGAAAAGTCGATAGCGATTATTGTCTCTCATCCTATTCAGCATTGGGTTCCAGTGTATCGGGATTTGGCTATGCAGAAGGGTTTAAAAATCAAAGTGTTTTTCGTAGCGGAAAATGGTGCATTTGAATACTTTGATGCTCAATTTGATCGTACCGTGAAATGGGACCTTCCTTTGACTGAGGGTTATGACCATAAGTTTTTAGTGCCCGGCAACGTGGTACCAGACTATGGGTTCTATACAATCGATTACTCTCAGATTAATGCCGAATTGGCCTCACTCAGCCCAGACCTAGTTTGGATAAATGGCTACGCAAATCTTATTAACTGGCGAGTAGTGTTTAACCGAGATAGGCGATACAAAGTCGTATTTACGTCAGACTCAAATCTAGGGGATAAGCGTGCATCACTAACCAAGCTGTTCAAGAGCTTAGTCATCAGATACTTCTTTAGCAAGTGTGATTTTTTTCTAAGTTGTGGTCCAAAAAATAGTGAGTACTTAGAGCATTACAACGCGCCTAAAAGAAAAATAATCGATTCTGTTTATCCAGTAGACAATGCCTATTTTAAACAGCAACGGAACAAACTTCCCGATGAATATAAACAAAACCTAAGAAGAAAGCTTGAAATCTCTGAAAAGCAGAAGGTTATCTTGTTCTCTGGAAAACTTATCCCCCATAAGCGTCCACAAGATGCAATAAAGGCAATTGAGCTACTGGAGGAGGAGGGTATAGATGCCACGTTACTGATAATGGGAAGTGGAGAAATGGAGGTAGAGTTGCAAAAATTGGTGGAATCGTTGGATCTAACTAATCGAATAAAATTCTTGGGGTTTGTCAATCAGAGTGAGTTAGCACAATACTTCGAACTGTCCGACTTGCTCGTGTTTCCTTCAGAAAAAGAACCATTTGGGGCAATAGCGTCCGAGGTTCTTCAGTTTGGTTTACCTATCGTGGCCGCGAATAGCATTGGCGCCGTTGGGGCCTCGATCCTTCCGAATCGAAACGCATTGGTTTATGAGCGCGGAGATGTCTACGAACTTGCAAAATGTTTGGAAAAACTTCTTCGAGATGAGGAACTATTTACCCAGTTCTCCAGTTATTCTTACGATCTTTCTACTCGCGTAGATTGTTCTGTGGTGTCCAAAAAGCTTACTCGTTTGGCACAGAGCCTTTAAATTTTATTGCTCCTTATCTAATTTGCGACCGGTTTTTGTTAATATTTGTGGCAAATCCATATTCAGGCTGAGAGAGCGCAATTCAGAAGTTAAACTAACTTGAATGCTTATTCTGTTTGTTCTAATTCTACTAGTTGCTTGTTTCGTCTCGACAATGGGGGGACGAGCCGCTGCTGTTTCTGTTATTTTTATTGGATTCCTTCAGGACCCTTTTCGCAAACTAATCCCTGGGGAGCCCGCGCTATTGATTGTTACCGTAGGTGTCGTCTTCGGGGCTTTCTTTTTGACTCTGATACGTCGTGTCGGGGTAGTTAATCTGGTTCAGCCGTTTTTAGGATGGACACAAAGTCTCAAGCAGCCCATCACAGCGTTCGCCGTACTGTTGGTTTTGCAGTATTTTCATTCCTTACTTCGTTATGGAAATCCGATTGTTTCAACCATTGGCTTTATCTCATATTCTGCCCCATTTTTTGCCATTACGGCGGGCTACTTTTTAGCCAGCAGACCGAGAGAAATTTTGGTTGTGATGAGAATCTACGTTCTGATCGGTGTGATGTTGGCACTTTCGGTGCTGGTTTCATTTCTTGGCGTCGATCATCGTATCTTCGATGAGATAGGGCTCGGGTTGAAAATTTACGATCAGGGCACGATTTTGAGGGCGTACTCTGGGTTTATGCGCACGGGAGAAATCTCTGGATGGCATCTGGGAACTTCCGCCTGTTTCGTGATCATTCTTTATTTCTCATCTAACTCAAGGCCATCTCTAATGTTAAGCGTCGTGCTAGTGATTATATTTATGGTAGCGATTGCATTGACTGGCCGACGCAAAATGTTGATGCTGGTTACTCTGTTCGGTATTTTTTACGTGCTTGGTGTTTCTTATTATCGTAAGCAGCTTGGTTTAAATTACCTTATTGTTGGATTTATCACAGCAACAGCTATTTGGTTCGGTGCTCAATACATCATTGGACAGTCGGAAAACATTGATCTAGCAAACTATATAGCTAGAGGAACTTCGGTTTATGACTCAGCTCTCGATCGCGCGATAGAGTTAGGGTTGGCTCCAATTAACTGGGCAATTAATCGAGTTGGTTTGCTCGGTGGAGGCTTAGGAATTGGATCTCAGGGAGGGCAAGCTTTTGGGGCTTCAAGTATCGCTGGTGGAGCTGGAGAAGGAGGCCTTGGGAAAATAACCGTGGAACTCGGTATACCAGGTTTGCTGATAATAGTGTGGGTGGCGTGGGCTTTTGCTCTATACCTTGACCGCGCATTACAGTTAACATCGCAGTCCTTCGTTCCTGAGTATTTTTTGCCATTAATGGTTGGTATTGCAATGCTACTCACGGTTAATATTCTCACATTCTCGGTAGCGACTCAGGTATATGGGGATATGTTCGTTTTACTTTTACTAGGCCTATTTGCCGGATTTTTATTTGCCATTCCGAAGCTGATCATAACCGAATTAGAGGCGAACAAACGCGATGAAGAAAATCAATAACACGTTAATCCGTCTCCAGAGAGGCTCTTGATGAAAGTGATAGGAATAAATGCGTTTCATGGAGACTCATCGGCTTGCTTAATGATCGATGGAGTGATGATTTCAGCGGTCGAAGAAGAGCGTTTTCGAAGGGTCAAGCATTGGGCTGGTTTCCCAAGTGAATCAATTAGGTTTTGTCTAGACTCCGCTGATTTGACCATAGAAGATATTGATGTAATCGCAATTAACTCAGACTCCAGTGCCGCAAGACTCAGAAAATTGAAGTACGTTTTATCTGGAGCCGCGTCCCTGGCGTTGATAAAAGAGAAATTATTGACGAGGAAGAAGCGTCAAAGTATTCACGACTATTTGACGGAGTGTTTTCCGAAGCACAGATTTGAAGGCCAAGTGCAGCACGTTGAACATCATTTGGCCCACTTGGCATCGGCCTACTCGGTATCGCCATATGACTCGGCTAGCATCATCTCCGTGGACGGCTTTGGTGACTTCGCATCAACCTCTTGGGGGCTTGGTGTTGATGGCGAAATTGATTTAGAGAGAAGAGTCTACTTCCCTCATTCGCTTGGAGTTTTTTATCAGGCGATGACTCAATTTTTGGGGTTTCCTCACTACGGTGATGAGTACAAAATTATGGGTCTGGCTCCTTACGGTCAAAATAGTTTTGAAGCCGAAATGTCGGAGCTTGTGCGGTTAAAGGATGATGGATCTTTCGAGTTGAATCTCAAGTATTTTTGTCATCACAGAAAAGCAATTGGCTATGAATGGGATAATGGCTCGCCAAAAGTAAGTGATATGTTTGATCCGAACATGTCAGAGTTGTTTGGAGTCATGCGAAAGCCAGGTGA
The DNA here is from genome assembly GCA_963669225.2 of uncultured Arenicella sp. Classification (GTDB taxonomy): domain Bacteria; phylum Pseudomonadota; class Gammaproteobacteria; order Arenicellales; family Arenicellaceae; genus Arenicella. The sequence continues at coordinate 1,080,903 of OY769919.2, read as the reverse complement.
GCCTCTGGAGCAAGTCCATAAAGACATAGCTCATTCTGTACAACGATGTTATGAAAAAACATTTTTCCATATGTTGAACACGCTGCATGCGTCGCACCAGTCGAGATTAGGTACTCCAATGGATAAGCTTACTGTGGCTGGTGGCTGCGGTATGAATTCGGTTGCAAATGGAAAAATTCATCTCCACACACCTTATAAAGATATCTATATTCAATCGGCAGCTGGGGATGCGGGTGGTGCTATAGGCGCCGCGATCATTGCTTCTAAGAGTGCCGGGGGCCTGAAGAAAAACTTTGTTATGCAGCACTCCTATTGGGGGCCAAGTTACCAAGACCAAGAAATTCAGGAAATTGTAGAGGAAAATGATTCACGATTAACTAAAAATCGATGTAGCGTAGCGCATGATGTTGATGATGCAAAATTGTTCGATTTAGTGTCCGATGCCTTAATCGAAGGTAAAGTTATCGGCTGGTTTCAAGGGGCAATGGAGTGGGGCCCACGGGCCTTGGGCAACCGCTCTATTTTGGGCGACCCCCGTCGAAAAGACATGAAAGATATCTTGAATCTAAAGATAAAGCGCCGTGAGTCATTTCGACCATTTGCGCCGTCAGTGTTGCGAGATCAGGTGAGCAATTGGTTCGAATCGGATGCTGATGTTCCCTTCATGATGAAGGTGTTCCAGATCAAGGCCTCTGTGCGTGACCAGATACCGGCAGTGACTCATGTTGATGGATCAGGACGTTTACAAACAGTAACTCTGGAGTCCAACCATCGGTATTATCATTTAATTAAGTCGTTTTTCGATAAAACTGGGGTGCCAATGCTGCTTAACACCTCATTTAACGAAAATGAGCCCGTTGTTTGTAAGCCTGAAGAGGCGCTTGATTGTTTTCTGCGGACAAAAATGGATGTGTTGGTACTTGGGTCTACATTGATTACCAGAGATAGCGATGACTGATTTTTCTGTAATCGCATCTTTAAGTGGCGTCACGATGATCACTGCGCTGGCCTGTCTGGTGCTGAGTAAGTTTTCGGCTAAATTGGGTTTGCTGGCCATACCGGGTGAACATCGCCTTCATGAGTGCCCAACTCCGATGGTCGGTGGAGTGGCTATATACGCGGGAATTCTTCTTGGTTTTTTTCTATTGGATAATTCATTCGTCGGGTTACTTCCTTCTTTGCTATTGTTATGTGTGGTCGGTGCTCTTGACGATAAATACAAATTGCCCTCGTGGGCCAGGTTTGTTTTTCAAGGAATTGCCGCTTACTTAATGATTCGATTAACCGGTGTGCAATTAGAAACACTCGGCTATCTCCATCCCGAGCACGAAACACTGCTTGGTAGATGGTCTGTTCCCATGACTATTTTTGCCGCGATTGGTGTGATTAACGCCGTAAATATGTCTGATGGTCATGACGGTTTGGCCGCTAGCTTATTAATACTGGTTTTGCTTTCTCTATTTATTTCAGGAGCAGACGCGGGACTGACTCTAATAGCTATCGCCGCACTCGTGGGATTTTTGATTTTTAATATTAGAATTTTTCGGAAGCGAGCTAGTGTTTTTATGGGTGATGCTGGCTCCACAATGTTGGGACTGCTTCTGGCATTTTTGCTAATTAAACACTCTCAATCGGAAGGCGGTATCTGGCCTGTCACCGCATTGTGGTTAATGGCATTCCCTCTAATTGATGCGGTGTCTGTATTGATTGTTCGACCTTTAAGAGGCAGTTCTCCGTTCGCAGCAGATAGGATACATTACCATCACATGCTCGTAGATCGAGGTATGAGTGTGAATGGCATGTTGGTGATAGTTTTGATTGCTCAGACGTTCTTTATTTCACTGGGGCTGTGGGCTAGAGCAATTCGCGTCGCAGATCATTTGCAGCTAATTGCATTCCTAATAGTCTTTTTTATCTACCTATTTATTTTGTTGTGGCTAACAAAAAGCCCAAATCATACTTCAGCGCAAAGCTAAATAAAAAACTCAAAAGAACGGCATTACTTCAAAGTTAAGCTTTAGTTAACTCGGATATTTCGAAGGTTGTGGTACGGGATTTTCTGGATTCTTCGATTCTCACAGGGAGGTACTGGTCATCGGTAGAAAGCCAAAAGGTTAATGTTCTATTAGGCCTAAGTTCCCGTTCCAGCACCATTTTTACGGTTTGTTTTTCACCGAGATCGGTAATGATGGTCTCGTTTTCGGATGAACGTAGCTTGTAGCCACGAATCCGTTTGGATTTACCATCTACCACATAGACCCCCTCACCTTCATCAAGCTGACCTCGAAGGAGAGCGGCTGCGAACCACATGATGCAATTGTCGATAACGTAGCCTTGTGGCATGTCCAATGACTCTGACTCGCCTAAGCTGACTTTTCTTCGGTCCCAATCATAGTCGACAGAGTACTGAGTTTTATTGACGGTGCCGCCTTTGTAGTTTCGAGCAATTGCTCTTCCCTCAATAATGTCGAATTCGCATGATTCTTGCATATTGCTCTGCATTAGTAACAGTGCCATGCCTTGCGCTTTAGTGACTGAGCTGATCGAGTATCCACTATCTGTGGTTTGTAGCTGGCTCTGTACCTTGCCCAAAGTCGCATTTCCAAATTTGCTAATCCTAATCTTGTACTCGATGGATACTGGATCAAGAGGAGGCTGTGAATTTAGCACATCACCCCCTGATACCTGGGCGCTGATCGAAAACGCCAGTGATAGAAGAGAAAGGCTGATGATCCTTTGAAAAACTCTCATCGAAACGTGAACAGAGAGATTGAAGAAAATACGTTTTTGAGCTCTCAAAACTTGCGAAGACTGAATTAAACCCTCGCACAAGCTATCCTAGAGATCAAAGGTTTGCAACTGCTTAACCGATATTTCACCATCCAGTAATACTCGGTCGTTGACAACAGAGAGTCTCTCATCCGCGAGCCAGCCGATTGCCGTAGGGTAGAGCTTATGCTCGATTTTATGGACTCTCTGCTGTAGCGACTCAGGCGTATCATCATCTTGTATTCTGAGGCGACCTTGAAGGATAACTGGCCCAGCATCGAGTTCGGGAATGACAAAATGAATACTCGCGCCGTGCCACTCCTCGCGTGCTTCGATGGCTCTAGAATGTGTATTAGTACCGGTAAATTTAGGCAGTAATGATGGGTGAATATTAACGATTTTTAGAGGGTAACTGTCTACAAACTCTTGAGTCAAAATGCGCATAAATCCGGCAAGGATAATGACGTCCGGATTGACAGTGTCAATTTGCGCCTTTAGGGCGTTGTCAAAAGATAAACGATCTTTGAATTCTTTGTGATCGATCACACTGGATTCGATTCCAGCTTTCTGTGCTCTTTTTAGGCCGTAGGCACTTGGAACATTGCTAATGACAAGTGCAATGTCCAAGGAAAGCTCATTGGCGTCTATCTGGTCAATGAAAGCCTGTAAATTGCTGCCTCCCCCGGAAATGAGCACGACAGCCTTAGCTAACTTTCTCATTGAATCTACACAATTCTTACTTGTTCTGTCGCTTCGCCTGCCTCGATTCGGCCAAGTTCGAAGGCGTTTTCACCAGCCTGAGTTAGTACTTCAATGGCTTTGCTTGCATTCTCTTTGTTAACGACAATAATCATGCCCACGCCACAATTGAAAGTTCGATACATCTCACGGCGTTCAATATTTGCCTTCTCCATCATCCAGGTAAACAGGGCTGGCCATTCCCAAGACGACTCATCAACAATAGCGTGACAATCGATTGGTAACACTCGATTTAAGTTCCCAGGAATACCGCCACCGGTAATATGCGCTAGAGCATTGACGGGAATTTGTTGCATCAGTTCAAGAACCGATCTGACATATATTTTGGTAGGAGCGAGCACCGTCTCAGCCAGACTAGCACCTCCAACTTGTGTGTCTAAAGGAATTTCGTATGTATCTATTACCTTACGAATTAATGAGTAGCCGTTCGAATGCGCTCCGGATGATGCCAATCCGATGAGTACATCTCCGGCTTTGACACGGCTTCCGTCAATGATCTCTGACTTTTCGACAGCGCCAACGCAAAAACCAGCTAGATCGTATTCACCGTCGGAATACATGCCGGGCATCTCTGCGGTTTCGCCTCCAATTAGTGCGGCGTTTGCTTGTACACAACCTTCACCGATCCCTTTCACAACCTGCGCGGCGACCTCAGGACTTAATTTTCCTGTGGCAAAATAGTCCAAGAAAAATAGTGGCTCTGCACCTTGAACAAGCACATCATTAACGCACATCGCAACCAAGTCGATTCCGATTGTGTCATGTTTGTTGAGATCAAATGCCAGTTTGAGTTTAGTGCCAACTCCATCCGTACCCGATACTAGGATAGGCTCTTTGTAATTCTGTGGTACTTGAAAAAGTGCGCCAAAGCCACCAAGACCACTTAAACAGCCCTCTCTTTGGGTACGTTTTGCTACGGGTTTGATTACGTCTATGAACGCATCACCGGCATCTATATCGACACCAGCGTCGCGGTAGGATAAGGAATCAGGTTTATCGGATTGAGACACGATGAAACTCCAAATAGATTGCTTTTTTTCACAGTCAGTCTACTGCGTTAGGATGGCGTATTGTAGCCGTTTAACATCCTATTGTGTATCGAATAAAAGCCAGTGATAATCCCGGCATCGCAAATAATTAGCAGATTATGATTTATATTCCGAATTTACTGACGCTGGCAAGAATCGGCCTTGTCCCTTGGCTTGTCGTGCTGCTGCAAAACAATGAATATGGCTGGTCTCTGTTTGTCTTTGTGGTGGCTGGAGTGTCGGACGGATTGGATGGGTATTTAGCTAAGCGGTTTAATGCGAGTACCTATTTGGGGTCGATCCTAGATCCTATCGCTGACAAGGTATTACTGGTAACCAGTTATATCATGTTGTCGGTTCTTGAAATCATTCCGTTCTGGCTGATGGTGGTGGTTGTGTTCAGAGACTTGGTCATAATCGGCGGCAACCTTCTCATGGCACTATTTTTCTCCAGTATGGAAATGCGGCCCTTGATGATTTCAAAACTAAATACGGTGGTTCAGATTTTTTATATCGTGTTAGTGCTTGTCGCATTAACTTGGCAGCTGGACTTGTCGACTAGCCTTTACTTGATAGGTTTACTCGTGGCCTTTACTAGCGTATCAAGCGGATTAGCCTACGTGTATATCGGCAGCATTAAGGCCACTAAAATGTCAGAACAAGTCAGATGAGTAGCGTTAAAAGTGGCCAGATGGCTTTCCCCATCTCGATAGATGATTCGGCTAGTTTTGAAAATTTTTACGGTGTGCAAAACACTGAGCTTATTAGCGAACTACAAGAAATTTGTACCAGTGATTCCCATAGAGTCTTGTACTTTTATGGCCCGAGTGGCTCAGGTAAAAGTCATTTGTTGTATGCAGCGACTAAGTACACCAATATGAGTGATGGTCCAGCTACTTATATATCGTTGTCAGATTCGTACGTAACTCCAGCCTATTTCGAGGTCTTAGACGCCTCAAAATTGGTGTGCCTGGATAACATTGAATCTTGGGTAGGTGAGGACGAGTTAGAGCGTGCTTTGTTTGCGCTTTTTGAGCGGATCAAGCATGCTAATGGCAGATTGATCATGGCAGCAAATAATGCTCCAGATCAAATAGGTTTCCAGTTGCGAGACTTAGTAAGTCGGATTTCCAGTGGACTTATCTATGCCCTATCAAGTCTGAGTTCAGAGCAGCAATTCGATGCATTGAAAATGCGCGCTGAACAACGAGGCCTTGTGATTTCCGATGAAACATTGCGTTACCTCGTCAATCGCGTGAGTCGGGACACAGGCCAGTTATTTGGGCTTTTGGCTAAAATTGATAAGGTTTCCTTAGTTGAGCAGCGCAAAGTGACCATTCCGTTCCTTAAGTCCTTACTCGATTCAATTTAAACCGTTTAGGTTTTGATTGTTTTGGCTAAGCGTGCAACACGCTTACCCAGCGCAATGCACAGAGTCCGCTCTTCCTCGCTGATTGGCAATGTATTACTACTGCCCGCAACGTGACTCGCCCCGTATGGGGTGCCTCCAGTGGAGGTTTTGTGCAATGCTTTCTCGGAATACGGGATGCCACTAATCAACATGCCATGGTGTAGAAGCGGGATCATCATAGACAACAAGGTCGACTCTTGGCCTCCGTGCATTGACGATGAGGACGTGAACACAGCGGCAGGCTTTCCCTCAAGACTTCCTTTCATCCACAGACCGCTTGTTTGATCGATAAAGTCTTTCATTGTCGATGACATATTTCCAAAACGAGTAGGACTGCCCAGAATAAGCCCATCGCATGTAGACAAGTCCTCCAGGGTGGCAATCGCATCACTGTTGCTATTGTCAGAGTCACCTTTTATCGGATGAACTCGCCTGACTCTGGCCTCCACGCCGTCGCTGGTTTCGACACCTCTGGCAATGAGTCTTGCCATTTGCTTGACCGACCCTAGTTGACTGTCATAAATAATTAAAACGTTCACGGTCTAAGGCAGAATAGTCAGTACGTTTTCAGGAGGGCGGCCTACTGCGACCTCATCCCCAAAGACTAAGATAGGACGCTCGATTAATTTTGGTGTATTTATCATGGCCTCAATCAATTGATCCCGTGTTAGATCCTCATCGTTCAAGTTTTGTTCTCTGTACTCGGCTTCTTTCGTTCTCATTAGTTCTCTTGGCTGTTTGTTTAGCCCTCTTAGAATCGAATCAAGCTGCTGATGAGTAGGAGGTGTTTTGAGATATTCTACTATCCGGGGGCTTATGTTTTTCTCGTTTAGAAGCTCTAAAGTTTGTCTCGATTTAGAGCAGCGCGGGTTATGATAAAGAATGATGTCCATGAGATGGTTAGATAAGTTTGAATAAGATGGATTATTCGTTAAAGACAAAGTTAATACAAATCTTAGATGTGCCGATAGCCGTCGTTAAGCGGTTTAAGTCTGATCGCCTGCCGCGGCATGCGGCTGCGCTGGCTTTCAGTTCATTACTCGCATTGGCACCAATGATGGCTATCGCCTTAGCCTTGTTTTCTTTATTTGCAGGTACCGAACAGATGGGTTCTTCTCTAGAAGATTTTATTTATAAGTTTCTGGTGCCTGCTGCCGGAGACGATGTGAAAACGTATTTAGATCAATTCTCAGAACAAGCGGGAAGGTTGACTGCGTTAGGTCTATTCACGTTTTTCTTAACAGCCGTTCTGTTGCTGTCCAATATTGAATCCTCGTTCAATGATATTTGGAGGGTGAAAAAGGGGCGAAGCATGTCCTCCAAGCTAACGGTTTATTGGACAATGGTTACTGGGGGACCATTAATGATGGGAGCTAGCTTAACGATATCAGGTTATCTATTGACTTTGGCTGCAGGCTCCGTTGATAGTTACTCTGAGCAGGTCACGTCTGTTGGGGTTATTATGTTGCCTTTCTTGCTCGAAATGATGGCATTTTTACTTCTCTATTTAGTGATGCCAAACGTCCGTGTTAGTTTGATGCATGCTCTGGTCGGAGCCTTTGTTGCAGTATGTTTGTTTGAATTAACCAAATACGGGTTTCAGTTCTACATCAGTAATTTTGCTAATTACGAAGTGGTATATGGTGCTTTATCGACACTACCCGTGTTCCTAATCTGGGTTTATCTATCTTGGGTTGTTGCTCTGTTCGGCGCCGAGGTCGTTGCCGTTCTACAACAGAAGCAACTCCTTGAGAACACTATTCTAGATCGGATCTCAAATTCAGATTCAAAGGAGGGCGCTGATGAAAGAGAATGATGGTTTTAACCAGTGATTCAGACATCGAGAATTCCAGCTAAGGACAATACCGAGTCGAAGGCTCAACGCAGGATTAGTTGAGAATGAGTCTATCGGTGGGGTATCTCTGTAATTCCGTTGTTGCAATATTTTGACGATTACCGCCCGGATAATCGACAGCTTGAAACTGCCATCGTTTTTTCAGGCTGTCATAGACTTTGTTTGGATAAACATATCTGCCGAGTGAGCCATTGTAGGCAGCAAGTGCGTCTGCTGGGTCTTTGTGACGATCCAAATAATGTCTCAGTATCTTGCAGCCGTACCTTAGGCTTGTTAACGGATTGTATAAGTCATCTTGTTTGTCCCCAATGACCTCTTTCCAAAACGGCATAACTTGCATCAAACCCTGAGCACCAGCACTTGATAGGGCGTTCCTATTAAAGTTGCTCTCTACTTCGATGACCGCAAGCACCAATTGCGGATCTAAGCCCTCGGCCAGCGCTTCTTGATGAATCGCGCTAAGAAGCCGAACTCGGTAAAACGGATTGGGGATTCGTGACTCCAGCCGGCTCGACATGCTCGACAACCAAACCAGCGACTGTAAATCCGTGGTATTGGTATTTTGATCGTGAGTTTCTTGCTGAAGAGCTTGGATTAAAGCAGGGTCGTTTTGAGCACTTACATCAATGTTAGTGCTCAGTAACAGGCAGCCGCTTACAAATATGGCTAGGCGATTTACCGCTGTTTTAATTACCCCTACCCGAATCATGGTCACCCCGAAATTAACCCCAATAAACTGTCTGACAAGCCATCCACTGAAATATCTTCAGGACTATCGTTGCAACGTGCTTTGTATTCAACCTGATCGTTCTTGAGACTTTTTTCTCCGATCACGACGCGATGGGGTATGCCAATCAAGTCAGCATCAGCAAACATAATACCCGGACGCTCATTCCTATCATCCAAAAGTACTTCCACTCCAGCCTGAGTGAGGTTTGCATACAGCTCGTCGGCAAGGGTTTTAACCTTGTCTGATTTGTGATATCCAATCGGCGTAATGACTAGTTGAAAAGGTGCCATGGCTGCAGGCCAGATAATCCCACGATCATCATGATTTTGCTCAATGGCCGCGGCAACAATTCTGGAAACACCAATGCCGTAGCACCCCATGGGCATCACGGCTGCTTTGCCGTTTTTATCTAGGCAAGACGCGTTCATTGCTTCGCTATACTTCGTGCCTAATTGAAATATATGACCAACCTCAACGCCTCTGGTAATGCTCAACTGGTCTTCCTCGGAAGACTCTTGGGTTGATGTTTCGGCTCTAGCACAAATATCGCCAGCGACGACTGAACGAAGATCAAAAATCTCTGGTTCTTTACAATCTCGCTCCCAATTTACGCCGCTAAAATGAAAGCCGTCTACGTTTGCTCCACAGACGAAGTCTGACAAATTGGCCGCTGAACGATCTGCAATGACGGGAATATCCAAACCGACTATGCCTATCGATCCTGTCTGGCAGCCGATGGTTTGCTCAATTTCTTGTTCGCTTGCCCATGACAACGGACTTTTAACAAGAGGGTGTTTCTCTGCTTTGATTTCGTTTAGCTCATGATCTCCACGAACCACAAGGGCAACCAATGGGTTTTCTTCACCGTGAACGATCAAAGTCTTGATGGTTTGATCTGTCTCTACCGACAAAAATGAGGCAACATCATCAATAGATTTTTGTTCCGGTGTGGCTATTTTTTCGATGGCCTTGCTGGCTGGCTTACGATTGCCTCCAACCGCTAGCGCTTCCGCTAACTCAACATTAGCGGCGTAGTCATACTTGTTGCAGACGGCAATTGCATCTTCACCTGAGTCTGCAAGAACATGAAACTCATGCGAGGCATTGCCGCCAATACTTCCCGTATCGGCCTCTACGGCTCTAAACCCTAAGCCTAAGCGACTAAAGACTCGACTGTATGCATCGTACATGGAGTCATACGTGTCTTGAAGGCTGTCCTGCGTCAGATGAAATGAGTAGGCATCTTTCATTACGAACTCTCTTGCCCGCATGACACCAAAACGAGGGCGTCGTTCGTCTCGAAATTTTGTTTGAATTTGGTAGAAGTTCGCTGGTAGCTGCTTATAGCTGCGAATTTCGCTGCTCATCAAGGAGGTGATTACCTCTTCATGGGTCGGACCGTAGCAGAAATCTCGTTGATGACGATCCTTGATGCGCAACAGTTCACCGCCGTACATTTCCCAACGACCAGATTGCTGCCAAAGCTCGGCAGGTTGCACTGAAGGCATTAGCATTTCTTGAGCGCCGGCACGATTCATCTCTTCACGTACGACGTTTTCCACTTTTCGAAGAACCCTTAACCCAACCGGCAGCCAGTTGTAGATGCCAGCAGCGACTTTTCGGATCATCCCCGATCTAAGCATAAGCTGATGACTGATTATCTCGGCATCAGAAGGTGTTTCTTTAAGAGTTGACAGTAGAAAGTTACTGGTACGCATTGAAAAGCTTATTTTAATTATTTTTGCTTCGGCCGAAAGGAAAGCCAAATAGATTCGAGACGAAGGGCCGATTCTAGCGGAATTTATTTCAAATGCGGAGCGTGATTGATCGATTTAATGATATTTGTAAGCAAATTGAAGAGATTCGGTGTTTTAAGCCTGAAGCTCCAGGATTTTTGCTAGAATTAGGGGCCTATTCAAAGACCTTAACACCGCTAGATTCATGAGCACTATCAAGCAAGATGATGTCATCGCCAGCGTTGCCGATGCATTGCAATTTATATCGTACTATCACCCTAAGGATTTCGTTGATGCTATGCACGAGGCTTATCAACGAGAAGAATCGCAAGCGGCCAAAGATGCGATGGCTCAAATTCTGCTCAATTCACGGATGTGTGCTGAGGGGCGTCGGCCAATTTGTCAGGATACGGGCATTGTCACAATTTTTGCGAAAGTGGGTATGGATGTGACTTGGGATGCCGAGTTGTCGCTTACTGACATGATCAATGAAGGGGTTCGGCGTGCGTATCTTCACCCTGATAACGTACTACGTGCCTCCATTCTTGATGATCCGTTGGGTGCTAGAAAAAATACTAAAGATAATACACCTGCCGTGATTCACTATGAGGTTGTTGAGGGAGATCGTCTTGAGATCGACTTGGCTGCGAAAGGAGGCGGCTCAGAAAACAAATCTAAAATGGTCATGTTGAACCCCAGTGATTCTCTGGTTGACTGGGTGCTCAAAACGGTTCCAACCATGGGAGCGGGATGGTGTCCTCCCGGTATGCTGGGTATCGGAGTGGGGGGAACTGCAGAAAAGTCCGCGGTGCTAGCCAAAGAAGTGTTAATGGAGCCAATTGATATTCATGAGCTGATCAAGCGTGGTCCAAATAGTCGACTTGAAGAGTTACGCCTCGAGCTTTTTGAAAAAGTTAATCAACTGGGAATTGGGGCACAAGGTTTGGGTGGATTGACCACCGTATTGGATGTAAAAATTAAAGACTATCCAACCCACGCAGCGTCAAAGCCAGTGACGATGATTCCGAACTGTGCCGCGACCAGGCATGCTCACTTTGTATTGGATGGCAGTGGTCCAGCGCTGCAAACACCTCCGAGTCTCAGTGATTGGCCCGAAATAAGCTGGGATGTTGGCCCCAGCACCAGAAAAGTGAATTTGGATACAGTAACCAAAGAGGAGATGCTGGAATGGAAACCGGGAGAAACCTTACTTTTGTCTGGAAAACTTCTAACTGGCCGTGATGCGGCTCACAAAAAAATACAAACATTAATCGAGACTGGCGAGGGCTTGCCAGACGGTGTTGATTTCACCGGGCGTTTTATCTATTACGTAGGCCCGGTTGATGCTGTGCGTGACGAGGCCGTTGGACCAGCGGGACCAACAACGGCAACAAGAATGGATAAGTTTACCGATATGATGCTAGAGCAGACCGGATTAATGGGGATGGTTGGTAAAGCTGAACGTGGCCCGGCTACCGTTGAGTCAATTGCCAAGCATAAGTCTACTTACTTGATGGCTGTCGGTGGTGCGGCTTATCTCGTTTCTAAGGCGATTACTTCCTCAAAAGTGGTGGCTTTTCCTGAGCTTGGAATGGAAGCAATCCATGAGTTTGAGGTCAAAGATATGCCAGTAACCGTCGCGGTGGATACGCAGGGCGAGGCCGTGCATACAACCGGTCCGGCTACTTGGAAGTCTAAAATAGCGGATAAGATCAAGGTAGAGGTTGTTTAAGGCCCTAGTCGATCAAAGATAAAATGGCGTTAGTGCATATGATTGTGGGTGTAGCGTTCCTGGTCCTGTTTCTGTTAACAGGAGCTTATATGCTGGATCAGTTTCCAGAGCTCTACCGGAATCGAGAAGAAGTGAGAATGATGTACCGGGCAACTCACATTTATTTGTTATTCGCAGCGCTTTTGAATTTATTATCTTGGCAGTATGTGAAATCTGCCCCCTTTTCTTTTGGTTGCAATGTCAGAAGCCTAGCGTCAGTTCTACTTGCCTTGTCGCCACTTATCTTGTTCGTTGCATTTTGCCTAGAGCCCGCAGTTTACGCGATCGAGCGTCCCATTGGCTTTTGGGGTGTGGTATGCGCATTTGTTGGAGTCATGCTTCATTCAGTTATGCAGGTTACTCTGATACGGGGCCTAGTTGGTGAAGAGTAGGCTTTCATGTTTCTTTGATCGGTGGAAATTAAGCTCTGCGAACCACGGTCAATAACAGTATGAATATGATGCAAGAACATGAAGGGGTGATTCGACTAACCGTCTTTGTTGGGGTTTTTGCGTTGATGGCTGTCTGGGAAATATTTGGCCAGAAACGAGAGCTTACTCAGCCAAAACTCCAGCGTTGGTTAACCAATTGGGCCCTAGTTGTGGTCAACTCGGTGGCTGTTCGTTTATTTGTGCCAGTCTTAGCGGTTTCTTTCGCGGCTTCAATGCAAAATCACTCCATCGGTTTGATGAATTTTATCGATATGCCTGTTTGGCTTAGTGTGATTTTGGGTGTGGTTATATTGGACTGTTGCATCTACTTCCAGCACGTATTGTCGCATCGAATTCCTATGTTATGGAGACTTCACAAAGTCCATCATGCAGACCGAGATATTGATGTAACCACTGGCGCGCGGTTTCATCCTCTGGAAATCATCTTTTCCATGCTCTACAAGCTGGTATGCATTTTTGTTTTTGGTGTGCCAGCCATTGCCGTGTTTTTGTTTGAGATTATTCTCAATGCCTCAGCCATGTTTAACCATTCCAATGTCTCAATCAAAACTGGGATAGATAAAGTCTTGCGCTTGCTGATCGTGACTCCGGATATGCACAGAGTTCATCACTCTGAGTTACCAGCTGAAACAAACAGCAATTATGGCTTCTTTCTGCCGTGGTGGGACCGTTTATTTAACACTTACATAGATCAACCAAAGTACGGCCATAATGATATGACCATAGGTTTAACAGAGTATCAGACTGACAATCCCAGTAAGTTGGCGTGGAGCATGCTATTGCCATTTAAGAAATGAAAGTCTTCCTGCTAATACTCTGTATTTTACTAGCCCTAGTTGCTTTTCTGAGGCCTTCGATCCAGCAGATGCATCGACTGGTGGTTTGGCAGTTCCCGCAAGTGCAACATCTACAAGCCGAAGACCTCCAAGAGTTGACAGATTCTCAAGATGTGGTCATTTTTGACGTTCGTAGCAAAGAAGAGTACGAGCAAAGTCACATTGACAATGCCATTTGGATTTCTCCGGATACGGATAGTGTGGCATTTGAATCCCAATACGGATCGATATCAACTGGGAAAACGCTTGTTTTTTATTGCTCTGTGGGACGTCGTTCCTCGGCGTTGGTCAATAGGTTAGTACAAGACGAAGTTTTCAAAAAAAACTTGGCAGTACACAATTTACAGGGCGGGATTTTCAATTGGGTGAATAAGGGCTTTCCTATTTCAGGTGAGTCTGTTCATCCCTTTAACTGGTACTGGGAGCCACTAATTCATGAAAGTAGATAAATCCAATATTAAAGTTCTAAGTACTGGCTTAGTCGCATTTATGTTGTTAGTCGGCGCTGGCTTTACGATCTCTGCTGAGGAAGCCGGCGTGCGGTACGTCGAAGCAGACGAAGCTCATTCTCTACTCAAAGAGGCATCAGAAGAACTTGTGGTTTTGGACATACGAACCGCTGAAGAGTTTGTTGCGGGTCATATTCAAGGTGCAGTCAATATCGACTTTTATTCGGATGAATTCCGGGAAAGCTTAGCTAATCTAGACAAATCTAAAACATATCTAGTTTATTGCCGTTCAGGGGGAAGAAGCCAACGATCGTTATCGACCTTCAATGACCTAAATTTTGAAAATATTGTGCACCTAAATGGTGGATACAGAGGCTGGGTCCGATCAACGGAAAAATAGCTTTTTGTCATTGATCGCATCGCCGATTATCTAAGCGATGCGATCCGCTCTTTTCTAAAACTCAGTTACTGTGAATTAGAGGTTTTCAAGACGGCTGTTTTACCACCCTGAGGTATGGCTTGATTGTCTCAAACCCATCTGGGTACTTGAGCTTTGCTTCTTCATCGCTGACCGCTGGCACGATAATGACATCGTTACCATTTTCCCAGTTAGCAGGGGTGGCAACTTTATGTTCTGCGGTGAGTTGCATTGAATCGATGACTCGCAAAATTTCATTAAAGTTTCGTCCAGTGGTCATGGGATAGGTCATCATTAATTTTATGTTTTTATCTGGGCCAATGATAAACACTGAGCGCACGGTGGCGTTGGTCAGGGCTGTTCTGCCTTCTGCTGAGCCCGTTTCGTCAGCCGGGAACATATTATAAAGTTTAGCAACGTTTAGATCGGTATCGCCAATCATTGGGAATTTAACGGGATGTCCCTGTGTTTCCTCAATATCTTTTGCCCATTCGTCATGGTTGTCTACCGGGTCTATGCTTAAACCAATCACTTTGGTATTTCGATCTGCGAATTCCTTCTCGAGACCAGCAACATAACCCAGCTCGGTGGTGCAGACGGGTGTAAAGTCTTTGGGGTGTGAAAACAGAACTGCCCAAGAGTCGCCAATCCAATCATGAAAGTTGATCTCTCCCATTGTGGTCTTGGCGGTAAAGTCGGGAGCTTGGTCGTTTATTCTCAAAGCCATATTCTTTCTCCTGTGTGGGTATCTTTAGTTAAATGCTAATCGGTAAAAGTTATTTCAGCTGGATAATATTGCGCGACGATTCGTTGGCAGTGTGATATCAGATTAGGGTACTGATAAAGTTGCTCTCCGAGCTCGGTTTTCAAGCTGGAAACCGCAAATCCAGCCAATATGGCGAAGGAGATTACATCAAGGGACGAAATTTCATCACCAAAATAATATGGTTTGTCGCCGAGTATCTCAGAGAGAGCGGACCATGACTTATTTGCGATTATAGTGATCTCTTGGTCGGTATGTTTTCCAAGGCCATGTCCTTCAATTTGTTTTCGCGTAGATCGCCGCGCAACCTGAGCAATCAGATGGTTCAGCGGAAATGGTAAGCCAGCGAAGAATTGCTGTTTTATTTTCGGCCAGGTGTCGTCACGAATCCATCGTGAATAGACTACAGTCCAATATAGGTTTTCTTCTAACGATTTCCCAACGAGGTAGGATACCGCCTTGTCATTGGTCGAAAGATGGTCATCCAAGTCAAATTGGTGCCGCGTTTTAAGGTGATCCAAAATGAACGCCGAGTCGGCGATGATCTCACCATCATCATCGACAAACGGTAGTTTGCCTTTCGGTGCGTGGCGTAAGTTGTGTGTGCCAGCAACAATTTGATAAGGCAGTTGGCTGATTCGCAAGGCGAGATCGACCTTAATAACAAATGGACTCGGATCAGGCAGGTTGAACGCAGGGCCGAATGTATGAAGCTTTATCATGATAACAACTCGGTTAACTGATCAGCTTGTTCATCGGAGATACCCCCTTTTTTCTTTGCTAAGCCGACTGTTTGAACGCCTAACGATTTGTATACAGGGAGCAAAGACGCTGCTCTTTCTTCCAATTCGAATAGATGCTTGGAAATTGTTGATGCGTCGCCTCTGGCAATCGGTCCGCTGAGTGAGTTTGCGGTTCCACTCGTGCCGATGTTCGTTAGTGTGGTTTGCACTAACGGTTTGATGGCTTGCCAAAATGTATCACGATCCAACTGAGCTAATTCGGCAACCTCTAAACTTGTATCCGCAAGAGTGGTCAAATAATTGCACGCCATTACACAGGCTAGGTGGTAGGCATTCTTTTGATCCTCCGGTAAGGCTCTAGGGATGAAACCGATTGATCTAAACAGCTCGCTAAGCAAATGGACCACATCATCATTGCCGGACACGAAGCAGAAGGAGCCGTGATTTGGATCGGCAAGTAACGCTTTCCCAGCTAACACGGTCGGGAATGTATTCAAGGGGTGCGCGCAGGCAATTTTCGCCCCGTTCGCCTCGACTTTTTTCAGTGGTGCCAGATTTAAAGCGCCAGAGCAATGCGCAACAGTCTGGCCGCTTGTGGCGGCCGATATGGTTTCAGCCACTTCTTCAATGTATTGGTCTTGAGTGGTAATAAGGATTAGATCGGCTTGCCGTGATTCGGCTACTTGCTTTGTTTTGTCTTTACCGATCAGATAGGCATTGATTCCGGCATTCCGAAACGCAGAGGCCAGGCTGCCCCCTACTTTTCCCTTGCCAATGATTGCAACACGCTCGTACATATTTAATTGATTCCCAGAAGACTCTGTAGTTCCTTGCCCGTTACACCGATCTGTCGGTGGTTTTGCTCCACTTCATGTATTAGTTCAACGATGCGTTGGTTAAAGGGGCATGCGATACCCAATTGTTTACCTTTCTCAACAATGGCTTGGTTTAGATAGTTGATTTCAGATTGCTTACCCTGGCTCAAATCCCACCACATCGAAACCCTTGCAGTTGGATCAATGGCCAAAGTTTTCTGCGCCAAGATTAAATAAATCCAGTTTGGTAAGGACATCACTTTGGGCAGCAAGTTGGCGGGCAAAGCCGTCAATTTAGGTAGGCTTAATTCAAGTTTGTCGGTGACAGCGAGTAGTTCGCGCATTAAGGCGACTATCACTTTCCTAAAGTCTGCATCCTCGGCCATGGCTTTAGTTGGTATATCTGCTAGAGCATTGACCGGATTCGCGAGGTTCAACTGTAGTTTTGCCCAACGATCAGCCTCAATGTCATGGCTCACATGAGATGGGAACAGGGGTGAGTCGATGCTAGCGATAATTTCGTTCAGTTTCTCATGGCTTTCGACAACCAAGCTTCCGTCGGTGGATCGGTGGTAATGATTATCTTGCTCCTGAGCTACGTTGTATCCAACAACGGCATTGATTACTTGGGTATTGGGGTAAGCGTTCCTTATGTGGATGTCACTACCAAAACCATTCTGACAACAAACGATGAGAGAATCCTCATCAAGAAATTGGCCGACCTGATCTAAAGATTTCGCTACAGCTGTGCATTTGACGGTTAGCCAGATCACATCAAAGGGCTGCTGACAAGTTGGGTCGATAAACTTAGGTGCCGCTATCGAAGCTTCATTACCCTCGAGGTCTGAAGCCCTAAGGCCAGACTCAAGAACTTTTCTCTGATGATCTCTCGAAAGAAACGTTGTGTCATGACCACCTTCAATAAGGCTAGCGCCTAAGTATGTTCCTATCAAGCCGGTTCCGAAAATTAAGTGTTTCATAGTTCTAGGGTGAGTCGATGAACGCTCTGTGATGATTGAAGATCTTTATCTGCAGTTTACCGCGCTACGTTAGATTGCTCGTGAATAGTATCTGATATGCTTGTTCGATGACATAAATACAACGACGAGATTTAACAATGCAGTGCTTGGCAAACACACGAATTCTTATCTGCTTATTGGGCTATCTTACACTCACTTTTTGCGGAAAGACCTATGGTCAATCAACAGCGGTATCCGAATCACTAAAGAAGATCAGCCAAGAGGATGGACGTCTCAATGCGGTCATAGCACTAAATACAGAGGCTGAGCAGCAAGCAAAAGAAATCGAAAATGGAACGCCGACATTACTCGCAGCGAGACCCATATTGGTCAAGGATAATATTGACGTGGTTGGTTTACCAACTACGGCTGGATCGCTGGCGCTGAAAGACAATGTAGCTATTGTAGATGCGCCGATAATAAGTTCTCTTAAGAAACACGGCGCCGTGATTTTAGGAAAATCAAACTTGAGTGAATGGGCTAATTTTCGCTCTGAAAAGTCAAGCTCTGGATGGAGCGCAATTGGCGGACAAACGGTGAACCCACATGATGAGGATCGGTCACCTTGTGGATCCAGCTCCGGGTCGGCGGTGGCGGTCGCAGCAGGGTATGTTGATATTGCCATCGGTACTGAAACGAACGGATCGATTGTATGTCCGGCGTCGATTAATGGCATTGTGGGCTTTAAACCTACCCATGGTTTGCTGAGCAATGATGGCATTGTGCCATTGGCGAGCTCGCAAGATACGGCAGGGCCGATGGCCAGCAGTATTGAGCTTGCCTCAGTCACTCTTTCGGCAATGATGCTTGATTCTTCGTCAGATGATAAACGCCAAATTATCGAAGGCTTACAAAACTTAGGTTCTGGTCCAGCATTAAACAAGTTACGAATTGGCGTTGTTGCTAATACCCTCGGCTACGATATCAGACGAGATCAAATCCTAGAAAGTGCTGTTGCTCGATTGCGTCAGGCTGGAGTTGGCTATTTGGAGTCCATTGAGTTAACGCCACCGGCAGGGTTTTGGGAGGATAACTATAAGCTTCTGCAATATGAATTTAAGCGTGACCTGAATCAGTACTTTAAATCCCGCCGAGCCTCGGTCAGCAACCTTACTTTGGGTTCGCTAATTGAGTTCAATCAGGATAACGCTGCGCAAGAATTAAGGTATTTTGATCAGGGGATTTTTGAAAAAGCTCAGTCTCTGGAGCTATCCGAATCAGAGTATCAGCGCATCAAGGATGAGGGGCATAAAGTGACGCGAGAGCAAGGGCTGGATGCTGTGTTTGATGAACATGAACTGGACGCGGTTATCGGCATTACCGTCGGTCCGGCTTGGAAAATCGATCTTGTTAATGGTGATGCATTCTTTGGACCATTTATGTCAAGCTACCCAGCAATAGGTGGGCATCCTCACATTACCGTACCAGGTGGAAAAATCGCTGATTTACCGGTTGGAATTTCCTTTGTAGGGAAGCGTAATCAAGACGATGTGTTAGCACAGATTGTATATAGATACTCGCTTCTGGAGAATAATAATGATTAGTATTGATGGATTCCAAGGGCCGGTTTTGGTGACGGTTGCTTACCTTTTTCTTTGGTACTACTTTTTATTGGGGCTGCAACGCGGAACCAAATATCGATTAATTGATGAGTTCAGCAAACGAGGTGAAGTGTTCGATCGATATTTTGGGGCTAATGAAGAGATGTTGGCGGTAGATAGAGTTGTGATTAATACTCACGAACAAATGATTCCCTTCTTAACGTGTATGTGGCTTTGCGCGGTCTTTGTATCAACGACTTTGGCTACCTCGTGTGGCGTGATCTATGTTTTATCCCGGGCAGCCTATCCGTTGTTGATTGGCAAGCGTGTGTCTAAGATCCAACCTAAGCGCGTATTTTTATCTACATTGCCTGGGTACTTGATGATACTTGTTATGATGTTGAACCTAGTTTATGCGAGCTTATCCTGAAAGCTCGCGTGGTTAATACACATCAATTGCTTCACTCTTGGCTAAGTTGCTGGTGTAGTTCTTCATATTCTTCGCTGAGCAACATCCATTGTTCCTCGACTTCATGAAGTTCTTTTTCAACGTAGGCCTGTTCTGTCAGCAGCTTTTTAAGCTTTTCTTTGTTGGCGTCTTCATAGAGCTCAGTGTTGGCTAACTGTTCCTCTATACTCGCTTTTTCACTGGAGAGCTTTTCCATATTTCGCTCGGCGCGCTTAATTTTGCTGGTTATTGGCTGAAGCTGTTTGCGAATGTCGGCCTCTTTGCGTTTTTGCTCTTTTTTAGCCAAAGCGGTATTGGCTTGTTTTGCCGGCGGAATCTCGCCCTCATGAATTTCTGATCCACCGCGGTTATGCTCGGCTAGCCATTTAGGATAATCGTCTACCGACCCTTGAAACTCAGTTGCTTTGCCGTTGGCAACCAGTATCAACTTGTCTGAATTGACCTTGAGCAAATGCCGATCATGCGAAACCAAAACTACGGCGCCGCTAAAGTCTTGTAACGCAACGGCCAGCGCTTGTCGCATCTCGATGTCTAGATGGTTCGTTGGTTCATCCAATAGTAAGAGATTGGGCTTCTGATAACACAACAGTGCCAGAGCAAGACGCGACTTTTCGCCACCAGAAAACGGGCGAACCTTACTGGTGGCCTTGGTACCAGAGAATCCGAAACTTCCCAGGTAACGTCGCAATTGATTCTCGGTCGCTTGGCCCGAGTTACACTGCTTGTCTAACAGCTGGATATGCTCCATCGGAGTGTGATCCAACTGAAGTTTTTCAATTTGGTGTTGTGCGAAGTAGCCAATGTTGATTTCTTTTGATTTGTGGTAGTTGCCAGCATCAAATTTGATTTCTCCGGCAAGCATTTTGATCACGGTTGACTTACCAGCTCCATTTGGACCGATTAGCCCGATGCGGTCACCGGGTGACATTGCAAATTCGACGCCGGATACAATCGTTTTGCCTTCATACCCGACGCTAATATCGTGAAGACTTAATAATGGGCTGGGTTTTTTTTCGGGAGAGGGGATAGTGAAATCGAACGGTGAGTCGACGTGCGCTGGTGCGATACGCTCCATTCGCTCTAGGGCTTTTAGCCGACTTTGGGCTTGCTTAGCTTTGGTGGCTTTTGCTCTAAATCGACGGACAAAATCCTGCATGTGCAAAATTTCACGCTGTTGTTTTTCATAAGCCGATTGCTGATGGCCCAACTGCTCTGCGCGTATTCGCTCGAAAGCGGTAAAGTTCCCCTTGTGCAACGTCGCCTTTTGATTTTCGATGTGAAGAGTGTGAGTGGTCAGTGCATCAAGGAAGTCTCGATCATGCGCAATCAGAATGAGAGTCCCGTTGTAGCTTTTAAGCCAGCGTTCCAGCCACAGTACAGCATCCAGATCCAAGTGGTTGGTTGGCTCATCAAGCAAGAGCAGGTCAGATCGACACATGAGCGCGCGGGCAACATTAAGTCGGACTCTCCAGCCACCTGAGAACTCTTTAGTAGGACGCTCTTCGTCACCCTTTTTGAACCCCAGTCCATTGAGCAATTGAGCTGCTCTGCTACGTGCCGTGTAACCGTCTATCTCTTCGTATCGGCTCTGAAACTTTAGAAATCGCGGATGGTCGGTATCTCCAATCAATCCGTCTAATTCACGCCACTCGGTGTCTCCATCTAAGACGTAGTCCAATGCGGATTGATCGGACGCCACGGCCTCTTGTGCTACGTGCGCAATAACCCAGTCAGCTGGCAGCTTTACATCTCCGGTATCGATTACTAACTCGTTTCTCAACATTGCGAATAGGCTGGACTTACCACACCCATTAGCACCCGTCAGACCGACTTTTTGTCCAGGGTGTATTTGAAAAGATGCCTTATCAAAAAGCAACGTCTCGCCACGCCGTATACTGAGATTATCAAACTGAATCATGGGCGTAGTGTAATGGCTTTCAGCAGGCGTTCAAGCCCTGATTAAACGATCTTGTTGGCCGGTATTGTTCCAATGAGCTAGAGACTGATTCTCAAACGCTAAGGTCATCTGAGACATCACCGAAGTGTCTTTTAAAACAGACTGTTGTGTCTGGTCTAAGTTTGGACCAAGTCCCGTATACTATGCGCAAGACTGTCCAGACACACGGTTAAATTAGTTCTAGAATCAAACAAAACTTGCTTGCAGTTAAAAAGTTTGTGATGTGGTCGTTGATTGGACTATAGATTTGCCTCGCTACTGCATTTTGATAGCGCACATTTATCTACAAAGATATGAAAAAATTTAGATTAATCATGGAATCTGCCGCTAAGAGAAAAGGCGGCCAAGAGCAACTGGAGAGACTTCTCACTACACCATTGACTGGCGATGAATTACGTCGAATTGGTGACGATCGATATCTGGCTCAGATTACAAGATGCGTTTTTAATGCCGGGTTTCATTGGCGAGTTATTAGTGCAAAGTGGCCAGGCTTTGAAGAAGCGTTTCATGGATTCGATTTAGGGGAGTTATTGACCAAGTCTCCTGAAGAGTGGGAGGCTTATATCGAAGATACGCGCATCATTCGGAATTGGCAGAAGATAGAAACGGTTTTCAAAAACGCGCTGATGATAGAAGAGGTTGCCGAACAATATGGGACGTTTGCGAGCTTTTTTGCCGATTGGCCGGCCTCAGACCAAATAGGGCTAATGAAATATCTACATAAAAATGGCGCTCGATTAGGGGGTAAGACCGCGCAGTGGTTCTTGCGTTTTTCTGGGAAGGACAGCTTTATTCTGACCGGCGATGTAATTACCGCCTTATTGGCTAACGGAGTGGATATCAGTGAGAAAGCAACGTCTCAAAAAGATCTAAAGACAATTCAAGCCGCATTCAATCATTGGCAGGACGAAACTGGTTTGTGTATGACGCATTTAAGTAAGATTTTAAGCTGTTCCGTTGGTGACAACGTGCCAGTGGAGGTCTTGGAAGGATATCAAGGCAGTCAAACTGTCACGTCATAACTTAGTCGATTGTGTCTTTCTGAGAAGACTTCACCAGCCAAAACGTAAAGCCCCTGAACCAATTCAAAATAGACTGGATCAGGGGCTTAACATTTTTGTTTGCCAGATACTTTTAGGCTGGCTTCACGACAAACAGCAAGTCACCTGCGTTGACTTGTGCGCCGTTAGCTTGGTTTACACGAACGACTTCGTAGTTATTTTCCGCCGTGAAAATTTCGCCAGAACCCGGAACACTAGACAGGGATATATGAGTAAACAGCTTCATCGCTTCCACTTGGCAAAGTGTTTGGCTCAGATTGACAGTATCTCCAACACTGACGAAGTCCGGTTCGCTCGGAGAAGGAGTTGAGTAATAGATTCCTGTCATCGGCGAGATAACTTTAATCTCATCAGTGCCCGCTATTTTCAAAGTGGCGAGATCACTGTCGCTTTTCTCTACGCCCGTATAAGCCATTTCTTCGACGACCTGGTCTTTATCCAGAGTATCAAAAAATGCGGGAAGATAACCCGTGTCGTAGTCACCTTTTACGAAGGTGCTATCATTCAGAATTCGCTTGAGTAACGATATGTTTGTGCAAACACCCTTGATAACGGTCTTGTCTAGCGCTTCGATCAACTTCTTAATGGCATCTTTACGGTTTTTACCGTGAACAACCAATTGCGCAATCATACTGTCGTAAAACGGCGAAATTGTTTTGCCCTCGGAAACTGAAGCGATTACCTCAATGTGATCTCCCTCGGGGAACTTACACTCGGTTACTAAGCCCGGCGTGGGTAGAAAATCGATTACGCCGTTGGTGTCCAGTCTGGCCTTCTCAGCAGTAACCCTGGCTTCGATTGAAAAACCATTGCTCTTGGGCTTGATATCTTCGATTGATTTGCCTTCGGCTATCTCATACTGCTTGCCGACGATATTGACCTCTGAGGTCCACTCCGTGACGGGGTGTTCCACTTGCAGGCGTGTGTTCATTTCCATGAAGTAGATTGCATTGGCTTTCAAGTCGTAGATGAATTCGACCGTGCCTGCTCCGAAGTAGTCAACGGCGTTGGCCAAGTTCTCAGCGCACTGATAGGCTTGCTTCTCTAAGTCTTTTGGCAGCATGGTCGAGCCCGACTCTTCCAATACTTTTTGATTATTACGCTGTACAGTACAGTCTCGAAGCCCTAGAACCTTCGTATTTCCATGTCGGTCGCGAAGAATCTGTACTTCGATGTGACGCATGGATTCGACAAACTTTTCTAGGTAAAGGTCACCATTACCAAAAGCGCTGCGAGCTTCGCTGTACACATTGTTAAAGGCATCTTTAATTTCAGCAGGGCTTCGAACAACCTTAATCCCTTTGCCGCCGCCGCCGTGAACGGCTTTTAGCAGCACGGGATAGCCGATCTCTTCCGCCACGACGGCGGTGGCTTCAGCACTCGTCAAAATTCCATGAGATCCGGGGACAACCGGGACGTTGTTCTCCATGGCCGTGGTAATCGCATTGGACTTATTGCCCATGGTGTCCATCGAGCTGGCTTTTGGGCCTACGAAGTTCAGGCCATTCGCTCGGCAGAGTCGAGCAAAACCGGCGTTCTCCGATAAGAAGCCGATCCCTGGGTGCAAAGCGGTAGCACCGCGATTCTTAGCAATGGTCACCACTGAGAGTCCGTTTAGGTAACTCTCGCCTGGTGTTTGTCCACCCAAGCAAACGACTTCATCCTGTTCAGTCAACATGTCGCAGGCAACCGAGCCCATATCCGGGTCAGATTGCACCAACAGAACTTTGTGTCCCTTGGCTTGGGCTACTCTGATCAACTTAACGGCAGTACAGCCCCGTGCATGAATCAGCACCTTGTCGATTTCGCCCATTTTATCAATGGCTCGATGCACCACGCTCTTACCCGGCTTTTCCTCCACCGAGGCCATGCCAGAGAGCACGTTTTTGACCACTTCACCTATGCTAAGGTCAGGCAGGGTGATATTCGGATCAACTTCTTTGAGTTTATCGTCTAATCCATCAGCAAAAGGATGTTTGACCAAGCCTTGCATCGCCCCTGGGGTTGAAGCTAGGTAATTCGATGTCGTGGACATTGAAGGTAAAAACGAGGGTACAACAACGCGTCCAGCAAACGGCATATCCGTACCGCTAAAATAGTAAGTGTGTACCAGAGGATGCGTAACGAAGCTTGCTTGAGAACCACCGGTACAATCTCCGAAACCAAATACCACGATAGGTAAACCGGTTTCAGCGATAAAGTCGGTGATACGATCATTTACGATTGCCATTGAGAACAATGAGCTTGGGCCTTCTTTGGTTTGCATGCCACCTGAAGAAACAAAGCAGACGATCGGTAGGCCTTGCTCAGTACAGTCAATCAGTAATTTGCAAAGTTTTTCCGCACCGGCCATGTCAAATGCACCAGCTTGGAACGCGACGTTGGAGATAAGTGCACCAACGCGGGCGGTCTCACCCTCATCGTTGAGTTTGATCTCACCGATGCCCGTTACAACCCCGCAAGGGGTAATGTCATTGTTTAATGCTTTTTCAATGGATTGGCGGAACCCTGGAAATTGAACAGGGTTAGCTGTCATTTTATTTCCATTGGTCTCGTCGAACTTATCAAATAAGGTCGTTTTAAAAGCGTCGACCGTACTGAGTTTCTGGCGTTTATAAGAGGTAAGAACTCGTTGTACCAGCAGGTCTTGGTACGCAATATTGAGTTGGTTCCAAAAGTCCTTGCGCTTACCAATTCTCCAAGGGTTGATTTGGCCATTGTAGTTGCGCCCGCTCATCTGCGAGTCAATAAATCTTGGAACTAAAGTCTCAAAAAAGTAGGTAATCAATACCAACAATGAGTCTGACATTCTTGGAAAATTGACGCGTTTCCACTCTTCGACATCAGACAAAAAGGCGCCGCGTTGATCGTACTTAACAAAATGATTTAGCCACTTGGCAAATTCGGCTTTGATGTCGCTATCGACCACTTCATCGCTCATTGAGCCACTGACGCTATTTGCCACTTTTTCCAGTGATGTATCTAAGATGCGTTTTAGCGTGTCTTTTGACAAAGATTGGAATGCTTTAGATTCTTCCGCAATCTCACCAAAATTATCGACGATATTGTTGTACAGGGCATCGAATACCAGAATATCTCTAAACTGGGTTTGCATAATCTCTTTCAGACTTGGTTCGTTCAAAGTATCCAAAAGAGTCAGGTCCGACTCGTGCTTATGTAAAAAGCTTGGGCTATTTTCATCGATACTGTCTAAACGTCTGTTCATTTCAACAAAGTTGAAGACGGCGTCGGACTTCCATCGATTGTACAGATATAAGCACAGCACAAAGCAGAATGATTTTTGCGCGCTACGATAATTACTCTGAGGGTCTCCCAAAATAAGCGCGGTAATTTTGCTGCGATCGTTATTCAGTTCCTCATGTTTCTGACGGAGGTTGCTCCATGCCTTTGAGAGTTGATCGTTGTACACCAATTTTTCGGGGTCAGAGAGCCACTGTTCAAATGCTTTTTTGCGCATTTGCTGTGTTCGCTCTTCCAAATCGCCGGTGGGAATTTCCTCATCAGCCAGTCGACCATAGGTTTCGACAGTTTCAGAGTGTATGCGGCAACGCATGGACAGGGAACGCAGATAGCGCATGGCGTGTGAATAGACGCTAGGAAACTCAGAGAGTTCGCCGTAAAGTTCAAATTGCGCCGCTTTTTGTAGCTCTTCAAATGCTTTCTTGTGCAGCTTTTCAGTGCGAACGTTATTTACATAGTCAGCCGCTACCAAGGGGTTCTCTAGGACTTCGCGCTTGGCGTCCTTTTCGATCTCTTGGATTCCCGTAAAGATAGCCGCTACCAGGTTGGTTGAATCCTCCGAGTTGAGCTCTGGCTTCCAGTCGACGACTCCATCGATGGCCCCGCTTTTGTACAATTCCGAAGGCGAGACACCCACATACCGTGCGCTCTCTTGCCAAGACAGATTATATTGACGCGCAATATTGGCCAAGCCCTTGGGTTGAATAGTATTGAAGGCGGCGTCCTTGACGGCCAGTAATAAGTTTGTGGTTGCCAGCGGGATGGCGCCACCAGAATAACCAAGACCGTATATGACTCCTAACGTGGGAACCTTAAGAGACGACATTACCGCGATGAGTCTTGAAATTGAATGAGCTTGATTGGCTGCGTTCGCATCGGTGCCCGCGTCGGCGCCGGGCGTATCCATAAAGGTCACTATTGGTATGGCCCGCGAAGAATAGTTTTTCGCTAAGCGACATGCTTCAAGGTGGTGTTCCGGACTCCATACGCCATTCGCCACGCTGCGGTTTTGCACGATAAACGCCATGCGACGAGTTTGGCCTTTGTATTCTAGCGAAAGCTCGATGCTGTAGAGCGGGCCCAGTTCAAACTCACTGTGTATTTTTCCTCTGAACTTGCTAACCACTGATTTAGCGCTTGGACGTTTCGCCGACTCCGCGCCATCTAAAACTTTAGCCACATAGTCGTCGACCTCGAGTTTCTTTAAACTCTGTCGAACCTGTTCGACTTTTTTGCTGGTTAACAAGCCTTCGACATTCTGGTGCCATTTGAAAGGATGCTTTGTTCCGTTTAGAGAAAGATTGTTTGCACGGCGTTCGATGTCGAGAAACAAGCTGTTATTTATGCCATCAGGGGCGGTATTTTGGTTTTTAGTAGTCAAGGGAGCTTACCTTCAAGTTTCTAAAACTTACCCAGAAATCCAATTTTTTTGGTTCATTAAGAAAACATTATTGTTTTTTGCTCATTATTCAACCCTTCATGTACATGAATGTCGCATCGGTGCATGAGTTTTGCTTGGGATTGTTACAGTGTAGATTGCCACAAAGTTTTTGTTTTATTTGAAGTTTGTAGCAATTTGTTAGCCATATTGACTAGTAACAAAAAGAAAATCTGGTTGGAATGAGTCGAAGAGTTATCGTTTGTTTTCAA
This sequence comes from uncultured Arenicella sp., assembly GCA_963669225.2. Taxonomy (GTDB): domain Bacteria; phylum Pseudomonadota; class Gammaproteobacteria; order Arenicellales; family Arenicellaceae; genus Arenicella. The sequence continues at coordinate 1,053,410 of OY769919.2, read as the reverse complement.
GCGCCAAGTATGCCATGAAACTACCGCAAATTCCGAGTAGTAAATCACTAGTTTCTGTACCTCTGCCTATTAAGTGCTGAGCAACCTCTGCCGCCACACATAATGAACAAACCAACAAAAGAGAGATCAATTTGCGTTTTCCTATACCGGGTATGTCTGCTGTGTGGATTAGAACAGTGAGGACAAACCCTCCGGCGAAATGCAAAACTAGGTCAGCATTTTGCTCCGCCGCCAACACGATGGCATAAGGTATTCCGATGTACTCAAGTAGATTGTGCGGTATCCAATGTGCAAAATTATAAGCGGGGCGTGTCACAACCCAAGTCATCCCAATCGAAAGCCAAATCAGCGCAGCTCTTGCTAGCCATTTTAGTCGGTCTGAACGTACAATTGAGGACAAGAACCTTTTCATGAAAGAACACGTGTCTAAGATAAAAATAAAACGCCGAGAAGGCATTGCTAGCCAGCTTAATCACCCTCAGTTGAGCCCCTTACTAGCCACACTTTACTCCAATCGAGGAGTCAAAGGTCTGGATGAGCTCGAGATGAGTCTCAAGAGTCTAGCACCGCCTGACCTGTTAACAAATATTGATGCTGCAGCTGAGCTCCTTGCAGAGGCAGTCACAGCTGGCGCAGCGGTCGTTGTGGTTGGAGATTTTGATGCTGACGGTGCCACCAGTTGTGCGCTGGCAGTAAAGTGTCTGAGGGCATTTGGGTTAGATGAAGTTTCGTACCTAGTTCCAAATCGTTTTGAGTATGGGTATGGGCTATCACCTGAAATCGTTGGCGTCGCGGCGATGCGTCAACCTGATGTGATTGTGACTGTGGATAATGGCATTTCCAGTGTCGATGGTGTTCATGCAGCGCAAGCCTTAGGGATGTCAGTCTTGGTGACCGATCACCATTTGCCGGGAGAGACTTTGCCGACAGCGGACGTGATTGTTAACCCAAATCTACCAGGCGATCGATTTCCAAGTAAGAATCTCGCAGGCGTTGGGGTTATCTTTTACGTGATGTTAGCTTTGAGAGCCAAACTTAGAGCGCTAGGCTGGTTTCAAAGTGGCAATATTCAAGAGCCCAATATGTCGCAATTCTTGGATTTGGTGGCGCTTGGCACTGTCGCTGATGTGGTGCCGTTAGACCGTAACAATCGCATACTCGTGCAACAAGGGCTGATGCGCATTAGACAAGGGAATGCTTGTGTTGGTGTATCAGCGCTATTGCAAATTGCCGGAAAAAATTTCGCTACGATCAAGAGTGCGGATTTTGGTTTTGCCTTGGGCCCAAGATTGAATGCTGCCGGACGATTGGATGATATGTCTGTCGGAATTGAATGTTTGCTAAGCGAAGACAGTGATCAGGCGTTGAGACTGGCAGCACAGTTGGATCAATTAAATAGGGAGCGTAAAGAAGTTGAGGTTGGCATGCGTCAGGAAGCCATGGCGGTGGTAGAGCAGTTTCAACTGGCAGACGATAACTTGCCTTGTACCTATGTTCTGGCCGATCCCAGTTGGCATCAAGGCATCGTTGGCCTTGTGGCTTCTCGAGTTAAGGAAAAAACCAATCGGCCAGTGATTGTTTTAGCTCCTGGTGAAAATGAAGGAGAATGGAAAGGCTCAGCACGGAGTATTGAGGGAGTCCACATGCGCGATATGCTGGCGCGCATCGACACTTTATTCCCCAAGCTGATAGAGAAATACGGTGGTCATGCAATGGCCGCGGGTCTGTCTCTAAAAGATGAAAATTTAAATCGATTTAGAGATGCGTGTGACAAAGTCTCAAAGGAAATTACGAAAAATCAGTCATGGGATCACGTTATATTGTCTGATGGTCCCTTATCTGCCAGCTATTTGAACCTTCAAACTGCAAATGAAATACATCAATCAACACCGTGGGGGCAGGGTTTTTTTGAGCCTGTTTTTGATGATTATTTTGAAGTGAAAGAGGGTCGCATCGTGGGGGAAGAACATCTTAAGTTGACGCTTGCCAAAGAAGGTATGCGTGAGCCGATAGATGCCATTTACTTCGGTGGCGTTCAAAAACACGATGAACAGCCAAAAGGGCTGGTTCGAGTTGTTTATCGAGTCGATGTGAATGAGTTCCGTGGTAATAAAAACTTACAGCTAATTGTTGTCCATATTGAATAAACTTTTATCGTTCCCATGATATTATCGACACAAATTTACACTCAATTTTAACCATGGAGATTTTGAAATGAGTTATATGAATGCTGGCTCTGGCGCTGTCGTTAGTCAATTACCTGCTGAGGCTCGCGCCGGCTTTATCCGCCGCACCTATGCGCATTTAGGTGCCGCAATCGGCTTGTTTGCGTTGTTAGAAGCGGCTCTGATTCAAATGGGTGCTGGAGCTATCGCTATACAAATCTTACAAACCAGCAAATGGAGCTGGTTAATCGTATTGGCAGCATTCATGGGTGTTGGGATGCTGGCGGATAAGTGGGCTCGATCTGGTGCCTCCCGTGAGATGCAGTATGCTGGACTGGGCCTTTACATCGTTGCTGAGGCGATTATCTTTCTTCCATTGATCTTTATGGCCAATGCAATTGCACCTGGAGTCTTGCCCAACGCAGCGTTAATCACGGGGGCGTTGGTTACAGGTATTACTTTTGTCGCGTTCACGACTAGAAAGGACTTCTCATTTATCGGTCCAGCTCTTAAGATCGGCGGTTTTGTTGCACTTGGCTTAATCGTTGCCGCTATTGCCTTTGGTATGGGCTTAGGTATGTGGTTCTCTGCTGTGATGGTACTCTTCGCGGGCGGGTGTGTTTTGTACACAACTTCGAATATCATTCATCATTACAACGAAGAGCAACATGTGGCTGCTTCTTTGGCCTTGTTTTCTTCTGTGGCTCTTATGTTTTGGTACATTATCCAGCTGTTGATGTCATTCGGCGGCGACGACTAACCTGTCAAACACGTACCATATTTAAGCGAGCGGCTTCGGCCGCTCTCTTTGATTTTACACTGCAATAATTTTGGGAATAGCGTGAACTACTCTTATCTTGAAGACTTGGTCGGAAATACACCTCTGGTGCAACTTAAAAGGCTGTGGCAGGGAGAGTACGTAACAGTGCTTGGAAAGCTGGAAGGCAATAATCCGGCGGGCTCGGTAAAGGATCGTCCGGCATTGAATATGATACGTCGAGCAGAAGAACGTGGAGAAATTAATCCGGGCGATCGGCTCATAGAGGCAACAAGCGGGAATACCGGCATAGCACTGGCAATGGCTGCCGCTATGAAAGGATACAAAATGACCTTGATCATGCCAGACAATATGAGCGAAGAGAGAAGAGCGTCGATGCGGGCATTTGGTGCTGAGATTATCTCAGTGTCTCAGGCTGACGGGGGGATGGAATTAGCGCGGGATATGGCTCTGGCAATGCAGGCCAAAGGTGAAGGTTTAGTTCTTGACCAATTTTCCAATGACGACAACTGGAATGCTCATTACGAATCTACAGGACCGGAAATTTGGCGGGATACAAATGGCGAGGTTACTCATTTCGTTAGTTCGATGGGAACCACGGGCACGATTATGGGAGTTTCTAAATTCCTCAAGGAACAAAAGTCCGACGTGGAGATAATTGGGGTGCAGCCCGAGGGAGAATCTCAAATACCGGGAATTCGGCGTTGGCCGGTTGAGTACTTGCCAAAAATCTTTGACCCGAGCAGAGTGGACAGAACCATTGATGTTGAACAGTCCTTGGCCGAGGAAACCATGCGTGATTTGGCAAAGAAAGAGGGCATTTTTGCTGGTGTTTCTTCTGGTGGTGCGATGGCCGTGGCGCTTTCTGTTGCCGCTGAAATGGAGGCCAGTCAGCGCAAGTCCACGATAGTGTCGATTGTTTGCGATCGCGGTGATCGATATCTCTCAACTGGTGTGTATTGATGAACGTATTGGCGTTTGATATCGAGACTATCCCTGATGTTGGCGGTGGCAGAAAGCTTTATGATCTCAAGGAGGATATGAGTGATGCTGATGTCGCTGAGGTCATGTTTGCCAAACGCAGGGAAAAGACTGGTGGAGACTTCATTGCCACTCATTTACAACAAGTCGTCGCTATTTCTGCTGTGTATCGAAACACACACACTGATCAGTTTTCGGTTTGGACTTTGGGCACCGAACAGAGTTCCGAGGCTGAGATAGTGCAAAACTTTTTTGATGGTGTGGATAAACACACTCCAACTCTGGTTACCTGGAATGGCAGTGGTTTTGACTTGCCCGTATTACATTATCGAGGATTGATTAATGGTGTCCAAGCTCCACGATATTGGGATCTTGGTGAAGACGATTCAAATTTCAAATGGAATAATTACATAGGACGTTTTCATATGCGCCATACGGATTTAATGGATGTGATTGCGGGTTATAACAATAGAGCCTTTGCTCCGCTTGATGAAATAGCCGTGCTTCTGGGTCTTCCCGGAAAGATGGGGATGAGTGGATCCAAAGTCTGGCAACAATACAAATCGGGTGAACTAAAAGCGATACGAGATTACTGCGAAACCGACGCTTTGAATACTTATCTAGTTTATCTTCACTGGCAGTATGTCAGAGGGAATCTAACCGACTCTGAGCTACAGCGCGAACATGAAGTTGTCAAAGCAGCCCTCCGCAAAGGAGAGCCGCATTTAATAGAATTTCTTGACGTATGGGAAGGATCTTAGTCAGGTCAGTCTATTGATTGTGTTTGACTAGCCGACTTTTGATCCTTGAGCTAGAGTGAGGATACGGCGGCCTGCCGGACTGCATTGTTTTACAGAAGCTTAGTGATGACACCCCAAAGTGAGCACAGTATCAGCGCCATATTTGCCAAGAACCCAATAATGAACCCAGTGCCGCGCTTAGATGGTTCTTTTTCATAAGATGAAGAATAGATAAAGCGGCCGATCAAAAAAGCCGTGCCAAAAATGGTAGCAACATCCGTCCTAAAATAGGAAGCGCAAACCCACATTGCCGGTAGTGTTACCGCCAACTGCTCTAGTGTGTTCAACTGAACGCGCAGGCGACGTTCAAAGGTTTCATCTCCAGAGACTGATGGAGCTTTGACAGTGTCCTTGCCCCGCGCTAGTTCAGCTCTCAACGTAAAATAGGTGTATTGCAAAAGAATTAGTAACGTTACTAGTGCCACGGTAAGCATAAATAGTTCTCCAGTTATGTTTATTAGGTGTTTTAGCTTGCTTAGAAGAAGCGAAATTCAACCTAAATACTATACCCGGAGGAGTTCGCTTAGACTACAATGCGCGACTTTCATCGCGTCAGTCGACGCAGAACGACACACGGTAGACAAGTATGGGAAAACGTAGACGTAAACAGTTGGATTTAACGCCACAACAAACCATGATCGAGTCTCTGGCTCATGATGGCCGCGGCGTTGGACGTGATGTCGAAGGTAAAGTGGTTTTTGTTGACTACGCTCTTCCTGGCGAGCGCGTAGAGTATGTTCCTGTAATGCATCGAAAGAGCTATTTGTTTGGATCGACAACTCAAGTTATCGAGCCATCTGAGTTTCGTGTAGAGCCTCGGTGTGAAGTCTTCGGGCAATGCGGTGGGTGTGTTTTACAGCATCTAGATCCGGACAAACAGATTGAATATAAACAGCAACAGCTGGCTGAAAACTTTAAGAAAATCGGAGACGTCCAACCCGAAAATTGGTTCACGCCGATGCGCAGTCAGTCTTGGGGGTATCGTCGACGAGCGCGGCTAGGTGCGAAGTATGTGCCAAAGAAGGGCGGCATGATTGTTGGATTTAGGGAGAGAAACAGCAGTTTTATCCAACCTACTCAGCGCTGTGAAGTGCTATACCCTGAGGTTTCCTCTTTGCTGCCAACTCTGCGTGAGACTTTAGAAAAGACTTCCTGCAACGATAAAATTCCTCAGGTCGAGATTTCCGTAGCCGACAATGCCACGGTCATGATTATTCGACATCTGGAGACGTTCATCCAAACTGACTTGGATCTGTTGGAGGATTTTGCGAAACAACATTCGATACAACTCTTTCTGCAGCCAGGAAATCTAAAATCGGTGCATCCACTGTGGCCAAAAGATCCTGAGCCATTGTTCTACGACTTCGCTGAGTTTGATATTCGTGTGGAGTTTTTGCCCACTGATTTTATTCAAGTAAATGGCGGAATTAACGATGCGCTGGTATCTAGGGCGATTGACTTGCTTGATATTTCAACTGAAGATCGGGTGTTAGATTTGTTTTGTGGTGTCGGGAACTTCACACTACCTTTGGCCAGAAAAGCAAAGCATGTTGTGGGAGTAGAAGGAGATGCAGCCTTAGTGGCAAGAGCAGATCACAATAAGGAGTTAAACGGTCTTGCGAATCTCGATTTTTATTTCGGTGATCTCTTTAATGAAGAAATGACAGCGGACTCTCATGGTGGGTGGCTAAACCAGACTTTTGATAAAGTGCTATTAGATCCACCCAGGTCTGGCGCGGCTGAAATGGTCAAACGAATGGGAGAGTTGTCGCCAAATAAAATTGTCTACGTTTCATGCGGACCGGCAACATTAGCGCGAGATGCTGGTGTTTTAGTTCATGAACACGGTTACAAACTTACTCACGCGGGTGTAATTGATATGTTCCCACATACAGCTCACGTTGAGTCAATTGCCGTGTTTGAAAGGGCAAATTAGAGTGTAAGGCAGTTTCCTCCTCAATAGTTCTCTTATTGGGATAGCAACTGGCTAACCATGTTCGCCTGAGTATCAACATCAGAGTTGGGGATTAAGGACTTACAATCTTGATCCTAGGCTTGGTAAAAAATTAGATAAGGCTTTACTAAATTCCCTGCGGAAATAAAAAACGGCAACTCTATGGTTGCCGTTTTAATGCGCTTGAGCGTTATTGTTATTATTGATGCGCTCTTATTTTTATAGTTATTTTCAAAATGTCTTTGCACGCTGTCTTTATGTTTATTGTTCAGCTTGTGGCACATCACCTCACGGATTGTTCCGGTACAAGGACCACTGTCTCATCAACCGATTTGCTTATTCTTGTTATTGCTGTAGTTCACGCCTCACTACTCTATTGTTGTTTTTCTTTGAGTCACCAGATGGGTAACCTGGATAAGGTGGCGAGAAGCTTACAAATCGTTAAGTTATTGAGTCAGTGCGCGTAAGTTAACACTCATGGTTATGATGTGCAATCATATGTTATATGAAAAAAAGTTATTACACAGGTCGCGCACATTTCTCAAAGAGATAACCAGAAAAAACTTGATATTTCACTGTGCAGAACGCGCAATATCGCTACTAAAAGTACATTAAACTCTCTAAACGTATCAATTGAGCGGGCTTATTGATCCATACTTCGTTGCAAAGCTGACAAGAAGCATTGACTGAGTCCTCAGCCCATTGCCTGACGCTCTATTGAATCGATGGTGGGGAGTTGTACGAAAAAGAGCAGCCTCAATTTCAAATATTTGGAGGCGCGGAGCCTGTTTCCTCAGTCGCATTTTAGTGATGGGAACTCAAAAATTTGGGAAAAGAGCGCACTAACAACCTCATTAGGATATTTGGATCCTTTTTAAGTCCAGTGCTTGGCTGGAGCAACAAATCTCTTAGCTGAGCCACGTACTCGGATAAGCGCTGGCTTCTAGTTGTGCTTATTGGTATTATTTATATGATTAATAGGTCCGTTAGAGATCATTTCAACACCACTGGAGAGTCAATATGCCATTGCAAACATTGCAAGTTGCCATCTTTGTTTTCGTAACAGGATTAATTGGATTCCTCACTTATCGCAAGTGCCGCGAGGCAATCTTGGCCGAGAGAGCGAATGCACATGAAAAGAACCAAGAGGAAGAAAATAAAGAGGTGTTTTTAGCAGGCGGTGGCCTGACATGGATCTTTGTGGCCGGCTCAATTACTTTGACAAATCTGAGTACGGATCAGTTGGTGGGCATGAATGGCAATCAGATGGCTCTACTTGCTTGGTGGGAGTTTGCTGCTGTAATCGGATTGATCATATTAGCTAAGGTATTTCTACCGATCTATTATAAATACAACTGTACCACTACCACCGAGCTGCTCGAAAAACGTTACAACAACCATCATATTCGCGCTTTGATCAGCGTGATGTTCTTATTGGGTAACGTCTTCATCTTCTTGCCATCCATTCTTTATGGTGGATCCTTGTTCATGATCGAGATGTTTGGCATCGAATCTGTACCTCTAATGGTCATTGCGATTGCCTTCGCTATTGCGGGCGCCGCGTATGCCGTGATTGGTGGTCTTCGAGCAGTGGCTATATCTGACACTTACAGTGGAGTTTTGTTATTGAGTCTTGCGCTGGTTGTCGTCTGGTTATGCCTAAGCGAAATTAATTTCGACTTCTCCGGAATCCCAGCAGAGAGGCTTACACTGATTGGAGACGATCAGTCTCCGATTCCATGGCACACCTTACTTACCGGAATGATTTTTATCCAGATCTACTACTGGAGTACGAATCAAACTATTACGCAGCGAGCGATGGCGTCACCTACAGTAAAGGAGGCACAAAAAGGCGTTTTGACTGCCGCTGTGATCCGGTTTTTAATTATTCCGCCCATCATCGTGTTGCCTGGTATTGTCTCTTACAAGCTATATGGGGATATTGGTGATGCGGCTTATGGCCGAATTGTTGGTGACGTATTGCCGTTGTGGTTGTCGGGCGTATTTGCTGCGGCAATCGCCGCGGCGGTTCTTACCAGCTTTAACAGTATCTTGAACTCATCGTCAGCCTTATATATTTGTGACATTCATGAGAAGTACTTTCAAAGCGAAGGTAAAAAGACCAAGGTGGCGTTTCTCAACCTATTGGTGACGGCAGTTTTTATATTGATCGCACTCTCACTGGTACCCATCTGGGCACAATCAGAGAGCCTGATCAACTTAGTGCAGAAATTGTACGGTTTGATCAGCATGCCTATATTATCTTGCTTTGCGGTTGGGCTTTTGTTCAAGAATGTGGATTACAGGGCGGCGATCTGCGCGGTACTCATTGGATGTGCTTACTACGGTTTCACTCAATTCCGTGAGGCTCAACCAGAACATTGGCATTACATTCACCATATGTTCGTAACGCTGTGGCTTTCTATCGGGAGCGCTTTGTTACTCAATAAGGTGGTCTTCGGGAACCAAGCTGAATTCTCTTGGGCCGCTAACGCACAAGTTAACTAGGATTTTTGTGACCTTATCCTGGTTGTCTGTGAGCCGTAATCCAAATGAGGATTGCGGCTCAGAACGAGATAATGCTTTGTATTAGCGTTCCGATTCGGTTCCTTTTGTAAGAATCTCCCGATACTTATCGATGAGCTGACGTGAAACTGAATTCCAACTGAAATATTGTTCTACTGCAGATCGACCAGACTCAAATGATGATTCAGATAACATCTCGTTTAAACTATCGGATATAGACTTAACGTTACATTCGCAAACCTTCCCAAGATTAAGTTCCGCGACCTCTTTGCTTAATGCGACTCCGCTACTGATCATTACAGGTGTGTCCGAAGCAAGAGCCTCTAGAACCGATATACCGAAGTTCTCAGAGTAAGAAGTTAAGGCGTATAAGTCAGCGCCTTGAAGGGCTAGATTTTTATCCACACCATCAAGAAAGCCTGTGAACCGTACCTTGCTACTCAACGCATTCTGTTTCACTAAATGGTGGAGCTTCTCAACATAGTCAGAATCGCCATCGCCCACGATCAAAAGCTGCCAGCCTGAGTCTATTGTAGAGAGCGCTTCGAACAAAAGTTCCAATCCTTTTTTTGGGTGCAATCGAGCAAGAAAGAGAATGATTTTATCTTGCGCTTTAAGGCTGTATTTTTCGATCAGTTTTGTCCGCGCATCACCAATAATCTCTGGTAAAGGCAAACCCAGCGGGATCACTTTCATACCTTGGTGGTGCAGTACTTTCAAAGCTTGTTGTTTCTCCGATTGAGCAGTGCAATGAATCATGCTGGCATTTGAAAGATTTTTCCTCTCAATGATCCATAGGTAGAGCCGCTTGCGGAGTTTTGATTGCTCGATCGCCCATTGCTCCAATTGTCCGATCGGCCGAACCACATAGGGAATTCCTTTACGCCGTGCGCAAAGCATTGCATAGGTTGAGGAAAACGAAAAAATCGCATGCACATGAACCAGGTCAAATTGATCCAAGTTTTGATCTATCCAACGTTTAAAACTCTTTGAAAATGCGAATTCACGTACAGCCCGTATGTTTGGGGAATAGCGCGAAAAAAATCGAGTCGGAACGCCTTCAAATTCCACTAGCTGGTTGAGAGGTACATCAAGAATTTGATCGCCATTATCGTTTGTTGTAGCAATTTCAGCGCACACTCCCTGTTTGTTAAGCGCGGAAACCATGCCGATTGCGGCCTTACTGGGACCGCCTCGACACGGTGCGAGCGATGGAATTACGTGTAGAACTCGAATAGTTTTTGTCACTGTTTGTGTTTCTCTAACCAGCTATCGAGCACCAACAGACTCCATCGGCGATACCAAGGTTGTAAAGTGATCTCGGCCGAAATGGTCTGAATCGGTCTTATGTTTTTCCAATGTTGAGAGAACCATTGGTCGAATGGAAAGCGAAATCCACGCTTAGGTTGAGTTACGATCCAATTCGGAATCTCGGGTACGGCGTCCACAAGTAACTTTTTGCCGGCTTGAAGGCGATGACTGGCTGGAATTGACGTGATTGCATCATAGAGTACGTGATCAACCAATGGTACTCTGAGTTCAAGCCCGCATGCCATGCTCATAACATCACTGTCTCTGAGTAATTGGTTGCGCATATATTGGCTAATCTCAAGAGCACTGATTTGATCTAATGTGCCTAGGTCCCGGAAAGCATTTTCTTTAGGGTCAGAATTAGGTGGTCTGCAATTCGATGATGAATACGCTTTCAAAAGATAGCTTGCTTCTTTCCGGCTGAAGATGCCTCTGAAGCTCTGATAGGTTTTTTCCAGGTCGCCATTTGCATCTATCGAGTCAAAGATTCTAGCAAGTTTTGGACGAATAGCTTTTGATGCGGCCAGTCTGATCAGTGGTTCGAGCCACTTGAAGGGATAAGCAGTCTTTGCATAACGGCTTATTCTTGGAACTTTTTCAAAGGAAGCATAACCCCTAAATAGTTCGTCCCCGCCCAAGCCAGAGATCACCACTTTTTCATTGTTTCGCTTTGCAAGCTTACTTACGCAGTAGGTGTTGAAGCCATCAATCGTAGGCTGATCAACAGCCTCCAGAAATTCCTTGAAAAGTGGTTGTGCTGCTGTGTCTGTTAGGACTAGTTCGGTGTGATTTGCTCCGAAGTGCTTAGCTGCCTTTGCCGCAAGATCTCCTTCATTCCATTCGGGTTCTTCAAACGCAATCGAATAGGTATTAATAGGCGCGTCTGAGGCCTCACTGGCTAGTGCAAGTAAAGCACAGCTATCGATGCCACCGCTTAAAAACAATCCGACCGGAACATCACTGACTAAGTGTGCACGAATGCTATCTTCTAGCGCTGCTCTAGTTTTTGATACGGCCTGATCATAGGAAAAATCCTCTGCTTTAAAATTCGGACTCCAGTATGGCTCATGTTCTATTTTTCCATTTGTCCAGGTGAGCATATGGCCTGCTTCCAGAAGACGACAGGCAGATAGCATCGTAGCGGGTTCAGATACTGTACCTTGTTTTAGAAAAGTGAAAAGACCGGTTTCGGATAAGGTGTCTGAGAGGAGTCCAGATGCTTGTAATACTTTAAGTTCCGATGCAAAGAGGAAGTTGCGTTGATCGTCAAAGCCAAAGTAGAACGGTTTTATACCCAAGGGATCGCGTGCTGCGAACGCCGTATTGGCACGAGAGTCCCATATAAGAAAAGCAAACATGCCTCTGAGCATAGAAACACAATTTGGTCCGTGCTCTTGATATAGTGCGATGATTACTTCCGTGTCAGACTGGCTCTGAAATTGATATCCTTTTGCTATCAGGCCTTCTCGTAGTATCTGGTAGTTGTATATCTCTCCATTGAAGACGATTGTGTAGCGCCCGTCTATACTGTGCATCGGCTGTCGCCCGGAGTCCGACAGATCGATGATTGAGAGTCTGGTGTGCGCCAGATAAGCCGCGCCCGTCGAGCACCTAAAGACGCCTTCTCCATCCGGCCCACGGTGTTTCAGGGCCGCCAACATCGAACGAAGGGCCTCATTAAGCTGATCGCTTGTTGAGGTGTGGGTGCTATTTAATATTCCTGCTAAACCGCACATGACTAAAAGGTTGGCCTCCAAATGCTTGGAGACCAACTATAGCATGCTGAGGCAAGAGCTCTACTGCTTGTTCGATGCCTCTTTATTTTGCCCTTGAGGAGCGCCTTCGCTCTTGTTTCTGTTGCGATTGCGGTTTCTGTTGCGGTTGCGGTTTCTGTTGCGATTCTTGTTAGTAGCATCGCCTCTAGCCTGTCCGTCTTGTTTGTTTTCAGGCACGTTCTTACCGTCATTTTGTTTCGCGTTCGGCTTGTTATTTTGTGGTTTCTTCTGGCCCCCGCGATTATTTTGGTTTTTGTTTGGTCCTTTACCGCCTCGATTACCGCCTTGGTTACGATTGCCGCGATTATTGTTTCTGCCGCCGCGGTTACGATTACCTCGGTTGTTATGCTTTGAATTGTTACGATTCTTCTTCTTCGGCTCAGTTTCTTCTTCACCAGTCCCAAACAGAGAGCGCCAAAGCCTCACGAATAAGCCTGGTTTTTGTGGTTCAGGCGCTGGCGCCGGTGCCGGCGGTTTGCTCTCCATGGCAATAGACTCAATCCCGACTGCTGGAGCAGTATTCGGAGCAATAACCACGTTTTGAGGCTGAGTTTTCTTTTGATACTTTGCCTTTCTGGGGTCTTCCTTAGGTTCAGCAATTTCTGTTTTATAGCTTGGAAGATTCGGCATCTCATCCAAATCTTCGCTTCGTAGACGCTGAATCTTGAAGTGCGGTGTCTCCAATTCGATCGTTGGCACAATGGTGATATTGGTTCCCAATCTGCTTTCAAGCAGGCTCACCTCATGACGTTTTTCATTGAGTAAGTAGGTGGCGGTCTTTATTGGCAAATGAGCAATGACCGCTTCAGTATTCTCTTTGAGAGACTCTTCTTCGATTATTCTGAGCACGCTTAATGAGGATGAGCCAACACTTCTGATATGACCATTACCCTCACAACGTGGACAAACATGATAGTTTGAGTCCGAAATAGAAGACCGTAGTCTCTGTCGAGACATTTCCAAAAGGCCAAATCGCGAAATCTTACCAACCTGTACGCGTGCTCTATCCGCTTTGAGAGCTTCTGCTAGTCTTTGCTCGACAGCACGTTGATTTTTATTTTGCAGCATATCGATAAAGTCGATGACTACCAAACCACCCAAATCGCGAATTCGCAATTGACGTGCTATCTCATCGGCGGCTTCAAGGTTTGTTTGCAGAGCCGTTTCCTCAATATCTCCACCTTTGGTTGCTCTCGCTGAGTTTACATCGATTGAGGTCAGCGCTTCAGTGGGATCGATGACTAATGCACCACCGGAATGTAGATTCACTTCGCGTGCGTAGGCCGATTCAATTTGGTGTTCGACCTGATAACGTGAAAATAGCGGAATTGTGTCGTCATACAGCTTCAGCTTGATAACGTTATGCGGCATCACTTGATTCATAAATCGAGACGCACGCTCGTAGATATCTTTGTCATCGATGATGATTTCACTGATATCACTGCGGAAATAATCTCGAATTGATCGAACGACTAGATTAGTCTCTTGATATACCAAGAATGGTGCTGGATTCTCATTTGCCGCTTCGTCAATGGCTTGCGAAAGACGTTGTAGATAGTCTAAGTCCCATTGTAATTCTTCAGCTGACTTTCCAATCCCTGCAGTGCGAGCGATGAGCGCATGCTCACGGGGAATGTCTAGCTGAGACATCGCATCTCTGAGTTCTTGTCTTTCTTTCCCTTCAATTCTACGTGATATGCCGCCCCCTTTAGGGTTGTTTGGCATAAACACAAGGTATCTTCCTGCTAAGCTGATAAAGGTTGTTAGCGCCGCACCTTTGTTGCCACGCTCATCTTTCTCAACTTGGACAAGCAGTTCTTGGCCAGTCTTAAGCACGTCGGCAATCTTGACTTGCGAGATGGGAGTTTCGGAATTGTAGTTTTGAAAGTAAGCTCTTGAAACTTCTTTCATCGGAAGGAATCCTTGTCGGTTTCCTCCGTATTCAACAAAAGCCGCCTCCAAGCTTGGCTCAATTCTGGTGATTTTTCCTTTATAGATATTGCCTTTCTTGAGCGCACTATTGGCTGTCTCAATATCTAAATCAATTAGTTTTTGTCCATCTACAATAGCAACCCGAAGCTCTTCGGGGTGCGTTGCGTTAAACAACATTCTTTTCATCTTTAACTCTCGTGCCTACCTAGTAGGCGGTACGGTTCAAAGAATGATGCATCAAGTTAATCCAAAGAAAGACAGGAGAGGAGTGACTCTGATTCGGCATGCTGCTGATGTTTCTACCGAAGCTCGGCAGAGTGACGGACATGGCCCCAGTTAATTATCAAAACAAGTGTTGGATAAAACTAAGTCCAGTCTTAGCTACTCTATTGTCTGATATACGGATCGTTTCGGATCTCTTGTCGCTTTAAGTGATTGATATTTATCACTAACACCAAAACATCAAGGGTGTTTTGGCTACGCAGTTTATGTATAGATATATCAGCAATGTAGTGCTTCAAAAAAACAGAGCGTTCAAGGTCGTCTAATGACAAGCCGATCATAAACTCTGATTAAGCCGAACTAACGATTAACAACCCAGATCGAGTTAGAATCGATATGTCGATAGATACACTACGGGTAGCTGTTCGCAACAGTTTGTGTCACAAAATCAAGACGCTTCCACATTGAGTTGGGAACGAAAAGCTCCATTCAATCAAGCTCGTCTTGATAAGGCAGCATCAGCTGCCTTGATAAATTCTCTCCAGCGCCTTCGAACCAACTACGTCTGTATCGATTCTTTGTTCGCTAGTACTAAGGGAATAAAATCCCGGCCTCCAAATGTCGGGGTGGAGGGCAATCCCCGCTGAAACTCAGTGAAATACTCGTTGGTATTGGCCGTTTGTTGCCGTCATCTCGTTCTCGCCGTTTGTTGCGAGACTTAAATTGAGTTGACTCTGAAGTTTCAAAGGTAGAAACGCTCTATAATTGTTGAAGCCCAGGCTTGTGGATACAAGCTATTAAGCTTCGTGAGTACGTCACGTTCCCTGAAATAAGTTCATCTATATCTTGAGCGCCACCTTGTCTTGCGACCGGGAGTGCCCTAGAAAAGCTTTGTTCGGATCAACCAAGGATGGTTCCGGAACCATCGAATCATAACAGTGTGGCCACTATTGTGTAAATAGATGGCTAAGTATTAGCGGTTTAATGGCTAACTGTTGTCTGTAGCCACTCTTTTGTTTATCAAAAAGAGGTTTCTTGCTGGAATTTGGCAACTTATAATTCGCCACCGGACCATGGAGTTATCAGAACATTGGCGACACGTAACAGCAAATCTCATAAGACTCGTAGCAATCGTAAATCGTCTTCTGACGTGAAAGACAGACGAAGGAGAGCGAGTAAGACCTCTGGCGCAAAAAAACGCGAACACTTAAGAGATTCTAAGCTGTCTAAATGCGATAATCTCGCCACGCTGAATAAAAATGTTAGATCTAAAAAGGCTGATGAAGAGCGTCAGTTTCACAAGCCGTCATTCGTGAGGATAGACGAACACGCAGAAGGTCAAAGGTTGGATAACTATCTTTTTAAACTGCTCAAAGGTGTTCCAAAAGGACATGTTTACCGCATTATTCGATCTGGTGAAGTAAGGATAAATAAGGGTCGTGTAAAACAAACCACAAGATTGAAGGAGGGCGATTCGCTTCGACTGCCGCCTATTCAGATCAGCCAGCGTGAAAAGGTCGAGCCGGAAGGCCACCGGTTTAGCTTTTTGACGGATAGAATCATATTTGAGGACGAATCCCTGATTATCTTAAACAAGCCGTCTGGCATGGCGGTTCATGCTGGGAGTGGCATAAAGATTGGACTTATAGAGGCCTTCAGAGCCGTCAGACCTGATTTGAAATTTGTAGAGTTGGTTCATCGTTTGGATCGCGAGACATCTGGGTGTTTGGTGCTGGCCAAAAAAGCAGCTTGTTTGAAGACTCTTCAGGAAGACTTTCGATCAAATTCGCAAAAGAATAGTCGGTTAGATAAGCGTTACTGGGCGCTAGTGTCTGGAGATTTTGGTAAGCAGTCTAGAAAGATAGTTAAGCCACTGAATACTCAAGCTAGGAAGGCAGGTGAGCGGCACGTTGTTGTCGATGAACAAGGATCGTATGCAAGTTCGATTACACGCACCATGTCGAGATCAACGTTAGCTTCGTTAATCGAAGTCAAAATTCTCACGGGTAAAACCCACCAAGTTAGAGTGCACTGTCTATCAGAGGGACATCCACTTGCTGGTGATACCAAATATGGGGATAAGGTATTCAACCAAGAATGCCGAAGTTTCGGCCTTAAGAGACTTTTTTTGCATGCAGCTCGGCTTTCATTGCATCACCCTGTCACGAAGCAGAGGGTAGACTTCGAAGCTCCATTAGATGACGAGCTTCAATCGGTAATAGAGAAACTAGATTTATGTATCAATTAGTCGTATTCGATTGGGATGGTACCTTGATGGACTCCACCCTAAAGATTGCAAACTGTATCCGTGCCTCGGCTGAAGATGCGGATCTACCCAAACCAAGTATTGAACAAGCCAAGCAGATTATCGGTCTTGGCTTACATGAGTGTATGAGCGTGCTATTCCCCGACGCGAGCGAAGCGCAAAGAGCTCTTATGGTTGATCGCTATAAGTATCACTTTGTCACTGGCGATGGGACCGAACAAGCGCTTTTTCAAGGTGTTGAGTCCGGATTACGACTCCTTGAAGAGCAAGGCGTGCTGATGGCGGTGGCCACCGGAAAATCAAGAGTAGGGCTTGATCGGGCATTCAGTGTCACTAGCGTTTCTGAGTTTTTTACCGTCACTCGTTGTGCGGACGAAAGTCGAACTAAACCTCATCCTCAAATGCTGCATGAAATCCTTGATTTCACAGCGATAGACGCGAACAAGGCTATCATGATTGGAGACACAGCTTTCGATATCGAGATGGCCCAGGCCGCTGGCATAGATTCCCTAGGCGTGACCTATGGAGCACATGATCAAGATAAACTGGACAGTCACAACCCAACGCACTTAGTGTCCAGCGTCAGTGGCGTGTTCTCTTGGCTAAGTGATGGAAAATTGGAAAAAGCATATGAGTAACTCACCTGACTTGAATTTAATCGGATCATTGGATCAGCTCAAGGAATCAGGCAAGGGAATACGGTTCAGTGTGGTGGACAGTGACGGCGCTAAAGCGCCTGCGTTTGCGGTCAAATTTGATGGTCAGTTTTTTGCATACTTGAATCGGTGCGGACACATTGCCGTTCAGCTTGACTATATGCCTGGTGAGTTTTTTTCAGATGATGGACAAACACTGATCTGCGCGACACATGGCGCGGAGTACGCTCCCGATACTGGAGCTTGCCTGGGTGGGCCCTGCTATGGGGTAGGGCTTGAATCCATGGATGTGAGAGTCCAAGATAATAACTTGTTTTTGGCCAGTGAATCATACAGCGTCGCTGAAGACTGAACGGAAGAGAGAGGATAGATTTATTATGTGGGGCAAGAAAGTAGATGCTGGTTCGTTGCCAGGCAGCAAAAAAGTAGCTTCCGATTCTAACGATATTTTGGAACGCCTGGCTGTCGACTATATGCGGGATCGAAAATGGCGTCGAATTTTCCGTTTTTTAGTTTTTATTATGATTGTCTGGTATCTGTTCACCGTGATTAATTATTCGGCAAAACAGAGCCGTTTTGCTGGATCGACCGCCCCTCATACCGCTCTTGTGGAGTTAACTGGCGTGATTGGTGGTGAAGGAGTGTACGCTGATCAGATTAATCAAAGTCTAAGACAAGCGTTCGCGGCACCACTCTCAAAAGGCGTCGTGCTCAGAATAAATAGCCCGGGCGGCTCGCCAGTGCAGTCCGATGAAATAAATTCCGAAATTACACGATTGAGATCTGCGTATCCAAACAAGCCTTTGCACGTTGTGGTTTCAGACATCTGTGCCTCTGGAGGTTACTATATCGCTGTGGCCGCTGACAGGATTTACGCAAACCCTTCTTCAATTGTTGGCTCTATCGGAGTACGAATGGATAGTTTTGGGTTTGTTGGCGCATTGGAAAAGCTCGGTGTGGAGAGAAGATCTCTAACCGCCGGTGAAAATAAATCAATTTTGGATCCTTTTCTTCCTGTCAATCCAAGCCAACAAGAGCATGCAAAACAAATGCTGGAGATTGTTCATCAAGAATTTATTGATGTCGTGAAGTCTGGTCGAGGAGCGAAGCTGGCGGACGACCCTGATCTGTTTAGTGGGCTGTTTTGGAGTGGTCGTCAAGCAATGGAATTGGGCTTAGTTGACGAGTTCGGAACCCTTGATTTGTTGCTAGAGAGGTCATAGGACAAGAGAGTGTTGTTGACTACAGCTATCGTCCTGATTTTTGGGAGCAATTTCCCAGAGACTTGGGAGTGGCTATTGGTCGCGGAGTGGTGTCAGTTTTTGGCGGTGGACCGGCTATCCAGTAGTCTCAGTGGTTCGCTCTGCTTAGAGCAAGCCCAGTCTTGCTCTAAGCAGATATACTTCGGCAATGAAGCGTTGGTATGTATACCTCAGTCCAGCCAATCCATCAAAGATCACTCCGCGTACGATCAACGTGTAGGGGATCACCACAAGAGGAGCCAAGCCAATAAATCGAATTTTGTCATTGATCCCCATACCACTGAAGTGTGTTTCTGATAGCTTTCGTGCCTCCTGTAAAGCGTATTTTTTTTGTGAGTCATGCCATCGGCTCATGGTCTTGCGGTCGTCGTGGAAAATTTTAGCTGACAACTCTTCGATGACACCGTCTACAACGATTCTTTGTGTATGGCCATCTTGTTGGTAATAGGCCTTGCTCGCCTTGTAAAGTGTGATGACTGGTGGGTAAAGGCTACCCCGTAAATTGATACCATCTATCCTGTAGACAAACTTTGTTTTGTATCCGTGCGTTCCTTGCTTTGGCTTAAGCTGTTCAAGTTCATCAACTAGTTCTTGAGACAATACATAGTCTGCATCAAGTGCTAGAACCCAAGGAGTGTATTTGTTGAGGTCGAGGGCATGCTGCCACTGCTTGGAGTGGCTATCAAACGCTCGTTGATGAAACTCAACATTGTCAAACCTAGTGCAGATTTCTTGCGTGGAGTCTGAGCTAAAACTGTCCAATACGATAACGCGGTGTGCCCATGTTAATGAGCTGAGCGTACGCTGTATATTAGCTTCTTCGTTGTAGGTGAGTATGAGTGGTGTGATTTGGTCTAGCATTTTGACCTACTGGAACACGTCGAAGCCTTCTCGCTCCAACATTGAAACTAGTCTGATCAGCGGCAGTCCAATCAACGCGTTCGGATCGTCACCATCGAATCGCTCGAATAGTGCAACACCAAGTCCTTCCGATTTAACGGCTCCGGCACAATTATACGGTTCTTCCTTTCGAAGATAACGATCCATAGTCTCCTCACTGAGGGTTTTGAAATGGACAGAAAACTTTACAACATCGGACTGCAAAGAGTTTTGCTCGGGATTGTAAAGAGCGAGTCCGGTGTATAAATCAATTTTCTTTCCGGAAGCTTCGCGCAGTTGCTCCATGGCCACTTCATGCGTGTGTGGCTTTCCGACAATTTTATTGCCATGCATGGCCACTTGATCAGACCCGATGATCAATGCATTTGTGTAACGCTTAGCAACTTCTCTCGCCTTGTTGATGCTTAGTCTCTCCACCAGCTCTATTGGTGTTTCGTCAGCAAGCGGCGTTTCATCTATATCGGGGCTGAAGGTTTCAAAGGGAATCATCAAGGAAGAGAGTACCTCTTTTCTGAATGGCGAGGAGGAGCCGAGAACAAGCTGTCTATTTTTCATGGCTTTTTTAGTAAATTCATGACTGGCTGAATTATGCGACAATACTTGAGTAAAAAAAATCCACTTGTGGCTCGATCTTATTTGTATGATAAATATGATGTATGATAGATTCCGCTTGTTTGGTGATTGCCTTGGAGAGTTTAATGTCAAATAAAAATATAAAACTGGCTATTGTCGGTGTTGGCAAGATTGTCCTAGACCAGCATTTGCCCTCGATTAAAAACGTGGGCGGTTTTGACTTAATTGCCACCGCCAGTCGAAATGCGCAGCTTGAGGGCGTCAATGCATATACTAGTTTATCTGAGATGATCGAGAACGAGCCTGCCTTGGAAGCTGTTGCTTTGTGTATGCCGCCGCAATATCGCTTCGAGGCGGCAATCTTGGCTTTAAAAAATGGCCTGAATGTACTTTTGGAAAAACCACCCGGCTCTACTGTTTCAGAAGTAGATTTATTGACCGCGTTGGCGAAAGAGAATGCGGCATCTTTGTATACCACATGGCACTCCAGACATGCGGTGGGCGTAGGCCAGGTTAAGTCTCTTTTATCTGCCAAGGACACAAAGATTAGTTCGGTAAAGATGCACTGGAAGGAGAGTGTGCGAAAGTGGCATCCTGGACAAGAGTGGATCTGGGAGCCTGGCGGGCTTGGAGTGTTTGACCCAGGAATTAATGGATTATCGATACTTACTGAAATTTTACCTGATGGGCCCTTCGTTAAGTCGGCTAACTTGGTTTTTCCTGAAAATAAGTCTTCACCGATAGCCGCCTCTATGAGCATGTCAACGTCGACAAATCTCTCTATTGATGTCGATCTCGATTGGCGTGTTGAGGGTGATGAACAATGGAGTATCTGGATCGAAACAAGCATTGGCCAGATTGCGCTGTTAGACGGTGGCGCACGCTTATTGATAAATGATATTGAGCAATCGCTACCCGAACACACCCCCTATGTTGAGTATGAAGCCATTTATCGTGAGTTTTCCTCACTGTGTTCGATCGGTGATAGTGCCGTAGATATTGCTCCACTGAAGTTAGTCGCCGATACGTTTATGTTGGCTGATCGACAAGGCTGCGAAGCATTTGAAGAGTAGCGATCGTTGAAAGACGGATCTTGGTATTCAGGGACAAATTTTTATTCGGGTGATAAACTGCATTAGTCGCTTTTTTAAGAGCCTAATATGAGCAAACCCGATCTCGACCCTCAGTTTAAGCAGTATGTCTCTGATAAGCCTAAGATTACCTACGCTAAGGATGATGACCCAGCAATTCGGCGGTTAGTGATCAGTGCCCTAGAGAGAATTTTTGGTCGCAGGAAAATTGAGAAAATTTACTTCGATTTGAAGAGTCGACCGTTTGATATTGAAACCTTCTTTAAGGAAGCCTTAACTAAATCTCAGATCACGGTGAATTACGACGGTTTTGATCCTGCTCACCTACCCAAAGAAGGACCACTTATTTTCTTGGCTAATCACCCTTTCGGCATAGTGGATGGAATGGTTTTTTGCGATCTTGCGGTGCGGTCTCGCGGAGACTTCAGGATAATGATTAATGCTATGCTTTGCCAAGATCAGGAGCTTGCTCCATATTTTCTTCCAGTTGATTTCGAACAAAGTAAACAAGCGATGCGGACGAACATTCGTTCTAAGCAGTTAGCAATGCAATGTATGTCACAAAACATACCCGTATTGGTTTTTCCATCCGGCATGGTGTCTACGGCGGGAAAACTTGGGTTTGGTAAGGTTCGTGATGGAGAGTGGACCACCTTTGCCGCTAAACTTGTTAAGGAAGCACAAGCCACCGTGGTACCCGTTTATTTTCATGGTCGAAATAGCCGAAAGTTCCATGTGGCTTCCCATATCGCTGAGCCTCTGAGAATGGGCATGCTATTGCATGAAGCAGTGAATAAATTTGGTCGCTCTGTCAAAGTGTCAATCGGCGAGCCAATTTACTGGAATGATCAGCTCAATGAGCTAGGAAGAAGAGGTCTCACCGAGCAATTGTATAACTCAGTGAGTAACTTGAAAGGTCTGTGAATTGGGTGTTGGCGATTGTTTGATGCATTCTGCCACAGTACCGCCCCGCCAACTAATTGACTATTTCACCATTATTTGTAGTCAAAGAGCATCGATAAGTCGAGTGCCTTTACGTGTTTTGTTATTGAGCCCGAGGAAATGAAGTCTACGCCGGTTTCCGCAACGGCCGCTATGGTTTCCAAATTGATTCCGCCAGAGGCCTCAAGATCGGCTTGATCGCCCGTTAGTGCAACCGCTTCGCGCATGTCTTCTAAACTAAAGTCGTCGAGCATGATGCGCTTGGCTCCAGCAAGCAGACCTCGCTCTAGTTCTTCTATTGTTTCGACTTCAAGTTCGACTAAGGAGCCCTCTGGCATCGATGCGATGGCGTCGGCCACAATCCTTTCGAGACTCTTTCCACTGCGAAGATGATTTTCTTTAATAATAATACCGTCATACAAGCCCATGCGATGATTTACGCCACCCCCGCATAAAACGGCATATTTTTGCGCCTCCCTAAGCATCGGAAGGGTTTTTCGTGTATCCAATAACCTAGCTTTAGTGTGTGATATGGCGTCAGCGTACTGTCGCGTTATTGTGGCTGTGCCAGAAAGGGTTTGCATGATGTTTAAAGCGGTGCGTTCGCCAGAAAGAATCGGGTGCGCTAAGCCCTCGAAACGGCAGAGGGTTGCCCCGGCTTTGACGATATCTCCATCTTTTACTCTCCAGTCAATTTCAATCTTGGTTTTGTGTCGTTTACCAACTTGCTTAAAAACTTCATTTACCCAGGCGGTCCCGCAAATCACCCCTCGTTCTCTCGAGATTATTTTTCCCTCGATTCTTGCGTCTCTTGGCGTTAGCCTGGCGGTAACATCGCCCGAGCCGATGTCCTCTTTAAGACAATGCTTGACCAACTTTTTAATGACTTTTTTGTTGGGTAGAGTGTATTCCATAATTACTTTCTGACAGGATTTTCGCTCGCTTCAGAATATCAGAATAAAACCGTTTTCGGTATGTCCTTTTTTCACAAGTTGGGTCTTGTTTTATCAAGTATCGATACTACCTATTGCTCAGATAGAATAAATTTAAAGCGAGGTTCTCGATGAGAATGGATAGATTAACATCTAAGTTCCAGTTGGCCCTAGGAGATGCGCAAAGTCTAGCTGTGGGTAAAGACCACCAGTTTATTGAACCGCTGCACATTCTTAGCGCTATGTTCAATCAAGAGGGCGGAAGCGTCCGACCGTTGTTAGCGCGAGTGGGCGTAGCCGAACGTGCAATGACTGACAAGCTACGCAAGGCTTTGGATGAATTCCCACAAGTTCAAGGTCAACCAGGTGAGGTCCACTTGTCGCAACAATCAGCGCGAATTATTAATGTCGCCGATAAGCTGTCTCAACAAAGAGGGGATTCATTTATCTCCAGTGACCTATTTTTATTGGCCTTAGTCGATGATAAAGACAAGGCGGGTGGTTTGCTGAGAGACACCGGGGCGACAAAAGAAGCTTTGCAGAAAGCTATCGAGGATGTTCGAGGCGGAGCAAATGTCGACGATGCGAATGCCGAAGACCAAATGCAGGCTTTGGAAAAATACACAATAGATGTGACGCGCAGAGCTGAGCAAGGAAAATTAGATCCTGTCATTGGTAGAGATGACGAAATTCGCCGTACGGTGCAAGTTTTGCAGCGCCGGACCAAGAATAATCCTTTATTAATAGGTGAGCCCGGTGTCGGAAAAACGGCGATTGTTGAAGGACTTGCTCAGCGCATTGTTAATGGGGAAGTGCCTGAGGGTATTAAGGGTAAGCGGCTATTGTCTCTTGATTTAGGAGCACTCATTGCCGGAGCTAAGTTTCGGGGTGAATTTGAGGAACGACTGAAGGCTGTACTAAAGGATCTGTCCAAACAGGAAGGGCAAATTATTTTGTTTATCGATGAACTGCACACCATGGTTGGCGCCGGCAAAGCAGAAGGTGCAATGGACGCTGGTAACATGCTCAAGCCAGCTTTAGCCCGCGGTGAGTTGCATTGTGTGGGTGCAACCACGCTGGATGAGTATCGTCAATTCATCGAAAAAGATGCGGCCCTAGAGCGACGCTTCCAAAAAATTGTGGTTGATGAGCCTTCGGTCGAGGACACCATTGCCATCCTGCGCGGCCTGAAAGAGAAATACGAAGTACATCATGGGGTAGATATTACCGACCCTGCAATTATTTCTGCGGCCACCTTATCTCATCGTTACATAACCGATAGAAACCTACCCGATAAAGCAATCGATTTGATTGACGAGGCGGCTAGCCGTATTCGCATGGAAATTGATTCGAAGCCAGAGGCAATGGATCGTCTGGATCGTCAAATCATTCGCAGGAAGATCGAGCGTGAGGCCCTACAGAAAGAGAGCGATCAAGCCTCAAAGAAACGTTTGGAAGATCTTGAAAAAGAGATCCAGTCGCTTGAACGTGACTATGCCGAATTGGATGAAATATGGGTGGCTGAAAAGAGTGCTGTGCATGGTGCGCAACATCTTAAAGAAGAGCTTGAAGCCGCACGACTTGAAATGGAGGTCGCCAAAAGAGCAGGAAATTTGGCGAAAATGTCTGAGCTGCAATACGCCACCATACCCGATTTGGAAGATCAGCTCGCCCGCGCTCAGTCTAAAGAGAATGATGGAAACACAAATCAATTACTAAGAAGTAACGTCACCGACGAAGAAATCGCCGAGGTGGTGGCGCATTGGACTGGCATACCTGTAAACAAAATGTTGGAGGGCGAGAGAGACAAGTTGTTGAAGATGGAAGATAGACTGCATCAGCGTGTGATTGGTCAGGACCAAGCTATTAAGGCAGTTTCTGACGCTATAAGACGTTCTCGCGCTGGGCTGGCTGATCCGAACAGACCATCGGGATCTTTTCTGTTTTTGGGGCCAACAGGGGTTGGTAAAACTGAGTTAACGAAAGCCTTGGCAGAGTTCATGTTTGATACCGACGATGCCATGGTTCGGATTGATATGTCGGAGTTTATGGAAAAGCATTCTGTGGCTCGATTAATTGGCGCACCTCCGGGTTACGTTGGCTATGAAGAGGGAGGGTATCTGACGGAGGCGGTGCGTCGAAAGCCATATTCAGTAATATTGTTGGATGAGGTCGAGAAGGCCCACCCTGATGTTTTTAATATCTTATTGCAAGTGTTGGATGATGGTCGTTTAACCGATGGGCAAGGCCGCACAGTAGACTTCAAAAATTGCGTCGTCATCATGACATCCAATTTGGGATCTCAAAGAGTTCATGATCATGATGGCGACTATGAATCGATGAAGGCTCTAGTGATGGAGAGCGTGACAAAGCACTTCAGACCCGAGTTTATTAATCGCGTAGACGACATCGTTGTTTTCCATGCACTTGGGCAGTCTCACGTGCGGGCTATTGCCAATATTCAAATTGATATTTTGCGAAAGCGACTCTTGCAACAGGACATTAAGCTCGACGTGAATGACGCAGCGTTAGACTTGGTCGGACGGTCCGGTTTCGATCCTGTGTACGGAGCGAGGCCTCTCAAACGAAGCATCCAGACGCTGATCGAAAACCCTTTGGCCCAGAAAATTCTGGCCGGCGAATTTGCCAGTCAAGACATTATTGTTGTGGATGAGCAAGATCAGCAGTTGGTTTTCCATAAGGCTTCTCAGCATTAGCTTTACGTGGACTCTAGTGATCTATCTCAAAGTCATTGAGTCCACAGAACGATAATCGTTCAGTCGATAAAGACTTTTCATTTACTCCGTCAGACATCGAAGCTTCGATTTTGCACCGGTTCAAGTTAAACTCTGCATATCAAACGGGTTGCAATCCAAACTTGAAGGGGATTAGTTCATGAAAGCAATGATTTTAGCCGCGGGCAAGGGAACACGTGTCCGTCCTTTGACCAACGAGATGCCCAAACCGATGATACCAATTATTGGGAAGCCGGTTATGGAATACCTGATCGAAGAGCTTAAGCGTCATGGGTTTGATGAGATTATGATCAATGTTAGTCATCTGCCAGAGAAGATTGAGAGTTACTTTGGCAATGGGGAGCGTCTGGGTGTTGAGATTGGCTACTCATTTGAGGGACACATTGAGGATGGAAAGATTCAATCGGAAGCACTGGGCTCTGCTGGGGGTATTAAACGCATACAGGAGTTTGGTGGGTTCTTTGACGATACGTTTCTGGTTGTCTGCGGCGATGCATTAATTGATTTAGACTTAACTCGAGCGGTCAGAGAGCATTGGAAAAGCGGTGCCGTCGCTAGCATTTGTACTCTTGAAGTGCCGATTGAAGCCGTGACCGACTACGGAGTTGTTGTTGCAGACGATGATGGACAAATAACATCCTTTCAGGAAAAGCCTTCGGTTGAGGAAGCTCTATCAAACTTGGTAAATACGGGCATCTATATTTTCGAACCAGAGGTGATTGATATGATTCCGCCTGGCGAAAGTTTCGACATTGGCGGCAACCTTTTCCCCTTGCTAGTTGAACGAGGCCTTCCTTTCCATGCAATCAATATTCCCTTCAATTGGATCGATATCGGAAAGATCTCGGACTACTGGGAAGCGAATCAAAAGATCATGAATGGGGATTTACGCACAATTCCAATGCCTGGTAAGGAGATTCGGCCTGGAGTGTGGGTCGGTCTGAACGTGAGTATCGACTGGGATGAGTGTGAAATTCAAGGTCCTGTCTATATCGGCAGCGGTACCCGAGTTGAAGCCGGAGCCATGATCGTTGGGCCTACTTGGATAGGGCACGGTTGCCACATCAGGCAAAATGCTCGAATTTCAAAGAGCATCATTTTTGAGTATACCCGTATAGGATCCGCCAGCATTGTGAAAAATTCAGTGGCCTTTGGTCGATTCTTTGTGGATAAGGATGGCAAGGGCTTCGAGAGCAAGAAGATGCATTTAGATTGGGTTACTGACTCGCGGATACCAACCCATCGCTTTGATGAATCGGAGCCTGAATAGCTTTGAGAAAGACAAACATAGTGCTGATTGGAATGCCGGGATCAGGTAAGAGCACAATGGGCAAGTATTTGTCTGAGAGACTAAATTACCAATTTTATGATGGTGATGAATTGATCGAGCGTGAATCTCAAATGAGCATACAGAACGTCATGGATCAATACGGTTCAGCTTACTTTGCCGCGCTAGAGTCCAAAGTTTTGAGAGAACTGGACGTTAATAATGCCGTTATTTCCACTGGAGGAAGTGCCGTTTATTCCCACGAGACCATGGAAAAGTTGGCGGTTAAAGCCAATTTAGTCTATTTGCGAATCACCGAACAAACCTTAATTTCTCGCATCGATAATTTTTATGAACGTGGTTTGATGATAAATCCTGGCCAAACTCTGAGTGACCTTTACAAGGACAGGGTGGCGCTTTATCCGCGGTATGCTGACATCATATTTGATAATGATGCGCCATTTTCGATTTCCAGTGCTGAGTCTTTAATAGCCTCAATTGATGCCCTGTGATTAGAAGAGAACATATTTGGGGCATTATGCCGGCTGCAGGTGTTGGTGCACGGATGGAGAGCGATATACCAAAGCAGTACTTAAAACTTGCTGGTAGAACCGTTATTGAACACTCGATTGATTTGGTACTATCGGTTGAGAATCTTCAAACCCTCACGGTATGTCTTTCACCCGACGACCAATTTTTTTATAGCCGTGTATCTCAAAATCCAAGAATAAATACCATTGAGGGAGGCTTGACCCGCGCCGACAGTGTGCTTAACGGGTTAAAGTCGTTGGTTGGATTTGCTCAAGATACAGATTGGGTAATTGTGCATGATGCGGCCAGACCTTGTTTGCCGAAGGCTATTCTGAAGTCATTCATTGATAGGGTAATTGCTGATGGTAGTGGTGGGATTATGGCCATACAGAGTAAAGATACGCTTAAGCAAAGCGTTGGCTATGAAGAACATTTGGAAGTTGATTCAACCATCGATCGCTCCAAGATTTGGCAAGCTCAAACACCGCAGATGTTTCGCTTTGCAGCGCTAAAAGAATCTCTAGAAAGGTGCCGTGCGGCGGCATTTGAAGTCACCGATGAAGCCTCTGCACTTGAACTTGCTGGGCATTCTGTAAAACTATATCAAGGTAGTTCACAAAACATAAAAATTACCACGCCAGAGGATAAGGATATCGCGGAATTTTTCCTTTCACGAGAGCAATGAGGCTGGCCTCTAGTCAATAGGATCGATTACAATGAGCGCCTTGAAGTAGAGGCAAAACCACCGCATTTGCTCTTAGTCATTAGCGACATGATCTGGAGGCGATTCATGAACATTCACTCGAAGCTAGCCATTTCTTTATTTCTGCTGTTTTCTCTATCGGGTTGCGTCGGTACCGTGGTTGGTGCAGTCGTTGATACCGCCATAGAGGTAGTTAAAATTCCGGTCAAGGTTGTTGGCGCTGCCGTGGATGTGGTCACCGAAGATGATTTCGCTGCCAATGAAAAAAGTATCAGAGAGTCAAAAGATGCCAAGGACCTAGAGTTAAAGTCTGAAGCTCAAGGAATTGATTGATACGCATTGGTTGTCAGAGTAGTTAGATGAGAGTTGGGCACGGTTACGATGTTCATCAGTTGGTTGAGGGACGCAAACTGATAGTCGGTGGAGTTGATATCCCTCACATTAAAGGCTTGCTAGGTCATTCCGACGCCGATGTTCTATTGCATGCCATTTGCGATGCAATTCTTGGGGCGCTGGGCCTTGGCGATATTGGAAAACATTTCCCAGATTCAGATTCGAGCTACGAAGGCGTGGACAGTCGACAGCTTTTGCGACAAGTGGCGGGTTTAATGGACGGCTTTTCTATCGGAAATCTCGATGCCACTATTGTAGCTCAAGCACCTAAGATGTCTCCGTATCTTCAAGCAATGAAACAAAACATATCGGCAGACCTTGGGTGCGATCCATGTCGAATTAACCTCAAAGCGACCACGACAGAGAGGTTGGGTTTTGTTGGTAGAGAGTTAGGTATAGAGGCGCATGCTGTTGTGCTTCTGGTAAACGAAAAAAGCATATGACTGGAATTAACTTAGAAAACCGTAAGAACACAAAGCTAACTCAAGAGAAAGCTCTCAAAGTCAATCTAGACTCGAAGATCTACGGCGCGATCGTTGAAATAGGCGCAGGGCAAGAAACGGCCAGGCAGTTCTTTTCAGCTGGTGCCGCGGCCGGCACCGTGGCTAAAACCATGTCAGCATATGACATGCAGGTAAGCGATGATGTTTACGGTAAAGCTGGAAGATATGTCAGTCGTGAACGATGTGAGCAGATGCTTCAGCATGAATACGATTTGATGGTTAATCGGCTCAATGAAAGCCGTGGATCGGAAAGCCATTTCTTCGCTTATGCAGCCACTGTTACGGCAAGAAGTTATACGCAAAAAAACGAATGTCATGGTTGGATTGGTGTCAGAAGACAGTTGAGTCCTGGCGCTCCTCCCAGTGAAATCATTTTGCATGTCAGGATGCTTGATGAGACAAATAAGGAACAGTCTGAAGCGCTTGGCATACTGGGGGTCAACCTGGTACATGGCGCTTTCTACCATTCTGAAGAGCCGAAGACGATTATCGACAACCTTCAAGACGGCATGGGACATGATAAACGAATTGAGATCGACTTAATTCATTTTTCAGGACCCGACTTTGCTAAAGTCGAAAATCGTCTGATGAACCTCCATTTGATTCACAGTTGGTCTTGTCGCGCAGTGATGTTTGACGCTGAGGGTGATTCAATTGTTCCGGCATCCGCGCTGCGTAAAAAAGATACGGTCGTTATCAGAGGGTCTTTCAAACCCCCGACGAAAGTGCACATGGATATGAAAGAAATTGCTATTAAGCATTTCTCGGAGGAAGAGGGCGTCGATGCGCAGAATGTTCTTGCCGTGGCTGAAATTACAATGAATGAGTTAAGCGGACAAGGGGATGATGCTGACTCTGATTTTCTAGCCAGAGTGGACTTACTCAATAAACTTGGATTTAGTGTGTTGATTTCCGATTACCTGAGGTTTTTCAGACTTAGATCCTGGATTCGCCGCTATACCAAAAATAGGATCGGCATTGTGCTAAGCGTTTTGGATTTTGATTATCTGTTTGCTAAGGATTACTACGATGGTCTTGAAGGTGGAATCTTAGAGGCGTTTGGAAAACTGTTCTCAGATAACACCAATGTCTATGTTTACCCGACAATCAGAGCGGGTAAATTAATAACCCTTGAAAACGCTGACGTCGGGGATGACCTTCGTTATTTACTCCAGCATTTGATTCATAACAAAGCCATGGTGAACGCCGAAATCAAAGATGTGTCGAATTTACAAATTTCAGCAAGAGAAATTGCCAAGCAAATTCCGCAAGGGAGAGGTGACTGGGAGAAGTGTGTTCCAGCCGTCGTGGCGGAACAAATCATCGAGCGAAATCTATTTGGGTATTGTGAATCCTAGTAGCCACGTTCCATGAGATCAATTTTGTATTCCTTCAGGCGATGTCCGTATGCGATTAGAGCCCGTTTAGCTATTAAGTACGCAAATCAAACGGTTGAACTGAGGGAGGTGGTTCTAAAATCTAAGCCTCAGGAGCTTCTGGAGATTTCTCCTAAGGCCACTGTGCCTGTATTGGTGACCGATGGTTTTGTGATTGACGAAAGTCTGGAAATTATGA
The DNA here is from genome assembly GCA_963669225.2 of uncultured Arenicella sp. Classification (GTDB taxonomy): domain Bacteria; phylum Pseudomonadota; class Gammaproteobacteria; order Arenicellales; family Arenicellaceae; genus Arenicella. The sequence continues at coordinate 1,022,616 of OY769919.2, read as the reverse complement.
GTTGGGCTTTGGAGCAATCCGACCCGCAAAACTGGCTTGATGAGTTTGGTGGTGAGTTTCCACAGAGTCATCCCCTTATCATTGAAAATGATAATAAATTTAAACAGATCTTGGATAAGTATAAGTACTTCGATCGTTTTCCAGAGAATTCGCAAGATCATTATTTTGAATTAGCCAAACCATTTCTTTCTGATTTAGAATTTCAATTGAAGTCCCAAGGCGGTTTCCTATCTGTAAAAGGGTTTGGTTTACTTGATGCAGTTATTTTTCCCTTTGTGCGCCAATTTGCTCACGTTGATTTGAAAAGGTGGGAGAACCTAGAATTGCCGACATTAAAGGATTGGCTGGCTAAGCAGTTGCATTCTGAGTTATTTGTCTCAGTGATGAATAAGTACCCGATGTGGGAATCCCATCTCGAAAATAGCATTGAATTTTGATGCAGTCGTTTACGTAGACTCAGCTATTCAATACACTTGTCCACAAGCAACAAACGTTGGAACTAAATTTTGACATATTCGATCGAACATCAACCGGAAGAAGAGTTATTTTTCGTAAATATGGAAGATGGTCAAAGAGCCTTTTTAAAGTATCGTAGGCTGGGAAATCGAGCAGCGCAGTCTGCAGTGGATTTTTGGAGTACTTTTGTTCCTGAGTCTCATCGAGGAACAGGGATGGCAGTTGCCCTCGTCGAGCACGGCTTTGGTTGGGCTCGAGAGAACGGCCTGCATATTGAGACTTCTTGCTGGTTTGCGGCTAAGCAACTACAAAAAGAAAGCGCTGATTGACAAGTCAGATCGGTGACAGGCCGCCATGTGGTCAAAAGGCATCGCTAATCTAATACTATCTTCGTGAGAATCAAGTTTCTGAGCCAGCTGAGTGCTGCATCATTCTCTGTATGTTCGTGCCAGTAGAGACTGGTTGGGAAGGGTTTTAAGGCGAAAGGAATTGGCCTGAGCACTAAGCCCTCATTTAGCAGTCGAAGAGCTAGAAGCCGAGGTAATGTAAGTATCTGATCGGAGTTGCGTACCACCTCTCTTGCCGCAAAGTAATTTTGGCATCGTAAAAGTACTTTTCTTCTCACTCCGCGCTCGCTAAACAGGCGGTCTTCGGCTGTCATTCCCACTGGTCTGTTGGACACAGTTAGGTGCGTAGCGTCTAGATAAGCTTCTTTATCGAGGTTATCCATATGCGGATGTCCTTCTCGCATCAAAACCATAAACTCGGCTGCGATGAGGTCCTTGCGCTTTATTGGGTACTTTACTGGGATGGCGATGTCGATGCCCAAGTCCATTTTGCCTGAGGCTAACTCTCTTTCTAAACTGGGCCGATCGACTTTGATGCTCGAGAATCCTACATTGGGAGCCACGCGCGCGATCACGTTTGCTAATTGAGGCACTAAGGAGGGCTCCAGTGCATCATGCATGCCAATATTAAAATGATAGTCAGACGTGGCCGGATCAAATTCCCCCCACTGCTGAAGGGCTTGCTGTAAGCGCGTGAGGTTCTCAATAATCGCGGGTGCTATACGTTGGCAGGCCGGTGTAGGCACCATTTTATTTTGGCTTCGTACAAATAGCTCGTCACCCAGTGCAAATCGTAACCTTTTTACTGCGTGGCTAACCGCTGACGGCGTCAAATGCAGTAAATCCGCCGTGCGCGTCATATTCTGCTCTGCATACAATGTCTTAAAGACTTTTAACAGGTTCAGATCCAGCTGATGAATGCGCTTGTTATCAGTCATTATCAAATCCATTCTTGTGAATTTCAATCATAATTAAAATATATCACTTTTCATTTTCTTCATACAACTTTCAGTTATTCTCGTCGCAATTAGAGCAAATACATCGGCTTGTAAAGAATTCGTCGCTCCACTGAGGAAAAGATTATGCATTTTGAATACAGCGAAAAAGCGCAAGATTATATCGCCAGGATTAAAGAGTTCATGCGTATCAACGTAGAGCCGTACGAGCGGCAGATATATCAGGATATGCACAACTTGAATCCTGGCGGCGATTGGGAAAATTGGAAGCTCCATCCAAAAGTTGAGGAGTGGAAGCAACTGGCAAAAGAGCAAGGGCTGTGGAACCTGTTCCTTCCCGACGACGATCTGGGCCAAGGCCTGTCTACGCTGGAATACGCGCCCCTGGCTGAAGAGACTGGAAAAATGTTATTCGCCCCCGAAATCTTCAACTGTAATGCGCCGGATACCGGCAACATGGAGGTGCTCTATCACTTCGGCAATGATGAACAAAAAGAGCAATGGTTGAAACCGCTACTGGCTGGCGAGATACGGTCTGTGTTCGGAATGACGGAGCCAGGTGTGGCTTCTTCAGACGCAACCAATATGGCGGCGACTATTGAGGAAGACGGCGATGAGCTGCTTATCAACGGCGAAAAATGGTGGAGTACCGGTCTTGGTCATCCCAACGCCAAATTCACGATTTTCATGGGTATCTCCAATCCTGGAAATGATCGTCATAATCGCCATGCAATGGTCATAGTTCCTCTAGATACTCCGGGAGTTGAGATCAAACGAATGCTCACTGCTTATGGAGACTACGATGCTCCCTATGGCCACGGTGAAATGCACTTCAATAATGTCAGAGTTCCCAAGGCAAATCTCATCATGGGAATGGGCAAGGGGTTTGCGATAGCGCAGGGTCGTCTTGGTCCTGGAAGAATCCATCACTGCATGCGTACGATTGGGCTCGCCGAAAAAGCACTTGAGCTGGCTATAAAACGAGGTATGGAGCGAGTTGCCTTTGGAAAGCCACTTATAAAGTTAGGCGGTAACCAAGAACGAATTGCTAAAGCCAGAATGGCAATAGATCAGGCTAGATTATTAACCCTAAATGCCGCGTGGAAGATAGATCACGTTGGCGTTAAAAATGCCATGACTGAAATCTCAGCGATCAAAGTGGTGGTGCCCAATATGGCGCAAGAAGTTGTTGATATGGCCGTGCAAATGCATGGCGGAGCAGGGATGAGTGGAGACTTCCCGCTTGCTCACTTCGCGGCCGGTGTAAGGGCCTTGCGTCTAGCCGATGGGCCAGATGAAGTTCACATGGGCATGGTCAGTCGTTTAGAGCTGAAAAAGTATCTGTCTTGAAGCAACCAAATAAACATTGACTTGCACGCTGAATAAGTCGACATTTTGTCGAAGTATCAACCGCTACGGTAAAAAAGAATGAGAAAGGTATTAATCACAGGAGCTGGCTCAGGACTCGGACGAGCGCTTGCACAACTCTACGCAGGAAAAGGTGCTGAAGTTTGCGTGGCTGATGTCAATCAAGAGGGCGGCGAAGAAACGGTTAACCTCATAACGCATGCGGGTGGCAGCGCCTTTTTTCTCAGTTGTGATATCACCCAACAATGGGATGTAGATAAACTGGCGATGAGCTTGGCTGAGCGTTGGGGCTCCTTAGACGCACTTATTAATAATGCCGGCGTTGCTTCTGCGGGGCAGTTGGAATTTGAAAGTATGGAGCAGTGGCAGTGGGTGCTCGATATCAACTTGCTTGGTCACGTACGAATGACTAAGGCAATGCTGCCTTTGCTACGTAAAAGCGTAAATGCTCAAAAAGATGTAATTAATATTGCCTCACAGGCGGGAATAACCGCAGCTCCTGGCATGGGAAGTTACTGTGTTTCCAAGGCAGCGATGGTGAGTTATTCAGAAACAGCTCATTTGGAGTTGGCAGCTGAAAACATACACGTTAGCGTAGTCTGTCCGGCGTTTTTTGACACTAATTTAAACAAATCCTTACGCTCTGGTGATGCCAAGATGCAGGGAGTAGTCGATAAGATGATCAAGTCTTCGGGCGTCAGTGCAGACTCAATTGCGAGGAAGATAATTGATGGTGTGACTAAGCGAAAGTTCATGATTTTAACCCACAAACAGGGAATTAAAGCCTATCGATTAAAGCGATTCTTGCCCATAGAACGTTATCTGTCGATGGTGAAAAAGCGGACCTCAAAGTACGTGAAGAGGTCTGCATAGTTGCTAAGAGAATACAATGACTGATACCAACTTAGATGCGGCCGGTAAGGTTAGAAGTGGCGAGGAACTCGATCTAGAGCGATTGCAGCCGTGGTTAAATGAAGCAATTGATGGTCTAGAAGGCACTCCCAAGGTGACTCAATATTCGGGTGGGGCTTCAAATTGGACTTACTGCTTGAGTTACCCCGGCAAAGAGGTAATCCTGAGGCGAGCACCAGCAGGAACTAAAGCGAAAGGAGCACATGACATGGGTCGTGAGTATCGGCTTCAAAATGCTCTAAAGCCTGTTTACGATTTTGTGCCGCAAATGTTGGCTCATTCCGATGATGAGTCAATCATCGGTGCTGAGTTTTATGTTATGGAGAAACTCGTCGGTGTCATACCCAGAACTAATATGCCAAAAGACTTGGTGTTGTCCGAAGAGCAAGTGCGCCAATTGTGTTTGAACTCATTAGATGCATTGATTCAACTTCATCAGGTCGATTACAAACGGGCGGGACTGGATACTCTAGCGAAAGGAGAGGGCTACACCCAAAGGCAGATAGAGGGTTGGATATATCGCTATGAGAAAGCTAAAACTTGGAATGTACCGTCAGCGAGAAAGGTCAAAAACTGGCTGTCTAACAACATGCCAGAGACTGAGACTATTTGTCTGACGCACAACGACTTCCGATTGGATAATTTAGTTTTAGACTCAAAAGACCCGACGAAGATTATTGGGGTATTGGATTGGGAGCTAGCGACGCTCGGAGATCCTTTTATGGACCTTGGTAATTCACTAGCATACTGGGTTGAGGCGGGTGATGACCGTATTGCCCGCAGCACTCGAAGGCAGCCGACGCACCTAGAGGGAATGCTGACTCGCAAACAAGTAATTGATTATTACCTGGAGAAGACCAATTCAAGTGTCGATGATTTTAGGTTTTACGAAGTCTATGGTCTGTTTCGTCTGGCGGTCATCGCTCAGCAGATCTACTTTCGTTATCACCACAAGCAAACAAACAATCCAGCATTTAAAAACCTATGGTTTTTCGTACACTATTTAATGTACCGATGCCGTCAAGTAATTAACCGGTAGATTTATGGCAGTTATCTATTTAATTCGTCATGGCCAAGCCTCGTTTGGCAAAGAAAATTATGACCAGCTCTCTGATCTTGGTATCAAACAAGCTTCACATCTCGGTAGTGCACTAAAGAGTCGGGGTATACAGTTTGACGCGGTAAGTCTGGGCTCGATGTGGCGACATGAACAAACAGCCGCCCACTGTCTTGAAATGATTGAAGATCAAGTGAGAAGCCTAGATGAGAATAAGAATCCCGGTTGGAATGAGTACGATCATCAAGAGATACTTAGAGTGTATCGCCCTGAGTTCGCCACGGCAGAGAAGATGACCGATTTTATTCGTCGACAGCCTGATCCAAAGTCTTTTTTTGAAACAGAGTTTAATGCGGCTATTGATCGGTGGATTGGTGGCCAATACGATGATGAGTATCAAGAGACCTGGAAGCAATTCTCTGCACGAGTGCATCAGGCCTTCGACAAAGCCATAACGGATAATCCTCAAGCTAGGTCGATTGCCGTATTTACGTCCGGCGGGCCAATCTCTTTGGTATCACAAGCGTTGCTTGGAGTGCCACCTGAGCAAATTATGCGAATGAATTGGACTTTAATGAATTGCGGTGTTAGCAAAGTAGTCACTACGGGCCACAGAAAATTCATGGCTACCTTGAATGAGCATACGCATTTTGAGGGTGAGTCGAATAAGCACCTAATAACTTACACTTAATACCGGCGGAGTATTGTAATGAGTAGACAGAATATATTGATTACTGGCGCGAGTTCAGGACTTGGTTATACGATGGCCAAACTTTACGCTCAACAAGGCAAGAATTTAGCTTTGTGTGCCCGTAGAACGGAAAAGCTTGATGAGTTGAAGGCTGAGATAGCCGAGTTAAACCCAAGCGTAACCGTCAGTGTGCGTGCACTCGACGTGAATAACCATGATCAGGTTTTCGATGTTTTTAAGGCGTTCATTGAGGACCTAGGTCATATAGACCGAGTCATCGTTAATGCTGGGATGGGCAAGGGCGCATCGTTGGGTACTGGTTATTTTCATGCCAATAAACAGACAGCCATTACCAATTTTGTGTCAGCCATCGCTCAGTGTGAAGCGGCGTTAGAACACTTTAGAGAACGCAACAGCGGTCATCTAGTCATGATCTCCTCAGTTAGCGCGGTGCGAGGCTTCAGAAGGGCAATGACCGTTTATGCGGCCACTAAAGCCGCTGTCTCTTCCCTCACGGAAGGAATTCGTGTCGACTTGTTGGGTACACCGATTAAGGCGACAACCATTCATCCGGGCTTCATTCGTTCTGAGATTAATGAAAAAGTTAAGACCGTCCCGTTTATCGTTGATACCGAAACAGGATGCAGGGCCATCATTAGAGCGATTGAAAAAGAAGGCGCTAACTACTTTGTGCCAAGCTGGCCTTGGGAAGTTATGGTCCGACTGATGAAAATCGCTCCGCTGAGCTTCTTAACTAAAATGAGTTAAGCTGAGTGGAGTATCGGGTTTGAGCAAGATCGTGCTCGCGGTGTGCCTTGTACTTTAGTCAGTCACCGAGCAAGAGCTCTACTATCGGCGCGATGTCTGGCACTCTCTTTAAATAAGAATAACTAATGGCTTGGGTGGTTTCTTGTGTCCCAGCTGTACTGATTACGCGTGAGGAGGGATGGAGATTATAAGTTGGGATGTCTTTGTCCTCCTCTACAAACAGTTGGCAAAATAACAAAGAGCCTTGTGTGCCCGCACAAGCAGCAGACCTAAACTCTTTGTCACTTGGAAGTAAATCAGCTTCCAAGTCTATCTTAATGGTATTGGACGTAAGGCCTTGGGTGGACCAAATGGCTTGAGAGTTTGATAGATAAGCGTGACTTAGTGTTCCGAATAACGAGGTAGATGCTCTTGTGAGTTCATTAAAGTTCAACACTTCTTGCTCTTCGCCTGTTCCGTAGTCTGCACTCCAAAACCCGGTGGGTGAGGGAGCGTTCCAGCCGAGATACCGACCTTTACCAAATCCCACTACAGACTCAGTAATCAGATTGATAACTTGCGTACCTGCATAGGTTCCGTCAGTCACATAGGTTGATCTGGCTGAATTGATGGAATCAAATGAGACTTTAAAAATCAGCTTCTCCCCGACATATCTTGGTTCTTCATCTGGGAAGATATCAAGTCGGCCAAGATACTCTCTATCAGCTACCGATTTATATGAATAGGTTGCAACATCTCCGCGCGCTCTATTCAGGTCTACATCATCTAGATCTGCAATGATGAGTCTGTCATTTATTACCCCTAATAATTTAGGTCGACTGATCTCAGTAAAAGACTCAAAAGTGCGTGACGATTCTCCAAAGCTGATCCAGATCTCAGCTGGACCTGATCTGTCGATTGAGCTGGAATCTCCAATCTTTTTAAACCGTTCTAGAATTAAATAATTGTTGAATAGGTTTGGATGCAGTCTAACAATAGACTCAGGGAAGTTTTTTACCAGCTTTCTGTTTCCACTGGCGTCAATCGATATTAAATTTTGTCTCAAATCGTCAACGACAATGAGAGAATCATTGAGAACAACAGAGTTTTTCAAGTCTAAATCACCGGCTTCTGCTCTATGGATCCGGAGTGCGCTCGAAACGATGAAGAGTTCTATACCTACCTGCAGAAACAAAGCTCCATGAGAAGATCCCAGCAAAGAGAGAGAATAATTATCCCGATCAGAAAGGTTAGATGAAATCGGGAAGGTTTTATCCGGTGTGCCGTCTGATACCCACAGGGACAGACCGTTACCCTCAGACTCCGCCAGAAAATAGAGAGAACCCTCGTGGACCAACAAGTCTTTAGGGTTAGAGCTCGCAGATCCTTGAGCGATGTCCTTGACAAGCTTTCCGCCTGATTTGGAACCATCTGTGATAATTAGCTCTCTTCCGTGTACGAGGTCCTCGTGACAAAAAACAGCTTGTCCATTTAATTCAAAAATTTTACTACATATGCTTACTAATGGAGAGACAACTTCTCTTATTGTTGAAGCTGTTGAGTGAGATTGGACAACAAAAAAGAGTATTGGTACCCATGTCTTTTGGAGAAATCCTTTCATTCCATAACCTCTGATCAATGACATTAGCTTGGTTTAAGTTTCACAACCATCATGCTACGTTATAAACCTTAAATAACAAAGGGAAAGTGCTGACATCACTAATCAAAGGCAATTATGGAAGTTGTTTATAGCTTTCGGCCCAGTCGCTTTTCTACCTGCCGTTTTTCCCAGTCTGGTCCCATAAAGGGTAATAGTTCAAACACCGATAACCCGTGTGCAACAACTCCGATGCCCCACCCGAAGAATGACCACCAAGCCCAGATATAGTTTGGTGAGACTATAAAGTTTATGGCAAAAATAAAGGGCATCACTATGGCAAACGTCATTAGATGACTGTAGAAACCTTTGACATCGCGTACGTATTCCAAAGCGCGTTGTTCTTCCCAAGTCATGTTTTCTTCTTTCATGGCAATTTCCTCATCGAATAGATCCAGTTTGTGTAATTGAGATAAATCTACTTCGAATACGGCAGCCAGTGACTTTAATGATTCTAATCCCACGGTCTGTCCACGCTCAATTCGCTGAATGGTGCGAACACTCAGTCCGGCAATTTCGGCCAACTGCTCTTGTGACCATCCTCGTTGAAGGCGTAATTTGCGAACAATCATTATCTTACTAACCTCGTATTCAATTTCAAATCACAGTAGTTAAAGACTGAGAACTTAACCATGCCAAAAACCCGCCAGTCAGGTGACAGTCACCTGATTGGCGGGGTAAATCTAGCTTTGCCTCCAAGCAGCACCAACTTCAAGCTACTGTTGCTCAGTCCTTAAATCAAGGATGGGCATGTTTTCACCACCGACATATCTAGGCAGGATTCCGTTCCACGCTTCGATTTGCTTAAGTTGTATGTAAGCTGGACTTTTCTGCGCGGCTTCATTGATTTTCTCAATCTTATAGGCTTCGGCATCCGCCAAGAGTCTGATCTTTTGTTCCTCAAGCTTCGCAGCCTCGAACTCAGCGTTTGCGGTGGCTATTTTTTGTTCCTGCTCGGTACTAAATCGTTTTAGCTCAGCCTTCTGCTTTTCAGCTTCTTGCTCTCTGCGCTTTTTGTCTTCAACTGCCTTGGCAATGAAGGGCGGTAAGATCACGTTACGGATTAAAATGCCTTGCATCTCTATCCCAATGGGCTCTAGCTTACGGGTGAGAGAATCCATCATCTCTGCTTGCATTTGATTTTGTACCGACTCGGAGTAAAACTCTTCTGCGTTTCTGACAGTCTTGCCTTGCTCTCGAATCAGTGATCTAAAATAGGGGACGACATGGATATCCACCACGTCACGTGCTGAACCGGTATTCTTCTTTATTTCCGGTGCTTTGTTGCCGATCAATCGGTACTGCAATGACACGTCAAATTGTGAGATCAGCTGATCTTGCGACGGAACACTCATTTTGTCGAATTTCAGCGTTTTTTGTCGCACGTCGTATTGATTCCATGCATAAAGAGGGTTAACTGGAAAATGTAGTCCTTCAGCATACACATTATCTTGAACTTTCCCGAATAAGGTCGCCACCTTGACGTGTCCAGCTGGCACCTGTTGTACACAAAAAAGCGCAGTGAATATCACTACGGCTGGTAACAGACTGGCCTTTGCTAGTCCTCTAAAAGCTCCTAAAGGAGATCCGCCTCGTCCCACCAGAAGAATCACGATGGAAGCAACGGTGGCGATTAACGCAATAAATTGAATATTTTGAAACATAAAAACTCCATGTGGTTGGATGGTTATTTGTCTCTGTCCTTCATATTTGAGACAATGATTGACATAATATGACAAATTTTCACAAAGATTAAAAGAGGAAAAAGTGGCGAAATCCTGTGATTCTAACTCTGACTCCCAGATATTGAGACTAATTTAGTCGCATATCCATTAGAATTCGAACACATGAAATTTCGCTGCAAATGCAACCGCCTATTTATGGTTTTGTCCTTACGTAGTAGCTATGAATCAGATTAAAAATATTGTTGACTCTAAGTGGTTTCAAAACTTCATCATTGCGGTGATTGTCGTCAATGGAATCGTGCTTGGTTTTCAAACATCCAGAACATTGTCTCCAGCCACGGTTCACCTTCTTGAGGTGATTGATCAAGCATGTCTATTGGTATTTTGCTTAGAGCTGGTAATGAAATTGATTGTATATCGATTGAGTTTCTTTAAGAGTGGATGGAATGTCTTTGATTTTCTAATTGTGGCGATTGCACTTGTACCGTCCTCAGGCAGTCTCTCGATACTACGAGCATTTAGAATATTGCGAGTGTTACGTCTGGTGACGGCGGTAGCTTCTTTTCGGAGAGTTGTTTCTGGAATGTTACTTGCGATCCCTGGTGTGGGGTCTGTCGGTGGGTTGCTATTGCTGGTTTTTTATATTTCTGGGGTTTTAAGCACCATGCTGTTTGGAGAAGATTTCCCACAGTGGTTTGGCACATTGGGAAAATCAATGTATTCCTTATTCCAAATAATGACGCTGGAATCCTGGTCGATGGGGATAGTCCGACCAGTGATGGAGGTACAGCCTTACGCTTGGGTGTTTTTTATCCCATTTATCACGGTGACCACCTTTACTGTGCTTAATCTTTTTATCGGCATTGTGGTGGATGCGATGGCAACGGTAAAAGAGACAGAGAATAAAGAACTACACAAAGAGCACGAAGATATCGAGACATTGATCGCGAAGCTCCATCAAGAGGTTAAAGAGCTTCGCGAGGAATTGAACAGAGAACGTTAGCCGGTATTTCTCAAACCAGTTGCGATGCCATTGATACTGTCTAAAGCTGGTTTTAGCCAAGGAGACGACATCCGATCTTCAGATTCATCCAGTCGTTTTAGCATTAGTACCTGAATATTGTTTAGAGGATCCAAATAAGCATTACGCCATCTGACCGACTGACCGATCTCTGGAAAATCAGCCATCATCTCTTGTTCGCCAGTTACTAGCTGAATTTGCGCGATGGCTTTTTGAAACTCGCCGGATATTGTGTTGTAGGTTGTATTGGCTATTTCCTCATCACTACAAAGTTTAGCGTATTGAGCAGCCACAGCTTGATCGGTCTTCAGAATGACCATCTGCGAATTACTAAGTAATGTTCTAAAGTAACGCCACTTAGCCTGCATTTCCTTTAATGTTTCTAGACCGCCATCAGCAATGGCTTTTTCTAATGCGCTGCCAAGCCCATACCAACCAGGAATGTTTTGCCGAGACTGAGACCACCCGAATACCCAACCGATTGCGCGAATGGATTTCTTGGAGTAATCCGCCTTTTTACGATGAGATGGTCTGGAGCCAATATTAAGCAAACCGATCTCGGCCGAAGGCGTGGTCTCATAGAAGTACTGCATAGTCGCAGGATTATCGTCGGTTAACTGTCGGAAAGCCTGTTCACCGGTCTCGGTAAGACGTTCCATCATCGCTACGAAATCAGCGTCATCAACCGTTGATTCTGAAGCAGAGGCCTTCATCAACCCAGTAATACCGACAGTTAATTCGTAGCGCGCGGTATGCTCAAAATTATACTTGAATGACAAGACTTCGCCTTGTTCTGTAAATTTGATGCCGCCCTGTACAGTACCTTTTGGCTGACTCAGAATTGACTCATGAGTTGGGCCGCCTCCACGACCGATAGTGCCACCACGACCATGAAATAATAAGCAGCGGATGCCGTATTTATTGCTGACAGAGACGATATTTTGTTGGGCTTTATACAAATTCCAGCTTGAGGCTAAGATTCCTCCATCTTTACAAGAATCGGAATAACCAAGCATGATTTCTTGTGTTTCATTTGTGAAGGCCAGTAATTGTCTGTAAACCGGGTTTTGAAACAAGCTTTCTAGGGTTGGCTCGGCGTGCTCTAAGTCTTTAACGGTTTCAAATAGTGGGGCGATATGTATTTGTGAACGCACTTCGCCACTCTCAGAGACTGAGATGAGTCCAGACATCTTTGCCAACAACGCGACTTCTAGTAGATGACTCGCTTCATGGGTCATCGAGATAATGTAGCTACCAAAGCAGTCTTGCGATACCTCTTCGCGCATTTCACTCATTAGCTCGAAAACTTCAATGATCTCAGCGCTTTGCAAAGTAATCTGGCGTCGGTCGTAGTTGAAATTTTCATTTTCAAGTAAGCGAGCAGTTAACCAATCTTGCCTCTCTTGCTCTGAAAGGCTTTGATAATCAATAGGATCGTCTAGAGTAAGGCCGATTTCATGAATTGCTTGAGAGTGAAGTGTTGATTCTTGGCGGATATCCATTTTCGATAGGTAGAACCCACAAGTATCAAGTAGTCTTAATAGCGCTTTTAGACTGCCACGCGTGATGTTGCCCTCATTATGATGGCGAAGTGAGTTTCTGACCAACATGATCTCATGTCGAAATTCAGCTTCATTTTTAAAGGCAAGAGGGTCGAAAAATGGCGTCGCGTCTCCAAGATGCGTCTCGACTTGATGGATAGTCTTTTCTAATCTTAGTTTCACAAAGCTCAGTTTGCGACGATACGGTTCGGTGAGGTGCTTGTCGCCGAGATACTTGGTCATCCGGATTTCATCTTTGCTCATGGATTCCACGAACTCTGGCGAAAGCTCAACTTGATCCGCACTATGGGTAAATATTTTGCTCAGATGTTCTACTCGTCGAGCGTACTCTTGCAACACTTCGAGTTGCTGCATTCTCAATGCGTTACGGGTGATCTCTGGCGTGACAAACGGATTGCCATCACGGTCGCCACCCACCCAGGTACCAAATTGAATGATGTTCGGGAGGTTCAACGAGTCGCCACGGGATTCCGGGTACACTTGTTTGATGGCGTTTTCTAGATCTCGATATAGTTCAGGAAGACACGAAAAAATATTTTCTCGGAAATAGTAGAGAGAGTTTTCGATCTCGTCGTAAACAGTCGGCTTGGCTGGACGCACGGCTTCTGTTTTCCAAAATATTTGGATCATCGCCTTCAGCTTGTGCCGATATTCCGCAGCATCCGCTTCGGCAAAGTGGCCGCTTGTTAACGCTCTGTATTCTTTGTGAATACGTTGCAACGCTTCTAAGACGATCGGGCGTTTGGCTTCAGTGGGATGTGCTGTAAAGGTGGGATAGTAGTTTAAGTTTGCGATTAACTCTAATACGTCCTCTAGGGATTTTCCTTCGTTCTTGAAACCTCTGACGGTATCCAAAAACGAGTTAGGCCAAGTTTCGCCAGCCTCTTCTATTTCGGCTCTATTTTTTTGGTTAGCAAGTTCTTCATTAATGTTAGCCAAGTGAAAAAAAGTACTGAAAGCGTGAATGACGCGATCCACTGATTCCACATCCATATCTTCTATAGCGCTTAAAAGCTCGGCCTGGCGATCTTCAGAATACGATTGACGTTGTTGGATAAACCCTTTCCGTAGTAGCTCTACTGCGTCAAAAATTTGCTGTCCTTCTTGTTCGAGTATCACTTCTCCGAGTAAATCTGGAAGAAGTTTTGCATTGTCACCCAAAGTGCTGATTGGTGGGTTCACTATGGTCTCACCTTAAATTAATTTCAAACGTTTTGATTATAGCTTGTTATGTAAATGTAAGAAAGTTACAAAACGCATCGTGTAGCGAAGCTTTTTTACAAAAAACGATAAAAAGGAGCGGTTTCCGCTACGTTGGTTTGCAGTATCGGATCATCACCTGTGTGAAATTGTATTTATTTTCGGATTATTACAATTTGGTTGCGACCAAACGAAAAAATGCTGCATCATTGGGTCATGCAGAGCAAAAATACCACGGTTCAGTATCAGCGGTTTCAGCAGGTTGTGCCTGATGACGTGGTTCGTCGAGCTCAGGCTGGCGATATGAATGCACATAGTGAACTCTATCAAACGTTTTCGCAGGCAATTTACACGCTGGCAAATGGCATTTGTAGAGACCCGCATTGCGCCGAAGATTTGCTACAGAATATCTTTATCAAGCTGTTTGATAAGATCGGGTCTTTTGGTTTTAGAGCGCCGTTTGGAATGTGGCTGCGGCAGATAGCTGTGAATGAATGTTTGATGTATTTGCGGAAACACAAAAAGTACGCAGATACGTTGTCCACCGACGAGTACGAGTTCACTAATTATCAAGAAACTCAATCGGTAAGCGGCGACACAAGTGGACAGGCAAATATGGCCGATTTATTTGGTAGTCAGCACGACTTATCTAAATTATTGGAGAACTTGCCAGCTGATGTGCGAGCGGTTTTGTGGCTAAAAGAGATCGAAGGGTATACACATGACGAAATAGCCGTGATGGTCAATAAATCGCCGAGTTATTCAAAGTCAATTACCCATCGAGCTTTTAAAGCGTTGGCTAAGAAAGTAGCGATACAGGCTAGTCAACCATTGGGGGCTGGGGCGAGTTAATAGAAACGGGCCTTGCGTATTTAATTTATGGTGAAGATATGAGCGAAGAAGAGTTCAACATTACAGATGGCGGTCATGCCTCGCTGGATGACTTGATCAGCATAAGAGACGGCGAATGGCGGGCTGCCTCTGCACACATATCTGATTGTGAGTTTTGTCAGGCGAGGCTTGAGGAAGTCTATTCAGCTGGTGAAGAGCTAAGAGGGCATTTGCTATTTGAAGCCGAGAGACCCGTGCCCAAAACCGCTTGGGCGGAGATACAGGCCCAAATTGCAGAGCGAGATTCAATGTCTCCACCGCAGACCATGGGCTTTGCTTCTGGGGACCTTAGTAACGAGCATGTAACGACTCAGCATGTCATTGCTGGCGGTAAAACAAATTCGTTTTGGTCATCAATTAATACGGCCATATACAGTCTGGCAGCGGCCATTGTGTTTACAGGGTCAGTGAGTCTGTATACATTTCAGGGTCAGCAGCAAGCTCGTGTCGAAGCACGTGAGCTGCAAGCCAGTATTCAAAGTTTGATGGACAACTCTCGAGGGCTGGAGAGTGTTCTGCAAGAAGTCGCAGCACAGAATAGTGCGCTGTCATTATCGGATCAATCAGCCGTTGAAAGGCTCCAGTGGCGGCTAATGATGGTTGATCAGAAAATCCACGAAAGCGAGTCGTCAGATGATGTTAGCTATGAGCAAATTAAAGCGCTCTGGGCTGATCGAATTGACGCCTTAAATGAACTTAATAGGTTGTACTACACCAACCAAGTCTCCATGAACAATGGCGAGATTTAGAGCACTACTATCTTTAGAGCACCACTATGAAGACAACACGAATCCAAATTAATCAATTACCAACTTCGTTTGCAACGTTGCTTGCTTTGATAGCCTTGGCTTTTAGCTCAGTGGCTTACGCCGGTGAGAAAGATAAGAAAGGCGAAAAATCAGACAAAGATAAAGAGTATTCACAAGAAGAAATTAAGCGAGAAATCAGTTTTCTGGCGAAAAAACTACTCGACATGAGCGGCGAGGATCAAATATCAATCGAGTCACCAGCGGTTGAGAAGCCCTTCATTGGTGTTTGCTCGATGGTCAATAGTGACGGAGTAAAGTTGACTTGCATTACTCCAGATTCTCAAGCTGATAAAAATGGACTGAAAACCGGCGACGTTGTTGTCAATATAAACGGATTAGATATGCGAGAAAGTGAGGGTAATGAGCATGGGCAACACTATTGGAAAGTAGTGAAAAATATGAAAACTGGCGAAGTTCTCAACATGCAGATAGTGCGTGCTGGCAAACCCATGGAATTGGATGTCACAGTCGGTTCGTTGACGCATCCCTCATACGATTGCGATATTCGTCGTTAGTATCCTGAAAGTCCGGCCTTAGAAGCAGTTTAATATACGTAACGTCCAGTACGTGGAGTTTGCTGGACGGCGCGAATGGATTCGCGCATCATGGGAATATCCATGAAAAAACTTTACATAATTCGGCACGCAAAATCGAGTTGGGTTGATCCCAATTTGCGCGATCATGATCGACCTCTAAATGCCCGAGGAGAGAGGGATAAGATCATCATGGCGAAGTTTGTAAAGGCTAATTTTTCTGATATCGAGATGCTGTACACCAGCACGGCGACAAGGGCTTTAGATTATGCGGTCGCCATCCATACGCAATCTGGATTAAAGTTAGAGGTCGACGAGACTCTGTATACTTTTGATTCGAAGACTTTGATGCGCTTTTTATTAGACCTTCCTGAGAGATATTCTCGCATTGGAATCGTATCGCACAACCCAGCTGTAACTGAGGTCATCAACCATCTCGCTACATTGGATGAAAAGCAAAAGATCACTAATCTACCCACGTCGGCGATCGCTGTTATCGAATGTGACGTGTTGAATTGGTCAGAGCTTGCTGAGAATTCCGGTTCGGTGGTAGATTTCGCACGTCCCAAGTTATTGGCCAAGAACGCCGAGTAAAGTCCCGATTGAGAGGAGCCCACTGTGAGTAATGCTAGGAGTTGTGATGTCATCATATTGGGTGCTGGTGCGGCTGGTTTGATGGCTGCAAAAACGGCGGGTGCCAGAGGACGACGAGTAGTCGTCTTGGAAGTTGCAAACAAGCCGGGTAAAAAAATACTTATGTCTGGTGGCGGACGATGTAATTTTACTAACTTGGAAGTGCTTCCCTCGCATTTTATTTGTCGCAATCCACATTTTGTTAAGTCTGCTCTCAAACAGTATACTAATTGGGATTTTATCGGCATGGTTGCCGAACACGGAATTGCATACCATGAAAAGGAAGCGGGGCAATTGTTTTGTGATAAGTCATCCAAGCAGATCTTGGCCATGCTCCTCCAAGAATGTGAGCTGCCAAATATCGATATTTTTCTCGAAACAGCCACCAGTAAGATCGAGAGTAATGTGGCAGGCGGTTTTAACGTTACGACCGAAACTGGGGTCTTTGAGTGCCAGAGTCTGGTAATTGCAACTGGAGGTCTTTCCATTCCCACATTGGGCGGCGCCACAGGGTTGGGTTATGATCTAGCCAGGGAGTTCGGCATCGAAGTCTATCCTTTATCAGCATCACTTGTCCCCTTTACCCTAAGCGGCGTCTGGAAAGAACTATCAGCGAGCTTGGCGGGCGTGTCACTTACAGTTGACGTTCAAACACCCTCAAATAGCTTTTACGGTGACATGTTGTTTACTCATCGAGGCCTAAGTGGGCCGGCTATCTTACAGAGCTCAAACTATTGGGAGTTAGGGCAGCCCATAATAATAGACCTAATACCAAATATCTCACTTGAGAAAGAATTGCTGACGTTAAAGCAAAAAGGGATCAAAAAGTCACCACTGCAAGTCATTGCCGAGCAAACCGCCAGATCTGTGGCTGACAAAATGATTGATTATTGGTGGCCGCAAGAAGGCAAGAAGTCGGTACTTGAATTGAGTAACAAAACGATAGAGCAGATACATAACACCTTTCATCAGTGGTCACTGACTCCGTCAGGTACAGAAGGTTACAGAACTGCTGAAGTTACCAAGGCTGGCGTCAGTGTAGATGAAATCTCCTCTCAGACAATGGAGCACAAACACGTGAAAAACCTCTTTTTTGTGGGTGAGGTTTTAGATGTCACAGGCCACTTAGGTGGGTTTAACTTCCAATGGGCATGGTCTTCGGGCTATGTGGCTGGGAAAAACGCATAGGCTGCAATGATCAATCGCTGCTCTTGGTTTCCTCGCCATTGTACCGTGCCCCTTGGTCGATTCGTTCTTGTTGTTCCTGATTGAACCGCACGGGATGCACTGAATTGCTGGGTACAATCCAACCTAATTTGATTGAGAGCAAGATAAAGCCAAATAGCACAATCCAAATACCGATTCTCCATGTCAACGCTTTGACAACTTGATCCCCCTTGTCGTTCTCTTCAGGGGTCTTGAGTAAATGAAATAAGCCGACACCGAGCGCTACAATCATCGCTAACATCAAAATAATAATAATATATTTACTCATAGTCCTATTTAGATTGGCTATCGTTTGAAACTGACTAACAAAGTACTTCGACTGTGTTATGTTCGCGGAGTTTAACCCAGTGACGTGGATTATTTGCCAATGAATACCCAAAGTCGACAAAAAAAAGTGGTCGTGCGATCCATTCTGTATGTAGTAGCTGTTTTGATCATTTTATTCATGGTCCGCCTTGGGTTTTGGCAATTGGATCGCGCCGATCAAAAGCGTGCCATTCTTGCTAATCAAGTTGCCCAGTCTGAGCTGTCCGCGATCGACGTAAATTCACTTTTATCGTCAGCCAAGAGTGGTGATGCAGAGATCGATAAACTTCGTTTTAGAAACGTATTTGCCGAGGGAAAGTTTCTAGCGCAGCACACCATTTTCATTGAAAACCAAGTAGTGAATTCCAAGGCTGGCTATAAGGTGATTACGCCTTTTCAGACGAACCAAGGATTATTGTTGATTGATCGGGGTTGGATGCCCGTCGACTTTCAAGTTACAGGCGATTTGGCCGTCGATACGCTGAAGTCTGTGACTAAATTGACGGGGAGACTTAATAAACCCTACGCGCAACCGCCCCTTTGGGACGATACTTTCCCGATTAATACCGGAAATCGATGGCAGTATATCGACTTGGCGCAATTATCAAGGCAAATGGGCGCCGAAATATTTCCTTTAATGTTAGAATTGGCGCCCAATTCGGAGCCCTCAGCTTCATTAATAGTGCAATGGCAAGAGATAAACGATCTTTGGGTGGCTAAGCATTCGGCTTATGCATTTCAATGGTTCTCGATGTCATTCGTATTCTTTATTGCTTGCTTGGTGCTGGCTTTAAGAAGTTTAAGAAGTGATAAAGACTAATATTGCAAAAGATCTGGCACGATGACATATGAATAAAGAAGCCTTAAGTAAAAAGACCCTATTTTGGAATAGAGTCCAGCTCATAGCGATCTTTGTGGTATTCCTAGCGCCAATCGCTGGAGCCTTCCTCTATAAACCAACGCAATTCAACAACTATGGTGACTTGTATACCCCGGCTCCAGAGCTTAGTGATCTGCAGCTCCAGTCCGGTGACAAAACCAAAAATTTCTCGGATTATAAAAAGCAGGGATTGTGGACTTTTCTTGTGGTTGCGACGGATTCGTGCTCTAAAGAATGTGAACAGAGCATTCTAAATGCGAGGCAGTTGAGGGCGATGCAGGGAAAGTATCTGGATAAGTTACGCTCCGTGTTTATCTATTCTGATTTACCAGAATCCGTAGCCGCAGACTTGAAGGAGAAATACCAGCCGCTTGATGTCCAGCGCGCTGATCCGCAGGAACTTTCAGCTTGGCTCTCTCAGTTCACTCTTGCCGACAGGCCATTTGCGGAACAAGGAAGCCGTTTTTACGTTATCGATTCCCGTGGCCTACTGATGCTAAGTTACCCAAGTGATGCTGATCCTAATCGAGTTAAAAAAGATCTTTCTCGATTACTGAAGTCGCGTCGTTAGGAGCGCAACGATTTATGACTCAACAAGAAACTCTCAGTGTTGCAATTCGTCAATACTATGATTTAACAAAGCCCAGAGTGGTGATGTTGATTGTATTTACGGCGATAGTCGGTATGTTTCTTGCCGTTCCAGGCATGCCAGATTTCTTTGTTATCGCGATGGCTTCGCTGGGAATTGGTTTAGCAGCCTCGTCTGGCGCCGCCATGAATCAGATTATTGATATGCGTGCTGATGCGATCATGGCCAGAACCCAAAACCGACCGCTGGCTACCGGTGGCTTGGAAGTATGGCAAGCGATTGTATTTGCTGCAGCGCTGTGTATTTCAGGGATGCTGGTCTTAGTGATTTGGGTGAACACCCTAACGGCAATTTTGACTTTTATTTCAATGGTTGGGTACGGTGTCATTTACACTGTTTTTTTGAAACCAGCCACGCCACAAAATATCGTTATCGGCGGCGCGGCTGGCGCAGCTCCTCCTCTATTAGGCTGGACGGCCATGACGAATGCCGTTACGCCAGAGGGATGTTTGTTGTTCTTAATTATTTTTGCTTGGACTCCACCACATTTCTGGGCTCTGGCCTTGTACCGACGGGAGGAATATGCGGAGGCGGGAGTGCCAATGCTGCCGGTGACGCATGGTGAAGAATTCACTCGCCTGCAGATCTTGTTGTATACCTACATCTTGGTAGCGGTGACTTTGTTACCGTTTACCATTCATATGTTCGGTATGATTTATCTGATTGGCGCGATTTACTTAAATGCTCGCTTTATGTTCTACGTAGTCAAACTGTATCGAGAGTATAGCGATGAGTTGTCACGCAGAACGTTCTTTTATTCAATCAAATACCTAATGTATCTCTTCGCTATCATGATTGTAGATCACTATCTTTGGGATAGAGTCGTTCTGGCCTTTCTCTAAGTGTCTATTGTTTAAGCGTAAATCATCTTCACAGATTGTGTAATAACTGAGGAGTTGAACCTCGGAGCGTTTTTCTTATTCGATTAATACGAGATACTTGGTCGAATGAAGTCAGTTTCTAAAAAAGTGATTTTTGCCCTCATGGTACTAACAACCATTGTGTTGTTAGCTACGCTATCTCTGGCCAAATGGAGTTTCGATGCTGGCTTTCGTGATTATGTCACTGGTCTGGAGCATTACCGATTGCGCTTCTTAGCAGACGATTTGGCCTCTTACTATGTCGACAGAGGCTATCAATGGGATGACTCCCTAACCCAGGTTTTCGCTCGTCTATCCAGGGTGAGGCCACCAAAACCGCCAAGATCCATAGAGGGGCCTGCGGCTGAACGACTACCACCCCCACATGAGCGCGTTTTAGATGGTTCAAGGGAGTTGAGACCCGGACCACCTGGACCGGGTCCTGATGGACCTCATCGAGGTATGAGGCGCTCTGGAGGCGAATCAGCTCAAACAGCGTTGTTCGATTCTGAAGGGATGTGGCTTGCAGGCAGTCGAACATTGAATTTGTCCGATGAGAACGTTACGAGCTTTCCTATCATGTTGGACGGACAGCGGATTGGTGAGCTTCGATCGTACTTGAGGGGGTTAAATGCTGCGGCATTGCAATCCACATTTGAGCAACAGCAGTTAAGAGCGAGTATTGTTATTGCACTGGTCTGCTTGCTCTTGGCCGCATTTGCTTCATGGATTTTGTCCAAACTCTTTTTGAAGCCTATTTTTGAAATGAAAGAAGGTTTGACAATGTTGGCTTCCGGTAATTATCGAAATAAGGTTGATGATTCGAGAAAGGATGAGCTTGGAGATTTGCTCGGAGATATTAATAAGCTAGGAAATGCATTAGAGCAAAGCCGTCAAGCCCGACGCCGTTGGATAGCCGATATTTCTCACGAGCTACGTACGCCAATGACTATTCTCTCCGGGGAGTTGGAAGCTATCAAAGACGGAATACGAAAGCTTGATATGCGCAGTGTTGAATCGCTAACCCATGAAACAGACAGATTAAAACGATTGATCGACGATTTGTATGAGCTTTCGTTATCAGATATTGGAGCATTACGATACGACTTTCAGAATTTTGACCTAGCCAGTACGATCAGCCAGATTATTGTGGCTCTGGAGATAAAGTTTGCTGAGAGAAATCTCGCCGTTGTACTCGATATTCCACCCTCACTTATTTTGTATGGGGATATCAATCGGATTGAGCAGTTGCTACTTAATTTACTCAACAATGCGATTTCTTACACGGATTCCGGTGGTTCAGTGTCCCTCAAATTAAGCCACAATAGAGACAAAGTGGATATCATTATCGAGGATTCAAAGCCGGGAGTGAGTCCCAGAACTTTACAGAAGATGTTTGAGCCATTGTACCGGGAGGATGAATCCCGAAATCGTCGAAGCGCTGGCGGAGGACTCGGTTTGGCCATCTGTCAAAACATTGCAAGAGCTCATCAAGGCGAAATTCACGCGACTCACTCTAACTTGGGAGGCGTCAAGATTACAGTAACCCTGCCGAATAAATCGGTTAGCGACAAACGAAAAAACCAGGGGCGGCTTAATGGATAAAACCCACAGTATCTTTATTGTCGAAGATGAACAAAAAGTAGCCGCTCTGTTGCACGATTATCTACACAATGCCGGGTATGAAGTCACGATAAGAGAGACAGGTGATGAGGCAGTTGAACGCATCCTTAGTGCGCGGCCTGATTTGGTGATTCTGGATCTTATGCTGCCAGTTAACGATGGGCTGAGCATTTGTCGAGAGCTTAGAAAAGCATCGGATGTGCCGATCATGATGATTACCGCTCGTATTGATGAGATAGATCGATTGCTTGGATTAGAGCTCGGAGCGGATGATTATATCTGCAAGCCTTTTAGTCCACGCGAGGTTGTGGTTAGAGTTCGCAATATTCTCAGACGAGTATCGCAACTAAACTCAGAGTCACAGTCTGCGATGACAACAAACCTTCTTACATACCGAGAATTAACCCTTGATCAATCGAAAATGGAGTGCCGAGTTTCGGAGGCTAAAGTCATATTGACTCTGGTTGAATTTCGTATTTTGTTTGAGATGACCAAGAGACCTGGCCACATTTTCTCGCGCCAGCAGCTGATGGACATTGCTTATGATGATGGGCGGGTTGTTAGTGACCGTACTGTTGATACTCACATAAAAAATATTCGAAGAAAAATCAGTGAAGCACTAGACAAGGAGCTAATCCATTCGATTTATGGCGCTGGTTACAAAGTAGAATAGATACTGCAAATCGACTTCATATTAAGTTCACAATTCACACGCATTTCCCACGTTATTACCCTATAAATTTCAACCAGTTAGGGTTGGTTTCCTAAGGCAATACACTTTATGTAATAAAGCGTAATACTCTTACCAAGCCACATCATTCAAACTCCGTGATGGGTTTAGGTAGGGGGCTGGCGGTGATCCTTCGGGTCGGAAGGGTCGCCGTTTTAGCCAACAGGTATTCCCATGGATTGGGGTCTGAGATTGGAGTCACTCAAATGTGTGGGAGTTGGCTCCAATCTTCTTTTGTTATTGTCATCGCGCTGCTTGATTAAGGCGGAGTTTGCTATTTGGTAAATAAAAAACGCGAAAGCCGACGAATCAACTGGCCCATCTTTTTTGCGATTAATCCCGGTCGACCCGCAATGTTTTCAGGCTCGATGTCATCGGCGTTGATGAGCTCAGGAGCGACTTTTCGCTTGAGCTTTGAAATCGCTGATTTGTCCACCTGAGTGAACTTATTAAACAACCATTGATTGGGCTTATTCCAACCACTCCCCAGACAGAAGCAGGCCACAAGATCGACCAAAACGGGTTCTCCTTCTGGGGTAATTAGAATATTTGTTGGGTTTCTCAAGTCGTTGTGAGCGACACCATGTTCGTGCAAGTTATCTACCGCAATTTGCAGTTTTTGAAAAAACTGAGGCCAATCGGGTGAAATGGATTTGAGTCGGGTAGCTTGCTCTGATTCATGATAGCTCATTAGGAAAGAGCGGCTGTCAGGAATACTTAAAAGGTCGGGGGAATAGGGTGAAGTGGCAAGTTTTTTAAGAGCCTTACATTCTCTCCAGTTCAGTAGTGGTCCAATCAAAAACGAAAACAAAGTATCTGCTCCGTTTTGGTCTTTGAGTACGGCTTTTTTACCGTCAATTTCAATCAATAGTACATCCGGCCGACTGCCACCCCCTTGCCTGAACGTGGTGGTTGCTGAGGCCCTCAGTTGTGACAGATTGTAGCTTTCCCAGTTATGAGTCATTTTTACGCTGAAGAGGAGAGCAAATAGGCTGATTATGGTAACATTCGGCCCCAAATTTAGACACTCGTTTAGCGCTTCTCGAGCAAGAACCTCCGATTCGTATGATTGATTTTCCATTGACAGAAACCACCGCCCTAACTCCTCTAGATGGTCGCTACGCGACGAAGATATCTGCTCTGAGACCAATATTCAGTGAATTTGGGCTAATTAAGTACCGTTCACTAGTCGAAGTGAAATGGTTGCAAGCGCTAGCACAAGAAGTAAATATTCCGGAAGTCCCCGAGTTTTCTGATGAAACCAATGCAGCGTTGGATCGTATTATTGATGATTTTTCGATCTCTGACGCTGAAGCGGTCAAAAAGATTGAGGCCACAACAAATCATGACGTCAAGGCGGTGGAGTACTTTTTAAAGCAATCCAGTGAGTCTTTGAGTCAGGTGAGTGCTGTTAGCGAGTTCTTTCATTTTGCTTGCACATCGGAGGATATCAATAATTTGTCCTATGCTCTGATGCTTAAAGACGCACGACAAAACGTAGTTGTTCCCACATTTAAAAAGATCATCAGTGCTATTGAGCAGCTTGCTCTCGACAATGCAGCTGTCCCAATGTTAGCGCGAACACATGGCCAGCCGGCATCACCGACCACCTTAGGTAAGGAAATGCAAAACGTTGCCGCCCGTCTTAAGCGGCAGCTTAAGCAGCTAGAAAGTGTTGAAATTTTGGGCAAAATTAACGGGGCGACGGGCAACTACAATGCACACGTAGTTGCCTATCCTGAAGTGGATTGGGAGCTCTTCTCTCGAACTTTTGTTGAATCTCTCGGTTTGACCTGGAATCCACTAACCACACAAATCGAGCCTCACGACTACATGGCTGAGTTGTTTCATGCGGTTGCCAGATTCAACACCATTTTATTGGATTTTGATCGAGACATTTGGAGCTATATCTCTATCGGCTACTTCAAGCAAAAAGTGGTTGCCGGAGAGGTGGGTTCTTCCACGATGCCGCACAAAGTTAATCCAATCGATTTTGAAAACTCGGAGGGTAACTTAGGACTGGCCAACGCGGTTTTCGATCACTTGGCTCTGAAACTGCCGGTAAGTCGCTGGCAACGTGACCTCACCGATTCTACGGTACTGAGAAATATTGGTGTCGGGTTTGGTTACACGGTCTTGGCCTGTGCTGCCACCCTCAAGGGTATTTCAAAACTCGCGGTGAATGAACCCGCACTGAGGAAGGATCTAGACGATAACTGGGCCGTTTTAGGGGAAGCAATCCAAACGGTGATGCGTCGTTATGACATTCCAGAACCCTATGAAAAGCTGAAAGCTCTTACCCGTGGGAAAGACGGTATTGATCAAGCGGCCATGGTTGAGTTCATTGACTCTTTAGAGTTGCCAGAAGCGACCAAAGAATCACTAAAAGCGATGACCCCGTCGTCTTACATTGGTTTAGCTGAAAAGCTTGCTGCCAACAATGACTGATCTTGTTCGATTATCGAAACTAATGTCTCAACGAGGGCTCAGCTCTCGTCGAGAGGCGGATAAGTTAATTGAACAAGGCTTAGTTTACGTTGACGGAGAGCGAGTTCAAACCTTGGGCATAAAATTCCCTGAGACAGTTGAGATTACGCTTAGTGACAAAGCCAAAGCTTTGCAAGATGGTCTGGTGACGATCATGATTAACAAACCAGTTGGCTACGTGTCCGGTCAGGCGGAGGACGATTACGAGCCCGCGGTCAGATTGATCAATGACTCAAGTCATTCAAAAACGGATCGATCTGGTAGAAAGCTCGACCGGTCTCACTTTAAGGGCCTAGCGCCAGCAGGCCGGCTTGATATCGATTCTCAAGGCTTGCTTGTTCTCACTCAAGATGGTCGAGTAGCCAAAAAGCTTATTGGTGAGAACACGGAACTTGAAAAGGAGTATCTGGTTAGGGTCAAAGGTGAGATAAGTCATGATCGGATATCTCGATTGACCTTCGGTCTAGAGCTTGATGGAAAGCCATTAAAAAGAGCCAAGGTACGACAGATAAATCCAGAACAACTTCAAATTATTTTGCGTGAAGGCAAAAAGCGGCAAATCCGCAGAATGTGTGAGGCCGTAGGCTTAACTGTAGTAGGGTTGAAGCGAGTCAGAATCGGAGAGTTGCGCCTCGGTCGGCTAGCCGAGGGAGAATGGCGGTTTGTTCGCTCGGAAGAGTTTACTCATCGCATCAAAAATAATCGCAGACGCAACAGAAAACAATCAACTAAGCCACCGCTCTAGTCTATTTTTCTACTTCCAGGCGCACAAGATTAAGACTCAAAATTGTTATGGACGCCCAATAGGTCGAAAGTACAAGGATAGGAGACCATTCCAAGGGAATCAGAAACCGATTGAGGGCAATAACAGAGTCTGAAAACATAAATAGCAGCACGGCGAACGCGATCCAGTACGAAGCCTGGCTGCGCCGATCTACCGATATGCCAAGCCCTTGTAGACCCATCAGAACTATCACAGACATGTAGACCATGACTGGAAGCGCCAAATCATTAAGCTCTGGATACAATATCCAGTAATAAATGATCATAATCGGAACTAACATCAAGGTTGGAGCCGCTTTAACGGTAAAGCGGTGTAGCCTGATGAAAAGGATGATGAATCCAATGTGTGCGAGCAGAAAAGCGCTGAGACCAAATACGAATAGATCACTCCACAACAAAAAGATGTCACCTGCCAGGCATGCCAATAAAGAACCGCACATTAATAGATTATTTGAGACAAGTCTTAAGCGCCCCCTGCTCAGATACGCGGCAAAAATAATGATCGTAGTTAGCGGTTTTAGAATCATGAAAACCCAGTAGGGCCCAGTTAGTCTGAATATGATTGCCGCCAATGCGGTCAGCATTATCAAGAGGATCGTGTTCTTCATTGCTTTTGTTCTTATTCTTAATTAGCTAAGAATATACACAAACAAAATTCTTTGTGTACCTAATCAATCCTTTTAAAAACTACTCTCAATCCACTTGAAATGATTTTTGCTATAGTGATATAGTTAACTATAACACTATATCTAGCGGACTATCTTTATGGCCGAAGTTTGGAGTAATGACCAGCCAATTTATCGTCAGCTGCGCGACAAAGTAGCCGCCAATATTCTGCGTGGTGGTATGCAAGAAGGGGAGTTTCTACCCTCTGTACGACAAGTGTCGGCTGAACAACAGATTAATCATCTAACTGTGGCCAAGGCCTATCAAGAATTGGTAGACGAAGGCATTTTAGAGATGAAAAGGGGGCGTGGAATGATGGTTCTGCAAGGCGCAAGAGCTAAGCTGTTGAATGCGGAGCGCAAAAAGTTTGAGCAGAGCGAGTTGCCTGCTCTCTATGAACGACTTAAACAATTAGATATGTCGATTTCAGATCTGATATCGACACTAAATACTTTACAGCAAAACGAAAAAGGTGATTTATGAGCTTGGTTATCAATGCAAATGGGTTAACCAAAATATACGGAGATAAGGCGGCGCTGAACAATTTCTCATTTAAACTGGAAAAGGGCCGAATACTCGGCCTTATCGGACCAAACGGGGCCGGGAAAACCACCGCCATGAGATGCTTGATGGGGATGGCGACTTGTCATGGCGACCTCAGAGTATTGGGTAAGGACCCCGTCAGTGAGCGTATGAGCTTACTTAGTGATGTTGCGTACATAGCTGATACCGCGATTCTGCCGGCTTGGATGACGGTTAGTCAGCTCCTTGAGTACACAGAAGGAGTGCATCCTAGGTTTAGTAGGCAGCGGGCGATTGAGTTTCTGGGAAAGACTGATGTGCGACTCAAGGATCGAATCTCTTCGCTATCCAAAGGGATGGTGACTCAGACTCATCTAGCACTTGCGATCTCGATAGATGCGAAACTCTTGGTGCTCGACGAACCTACATTAGGACTGGATATCCTATATCGCAAGACGTTTTACGAGCAATTGTTGAATGATTATTTCGATGAAGGAAAAACGATCTTAATTACCACCCATCAAGTGGAGGAAATTGAACACGTGCTCACGGATTTATTGTTCATTAAGAGCGGGTCGGTGGTATTGAATTTACCGATGGAAGAACTTTCGAACCGTTATGTCGATCTCGAAGTTGATGATACTCAAATTGATGTTGCGCGACTTAAAAATCCCATTGCCGAGAGAGCAGGTATCGGGGCGCGCGTTTTTACGTTCGAAGATGTACCCAGACAAGAGCTGGAAGGGTTAGGAAGGCTGAGTACGCCAAGAGTCGCTGACCTATTCGTGGCTAAAATGAGCTAAGGAGAATTGTCATGAATCAGATTTTATTTGGATTAAAACGCGAGTATTGGGAGCATAAGCGTCTTCTTTTGACCCTGCCCATCATTGTCACCGCTTTGTTTTGCCTCGTCGCTATCGTGGCAACATGGCAGCATCATTTCAGTGATAGCGGTGTTTCTATCTCCATTCATCCTGATGGCGAGAGCATTGACTTGCAAGTATCGGTCGATGATCAGGATGTCATCGTTATCGATAAAGAATCTGGCAACTCAGCCTCAGCAGAGCCGTCATATAAAGAACAGCAGGTTAACGGAAATGAGACAGGTTCACAGGATGATGAATTTTGGTTTATCGGCATCTATTTAGGCGTAGCATGGCTTGCGGCACTCTTCTACGCGCAATCTACACTGTTTAACGATCGCAGAGACAAAAGCATTTTGTATTGGAAGACCATGCCAGTTTCCGAGCTCCAAACAGTGTTAAGCAAATACCTTTTCGCGATATTTGGGTTTTCCGTTGTAGCCATTGGAATAGGGCTAATGACTTCGATCATTCTCATGGGCTATGCACAGTTCGTATTTCCGCCAGAAATGTTGGCGGAAGACACGGCCGGGATGAGACCCCACAAGCTGCTGGTATGGCCTGTTTTGGCCGTTCTAAGCGCTTTACTCTGGTGTGCGCCGGTTTTCGCTTTGTTCCTTTTTGTATCGGCTTGGTCGAAAAAGATGCCTCTACTGATGTTGTTGGTGATCGTGATTGTGATTCGTTTAATAGAGCGAATTTTGTTTAGTAGCGACCATGTTTTTGACTTTCTCTCTGCACATTCTCCGTTTTATCTGCTGGGAGTCATTTCCGAGTCGGAGTCCAGTTTAGAGTTTCTAAGCTTCTTTTTCATTGAGTCCTTCGCCAGTCTGGTTTTTGGTCTCTTGATCGCTGCCGTTTTGATCTGGAGAACGGCCTGGTATCGTGACCACCGTTTTGAGCTATAGGAGAATGATGATGACGACTCAGGTATTACCAGGCGAGGTCGCCTTTCAACGATTTAGTAGTAAAGGTCTAAAGTTAAGTGCTCAGGCATGGTACTGCAGTGCTCTAATCGGGCTGTTTGCGTTCTCGGCCTATGTTATGAAAGAGTATGGGGCCTCGGCCATAGGCCTATCAGATAAGCAACCTAGTTCAAGCTTCATTACCGGCGATTGGTTGGGAAACTTTTTCTTGGTAACGCATTTGTCGTTAGCCATCGTAGTTATTTTGGGTGGACTATTTCAGCTAAACCCTTGGGTGCGAAGGCGCTACCCGGCGGCACACCGTCTTAATGGAAAAGTATTTTTAGTCGCAGCCATAGTATGTAGTTTGGCGGGACAGTACCTGATTTTCACACGTGAAATTCCAGGAAGCTGGATTATGGACTTGGGTACCAGTTCTGCCGGAGTCTTGGTTCTTATTTTTTCATATCTAAGTTTTACCGCCGCTAGGAATCGACGAATAGATGATCACCGACGCTGGGCCTTAAGGCTCTTTCTTGTGGCAAATGCAGGGTGGTTTTTCCGAATCGGATTAATGCTTTGGCTTGCCGTGAACCAGGGACCTGTTGGAATGGATATGGAGACCTTCACGGGCCCAGCTCTCCTGTTTATTTCATACGCTCAGTTCTTACTTCCTTTATTTCTACTTGAGATTTACCTAAGGGCTGAATCGTCGAGCTCCTCTTCTTTCAAGGTCGCAGTGGCAATAACTCTATTTGTCGCTTTCATAGCTACGCTTGCTGGCTCGGCTGCAGCCGGTGTTATGATGTGGTTTCCTGTGTCGAGCTAGGTAATATTGATTATCTTAGCCATTGGGTACTGTTTGAAAAAAGTTAAGTTTCTGGGTAAACCTTTTTCGAAAGATATCTATCTAAATTAAAACAATAGACATAGCCCTTGAGGTAGAGATGAAAAAAATAGTTATGGCATTGGCGTGTGGCGCAACCGTATTAGTTGTTGCGAATAAAACTTTTGCTGATACAGAGAAGTTAGAAAAGACGTTTTCCGTTGCTTCTGGCGGTACGCTATCGCTAGATTCCGATAGCGGATCCGTTGATGTGGTTTCACACAACCTAAACTCTGTGGATGTCGTAGTCTACATAAAAGGGCCAGACGCTGATGATTTTGATATCAAGTTTGAACAAGATGGAAACGATGTTAGCGTCGAAGGTGATCGTTCTGGCGGTTGGGGCAGCTATCGCACTAACATTCGTTACGAGATCAAGGTTCCAAAGGAGTATGACCTCGACATTAGAACCGGTGGTGGTTCGATTGAAATCGAGAACTTAGTTGGCAAAGTTGAGGCATACACTTCAGGTGGATCTATTAAATTGGGCGAAATTACCGGCGATGTTGATGTGAAAACCTCTGGTGGATCAATTAAAGTCGAGGAAGTTGCTGGCAATATTGATGCGCATACTTCCGGCGGAAGCATCAAAGCCAAGCTTTCCAAACAACCCACAGAGGATTGTCGACTCACCACTTCTGGCGGTAGTGTGCGTGCTTACCTTGCGTCAGATATCGCAGTCGATCTGAATGCCAGCACAAGTGGCGGTCGAGTCAGCTCAGAGTTCGACGTAAATGGTACCGTCAAGAAAAACAAAATTAGAGGTGAAATAAACGGAGGAGGGCCTAAATTGACCTTGAAAACCAGCGGCGGAAGTGTTTCGATAGACAAACTCTAGGCTCATAGCCTAAAAGAGTATAAAGCCAGACAACAATTCCTCTCGACAGGGTCTGTGTTCTGAATTGAACCTAGGCTTGGGATTTTTGATCTGGCTTTATTTTTAGAACTACTGTTGAGCGAGTTCAGCCTCATCCCTAACCAGCCTTTGATATTCTTTTAGAGACAAAATAACCACCTCATCCTGTCCTAGTCCATCTATCTTAATCGTATTTTCACCCTCACATACGTGTCGCATAATTTTAGCGAGTTGTTTTTTAGCCTCCAAAAAGTCCATTTTTTTCATAGATTGAGAGTTCGACATAATCCTCTAGACCTTCATAATCTGTTTAGTATTTATAAATAAAAGCTTTAGATTTAACTGCTCTCAACCAGAATTAGAAGGATTGAAAGCGCCTAAAGCTACCCACAACCACACCCCAGATTACTAATTCTGATTCACTGTCTAACTCAATGTCGGGGTAATCCGAATTCTCTGGTAACAGCTTTATTATCCCGCCGCGATGGTACAAGCGTTTAACAGTTAGCTCTCCGTCAATTGCTGCGATCACGATTTTGTTGTGAGTCGCTTTGATTGAGCGATCCACGACCAGAATGTCATTGGGTAATATGCCGATATTTTTCATCGACTCTCCTTCTACCCTAAGCATGAATGTACTTTCAGGACGACCCACCATGTAGTCGTTGAGATCAATCTCATCATCAATGTGCTCGTCAGCGGGTGTAGGGAATCCCGCAGCGACCGAAGAACTGAATAAGGGTATATTGAGTTTCTTATGTTCCTGATGCGCAGTGATATTGATTACGTTCGGATACTGTTCTAAAAACTGCCTAATGTAGGCAATACTTCCCTCAGGGACTCTAATTGCCTTGGTTGGCTCCTTGTACTTACCACTACCCTTGGGTCGACCAGCGCCCGCTCTAGACCCACCGTGAGTGTTTTTTAATTCTTTTTTATTGCCCATTTGAATATTGTACACATATTCAAATGGGCGTGTCTATGTTTCTTATTAGCAGGGCTGATTCTACTGGGGCATCTGATAGACCTCTTGTCCTCTCAAGTAGGTGGATACGATTATTGTCTCAAGTATTTCTTCTACTGGAACGCTCATGATATCGTTTGATAGAACAACAAAGTCAGCGAGTTTGCCTGTCTCAATCGATCCAATAGAGTCTTCTTGAAAGGCTGCAAAGGCAGCTCCCATAGTAAAGCCATAAAGCGCTTCCTCACGACTCAACCTCTGATCAGGGTACCAACCATCCTCTGGCCATGAGCTGGCATCTTGTCGAGTGATGGCAGCATAAAAACCAAGTAAGGGATCGGGTTTTTCAACTGGAAAATCGGAGCCAAGTGCCACTGGAATACCCTTGTTCAAGAGGGTTTGCCAGGCGTAGGCGCCTTTGACTCGTATTTTACCAACACGATCTTCCGCCCAGTACATGTCACTGGTTGCGTGTGTTGGCTGTACTGATGCGATGATGCCAAAAGATCTGAATCTTTCGAAGTCTTCCTCATGAATGACTTGCGCATGTTCGATGCGGTGTCTGCCCGGATTTTCTATTCCTGAGGATGCTCGCTCCAATACATCCAGAGTGAGGCGATTTCCTCTGTCTCCGATGGCATGAATGTTTACCTGTAAACCACACTTCATGGCCTTAGAGGCGTGTTGAACTAGCGCTTCAACCGGCTCAATTAGTAAACCGAAGTTTCCTGGATCGTCACTATATTCCTCAATCAGAGCCGCGCCTCTGGAGCCTAATGCTCCGTCAGAATAAAGTTTGATTGATCTGGCTTGCAGTAGATCGCCGTCCACAATCGGACCTTGCTCACACAGGAAATCGAGCATTTGGTTTGCGCCATCGGCCATCGCATAGACTCGGAGATCTATCTCCTTCTCACTATTCATTTCCCTCAACAGCTTCCAGACCTTCAGAGACGTGCCAGCATCATGCATGCTAGTTAATCCTACACTGCTAGCTTTTCTTATGCCTAATTTTAATGCTTGAGTTAGTTGCTCGGTTGAGGGTTCAGGGACTAGTGATGAGATGAGCGATGATGCGTTGTCGATTAGTATTCCTGTGGCCTTATTATCAGCATCACGAATTATTTCCCCCCCATCGATTTGCCAGTCTCCATCTAGGTTTCTTTTGGCCAGAGATAATGCGGCGCTGTTTACCCAAGTTGCATGACCATCTATTCGCTCTAATATCACTGGGCGGGTCTTGAAAGCTTTATCCAAGTCCTGTCTTGTTGGAAGGCTTTTGTCAGCCCAGTCGTTTTGATCCCATCCTCTTCCTACTAACCAATCCTCTTCCCCAAGCGAACTGGATCGTTCTTCTAGGCGCAGGACGATCTCCTCAATTGAATTAGTTCCTCTCAGATCCACGTTCAACAAACTTTGACCCAGACCAAGAAGGTGACCATGAGCGTCAATAAATCCGGGTACAACCGTATTTCCGTCGAGGTCTACTTTCTTAGCGTACGGGAACCTTGTGTCGAGTTCCTCCAAACTGCCAACACCAACAAACTTACCATCCTTGATCGCAAACGCTGATTTAGAGCTATCTCCGAGTACGCCCGAATAGACTACGGCATTAAAATAAAGAGTGGTATTGTCTTGAGTTGCGGCCAATGGAGTGGCAATCAGCTGCTTTGGCTGACTCTCAGGTGCTTGCTCAGAAACAGAGCTTGCTGACGTTGGCTGTTCTTCGTGATTGGATTCCTGAGAACCACATGAACTAAGAAAAACGATCAAAGCAAAAGAAAGAAGGAAATACTTATTCATACTGGCAAATCAATTTAGGATTGAACATAGCTGCCAATATATCAGGGATTTCAATTTTCTTTTTGGGTACGTTCGTATTGGTCGATGATCTTTAGCATTGTGTTGGCAATTGCTTCAGCTTGGGCTTGACTATTCAAAGCAAGAGATAAGAAGGTCTGTCGATTTGTGTCGAATATCAGAAGCACTTTACCCTTGGGCGATCCCCCCGCATGGCCGACCCATACTGTTGGTGCATTAGGGTCTGGTACTCTGGTTACCATAATTCCACGACCGTAACCCATAACATCCGTATACAGTGGGAACAATAGCTGGCCAGCCGCTGGCAGAACTGCTGAATTGACAATGTCGCCTCTGAGATAGTGCGCTAACAGTTTGATCGAATCCGCCGTCGTGGACATTAGCGCCCCCGCACCGCCCGTGGCTGAAATTTCAGAGAGAAAACCACTCCTATCCCCAGTAGTGGGCAGAACAATGTCGGTATTATCAGAATTAAAAGGGACTGTTAGGCTTTTGATACCAAGTGGTTTTGAAATTCGCTGATGTACTATTTGTTGCCACGCTGTACCGTCTAGACTTGAGGCTATTGAGGATAGCATCCAATACGCCGTATCCGAATAGTTCCAGTTTGTACCGGGGCAAAAATCAAACCCCACCCCGGCTATTCGTGAGGCAAGTTGATCGTTTGAGATTGAGCCTAATGGCAATCCAGTGTCACTAAGTTGAGCCAGTGAAGGTAAGCCGCTTGTATGCGTTAACAAATGGTCTATGGTTATGACGTTTGCAAAGGGTAGAGTGGGAAACCACTTGGATACACTGTCAGACAGGAGTAGTTGTTTCTCTTCTATTAGCTGAAAGATAATACTTGCAGTAACGAGTTTACTAACATCAGCCATCCAAAAAACATTTCCCCGGGTCCGATCGGTACCGGTCTCGAAGTTCCAATAGCCATATTTCGGCGAGTAGGCGGTAATTGAGGCAGCGCTAGCTTGAGTAAGCTTTAATGTTTCCATGAAAGCGTTCTCGAGTACTTTACTCAATGCAGTTGGAAACGCTTGAGAGGAATCTATTCCTCTGGCAGGTAAATTTGCAATATTAAAAGGTTGAAGCGGCGCTGGCCCTTGATACACCGGATTAATGTGGCACTCACTTTGTGCTGCGGCCGGCTGATGCCACCAGAACAGGATACAAAATATCAGTCCTAGACGTTGTTTCCTAGACGGAGAAGAAGTCTTATTACAAACCATTTGATGAGTCGATAGCGCAGCGCTTCAACTCCCATCAAGAATGGATTAATGGTGATGTTCGCTACTGCAGTTCTTACTACTACACGTTATTTTCTGACAGGCACGATAGTTCAAATAGTGCGAGAAAGCCAGTACTAAACCGCCTAGTATGGTGACAATTTTTTCCTGTCGAGAAGACAGAATATCATGCCCCAAAACCGCTGCCGTAAATAACAGCAGTAGGCCTACTCCACCACTGATGAGAATCGATGTATTTCTGTGGTTTCTACAGCCCACATAGAGTGCGATCGCACTGGAAGGAACCACGAGCCATAGCATTAACTGATGAAATAACAGATCATCGACAAAAGACGAAATGGAGATAATAGGAGCCAGTGTCAAGAAAACAGGTATTGCTAAGCAATGGAGCAAGCAAACACCGGTAAGTATTATGGCAAATTTATCTAGGTTGCCTGAACGTCTCATCTTCAAAAGAATTCTAAATGCTATTTTTTGTAATAGTATAACATTTCGAGAGTTCAGTGGTTAGCTCTATTGTAAATTTTTGATATTTGATGAGAGCCCTCTGGATAGATGGTTTTCCAGAGGGCTTGTACTGGTATAGTGACTGGTCTATTGGTCAGCTAAGGAAGCTTCGCGAATGGCCTTAAATTCATTGCCCTCGGTCCATTGAGGCCAATCATTACTATCGGCGATCTTGTTGCCGATTATGAAGTGTGCATAGAGGTCTTGCATGATTCCGCCATTATCCCACTCTGGGTGAACTTCATCCCCGGGCTTATGGTAACGTTGAGCCAAGTAGCGATTCGTTTCCTGTTCACCATACCCCTTCGGCTTATCTTTGATGCTAAGTCCGGCTTCTGCATACAACATAGGCACACCCTTTTTAGCTAAATTGAAATGATCGGAGCGGTAAAAATATCCCTTCTCAGGCGTGGGCTCGGGGACAACGACACGTTTTTGAGTTTTTGAAACTTCTTTTAAGTAGTCATCCATCTGAGAGTTGCCATAACCCACAACGACCACATCGTTACTTGCTCCAATCGTCGACATCCCATCGATGTTAATTCCAGCTACCGTTTTGTTCATCGGGAACGCAGGATCTTCAGCGTACTGCTTTGAACCGAGTAGTCCTGACTCCTCAGCCGTAACAGCGAGAAAAACTACCGATCTTTCTGGAGCATCAGGCAATGCTTTGAATGCCTGCGCAATTTCCAGCAAAGCTGCGGTACCGGTTGCATTATCCAGCGCGCCATTAAAAATTTTGTCCTTTCCAAAAGTGTCCTCTTTTACCCCTAGGTGATCCCAGTGAGCCGTGTAAATAAAAGCCTCATCTGGTCGGGTCTTGCCTCGAATGACACCAGCAACGTTGTTGGAGGCTGACTTCTTGCTGCTAACTTGCATTGAGGCAGAGGCAGTGGATTGCATTGGTATTGGTTTGAATCCAGGCTCAGTGGCCTTGGCAACCATTTCCCCATAGTTCATACCATTTTTTGCAAACAACTTTTCGGCGGCCTCTTGCGTTATCCAGGCTTCGACGGCGACGTTGTTTTTGTTGCCATCTTCAGTGAATAGTTTGTATTGCGCTCCTGACCAACTGCCACTGACAACCTGCCACGGATAGCCTGCGGCTCCATACTCATGGACGATGATTGCTCCAGCTGCGCCTTGCCTTGCTGCTTCTTCATACTTATAGGTCCAGCGTCCATAGTAGGTCATTGCCAGACCTTTAAACAGTTCACCCCCGGGCTTTCGGTAACCAGGGTCATTGACCAGAATTACAGCGGTTTTCCCCGTCATGTCGACGCCGGCGTAATCGTCCCATCCATACTCTGGGGCTACGACGCCATATCCAACAAAAACCAATTCAGAATCCTTAATACTCGATTCTTCATCGGTTCGAGATGTGAATACAATTGAGTCTTCCTTGTAAGGAAGTTCCGCGGTGCTGCCGTCTGAGTGTTGAAATGACAAAGGGGGATTGTTTGTAACGGTCAACTCCATCAAGGAAACTGGCTGCAGATAGGTAGCATTACCTGACTCATCCGTGAATGCAGGTTCGAGCCCCAAAGACCTAAAATGAGACTCCAAATAGGCCACCGTTTTTTCACCGCCTGGTGTTGAAGGTGCTCGACCTTCAAATTCATCCGAAGCCAGCGTGTTTATATGCGCCATATACTCTTTCTCATCTAACATCAGTGCTGCTTTTTCTACGTCAGTTAGTTGGTTTTGCTCTGATACTGCTGACGGACTTTCGGTGGTCTCTTTTTCCGGAGTTTGTGTCTCAGACACTGGTGCATTGTCACAAGCCACAAGGCTAGCTAGCACCGCAGTGACCGCAATGGTCTTTATGTTGATCATAGTGAGGAGTGAATGTTTTTCGATAAATTTTTTCATGCTTAGTAATTCTTAGACGTGTTGAGCTCGATTTAATTTTTTACTTAGCCGCTTTGGTTTTAGTTGTTTTTTTAGCGATCTTTTTGGTTACCTTTTTCTTTGATGTCTTTCTTTTCGTTATTTTTTTCTTCGTGATTGATTTCTTTTTGGCGTTTGCTTTGCGTTTAGTTTTGCTAGCTCTTGGAGCTCTGCAAAACTCTCGCGCATAAACTCCATAAACAATTCGATATCCGGTAGTGTTCTTCGGCAAGATGTGGCACTGAAGCTGATTTGACCGTCATAACTTGTCACGGCAATAAACAGCCCCATACGGTCTGCCAATGGTCCCAGCCCCATTTGCTTAACGACCTGAGCACCGTTCATGTAAACCGGCACCTGTGGACCAGGTACATTTGAAATGCAAACATTCGTCATTCTGCCCGCCATCTCTGAGCGCATGGCAAGCCGAGCTGCAAGCAGTTGAGTACTGGCGGGAATATGGCGGGTTACATCGGTCATTAATCTGGCTGAAAGACCCTTGCGAGCCGCTTTTTGTTCACGCGTCTCGTTAAAAATAGCGTTCAACCGTTCTTCTGGATCAGCAATGTTTGTGAATAAAAGCGGAGACATTGTGCTGATATTGTTACCAGGCTGCTCGTTCTCCTTCAGACTTCCCTTGGGAGGGCGAACATTGACCGGGACAAATGCTCTGAGTGATTGTTGAGGCAACTCTTTATGATGTCCAAGATATTTACGCAAAGCACCTGAGCAGATGGCGAGCACCATATCATTGATAGTAGCGCCCTCGACAATTCCTCTCAGAGGTTTGAAATCGCTCAAGGCGAAGCCGGTTGAATCGAACACTCGGTGGGGAGACGTTTCCAAATTGAAACGTGTCAGAGGGACCTGTTGTTTTTCTTGTTTGCTTTCGTTATTGCGATCTAAGATTTGCTTTTGCACATTTTGTACTAAATTTGGTGCATAGCGCATAAATGCTTTGGCCACATTCACCGGACTGCGCACGCCGTTTAAAATGCCTCGTGTGTACATTTGCGTTGGCGTTGGTTTCTCGTATCTCTGAGATGACACTTTCTTAGTGACCGGCATCACTGGCGTACCGGATTGATCTAAATCCATCAAACCGCCGAAGAAATTTACGATTGCCATGCCATCTGCGGCGGCATGGTGAATTTTTGTCGCAACTGCATAGGCTCCCTTTGGAATTCCTTCGATGTTGTCGAGACCCTCGATGACGTACATTTCCCAAGGAGCGCGTTGCATATCGAGAGGTCGTGTGTGGAATCTTGCCAAGTGAATGCACAACTGACGCCAATCGGCTGGATGTGGTAATCGACCATGACGGATGTGATACTCGATATCGAAGTGTTCGTCTTCTATCCAGTAGGGATAATCCAACTCCAGAGGCACGTGGTAGATACGCCTTTTGTAAATGGGAGATGTGTGTAACCGGCTGCGGACATGCTCAATAATTTGCTTAAAACGCACCTGTCCGTCGGGTGCCGTTGCCGGATCTAAAATTGCGACTGAAGTGACATGTGACAAACTTTTGTTTGTCTCCATATAGAGAAATTGAGCATCTTGTGCCGACAGTTGCTTCATCGTATCTACCGTTTAAATCTAGTTGATCTAGGAGTGTTGTGGGTATGGTACTCCAAAACGGTCATTCACTGAAAATATGCTGGCCACTCTTTCTTGTAAAACTCGCTGTATTCGGTAGTATTGAACGCAACCAACGTCAATTTAGAGCACTCAGATAATGCTGGTGGCTTAACCAACCGTTTTCGATTGTATGGAGTTATACAGTAAAGTCATAAGAGAAGTAGAGAGTCTTCCAGAGGGTCCTCAAATTGGTGCTTTTTTTGATTTTGACGGAACAATCATTCATGGCTATTCGGCGACCACCTACTTGCGTGAGCAAGTAAAGCGCGGAGACATCAAGCCCAAGCAACTAGTCGAGCTGGTCAAGGTAATGGCGCAGTTTGGTTTGGGGAGCTTGGATTTTTCAGTCATGTTGACAATGGCCTCTCAATTTTTGGGTGGAATTAAAGAGTCGGAATACCTCGAGTTTTCAGAGCAACTCTATAAAAAACACATCGCCAAGTTAATTTATCCTGAGTCCAGAGCGCTGGTTGAGGCTCACCTAAAAAAAGGGCATACCGTTGCGTTAATCTCGGCGGCGACGCCATACCAAATTGCTCCCGCTGCCAAAGAATTGGGTATCCCCAATGTAAAGTGTTCACGGCTTGAAGTGATCGACGGTAAATTCACTGGTGGAATAATCCGTCCTACTGTCTATGGAATGGGGAAGGTCGATGCGGCCGAGCAATTGGTAGAAGAGTTTGATCTGGATATCAGTCAGTCATTTTTCTATACCGACAGCGATGAGGACTTACAACTTCTCGAGTATGTTGGCAAGCCGAGGCCCATTAACCCAAACAAGCGGCTCAGGCAGGTGGCCGGAGGACGAGGTTGGCCGGTTCAAGACTTCTACTCAAGAGGGCATACCAAGCCATCGGATTACTTAAGGACGGCTGCAACGCAGTTAAGCATGATCACCTCGTTCGCCGCTGGCATACCGATTTATGCATTGACTGGCTCTTTAAATAAAACTCGCAACTTCTCTATGTCTTTATTTGCTGACACCGCTTGTGCGCTGACAGGTTTGGAGTTGGATGTTGAGGGTGAGGAAAACGCATGGAAAGCACGACCTTGTGTGTTTGTTTTTAATCATCAGAGCCAAGCTGATGTGTTGATTTTGCCAACATTGCTCAGAAGGGATTTAGCTGGAGTTGGAAAAAAAGAGATAGGCAATGTACCCGTGCTGGGAAAACTGATGCAGTTTGGTGGTACGGTTTTGATCGACCGCGAGAATACGGCTTCGGCTAAGGAAGCCATGAAACCCTTGGTAGATGTGATGCTCAAGGAGGGGCGCTCAGTGTGTATCGCGCCCGAGGGCACCCGATCAACCTCTACTAATTTAGGACGTTTCAAAAAGGGCGCTTTTCATCTTGCTATGCAGGCCGGCGTACCTATCGTACCAATCGTGATTCACAACGCGATTGATGTAGCCCCAAGAGGGCAATACGTTTTCAAACCTGCTACCGTTAAAGTCACGGTGTTACCACCAGTTGAGACTACGTCTTGGTCTGCTGCGACGATGGATGAACACGTTCACGACGTCAGAGATATGTTCTTAGAAGAGCTGGATCAAATGCGTTTCCAGCCGTCCCGTTCTGAGCGCATACGCTCTGAGAGAGCTGCGTTAAGGTTAGAAGCTCAGAAGCGTGCAAGCAAACGAAAAGCCGCCAGTGTGGCGAAGAAAGGTAAAGCCGATAGGGATGCTTCCCTACTCAAGCAGGTTAGCGGAACAGCCGTTGCGTTATCGAGCAAATTAGCCAGTAACTTCGAGTCAGAATCAAAGCCCAGAAAGCGCGCAAACAAGAGTCTCAAAACCAAGGCCCCAAAGCAGTCGGCCAGAGAGCAAGTATCCGAACCATCATCGAAAACGAAAAAACCTAAAGTACGAGGATCTGGCTCTCCGGCTTTGACAAAAGAGCCGCGAACAACGAGACCCACTCGGCGTAAACGCAAACCACAGGCTCCAAAAGTTTCTGCCAGAGCTGCTGCTAAAGAGTAGTTAAACAGGGAGGGTGTTGGTGTACAAAATAAAGATAATAAACAGAGGAACCTTCCACCAATATGTCTAATAACCCATGGCATGAATTAGATGCCGAGAAAGTACTTTTCATTATTGATGCCGAACATAAGGTCGAAGAGAAGTTACTGCTAGATTGGTTGCATACAACTCGTAAGCAGACTGATTTTGATGGGAACGTTTCTCATTGTGTTGTTCCCATCGCACATGACCCTGAGAATGTCCCCACAGAAGGCTTGAATATTGCCTTGAGTGTGCCGGAAGATACCTTGGTAGCGCCGGTTAGAGTGGTTTGGAAGACAAATCTGGATGATCTGAATCGACGCCCAAAATTCCGCGACCTTTTAAGCGGGAATCCACGGCGACCAAACCAGCGTAAGGCTCAGTCTATTTTGGAGAATGATCCAGATCTGGCTCATTGTATTCTGGGTGCTCCCGCCACGGTTAAGGACCTCAATCAACGTTATCAAGAACGAAAAGAGATCGCCGATATCGATGCTAATCTAGCCGATTACGTTGCCGAACAGGCTTCCTTGGCATTAGAAGTTGCCGAGCGCCGACTCCGTGGCAGCCGCTATAAGGTCCCAAGACAAGTCTCCAAGCAAGTAAGGGCCAGTGACCGTTATAAACGCGGCCTCCAGAAGATCATGCATGAGACTGGCGAGAGTGAAGACTCTCTTCGAACGCGAGCTCTGCCGTATTTCAAAGAACTTGTCGCATTGCCTCACAACTTCTGGCAGGACGTTGCCGGAGCGATGAATCGGTGGATTATTTCCTTAGGCTATAAGGGTAATCTTGTGGTTGATCTTGAAAAACTTGAAGAGTACCGGGCGATAGTCCGCGAGCACCCAACCGCGTTGTTGTGGACCCATAAGACACATATGGATGGCATCACTATGCAATCCATATTATTTGAGCACGATTTTCCACCGCCGCACACGATGGGGGGGATTAATATGGCATTTGCCGGCGTGGGATTTTTGGCACGTCGATCGGGTGCAATTTTTATTAGAAGAACGTTTCAGGATAATCCCTTATACAAACTGGTTTTACGCGAATACCTAGCCTATCTGTTGGAAAAACGATTTCCATTGACCTGGTCCTTCGAAGGAACTCGATCAAGAGTGGGCAAGCTAATGCCGCCTAGGTATGGCATGCTCAAATACGTAATGGATGCAATGCAAGAGTCGTCAGCCGATGACCTTCATAT
This sequence comes from uncultured Arenicella sp., assembly GCA_963669225.2. Classification (GTDB taxonomy): domain Bacteria; phylum Pseudomonadota; class Gammaproteobacteria; order Arenicellales; family Arenicellaceae; genus Arenicella. The sequence continues at coordinate 980,575 of OY769919.2, read as the reverse complement.
CATTCCAGTCGCGATCAACTATGAAATGAATAATGACGTAAAGGACTACGCAGCCGAGCAGAGCGGAGCGATTAAAAGACCCGAGTCCCTGAGTTGGTTCATATCCTATCTTCGTCGAATGAGGCAACCACTTGGCAGGATTTACGTTGATTTTGGCGATCCTGTCGTGGTCAGTAAGTCGGCGTTCAAAGATGATCACTTAGCTTTGCAGAGAACAGCATTTAAGGTGGGTGTTGAGGCTAATCGAGTGACCCCGATTACCTTGACCGCGTTGCTCTCAATGTCGTTGCTGGGAGCGGCGCCGAGGGCCCAAACCATTGAAGAGTTGCAAGAGAACATGCAAGCTTTAAAAGCGTGGGCTGAGCACAGAGAGATTAAATTCACCAGTGACTTTGATGATGATCAACAAGAGAGCATGTTGCGTTTGGTGGATAACATGGTCAGTTCAGAGTTGATAAATCGGTACGATGAAGGGCCAGAAACGGTATACGCCGTGGCGGCTGACCAACATGTGATGGCGAGCTATTATCGAAACACCATTGTGCATCACTTCATTCCAAAGGCGATCGCGGAACTCGCCTTAGTGGAAGCAGCATCCAATGATGGTGACCCACAAACCGCATTTTGGAATGAGGCCGATCGGTTGCGAGACATGTTCAAGTTTGAATTCTTCTATGCGCCAACCAGTGAATTCCATAAAGAACTTCGAGCAGAGCTCAGTTTCTACGATGCTGATTGGGAGAAAAACATCTCTGATAGAGAGAATGTGCTTACTCTGCTTAGAGGTATGAAGCCCTTGATTGCTCACGCCTGTTTGAAACCGTACATAGAAGCTTATCGAATCATGGCTGATGTTTTTGCTCGACTGCCAGCAAACGAGACTCTGGAGGAGAAAGCTGCAGTATCAGCCGCATTTAAGTATGGTCGGCAAGCCTATTTACAGCGGCGAATATCCAGTAAGGCGTCGATTGGGCAGATTCTCTTCAAGAATGCCTATAAGGTTATGAACGGCTATGAGGTCGTCGAATCCGGAGAACCCGCCTTAGTAGAAAAAAGAAAAAATATCAGTAAGCAATTTAGAGCTCTATCGCACCGCATCGAACAGATTAGAGCTTTGGCAATGCCCAACGACTTGGATTAAAAAATGAATAAACTGAATGTGAGTGTAATTGGTGGAGGGTCATGGGGCACCACTGTGGCATCTTTGGTAGCGCAAAACACCGATGTGTCGATATGGGCTCGATGCGCCGACACGGTGCAAGAAATTAACTCTGAGCATACCAATAAGAAGTATTTGCCGGAGGCTAAGTTACCTGAGAACCTACGCGCGTTTAATGACTTGCCAACCGCCGTAAGTTCGGCTGACTTATTGGTGATGGGTGTTCCCTCAAACTCATTTAGGGATGTTTTGAAAGAAGTGAGAGCCCATTTGCGTCCATGGGTACCAGTGGTGAGCCTAACCAAAGGTTTGGAAAAAGGATCGGACTTGCGCATGACTCAAATCATCGAACAAGAGTTACCACGCCACCCAGTTGGCGTATTAACGGGCCCGAATCTAGCCAGAGAAATTATGGCGGGGCAGGCGGCCGCCAGTGTTATTGCTACCGACGATGACAATATTGCTAAAGAACTGCAAAAGGTATTCAACAACGGACTGTTTCGGGTATACACCAATGACGATGTGGCTGGGTGCGAGCTTGGTGGTGTCCTAAAAAATATCATCGCCATCGCGGTCGGGATGGGGATCGGCTTAGGAGCCGGGGATAACACACGCTCGGCTTTGATTACTCGGGGCTTAGCCGAGATAACCCGCCTGGGCGTTGCCTTAGGTGGACGCGCAGAAACCTTTGCTGGTTTGGCGGGGATGGGGGATTTGCTGGCAACTTGCATCAGCCCTCAGAGTCGGAATCATCAGGTTGGAGTTCAATTAGGGAAAGGGCGTCCTATCGACGAAATTATTGAAGAGATGGTCATGGTTGCCGAGGGTGTAAAAAGCGCCCCCACCGTCATGCGATTGGCTGGTCGGTATGGGATAGAGATGCCAATCGCCTCCGACGTGTTCGATGTTATTGAGGGAAGAAAGACTCCGCAGCAAGCCTTTCGTGGGCTGCTCGGAAGAGAAGTCGGCGCAGAGTATTAGCTGACTCTTTTCTAGACTCAGCTTTGCAATGTTAACTGGTCTCAAAATGCGATAATGCTTAGTTATTGCTTTTGGCTATCAATTCAATAGAAATAAACGAATTAATCTATTTTCGTTTTTCCTCTAATCTAACTGTGTTGTATCGAGCGAATGACGCACGCCAAGCGCGTGAAAGATATTGGCTCATCCTATTCATAGGTAAAATCACTATTTATTTAAAATAAAATAGATTTTTCCTATCATAAAAAACAGTTCAGATTTACTGGAGGAAATTAGATGTTAAGAAGATCACTACCTATTTTGACGGCAACCGCGATTGCCGTGGCCGCTTCGGGGATGACGCTGGCTAAGCCAGGTTCATCGGCTGGATCGGGCGCGCATCCAGACACAGCAAAAACCAACCAATTTTGGTGGCCAGATCAATTAGACCTTGCAGCGCTTCGTGATCACGATTCACGTTCAAACCCTCATGGCGCAGAGTTTGATTATGCCGAGGCGTTTGGCTCTCTAGATTTAGAGGCCGTTAAAGCCGATATTGATTCTGTATTAACCGACTCGCAGGATTGGTGGCCCGCTGATTTTGGTAACTACGGTCCATTCTTCATCCGCATGACTTGGCACAGCGCGGGTACCTACCGAACTCTCGACGGTCGTGGCGGCGGCGATGGTGGCCAAATGCGATTTGACCCACTCAACAGCTGGCCGGATAACGGTAATTTAGACAAGGCTAAGCGACTACTGTGGCCTATCAAACAGAAGTATGGAGCCAACCTGTCTTGGGGTGACCTAATGATTTTGGCTGGCAATGTTGCGCTGGAGAATATGGGTTTCAAAACCTACGGTTTTGCAGGGGGACGTGCTGACGATTGGGAGCCTGATGTCGTTTATTGGGGGCCAGAAGTTGAGATGTTGGCCAGTGATCGTCGTGAGAAAGATGGCAAATTAAAGCGCCCACTGGGTGCCACTCACATGGGTCTAATCTACGTGAATCCTGAAGGTCCAATGGGTAAACCCGATCCGGTGGGATCAGCGAAAAACATTCGAGTAGCATTCGGTAGAATGGCGATGAATGACGAAGAAACAGTTGCTCTAATTGCGGGTGGCCACACCTTTGGAAAGATGCATGGGGCGCACAAGCCGAGTGATTGCGTTGGCGCCGAGCCAGCCGCTGCGGGAATTGAACAACAAGGTCTTGGATGGAAAAACAAATGTGGTAAAGGGCATTCTGAAGATACCGTCACCAGCGGATTGGAAGGTGCTTGGACTCAAGCTCCGACTCAATGGACGACGCTTTACTTATCAAACCTATTAAACTTTGAGTGGAAAGAGTCGCGAAGTCCGGCTGGCGCAATACAGTGGATTCCTAAAGACGAAGCTCTGCACAACTCTGTGCCGGATGCACACGTCAAAGAAAAGCGCAATCCGCCAGTGATGACCACGGCAGATTTAGCATTGAAATTCGATCCTGAGTACAAAAAGATTGCTGAGCGCTTCCTTGCTGATCCTGAAGAGTATCGATTGGCCTTTGCTAAAGCATGGTACAAGTTGACGCACAGAGACTTGGGGCCACGTGTTCGCTATCTCGGCGATGATGTTCCAACTGAAACCCTAATTTGGCAAGATCCGATACCTGCCGTTGATCATGATTTGATCAATGCCTCGCAAGTAAAAGATTTGAAGGCAAAAATTCTGGATTCCGGTTTGAGCACTTCAGCTCTAGTTAAGGCTGCGTGGGGATCTGGAGCTAGCTTCCGCGCCAGTGATATGCGCGGTGGTGCGAATGGTGCTCGAATAGCACTGGCCCCGATGAAGGACTGGAAAGCGAATGACCCTAAAGAGCTCGCTTCGGTGATCAAAAAGCTAAACAAGATCAAGGACAAGTTCAATAAAGGTTCCTCTGCAGCTAAAGTGTCACTCGCAGATTTAGTTGTGCTGGCAGGTAATGCTGCAATTGAGTCAGCCGCTAAAGCGGGTGGTGTGGAGATTGAATTGCCATTCACGCCTGGACGCGGTGATGCCACTCAAGAGCAAACAGACGTGAATTCGTTCGCTCTACTAAAGCCGACTGCGGATGCGTTCAGAAATTACTTTGATGTAGAAAATAGCTATCGCTCGCCCACGGAGATGTTGGTTGATAAAGCCGATCAACTTAATCTAACGGTACCCGAAATGACGGCACTGGTTGGTGGTATGAGAGCTCTAGGAGCCAATTCTGGGGCAAGCAAGCATGGCATATTGACTGATCGTCCCGGCACTCTAACTAACGATTTCTTTGTTAATCTGTTGGACATGGGCACAGTTTGGAGTAAGTCCGACGAAGAGGGTGTTTACACCGGTTCTGATCGCGCTACGGGTGCGGCCAAGTATACGGCTACCTCAGTGGATCTTATTTTTGGGTCAAACTCTGAACTCAGGGCGGTCGCTGAAGTTTATGCTTTCGATGGCGCTAATGAGAAGTTCGTCAATGACTTTGCCTTAGCTTGGACTAAGGTAATGATGGCTGATCGGTTTGACGTGAAATAGAAGACCAAGAAGAAACGGCCAAGTTTGATTTTTTGGTCGTTTTTGGTAAAAAAGCCATTGTGGTGAAGACCACAATGGCTTTTTTATTACGATAAATTTTGGCTTTATGTCGGATCGGCTAAACCTGGCTCTGACTCCATAACGGATTCCTCTTTGTTCCACCACAAGCCTATCTGATGAAAGATCAGATAGTTTACCGGAATCAGAATCAATGTGATCACGGTTGCAAAAAGAATCCCAAACCCAAGAGAAACCGCCATTGGCACCAAGGCTTGAGATTGAGTATCTGTCGTAGCCATTAATGGCAGTAGGCCAAAAAATGTGGTTAGTGAAGTTAACATTACCGGTCTAAACCTAACTTCTCCAGCGGTTAAAATTGCCTCTTTAACCGGAGCACCCGCTCTACGCTGTTTGTTAATATAGTCTACCAATACTAAGCTGTCGTTCACTACGATGCCGGTCAGTGCCAAAATACCCATCACACTGAGCATCGAGAAAGCCAAGTCCATAATAATGTGACCGATGATTGCTCCAACGATAGCTAGCGGTATGATGGACATGACAATGAAAGGTTGTGAAAACGACTTAAATGGAATGGCCAATAGTGCGTAAATTGCCAAGATCACGAGAAAAAAGCCCAAAAGGAAGGCAGCGTTTGCTTCTTGCTCGCTTTCAGCTTGGCCCTTCAGTTCGTAACTCAAATTAGGCTGTGAAGCGAAGTAGTCATTCAGAAAAACCACTAGGTCTCTACTGAGCACCTTTTCATCCAATATTTCTTTATTTAAGTCGGCACTCACAGAGATATTTCGTCTCAGGTCCTCTCTGTATACCGCTGAAGGGCTTGTGGCCGAGCGGAACTGCGCTAGTTCCGATAGGGGGATGGTGTTAGCACTGTTCGCAACATTAATGGGCAAGTTTTCAATGTCGTTAATGGAGCTTCGATCGTCCAGCGGGTATCTAACCATAACTTTTATTTCGTCATGACCGCGCTGAATTCTTTGTGCCTCGAAACCAAACAAAGCTTGTCTAACTTGGTTTGAGATGTTCGATAGAGAAAGCCCGAGTGAATCTGCTAGCGGCAAGATCTCCAGTTGGATTTCTTCTTTGCCGGAAGTTAAATTATCCTGAATATCAAATACTCCAGGGTAGTATTCAGATACTCTCTAATGGTACTGACGGCTTGATTCAAAGATTCCGCGTCATCGCCGTAAATAGCGATTTCGATGGGCCTTTCCGACTCACTAAAGCTCGAGGACAGGCTAAGCTTTTCAGCGCCTGGTATCTCGCCAATTTCATCCCTAAGTCTGGCTTGGATATCCTTGATTGAGACATTTCCGGTTATCTCTCTATCCGATTCGATCTCAATAATTACAATACCTTTATTAGTCCCAAATGACGGAGGGCCATTGTTGAAAGTAAGGCCAGATACTGAAACGTTGTAGCGAAAAATCGTTTCTCCAGTGACCGGGCTAATAAATTCATCTTGAATCTCTTCAGCAGCTTCGACAATTTGATGAACGTATTTTTTGGTTGTGTCGTAGCCGGTCGTTGCAGGCATGGAAAGTCGTACCACCACAGCATTGTCTTCAAACTCTGGAAAGAAAGAAGAGCGAAGCCATCCTGTGGATGTAATTGTGATTACGATCATGAAAACACAAATCGCAGACACGACCGTGATTGTCTTATTCTCTGTGCAGACCTTAAGAAACGGTTTGTAGACCTTTATAATCGCTGATTCAAAACCACGGGAAAAGCGTTGCTGAGCTCGGCCTAGCCAATTAATTTTGCTCTCGTCGCGCGCTTTGATCGTGCTCATGTGCGCTGGCAAGATCAGTTTGGATTCAACCAACGAAAACGCTAACACGGGTATGACCACGATCGGAATTTGTTTGGCTAAGCTGCCAAGAAAGCCATCGATTGCAAGTAATGGGGCAAATGCGATCATCGTTGTTACAACCCCAAAGGTTACTGGAGTGGCGACCTCTTGAGTTCCGAAGATAGCCGCCTCTTGCGGCTCCATGCCATTACGTAGATGCCTGTAAATGTTTTCTCCCGTCACAATGGCATCGTCGACCACGATTCCTAAGACAATGAGAAAAGCAAACATGGTCAGCATATTCAGGGAGGCCCCAAAGTGCGGCATTAGAGCGAAGGCGCCAAGAAAACATACGGGGATTCCGATCCCTACCCAAAAAGCGACGGCTGGGCGAAGAAACAATGCCAGTAAAATCATAACAAGGAGGCCACCTTGCCAGGCACTGGTCACAAGTGTAGATAATCGGCTCTCCACGGCTGAAGAAGTATCAGCAAAAGTGCCGAATTTAGCGCCAGGTGGCAGCTTACTTTCGTATTCATTTAGGAAACTTTTGACCAGGCTGGCAACCTCAATGGTACTCTGGTTGCCAATTCTGAATACCATAAATGTTAGGGCGGGCTCGCCGTTGTACTCGGTTTCAACTTGCGTGAGCTGATAACCGTCTACGACGTTGGCGATGTCACTGAGGTAGACCACTCGGTCTCCTGAATTAGTGATCGGAATCCTTCTGAATTCTTCAGCTTGATATGCCTGTCCGTTTGTTCGGATTAGTATATCTCCGTCTCTGGTTTTCAGGTTTCCAGCTGAAATATCTGCTGAATTACGTTGTATAGCGCGCCCAACATCCGCTAATGAGAGATTGTATTGTTGTAGGGTCGCTGGTGAAACCTCAATATGCAGTTCCCTTGGTGGAGCCTGAATAGGACCCAGACGAGTGATGCCATTGACTTGCAATAGATCTTCTCTGACCCTGTCGGTCAAATCAAATAACTGATCGTAAGTCAAAGCCTTACCGTACACAGAAACACCGATTACCTGTACTGGCGCCTCGGCTATTTGAATAATCGGGCGTTCGGCATCTTGTGGAAGCGTGTTGAGGGCATCAACACGAATTTTAACGTCGCTCAACACTTCCTGGTCATCGTAGTCAGCATCGACTTCGGCGAATACGGTCGAGATATTTTCCGAACTTCGGGACCCGATCTCTTTAATTCCTTCAATGTCTGCAATGGCCTCCTCGATTCTGGAGGTCACAGTTTGCTCAATAGAAGAAGGATTGCCGCCTGGAAGAACCGTGGTAATCGTGATCGTGTCAAAATCGATATCCGGGAGCAATTCTAACGGTATATCCCTTTTTATTGCTAAAAGCCCCGAAATAATAATGCCAAACATCAATAAGTTGGCAGCGACGTGATTTCTTGCAAACCATTCGATCATGATTTACCCCCTGATAATGAGAGGTCGGCAGCCTGGTATTCCGGCCCATGCCAGAATCTCAAAACTGCGTGTTTAAATTGATAGGCCAAAACATAATTGATTGGCACTAATATTAAGGTGATGACGGTAGCGAAAAGGATGCCAAATCCGAGTGAAATAGCCATCTGTTTTAGAAACTCCGCCTGAGTACTGAAGTCCAATAGCAAAGGGGTTAATCCGGCAAATGTGGTTAACGAAGTCAGTAACACAGGTCTAAAGCGCATGGCGCCTGCCTGAGAAGTTGCTTCCCAGACGCTAGCGCCCTGTTTGCGTTTTTGATTAATTGTATCGACCAAGACTAAGCTATCGTTGACAACTACGCCCGTTAACGCCAGCATCCCCACGATACTGAGGAACGAAAGGTCACGCATCACAATAATATGTCCTAATATTGCACCGACAACACCAAAGGGGATGACTGACATCACGATAAAAGGCTGTCCGTAGGAACGGAACGGAATGGCGAGTAATGCGTAGATCAGTATGAGAACCACTAGCAAACCACTAGAGAGGCTCGAATTAGACTTTTCTTGTTCTTCTGCTTCACCTCGATAAGTAACAGTGACATCAGGGTACGTTGCTTGGATTTCTGAAACGTATTCCCTGAGGTCTCTCATAATCGCCGGCAAATCGGCGCGGGCCTTATTAATATCTGCGGTGACATTTAAGATTCCGCGGCGATCCAAACGATACAGTGTCGTTGGGCTGATTGATGCCGAGATCGTGGCCAGATCTGACAGAGGCACTTCGGTGTCACTGCCTCTTATCTTTATCGGTAGCGATAACAAATCTTCAATCGCTGAACGTTCCTCAAGCGGGTAACGAACCATGACACGCAGCTCATCTCGCCCACGCTGAATACGTTGTGCTTGAAAGCCAAAAATAGCATTGCGGACTTGAGACGCAACTTCAGTCAGGTCCAATCCTAATGCATGCGCCGTGGGGGTGAGTGCGATATTGAGCTCTTCCTTGCCGCTGGTGTAATTGTCTTGAATGTCGTAAACAAATGGGTAGGTACTCAGCTGTGTGCGCAGTAGACCGATCACTTCTCCCATGCGCTCAGCCGAGGCGCCGGACAACTCTAAATTAATCGGCGTTCTGCCACCGCCAGCTTGAGCTCTGACACTCAGTTTTTCAAAGCCTGGTATTTGCGGTGTTACGATCTGCCTGACTTCTCGGGCTAACTGAGTAGCCGTAATTTGCACATGTCTTTCTGGGGGTGGAATAATCTCCACAGAGACTCTGCCCACAGATGCTTTATTTGTACGACCTGCACTGCCACTGGTGGAGAATACGTGTCGAATAATGGACTGACCAGTTTCCGGATTACGGTACTTTTCCTGTAAGTTTTGCACTTCCCGAGTGATTGTTTGAATATGCTTATGCGTCGTTTCGAATCCGGTGGTATCCGGCATGGTTAGAGAAAAACGTATCTCTTCCGATTCCACTCTGGGGAAGAAGGTAAAACGAATGTGGCCCAAATAAGCGTAAGCGATTACCATGGCCGAGACTGAAAGAATCGCCGCGATAGTAACCAGTTTGTTACCCATGCAACGTTCCAAAAATGGTTGATAATACCGAATAATTGCTTGCTCAAAACCTCGAGAAATTTTGAGTTGCAACCTCGATAGGGCTCCTTCTTTTGCTGACTCGTCACGGGGTTTAATGTGGCTCAAATGCGCAGGCAAAACCAGTTTGGACTCAACCAGAGACATTAATAGGACTGGTATGACAACCATTGGAATCTGGGCGGCGAGATAGGCTTGTCGGGTACTACCTAGGTTAGCTAGCGGCGAAAAGGCGACAATCGTGGTTAAGATTCCAAATGTGACCGGCAACGCAATTTGTTTTGTGCCGTTAATCGCGGCCGTTAATGAGTCGTCACCTTCCCGCATTTTTCGATAAATATTTTCCCCCGTGACAATGGCATCGTCCACCACGATGCCAAGCACCGTGATAAAAGCAAACAAGCTAATCACATTAAAGGTTCCATCCACTTGGGGCATGAAAATCAAAGCGCCCATAAAGCTCACAGGAATACCAAGGAATACCCAAAATGCGATCGCGGGTCGCAAAAACAGAGAGAGCAATAACAACACCAAGATGCCTCCCTGAATGCCACTGTTGACAAGGGTAGAGAGACGATCGCGGACCACGACAGAGTCATCATCCCAGAACTGAAGTTCAATTCCGGTAGGCAGACTGTCTTTGCTCTGTGCTATGTACTTGTGTACCGCATCAGCAACTTTGATCGCACTTTGGTCACCGACTCTAAAAACCTCCAGCATAACCGCTGGTTTGTTGTTAAACAGGGTGATTAAGGGCTGCTCTTCGAAGCCATCGGTGATTTTAGCTATGTCGCCAAGGCGGATTGGGTTACCACTACCATCGGTAACAATAGGGATGCGTGCGAAGTCTTGCTCTGTGTAGGCTTGGCCGTCCGTTCGAACCAGAATATCTCCAGATCGTGATTGAATATTACCTGCGCTGATATCTGCAGACCCCTCTCGAATACGTTGACCAACATCTGCCAAGCTAAGGTTGTAGGCATCTAAAATATCTGGACTGATTTCGATGCTTATCTCATAGTTGGTGGCGCTGTCGTATTCGATGAGCGTAATGTTCGGATCGAGTAACAAGTCTTCACGGATTTTATCTGCCGACTGCCGTAAGGACTTTCGTGAAACCCCGGCGCCAGGATCAGCAACCACGCCAACAAATATCACGCCAAAGCTTCTTTGATTGATAGACACAACCGGCTTCTCGGCCGCTTGAGGCAATGTGCTTAATGCGTCTACACGAAGCTTAATATCATTAAGAATTTTGCGCTTGTCGTAACCAGCAGCGACGTCAGCAACGACAGCCGATACACCCTCTGAGCTACGCGATTCGACTTTCTCTACACCCTCAAGATCGTAGATTGCTTCTTCGATACGAGTGGTGATGCCATCTTCTACAGCTCTAGGTGTGGCGCCCCTAAACTGAGTTCGAACTGTGATGCGGTCCGATTCGAATGAGGGGAACGTTTCAAGAGGTATTGAGCTTGACGCTGAGACAATGCCGGCGATCACGATAGCGATCATTAGCAGATTTGCCGCAACGGGATTTCGCGCGAACCATTCGATCATATCGAGCCTCCGCCAGCCTATAGATTACTGATTTACGGTGCCGGAGGGTGCATCGCCAGTCGTCGATTCACCCGCATCCTCACTGTTTGTCTCGGCTTGTTCTGAACTCTCCTCTTCAGTCGAGTCTGGTTGATTCGCCGATGCCTGACCAGGCTGAATCGTTTCCGGAGCAGCGGTCTCGGCCGTCTCTAGAGCGGCTTCAGCCGACTCATTGGTTTGGTCGGAGTTTTCTTCAACGGTTTCGTCACTTAGTTCGGCAGTTGCCGCTTCAACTTGGCTAGCATCAATTTCAGGAGTCACCTCTGCCGCTTCGTTGACACTGCTTTCTTGTTGCGCAACGGTCTCTGATGGTTCCGTTTGAGTGGAAACTATTTCCTCAACGGCTATATCCGCAGGTTTCGCTTGTTGAGGCGCCTCAAACTTCACTTTTGCGCCTGCTAAGGTGCTGTTGAGTGAGGTTGTAACCACGATGTCTCCAGGGAATACACCGCTGTCAATGACGGCATTTTGATCGTCCTGCCATAAGATATTAATCGGCGTTCTAACCAGCTTTTCATCTCGTGATGTAAATACGTAATTCCCTTCTCTGAGAGACTTGTTCGGCACAGTAATGACATCCTTCAAAGTCTGTCCCTGTATTGTTGCATTAACAAACTGGCCTATTTTCAAAGGCGGCTTGGACCCATCCACACTAAAGGGGTCTACCACTTCGGCAATCACGTCTATCTGCCTGGTGGTCAGGTCAAATGTACTGTCGGTTCGCGTAACGATGGCCTGCCATTCATGCTCTTGAGTTCCAACTTTAGAGGTCAAGGTAACCGAGAACGGCTCAATATCAGCGCCCAATTTATCTAACCCAAGCTGTGTAAATTCTTCTTGGCTAACGGGCAGCCTAACTTCGACGCCTTCAGTAGCGAATATCTCAGCCAGCGCCGTTCCAACCCCAACGTATTGCCCCAAAACTGCATTGCGACGTATGACGCGGCCAGTGTAAGGAGCCGTGATTTTGGTTCTTTCTAAGTTCAGCTGCGCGGTTTGAAAACGCGCTTCGGCCGATTCCATGTTTGCCTGTGCGGCCGCTAACTGTGGTTCGCGCGCTACCAAAGTGGGCGCATTTCCAGTATTACCAAGGCGGTTCCAATCGGTAATCGCCTGTTTCGCCAAAGCTTGTTCTTGCTTGAGCGCTGCCTTGGCTTGAGAGACTGCTGATGCTGCTTGAGAGACCTCGGCTAAGTAGTCTCGCTGATCCACCTCAATTAATACGTCACCCGCTTCAAATGCGCCACCATTTTTGAATTGATCAGAGACTCGGACAATTTCCCCGCGAATTTGTGATACCAGGTTCCCTCGCGTATCGGCCTGTATCGTACCATTGGTTTTGACCACGATTGGATAATCGCCACGGCTAGCCTCGATCACTTCTACCTTGACCACGGTTTCAGGTATCTGGCGCTTTTGGGCTTGAGGCTTGAGGGCCGAAAGTAAAAAAATCACAATAAAAGTAACCAAAAACAAACTCAGAACGATTCTCAGTTTGCGAGGGATGCGCATAATCAGCGACCAAATGGTGGCTAGAATACTCTTTTCTTTATTCTGATCTTGATCTGGATAGTTTAGTTCGTAATCGTCACTCATTGGAATCGTTTAAGTGTCGCTCAAAGCCCGTGGGCCTCGAATTAGTTGTCAGGAACCGAGGCAGCTTGAACTTTGTTGTCCTTTGTTGCCATCGGTGAAGGTAAATTTTCTACCACGTTGCGGTTGGCTTCGCTCGTGAAGCCGCCGCCCAACGCCAAATGAATGCCTATTCTATTCTGTAGCAGCGCATTGCGGATATTGATCTCGTTACTCATTGAGTTAAATAGGCTGCGCTGAGAATCAAGCACTGTGTTGTAGTTTTCAATGCCAGACTGATATCTATCTAGAGCAAGATTTAGACCGCCCTCAGCCAGTTTGACAGCTTCTTTAGTAGCGTCAAACTGTTGTTTAAGGACAGACTCTCTGGACAGAGTATTTTCCACTTCTTGAAATGCTGTCAGTGCGGTTTTAACCAAACCAGCATACGCGGCTTCAGCATCGTTATATGCTTGGTCCTCTCTGGACCTCAATGAACCGGCCGAAAATATTGGTGTGGTTAGGTTCAATATGAAGCGCTCGATCATGTTATCGGTATCAAACACATCATTAAATGTATCCTCGCTTTCGCCGATTGATCCGGAAAAACTCAGAGTTGGAAAACGGTCACGACGCGCAGCTTTGGCATTTGCGATGCTGGCTTCATATCTAAGCTGGCTGGCTTTGACGTCAGGTCGTCTTGTTAACAGTTCCGCTGGAAGGCCGGTTGTGACTTCGCCTTTGACCTCGGGAAGGTCTGCTTTAAACGCCAAAGAGGTATCTGGGTATTCGCCCAATAAGGTTTTGAATGATCTTAGCGATTGCAGGTAGTTAAATTTTGAATCGGCGAGTGAGGATTTTTGCACCTGTACGTCTGTACGGCTTCGGTATACATCCAATGCTGATCTCAAGCCGCGCTCGTAGTTCTCTTCAATTAGTTTTGCTGTACTTTCAAAGCTGTCCAGACGACGCTGAGCTAAGTCCATCTGAAGCTTATTTGTTATCAAGTTAAACCACGCTCGACTGACGTTAGCCACCAGACTGAGTTCAGCGGCTTTATAAAGCTCGGCTTGAGCCTTGGCACCCAACGCAGCTGCTTTTTTACGCTCGCTTAGCTTTCTCCAGACATCCAGCTCCCAGCTGATGTCTAAAGTTCCGCCAATACTTCTGATTTCAGTGGTATCGGAACTGTCGCCTTGGCTAGCGCCACCGGTAGCACTTGCCGAGCTTGATTCTGAATTGCTAGCCGTGCCCACCACTCTGAGGCTTGGCCAAAGTGCCGCACCGCTTACCGTGACTTGCTCAATCGCATTTCTAAGTTGTGATGCATTGCTCCATAAATCAGGGTTGTTTTTCAAGGCTTTTTGAACATGCGCTACCAAAGCCTGGTCACCAAACTCAGTGACCCATCCGTTCTTTATTGGTTGCGCAGATGCTTGCGATGAGCTTGACTCGTCCTTGGCAGACTTGATCTCAACGGGAAGATCAACTTGATCGTAAACTTCAGGCAAAGCAACCTGAGGAGACTCCGGCAGATCTTGGATTCTGGATGCACAGCCTGACAATACTAACGCCATGCTGACGGCCGTGAGTTTGAGCGTTGTAGAAACTGTGTTTTTGTTGTTGGTCATTTTCATTGTGCTTATGTCCCTGATAAATCTATCTGGTTGGCATTTCTATCAATTAGATGCCTTAAAACCTAATTTGGATTCATCATTAATGACTTTATTTTCACACTTGTCGAGATTTTTAGTTGTAGTTAGGCGTTGCGAACCAGATCGTTAGCAAAATTATATGCAACTTCACCGATATGATACGTGTAAAAGATGAACATCCTGCTTAATTTTTAATAATCAAGTCGACTTTTTCATAATAAATAAGTCTTGATGGCCAAGAACAGTGGCGAATCTTGTGTCAACTGAATGATATAATTGAGTTAAACACCCATTGAAACTTCTCTGATGAGCACCAGCAGTACTAGCCATAAACAGCAAGTAGCCAAAATATTAATAGAGGCCTTGCCCTATATTCAGCAATTTCACGGCAAAACGATTGTTATCAAATACGGTGGCAATGCCATGATCGATGACGCTCTTAAAGAGAGTTTTGCGCGTGACGTGGTCCTACTTAAGGTTGTTGGTATGAATCCGGTTGTTGTGCATGGCGGCGGACCACAGATTTCAGGAACCTTGGAGAGAGTGGGTAAGCAAACTGAGTTTATTGATGGACTTAGAGTAACCGATGCCGAAACCATGGACGTGGTTGAAATGGTGCTTGGCGGCCTGGTGAATAAAGAAATAGTTAAGCTTATCAACTCTCATCAAGGAAATGCCGTGGGCTTGAGCGGCAAAGACGGAGATATGATTCGGGCGCGAAAGATAAGCTCTGGAAAACCCGACGTAGACTACGGTCATGTCGGTGAGGTTGAGAGTGTTGATGCCAGTCTTGTTGAAACACTAGAGCAGAAAAACTTTATTCCGGTGATTGCGCCGATCGGCTCTGGCACGGATGGACAGACATACAATATAAATGCTGACTCTGTCGCTGGCGCTTTAGCCAGCACCTTACAAGCTGAAAAGCTAGTGTTAATGACCAATACCCCGGGTGTATTGGATAAGCAAGGTAAACTACTGACTGGCTTAGATGCTAAGAGCATCTCAAGGTTAAAAGAGGATGGAACCATTCAGGGCGGCATGTTGCCGAAGGTAGACTGTGCATTGGATTCTGTTCTAAGTGGGGTGAAGACATCACACATTATTGATGGGCGAGTCAATCATGCTTTGCTTTTAGAGGTTTTGACTGATAAAGGTGTGGGTACGCTAATCAGATAGAGAGTTTGGTGTCAGCCAGTGCAAGATAACAAGAATCCAAAATCTAAGTGGGTGGAGACGTGGGCTTATAGAAAAGCGCAGGCTGGAGTACAGGCTATTTTAGCGAGTCCGAAAGCATTGTTGCGTTTGATAGAACAAGCCGCAAGAAAAAGTGAATCACCATCCAGTTCAACAGTAGGTAAGTCTCTCGAAAGTGTAAAGGTCATGGTGCGTATGACAGCCGCTTTTGCTAGAGGCGAATATCGATCGGTTTCGCTCGAGAGCATGGGTTTGATTATTGCGGCCTTGGTCTATTTTGTGATGCCTTTGGATGCGTTACCTGATTTTATATTGATGCTCGGCCTCACGGATGATGCAGCTTTACTTGCATGGACTCTGTCAGTTGTGAAAGACGAAGTCGAAAAGTTCCTTTTATGGGAGATCGAGCAAGAAAATCGATTGGGCTCTGATAAAGGGAAGGATTAATAGGCCGTTGTCTACGATGGTTCAGACCTGGAGATAGTGGATAGGCCCTCCAGTTCCAACATATTTCCCATCATTATTTCGAGGGTCTCAGCAAACTCATTAATTTTTTCAGGGTCAATTCCCTTCCAAAATGATTGGTTCAGTTTTTCTACGATAACGGTCATTTGAATAGTCGCATCTAGGCCTTTATCCGTTACTACAACGCGTTTGACTCGCAAATCATCTGGATCTTGTCGACGCTCTACCAACTCTGCAGCCTCTAAGTGTTTGATGGTAGTACCCAAACTCACCTTGCCCACGTTCATGGCTCTCGCCAAATCCGATTGAATAATGCCCTTGCTCCCAGCACGAACGATGTAGGCCATGGCCCAGCGCTGAGTTCTTGTTAGTCCGATATGAGATAGTGCACTATTGACAATATTGCGCCGAACCCTGGCCACATCGTGAATAAGAAAACCGGTCGCAATTTGTTCATTAAAAATCATAGAGCCTTATCCGTTGGAGTGTTGTTCAACCCAACTCACAACATCCCTCAGTGAATGGATTACATGAGTTGGACGTTCTTCCAATTCAGCAAACGCTTCATTAATACACTTTTCTTTGGGATTATAAAAAATCCCGCTCATTCCAGCACGAATCGCACCCGCCACATCGTTGGTCGGGTGATCACCAATCTGGCAAGCTTGATTGGCACTCACTCCGGCGGCATTTAGAGCCATATTAAATACTGGCTGATTTGGCTTGTGAGCTCTGGCTTGGGCGCTAACGATGACGTGGTCAACCGCTTTGTCTGCTTCCAATTTATGGATCTTCCCAAGTTGAACTCGTTCCATACCATTAGTGATGATGCCAGTTTGGTAGCCGAGGTTATTAAGTTCGGCTAGAACCTCCAGCGCATTATCCTGAAACCGTACGTTGTTAGAGCTTAGGAACAGAAAATGAGCAAGCATGTCCTCGGCCAACGATTGGCGATGAATCTTGGGAACCGCATTAGTCGCGGCAATGCAACTTTCGAAACAGTCACGAAACTGTTCTTCGGGAGACCGGTCTGTGTCGAACATGGTTGCCCAAAGGACGGACGCTTTGGCTCTCAGCTCAGTGAAAAAAGCGGCCTTATTATCGTGGCCTAATTCAGTCGTAAAATCGGAGTACATTCGAGCAAAAAGCTCTGGAACGGGTATTCGATTTTCAATTAGGGTTTCGTCTAAATCAAAAAATACAGCTTTAGTTTTAGTCACAATAATCTCTTTCAGCGGAGCCTTGGCTCTAAAATAATTGAGTAAGATTTCACAAGTTTTATAACAGAGTATTAGTCTATTTTGAGTCGATAGGAGTGGCTCAATTGCACGATACGCTCCTTAACATGGAGTAAATCGGGTATTTGTATTCGTTGACCGAAGTTCCGTTGCTAGTCTGCATAGGGTGCACTGGATGACATCGCCAGTTTTCCTTGTTGTTCGGCTCTCTCAGTCAATCGAGTAGTGTCCGTTCCATCGAGAAAATCTCGGAGGACAATAGACTGCAGAAAGTGAGCAGGGCAGCCAAAAGATTATATAAATAACCCTTTATTCCAAATATTCTCAAAAAACTCCCGCTACCCCTTGTGTTTGGTTTCTAACATCACTATAAACCAAACCTTGCATTGGCGCATTAGGCTTAGAAGCGTCACGCGGAGAAAATTTCATGACAGACACACGAATAGAATTGGTTCAACTTGAAAACGGCGATATTGCGCTGAGGCGCTCTGATGACCCGGAAAATCCCTTGGTGACAATTAATATATCCGAGGAAGTACAGGACTTGATGCCAGCGGATAGAATCGATATTGCCCAGTCTATGGTTGAGGCTGGTCTCGAGCGCTACAGAGATATTCAGCTAGAGCGGGTAGAGGAAGTTCAAGAACAAGCGGCACAAGGATTATTGCACTAGCCGCATCGGCTTTGTGATCTTATGATTTTTTAAACTAGAAGGTTGTTATGTGGTACGTCATCATTGGCGAAGATGTTCAGGGCAGTTTGCCTTTACGGAAGCAGCACAGAGAGGCACATCTTGCTCGGATCTCTGTATTACAAGATCAAGGAAGGGTTTTCTAGCGGCTGGTCCCACTCCAAACAACGATACGGCCACCATTGAAGGCAATAGCTTCAGCGGCAGTGTCATGATAGTGGATTTTCCGGATTTGACGGCTGCAAAAAAGTGGGCTGCTGATGACCCTTATACAAAAGGCGGCGTATTCGAAACTGTTTCGGTTAAGCCGTTCATCAAGGTATTACCTTAACTCCCGAGCTTGTTTGTTATCGCTCTGGGAAGGCTCCTAATCTTGAGTCTCCGCTTCTTTGGTATCCTCTTCAAGTCGACTGACCTGAAGTAAGATGCCGAATTTCGGATGGTCGAAATAATGCTTTTCGTTAAGTTTTAATCTGCGCTTCTCCTTCAAGCGCAGCCCTTTGAAATCAATATCCAAGTTTGCAAAGAGAAGGTTTTCGGCGTAAATTTTTACATAGCCCTGAGCTTCCTGCTCAAGCAAAGTGTAAGTTGCTGATTGACTGAAGGGCAAGGATTCTTGACCCCATGCCATATGGTATTTGACTTCGTAGGCCTCGTTCTGATTGAGTAGCTCAGCTTCTTCGAGCAACAACTGGTTATCTAAAATCCAAGCTTGTGCTCCTGTTCTTGGTTTACGTGGTGCTTCGTAAGCGTGTGGTTCAGTTATTTGCGTGGCGGACAGATTTTCGAAGAGTATCATTTCCACTACATAATCCTTAGCCAACAGGGATCCAGACAGACCGAAAATAGTGATCGCCAATAGGCTTTGCTTTATCTTAAAATAAAAGCGTTTGTAAAAGCTGGAAGAAATTGATGATGGGCACGTCACGTTGGAGCTCCTCGAATATTACAGAGATCTTCTCTAATCGGATTCTAAGTCTATCATTCAGTAAGATAAAAAATGAGCCAATCAACAGAAATTAACAAAACTCAAGTTTCTTCGGGAATCCCGTTCAAACCTCCTTTTGGCTTACGAAATGCGCATGTTCAAACCATCTTTTCAAGCCAAGGTCCACGCAAGGTAAACCGCGAAAGACGGTTCAAGCGGTTCGATCAAAACCATCAAACCATTTTACTCAATGGTGGCGATGGGGTTCGGTTGGAGGGGCGATATAACCTGGCTCAGAAACCTGGCGAAAACCATGGGAAGTCTCCCAAGCTGGTGACTCTGATACACGGTTGGGAAGGAAGTCATGATTCTACGTATATGAAATCAATGGCAGCCAGTCTGCTGAAAGAGGGATATGACGTGTTTCGCTTGAATATGCGTGATCATGGGGATACTCATCACTTGAACAAAGAGGTGTTTAACTCGACATTAATTGATGAGGTGGTCAACGCGATCGAAGACTTACAAGCGCGTTTAGATTATCAAAGTTACTCTTTGATTGGGTTTTCCCTGGGCGGTAATTTTAGTTTGCGAGTAGCGGCCCTCGCTCAGCAAAAGTCGATCGAGTTGGATCAGGTGATTGCTTTTTGTCCGGTGGTGCATGCATCTCAAAGTAATCGGGTGCTGAATCAACGTCGTAATTTTCTCTACGGAAAGTACTTCGTTAAAAAATGGAGAAAGTCACTCAGAAAGAAACTGGAATTTTGGCCAGATTATGGTTTTGCTGAGCGGTTAGATAAGTTTAAAACTTTGGATGAAATGAATCAGGAACTGATTCCAGCCTATACCAACTTTACTGAATTAGAGGCTTACTTTGATGCCTATGCCATAGGCGGTGATTTTCTGTCCGAAACCATCTGTCCTTGCTATTTGCATTTCGCAAAGGACGATATGATTATTCCCGTAGAGGGCGTGGAGTTGTTGCCGAAAACAGACAATCTACACGTGACGATAACCGATCGCGGAGGGCATTGTGGCTACATCATGAACTGGCGTGGGGATTCATGGCAAGATGTAAGGGCTCTAGAGATTTTAAGCGGCCCAAAGCCTTAACACTTTAGCAATCACTGTGGACCGTTATCATCGACAAAAACTGGTTTCTGGGCTTGGTAGTGCCTCGGAGAGGATATTTGCTGAGGCTAGCGTGCTCATTGTTGGTATGGGTGGGCTTGGATGCCCCATTGCAAGGACGCTATCGGGTGCCGGAGTAGGGCGTTTAACACTGATCGATCATGATGATGTTTCTTTAAGCAATCTTCACCGACAAAATTTGTACACTGAAATACACGTTGGTAAACCCAAGGTCCAAGTGGCTGAGAAAATTCTTTCAGAGGTCAACTCATGCGTAACTGTTTCAGGAATTTCTGAAAAGCTGTCGCCAACAAATGCAAGATCACTGATTGAATCTCACTCGTTGATCATTGATGCAGCCGATTCGTTCGTGGTCTCCTATTTGTTAAGTGATTTGTGCGCACAGCTAGGCAAACCTATGATTTCTGGCTCTGTCTTGAAAACCTCAGGGTATTTAGGTGTTTTTTGCGGAACTGATCAACGACCGGCCCCAAGTTACCGGGCCATCTTTCCTAAACCACCACTGGTTACACAGAGCTGTGAAAGCGCCGGGGTGACCGGGCCGGCAGTCGGAGTCATCGCCAACCTAATGGCTCAGGAGGCATTAAAAGTGTTGATGGATGATAGTGATATTTTGATGGGAAAAATTTTAAGTTTGGAGCTATGGAATTACGCAATGCAAGTCGTTGATTTTTCGAACGCACCCGAGCCCGATCGTTTTTCACCCATTCAAACTACTTCTGAGCTCAATGTTGACGGGATTGTTCTGGATGTTCGAACGGAGTTGGAAGTCGTAAATCAACCGTTCAAGAATGTTGATATCAATATTCCCTTGACCGAGTTGGCTGGGAGATTGAATGAGTTAGAGGAGCATCGCCAGATCGCTTGTCGATGCCAAAGCGGGCAACGCGCATTGGTCGCAGCTCAAACGTTAATTGATGCCAAGTTTAAAAACGTAGTGGTACTGGTCTAAGCACAGTAATTCAGGCCTTCTGTTGAGTAAGCTTCTCTAAGTAAGTTTTGAAAGTGCCATACACCGGACTCTCTTTTAGGAGATAGCCGCCCCGCCTCGTAGGCGCCTGAGACAAGTCCTTTTTGAACATGTTCACAGATAATTCTATCTTCTTCTTGGACTTGCGCAGAAAACTCTAAGTCCTGCTCCAGCCTGTCTTTTTCTGCTGCAGTGTAGTAAAAATCAAATTCGACCAGGCAACTGTCAATCCCAGTTGGAACCACGCGGTTGGACTGTAAACGCCCTGGCATAATGTTGAGCATCACATTGGGGTACACAAAAAAATAGAGACCCTCGCCAGCCGAGTAGGCCCCGGTATCCTGTTCAACGGGGGTCCGTTGTAATGACCACCACTGAGACAGTTCGGTGGTATATTCGGCGTAATTCACAGCTTGGTTTAAACCCGGATGTACAAATGGCAGGTGATATCCCTCTAAAAAGTTATCGATATACACTTTCCAGTTGCAGGCAACAGGATGAAGCTGGCTAGCCCGATGCTTCAGGCCGTCAATAGTGCCATTAGGAATAATCGCGTCGATCGATTCGTAGACTTCACTGAAGCTAAGTCCTCCATCAATTCTGGCAAAAATCATGTGCCTCCACTCCATGACATCGATGGGTATTAAAGCGATGTCTCTGTGACTGAAGTCTTCGGCCTGATTCATTTCGGGTGCCAACTTTAGCTGTCCATTGAGGTCGTAGGCCCAGCCATGATAGTGGCATCGTAATCGTTTGGCATCGGACATGTCACAGATTGCCAGTGGTCCTGCGCGATGACGGCAAATATTAAAGAAGCCCTTTAGCTGGTTGTCATGGTTTCTGGCAACAATGATCGGCTTATTGGCAATTTCTCTTGTAACCACATCTCCGGGTTTCGAAACCGCCGATGCTGGCGCTATACATTGCCAACCGCGGGATAGGATGTTGTTGAGCTCAAACCGATAGATTTCTGAATCACTGTAAGCCTTTGGGTGTAACGCGCACGCTTGATTAAGGTGCTTTTTAGAATCTATGCTCATTTCATTGCCGACATATTAAATGTAATTCCAGCCGTAATTTAGGGGCTTATGCAGCCATATTGCAAGCTTCATCAATACCTTGTTTCAGTCAGGCTGTTTTCGCGCAGATTCGACAGAAATTATTGAGCGCAACCGCTTTTTAATGAATAATAATTCAATATAATTCACAAAATAGCTCATAATATAGATTTAAATATGTTTTAATTGAATAAATAGTCATTAAAGATTCGAGTTTGATTATGTTTAGCTCGTCGATCAGTATTCGAAAACAACTAAAAATTTATCTTATATTCTTACCTATGGTGTTCCTGATGCTGGGTTGCAGTGGCGAACCACATCCTGATCCAGTTATTAAGGGAGTTAACTTTGTAGGATTATCGGTGTCGGATTTAGAGCATGCCGAGAGCTTTTACTCGCAAGCTGCCGCCATGACCACAAAGACTATTGATCATGAGTCTCTAACGCAGCTAGTTGAGGTTTTAGTTGCTGATTCGCCAAAATTGGAGCGGGCTAGTCTGATGCAGAGTGTCAATGCCCAGATAGTGTTAATGCAATTCGAAGGCTCACAAATAGATGGTAAAACTCGGCGCAAACCCATTGAAGTTTATGGGCCGGGAATCGCGCATGTTTGTTATCAGGCGGATATGAAGACGTCGACTTATCAAAAGTTCTTGGAGCTCGGTGCCCAAACAATGGGTAATCCTGCACTCGTTCAGTTAAGCGATAGAAATCCCGTCAGTTACGCATACGCTAGAGACAAGGACGGCACGATTTTTGAGGTTGAACACGTCGATATCGAAAAATTAGATCTGCCTAATCCGCCTGAGCACTCACATCGAATACGTCACGTATCCTTAGCCTCTCCGGATATGAGTAGAACGCTAAAGTTTTATTCGACATTGATGCAAAACCCCAGTCCCAGAAGGCTAGGGCGTTTCTTTTCAATTCGGGGTGACAAGCTCGATCAAGTGAGTGGTCTGCCGGATTCAAAAATTAGAATGGCGTTCTTTCCAGTACGCAATCTCGAGTTAGAGATTATTCAATATACCAGTCATTCATCGGGTGCTCTGAGCGCAAATCGGAGGCTCGAGGACTTTGGCTATAACATGATTGTCTTCGAAGTCTCTGATCTAGAGGCAGCCAGCGATTTGGTGACGGAAGCAGGTGGGCAAGTTATTTCCAGTACTGCGATCAGCCTCTGGGGTGTCGACACTATTTTTGCCAAAGATATCGATGGCAACCTAATAGGTTTCCAGACTCTAGAACCGGCAGCATTCACATCATCACAAAAATTCAAAAACAACGGAATATAGGCATCTTATGTTTGATTTATCGGAGAAGGTGGCGATCGTCACAGGCGGCAATGGTGGGCTAGGTTTAGCCTATGCAAGAGGTTTAATAAAACAAGGCTGCCACGTTGCTATCTGGGCCCGAAATGAGTCCAAGAACGCCAGCGCAGTGAATGAACTGGAAAAACTCGGTGGCAAAGTAAAGGCGTACGCGTGCGACGTCACCGACGTTGATGATGTTCAGCTTGCATTTAATCAAACCATCGAGGACTTTGACTCTGTTGATATATGCTTTGCCAATGCTGGCGGTGGCGGTTTCAGAGGCTTATCCCATCAGACAAACCGAGCTACGTGGTTAGATACCATCGACCTGAATCTTATGAGCGTAGTTCAAACATGGTCTCCGGTCACGGAGTATCTTGTTTCACGAGGGCGGGGTGGAAAGCTAATTGTGACCTCGTCAGTCGCTGCATTGCTTGGCACTGCTGGTGCGGCGGGCTACTCGACAACTAAGGCAGCCTTGAGAGGCCTGGTTCAGGCATTGGCCATCGAGTTGGGCGCAGCGGGGATTCAGGTGAATGCAATCTTGCCCGGTTATATCGAGACCGAAATGTCATTACAGACTAGTGATGCTTTCAAAGATGCCTGCAGACGGCGAGCTGCCAGCGGCCAAATTGGAACCTTGGGGGACATGGAAGGAATCGCCGTGTTCTTGGCATCACAACAGAGTAACTTTATGACGGGACAGTCGATAGTAATGGACGGTGGCCACACTATCCATCCTATGTAGTTTGCTTGGATAAGGAGTAAAAATGAGTCAATCCCTAAAGCGCTTGTTTCGTTGGGTCTACCTTACCTATCTAATCCTGAGCGCCCTCATTCTCTCATTGTTGGGAGCCTATCTGCTCTACCTGGGTGGCAGTATCTACTACCTGATCACTGGCTTGGCGCTTGTCTTTATTGTTAGGTCATTAATCAAAAGAGACAAGACCGTGTTTAAAGTTTACGGTGCACTGTTGATCTTGTCTCTCTTGTGGGCACTGTATGAGTCTGACTCTCAGTTTCTATCGTTGCTACCCAGAATTGCCATGTGGATGGTCTTGTCCGTCGTGCTATTTCTTCCAATTTGGAAGAGCAAAAGCAATGACTCTGATCGATTTCCGGGCATTCAGCAACACAAGCATTGGTTGCTGGCACCTTTAGTTTTGAGTGTTGTTGCCTTGGTGGTTGTGGCCTCTTTAGGCTATGAGCGCGGACAAGATTTTTCTAGATCGATTATTAATAACAACTCTGATACGCAGCTCAATTGGCCCCAATATGGGAGTACATCCAAGGGGACGAGATTCTCGAATGCACAGCAAATTACCACGGAAAATGTTGCGGATCTAAAAGAGGCTTGGCGGTTTCGGACGGGGGTAGCCGATGACTTCAAGATGACCCCTCTTCAAATCGATGGAACCCTCTACATATGTGGGGCCAAGAACATAATGATTGCCATTGAAGACAATACAGGCAAAGAGTTATGGCGGCATGATCCTCAAGTTATAGCACCCGCTGAGCATCAATATGCTAAGACCTGCCGCGGCTTGACCTATGTGGAAGTTGATTCACTAGACACACTTGGGCTGTGTAAGACACGTATTGTCACAGGCACAGTGGATGCACGTTTGATTGCTGTTGACGCGGAAACTGGTCAGATCTGTCAAGACTTTGGAGATGGGGGTTCTGTTAACCTACGCAAAGGCATGGGAGATCACGCGATTGATGAATACTATTTAACTTCTCCCCCACTGTTAGCACATGACAAACTTATCGTTGGCGGGTTAGTGCTGGACTCCCAAGACTTAGGATTACCTTCTGGCGTTGTTAGAGCGTTCGATGCAAAGACGGGTGAATTTGTTTGGGCTTGGGATTTGGGTAATCCAGACTCAAACGGTGAGCCTGAGCCAGGTCTAGAGTACACAAGGGGTACGCCAAACGTCTGGACAATCATGAGCTATGATGCTGAGCTGGATCTCATTTATGCTCCCACGGGTAATGCCAGTCCGGACTACTATGGTGGGGCACGCCGAGATTTTGATGATCAATGGTCATCGGCAATTGTCGCTTTATCGGGTGATTCGGGCAAACCTGTTTGGAAATTTCAGACTGTCCTTCATGATATTTGGGATTACGATTTGCCGGCTCAGCCTGTATTGGTGGATGTGACGCGCGATGGTGTTGATGTCCCAGCAGTTGCCGTGCCCACCAAAAGAGGGGATGTCTTTCTCCTAAATCGAAAAACAGGTGAGCCAGTATCTCCCGTGGAATACAAAGCGGTCCCACAGAATCCTGAAAAAGGTGAGTACCTCTCAAAAACTCAACCATTTTCATCGCTGCCTGACTTTCATCCGTATCGATATGAAAAGGACATGTGGGGTTTGACTCCATTAGATCAACTGTTGTGCCGAGTTGAGTACAAAATGATGAGGTACGAAGGATTGTTCACGCCGCCAACCGTTGATGGAAGCTTTCAATATCCGGCTAATTTCGGTGGCTTCAACTGGGGTAGTGTGTCAGTGGATGCCGATAATGGCTTGTTGATTGCCGCACCAATGATGCTGGGTAATCGAGTTAGGCTGTTTACGCCGGAGCAGGTAGCCGAGGCCGGCCCTAGAGCCGCACTACTATTGGGTAAAAACCATCCAGTGGTGAGAATGGATCCCGAGTCACCTATACCAGAGCCCAGAGAGCCAGATCCGAATGATCCCTTTGAT
This sequence comes from uncultured Arenicella sp., assembly GCA_963669225.2. Lineage (GTDB taxonomy): Bacteria > Pseudomonadota > Gammaproteobacteria > Arenicellales > Arenicellaceae > Arenicella. The sequence continues at coordinate 954,503 of OY769919.2, read as the reverse complement.
CACACACAGATAAAGTATTACGGCTTAACCTTGCCATTCATGTCGAGGTTCTATTTTCCAATTCTCGGGTTTACTCAGGTTCCTTGCTTTGAACCGCCATGGTCTCAGCTGGCGGTTATTGATTTAAATACAGATCAACTGGTCTGGCGTAGAGCGGTGGGTAGCATGAAGGATTCTGGGCCATTTGGTTGGCGAACTGGTTTACCGTTTCAAGTAGGCACACCCATTCGGGCTGGCACTATGACCACACGTGGTGGTTTAACTTTTATTAGCTCTACGATGGACAGCACGGTTAGGGCGTTCGATGTTGAAACCGGCGAGTTAAAATGGGCTGAAGATTTACCCGGCAGCGGGCAAGCCACTCCGATGACCTATGTTTCAACCAATGATGGAAAACAGTATCTAATCGTGACCGTACCAAACCCATCGTGGATTTACCCTAGAGATCCGAAAACCGGAACTTACACAGATAGTCGAAGCACCAAGGATGGCAAAGGCGGGTTTGTTATAGCTTACGCCCTCGAAGATGCAATTGAATAGGTTATTTGAGTTGGTAATTATCGAGAGTTATTCGGGATCCGAATAACTCTCGCATGGCATCTTGATACTGATTCTTTATGCCAGTTTGAGTTCAACGGCGATATTGCCTCGTGTGGCGTTTGAGTAAGGGCAAACTTGGTGGGCTTTATCGACTAGCTCTTGAGCTAACCCGCGATCAAGATCTTTAAGATCTACCTCAAGTGATACCGCAATGGCGAAGCCTGCTTCTATCGGTCCGATTCCAACTTTGCCGGTGACTGAAATGTCGTCGGACAACCTGATCTTACTCATCATGGCAACGTGCTTTAAGGCACCGATGAAGCAGGCTGAGTACCCGGCCGCAAACATTTGCTCAGGATTGGTGCCGTCTCCACCAGCACCACCCAATGCCTTAGGAGTAGAGAGCTTGACTGTCAGTTTGCCGTCGTCTGAGCTTGCTGACCCTTCGCGCCCACCTGTTGCTGTGGCGGTTCCTGTATATAAAATTTTGTCTAGTGTGTGCATGATTTGCCCCTTTAGAGTTTGAAAATATTTTGCATGCAAAGTAATTTAGTGGATCTTGCCTTGAATATCAATAGTTTTGCATGCAAAATATTTATCGAGGTGTTTTATGAAAGAAAAATCAATACGACTAGATCATCAGTTATGCCATCGTTTTTATGTGGTTTCGAATGCATTTACACGTGCGTATAGGCCTTTGTTAGCCCGGTTAGATATTACTTATCCGCAGTATGTGGTTTTGATGGCGCTGTGGGAGCAGGATGGGATATCTATTGCTCAACTTTTAGAGCGCACCAAGGTGGATGGTGGAGCGATGTCTTTAATATTAAAGAAACTAGAGGCTAAGAATTACGTAGCGCTCGAAGCAGCACCTGAAGACAAAAGGGTCAAATTAATAAGGCTTACATCAACTGCACAAAAAGCAAGGCTAGATGCGATGGAGGTGGCCTCAAGTATGCGATGTAATTTCAAAACGTTGACGGCCGAGGAGGCTGGCCAGCTGATGTTCTTGATTGATAAGCTGAGCTCGGACCTATCTAGTTCTTTATGCGATACTGATTGAGCCAGATAAATCCGACTATACACGCGATCCTTGGTTGTTTTTAGCCAGTTCGTACCTCGAACCATAGAGGCAGACATCTTTAGATTTGCCCCTGATTTTTGTTTGTCCTAGACTCTCCCACTGTTCGTCCGCATCACTCTGATTGAGTAATTTGTATGTGTACTCACTTATTAAAAAAGGTCGATGCAAATCTTTGGTCAGAGCTTCAATTCTTGCCGCTGTGTTTACGGTATCGCCGATAAACGTATAGTTCATGCGACTCTCTGAACCAATGTTACCCGCGACGACAGTGCCAGAACTGATCCCAATTCCTATTTCAAGCTGCATGCCCATTTCAGTTTGCAGTTCTGCATTAAATTGGCGCAGTGCTGTAAAAATCTGATTCCCGGCTTCAACTGCATCCGTGGCGTGGGTTTGGGATTCTATTGGTGCACCAAACACCGCCATCACCGCATCACCAATGTACTTATCCACCACGCCGTGTTGGTTTTCGATTAGTTGAGTTATTCGAACAAAATATCGATTTAGCAGGGACAATAGTTCCGATGGCGGCATCGATTCGCTGAGCGCGGTGAAATTTCGAATGTCAGCAAATAATACACTCACCTCTCGCTCCTCACCGCCGAGTTCGATGTCTTTATTCAGCAACTCCTCGGCGATTTCGTTTGAGACCACTCGACCCAATAGGTTTCGAATTTTTTCCTTTTCTTCAAGATCGGATGCCATGCGATTGATGGTTCTGGCAAGAGAACCAATTTCATCCGCGCTTTGATCAATTGCTCTCGCCTGGTAATCACCCTCGCCGATTCTTGCAACCGTTCGGTTGAGTTGTTGGATTGGCTCTGTAATGGATCGGCTTATTAAGTAGGTGCCAGCTAAAGAGAAGAACAAACCCAGGGAAAATACAATCAGCAATGCTTTGTTGAGTCGCTCATAAGGGATGAGTTCTTTGTCCAAGGAACCGTGTACGGCTAAACTAAACTTTAGGTGCGGAGCCTCGTCCAAAGCTGCTAACAGAGTCAGGAAACGCTCTGAACTCAGAGAATGTCGTATCAAACCTGCCGAGTCAGTTGTTGAACGGGCTAAAGTTTCGTTCAAAGCATATCGAATCGCAGGGGCCACACTCGTAGCGTGTACCGTTCGATCTCCGATTGGTGCATCAGATAAAACGGAAATATCGGCTAAACCGATACCGGCAATATCGTTAGCAAAGCGATGATCAATTGGAAAACCGATCACTACCCAGGCCTCGGGGTCTGGAATAAGTAAAGGCGCAACGATAAGTTGATGCAATCGATTATCGAATAGAGCAAGTCCAGACGCTTGAAGTTGTTCGTCACTTTCTGCGCGTTCAATTAGCCAAGGCCAAGAAAAATTTTCTGACTGGGTCGCCACGGTGCTGGCGATTATTCGATAATCAAAATCCACCAGCATCATCTGTGCCGAGTAGACGTTTTCAATTCGACTAACCATATTACGCATCGCTGAAACCAAAGTTGGTTTATGAGATTCACCGAACACTTGCCTAAACGCATGATCACTGGTGGCTGGTTTCACGATGTCTTGTAAGCTTTTTGTTTCCAGCTCTATCAGTTTTTTGAAAACGCCGGCTGTGGCCTCAAGATTGCTTTGAATATTGTTTTCTGCGTTATCGATATTTTGTCGATTTACAATCAATAAAGAGGAAGCGAGCAGAATCAGAATCAGCCCGCTGAACAGGATCGCAATACGCCACCTGAGGCGCTCGTTGAATCGCTTAAGTAACACGAATGTTAGTTGTAGTTTCCATCACGGTCAGAGGAATGACGCCTAGATCTTAATTGAGGCTTAACCGCCACCTTGAACTCCTTGGTTATAGGCTCTTCAATCGTGATTTTTTCGAGTAATAGTTTGCGCTGCCTAGGATGCCAAACTTCAAGTTCATAGTCTCCGACGGGCAGGTTCTCAATAGTTGCAAGTCCATCGATTCCAGTGATCTTATAAAAAGGCGTATCAACCACAACCACGTAGGCTCGCATCCAGTCATGAATATTGCAGCCCAGAGTGACTAAGCCCGGTTTATCAAACGTGACCGGGTCTGATGGAGTACCCTCATACAGCGGCAGATCAAAGGATTTAGTTTCAGAAAATGAATAGACGTGGTGCAAAATGTCGTCATTATTTGGAAAACTAACCGCTGTACCAGTTTGGATAACCGAAACTTCTGGGACAAATTCTTTATCGATTTGATCGATTATAGCGGTGGCTGATTGCTGTGCGCTGATTACTTCGTCTAATGTGCGTAGCGTCACAACCGCATCGGCAAGTGCCTTGCCTTTGTGGTCTGCTACTGTCACCGTAAGCGTGCTCGCATACGACCCGTTGGCAACGGCCAGGGTAATGTTGAACACTATAATTATCAGGGTTTTGTTAAAAGACGCTCTCACAGCAGTAGACCTACCAGTTTTTTTGCCACGATATGGCAAACGCTGTTCGATTATAGTCAATTACTCGGTTTGCTTCAGCGTCGGTATAGCTCACACTGAACTTTATTGTGGAGCCATCATCGAGTAAGCGGTCTGCCGCTATTTCCGCGAGCGTTGCTTTGCCGTCATAACGATAGACAAACCAATTTGCTCCCAAACTAGGATCATTTGCTACGGCGGTGGCATTGTCGATGCCGCGTTGTCTGAATCTGGAGATGTTTTCTAAATCCCCATCTATGAATGAAAGAGTTAGAGGCATGCTCCAAAGTTGATCTATGATAACTTCCGCCCCTAGGGTTAACTCTATCCAGTCTTGATCCAAAGCGTCGGCTGGTCTTTCCACAACTTGGCCGTTGCGTAGCGCCACTTCAGACGAATTATCTGGGACCTGCCACTCTTTCGCCAATTCAGCATTGATAGATACTCTGTCATTGATGTTTCTTGATAAGCTACCAGAAACCCTTGAGTTAGTAACGTTCTGAATGGAACTTTCATAATTTTTGTGGCGTATTGACCACCCTAATGACATGGTGGTCTTATTGAAACCCAGACCGAATCGATGACTGCCGCGGGTGTCGATTCCGAAAGAGACATGGTCACAAGGATAGTTGTCGTAATACCTACCACCAAACAATAGACCAACTGAAACGATTTGTTTCAGGTTAACTTCCTTTGAAAACTTCTTTGCATAGTCTACATCGATAAATGATGAGGAGATTTCATCTTCTTCAAACCATGATGGACCAACATTATCCAGGTGCGCGAGTGTGATGGTCAGATGATCTGACACTTCAACTGCATGGCTATTAAAGGAACTCATTAGTCCTATCGCCATTAGTGATCGATCTACGAATTTAGAAGGCATGAAGTAATAATGGAGCCAAACAAATAGTCAGGCAATGACTGGCAAAGTTAGGGCAAGAGACGAGGATAAACTTTCAGTGCTTCTTTGACAAATAAGGGTTCTCTGAGAGAACGGATTCGTAGACCGAGAGCACCGCCTCGCAAACAGTTCTGGGAGCGTATTCTTGAGCGTCACTAAAAGCATTGAGACGGAATTCATCCCAGTACTCCCGCAGAGACAATACCTTCTGAGTGGTCTGATAAAAGTCGCCAAACTGATAGGGGTCAAATAGAAATCCATTTTTCTTATCTTCGACTAATTCGACCAACCCGCCCAGTCTTGATGCTATTACAGGGGTGCTGTACGAAAACGACTCGACTACAACTCTCCCAAAAGGTTCGTGAAAGAGCGATGGCACTACCAACCAGTCAATCTGTTGAAATAAATTCTCAGGGTCGGTAAAGCCCAGCCAATTAATCTCTAAACCGGGGCACTGCTTCTGAATCGTAGTCTGAGCTGATTTGGCAACATTAGACGCCACTGTTAGAGAGTACTGATCTTTATTATCGAAGCGATTCAGGCGGTCAATCAACCAAAGCAGCCCTTTTTCCGATTGAGCCCTGCCCAAGAATCCAACTCTAAACCTATCCGATCTCGAGGTTCCCGGCCGGTAGCTCTTGGGTGCGTCCTGTCGCAAGCTATTTGGGATGACCGTTTTTAACTTGGCATTTGCAAAAAGGCCGGCTTGAGAATGCATCGCTAGACAATGTTCACTGACGCCGATAACGGCATCTACGGAGTCTGTGAAAGACTTAAATTTTTCTCTGTGATTGTGACACTCATTGCACGGGGCGGAGCATGGGCCAGATCCGTTTGAATGCATAGATCCATTTTGACAGACGAAAAAATACTCTCGGGTTGAGTGCACCAGAGCAATCGCTAAGTTTGAGCAGGTTTGCGAAAGTGTATCGATCGGAAAGCCCGCAAGCCAATTGGTATGTACTATGTGGGGGCGCAGCCCCTCGAGATAGTCGATGAGTCTTTTTGAGAACAACTCTAAGTTTTGTTCGGCGACGAATCTGCTTATCGTCACGCCATTGATATTTTCAGTGCTCTCTTGATCTTGTTTACTAATGCAAAGTACGTGTACGTCATGTTGCATGCTAGTCAGACCTTCGGCAAGCGCCTGTACAGAGAAAGCAGGTCCTGCCTCGCCATCTGGATAGTATCTTTGGTTTATTAACAGTATTCTCAATTGAGCATAGGTTCAATTCTCATAAAGTTTCATCATAGCAAACTCAGGTAGGATGAGACCCAGTATCAATGAGAGCCCAATCATGGCAAAGAAGGCGGTGAGTAGTTTGCTGGATTTCCAAAATCCGGTACACAGCAAAGCGATTGTGGCGCCAATATTTGAAACAATGCCCATCAAGACAATTGGAATCGGAAACACGCCTTGAGTGATCTGCCATTTTCCTCCTGAGTAAGCGGTAACCAGAGCCAACATCGCAACTCCGTACAGTCGAAACAAACCACTATTAGAAGCGCTAATAGTAAGCCTCTCTTCAATGGCTCGCTTCGATAAAAGTAGAAATGGTCCAGCAACAAAAGCCACCGTGACCGCGATTTTAACTGAGAGTAAAAGTAGTAAAGGGGTCATGTGATTGCCTCCCGTGAATTAATCAAATGTTGTGAGGTCATCCAGCCCATTTTTTTGGACAAATTGGAGACCTCTTTTAAGTATGTCTCTAAATCCAAGTAGTTGGTGTGTCGGGAGCTCCTCAGTAGTGATATCGGCCCAGAGAAATCGGTTCGCTGACGGATACTCTTGAATATCTTTTGCCACTCGTTAGGGGATACGTTTTGTGACTGGATGGCGTTGGCTATCAAGGCCGCCATCTCATCAAATATATAAAAACCACCGGCGTTCATTTCACTAAAACCAATGGCGAACAGGGATTGGTGCTCAGGATTGAATACGGAATAGCCCAGCTTGGGTTTGTCACCAGTCCAGTTGAAATACTTTTTATCGATGTAGGGGATCGCGTACTCATAACCAGTAGCGAGGATCACAACATCGATCGTCTCAGACTTACCATCCTCGAAATACACTTTCTCACCCTCGAACCTTTCAATATTCTCGCGTACCTCGATATCACCATGGCTTAGATAGTGAAGTAACTGAGAATTGATAATGGGATGAGATTCGAAGATCTTATGATCTGGAGACTTAAGGCCATATCTTGATAAATCCCCATTCAGTAGCTTCAAGAGTCTGGCGAAAGTCCATTGTCTGATGGGTAGCGGCAGACATCTAGCGCGGTCTCCGAATTGATCAGCTGGCATTCCGAAGATATGTTTGGGAATGAAGTGATAACCTCGACGCATGCTGATCAAGGCGTACTCAGCCACTTGAGCTGCGTCACAGGCAATATCGCAAGCCGAGTTGCCTGCGCCGACCACTAGGACTCGCTTACCCTTGAGCAAATCTGAATTTTTGTAATCCACCGAATGCAAAAGCGTCCCCTCAAAATGCCCGGGAATATTTGGTCTTGACGGTGTCCAAGTGGTGCCATTGGCGCAAATGACATGGCTAAACCATTTAGAATCGATTTGGCTTTCAACAACCCAACCTTGGTCTTTGCGAGAAACATTCAGAACCGGAGTATTAAAGTGAATCCTGTTCATCAGGCCTTTCTCAGTTGCGAACTCTTTTAGGTATTCAAGAACATTTTCTTTGGTAGGATACTCAGCAACCCCAGCACCCATTGGGTGTGAATAAAAACCAGATTTGGCTCTAGAGGAAATAAAGTGCGCGGACTCATACATCGGCGTTCCAGGGTTATCTATATCCCATATTCCGCCCACGGCACTGTGTTTTTCGTATTGAACATAGTCTATGCCACTTAACTTTAATGCTCTAGCTGCTGCCAATCCTGCGGGTCCTGCTCCGATTATGGCTACGTTTGTCTTTGTTTTGGCTGTTTGCATGGATCTCCTAAAATCTATAATATGAGTAATGCTCATATAATTAAAATATGAGAGATGCTCATAAAAAGTCAAGGGTAAATTGAAAAGATGTCTGAAATAAGCTGGAAAGAACCTAAGCAAGCACGTGGCAAACTCAAGGTAGACAAAATTCTTTCGGCGGCGCGAACGCTCATTGTTGAAAAAAATAGTTTAGAAATTACCACCGCTGCCGTAGCGGAATTTGCGGAAGTACCGATTGGATCGGTGTATCAGTTTTTTCCAAGTCTGACATCACTTATGGCCAAACTTTTCCATGATGAAATGCTAGCGGTAGATGACTTATTCCGTAGGAGAATGGCCGAGGCTCCAGGCAAAATGGATTTGGCACATATTGAAAGGCTACTTGAGGACACCTACCAAATCGTTTTGAATCGCCCAGTTCTTTATATTATCTGGGTGTCAGCCTCGGCAAACCCCGTAATCCGCGAAGCGGATATTGCAAACTCCAAGCGCAATGCCGTTGAGTTATCTCGTCGGTTACACAGCTTGTCTGCTAGTGAACTCGACCCCCAGGCAACTGAAGCAGCGGCGATGGTGATCTGTCATTTGTGGGGAAGCCTGATACATTTGTGTTGTGCAACCGAAGCCCCATCGCAAGTGCACGCTTACTTAAAAACCTATGCGCAAATGATTGCGGCCACTATTGATAAGTTCAGCAAGTAATGAGACCTGATTCAGTGACGCTGTAACCCTTTATGAAATTTGTGCATCTAAAGAAGATAAGGTGTTATAAAAGTCGCACTAATGTGATGCAACTTGAACGATCTGAGCACCAAAATAAAACATAACTGTATAAAATTTCGAAGAAAAATCGAATTCTGCTGAATTTGCATTTTGATTGAAATCATCGGAATAAAATTCGATGTTTATTGTGGCACGCTGTTTGCTCACCGAAACCAAAGACGGTCGATCAGTGTCGTTAGATACGTCGGTATCTCAAGACCCTGATGATCAAACCCTCATAGAGTGAAGGTTTGAGCAAAGGAGCGTGTTGTAACAAAGAGAGGAAAATTCTATGAAAATAACTCAATTCCAACCCAGTAAAGTGGCCGCAGCGGTTGCCTTATCAACTATTCCATTGGGAACTGTACCTCACATCGCGTCTGCGCAAGAAGAAGTGACAGGTCTCGAAGAAATTATTGTAACGGGCTCACGTCGTAGTGAAAGTCTTCAAGACGTTGCCATCAACATTTCTGCAGTCGACGCTCAACAAATAGAAGACTTGCGTTTAACAGATATAAACGAAATATCAAGATACGTCCCAGGATTGACCGTGGTCGATCGCGGCCCGCGTGATGAAGTCGTGGATATCTTCGTGCGTGGTTTAAATACGTCTGGCTTAGGTCCTGGCTTTTCATCGGACACAGTAGCCGTCTACATGGGTGATATTCCACTGCAGGCAGACTTCAATCCAGTCGATTTAGAGCGAGTCGAGGTGCTTATTGGCCCACAAGGAACCTTGTATGGTCAAGGAACTATGGGCGGTGCAATTCGTTATATTCCCAAGAAAGCTGACTTTGAGGAATTCAGTGTAAGCGCTCGCGGTGGCATAAGCTCAAATACTCAATCAAGCTCGCTTGGTTACGATGTTGGCGTGACTCTGAATGTGCCGTTGATAGATAATGTATTGGCTTTCCGAGCTAATATCGATCAGCTGGATGATCCTGGTTTCATTGACTACAATTTTGTTGTTCGTTCAGCTGGGATATCAAATCCAGAGCCAGACTTCACTAATGCAGCCGATACAACCAGCAACCTTCGCCGAGTGGAAGATGCCAATGGGGAAGACACTCTCTCGGCACGATTAAATCTGCGTTGGGCGCCTACCGATACTATTGATGCGAATCTATGGTATTTCCTAGAAGATACCGAAGCGGAAGGCCGCCAAATCAATAACTCATTGTCTTTTGGTACCGGTCCGTTTGAATCAGGCCTTCGTTATGAAGAGCCGAATGACTATAAATATGAGCTCTACAGTCTAGACGTTAAAGCAGATCTCGGTTGGGCAGAGGCAACCTTCGTCTATGGCCGCACTGAATATGAAGAGCTTGGTCAACGAGATCAGACAGACCTATTGCTGAACTTCCAATATGGTTATGAGTTTTTCCCAACTTTTTCGTCGTTCACGCGTGAAACGGCTGAGATCGAATCCGATACCGTAGAACTTAGACTGACTAGTACGTCGGATGGACCACTGCAATGGACCGTGGGCTACTTCAGCAATGAAGAAGAGCAAAGTGCGGTATCTGAGGAGTTTACGCCAGGTTTCGATCAGTTTGCGGTTGATAACTTTGGTGGTGTTCAACTGCGTCCGGATTCACTGGAGTACATTCAGCTGACGGATACGCAAGTCAAAGAAGAAGCGCTTTACGGTGAGATATCCTACGCAATTACGGACAAGTTCACAGCAACCTTGGGTGCGCGCTACTATGAATTTGAAGTAGACAACACCGGTGGCTTTGGCCTACCACTGTTTGAGACTGTCTTCTTGGGTGAATCGCCAACGGAAATCTTAGGGTTTGTTGATCTAGGCACCAACCAAGGTGAGGATGATGGTAGCTTGTTCAAGTTAAACCTAGCCTATGATTTGGATGAGGACAATCTGTTGTACTTCACGTACTCAGAAGGTTATCGAAACGGCGGTGTAAACGCGGTGCCAGAATGTACGCCAGAACAGCTGGCTAGCCCCAATCAGCAGCTGTGTGCACAAGCCGATGAGGTGCTTATCGATCCAGATACCATCGATAATTTTGAGTTAGGTTATAAAGGAACCTTGTTCAACAACACCGTCTCAGCAAACTTAGCGTTGTACTACATTGACTGGCAAGACCTCCAAGTGGATTCGGTAACTGATCTAGGAAACCTACCCATCACTGGAAACGGCAGTGCCGCGGAAAGTAAAGGTGTGGAGTTCAGCGGCCGCTGGTTGATTGATGATCAATGGGAAGCCCGCTTAACTTATGCCTACACCAATGCGGAGTTAACTGAGTTGGCACCAGGTCTCGTTGGACCCTTTGATGCCCTCGCTGGAACGCGTTTACCCGGACATCCTGAACACCGAGCCAGTGTGAACCTAACTTACAGCACCGAGTTGTGGGGTGGTGATGTGGATGTGAATTACGGCTTTGTGTACACAAGCGATATTTTCAATGGTCCTGGTGGACCAGAGGATACCTTAGTCGACTCTGCTGGTAATCCGGGCGACCGTGGATTAGAGGCTATTCCGTCCTACGATGTACATCATTTATCAGCGACATATCGCAAAGATAATTGGTCGGTACAAGCTTACGTGGACAACCTATTTGATGAGTTTTACGTAACTGGAACTCGCACCTCTCGTCGCTTTTTACAAGACGAGTTGAGAGGGCCTGGAAACTCAATCAATGGGTTTACTTTGCGGTCATACGGCAACTTTGTTGGCGAGCCGCGCACAGTGGGCGTTAAGTTCAATATCGACTTCTAGAATCTCACCTCTCGAGGCTTGGGGATCGATTCCTCGCGACCAAGGTCGCGAGGATGACTCTCTGTTAATTTTCACGTATTGTGATGGTCATCTTCGGATGACCTTTTTTTTGTATGAATCAAAACCAAATAGAACTCCATCGGAAGGCGCTAACTGCTCTCAATAATGGCCGTTATTCTGAGGCTGAGGCGTGTGCATCAGAGTTGATTAGAAGTGATAAGTCTCTATCAGATGCATGGTTTTTTAAGGCCATGTCACACGCAGGTAGAATGGATCTACGCAACGCAATTCCATCACTGATCAACGCCTTAAAGATTGCTCCGGTAAATACAGAATATCTTGCTCAATATGCAAAACTCAGCGTGATGGTAAACAACAATGCCCATGCAAAGGGGGCTGCTATGGATGCCCTGGCTAGGCAACCTAAACAAGCTCTGACTCTTGATACTATTGGTGTTGTCTTGAGTAAGATAGGCGAATATCAGCACGCCGCTAAAGCACTACGTCAGGCGGTGCAAAAAGAACCCGAAAATGCGCAATTTCACTTCAATTTGGCGTCGGCAGAGCAATTTCTAGGTAACGAGGACATTGCTGCCAAGCACTATCAGCAAGCCATCAAAATCAAACCGAATTTCGCTCGTGCTTATTGGGCCCATTCTGAACTCAAGAAAGTGAGTAGCAGCTCTGAAAATGAATCAAAGCTTGAGAGCCTTCTCAAAGTCGGAGAATTGAGTGACGAAGATGAACTCTACCTTTGTCATGCACTGTCTCGGGAGAAAGAAAAACAGGGCAAGTTCTCAGAGGCGTTTGAGTTACTAGAGCAGGGGAAATTTCGTTACCGATCTAAATTGAACTATTCGTGGGTGGTTGATGAGCGTCTATTTAATGCCATTCATCAGAATTTAGATGCACCCTTGGTGTCCAAGGCTCCCGTCGATTTGGGACGTGAAGCCATATTTATTTTTGGTATGCCCAGATCGGGAACAACGCTGATCGAGCGTATAGTCAGTAGTCATGACCGTGTTGAGTCTTTGGGAGAATTACAGAATTTTGGTTTAGCCGTAAAAAGGGTATCCAACACCCCCGGTCACAGTGTCTTGGACCGTCATGTATTAGATCAGGCGAAGAATATTGATTTGGCTCAGGTCGGCAATCAGTATCTTGCATCTTTGACAAACCGTGACCCTAAAGTTGACTTCTTTATTGATAAGACGCCGCTTAACTTTATGCATGTCGGATTTATTGCCGCTGCACTACCGGCTGCAAAAATGGTTTTGGTTCGTCGTAATCCAATGGATACTTGCCTGAGTAACTTTCGTCAGCTTTTTGCCGTGTCGTTTTCATACTATAACTATCACTATGATTTGACTGATACCGCCCAGTATTATCGGCTTTTTAATGAGCTAATGAACCATTGGCTCACTATTCTATCCGATCGAATACACGTTCTGGATTACGAAGAACTGGTAAAGAATCCAGAAACTGAGTCTCGGAAATTATTAGAATACTTGGGGTTGGAATGGCAGGATAAATGTCTCAGCTATTACGAAAATAAGGACGCCGTCGCTACGGCGAGTGCAATGCAGGTGCGTCAGCCAATTTACGCTGAGGCAGTGAAGAGATGGAAAAAGTATGAAACGCATCTCGACCCCATTAAAGCCGTTTTTGATCAATATGGCATTGAATACTAGTTATGATAATCGAGCCGCTAGAACCTCAGGCACGCCCGCATCCAGTTGACTTATCACACTTTTCCAACCATAAATTGGTTTCCAATTTAATTCCATCATGGCCATTGTTGGATCATAGACTCGATCAATAGATTCGGGGACTAACCAACCTCGTTTCGAGAATTCTCTGAGTAATGCAGGCTCCCTTTTTTCGATCACTTGGCCTACGTTCTTGGGGAGCAGTTCTAAATCACTGGGTCTAAACGGAGTTTCATTCGAAACAATAAAGGTTCTAAAACCGACTGGGCGTAACTGCAGAGCGGCCAAATGCGCTGAGGCCACATCTCTTGCATCGATGCCTCGGTGCAGCCGATAAATTGCCATTTGATTAGCTGGCTCTGGAAAGCAACGAGACATTCTAAGAACTGTAATTGGAATACTAAAAAGGTCAGATAGGGCCTTTAACTTACTCTCTGCCTCAAGCTTGGTCGAATGGTAGATTGTCCTTGGCAGAGGGACGGTACTTTCGTCAATCCAAGCCGTCTCATTTGCTAGAGTTGAGGCGTAACCGTATACCGCTGTTGTGCTGGTAAAAACGACGTGTTTAACCCGATTTTCAATGGCAGAGATGACCAATTGCTCTGTGGCCTTAACGTTGATACTCTGAAATTCATCGTCACTGAATTTTCCCACATGAGGAGCGTGTAGAGCGGCACAATGCACCACAGCGTCTACGCCTTTCATGAGAGGTGTCATGAAAGGCTTGTCCCTGATATCGCCAATATGTTGAGTGGCCGACCCTGGGACGCGGTCTACGCCAAGGATCTCATAGCTCTGATGCAAACTATCACAGACGCTCTCACCAATGCGCCCTGAGGTTCCAGTTACCAAAACTCTCATTTACTTTTGCACGTCTGCCTCGAATGTCTCTAGAGAGAGTTTTAAGTTCTCGTGAAAATGCACAACGGCCTTCTCAAATAGTCCGAAAGTAAACTCGAGCTCTTGACCTGAGCTGACGGCTTGTTGGATTTTTACCGCGGCCTCTCGGTCCTCCACTAATCCTTGGCCCTTTACGAACTCGGCATCTCGCCCGGCTTCCTCCTGGTTAAACGGCGATCCATCCGCTTGAAGATTAGCCACTCGGTAGGTGATCAATTTTGTGACGTTCGGTGCTATGGGGTCAAACAGGGTGAGACTTGAATGCTTAGATAAAATTGAAAATACTGCGTTCGGAAACAGATTATGTACGGTGGTTACCATACCGTCGATTCGGCGATCCTGCGGGGCAATGTCCCGGAGTTCCTTAATTCTTCTGAACGGGAATACTAGTCTAGAGTTAGCGCCAAATAGTTCGACAATATTGGTGTTGTCAAAACCGTAAGGGTAGAAGGTGTTTTTGTGCAGAGCCTTTATGTGATACCCCTCCATGGTGGTCTCTGCGATTAACTTCCAGTTGGTTTGATCTGTAACGGTATCCTCATTCAAGAAAGTTTGTTCAGCATCGAGAAACTTAGGAATGACTGTTAACTCTGCAGGAGAGATTTCCCCCTTTTGTTTGATAAAGATCAAGCCGCCGTGTTCTACCGCGCTGACGCGCAGCAATCCGTGACAGTCCTTATCGACTCCCGGAAAGCCGCGGTCTCCGCTTATGTTTATAAGCGACCCATCCAATGAGTACGACCAAGCATGATAGGGACAAACGAATGCACGAGCTGTGCCTGACCCTTCTGCGACCGGCATGCCTCGGTGTCGGCATGCGTTAATAAACGCGTGTACCTCTCCGTCTTTGCCTCGTACAACCAGTAATGGCGTGCCAGCCGCGATTCTGGTGTGATAGTCACCTTTGTTTGGAATCTTCGCTGAAGGACAAAAAGGAACAGCCGTGCGACGCATCATTTCAATTTCAGAATTGAAACGTTGTTCGCAGCGGTAATTTTCAGCGGGCTCGGTCCAAGTCTTTGAGCCTAAATCCGTGGTGCCGTTATCTATATGTTCAAAAGCGCGTTCAATAAGTTCTTGATTCGTAAGGAGATCATTCATGCGTATGGTATTGACCGTAGAGCCAGTCAGGTCGTTTTAGGGCTTACAGCAGTATTGCCTTAGCGATAAGTCGATTCCTGACGGCTTAGATTTTATGCTTGTCATGATGCCAGAACGCAGGCAGAGAGGGTAGACATTCATTTGACGATGTAAGCCAACACCAAATACGGAACCAAATTGAATACTATGATCAGTAATTTGTAGTTGGCCAAATACCGAAAATAGATTTCGTCTAATGTGGCGACATCAATTGCGAACAGCTTGTGATGAATCGCCTTTACTCTCTCGCGAAACAACATCAACAAGACCGTGCTAAAGCAAAGAAGAATGATGTTGATGAATGTGCACCATCCTAGGATCGTGGTGAAAGTTTGTATGGTCATTGATGTCACCTATTTAAATTTATACGCACAACATACTCTTATCTTGATTGAGTTCCTTGATCTGAATCAACTCTGAGATGCGTTTATTGGCTAAGAGATGGTGCGTCAGGCAACATCGCATGTCGTTACGGCTAGGTTCAGAACCGATATAAGCGATGTCCATTGACCCTTAGCCACTCTTCATGCTCTTTGTAGTTTGGCATTTGGCGAGCAACTATGTGCCAAAACCGTTTTGAGTGATTAAATTCATGGCAATGTGCTAATTCATGAACGATTACGTAATCTGATATCGGAGTTGGTGCCTGTAAAATCCGCCAATTAAACGAAAGCTTTCCTTTACTGTCGCATGACCCCCAACGCCTTTTATAGTCTCTTACGTATATTTGGTCGGCTCTTCGTAGCGGCACATCCATTAGCGTCGCATAATGTCTGGCGCGAACCCTGAATTCCTCTTGAGCAGCTGTTTTGTACCATTTAATCAACTTCCGCTTTACGCGGTCTTGCTGGGGAGTGGATCCATTGATTATTGGCACAATGATTTGATTTCCTCGAATGCGAATAGCGTCTCTAGTGCCTTCTTTGATGGTAAGTAAATAGGATTCCCCCCTTAGATCGATACGGGCGTCAGGTTTAACCAAGCAAGCACTATCTGGTTCACGGGCTGGCGGCATGCTCTGCATATGCCGCAAAATCCAACCTTGTTTAAGTCTAACGAAGTCTTTAATGACTTGGTCTGATGCTGAATGCGGTGCTCGCGCTTTGATGCCTGTTGGGCTTAGTTCAAGCCCGAGCGAACGTCGTTTGCTCCGCACCACTAGCACTTCAAAGCTGTCGACTAACAAGCGCTGTTCATTCATGACTGACTAATTCAATAACTTCCTTGACCAGCTCAAATCGATCCGCGGCTTCAGGCATTTCACGGCTAATTTGGATTGCTTCGGTACCACTAAACCGAAATTCGTTTGGCCGTGAAGCAATGGTCCGCATCATGCGGTCCAAATTAATATCTGGGTTTTCCACAAACTTAACCACACCGCCCGAAGGGCCGACCTCAAGAGTTTTGATGTCACAGTTTGCCGCCTTAAGCTTTAATTCGGCAATCTGGAAAAGGTTTTTTGCAGCGTCAGGTAGCAGTCCGAAACGGTCAATGGTTTCTACCTGCAACTCCTCCAGCTGAGAAATCGATGCCGCGCTTGCAATCCGTTTATACATAGTCAGTCGCAAATGAACATCGGGAATGTAGGCATCTGGAAACCGTGCTGCAATATTGAGGTTTATATCAACACGCTGATCGGTGAAACTCTTATCCTCAGCGGATTCGTTTGCGTCTATCTCGCCACGTTTGATCTTACGCTTTCGCTGAATGCTGCTGATAGCCTGTTCAAGAAAGCTGGAGTACATACTGTATCCAATTTGATCAATCATGCCGCTTTGGGATTCGCCCAAGAGCTCTCCCGCACCTCTTATTTCCAAGTCTTGAGATGCCAGCGCAAAGCCTGCGCCTAGTGTGTCCAAAGACTCGATTGCAGTGAGTCGCTTACGGGCATCCTCAGTCATGGTTTTTAGAGGAGGGGAGATCATGTAGGCATAAGCCTGATGGTGTGATCTACCAACTCGGCCTCTTAGTTGATGCAGTTGTGCCAGGCCAAAACGATCCGCTTTATTGATAATGATGGTGTTGGCCGTTGGAACATCGATTCCGCTCTCGACAATCGTCGTGCATAAAAGCACATTAAATCGTTGATGGTAGAAGTCCCGCATTACTGCTTCCAACTCTCTCTCTCGCATTTGGCCATGACCAATTTTGATCCGCGCCTCAGGCACTAAATCTAAAATCCGAGCTTGCATTTTTTCGATGGTCTGTACTTCATTGTGCAGGAAGTAGACTTGGCCACCACGACGTATTTCTCTGATAATTGCTTCTTTGAGTAGACCATCGTCCCACTCGCGCACAAAGGTCTTTACGGAGAGTCGCGCTTTCGGTGGTGTAGCGATAACTGAGATATCGCGAAGACCACTGAGAGCAAAATTTAGGGTTCGAGGTATGGGCGTTGCTGTCAAGGTAAGTATATCGACCTGGCTTCGTAATTTTTTGAGTTGTTCCTTTTGTCTTACGCCAAACCGATGCTCTTCGTCGATGATCATCAAACCCAAATCTTTAAAGGCTACGTCTTTTTGAATCAGCTTGTGTGTGCCCACGGCAATATCAATGGTGCCTTTGCGAATGCCTTCTACGCCTTCGGCGGTTTGCTTTGGCGTTCGAAATCGTGAGAAAAGTTCAACATTGATGGGCCAATCGGCAAAGCGATCAGCAAAATGATTGTAATGTTGTTGCGCTAATAAAGTGGTTGGAACCAGCATCACAACCTGCTTGCCACCGGCTATCGCCATATACGCTGCACGCAGGGCAATCTCAGTTTTACCGAAGCCAACGTCACCGCAAACCAAGCGGTCCATTGGTTTTGCCGCGGTCATGTCATTTAGTACGTCGCTTATGACTTGTTGTTGATCGGGGGTTTCTTCAAAACCGAATCCAGCGGAAAATGCGTCATAGCCATGGTCTGGTGCCGGGAAAGAGTGGCCCACTCGCGCCATTCTAAGTGCCTGAATCTCAAGAAGCTCAGCGGCTACATCATAGGCCTTCTCTTTCGCTTTCTTGGTAAGTTTTACCCATGCATCGTTCCCCATTTTATGCAATGGAGCCGTTTCAGGGCCGCCGCCAACGTATCGGGAAACCTTATCCAATGACAACACTGGAATATATACTTTGTCTCCTCCTTGATACTCTATGGTGGCAAACTCGTTGTCGTCTCCATTAACGCTGAGTGTTTCAAGGCCCCGATAGCGCCCCACACCATGGTCTTCATGTACAACTGGGTCACCGATATTGAGTTCCGCCAACGATTTGATAATCGCATCCGGGTCCCGATTTTTTTCTGATCGTCGTCGACGTTGAAAAGTTCTCTCGCCGTAGAGCTGTGATTCGCTTATTAGTTCATAGCCAAGCTGATTTGAGCGTAAACCGCGATCCACGGGTGCTACTGTTAGGCACAATGGGCTTTCACTGTTCAAGAACTCATCCCAATCTGAGACGGTGACTGGAACTTTTCCATGTTCTTTCAGTAACCCAAGTAAGCTTTCTCTGCGACCAGCTGACTCAGCGACAATCAGCGTACGCAACGAGCTAGTATTCAAGTGACTAATAAACTCCGAGTACGGATCCTCGGCTCTGGGGTTTACGTTAAAGTTACTGGGTGCCTCATTATCAAAGTCGACGATGTGTTTGGCCGACTTTAGATTTAAGTTAAGGAGTTGCGCGCGAGGGAATTGTTTGAGCGCCGAATAAACTTCATCCGGTGGAAGAAACAACAGTTTGGGCTCCAGTGGTGGCCAATCTGGGTTGAGTCTTGCGTTTTCGAACCGTTCCAGTATCTCTGAATGCAATGTATCTAGGGACTCAAGAGCGGCTTCTTCAAAGACAAATGCGGTGTTCTCTGGGAGAAAATCAAACAGAGTGCTTGTGGATTCAAAAAATAGCGGCAGATAAAACTCAGTGCCCGTAGGCGCTAGGCCCTTACTTACCTCTCGGTAAACCAAGGACTGTTTGGGATCACCGTCCAAGGTTGCTCGAAACGATTGTCTGAAAAAGTTGGTGCTGGCTTTATCAAGCGGAAACTCCCTGGCTGGAAGCAGTTCGATTCTATCGAGTGCATCAGTTGACCTCTGAGACTCAGGATCAAACAGCTTTATGCTTTCTATGGTGGTATCCCAAAGATCAAGCCTAAATGGTGATTTCATGCCAGCTGGGAAGACATCAACGACGCCTCCTCTGATGGCAAACTCACCAGGTGACATGACTTGATCGACGCTGTAGTAGCCAGCGTCGGTTAAACGGATTCTGAATTCCTCGGTGTCAAACTCTTGGTCAACGCTTAGGTCAAAAGTATGCCCATCGATGTAGCCAGTGGGCGATAAGCGTTGCATCAAGGATGAGATAGGCACGACCAAAACGCCTTGCTGCATATTCGGCATCTTGTGTAATGCCAAGAGTCTTTGCGAAACGATATCGGAATGTGGCGATACTCGATCGTAGGGCAAACACTCCCAATCTGGAAAAGTCAGAACCGGTAGCCCCTTGGTATTGAAGAATTCCAGCTCTTTTTCAACGTAGTGCACGTGTTGAGCTTCCGAGCACACATAGACAACTAGGCCCTCTCTTTGGGCAAGCTCAATGGTGGCTAGACTAGGACTACTTCCATGTAATTTACGCCAATGCAAAACATCCCCAGATTTAGCGGGAACTGGCGGTGCGGTCAGCGCGGTAAGAGTGCTCATTGTGATGGATCGGGACTAAGACAAAGTCACGAATTCTATCATCAACCGCTTACCAAAGTGATGGCTGTTCTGAGCTTAGACCGAATAATTCAGGAAAGAACAACATGCTCATTAGCACCGCCAATTGGATCGCAATAAACGGAATGACCCCGCGGTAGATATGGCTGGTGTGTACCTCGTTGGGAGACACTCCTTTGAGATAGAACAGGGCAAAACCGAATGGTGGCGTTAGAAACGAAGTTTGTAGGTTCATGGCTACCAGAATGGCAAACCAAACTTGGTTGATTCCAAGCTCAACGACCACGGCATAGACCAATGGTAAAACGATGTAAGAAATCTCAATGTAGTCTAAAAAGAAACCCAAGACCGTGATTAAAACCATGATCGTGATTAAAAATCCCCATTTTCCGCCGGGTAAACTCAAAAGCAGTTCTTCGACTTGTTCTTCTCCCCCGGTGTATGAAAAACCCATGGAAAAAATCGAGGCGCCCAGTAACACAGCGAAAACCATGGCAGTGATTTTTACGGTTTCATGCGCGCTCTCCCACAGCATGGAAAACGAGAACTTACGGTAAGCAATGGCCAGAAGAACCGCACCAATGCAGCCGAGTGCCGACGATTCGGTTGGCGTTGCGATGGCATTAAAGATTGAGCCCAAGACCACCAAGATTAGCAACAGGGGAGGGATCACAGCGGCTAGTGCATTGAGAATAAGCTTGGTCTGAGATTCAGAATTGGCTTGTTTGGGTATGGGCGGTGCCGACTCTGGGTTTAGCCACGCGTAGATCAATACATAGGCAATATAACAGCCAATAAGCACCAATCCTGGTTTTAGGGCAGCTCGAAACAAATCTCCGACAGGCACACTCAGAACGTCGGCCAGAATGATTAGCACGATCGAGGGAGGGATGAGTTGTCCCAGTGTGCCCGACGCAGCGATAGTGCCAGTAGCCAATTCAGTTTGATAACCGTAGCGAAGCATCACGGGCAAAGAAATTAATCCCATGGCGACCACACTGGCGCCCACCACTCCCGTCGATGCGGCCAAAAGAGCACCCACCAAAATGGTGGATATGGCCAGACCTCCGCGCAAGGAACCAAACAATTGACCCATGGCTTCAAGCAGTTGCTCAGCGAGCTTGGTACGCTGCAGTATAATGCCCATAAAAACGAACAGTGGAACTGCCATCAGCACTTGGCCCTCACCGTTGTCTCCCATGTTGGAGTAGATCCGATAAGGGATTTGCTCTAACTGGCTGGGTTCGGCGAATAAAATGACGAAAAAGATGCCGATTCCAGCGAATGTGAACGCCACCGGGTAGCCGAACATCAATAGTAATAAGGCGACAAAGAAGATGGATAAGCCGATCATTACTTGTCTTCCTCAACAGAGATAAGAATTTGCATTTTTTCCAGCAGGAACGCTATTGCCGCCGCGAGCAAAAACAAAAATGAAAGAGGAATGACGCCCTTGATGATCCATCTGTTTAGCAAACCGCCCGGATCTTGAGATTTTTCGCCAATTCCGGTTGAGACGAGTTGAGAGAAAAAAGAACTCACAGAGTCGGGTTGTGATCCCAATTGATAAGCAGCCATAGTGAATTGCCAGCCAGCCCATGCCACGATAGCGCAGGTTGGGATTAAGAAAATGGCCGACCCGATAACGTCGATTAAAGCTCTTGTTTTGGGATTAAACCGTTCGTAGAAAAGATCCACGCGCACATGTGACTCAGATTTCATCGCATAGGGAATGCCCAGTAAAAAGATCGCGGCGTAGAAATGCCAGGAGAGCTCCTCGAGACCGATTGATGAAGCGCTAAAGGCATAGCGTGCGAGGACATTGAATGCCATGATAAGCACCAGACAGATGAGTAGTGCACTGGCGATGTTACCAAGCCAGCCCATCACCAGATGAGTGACCCTAATAAACTGCTTCATTTATCGATTGGACGGATTAAACAATCCCGATAGTCTATTCCGCAATCGTATCAAGATACAGTTTTTCTCCGATATTAGTCCATGTTCTCGATTTCTTCAGGAATGCTTCTCTTGACTCCAAAATTCGTTTGGCAACGTCACTTCGAGCTTTTTCCTCTTCCAGTAGCTTGGTATTGGCTTCTTTTAGCGCATCGATCACCTCTTGGGGGAATCGCTTAACTTGCACATTCGGGTACTGCTCTGAAATTGTCTGCCAATTATCCGTGTTTGCTGCAAATGAATGAGTGCTCATGTCATAAGCGATTAGTCTTGCTGCATGTTTGAGAGTGGCGACGGCCCAATCTGGAAGCTTGGCCATGCTGTCTTTGTTGAAATAGTAGAGCAACTCAGTCCCTGGCTCGTGCCAGCCATTGTAGTAATACGGTGCTACTTTGTGAAATCCCATACGAAGATCAAGACCAGGGCCGACCCATTCCAGTGCGTCTATGGTTCCGCGTTCCAAGGATTGATACAACTCACCTGCAGGGATATTTGTCGGCACCGCTCCCACGCTTGCAATGACTTTACCGGCAAAGCCTGGAATACGCATTTTCAGACCGTTCAGGTCTTCAATGCTATTGATCTCCTTGCGAAACCAACCACCCATTTGCATACCCGTGTTACCGCCGAGCATGACCTCCATGTTGTGCTTTGCATAAACCTCATTCGCCAACTCAAGACCACCACCGTGCAAAAACCATGCGCGCTGTTCTTCTTCTGTCATACTGAATGGCATTGATGAAAAAAACAGTGTGTCTGGATCTTTGCCACCATAGTAGTAAGAGGCTGACTGACCGATATCGTATTGACCACTTTTGACAAAGTCGAAAATACCAAAGGCGGATTTATGTTTGCTTGCGCTATCAACTTTAATGATGATTCGGCCGTCCGAGAGCTCATTGACCAACTCTGCATAGCGATCGACAGATTCACCAAACACCGGGAAGCCTTTGGGCCATGTGTGAGCCAGTTTTAGCTTGATTGGCGTATTATTAATAGGCGTTTCATCGGTTGAATTCGAAACCGTTGACGAAGATGAGCTCGAATTTCCACAGGCGGTCAAAGAGATGACTGCGAGCCCAACCAACAAGTATGTAGCCAACGTCTTTTTAATCACGATATTTTTAAAAATTGTGCTTGGAGCCGAAAGTCGCATAAATGAATCTCATTGACAGTGTTGATGACAGCGACAATATTCTAGGGCGTGGAATTTACTTTGGCTACTGCTATTGCTAGGCCATACGACTAATTGCTGATTCCTTTGCCAAATTTATTTGCCTGTCTGTCAGATAAAGTAAACCGGCTACCTTACGCACCAAGTGTCGTTCATGAGCATCGATACGTTGGTCTGCTAAAGCCAGCATCCATAGAGACTCCAGCAGCATCACTCGTTGTTCATTATTCCAAGTTTCACAGATTTTCCTGGTAAAACCGTGCAGGCTGATGGCTTCGTCTACGCTTTTCTGCGCTTGCTGAACTAACTCCTCGATGCTTTGCGAATCCAAGTTGAATTTGGATTTTAGTATTTCGGCAAGCTTCTCCATTTCTACGGGGTCCACCTGACCATCGGATTTGATCAGTTCAAACATCAGCGAAGCAGCGGCTAATTCGACATCATGTT
Source organism: uncultured Arenicella sp. (assembly GCA_963669225.2). Lineage (GTDB taxonomy): Bacteria > Pseudomonadota > Gammaproteobacteria > Arenicellales > Arenicellaceae > Arenicella. The sequence continues at coordinate 931,072 of OY769919.2, read as the reverse complement.
GACTTGGCTCAGCGGCTTGCTCTGGGTCGGCAAACAGGGCTTTTAATTTTTGTAACATAAAACTAATGCTGTGTTTTTTACAATGATGAGTTTAGAAGAGCGAAGGTTCCATAAAAAATGAATTTTTTCTCATCTTTTGCATCTTGAATCAGATGTCGACGGCTCGCATATTATACTCAGTCTGTGTAAACCTACGTCGGAGATCTATCGTGAGACGCATTTTTTATTTCTTAGCCACCAACATGGCCATTATGGTCGTGGTAAGCATCGTTATGATGTTTCTGCCGGCCGAGCTGAGAACTCGGGATATAAGCTTTTACATCATGGCCCTTTTATTTGGTTTTGGTGGATCGATTATCTCGCTTCTAATGTCCAAATCCATGGCTATCCGGGGTGCTGGTGTGGAGCTCATCAAGGAGCCCCGCAATGAAACCGAAGCATGGTTACTGCGTACCGTGGCTAGACAAGCTCAGGAAGCTGGTATTGGGATGCCGGAGGTCGGAATTTTCCACACGGACCAAGTCAATGCGTTTGCCACTGGCGCAAACCGTAATAATGCATTGGTTGCTGTTAGTTCTGGCTTGCTACGCACGATGACCAAAGAAGAAGCCGAAGCAGTCATGGGCCATGAAATAGCCCACGTCGCCAATGGCGATATGATCACGTTGACGTTAATCCAAGGCGTGGTTAATACTTTTGTGATTATTCTGGCCAGAGCGCTGGCGATGGCCATCGATCGTGATGGCCGCGGCTTGGGATACATGCTGGGCTATTTTGGTGGACAAATTGTATTCGGTTTTTTGGCGAGTATCATCGTGGCCTTCTTTAGTCGTCAGCGAGAGTTCAGGGCTGATGAAGGCGGTGCAAAATACGCGAGCAAACAATCCATGATCGCCGCTTTAGAACGTCTGAAACAAGGTCAGGCCGGACAGCTGCCAGATCAATTAGCCGCTTTTGGTATTAATAGTGGCGTGAAAAGTTTGTTCTCAACACACCCACCATTGGATGCAAGAATCGCAGCTTTAAAAAATAGCTAGAGATTCGTCCAGTCATCATTAACGATCTAAAAAGCCAGTGTCATAGCGACACTGGCTTTTTAATACCTGATTGAACGGCGGCTAAGATTAAATATCTATTCTCTCTGACTCTTGCTGGATCCCAAAAGAGAGTTCGCCACTGGTATAGCTTGTTCCAAACGTGTTGCGCAAGGTCGCCACTTGCCTGATTGCTGACTCTACTTGAGCGGTGGTTAGCTCTTTGAGTGGATGTATGTAAGCCGAGTAGAGAATACCTTCCCCAACAGCATATCGCGCATCAAGAGCCAAGTGATAATTGGATACTAAGATGGCAGCCATCTGTTCCTGCGTTAATTCGGCGGCTTGAATAACTGGTGACACGACTCGCATGCGGTTTGCTGGTTCGGCAACCATTACCAATAATTGAGCATCATTCACGGTAAGGGTGATCACTCCATTGGGAAGCTCTTCAGTCGTGTCACTGATCTGGCGTAAGGTTTGAATCAGCGTTGTCTTAGTCATCCCCTCGGCTAGTGGTTGTTGTTCGGTGGGCTGATCAGTGTCACCGTTGGTATCTGGTGATTCGTTTTGAGACAAGGCGGTGCCGGAGATGATAATCAGCAGCAAAGCGAAAAGTGTTTTTGGGGTTACTCGACTCATATTAGATTTCTCACAATTTCCTTCGAATTTTATTTGGTTGTCCAGCACAAAGGCCGAAACCTTCTTGAGTAAAGATTTGCTAGAGTATTGAGAGACCGTCGATTACGTAAAATGACTACAAGAAAATGAAAATTAAAGCGATTGCGGTGGGTGGTACCATCGATAAGATTTATTTTGACGCAAAAAGTAAATACGAAGTGGGCGAGCCGGCCGTAGGCAAAATGTTGTCGAACCTACCGGTTCACTTAGACGTAACCGTCTTGCCATTGATGGCAAAAGATAGCCTCGAGATGAGCGACCATGACCGCGAACTCATTCGAGCGACGGTTGAGCATGCCCAGGAGGATAAGATCTTGATCACGCATGGAACCGATACCATGCCTGAAACAGCGCGTGCTCTTTCGGAAATAAGCGGCAAGACCATCGTCCTGACTGGGGCATTAGCTCCCGCCATTTTTAAGGACAGTGATGCCCAGTTTAATGTAGGCGGCGCGTTAGCTACGCTGCAGGCGGCACAGGAAGGCGTTTATATCGTGATGAATGGAGAGGTTTTTGATGGTAGCCGAGTTAGAAAAGACAGGGATCTGAACCGTTTTCTTGTCACAGATTAATAAGGCTCTCTAATTATCCAATAAAAAAGCCCAACATAAAGATGGGCTTTTTTACTACTGTGCGCTAAACGAAAGTTCTCAATTTGGTTAGCCAACTAGTAGCCGATTTACCAACTTTACGTAGTTGGATGGGTCTTTAAGTTGCGCGCCCTCACTCAAGGCTGCCTGATCGAATAGCACTTGAGCCCAATCGGAGAAGGTGTCGCTAGACTCGTCCAATTGCTTGATGAGTGCGTGGTCCGGGTTTATCTCCAGTATTGGCTTTGTTGAAGGAGCATCTTGCCCCATCGCCTTCATGATTCGTTCTAGGTTAGCGCCCGGGTCGGTCTCATCCGCGACTAAGCAGGCCGGTGATTCGGTAAGTCTATTCGTCAGTCTCACGTCTTTTACGCTATCAGCCAACGCTTCTTTTAACTTGTCGGTGACAGACGACAAAGCCTCTTTTTGCTCATCCTGCTCTTTTTTCTCTTCTTCGCTAAGGTCAAGATCGCCTTTTGTTACCGATTTGAGTGGCTTCTCGTTGAACTCAGTCAGAGAGTTGACCAGCCATTCATCTACTGGATCGCTAAGCAATAGTACTTCGATTCCTTTTTTGGCAAACATCTCCAAATGCGGAGATCCGGCCGCCGCTTTCTGGCTTTCGGCCGTGATGTAATAAATGGCGTCTTGATCTTCCTTTATACGTCCAACATAATCTTCAAAACTGACGGCTTGTTGTTCGCTCTCGGTGCTGGCAAAGCGGAGTAGGGGCGTAATGTTATCCTTATTGCCCATATCTTCCACGATACCTTCTTTGATGACCTGACCAAATTCGGACCAAAATTCTTGGTAGGTCTCTGGTTCATCTTTGGCAACACGTTTTAGCTCGTCCAGTACCCGTTTTACGGCGCGGCCCTTAATTTTTTTGATGTCTCGATCACTTTGCAGAATCTCCCGAGATACATTCAAGGGCAGATCTGCTGAATCAATGACACCTTTTATGAACCTTAGGTAGTTCGGCATTAGTGCTTCTGATTCTTCGGTAATAAATACGCGGCGCACATAGAGCTTTATACCCTTGTTGTTATCACGGTTCCAAAGGTCGAAAGGAGCTTTCTTGGGGATAAATAACAGTGAGGTGTACTCTAAGTTACCTTCTACCTTGTGGTGCAGGGTGGATAGAGGCGGCTCCATGTCGTAACTCAAGGACTGATAAAAGTTTTGATACTCCTCTTCGCTAATTTCATTTTTTGCACGTGCCCACAATGCCGTCCCTTTGTTTACTGTTTCAAACTCAGCTTCTTGACCTTCGATAGGGTTGCCTTCTTCATCAAGTGGTGGTGTGCCCAACATCTTGATCGGCAGAGAGATATGCTCGGAGTACTTATTAATGATGTGCTTGAGTCGAAAGTCTTCGAGGTACTCTGTCTCGTCTTCGCGTAGGTGTAGTGTGATAGAAGTACCAGCATCCGCTCTTACAGCCTCGCTGATGGTGAACTCACCTTTGCCATCTGATTCCCATAAATGGGCTTGATCACTCCCGGCTCTTCTTGTTAAGACAGAGACTTTGTCGGCCACCATAAAAACAGAGTAGAAGCCGACTCCGAACTGGCCAATTAGATTTACATCATCAGAGTCAGTTTGATCAGCTTTCAGAGCTTCCATAAACTTCTTTGTGCCTGATCGAGCGATAGTACCGATGTTTTCTATTAACTCGTCATGCGACATGCCTATGCCGTTATCGCTGATTGTCAGCGTTCGGTTGTCTTTGTCGGTAATGATGTTGACGGCCAGCTCTTCGTCTTCACTTAGCAGAGATGCGTCGGTGAGTGCTTCGAATCGCCTTTTATCAATCGCATCAGAGCTGTTGGATATTAATTCACGAAGGAAGATCTCTTTTTGGCTATAAAGAGAATTGATCATCAGATCAAGTAATTGTGATATTTCGGTTTGAAATGCGTGAGTTTGTGTATTGCTCATGACTAAAAACAGGCCCCACGTATGGGGGTGAATATGATTGTTATTTCAGGGCGATAGATAGGGATTTTTGCGAGAAAATTCAAGTCATCAATTTTCTTCTTATTTTTTTAGATTTTCGTTGACGACCACGGAATTGCTGAGTATAGTCGCGCCTCAACATTTTGCAGGGCAATTTCATCTTTGTTTCCCAGCGCTAAACAGCCCTGAGCTTTTGCTTTAGGGAGTGTTTTCGAAAGGTGAATTAATATTGTCGCTCAGTCGGGGTGTAGCGCAGTCTGGTAGCGCATCTGGTTTGGGACCAGAGGGTCGGGGGTTCGAATCCCTCCACCCCGACCAGTTTTATGTCTCTGTTTGACATTGAGCTGCAGTGTAATTAGGTTGGGCGCCCGTAGCTCAACTGGATAGAGCAACGGCCTTCTAAGCCGTAGGTTACAGGTTCGAGTCCTGTCGGGCGTGCCAGTTGATATTATTATTGGCAAAGCGGTGACCTCTTTGCATCTTGTTGGGTTTGGTTTTAAACTTGAGTTTGGCCAAACGTTTAAACTATTTGGTGACTGTAGCTCAGTTGGTAGAGCCCCGGATTGTGATTCCGGTCGTCGTGGGTTCGAGCCCCATCAGTCACCCCAGTTTAGACTGTTATATTTAGGGTTAGTAAGGTTTTGGCCCGAACGATCGCTTAAATCGTGTTGATGCGAGAGTGGCGGAATTGGTAGACGCGCTGGATTTAGGTTCCAGTGTCCTTGCGGCGTGAGAGTTCGAGTCTCTCCTCTCGCACCATTTAAGTTGATTGTTCAGGAAAATATAACGCTTCATCGCCAAGTGATCCCACTTGCGCTTTTCATCCCTTTTAGATTCCCAGTCCAATTCTGTTTTCAATTCCCGTTGCTTTGTCTGAGCAGGACTCGTCATTCAGGACGACCTAAATCAGTTATTTGCCTCGTTTCGTGTTGCTGCGTTTTATTGCTTGCACTTTTACTTTCGTATTTTTAGTTCGTCACCCTACAAGCAGTTGTCTCGCCTAACTTGTGTTCATAGTCCGAGTATTGACGGTTGGCGTAATTCTAAGTGTCGCTCGTGGTGAAGGCTCCTATTATTAAAAGTAAGGATTTTATTCTTAATAAATTGTATTACCAAAAACTGTTTTAAAGCTAATTCCTCTTTGTTAGTTCTGCATTTTCTGTCTCTTTATAAAAATAAATATCGAGTTTCAGTTCAATTTTTCCAGAACAATAAAAGTATTTTTTTTGCTAACACTCTGTTTTTATGAATTTATTTTGTTTTTATCGTAAGCATTTCTGGTAATACAATGTTTTGGCCTAATCATTTGACAATATTGTTTTACTTTGGTTTAATTTGCTCATGGGTTACCAGTGGGGCAATGCTAAGATGTTTTTAGTGGGCCACATAACTGGGTTAGCTAGTTTTCATTGTTAAACAATCTGCGATTTGAAGCATTGTGGAACTTTGAGTAGCTACCCATGCCGCTTAAGCATAGTCAAGAGCGAGCAGCAGCGAACTTGAGTTTGTGGTGCATTCGCCAAGCCAACGCAACCTCACACTAATGTCCACGAACTCAGGCTCGCTACCTTTCATGCAAGCACTCACAATAAGAATGAAAAAAACATCCCTCATACGGCTGAAGGCCGCGACCAAATTAGGAGCGCTTATCGGCCTTCTTTTTGTATTCATGTTTTCGGCAGGATGCCAAGCTAAGCAAATCATGATTTCCACTCAGGATGAATTTGCTCAGGCAGTAAAATCCGCAGGCCCTGGAGATGAGTTGGTACTCAAAAACGGTGTTTGGGCAAATTTTGAGATGGAATTTATTGGCAAGGGTACAGAGCGTCAGCCAATTATCCTACGCGCTGAAACCAAGGGCCAAGTTATCCTCGCGGGACAATCTAACTTAAGGCTGTCAGGTGAGCATTTGTTGGTCACTGGGCTGGTGTTCAAGGATGGCTACACGCCTACGAATGCAGTGATTGAGTATAGAACCGATAAAGACTCGGTCGCTAACCACTCAAGGGTGACCGAAGTGGTAATTGATAACTTTAACAACCCTGAGCGTTATGAGGACGATAAATGGGTTCTTTTATATGGTAGGAATAATCGATTTGATCACAACCATTTGGTGGGCAAACGTAACAAGGGCGTGACTCTGGCGGTTCGATTGAATACAGAATCAAGCCAGAACAATCATCATCGCATTGATCACAACTATTTTGGCCCTAGGCCCATTTTAGGTGGTAACGGAGGCGAGACCCTGCGAATAGGGACCAGTCACTATTCACTGACCGATTCATTCACCGTGGTTGAGAGAAATTATTTTGATCGATGTGACGGTGAGCTGGAAATCATTTCTAATAAATCCGGCAAAAATATAATACGCGACAACGTCTTTTACGAATCCCGAGGTACGCTAACTCTACGTCATGGGAACGACAATGTGATTAGCGGAAACGTGTTCTTTGGTAACGGAAAACATCATACCGGCGGCATTCGCGTAATCAATAAGCGGCAGACAGTGACCAATAATTATCTCGAAGGGTTGACTGGATATCGTCTGGGGGGCGGCTTCGTCATCATGAACGGCGTTCCTAATTCGCCGATCAATCGCTATCACCAGGTTGAGGACTCAGTTGTCCGAAATAACTCAATGATCAATGTATCACACATTCAATTTGCGGCGGGTAGTGATGAGGAGCGATCCGCTGTCCCGATTCGATCTGAGTTTACCAATAACCTGATATTCAGTGATGGTGATAAAGATGTGTTTAGTGTGTTTGATGACATTTCCGGCATCACCTTTAAAGACAATGTCTCCACACCGTTTGCAACGCAAAGCATTGATTCAGGTGTTGAATACAAAAAGTTTGAGCTGGTCAGGAACTCTCAAGGCTTGCTGATGCCTGTGGCTGGCACAGTAGCAGTGGGTGTTGACGCTGGACTTACGCCAATCTCCAAAGATGAGGTTGGCGTAAGCTGGTATGAGAAGGCGCCCTCAGGTGCTAAGTTTTCTGGCGGCAATAGCCACACGGTGGATTCTGTGGCTGATTTGCTTAAATCGGTACGCGAGTCAAATGATGGTGATCTCATTGTGCTTAACCCTGGCACGTATATCGTTTCGCGAACGTTTGCCATTAATAAGGCGTTAACTTTTAAGGGGGCTAGCCCCGAAGATACCATCTTAAAATTTGAAAAAGGAACCCTTTTCGAACTTCAACCGCAGGGTAGTTTGAAGCTCGAGAGCCTAACGATTTCAGGCTCAGAATCATCAGATTCAGCAGGTAATAGCGTAATTCGCACAGTCCGACGTTCAATGTTGACAAACTACGACCTGATACTGGATGACGTGACGGTGAGGGATCTAGACGTTAACCACTCATTTAATTTCTTGACCGTCTCTAAGGGCACCTTCGCAGACAGGATTTCAATTCAAGATTCGACTTTCGAAAATATTACTGGGCACATACTACCCTTGAATGTGGAGTCGGACGATTTTGGGCTGTACAACGCTGAGTACGTGGTAATTGAGCGAACATCATTTAAAGACATTCGTGGAGCGGTAGTCGACCAGTATCGTGGTGGCACTGATGAGAGTACCTTTGGACCTCACCTAAGCCTCGTCGAAAGCTCATTCGAGAATGTCGGAAATGGGAAGCGCAATCGCACTCGAAGCGCCGTTAAGCTGCATGGAGTTCAAGTGGCGGATATTGAGGCTAATCGAATGTTGGACAGTGCGGGCTTGATCATTAACCATACTGTGGGCCAGCCTAAGACTAAAATTGTGAATAACACCTTTGAAGACAGTGGGAGCTTTGAAGTTGCCGAACTCAATAGCACTAAGAAGGACACTGCATATGTTAAAAACAATACGATATCAGTGGGTGAAAAATAATGTTGAATTGTTTAATGCGTGCTCGTTTTTCGGTAGCGCTGTTCTTTATTTTCCTGTTTGTCTCCATTGCAAAGGCAGAGCAAGAGTTTCCAAAACTAAACATCACGGCTGGTCAAATTAGCGAAATTTTGGCAGCCGGTGATCTTGGCGTTACCTTTACCGAATCATTAGCAAGCGCAAAAGAGTTAGTTGAGGCTTCGATGTCTCAAGGCGTAAATGTGCCAATTCCCGCTGATGCAGGTGGTGGCTTCACGCACGAGCAACATAAGCGAAATTATCAAGCTGTGTATTTGTCTGGTTTGATGTTTCAGCTCACGCGAGAACAAAGATACTTGGACCACGCCTTAGCACTTTTTGCTGAATACGCCGCATTGTATCCAACCTTAGGAGAGCATCCTAAAAAGAAGGAACAATCGCCGGGGCGCCTCTTTTGGCAAAACTTGAATGAGGCCGTTTGGTTAGTTCACATGGCCCAGGGATACGATTTGATTGTCGATCACATCACTGATGAAAGTCGTGCGCTTATTGAGAATCGTGTTTTGCGACCTGCAGCAAAATTTTTGTCAGAAGAATCGCCAGAGACCTTTAATAAAATTCACAACCACGGTACGTGGGCGGCCGCGGCAGTGGGGATGACTGGTTATGTATTAAACGATCAGGACTTGGTTGAAAAATCGCTTACTGGACTCGATAAAAGTGGTCGCTATGGTTTTCTAAAGCAGCTAGACGAACTGTTTTCACCCGATGGTTATTACACAGAAGGACCTTACTATCAGCGATATGCATTGATGCCCTTTGTGCTTTTTGCCAAGGCGATTGAGAATAATGAACCGAGTAGGAAAATATTTGAGTATCGCGATGGCATACTTTTGAAGGCAATTTATGCGACGATAGATTCAAGTTATAACGGTCTATTTTTCCCGATTAACGATGCGATCAAGGACAAAGGTTTGGCCACGTCCGAGTTAGTTTGGGCGGTGGCAATCGCGTACGGATTGACAGGAGACACCCAATTACTCGGTCTCGCTCAATCTCAAGGCCGGGTAAGCTTGACAGGCGATGGCTTCAAAATGGCTCAAGCCATCGATAAAGGTCAAGCAAAGCCATACCAGTTCAAAACAACCGAATTTAGGGATGGCGCAGACGGTAAAGCAGGAGCCCTATCAGTGTTTCGTTTTGGGGATGGCGAAGATCATCAGGCTTTAGTAGTGAAGAATACATCTCAAGGAATGGGGCATGGTCATTTTGATCGTCTTAGCTGGCTTTTCTATGACAATGGTGAGGAAATTGTTCGAGATTACGGCGCCGCAAGATTCTTAAATGTGGAATCAAAATACGGTGGTCATTATCTTCCCGAGAACAAGACTTACGCAAAGCAAACCGTGGCACATAATACATTGGTACTGGAAGGAGAAAGTCACTTCGGTGGCGATTGGCGACTTGGTCAGAAGACTGCGCCAGAAGTACTGTTCAGTCAAATGGGTGCTGATCTCTCCGTGACTTCGGCGGTCGAAAAAAATGCCTACAAGTCAGCGGTATTACAACGCACCATGGCCTTGGTGAAAGTTCCTGATCTTGAGTTTCCGATCGTGGTAGACGTTTTTGATGTCAAATCGAGTCGGCAGATGCGGATGGATCTGCCAGTACACTTCAATGGGCACTTGACGGATCATAATTTAGAGCTAGCGGCCAGTGACACTAGTCGTGAACCCCTAGGTACAGAAAACGGCTATCAACATCTATGGGGTGTTGCCCAGGGGAGCACCACTCAACCCAACAGTCAGGTTACCTGGATTAAGGGTGATCGCTTCTACACGCTAAGCAGTGTGATGCATGAAGATGACCAAATATTGTTCGCTCAGGTTGGTGCAAACGATCCGAATTTTAACCTGCGAAACGAAGATGCGGTTATTCACAGAAGTGAGGCAGCCAATCGGAAATTCGTTTCCATTTTAGAGCCGCATGGCGAATATAACGGTACGCTTGAATTTACCAAGCAGAGTCACTCTCAAGTCAAGGCGGTTTCTTCCCTAGAGGCAAAGAATGTCGACGCGGTGCACATTCAGCTCACCAATGGACAGGCTTATCTGTTGTTGATAAGTACGACTTCCGGGGAAAATCAATTCAGCTATCAAGGCAAACTCTTGTCTTGGACTGGCCACGCAACCCTTAAAAAGCTCTAGGCGAGCATTAAACACAATGAAACGATTCAGTTCTACTTTTATCCGACATTCCGATACTCCCATAGAGCAGGTCGAGACAGGTATTCGCAGACAAATGCTGGGATTTGATGGTCAGCTAATGGCTGCAAGAGTCTGGTTCGACGAAGGCGCGGAAGGCTACGTGCATGATCACTTTCATTCACAAGTAAGTTACGTCGAAAGCGGCACTTTTGATGTACAAGTCGGTGATGAGGTTCAAAGGTTGGTAGCGGGAGACTCGTTCTATGTCGCTCCAAATCAATCTCATGGTGCAGTGTGTATTGAGGCTGGTTGTCTATTAGACATTTTTAGTCCCTCCAGGCAGGACTTTTTAACAGATTAAGTGGGTAGCGCTTCAGCAACTATCTGCTTGTAATTTCCCGGCGCGGTATGGCTTTGGTGAGAACGCGGTTGAGTCGGGCATCACAAGACGCTCAAGCAGCATTGCTTGGGGAAATTAATTAAAACGAGATAATAAAATGAAACTAGAGAATAAAGTGGTCGTGATTACTGGTGGTATTCGTGACATAGGTCGAGCGATCTCTTTACGGCTTGCTCAGGAAGGCGCCAAACTTGCTATAAATTACTACGATGCCAAAGAACAAGCCGAGCAAACCTTTGAAGAAGTAAAAGCGGCAGGGGCTGAGGCGATTCTTGTCGAGGGAGACATGACTAACCAAGAAGACGTCCAACGTTTTGTGAACGCTACGACTGAAGCCTTCGGAGATACCATCGATATTTTGGTTAACGTGGCGGGTGGACTAGTCGCTCGTAAGACAATTGAAGAGATGGACGAGGACTTCTTTAACTTTTTGATGAAGTTGAATTTGAATACGACCTTCTTATTAACAAAATACTGTGTTCCACACATGGCCAAGGGATCGTCAATCGTTAATTTTGCATCTCAGGCAGGGCGAGACGGCGGCGGCCCAGGGGCGTCAGCTTACGCTACGGCCAAAGGCGCAGTCACCACATTCACCCGCGCAATGGCTAAAGAGTTGGGTCCTAAAGGGATTCGTGTTAACGCGTTGTGCCCAGGAGTCATCAGCACAACGTTTCATGACACCTTTACTAAAGACGAAGTACGCGAGCACATTGCCAACATCACACCTCTCAAAAGAGAAGGTGGCGCGGATGAGGTGGCCGATGTTGTAACTTATTTAGCCAGCGATGATTCGAGCTTCCTGACGGGTGTGAACTTGGATGTCAACGGCGGCTTATTCTTTTCTTAGAGATTACAGAGTGAGCAAAAAAAATAAGACAACAATTGCCGCGCTTGGCGAGTGCATGTTGGAGATATCGTCTCTGCAAGCACTGGCTGGGCGAGTGGTGCCAGCCCAGATAGGCTTTGGTGGTGACACTGCCAACACCTGTGTGTATCTGTCCCGATTAGGCGTGGATACGCAATATGTTTCTGCCCTTGGGGATGATTGTTTTAGTGATTGGATTATTGATAATCTGAAGTACGAAGGTGTTGGCACGCAATACCTTCATCAATTCACCGATCGGGTGCCCGGTTTGTACGCGATCCAACTATCTCCAGACGGGGAGAGATCTTTCAAATATTGGCGAGATGGATCGCCGGCCGCGACCATGCTGGATGATGTTGAAAATCAGCACAGCGTTTTTGCGGCGCTCTCTAAACATCCTTGGGTGTATCTGTCTGGTATTTCCCTCGGGATTCTTTCAAATAAGGCACGAGATGCTCTTATGACTTTTTTGACCGAATACAGAAACTCTGGTGGCAAGGTAGTGTTTGATGGAAATTACCGACCCATGTTATGGGGGTCCTCTGCAGAGGCGGCAAATGCATTCTCAGAAATTTACACCTTAAGTGACATTGCGATGCCCACCTACGAAGATGAGGTGGAGGTATTCGGTCACAGTAGTCCGGACCAAGCATTAGAATTCATTGCCATGAAAGGGGTTCCTGAAGTGATTCTAAAGCTAGGCGAGCAAGGCAGCCGGCACGTGGTGAGAGGGTTTGTGGGCGCTGTGCCTGCGCCGTCGGTCGATGTGGTAGACACAACATCGGCTGGCGATTCGTTCAATGCAGGATTTATCGCCGCTAGGCTTAATGGTCATGATGTCGAAGTGGCCAGTGCGTTTGCGCATCGATTGGCTTCAACGGTCGTCCAACATCGCGGAGCAATAATTGAGCGAAGATTTATGCCCAGTCTTGAGGACATTGTAGGTTCGTTAGCCGTAAATAACTGACAATATTTTAGCTCCTTCGATTTCCCCGTATCTGAGACGGCACGTCAGCTGGATTTGATGCGGGGTTTTTCGATCCAGGAGTAGCTTGCTGACATCGCCATTGTCCCTAGTTTCCTAATCGAATGGGCTCGAGGGAGTGGTTTCGAAGATTTTATGCTTTTTATCCGTTTTTAAGCATACAAATATTTTCACAGACTAATTCTTAGTGGTAGAATCCGGCCCCTGTTTGCGCGGCGAGTTGAGAGCCTGCGTAAAATCAAAGTTAGAAAGTCAATTGTAATTAAATAAGTCAACGAGTTATACATGCAAGCTTCAGTTGAAAAAACCAGCGCTATTGGTCGAAAGATCAGCGTGGTAGTGCCAGCAGAGAAAGTAGAGTCTGCTGTTCAAAAACGTCTCAAGCAGCTTTCAAAGCGCGTCAAAATCCAAGGTTTTAGACCCGGTAAGGTGCCAATGAAGATTGTTGAGCAACAGTACCGCGGAACCGCTACCAGCGACGTCTTGGGTGAGGTGATTCAATCCAGCCTTGCGGAAGCTTTGGAGGCTGAAAAAATCGTACCTGCTGTGCAACCCGATGTGGCCCCTGAGCAGCTTGAGAAAGGCAAGGACTTTAAATACACGGCTACCTTTGATGTGTACCCTCAGTTCGACAAATTGGATCTTGAAGGCGTCAAAATTAATAAGCCTGAGAGTGAAGTGAGCGAAGAAGATATTGATCGTGTTATCGACAATATGCGTAAGCAACAGCTTGAGTGGGTTGAGCGCAAGCGTAAGTCTAAAAAGGGTGACCGAGTTATTGTTGATTTCCTAGGTACGGTAGATGGTGAGGAGTTTGCTGGCGGTAAAGCCGAAGACTACGCCATTGTTCTAGGTGAAGGCCAAATGCTTCCAGATTTTGAGAAAGGCATTAAAGGCATGAAGGGTGGCGAAAGCAAAGAAGTTGAGGTTGTTTTCCCTGAGGACTATAGCGAAGATTTAGGCGGAAAAACGGCAATCTTCAAAATCGATGCTAAGTCGGTCTCAGAGGCCAAACTACCCGAAGTTGATGAAGAGTTCGCGAAAAGCTTTGGTGTTGAATCCGGTGAGGTCTCAGCATTGAGAGACGAAGTGAAGTCAAATCTGGAGACCAATTTAGAGAACCAGCTAAGTTCAACAATCAGGCAGCGCACGTTTGATGCGTTGTTAGATCAGAACGAGACCGAGATTCCTGAAAAGATGGTGCGCGAAGAAGCAGGACGCATGGTCGAGGAACAAAAGAATCAAATGATTCAGCAAGGTATCGATCCAAAGCTGTTGGAGAACTTCCCTGCGCCCGAATTCGAAACGCTGAAGCCACAAGCGGAGCGCCGTGTTGCTCTTGGGCTATTAATGATGGAAGTCATTAGCAAAGAACAGCTTAAGCCGGACGAAAGCCGTGTTGATGCACGCATAGAAAAAATGGCGTCTTCGTATGAAGATCCATCGGAGTTCGTGAACTATTACAAATCGAATCAACAGGCGTTGGCTCAGGTGCAATCTCTGGTTCTAGAAGAGCAAGTTGTTGATTTGTTGCTAGAGAAAGCCGAAGTTACGGTTGAAAAGGTTGATGCCAGTGAGTTACTGAACATGCAATAGCCGCCTTAGCGTATTCCGAGAAAAGCCGGTTTAGGATTCTCCTGCCGGCTTTTTTTGCGGCCGTTGAATTTATAGTGAGGCTTTATTGAGTGGCAGGGTCTTGAGAGAATGAATTTTGCCTTTACATTCATTTGCACGCCTAACGGGTTATACTCTTGCCTTACACAAGATAGAACCTCTCTAGAACCGAAAAGAGCTAATACGTCACACCGAAATTATGAATAATCGCCCATTTTCTGACCACCCGAACATTGACTCAAATCTGATAAACCGAAATACACCCGAAGCGGCTGGTGGCCTTGTGCCCATGGTCGTAGAGTCATCTGGCCGTGGTGAACGAGCCTACGATATCTATTCTCGTTTGCTCAAAGAACGCGTTATATTTTTAGTCGGTCAAGTTGAGGACCACATGGCCAATTTAATTGTGGCGCAGTTGTTGTTCTTGGAGTCAGAAAATCCCGATAAAGACATTAATCTATACATCAATAGCCCAGGCGGATCCGTCACGGCGGGAATGGCCATCTACGATACCATGCAGTTTATTAAACCTAATGTTAACACTGTCTGTATTGGCCAAGCCGCAAGTATGGGCGCACTACTATTGACGGCTGGCGCAAGTGGTAGTCGGTTTGCCTTGCCCCATGCTAGGGTCATGATCCATCAGCCGTTAGGTGGTTATCAGGGGCAAGCTACTGATATCGATATCCATGCGAAAGAGATCCTTCGAGTCCGTGAGGAAATGAATTTGATCATGGCGAAACACACAGGTAAGAACCTCGAAGATATTGCCAAAGATACCGAGCGTGACAACTTCCTAAGTGCCGAAGAGGCGAAAGACTACGGGCTAATTGACGAAGTCTTGGAACAACGTCCCGATCAGAAGGGTTCAGTATAAATCCAGGCGGATTCATGCGAGAGCTTTTGGGTAAATTATCCAGTTTTAGGCATTCCTCATTAAACTTGGACCCAAAAGGGTGATAATACGCGTTTTAATAGGGTCTATTCTTGAGTTACAATTTTACGAAATTAAAGAGTGGACTAGTAAATCTGGACTCTAGAAGTCTGGTTTAGATGACTTCAGTGAGAAAGAGTCCAGAAAAATATAAGGGGCATTTATGAGTGACGACAATAAAAGTAACGAAGATAACAAGCTACTTTATTGTTCTTTTTGCGGCAAAAGCCAACACGAAGTAAGAAAGCTGATTGCTGGGCCTTCTGTTTTCATTTGCGATGAGTGCGTCGATCTTTGCGAGGATATTATTCGCGAAGAGGCCATTGAAGACATCGCCAACAATGAAGAGAAGGAAACGTTTCCTAGCCCTCAGGAAATTCATACTGGATTGGATGATTATGTGATTTCGCAGGAAGCCGCAAAAAAGGTATTGTCCGTTGCCGTTTACAATCACTACAAACGAATTCGAAGTAAAGAAGTCGATCCAGATGTGGATATTGCCAAAAGTAACATCCTCCTTATTGGTCCGACTGGATCCGGTAAGACATTGCTGGCTGAGACCTTGGCGAAGCAGTTAAATGTTCCTTTCACTATCGCGGATGCAACAACTCTTACTGAAGCGGGCTATGTTGGTGAGGATGTAGAAAATATTATCCAGAAGCTTCTGCAAAAATGTGACTACGATGTCGAGCGCGCTCAAATTGGTATCGTCTATATCGATGAGATAGATAAGATCTCTCGTAAGTCTGATAACCCCTCGATCACCAGAGACGTATCAGGTGAGGGCGTTCAACAGGCCTTGTTAAAATTGATAGAAGGCACGACAGCCTCGGTTCCACCTCAGGGGGGACGTAAACATCCTCAGCAGGAGTTTTTACAGGTTGATACTCGAAATATTCTCTTCATATGCGGCGGGGCTTTTGCTGGTTTGGATCAAATAATTCGTGATAGATCTGAGAAGAGTGGTATTGGATTTGGTGCTCAAATACATTCTAAGTCTGAGAATCCGTTTATTACTGAACATCTGAGTAAGCTCGAGCCGGAAGACTTAGTTAAGTATGGCTTGATCCCAGAGTTCATCGGCAGACTTCCGATAATCGCAACTCTAGAAGAGTTAGATGAAGATGCACTAATGACTATCTTGACGCAGCCGAAGAATGCATTGGTAAAACAGTACCAAAGACTGTTAAAGCTTGATGGTGTAGAGCTGGAAATTAGAGAAGATGCACTGAAGGCGGTTGCCGAGAAGGCAATGGCTAGAAAAACTGGGGCCAGAGGCCTACGCTCTATCCTAGAGAATGCCTTGTTAGAAACGATGTATGAGCTGCCATCAAAAGAAGGCGTGAAAAAGGTTTCAGTTGATGCCAGCACCATAGAAGAAGGCGCGCGCCCCTTGTTTATTTACGAAGAGCAAGAGAGCGAAAAGTCCGCTTAGGCAAGGCTGTTTCATCGTCATAACGTCGACGCCTGTCTGAGCGATTGAGTCTCCGTCCATTTGGTCGGAGAAGTGGGCAGAGTGCGAGTGTATTCCCTTCAGTATTCAGGCTGTGGACCTTTAAAACTCACTGATTGCCCCCAATTAGAAGCAGCTAAGTCATTTTTCAGGCTTCACTCAGCGTAGATAAGCCTTCGAGAGAAATTAAATTATGTCAGAACAACCATCCGTCATTGATTATCAATCACCATTTCCGTTATTGCCACTAAGAGATGTGGTGGTTTTTCCGCACATGGTGATACCTCTGTTTGTTGGCAGACAGAAGTCGATCACGGCGCTTGAGCAAGCGATGGAGAACGGCAAGTTGATTGCTTTGGTTGCTCAGCTCGATGCTTCTAAAGAAGAACCAACTGCAGAAGAAGTGTACCCAGTTGGGGTGCTGGCCAATATCCTGCAAATGCTGAAGTTGCCAGATGGCACGGTTAAGGTGTTGGTCGAGGGCATGCAGCGTATTAAGCTCTCTGATATTGAGGATCTAGGTTGTTTTGTCACACGAGCGGAACCATTGGAAACGGTCGACGCAGATCCGGCTGAATCAAAAGTTGCGATTCGGACACTTATTGAAGAGTTTGAGAGTTATTCAAAGATTAACTCCAAGGTGGCACCGGAAGCATTGGGCCAACTCAAGACCATCGACGAATTGGATAGATTGGTTGACACGGTAGGTGGGTTCCTAGATTTGAAGCTCGAGGATAAACAGAATTTGCTTGAGGCTTTCGATTTGAATGATCGATTAGATCAGGTCTTATCGTTTATGGAAGCTGAGCTTGATATGCACCGTGTCGAGAAGAAAATCCGTGGGCGTGTCAAAAAGCAAATGGAGAAGAGCCAACGAGAGTATTACCTGAATGAGCAAATGAAAGCCATTCAAAATGAGCTAGGTGAATCGGAAGATGGCCAGAGCGAGTTGGATGAGATCCAAGAAAAAATTGAAAAATCTGGCATGCCTAAAGAAGCCAGAGAAAAGGTCGATGCTGAGGTTAAAAAACTCAGGATGATGTCGCCGATGTCGGCTGAAGCCGCTGTGGTGAGAAACTATATCGACTGGGTACTGCAAGTTCCTTGGAAGAAGCGTTCGCGCGTTAGAAGCGATATACACGCGGCTCAAGAAATTTTGGACGAAGATCATTACGGACTCGAAAAGGTTAAAGAGCGCATCTTAGAATACCTAGCCGTACAGCAACGCCTGAAAAAAATGAAGGGGCCAATTCTATGCTTGGTAGGCCCTCCTGGTGTCGGCAAAACATCACTTGGAAAGTCGATAGCTAAGGCTACGAACCGTAAGTTCATCCGAATGTCATTAGGGGGCGTGCGCGATGAGGCTGAAATTCGAGGGCACCGTCGAACCTACATCGGTTCCATGCCAGGCAAGATTGTTCAAAATATGTCTAAGGTAAAGACCAAGAACCCCTTGTTCTTGCTGGACGAAATCGACAAGATGGCCGCTGATTTTCGTGGTGATCCTGCTTCAGCCATGCTTGAAGTTCTGGATCCTGAGCAAAACAATACGTTCGCGGATCATTATTTAGAAGTAGATTACGATTTGTCTGAAGTAATGTTTGTGGCGACATCGAACAGTCTCAATATTCCTGGGCCATTGTTGGACCGCATGGAAGTTATTCGCTTAGAAGGTTATACCGAAGCTGAAAAGCTCAATATTGCTCAGCGTTATTTGGTTAAGAAGCAGAAAAAGAATAACGGTTTGCGCAAGTCGGAGATTGAAATCGAAGAGAGTGCGTTGATCGATACAATCCGCTACTACACTCGTGAAGCCGGTGTGCGTGGACTTGAGAGGGAAATAGCTAAAATCTGTCGCAAAGTCACCAAACAACTTCTTCTCGACACAGAGCTAAGGAAAATTACGGTCAAAGCTGAAAATCTAGATGATTATTTAGGGGTCAGAAAGTTCAATTTCGGTCTTGCGGAAGAAGAAAATCGTGTTGGTCAAGTAACCGGTCTAGCTTGGACTTCGGTTGGCGGCGAATTGCTGACGATTGAATCGGTAGTGGTCCCAGGTAAAGGTAAGCAGACCTCAACGGGCAAGCTGGGCGATGTGATGCAGGAATCAATTCAGGCAGCTATCACCGTAGTTCGTTCCAGGGCAGAGGGTTTTGGGATAGACAAAAGCTTGTTCAATGAGCGAGATTTTCACATTCACGTGCCAGAGGGCGCAACGCCTAAGGACGGCCCTAGCGCCGGTATCGGAATGTGTACCGCCCTCATATCAGCGATTACTAACATTCCAGTTCGAGCTGATGTGGCGATGACTGGTGAAATTACATTGCGCGGTGAAGTATTGCCCATCGGTGGCTTGAAAGAAAAGCTACTCGCGGCGCATCGCGGCGGAATTAAGCACGTAGTGATACCGCACGAGAACGAAAAAGATCTGGTCGAAATAACTGAAGACGTCAAAAAAGATTTAACCATTACGCCAGTAAAATGGATCGACGAAGTGCTAGAGATAGCATTAACTGAGGTCCCCAGCTCTGACAATGACGAAAAAGACAGCGAAACGACCGTTTCTTCATCTACTTCGAAAAAAGATAAGGGACCTGAGGCACGACACTAAGGGTTAGACTTTGAACTTAAAACACTGCTTATAAATCAATATGATCGGAATCTTTATTGAGTGGTCGGATGAGGCAGTTGTCCAGTAAAAAGCGCTGAAACCCGCATAGATAAAGGCTTTAGACGAAAAAAAAGTTGATTGTCAATATTGTTTTTTTTGTTCAAAGCCTTCATTATTGCTGCATTGGAAAAGCACCATTAAGAACAAGTCTAAAAAATTCTTCCTGCTAATCCAAAACATCAAATCAGTCAGTTAGGGGGCTGCTTGAGTAACCAGTGTGTTGGGCTTGATATTCCAAAGTCACGTTCAACTAAGCATTGCTTCAATGGGATGAAGTGAGCGCTAATGGCACTGAGTAGTAGACTCGAGCGGCGTGATTGGAAGACTGAGTGATGTCTTAACCAAGTTCTCAAATTTTTGTTTTCGCTGATCAGGGTCGGCGTGCATGAAGAGTTCTTGCCATGTGGAAGCTATGCCACTGGAAAGTGATATAACCATATTTACCTAATGAGGAATAAAACGTGAACAAATCTGAATTAATCGATCTAGTAGCTGCGAAAGCAGATATCTCAAAATCAGCTGCTGGCGATGCTCTTGATGCTGTATTGGAAGGCATCACAGGCGCTCTAAAGAAAGGCGACAGCGTAACATTCGTTGGCTTTGGAACGTTCTCAGTAAGCCGCCGTGAAGCGCGTGATGGTCGTAACCCACGTACTGGTGAGACCATCAAAATTGCTGCGTCTAACCAAGCAAAATTTAAAGCTGGCAAAGCTCTTAAAGATGCATTAAACTAGCGCCGCTTTGGAGGGCAGAGCAGAAATTCAGCGCTATTTGCCTTGGGTTTTAAACTTAAAAAAAAAGTGAAAAACCTACTTGCAAGCTGCAAAACTTCTGCTATTATCGCCCTCCGATTCGACGAGATTCGGGCGTTTAGCTCAGTTGGTAGAGCATCGCCCTTACAAGGCGAGGGTCAGTGGTTCAAGTCCACTAACGCCCACCATTTAAGCCAAGGTTGAATAAATGAATTCAGCTTTGAAGCTCAGAAAATAGTCTGAAGCGCTTAAATTAAAATTTGAAATGCGGAGCGGTAGTTCAGTTGGTTAGAATACCGGCCTGTCACGCCGGGGGTCGCGGGTTCGAGTCCCGTCCGCTCCGCCACTTCAAATTTGCCGAATAGAGAAGCCCTCATCATTGAGGGCTTTTTCTTTACCGAGTTTTGTCACATTCTCTGTTCAGAGCGGCTTACTACGTTTCTGACCTGAGTATCGAAATTACTGAGAGCTTGATCCCACAAGCTTTGATACCGTGGAGCGGTAGTTCAGTTGGTTAGAATACCGGCCTGTCACGCCGGGGGTCGCGGGTTCGAGTCCCGTCCGCTCCGCCATTTCACAACCCACTCCTTCCTAAATTGTTCCCGAGCGATCTTGTTTACTGCTTTGCTGTGGCCGTATTGGTTTGATGGCAGACGTTCGCAATTCGCAAACACGTAGCTTGGTATGGTATCTAACATCTTACATTCGTTTCACTGTGAGACCGTCGATGTTGTCTACGAAAAAAGCCGCGTAGTTGAACGCGGCTTTATGTTGAAGGTTGAAGGCAAAAAATCTACCTTAAGAAAGAGGGCATTTAATTCAATGGCTTACCTTCTTTATCAACCCTGATGAGTTCACCAATTTGGGTATCGATCACTGCTTGTTCAACTTTCTCAGCATCCCCCACGATCACCCAGATCATGTTGTCTGGGGTCATGTGTTGCATGGCAGCATCATTGACTTGTTCGAGATTGATTTGCCTTAGCTGTTCGACGTAGTTATCCCAGTAGCTCTCATCTAAACCATAGCGGACAAGAGTAGACATGTCTCCTTGGACTGCTCCAGCTGTTTCCCAACGTCCAGGCAGCGTCAAAATGCGCTTATCCAGTGACCTCGCGAGCTCTTCTTCACTCGCTGGCTTGTCGTTTTGGATGGCGCTAATTTCTCTATAAATCTCTTGCAAAGACTCGGCTGTTTTATCGGTTTGAACAGGGGCATAGGCAATAAATGGTCGTTGTGCTTGTGTTCCTCGAATGATACTGCGAGCACCGTATGACCAACCTTTATCTTCCCGTAGGTTCATATTAATTCTGGAATTAAATGATGCGCCCAAAACTTCATTCATCAACTGCAAGGCTTGCTCTCCTTCAAATCCAAATTTTGGCAGCATTTTAGTCCCCAGAATCACAGATTGGGCTGAACCCGGTCGATCGATGAAGTAAATTCTAGAATCGCTAATAGGTTCAATATCGCTAATATTTTTGATAGGTGCTTGCCCTGATTGAAGCTTACCAAGTGAGCGCTCAAGTAGCGGTTTTAGTTCATCCATGCTGATATCTCCGGTGACAATCACCGTAGCGTTCTCAGACTTAAACCACGTGTTGTGATATGCCTTGAGGTCATCTACCGTCATGGCGGCGACACTTTCCTCGGTTCCTGATCCAGAAAAAGGCGCCGAGTAAGCATGATCATCTCCATATAGAATTTTGGGCAGAACTCTCAAAGCAGATCCAATTGGAGTCGATTTCTCTTGAGCTATCGATGCGAGCTGCTGTTGACGCAACCTATCTAGCTCTTTCTCTGGAAAGCTTGGGTTGAGAATGACATCAGCGAAAATATCGACAGAGTCATTGAGGTTCTCTTTTAAGGTATTCAGCGCCACGGTTGATGAGTCAAGACTGGCTCCGCTGGTCAAGCTGGTGCCCATTTCGGCTAGACGCGTCGAGATCTCCAGGGCATCCATCTTGTTGGTGCCTTCGTCAAGCATTGCCATTGTCAGGTTGGCCGTGCCTGGTTTTACACCATGATCTGCGGCATAGCCGGCGTTTACCTGCAATTGCATGCGAACCACAGGCACAGCTGAGCGCTCTGCTAAAAGGACTTTTAAGCCATTTGCTAAGGTCGCTCTTTGTAGGCGATCGAATTGCACTTCAGGCGCAGCGCCTACATCTGGAATGCCGTTACTCCTATCAATCGTACTTTCTTTAGTTGAATATTGGCTAAACGGCAATACCTTAAGGATGTATTCGCCATCGGTGAGCCATTCTTCAGTTGAGGCACGCACTTGCTCAGCCGAAGCATTTTGAAGCCTCTTGAACGAAGTTTGGTAAAAATTCGGCTCGCCGCCAAATACCTCGTTTTGCGCCAATAGGTCAGCTTTACCCCCGATTCGCTCAAGACCTCGAATAAATCCAGCGCGTATCGATGTTTTTACTCTGGTCAGCTCATCCTTTGTAGGGCCTTCCTTCATGAACTTGGCAATCTCCTCGTCGATTGCTGAGCTAATATATTCGAGATCCTTTTCCTCTTTTGCGGTGGCTATTACCCCGAATAAGCCCGATATCTCAGAGTTAAAGGAAAAGGCGGCGATATCCGTTGCTACTTTCTCGTTGTAAACCAGTCGGTTATAAAGACGAGACTTCTTATCGCTGGACAGAACGCCCGAGGCAAGTTCTAGGAGGTCCGCATCCTCACTTCCCCATTGAGGAATGTTCCAGATCTTATAAAGTCGGGCTTGTGGCACACGATCATACATGACCTGTTCATGCTTACCTGTACGTTTGGCTATCCAGCTCTCTTGTCTGGTTAGTGGAGGCCCTGCAGGAATGTGACCAAAATATTTTTCAACAAGCTCTTGAACTTTCTCTGTTTCGACATCACCTGCGACAACCAGCGTCGCGTTGGCAGCGCCATACTTCGTTTTAAACCACTCATGCACATCGTCAAGGGTCGCCGCATTCAAATCCTCCATGGAGCCAATCACACTCCAAGAGTAGGGGTGTCCTTGAGGGTAGACATTTTCGAGGATGGCTCCAAAAACACGACCATAAGGCTCATTCTCTCGTTGTCTTTTTTCGTTTTTTACAACGCCTCTTTGTTCGTCAAGCTTCGCCTGGTCTACCGCTCCAAGCAGGTGTCCCATCCGATCTGATTCCATCCAAAGTGTCATTTCCAGTGCATTTTTGGGTACGACTTGGTAGTAGTTGGTCCTGTCCTGGTTGGTGGTGCCATTCATGCCTGTGGCGCCGACTCGGTCAAATGGCTTAAACCAATCGTCGTTGTAGTTCTCAGATCCATTAAACATCAAGTGTTCGAACAAATGAGCAAAACCGGTTCGACCAATTTTTTCGTCTTTTGAGCCCACGTGGTACCAAACATTGACGGCCACTACTGGCGCCTTACTGTCTTCGTGGACAACCAGTGTCAAGCCATTGTCTAGAGTGCTTTTCGAATAGTTAATATCGATTTCTTCTGTCGCCGCGGTTGCATAGTTCGTCAGCATTGCGACGCCGAACAATCCGATTAAAAGTCGTTTTATTCTCATTGTGGGTCCTGCTCCTTGATTTAGAAATTGGTTTTTACGTGGAATCTTATGTCTGTAGTTTAGTCTAGAGACCTTCTTTAAGATGTATTTACTTACAATTTGGATTCAATTACAGCACGAGAGTAGTGATACCGACAAATAGTCGAATTGAATTGGTTGATCTGGTAGATACTGGCTTTTTTGTGCCCGCGCTGTCGACTATAATGGCGCGTCGAAAATTAATAAGAATTCCGTAAGGACATAGTATGTTAACTGAAATTCGTGATCGCTCTTCAGGTTGGTTTGCCTGGATAATTGCCGCATTGATCATCATTCCGATGGCCTTTTGGGGTGTGCAAGAATATGCAAGTACGGAGGCCAGACCCGTCCTCGCTGAAGTGGGTGAGCAAAAAATCTATCAGCAAGCTTTTCAGCAGCAACTATCTACACAGCAACAAAGAGCTACCCAAGCCAATCCAAGTTTGGCGAATTCTGATATTTTTACTAGTGATTTTTACAAACGTGGTGTTCTTCAGAGCATGATCGATCGCGCGTTGGTTCAACATGTTGCTAGTTCTCAGAATTACCAAATTGGAGATGAGCAGTTAGTTTCTATTATTAGAGACAATCCAATATTTCAAACCGACGGTCAATTTGACTTACAGGTATACGAGAATTACTTAAATAGCTCGGGTTTGTTTTCAAAAACGCAGTTTGAGGACCAAATTCGCGAAGATGCTTTGATTTCGCAGGTGGCTGGCGGGTACCAAGAGTCGGCTTTGGTACTGCCGGATGAACTCAGAGCTATGTTGGAGATTCAAGCAGAGAAGCGAACATTTGACTTGATCACGGTTAACCGCACTGATTTTATCGATGGGATTGAGGTATCCGATGCGGATATTGAGAGCTATTACGACGAAAATACCGACAACTACATGGAAGCCGATCGTCGTTCGATAGAGTATATCGAGCTGGATACGTCATTAATTGCTGAGACTGTCGAAGTTAGTGATGAAGAAATCCAAGCTGCCTATGATTCCTATTTGCAGTCTTTCGATCCAGATGAAACACGTAGTACTCGACATATCTTATTGAGCACAGCCAGCAAAGATAAAGATGAGCAACTATCTTTGGCTAATGAGCTGGTATCTCAACTTAGGGGCGGCGCTGATTTTGCTGAGCTCGCGAAACAGTACTCCGATGATCCTGGTTCGGCCGCAGAAGGTGGTTCTCTAGGAGAAGTTGAGCGTGGTGCGATGGTAGAAGAATTCGAACAAGCCACGTTTGAGGCTGAAGTCGGGGCTATCTCTGATCCAGTGCTGACGCAGTTTGGTTATCACATTATTCAGGTTGAAAGCGTGAATGCAACCGAGCCTGCCTCACTGCAAGAGTTGAGCTTTGACCTCAGGGAAGATGAGAAACTGCGCAAGGCGGAGGATATTACTTTGCAGCGGGCGGAAGATCTTCGCAATATCTTATTTGAGCAACCAGACTCTCTGGCTGCCGCCGCAGACCTGATTGGCGTTGAGGTAAAGTCATCACCGTTGTTTACGGCTGCCGTTGGTTCTGGCATTGCAGCAAACGACGTGATTCGAAATGCAGCCTTTAGCGATCAGGTAGCTTCGCAGGAATTGAACTCCGAATTACTGGACCTTGGTAACGGTCTGTATGTCGCGTTACGACAAAAAGAGTTTGTCCCATCAGCGCCAAAACCATTGGATGAAGTAAAAGATCAGATCAAACAGCTATTGGTTGCCGAGCGAGCTACTCAGGCAGCCGAAGAAGCCGGTGCTAGTTTGCTAGCAAGAGCTGAGAATAACTGGCCAGAATTGGCAGATGATGAGTCTGTGGAGATTCAACGCTTCACTGTGTCGTTAATCGATACGGAACGCACCGCCTCTCCCGATGTGATTCGAGAGGTGATAAAGATGCAGCTCAGAGACAGTGCGGTCGAAATCAAGTCGTTTACAGGTGCTAACGGTGACTTCAACATTGTGCGGTTAACACAAATCGCTCCTGGAGATTTAACCCAGGTGAGTCAGCAGGTGAAGGACGCAACCAGAAGAATGCTGGAACGTCGAAACGGTGAAAGTCTGTTTACCGCTTACCTAAAGGGTCTGGAAGAATCAGTCAAACCAGTTATTAACGAAGAGCTTCTGTAACAGTAGACTTCGAGTTAAATACAGTTAAGCCGCAGATGCTCCCCTGCGGCTTTTTTTTAAATTATTTGTAAAACATAGGACATAGACAAATGGTTATTAATCCTAAAGTTCGTGGTTTTATCTGCACAAATGCGCATCCGACTGGATGTGCTAAAAATGTTGCTCAACAGATTGAGTACATTAAATCGAAAAAGAGTACTTTGAACGAAGATGTATCGAGCTCGCCCAAGAATGTGCTGGTTATCGGTGCATCCACCGGCTATGGGCTGGCCTCACGAATTACAGCGGCTTATGGCTATGATGCAAAAACAATAGGGATATTCTTCGAGAAGCCACCAACTGACAGACGCACCGCATCGGCTGGTTTCTACAATTCAGCCGCATTCGAAGCCCAAGCGAATGCTGACGGTTTGTATTCAAAAAGCATTAACGGTGATGCTTTCTCAAATGAGGTTAAAGAGCAAACAATTGAACTGATCAAACAGGATTTGGGCAAAGTAGACCTCGTTGTCTATAGTCTTGCTTCTCCTCGGCGCACTGACCCGACGGACGGTGTCACCTACTCTTCTGTATTGAAGCCGATTGGCGATTCATACACTGCTAAAAATTTAAATACCGATACGCAGATCGTGGGTGAAGTTACGGTTGAGCCCGCAACCCAACAAGAAATCGACGATACGGTTAAAGTCATGGGCGGCGAAGATTGGGCACTATGGATGAATGCCCTCAATGATGCGGGAGTGCTTGAGTCGGGGTGTAAAACGGTGGCTTACACGTATATTGGCGACAAGTTAACCAAACCCATTTACGGCCACGCGAGTATTGGTAAGGCTAAAGAGCATTTAGATGTAACGGCAGCTCAACTAAACGATCAGTTAGATGTTAAGGCAAATGTCTCCGTTCTCAAGGCTGTTGTTACCCAGGCCAGTTCAGCAATTCCAGTCATGCCATTATATTTGTCCATTTTATTCAAAGAAATGAAGGCTGAAGGCACTCAAGAGGGATGCATCGAGCAGTTGGCTCGTTTATACAAAGAGTGCATCTATTCCGACACGCCGCGTTTAGACTCGGAGAGTCGCTTTCGCGTCGATGAACTGGAGCTAAGAGCAGAATTGCAAGAGAAAATAGAAGGGATTTGGCCAACTGTAACCACTGAAAACCTACACGAACTCACTGATTTTGACGGATATAAAGCCGAATTTTTAAGTTTGTTTGGGTTTGGTGTTGAAGGCGTTGACTACTCGGCTGACGTTTCAACTTTAGTTGAAGCCGACTTCCTTTAGGTCGGAGACTATGCGATGACAGAGATAGAGAGTGACTGTATCCTGGTCGATTGTGGCCAAAGAGCTCTCTATATCTCAAACCGCGTCTGGAATGAGGAACCACTTTGCGCAGAATTTTTCGAACAGAGATATCTGGATGTCTCTACCTCATCTGAGTTTGGGGATACCCATCTTATTCTAGACTTTGATGCGAATGGTCGCCTCAGCATAGTATGGCGCAGGGCTGAGGCCAAAAAGCCACTGCTCTATTCGTTGGAATTTGAGACTGGTATTCGAAAGTTACGCTCTTTTCCCGCCCCCAAGCAAGGCGCGTTTAATCAGGCCCTTGGCAAAAAGTCGAGAACCGTGCTGGATTTGTCAGGTGGGTGGGGTGGTGATGCCATGCTAATGGCGAGTCAGGGTTATCGAGTATCCATTATTGAGCGTAATCCCTTGATGGCATTATTGCTAAATAGTGCTCTTCGTGACCTTGATAAAATCAGTTTGCCCGATGAGTTTTGTACACCAACGGTTAAGTGTATCAGTGCTGGGGGGTATCTCGATCAGACCACACACACGTATGACGTTGCTTACTTCGATCCCATGTTTCCTCCAAAGCGTAAAAAATCAGCGGCGAGCAGCAAGTATATGCAGTTATTGCAATGGCTAGTGGGCTCAGATGAAGATGCGCAATCCGTGCTCGAAACAGCTATCCAATCCAAGGCTGCGGCTAGAGTCGCGGTTAAACGGCCTGATCATGCGACTCCTTTGGTGGAGAATCCTCAACAGGTTTTTTCCAGTAAACTTATCCACTATGACGTGTATTTGAGAGGCTAGTATGTCGACTCCTTGTTTTCACGTAGATGGCGAGATCGATCTTGGTATTACTGAACTCAGCGCATCAGAGAGTGCTCATGCCCTGCAATCGCGTAGATTGAAACCAGGTCACTCAGTGGTGTTATTGAATGGTAATGGCGTGGTTGCCAAGGGATTTATTGAGTCAGTAACTCGCCGTGAAGTATTTGTTGATGTAAAGGAAAAGACCGAGGTACCGCGAACTGCTCCCGAGATTACCGTGGCGGTAGCCGTGCCCAAAGGAGACAGGCAAAAAGTTATGGTGGACGGGCTTTCTCAATTAGGTGTAGCCAAGATAGTTCCCATTGAAACAGAGTTCTGTGTTTCCAGATTAAATGACAAGCAAATTCAAAAGCTGACACGTGTTATTAGAGAGGCTTGCAAACAATCTCAAAACCCTTGGTATCCAAAATTAACCCAATCGGTTTCGCTGGATGAGTGTATTGAAAATTTAAAACATGCCGTTTACGCCGATCAGTTTGGACAAGCGATTAGCGACCTCTCAGTGGATATTAACCCTTCTGATGTTTTGGTTTTGGTGGGTCCGGAAGGGGGGTTCTCGGAGTCCGAGCAACAGAAATTCAAGGATAAAGGCTTTCGCTCGATAAAACTAGGACAGCATATTTTGCGAACAGAGATGGCTGCATTGGCTATATCGGCTCGGTTTTTGTGCCCTTAATGATGCGATATACTCTGCGGCATGCCGAACAAAACCAGCCTTTGGCCGAGATTAAACATAGTTAAATCTCGTAGGCGCAAAGAAGATGACTGGCATTCTGCAATGCAACGGGCCTTGGTTGGGTCTTAAACCCTACATAACGAAAAAGACTGGCAATTAAAGCCGCCACAAAGAGAAACATTTTGACAGATCATCCCCCAAGCCTAGATACCAAACTCATCCAGAGCAATATGGAAGCGCTCAAAGAAGGTGAAGAGCTAATTGGTCTTCTTGAACCTGGGCAGTATAGTCTGGGTTACAAGCCTGCCTTCCAAAGCACTATCGGAGCACATTTTCGTCATGTCTTAGAGCACTATCGTTGTTTTTTTGAACAACAGTCCAAGACTATTTTTAATTATGACTTGCGTGATCGCGATCAGCTATTAGAGTGTGATGCAGAATATGCGTTGAGCACAATATCTGAATTGATTGAGGCGCTTGAGGATTTACATAATCAGGCAATCACAGAGCCGCATCTTTCGGTCGCTGAGTACATGATTGAGGACGAGCAAACGAGTGTCCCGGTAGCCACATCACTAAATCGAGAACTATTGTTCTTACAGTCACATACAGTTCATCATTACGCGATAATCGGAGCCATGACTCGGGCTTTTGGTAAACAGCCTCAGGATGATTTTGGCGTTGCCATTGCAACCCGCGTCCATAATGAAAAATGCGCAGAAAACCCCAAAGCACTCAATAAGGGATCAACATGTGCACAATGACTTGGTTTGTCACCGATACTGGCTATGAGCTGTTTTTTAATCGCGACGAGCGTCTCACCCGACGACGCGCTAAATTACCTTCAGTGCAAACCCATCATTCGGATTTGGGAAATCTAGCCTATATATCTCCAACCGATGCCGACGCCGGTGGAACCTGGATTGCTGCCAATGAGCTAGGTATTACTGTGGCTCTTCTGAATCACTACCAATTCGAGCAAATCGCAACCTATAAAAACTGGATTAGTCGAGGCGTAATCGTCCGAAATTTTTCAAGCATGCGATCTCTTAAAGAGGCGCGGTTGAAATTCGCCGAGATGGCGCTTGAAGACTACCGCGCTTTTAGAATGTTTATGATAGATGCGTCTGGTGAAAACTGTTTAATGGTATGGGACGGGCATACTGCGCGAATCGAGAACAACGTGACCATGCCCAAATCCTCCTCTTCGGTAGACGCTAAGAATGTGAAGGCTTCACGTAAGCAGCTATTTGTTGATATGAATTTGGTCGATTCACGCTCGGCCACGGAATATGTTCGTTTTCACGCTAGTCATGAGCCTGATCGCTCTCAGAACTCTGTCTGTATGCACCGTCAGGATGCTAAGACGGTGAGTTTGAGTCATATCAAGGTCGATAGAGAAAGAATCGCTTTCAGCTACGCTGACGGTTCACCGTGTGAAGTTGAACTGTCAGAGCCTGTGGTGATTGAGTTGAGCGGCCCGACTCAACAGGAAAAAAGAGCTATCGCCATTTAATGGCCATCAAAGAAGCATTTTATTGACGCAAAACTGTCACTTTACGTTGATCTAATCACGATTTTTACCACTAGAGAAGATCTCTTGCCACCTGGAGATATTGCAATGGCGATTAATCCGAAAGTTTTTAAACAAATGACCAAGTTGATCGCTGGCAGTATGTCAGCTGGTCGCTATGATGTTCGACTTGCTGGCTCAGAAGACGAGATTCGAGCAGCCCAACAGTTGCGTTACGAAGTGCTCTTTCGCGAGAGTGGCGGCAAAATTACGCCCGAGATGCTCAATACTGAGCGCGAGGAAGACGAGTGGGATGAGGTCGCTTATCACGTTGTGGTTATCGATACCAAGGCGGATGATCGAGTTGTCGGAACGGTGCGCTTGGTTAGTAGTCAAGCACTGCATCAAGGGCAAGAATTCTATACCGAACATGCGTTTAATTTGGACGGCCTCAGGAATAATTATTCCAAGATTCTGGAGCTGAGCAGGGCATGCGTTTCGCCCGAAGGACGGGGTGGTGCAATCCTAATGCTAATCTGGAAGTTCACCATGCAGTTCATTGAGCACAATGGCTACGATCTGCTCTTTGGCTGCGCTAGCTTTAAAGGCACGGATTACACTAAGCATACGGAGATTTTGTCCTACCTTTACGAAAAACATCTGGCAAGTGCCCAATTAATGCCCGTCCCGAAAAAGGTCGTACAAAGCGTGGATATTGCTGAGTTCCACCAGCAACCCGGAAAGGGTAAGGAACGTGGAAAAGTTCCTACTATGCTGCGCGGTTATTTGAAGATCGGAGCTAAGATTAGCGAGCACGCGATCATTGATCCGGTATTCAATACGACGTTTGTGGCAATTTATGTGGATGCCTCGGAGATGTTCAGCACAAACCACGCGTTGGTAAATAAGTCATTGGTCGATTAAGATCCGCTCTGGTTAATAATTTTTTTCGACCTGATTTCCGTATTAAGGAGTCTCATCGTTTCTATGGCGCACAGGAAAAACTATTTGGTTGGTCTTTTACGGATCACGGCTATTTTTTTATGGATTGTGATTATGCCTCTGATCTACATGGTGGTTAGGGCGCTTAGAATTCCAAATCACACTCAGATGGTTCACTTCTTCCACGCCGGAACTTGCCGAATCCTGGGTATTCGAATCTCCAGTTACGGAGAAATGAGTTTGGCCCGCCCCACGCTCTACCTGAGTAACCACGTTTCCTATATCGATATTTTCGTTTTGGGACAGTTGCCCGCGTATTTTATCGCTAAATCGGAAGTCGCATCTTGGCCAGTATTCGGCAAACTCGCTTCTTTTCAAAACACACTGTTTATTGAACGAAAAGCCGGCAGGGCGAAACAACAGTTGGAAATCTTGCAAAGTCATTTAGAGTCCAACCACAGCCTGACTCTATTTCCTGAGGGCACAAGCACGGATGGGATTCATGTTGAACCGTTTAAATCTAGCCTGTTGGAAGCGGCCAACTTGCCCAGCGGTAAGCGAGTGGCTATCCAGCCAATTACCGTAGCCTATACGCATTATGATGGAGAGCTAATCACCAGTCAGGAAATAAGGGATCACTACGCTTGGTATGCCAAGATGCCCTTTTTGTCTCATTTTTTAGGCTTAATGCCCAGAAAAAAAGTTGACGCGAAAATTCACTTTCATCCGGTCTGTTATCTTGATGAGTTCGACACAAGAAAAGAATGCGCAAATTATTGCCAATCTGTAGTGGCGAATCAGTTACAAAACTTTGTGCAAGATAAACAAGTTATTTAACGAGGATGCAACTAATGAAACCTTTGAGGCAGCTTTTAGTGATCTTGGCCGCGGTGTTTACTAGCGTGCCAGTAATGGCTCTGGAGCCAATTTATACCAGTTTCTTTTCCGATCAGGCGATCAAGGGCTACGACACGGTGGCTTATTTTACCGAAAATAAACCAGTTAAAGGGTCGGAGGAGTATAGCTTTGAATACAAAGGTGCGACTTGGTTGTTTTCCAGCGCTGACAACCTCGCCTTATTTAAGCAAAACCCTGAAAAATACGAACCACAATACGGTGGTTACTGTGCGTATGCGGTGTCACAAAATACCACAGCCTCGATTAAGCCAGAGCTGTTTACTATTCATGAAGGTAAGCTGTATCTGAATTACAGCAAAAGCGTTAACGATAAGTGGTTGAAAGACAAAGAATCTTTTATTGTTGATGCTGATAAGAATTGGCCTAACTTGTTGAATAACTAAACTAGCCGGAGTAAGTGAATTCACAAACACTTGGTGAGCCGAACTGATTTTTGGCTCACCGACCTTTGTGCTTCTCAGCGTTTGGTATTCAACTACCTTTACGTTTTGCCATTGCGTCCAATTGTTCCGCAGTGGCTGGTAACTGGTGCTTTTCCTTCCATTCGCTGTAAGGCATCCCATAGATAATTTCACGCGCCGACTCGTAGTCAATATCCTGTCCAATGTCGCTGGCGCTTGCTGAATACCATTTGGCTAAGCAGTTACGACAAAAGTCGGCCAGAATCATTAAGTCGATATTTTGCACATCCTTATTAGCATCGAGGTGCGCTAAAAGCTTTCGAAATACAGCCGCTTCTATTTCAGTTCTATTTTCCATTGTGTTTATTAATCGTTGTGATCAGTTACTGTAATTGAACAAAATTAGTCAAAGGGTTACCGCTGCTAAATAAGTTCAGAATCCAAACTGGCGGCGATTGTCCCGCCCAACGTTCTGCAATCATCGATGAATGTAGACTGAAAGTCTCCCTTGCACAAAAGTACTTTGGATACGGTTTTCCATCTTAGTGCCTTGACGATTTTGGTGACGGAATTTAACGTTCCTGTGCCGTCGAGTCCCGCTCGGATTACCAGTGAATAGGGCTTTGCGTCGCTTTGTTTGGGGTTATTCAAGCAGGGATAGTAGATTCGCTCGAATAAATCTTTTAATGCTCCACTCATATAGCCGAAGTTCTCAGTCGTAAACAAAATTAACGCATCAGCCTCTAAAACCAATTCTGAGTTGCAATCAAATGGCGACATAGCGCTAACATCAACGCTTGTTCCCTTACATTCTTCTGCACCTTGGGCTAGGGCATCGAACAAAGCCTTGGTATTTTCGCTAGGGCAGTGACCGATAATCAATAGCTTCTTATTCATGAGCTCGTATTTATCATAAATGGCGTAGGCCCAGCTTTGGGGCAAATTCATACAGAAATAAGCCAAGGCAGACCAAGCCAGCACCATAGTATACATTAGCGATCACTGGCTCGTTGTTAAGGAACGCGCCCAAGGTTAAAGCTGTTATGGGAGTCACCAGGCCAATGAGCGATATCTTACTAGCGCTCACTTTTTTGAGCAGGAAGTAGTAAAGGGTAAACCCAATACCACTGCCAAGAATCCCTAAGTATAAAATGCCAAGAAGCGCTCTGTTGCTAAAACTGACTGAAAAGCTGGGTTGAACCAAGGTCGCAGCGATTAAAAAGAAAGGCAGCGCAGCAATCAAGCTTCCAGTGGTGATCTGCAATCCAGTAATGGACTCATCCTTCACCAGCTGCCTTGTGTACACCGAAGTGGCGGAAGTGATAACCACTCCGATAAAAGAATAACCAAGGCCAATCAGCGAAGCGTCTTCGAATCGCAATCCCTCTGAAAAAACTAAGCCTAGCCCCAGCATTCCAAGAATTAAACCGAGTACACGGTTAGGGGTAAGTCGCGATTCAGGCTCAACGAGTGCGGAAAAAGCCCCAGTAATTAAAGGCGAGAACCCAAAAACGACGGCAACCCATCCGCTTGGAATCAACTGGGCAGAACTATAAAAAAATGTGGTTCCTAGGAAAATCGAAATGCCACCAACTAGGTAAATTTTCGCCGCGGATCTTGACCAGGGTAGAGGGCCCTGTGTCATGAACATCATGCCAGCACAAAACAACATGCCAATGCTCATCCGATAAAAAGCAGACGTGATTGGCGCATCGTCTGAACTCCATTGAATAGCAAGGGGGGTAGTTGACCATATTATCAACACGGTAATGAATGCCAACGGTACGCTAAATCTGCTCATAATCATTAATCGCAACTAAAAAAAAACCGCAGTCCTATGGGCTGCGGTTTTGAAGGTGTCTTTGAGGAAACTCTAGGTCACTTAACCGCAACAATGACTATGCCCTTGACGAGGCGTGTAACACTGATGGTACGCACACACATAGGCAATACCGCTTTGCTAATAGCAGAGACGATCTTGTTGTTGAAAGTAGCCTGAGAGATCTTCATGAATTTAGTTTGGTGTAGACCCGGCTCAATGTCAATCATTACTTTGAAATGAAAGCGGTCATGCGTTCAAGCTGCTCCAGCAAAGCCGCTTTAGTCGTCTCGGCTTCCTGCAATTGCTGGCGAGCTTTTGCAATAACCGGCTCGGGTGCTTTGTCTACGAAAGCAGGGTTATTCAAACGGCCAGCAACTCCTGCTATGTCTTTTTCCGCTTTTTCGAGTTCCTTATTTAGGCGCACTACTTCGGCTTCAGCATCAATAAAAGACCCGAGAGGAATCAACACCTTTAGAGACCCTACTAACGCCGTGGCCGATTCGGGAGCGGCGGATTCTTGAGATAAGACGTCAATGGATTCAAACCGCCCAAATTTCATTAGGTAATGTGAATACTGCTCAAGATTATTCAGATCATGTTGGCTGGCGTTGTTTAGGAGTACCGGCAGGGCTTTGCTTGGGCTGATGTTCATTTCGCCACGAATGTTTCTAACCCCGGTGATCACATTTTGGACCCATTTCATCTCTGTCACTGATTGAGAATCTATTTTATCCGCGTCAGGGGTCGGAAACTCTTTATTCATGATGGTATCACCATCGACACCCGCCAGATCCTTTATGCTTTGCCACAGTTCTTCGGTGATAAATGGCATAATCGGATGCAGTAAACGTAACGTTGTCTCGAGCACTCGAACTAGCGTCTGTCGGGTGCCGCGTTGTTGTGCTTCTGATGCTGTTTCGTCGTTGAGAACGATTTTGGTTAGTTCTACGTACCAGCTGCAATACTCATCCCAAACAAAGCTGTACAGAGTTTGTGCTAGTTGATCGAAACGGTAGCCGTCTATTTGTTCCGCAGCTTCCTTTTCAACCTCTTGTAAACGAGAAATGATCCAACGATCAGCA
Organism: uncultured Arenicella sp.; assembly: GCA_963669225.2. Classification (GTDB taxonomy): domain Bacteria; phylum Pseudomonadota; class Gammaproteobacteria; order Arenicellales; family Arenicellaceae; genus Arenicella. The sequence goes on along the minus strand of OY769919.2, from coordinate 895,909 downwards.
AGGCTCAGCTCAATGTCGCCACCGTTTTGCCCGCAGTCTCGCCCTTCGGTATTCATCAATACAAAGCGAGATGCGTTCCATAACTTATTGCAAAAGTTTCGGTAGCCTTCAACCCTAGCCAGGTCGAATCGAATGTCTCGACCTAGTGTGGCTTGGCTGGCAAACGTAAAACGTAAGGCATCCGTACCATAGGACTCGATGCCGTTCGGGAACTGCTTGCGTGTTTGCTTTTCAATTTTTGCTGCCATTTTAGGCTGCATTAACCCCTTAGTGCGCTTAGCAACCAAGGATTCGAGGTCAATTCCGTCAATGAGGTCGATCGGATCCAGCACATTGCCTTTCGATTTCGACATTTTGTCGCCTTCTTGATCTCTGACCAGTCCGTGAATATAAACTTCACGAAATGGTACCTGTCCAGTGAATTTAAGACCGAACATGATCATTCTGGCTACCCAAAAGAAGATGATGTCGAATCCAGTGACCAGCACATTGGTTGGGTAATATTTATTTAACTCTGGGGTTTTTTCAGGCCATCCTAAGGTAGAAAAAGGCCATAATGCTGATGAAAACCAAGTATCAAGAACATCATTGTCTTGGGTCAGCGTTACTCCAGCGCCAGCCTTAGCTTGGGCTTCTTCCTCATTTCGAGCTACGTAGACTTTTCCATCCTCGTCATACCAGGCTGGAATACGATGTCCCCACCATATCTGTCGAGATATGCACCAGTCTTGGATATCATTCATCCAGTTGAAATAGGTGGTGTTCCAGCTCTCAGGCACAAATTTGATTTCGCCATCTTCAACCACTTTTATGGCTTCTTTAGCGAGAGGTTCAACCTTGACGTACCACTGATCGGTTAAATATGGTTCGATCACGGAGCCAGTACGATCTCCTCGAGGCACCATCAACTTGTGGTCTTTGATTGCATCAACAAGCCCCATTTCTTGTAAATCGGCCACCATACGCTTGCGCGCTTCAAACCGATCTAAACCATGATAGTCAGATCCAGGTAAATCGATGGACGCGTTCTTGTCTAACACGTTGATAAGAGGTAGATCGTGACGTTTACCGACTTCGTAGTCATTAAAGTCATGTGCCGGAGTTATTTTTACACAACCGGAGCCAAACTCAGGGTCGGCGTGTTCGTCGGCTACAATAGGTATTTGCCGTTCCGTTAGTGGTAGATCAACAGTTTTACCGATGAGGTGTTTGTATCGCTCATCTTCCGGATTAACCGCAACAGCTGAGTCTCCCAATAGTGTTTCTGGACGAGTGGTTGCGACGACCAAGTACGTATCTTGCTCACCACTCACTGGATATCGAAGATGCCAGAGTGAGCCATTTTCTTCAGCAGATTCAACTTCCAAATCTGAGACGGCCGTATGTAGTACAGGATCCCAATTAACCAGTCTCTGCCCACGATAAATGAGGTCTTCTTCATACAGTCTGACGAACACTTCTTCGACGGCTTCCGACAAGCCCTCATCCATGGTAAAACGCTCTCGAGTCCAATCGATGGCCGCCCCCATTCGTCGAAGCTGTCTGGTGATCGTTCCACCGGATTCGGCCTTCCATTCCCAAATTTTTTCAATAAATTTTTCTCGACCGAGGTCATGCCTGGAAATATTGTCAGCAGCTAGTCTCCGCTCAACCACCATTTGCGTCGCGATGCCGGCATGGTCGGTACCAACCTGCCACAGGGTTTGATCGCCCTTCATGCGATGATATCGGGTCAGCAGGTCCATAATGGTGTCTTGGAAAGCGTGCCCCATGTGCAAGCTACCAGTCACATTCGGCGGAGGGATTACGATGCAGTAAGCAGAATCCGCATCTCTGGCAGCGAATGCATTGCGGTCTTCCCAAGCTTTGTAAATAGCTTGCTCTATTTTTGAGGGTTGATATTGATTATCCAACGCGTTTGACATGTCGATTATTGAATTTCTAACTTCGTATTGGCGGAATTATAAGGTCTTTACACTACAGACGCAGTAGGTGCAGACAGAATAAAACGCGGTAAACGTAATAAGTGGGGTTGCCGTGCTGAAAGGTGTTGGCTTACAGCTCAATGGAATGAGTTTTGAGTTCGAAGCCTTCGGTTTTATAGCTCTTATAGCGAGCGCGCCCAGCGGCTTTGGAGCTTTCATCAGCTTCCACGATTTCGGCAATGCGGTTAAAGTGATGGTTGTACATTGGGACGCTAGTAGAAAGGTTTATCAATACGTCGTAATCGCGTTCCAACGTGGCTTGGCTGACGGAATTGTGAGGCCCGATATGAGTAAGGCTTGGAAGCCGCTCATCGTCCAGACGATCATGTGCTAGATAGCTGGCGTCGTTAAATGACCACATAATCTGATCTAGGCGATCAGTGCTTTCCTCATTGTCGGTAACGATCAGCGCTCTAAGATCAGAGCGCTGAAGTTTGTTTGCAAGTTTACTGGCTAGCTTAAACTTCGCATCACGAACTTGATTAGACAATAAATAAAAATCCACCTGCTTCATGTTTAGATTAGCTGCGGTCTATCAGATATTGGGTCAGGATTGGCACAGCACGACCACTCGCGCGCTTTCCACTTGCCCCACCCCAAGCCGTTCCAGCGATGTCTAAATGAGCCCAACGGAATTTCTCGGTGAAATATGATAGAAAGCAAGCGGCTGTTATCGTTCCTGCGCTTGGGCCACCGATATTGGCCAGATCTGCGTAATCACTTTTGAGCTGCTTTTTATACTTTTCATTGATAGGTAACTGCCAAGCATGATCTAAACTGGTTTCACCAGCTTGAAGAAGGTCATCAATGACGCCTTGATCATTTCCCATGACTCCTGCGGTTTGATGCCCCAGTGCCACAATGACGGCACCAGTCAGCGTTGCTATATCGATCACAGTTTGTGGCTTGTAGCGCTCCGCATAGGTCAGAGCATCACAGAGTATCAATCGGCCTTCGGCATCGGTGTTGAGTATTTCGATAGTTTGACCAGACATGCTTGTAACCACGTCACCAGGTTTGTTCGCTATGCCATCTGGCAAATTTTCTGAACTTGGCACGATTCCTAACACGTTGATGGGTAATTCCAGTTCCGCTGCCGCTTGTACCGCACCAAATACGCTGGCTGCTCCGCACATATCGTATTTCATCTCGTCCATTTTTGCCGATGGTTTGAGTGAAATGCCGCCGGCATCGAAGGTGAGTCCCTTACCTACTAGGGCGTGAGGCGCCTCTTTCTTATTTTTTGCCCCTTTGTACTCCATGATGATCAATTTGGCTGGTTCCCGACTTCCTTTGCTAACTGAGAGAAGTGAGCCCATGCCCAGTTCACCCATGTCCTTTTCGCTCAGTACCTTAACCTTTATGCCATGAGATTTAGCCATCTTTTTCGCTTGGTTAGCTAGAAATGTAGGCGTGCATACATTCCCTGGCATATTTCCAAGGTCTCTCGCTAAATCTTTTCCGTTACTGATCGCAAGGCCTACTGCAGCGGCCTTCTTGACGGCATTAGATTGTTTACGATCATCACATACGATTGTAAGTTTAAACTCTTTTGCAGCCTTGGGGCCCCTCGCAGATTTTGGACGCTGAACGTACACATAATGTTTATCGCCGATTGCTTCTACCATATGGCGAGCAACAGTCTCTGAGTCGCTTTTTGCGATGAATGACGAAAGCACGAGGGTGGCATCGTTAACGCCTGCTTTTTGTAGTGCCAACGTTAGTGAATCACACACTGATCTGACTGTCTCACTGTCGAAGCTTTTCTGATCTCCTACCCCGAGCAAAAGAAGGTTTTTAGCTCCCACACCTTCTGGTGCAACGATCAATTTTGTTTCGCCTTCTTTCGCAGCAAAGCCAGTAACCTCTTGGACGCGATTTATCGCACCACCCGTGGCTTTATTCAGTTCTGAGAACTGAGCCCCTAACTTCTTTGATGGTTTTAAAGCTACCACCAGACATTCTGTTTTGACCGAGAAATTTAGAGTGCTTTTTACTTGTACTTTCATGATGATCTCGAATCGCTCCTGTAATTTTGTTTAGTCTCTCGCGCTCTTGGCTAAATGCTTGATACAATGCGCGGCTGTTGCGGATTATAGCTTTATGTTTGACTGAGTAACATACATAGTCTGATTGTGGCTTGAGCTAATTTTTATATTGGGTAGACGCGTACCGTCGTGATAATTAATCGATCTTTTATTACCGAAGTGCTTAGAACGGCCTTAGCCGTGACTTTTGTGATAATCAGCATATTTCTAGTGTTGAGAGTCATGGGGTTTTTGAGTCAAGCTGCCGAGGGCATTATTCCAGTGGATGCGGTGTTGAATTTGGTAGCCTTAAAGATGGTTTCCTATTTGGATCTCTTGCTGCCGCTTATGTTTTACATTGCATTGATCATGGTATTGAATCGCTGGTATGCAGACCATGAGATGGCGGTATTGGCGGCTGCTGGCGTTGGTATTACTCACTTTTTAAGACCCTTAGGTGTTTTGGCGATTATCCTCACCTCGGTAATCGCTTTCTTCTCGTTCTATTTGACGCCACTCTCTATTGCCAGTGGTTTTGCGCTCGAACAAGAGTACCGCCAAAGCAACGAGGTCTCTGGTGTGATAACAGGGCGATTTGTCGAAGGCAAAGATGGTAATGGTGTTTATTTTGTCGAGGATTACAATCGTGAAACTGGCAACTATGAAAATGTGTTTGTTTATCGTGCCTCCTTTGAGCGAGAGGGAGTTGTTGTTGCAAAAACCGCCTACCGCACCGAAGATCAAACGACTCAAGATCAGTTTTTAGTTCTGGAAAATGGTTCCAGATATGAGGGAAACCCAGGTTCTCCTGACTATCGAGTGGTGGATTTCGAAACTTACGCGCTTAGATTAGAGCCAAAGGCCAGAAAACAATTGAGTTTTCCTATTCGCGCCAGAAGTAATAAGGAGCTACGAGAATCGACAGACAATCGCTTAAAAAGCGAATGGTATTGGCGAATCGCAAAGGTGTTCACCTTGCCAGTGTTGGTTCTTTTTGCATTGGCTCTTTGTCATGTGGACTCGAGACGTGGTAAGTCGTCAGGCATGGTTTTAGCGTTCATCGTGTTTTTATCTTACTCACAATTGCTTGGCTACACAGTGGCGCTTATCAAGAAAGGGCAGGCCAGCGACGGAACCCCAATCTGGATGGTTCATGGCTTCTACTTTTTAATCGCTTGTTACTGCCTTTATCGGCGCAACTATAATTTACCTTTACTTCCTGAGCTCAGGCTTCCTCGTTTTAGAAAAGCGTCCAGCGTGGCAGGGTAAGTCAAGGTCATAAGAGATGCGCATTTTAGATAGATACATTGGGAATATATTGTTACGGCACATCATCGTTACGGTGATGGTACTGTTGGGTCTCTTTACGTTTGTGACCTTCGTCGAAGAGTTAGGAGATCTCGATAAAGGCTCGTATGGGATTTTGCAGGTGTTTCAATACGTATTGCTACGGATACCCAAGACTCTGTACGAAGTTTTCCCGATGGCGGCATTGATCGGGTCGATTCTCGGTCTGTCGACATTAGCTCGAGATTCAGAGCTGATCGTGATGCGTGCCGCTGGTGTTTCTGTTCAACGAATCACATTTTCGGTGGTGAAAGTCGGATTGGTTATGGCACTAGTAGCCATGGCGCTAGGCGAGATCGTGTCTCCATACACCGAGACCAAAGCTGAACAGGTTCGCTTAGGTGCACTTCAATCGAATGTGCGCCGAGAAAGCGATTCAGGTGTTTGGATGAGGGATGAGAATACCTACGTTAATATTGGTGAAGTGCTGCCAGATCTAACACTTCTCAATATCAAGATATTCGAGTTTGACGATCGAAACTTCTTAAGATTTTTGTCTGTGGCTCAGGAAGGAGAATATCAGCTTAATACTCAGCGTTGGCTATTGAAAGGACTGAGCCGAACCATGATTGATAACAAGAGTTCAGCGGCTGACAAAGTTGAGGCCGCGTATTGGACTACTGGAGTGGATCCCAATATCCTTGGGTTGTTTCGAATTGAACCGGAGCAGCTTTCGCTTTGGCAGCTGGATCAATACATCGATCATCTCAACAATAACCGACAAGAGACAAGCGGGTATGAGTTGGTCTATTGGTCAAAAATAGTCACACCATTAGCAACCATCGTTATGTTGATCTTGGCGGTGCCGTTCGTGTTCAAAGAGGCCCGAAGTGGTAACCTAGGAAGAAGCTTATTCTTCGGGATAATGATTGGTTTAGGGTTTTTCATTCTGAACAAAGCGTTTGGCTACTTTGTCACATTGTTCAGCATACCGCCCTTGCTCGGTGCCGTGATGCCGACGCTTTTCGTGAGTTGCCTCGCGGTGGTTATGATACGGCGAATAATCTGATTATTTCCCTCAGGGTTTTGGTTTGTGAAATACGATCTGCGTATCGGAAAGCACGTCATGGAGTGCTTTGCGTTTGTTATTGAACAAGATCCATAAAAGTCCGATGCCAAATGGTAGCAGGGTAAGTAGGCCCATCAGGTATCGTTTTGCCGAGCTCTTCCAATCGATAAACTTGCCATTTGGGTCCGTCAGGTACAGGTGCCAGACTCGCATGCCTAGGGTTTGGCCTCCGTGAGTCCAAAACCAACCGTAAAAAATAAAGCTGACGACAAGGCAATTTAGAATTATCAGGGAAAACGCGATGCCTTTTCCAAGCTCAGTGAATGTAGCGAGTTTGTTGTTCGCAAGCTTGGAAGCATCAAGATAAAGACTATCTGGAGCCACCAAATTGAACAGCAGCATCCACAGTGCGGAAGTGAAGAACAAAACGCTAAATAGTAATAAGCCGTCATACACGATGACGATTACACGTTTAATCAAGCCGACTCGTTTCACAGAAAGTTTACCATTGTTTGAACTTAGAGGAGTTTGCAGGAGAGGCTTAACGCCTATACTAGTAGCAGGATTATAAGAAAGCAGCGTGTATTTGGGGAGAGTTTTACACAATTCAATCAATCATTCCTAAATGTTATGAATTAGTGAAATTTTCTAAAGTTAAATTCAATTTATTTACATAAGATATTGAAATTAAAAGATATATAGGATTGATTAAAAATTAATCAATTTGCGTGAGTAACAGTGTTTGTGCGGATTTAGGAAATTTGTTCACAAAGTTATCCACAGCTATTGTGGATAAAGAGCATCGCCAGGTAGTGCCACGGTAATCAGAATCAATTAAAAACTCGAATCGTTCCGAAATGCTGCTAAGTTTTATATCGATTGGACTGATTAATTATCTGATTGATCCGTTATCATTTTATAGAGTAGAGTGACGAGACTTCCAAAAGAAGCCTCGTGCCCTTATAAGCTATATAGCTTGTAAGCAAACATTATGGCCCATCAGATTCAGGAGGATTTATGGCTACGACATTTCATTACTTAGACAAAGCGCTATCTCAAATTAGAGACCTAGGATTGATGCCCGAGAAGGTAGATGAAGCACCCGTGGTGTCTCTACTAGAAAAATTGACCGATTTGGATGAGGCAAAAGTAGTGGCGATAGCTCGAACTTTGACTCAGGCATCTGTCTTTAATGACATTGTACGAGAGCAAGTATCGGAAATGAGAGTCGGTGATCGCTACGAAGTGATCACAGAGTCATTTAACTCTATTCGTGACGATGCAAAGCGGATGGTTGAGCAAGTGGATGATGGAAAGATTGATACCTTTGAGAGAATATCAAATGTGTGGATGAAAGTGACTCGAGGGGATATCGCATCTCGGTTCGATAATATTAAGGAGACCTACCTAGAAGTTGCTTCAGATTCTAGAGATCAAATTGAGAGAGAACGAGTCATATTGGAGGCCTACCAAGATTTTCGAGGTGCAATCAAGCAGTCTGAAATCTTTGCATTAGACATATTAAAGGTCGCGGAAGGTGCATGGAATGAGGCCAAAGGGTCCTTGAAGCAAGCAAATGATACTGTCGCTAATTATGCGGCTGAGGATATGGCCGAGCGAGCCAAGTTAGAGCTGTCTCGCGATGAAGCTATGCGTGAACTCCAGTTCTCAGAAGATAGGTATCAAGTTGCTAAGGATATATCGGATAACTTGACTGTGAGTTACAACACGTCAGAAGTCATTATGGCGAGGCTATTGCAAACCAATAGCGCTAAAGAACGGGTCTATAAGCAAGCTATTACATTCTTTGGAACCAATGAATCTGTGTTGACGGCGTTGACTGCCTCGTTTACTGGATTATTCGGTTTGCATGAGAGTACTCAAACCTTGGAAGCAATGAAGGAAGGGGTTTCTAAGAGCCTTGAAGATCTCGCTGACATTGGGGGAAAAGTACAGGAAGCCGCAGTACGAGCCGGCTACGGACCTACGATTCGCGCTGAGGCTGTTAAAAAACTAGTGGACTCAGTCGTCAACTTTCAGGAACGCTCTCGGGAGATTATCGATGAAATGCGAGTGCTTTCTACAAAAAATGCTGAAGAAATCAGAACCTCAGTTGAAGATGGAAAACAAAGAATGGCAAAGATAATAGAACGTGGTGGCTCTTTGCCATTAAATTCTCAGGTTTAGGAATAGGGTGGTATTTTGACAGAGAGCAAAGCGCCTCTCGAAGATATCATGGTGGCAATGGACGTGGTTGACACGTTGCGTCACCAGCGAGATTTGGCAGATCGAGAATTGGACGCAGAAGGTCGTCGAGAGCGATTGCTGTCGAGGCTACGTGATATGTATCGGAGTCAGGGAATTGATGTCCCTGATTCCGTTCTCCTGCAAGGGATCGATGCTCTAGAGCAAGAGCGTTTTAAATATGTTCCTGTGGCATCCTCTTGGAAGACGCGGTTAGCTCATGCATGGGTTTCCAGAAGGCGGTGGGGGCGCCCAATAGGACTGCTCAGTTCGATCGCGGCGCTTTTTTGGGGAGTGTATTTCGCTATCGAGGTTCTTCCAGAGCGACAGTTAAAGGCGTCACTTCCTACTGAAATAGAGCGTACTTTGCGTTCCATTGAGAGGGTGTCAAAGGTCCCAGACGTTGTTGATCAGGCGCAATCTCTGGCTCAGCGTGGTTATCAATCCGTCAAAGCGGACAAGTTGGGACAAGCTTCAAGTACTCTCGACCAGCTAAAAGACCTCCGAGAGATGCTTATCTCGATTTATAAAATTCGAGTGGTCTCAAGACCGAATGAAAACTCTGGAATTTGGCGCGTACCACCAAATAATTCGGATGCACGGAATTACTACCTGATTGTTGAAGCGGTTGATGCCAATGGCCAAGTATTAGAGCTACCTATCCTAAATGAAGAAAACAATAAACGGAAAAGAGTGTCTACCTGGGGGCTTCGTGTCAATGAGGCTACCTTTTATGCGATTGCCTCAGATAAGCAGGACGATGGCATTATCCAAAATAATATCGTTGGGATTAAAAATAATGGCTTTGTTGCCCCTGAGTTTTCCGTGCCTACAACCGGTGCGACCATAACGGAGTGGTAAGAGATGTTGTCAGGACGAAAAGCTTTGAAATCCATCGATAATGCACTCCACAAAGTACGCAATGAAGCGATCGATTTGGATGACAAATACAGTAGATTAGCCGGTCAAGTTGCCTTAAGTAGAAGGCAAAAATTAGACTTACTCAATCAAATCGCAAGGGTCCGTTTATCCGAGATTGAGAGCGGCCAGCTTGCGGATAGTTTTAATGCCGCCGATGCGAAGGTGGGGCAAGTTCTCAAGCAGCGAGATATTGAGCTTTCAAAACTGCACAGTCAGATCGACGAGCGAAATTCACAAATTGAGGAGTCCGAAATACTGCGCGAGCAGCTTCTTGCGCAGGTCAATGAAAAATCAAATGAGCTGGTTGCGTTGGAGGCTTCAGTCCAACAGGGCTTGAAGCAGGACCCGGATTATCTTGCCTTGTATGAACGAGCTAAGCAAGCGGAGTCTATTGCAGAAGAGGCTTTCTTCAAGGTGGATCAAGCCAACAAAGATATGGCGGAAAAGGCGAAGCCTTATCAAGATGATGCTCTATTCATGTATCTGTGGGAACGTGGATTCGGCACAACAGAATACTCAGCCGGGATATTCGGCCGCTTCATGGATGGGTGGGTGGCTAAAGTCATCAAGTATGAAGCTGCAAGGTCTAACTATTGGAATCTAGTACAAATTCCACAGAGACTGAATGACCATTCAGAAAGCGTTTCCAATCTGGCCGATGAGGCTCTCATGGCATTGCAGCATTACGAGCTTGACGTCTTAGATAGACATGGCAAGCCCGGGCTGGAATCGCAGTTGACCTCGCTCAGGGGGCAACTTGACTTGGCTGACGATACTTTAGAAAGTCATGAAGATTCGCTAAACCAGCTGTTATCAGAGAGAGCCAGCTTCAGTTCAGCCCAAGATCGCTTCAGTCTCGAATGCCTTGAATTAATCACGAATGTTTTAAAACACAAAGATTTAGCGAGTATCTACAGTTACGTGGCGGAAACCCATTCTCCGGTTGATGACACCTTGGTTCATCAGGTGCAAGAAATTGAGGACACTCTGGAGTCGCTAGAGGGAGATCTCTCAAGTGTAAGAAGATTGCACGATAGTCAGTTGGGAAAACTGCAGGAGATTGAATCCGTGAGGCAGCAATTTAAGAACTCCCGATTTGACGATGTTCGCAGCGGATTCACAAATGGCTCTCTGATCGATAGCGTGATTTCCGAATTCATCAATGGATTGATTTCAGGTTCTGATCTCTGGGGAACGCTTAAACGTCACCAGCGATATAGAGATGTCGCGTCGATCCCTGATTTTGGCAGTGGTGGAATAGGAGATATCGCCGACATTTTGGGTCAGTCCGAAATGGGTGATATTTTACGGCCAAGAAAAACCAGAAAACGCAGGCAGAACCGAGGTTCGAGCTGGCATATTCCATCGCCTCGAAGAAATGGTGGCGGATTCAAGCTGCCCAGGGCCCCACGTAAAAGTGGAGGTGGCTTTAAGACTGGTGGAGGATTCTAGGTTAGTCTTGTGCTCCGGGGCCGGATAGTCTCAACCCAAAGTAACCAAGAATAAAAAAGCCAGCGATCACCGCTGGCTTTTTTACGACGAACTAGTTGTCTCTAATCCATCTGGGAAATTAAGCAAAGTTTGCCGAAGCGAACTCCCAATTTGCAATATCCCAAAAGCTTTTTAAATACTCAGGGCGAGCGTTTCGGTAATCCACATAGTAGGCGTGTTCCCATACATCAACCGTAAGTAACGCAGTGACAGATTCATCTGTAATTGGCGTATCTGCGTTGCTTGTATTAACAATCTCCAGTTCGCCGTCCGCAGTCTTGACTAGCCATGTCCAGCCAGAACCGAAATTGCCAGCGGCACTTGCGGAGAATTTAGCTTTGAACTCGTCAAACGAACCAAAAGTGGCATCAATAGCTTCGGCTAATGCGCCGGTTGGTGAGCCACCACCAGTCGGGCTCAAGCTGTTCCAGTAAAATGTATGGTTCCAAACCTGAGCGGCGTTATTGAATACACCACCTTCACTGTTGCGTATGATCTCTTCCAGTGAAGCATTCGCATGATCGGTGCCCTCAATCATATTGTTGAGGTTGGTTACGTAGGCCTGGTGATGCTTTCCGTAGTGATAATCTATAGTTTCTTCTGAGATAGTGGGGGCCAGCGCATCTCGGGCGTATGGCAGGGCTGGTAATTCGATAGCCATTAGTGACTCCTTGGATGTTGATAAACAGATAGTGGAAAAGAGATCCCACATCTACTAATAAATTAGGCGATTATGGTACCACAGAGATCTAAAGGTTCCATCATTTCACTTTGCATGAGTTTGCTGTGTCAGTCGTGATAGTTATGAGCCAATCATTTAATATTTGACTATTTGTATGATAATTAAAAATGGATGATATATTGAAAATTTGTTACAATAAAAAAACAGTAGATTTAATAAAAATCTAACATTTGATCGATATCATCCAGACTAACCCCCGATTATGGCTCGCTAAGAGACCCTCTTTGCGAAGGATAAACAAATTAAATGAAAGAAAATTTCAAAATAAACAACCTCAATCGAACCAAGATTGTGGCCACAGTTGGCCCTGCTTCGAGTAGTCAAACAGTGCTGGAAGACATGATTTCTAACGGTTGCAGTGTCTTTCGAATCAACTTTTCGCACGGATCGCATGAATCTCACGGAGAATCGATTGCCAATATTCGTCAAGCCGCCGAGCGCTTGAATCAAAATGTGGCCATTTTGGGTGATCTTCAAGGCCCGAAAATTCGTATCGGTGCAATCAAGGGAAACAGCTTTCCATTAGAGGTGGGGCAAGAGCTGTTACTTGATTCAACAATCCCGGATGAAGATGGCAGCCCTGACGGCGTGAGTTATGTTTGTGAAACGCTCGCCCAAAGTTGCAGCCCGGGTAGGGTCCTGATGCTGGATGATGGTCGAGTTCAACTTGAAGTTACGTCTGTCGATGGTGAAGCCATATCCACGAGAGTCGTTGCAGGTTCAAAGCTTTCCTCACGCAAGGGTTTAAACCTTCAAGGAGGAGGGCTCGCTGAAGACGCATTAACCGAAAAAGATTTGCGAGATATGAAATTCGCTGCTAGCCAAAACTTAGATTACATCTGCGTTTCATTTCCAGCGTGTGCCGAAGACATGCTAGATGCTCGAAACAAGCTTGATGAACTGGGATGTGAGACAAAGCTCATAGCGAAGCTGGAACGCGCCGAAGTCGTTGAGTCTGAGGAAGTAATCGATGCCATGATCAACAGTTGTGACGGCGTCATGGTTGCGCGCGGCGATTTGGCTGTGGAAGTCGGTTTTGAGGCAGTCACGTCATTTCAAAAGCAAATCGTTGCCCGAGCACGAAAACTCAACAAGCCGGTGATCGTTGCAACTCAAATGATGGAAAGCATGATCGAGAGCCCAGTACCCACCCGCGCTGAGGTTTCCGATGTGGCGAACGCCGTATTCGATTATGCCGATGCAGTGATGTTGTCCGCTGAAACAGCCGTTGGCGATTTCCCCGTTGAAGTAATCAAAACGGTCTATAACGTGATTGTTGCGACGGAACAGCACAATTTGACACGCGTTTCTCGTCATCGTGTCGAAATCGAGTTCGATTATGTTGACGAGTCGATAGCGATGGCAACCATGTACCTAGCCAATCATTTTAAAAAGGTTAAGGCCATTGTTTGTTTGACTGAATCCGGCAGCACGGCGTTGTGGATGTCACGAATCAAGACGCACTTGCCACTGGTGGCGATGTCCCCAAAAACTAGCACTCTGAATCGTGTTGCGCTATACAAAGGGGTGCGCCCAGCACATCTCCCACACGAAAGTGAGCGCAATACGCAATTGGAGGATGTCATTCAATACATGCGTTGCGCAGTGCATTTAGAACCGGGTGATCATGTCGTGATTACCTATGGCGATGTCGTTGGCGTAGATGGGCATACCAATACACTAAAGGTACTTGAAGTAAAGTAAATCTGCACATCGAGTATCCGAGATTGGCCCTCGGATACTCGCTGAACTGCTTGTTTTTGTTGGTACCGAAAAAAGCAAAAAAACACCGTCAAAGACAATTGAAAATTAAAGTTGTTTGCGTATAATCCCGCGATGGAAAATATCAAACAAGCCCTCACCTTCGATGACGTACTCCTGACGCCAGCTCGATCTAGCGTTTTACCTCGAGACGTCGATCTTTCTACTCAACTTACCAAAGACATTCGTCTTGGTATTCCCTTGTTATCCGCTGCGATGGATACCGTCACAGAGTCCCGTATGGCTATTTGTCTGGCGCAGGAGGGAGGTTTGAGTATTATTCATAAAAACATGACCCCCGAACTGCAGGCGCGAAACGTGTCTAGAGTGAAAAAGTTCGAAAGCGGAGTAATTTCAGATCCCATTACAGTGACTCCTAATACTAGTATTGGTGACGTCATTGAACTTACTCGCAAGAAGCGAATTTCGGGTGTTCCAGTCGTTGCAGATAATCACTTAATGGGGATCGTGACTAGCCGAGATTTACGATTTGAGACTAGGCTCGATGAGCCTGTTTCTTCTGCAATGACGGCTCAGGATAAGCTGGTTACTGTAAAAGAAGGCGCTAGCAAAGAAGAGATTCTTAATCTTCTGCACTATCACCGAATTGAGAAGGTGTTGGTTGTGGATGACGCGTTTGGTTTGAAGGGTATGGTCACGGTAAAAGACATTCAGAAGTCTTCAGACCATCCTGATGCTTGCAAAGACTCTAACGGTCGCCTTAGAGTCGGTGCGGCGGTTGGCACGGGCGCCGACACACAGGAAAGAGCTGCTTTGTTGGTAGAAGCTGGTGTCGATGTCATCGTCGTCGATACCGCCCATGGGCATTCTGAAGGCGTGTTGGATATGGTGAGCCTACTTAAGAAAGCGCATCCCCAAGTCCAAATTATTGGTGGGAACATCGCTACAGCTGAGGCGGCATTAGACTTAGTCAAAGCTGGTGCTGATGCGGTGAAAGTGGGCATCGGCCCTGGTTCTATCTGCACCACCCGTATGGTGGCTGGCGTGGGTGTCCCCCAGATAACTGCTGTTTACGATGTTGCCCAGGCTCTGAAAGACTCAGGTGTACCATTAATTGCCGACGGTGGTCTGCGTTTTTCAGGTGATATAGCCAAGGCCGTAGCAGCTGGTGCGAATTGTGTGATGGTTGGTGGGCTGTTAGCTGGAACGGATGAGGCTCCTGGTGAGATCGAACTTTACCAAGGCAGATCGTACAAATCGTATCGAGGCATGGGTTCTATCGGGGCCATGGAAAAAGGGTCGAAAGATCGCTACTTCCAGTCCGATGAGTCTGAGGCGCAAAAGTTAGTCCCAGAAGGCATTGAAGGCCGTGTCCCTTACAAGGGACCAGCTACTCATATCATCCATCAATTGATGGGTGGTCTGCGCTCAAGCATGGGATATACCGGCAATGCAACATTGGCGGAAATGCGTACCAATTGCCAATTTGTACAGATTACAAACGCGGGGGTAACAGAATCCCACGTTCATGATGTCACGATAACCAAAGAGGCTCCTAATTACCGGAGTTAAACTCTTTAAGAATGCCGCCGAGAGGCGGCATTTTGATTTTGAATAGCTATTTTTTTGAGACCATGACTGATATTCACAACGACAAAATTCTCATTCTTGATTTTGGATCACAATACACACAGCTTATTGCAAGACGTGTCAGAGAGTTAGGGGTCTATTGCGAAATTTGGGCATACGACAATGACTTTTCGGATATTCAAAACTTTGCCCCCAGAGGCATCGTTCTTTCCGGAGGTCCTTCTACCGTGACCGAAGATCATACCCCAAGAGCACCAAAAGAGATTTTTGATATGGGCATTCCGGTGCTTGGCATTTGCTATGGTCTGCAATGCATGGCGTCGATGCTTGGTGGTGAGGTATCCACCTCAGATAAGCGAGAGTTTGGTCACGCTGAAGTCGCCCTAGTCACGGAAAATGCACTGATCAAAGAGGCTAAGCAAAATGTTTGGATGAGTCACGGCGACAAAGTGACTGTGGTCCCAGAGGGGTTTAAAGTCATTGCTGAGTCTGATAATGCTCCTTTGTGTGGCATTGCTGACGAAACCAGAAGGTTTTACGGCGTCCAGTTTCATCCTGAGACTACTCACTCGGAAAATGGTTTGGCCCTATTAGGACGTTTTGTACATGATATCTGTGGATGCGGAACCGATTGGTCTGCAAGTAACATCATTAATGATTGCATACAGTCTGCTCGCGAAAAAGTTGGCGAGGACCACGTAATTCTTGGTCTCTCTGGCGGAGTGGATTCCTCAGTTGTGGCTGCACTATTGCATCGAGCTATCGGCGACCAGTTAACCTGCATTTTTGTTGATAACGGTTTGCTTCGCAAAGACGAGGGAGACCAAGTAATGGAGACCTTTGCCCAAAACATGGGAGTGCGAGTTATCCGGGTTGATGCGGAGCAGCGTTTTCTCTCAGAGTTGTCAGGTGTGGATGAACCCGAAGCCAAACGAAAAATTATTGGGCGAGTATTCGTTGAAATTTTTGAGGAGGAGTCCAAAAAAATTAAAAATGCCAGGTGGCTAGCTCAAGGAACGATCTACCCTGATGTGATTGAGTCTGCCGCTTCTAAAACAGGAAAGGCACAGGTTATCAAGTCTCATCATAATGTCGGTGGATTACCAGACGACATGGAACTTCAACTCTTGGAGCCTTTGAGAGAGCTCTTTAAGGATGAAGTTCGAAAAGTGGGCGTGGAACTCGGACTTCCTGAGAAAATGATTTATCGACATCCGTTCCCTGGACCCGGTCTTGGGGTTCGAATACTCGGCGAAGTCAAAAAAGAGTACGCCGACGTATTACGCGAAGCGGATGCGATCTACATGGAAGAGTTGTACGAGTCAGGATGGTACGAGAAAACTTCCCAGGCCTTTGCGGTTTTTTTACCCGTTAAGTCAGTGGGTGTTGTCGGCGACAATCGCGCTTATGAGTGGGTGATCGCCCTCCGTGCAGTTCAAACGATAGACTTTATGACCGCAACTTGGGCTCACATACCCTATGAAATTCTCGGGCGTATATCGAACCGAATTATCAATGAGGTTCGTGGTATCTCACGTGTAACTTATGATATCTCGGGCAAGCCACCTGCAACCATTGAATGGGAATAGAAGTAGAGTTTTACGATTTTTTCCGCCGATTCAAAGCGTTTTCGTGTAGCTTAGATGCTCGAATAGTTAGCTTCTCTGTATGAGAAAGTATTCACTGATCTAATAATTACTCAATGAGACCCAAACAGTCATTTCTTAAGGCATTTCACTTTCTAGATAAACAGGAAATCGTTGATTCGGAGGACTCACTAGTTTACGTGCATATTGGTAAATGCGGTGGTCGAACTCTTTGGGATGCTCTAAAAAGCAGTACTAGTACGGCTGGTTTTGCTAATTTGTACCATGTGCATATTGATAAACCTCCCGTTCTAAAGCATGCAAAATATGCGATTGTTATTCGCAACCCAATTCAGAGAGCGATCTCTGCTTTTAACTGGCGCCATAAGCTAGTGGTGCAAGAAAAGAAGCAAATTCGAAGATTTAAGGGAGAGTATGATGCTCTGGTGAAATATGGAAATATCAACAAACTCGCCGAATCACTGTACGTTGGAGATGAGCTGGAATTACAGGCTAGCAGAGACTTCTTGACTATCCATCATCTAAAAGAGGATGTAAATTTTTACTTGGGGAACTTGCTTAAGTCTCTCTCTGTAGATCAATTGTTTGCGGTCTTTGCTACGGAGTCATTGAATAGAGATATCGAAAATCAGCTTGGGGTTCATAATGAGTCAAATCATCATGAAAATTCGTCGTCTACCCCAGATGTCGCGAAACAAATCACCTCACTTGCCGCTACTAACTTGAGGAAGTTTCTTGCTCGTGACTACGCGTGTCTTGAGCAACTATTGGATATTAACCACTTGTGCGAAGCAGATAGAACTGTGCTTTTAAAGTAACTTTAGTCTGCGTGTAGTCTACTACGGATCCGGGATAGTGTTTAACATTTCAATCTAGCAAAGATTTAATGAGCGGTGAGAGTCACCATTCTCTGAGTACCTCAGGATCACGTTTTGTGTTCAGGAAAAATGGATTTTACGAAGACTCAGCACAAGTGCGACGAATGCTAGGTTGATGAAAGCTACGATGTTCGGACTATTAATAATCCATGTTTCTAGACTGCTAAGCATATTCATTGCCAAAGGAAGTTCTAACGACCACAGTTGTAATGATATGAATGCTGTAGCAGAGGCCAAAATAATCGCAAATAAGATTGAGCCGCGACGTCTGTTTCTGCGTTCGCTGATTAAAACGAGCGTGTCAAACACGAATTGATCGCCGCCTCCCAGTGAGTATTGCCTGGATCGTTCTTCAGAAAATATTAAGTCTATGTCCTTCATGAGGCAACTTCCACTTGCTTGAGTCTAGCGAGGCTTCTATTGAGTCTCGATTTAACCGTACCGAGCTTGAGTGACATTAGGTCGGCAATTTCTTGATTAGTATATTCATATACGAACTTTAATGTCACTAAGGTTCTCTGTTCTGATGTGAGGGGTTTAATGAGTCTGAAAAAATCGTTGTTGTCTCCGTCTGTTGAGTTGTTATCGATAATCTCCCGTTCATCTTCATGGTTTTGTGACGTCCTGTTTTCATTGCAGATGTCATTGAAGCTGTTGATGGTGATGCGAGTTAACCAGTTCTTAAACCGAAACTCTTCATTGCCTTTCGCGTTTTTGACGTTCGGGTCAAAGCTTGAGAGGTATTGAAAAGCCTTTAAAAAGGTAGTCTGGGCGAGGTCATGAGACAGATGATGGTTTCCCGCAGTCAGTCTCATGCCTAGTCCAAACAGATAATCACTGTAACGCTTAACGAGTTGACCAAAATATTGACTTCCTTGGGTCAAGGTTAGATTCACCAGCTCAGCATCCGTTTTCTCTTCCATAAAATCGGGTTATTCAGTCTTGTTCCGATTAAAGTATCCATAGGTGAATATGGCGCCACCGATACATGCGACTAACAAGCCAACTCCGAACAACATATCTCCAAAACCACCGCCGAAGCCAACGCCCCCTAGGAAACTCAGCCCTATCCCGGTACCCAGGGTAATGAAGCCAGATCTAACATCATCTCTTGGCATAACCTTTTTATATCCAGGTATGGTAGATAAAACTTCCTCGCTAATTTCTTGATTGTTTTCCATCATTTTATGTAACGAGTCATGAAAACGTTTCTCGCTATAATTTTGATATCCAAAGATTATTGCTAGGATTAACACTGGCATGATAATTCCAAAAATAGGGATCATTAACGCTAGACCTTCCATAATTTTCTCCGTAAGAGAGTTAGTTGTTACATGGTATACCTGTAAAGAGTCGAAAAGGTTCCATTATTTTTGTAAAACCTTTCCTAACTAAGGTTACTAACGGTTAAAAATCTGTGTCTAACTCTGGGCTGGTGATACTATTGCGGGAGTTAATTGCAGACCTCTATACGATCCCAATCAGAATTAACGAGTGCCCCATAGTAAGCCCATTCCATGTCATCTCATCTATTAAAAGCTTCCAAGCAAACTGGTTTTACCTTGATAGAAATCATGGTGGTAATGGTGATATTAGCGGTCATGGCGGCGCTGATTGCGGGTGGCATTCAAAGTGGCGGTGATCGGAATGCCAAATTAGAGGCGCAACGTTTTATTGCGGTGGTGAATGAAGTCCGAGATGAGGCAGTAATCTCTGGAAAGAACATCTTGTTGAGTCTCGATGAAACCCAATCATCCTATGAATTTACTCTTCAGCACAATCAAGATACCACGGTATCAGAAAGTCTGTTTGAGCCGCGTTTGGTGCACAAGTCGGTTTCCTTAAAATGGGAGGTTTTCGAACATTTCATAAGTGATCAAGGCAATGCTAGGCCTCAGGTTTTAATTTCTTCATTGGGTGAAGTAACGCCATTTAGGGCTAGGTTTTTGGGTGAAGAGCGCGACTTCCTAGTTGCGTTGAATGAAGATGGAGAGCTTTTTATGGAATCAAAGGCTTCTGGGAATTACTGATGTCATCGAAACCGGGTAACGCATCGACTCGAGAGCATGGATTTACCCTGATAGAAATTATGGTCGCGCTCCTGTTTGTGGCTATTGGTCTGGTGACTATCATTCAAGTTACGTCGGCCTATGTACGCAATACGGCAGAGATTGAAAAGCGTCTGCTAGCCGGATGGGTTGCTAGCAACCATATTGAACAGATTCGATTTGAAGCAGAGACGCAAAGGCTAAAGTCTGGTCAAAAGTTGAAACGCGTGGAGCTCGGCGGCTATGAATGGAAGTCGAGAGCTAAACTTTCTGAAACTGATGTTGACCGAGTTTACCTTCTTGAGGTCGAGGTGTTGATTGATGAAGTCGGCGACTCAGACAAATATGCCATATTCACCACGGCCGTGACGGAAAATTCGCAATGAAGCATTGGTATCGATTTAGAGTCTCAGGCTTTACGCTAATGGAAGTGATTGTTTCAGTAGCAATATTCGCCATTATTGCTGCCATAACCTTTCCAGCCCTGATTCAATTTTTGGATATCAGAGAGAGACTGAATCTCAAGAATGATTCGTTATCGGATATGCAAAGAGTGTTTTTGTTCTTTAATCGCGATGTTACCTATGCGGTCAACCGGCTCGGAAAGAACGAGTTTGGAGAGACTGTTGATGCACCACTGATCGTGGGAGATGACGTTCTTCTGGAACTCACTACCTCTTATCAAGATTATGAATTGGAAGGGGCGGCGATCCCGAGAAAGGTGAAATGGGTATATGAGAACGAAGAGTTGATTCGCATTCAATATCCGGTGCTTGACCCCGATGGAGACACGCGCGTCTACCGACAGAGGCTTTTAGAAAATGTTGATGACGTTCAGATTGTTGTCTACAGCATCGATGAGGGAAGGGAAAATGAAGATCGACGTTGGGATGAGGAAGCACGATTACCGAATATGTTGAAGTTGGTAATCGAGCTGAAGAATGGTGTGAGCTATGAAAAATATGCCACTATGCTCTCAGGTGACCGCGAGCAGGCTCAGCTACAGATAGCGCCACAAACCAATAGTCCTGTCGATGCCGCAGACCCGAGTGAGGGTAATTCGAGAGGCAATTGATGACGGAAAAAAATAAGGCCCAGCACCCCGTTAGTGTTAACAAACTACGCCATCACCGAACTCAATCGGGTTTAGTATTAGTTATGGTGCTCGGTGTCGTTAGTCTTATGATAACGCTATTGGTTTTACTGTTCGAAGATCAACACCATCTTGTCAGGAAAGTAGCTAACCAACGAGTCGCAGAACAAAGTAGGCATTACGCAATGGGCTTAGAAGCATGGGCAGTTCGTGTGCTTCATGAGGATGTTAATCGGTTAGTTGATCACGCTGACGAGGAGTGGGCAAAATTTGGACGCCCTAATCAGGACAACGATGATGAATCTGAAGAGTTCTCTCTTGATCCATCACTTGCCCTAGGCAAAGAAGAACAAGAGCAGGCGGTAATAGACTTTGGAATAGATACGCTTGAAGTGACTATTGAGGATTTGCAAGGCCGCTATAATCTAAACAACTTGGTGGCGAAGAGTAAAGACGCTCAGCCGCCAGTGGATCAAAAACGAATATTTATCAACTTGCTTGAGCAGCTTGAAATTGGAGAATTTACCGAGGACAGAGACCAGCTATACTGGGATCTAGTCGATTGGCTGGATCAAAACGATACATCGCAAAGTACCGGAGCTGAAAGTGGGGAATATCAAATACTTTCAACGCCATATTTTGCTGGGGATCAACCACTGAGTCTGTTAGGGGAACTTCGTTTTGTTCGGGGCTTTTCCTCAGACATGATAAAAAAACTGCGTCCGTATGTGGTTGTGCTGCCCACGCACAACGCAAAGCTAAATTTGAACAGTGTCAGGCCAGAAGTTCTGGCGTCGCTTAGCCGAGGGCCAGTTGTTGATATGGGGTCTGTCTTGGCGTTTTTGGCGCGTAAGCTTCAACCTGGTTTTCAGGGTTTTCAAGGAGCTGATATTGAGAGCGCCCAGACTTCGGTTAATGGTGTATCACCGGCTTCAGCGGGCTTTGTGCCGAATATGCTCCAAGTAAACAGTCAGTTTTTTCAAATAAACAGTAAAGTGGTGCTTGGCGATTACGAAGTATGTACGAGAACCGTGGTGTTGCGCCAAAGTGCAAACCCTGACACACTCAGCGATCAATCCATCACGGTGCTTAGCCGTGAACAAGATTCGCTTTGTCTCATAGAAGAATATCAAGAGAGTGAGGCTGAGGCTTCAGACAATAATGAAGATTTACGTTAGATTAGAATCACCCTATGAATGGGTGCGAGTAAACGGTGAGCGTGTTGAAGCCTTTGGGGAGGTGGAAAATATATCTGAATTTCCTATTGGGGATGATGAATCGGTGATCGGCGTGGTGCCAGGAGAATACGTCACAGCTCATCGGGTGAGTCTGCCGACAAAAACCAAAAAGCAATTCAACCAAGCGTTACCGTTTGCTTTGGAGGAAAGCCTTTCCGAAGAGGTCAGTGAAGTTTATTTCGTTTGCCCAGACTGGAAGCCGAATTCAGAAGTTTTGGTCTATTCAGTGGCTCGATCCAAAATGCTGCAATGGCAGACCTTAGCTAATCAGAATCGAATACCCATTGATCAATTACTCCCAGAATATATGCTACTTCCAGAGCATGAGGCCGCAGACTTTAGTTTGGCTAGGGTAGATGATGGGTTACTTGCCAAACAAGTTAGAGGAGACGGGATAGCACTGGACGTTGAGCTTATTGATGTCTGGTTAATGGATGTTCCAGTTGAGTCAACGGTCGCTGTCAACGACGAAGCTATTACGCAGGACCTATTGTCCAGGCATCCCAATCGCGACTTTCGCTATTGGGAGTTCGGTATTGGCTTGAGACACTGGCTTGAATATGAAAGTAAGAACGCTCTGAACCTGTGGGGTGATGAGTACCGTCCATCGGTGTCTCGATTAAAGATGAGCTCCATTCTAAAACCGTTGGCATTAGCGGGATTGTCCGTATTTCTCTTTTTAGCATATGACACGTTTCGGTACTTTTCATTGAAGAAGGAGATCTTATCTTTAGACGCTCACATGGTTGAAATTCTCCAAGAGACAATTCCCGACGCCAGTGGCATCGAAGGTGGGTTGGCGCGAAGTTTTATGGAGCGAGCACTTCAAGCTGGTCAAGCACAATCTGAACAAAGAAGTGTGCACGCGACGCTGGCGGATATTGCAAACGTTCTAAGACAAATGCGGGCCACATTGCAGGAGCTGTCGTATCAAAATGATGAAGTTGTGATTACTTGTATTCTCAGTGACTTTTCTCAGGTCGATGCCATCACCAGAAGGCTCAATAGTCAGAGAAATTTAAGTGCAAGCCTTCAGGGGTCTTCAGCAGAGGATGACATTGTGTTTGCAACTTACGTGGTGAAGGAGAGATAAGATATGGATATGTTAAAAAACTATTGGAACTCGCTTGAACAAAGAGAGCGGTTGGTTCTCGGTTGGGGCGCTTTTATTGTAGTCGTAATCGTACTCTACACGTTCATTTGGCAGCCGTGGCGGTATTCATTGTCGTTCATGGAACAATCGGTAAGGCAGATGCGGGTTGATTCAGTATGGATGCGTCAGCAAGCGGATTTGGTTAGAAACGGTGGTGTCTCTTCTCGTCGGGATGGTGCAAAGGGGAATAATCAGTCACTCCTGTCGATCATTCAACAAACTGCTCGCCAAGCTCAGGTGGACAAGTCAATCCAGCAGATGGTCCCCAATCAAGAGGGTGATGAGGTTAGGGTTACTTTGGAAAGTGTTGATTTCAATCGCTGGGTGGGCTGGGTCGATAATCTTTACAAAAATTATGCCGTAGATATTTCACAGCTTAATGCCGAAAAAGAGGATGATGCACCAAATAAGGCCGAGGTTAGAGTGATTTTCATTAGATAGTGAATGGATAGCGATGGGGTAATTGAGGGAAGTCAGTGAGCAATTCAAGCATTTTTATGCCTCGAAAACTTTGAGTATCAATAAAAAAGGAGGCCGATGCCTCCCTTTTTAATCCGCTTCTATCGCCTTTCTAATATGCGCTTCCGGGACTTAAATCATCTGTCGCTCTTTGATTTCGTTCAGTGTTTTACAATCCACACAAAGTTCGGCGGTTGGGCGAGCCTCTAATCGTCGTATTCCAATTTCAATACCACAGCGATCACACCAACCATAGTCATCGTTATCAACTCTGACGATGGTTTGATCAATTTTTTTCAAGAGCTTTCTCTCACGGTCACGGTTTCGAAGCTCCAAGGACATATCAGTCTCTTGACTCGCACGGTCATTAGGGTCCGGATGGTTAATGTTCTCATCCTGCATTAGATGTATGGTTTTTGAGACCTCATCTAGCAGATTCTGTTTCCAAGCTACCAAAATATTACGAAAATGATCCACTTGGTTTGGGTTCATGTACTTCTCACGAGCTTTTTCCTTGTATGGAGCAATGCCATGAATCAAATTGTCAGCGTCTTGGGCTTTGTTTGTCGTCTTTTTAGTCACTGTTGTACCAACTTACTTTAAAATCATAAGGCCATAATGAGATAGCGCCAGCACTTCATATTTGCGGTATTGGGCTCTCGTCTTTGCAAAAGCGTCACTTGATTTCGCTAATGAACTGACCTAAGTCAAAAAACGAGCGGACTTTTTACACCAATGCAACCAAACAATCAATATAGCTACATCGTTTAAGGTGAAATAAGAGAACTTCCTCTAATCACTAAATAGCCACTTCTATTGTGATTTCGCCTATGTATAATTTGCCTTGAGCATATTAACTTTTGTTAAAACACTGCTCTTAATATGGTTTTGCGATACATGGGGGTGCAAACTCTCGCTTCAAGTCCTGAGCGTCAGCTTTTTGAGTGTTGATGCTTGATGGATAAATCGCAGAGTCAACCAGTGAGAATGCATCGCGCGTCAGCTTCATGAATGTTTATGATTTGACGACGTAAGACTAATAGTAAAGATTAGCTCGATGTATCATCTGGGTCGTGGTGTCGCGATTCAAAACACAATTAAATAATTAAAAACAATTGTTACGGATTAAAGAGGAATAACAATGAGATCAACTGTAAAGTTAGCGGCATCACTCGCCGTTGTATTAGGATTAGTAGCGTGCGGCAGTCAAGAAGAGTCTTCGTCTATCAGTAATGCTATTGAAGCCACCAAAGAGGCGGCATCGGACGCGGTTGAAGCAACGGCTGATGCCGTAGATTCAGCAACGGACGCTGCTGCGGAAGCCGCTTCGGATGTGGCAGATGCAGCCGCTGATGTGGCCGAAGGTGCTGCGGAGATGGCTTCCGATGCTGGCGAAGCAGTCGCTGATGCCGCTGAAGGTGCCGCTGAAATGGCTTCTGACGCTGGAGAAGCGGTTGCTGACGCGGCAGAAGGTGCGGCTGAAATGGCAGCTGATGCTGGTGCTGCAGTGGCTGAAGGCGCAAGTGATGTTGCCGAAGGCGCAGCTGAAATGGCTTCCGATGCGGTAGAGGGTGCTAAAGAAATGGCATCTGATGCAGTAGATGGTGCTGAAAAAATGGCTGACGATGCTTCAGAGAGCGCTGAAGAAGCGGTTGAAGCGGCTGCAGAAGAAGCTGAAGATGCAGGCGAGTAAGCTTATTTAGCTAATCAACCTGCTGAATAAAATCAGGCCCCGTGACCTTTTTAGGTCCGGGGCCTTTTCTATCATAGGGTAAACCATGACTGATAACACTGAGTTCGAACAACTTTCGACTAAAGAACGACTACTGAGCGAAACAGCTCGAATAGCATGGAAGGAGCTTCAACGTTTTTTTGCACAAGGCGTTGTGCTTAACGTGGATCCGGAATTGGATCTCGTCGAGGTCGCTTGTTACGTGGCTGAGGATGATGCCCAAAAGCTATCTGAACTCGTCAAAGATGAGCTAGTTGTTCACCCATCTAATGACCAAGCAAGAACTTGGTATCAACAAGATGCTCAACTTTGGTCGGTTGTTGTCGCTCCTTATGTATTGGTTCAGGAAAAAGAGTAACCAAGGCGGTACTTTATTTGGTTTTTCTGGATAGATACTCAATAAAGCACACCAAATTCGAGCGTAAATGTATCTTTACGCTTCTTAACAGTTGGGCTTTGCCCTGTAATATAACTGTCACAAGCGGCAACTAGGATATGCCCAGTTTCAATAAACTCAACTATCCTTAATAGGAGATAAATGTGAAAAAGCTAGTTTACGGCCTAGTAGCTGCGGCAACCGTTGCCAACGTCTCAGTGGCATCAGCTCGCGACACCATCAGCATTGTTGGTTCATCAACTGTTTACCCTTTTGCTACTGTTGTTGCAGAGCGCTTCGGTAAATCTTCAGACTTCAAAGCGCCTAAAGTTGAATCGACAGGTTCAGGCGGCGGCATGAAGCTTTTTTGTAAAGGCGTTGGCGTAGACAACCCAGATATTACCAATGCGTCTCGTCGCATTAAGTCAAGCGAGTTTGAAAAATGTCAAAAGAACGGCGTTACGGACATCGTGGAAGTATTGATTGGCTACGATGGTATCGTTTTAGCTAATGCAAAAGGCACTGAGCCAATGGAATTGAGCCGAAAGGATATTTACCTAGCACTTGCAAAAATGATTCCTGGGCCAGACGGCAAGCTAATCGAAAACCCAAATAAGACATGGAAAGACGTTAACGCGGCGTTGCCTGCAACTAAAATCGAAGTATTAGGCCCACCTCCAACATCGGGTACTCGTGACGCATTCGCAGAGTTGGCGCTTGAAGGCGGAGCTCGCAAAATCGAAGACATCGCAAAACTGCGCAAATTGAATGCCGATCAGAAAGACGAGATTGCTGCTTTGGTTAAAAAGCTAGGCGCCGAAGCGGCGTGGGCTGCTGCGGTCAAGAAGAAAGGCGACAAAGCTAAAGGTAAAGACGTTGTAAAAATCATTGGACGCTCGGTCCGTGAAGACGGCGCGTACATCGAAGCCGGCGAAAACGACAACCTGATCGTAAACAAGCTTGTTGCTAATCCTAGTGCGCTTGGTATCTTTGGATTCAGCTTTTTAGACCAAAACTCAGACAAGGTCCAAGGCTCAGTAATCGATGGAATGGCACCTACATTCGATGCCATTGCAGAAGGTGAGTACAAAGTAAGTCGTCCGCTTTACTTCTATGTAAAGAAAGCCCACATTGGCGTGGTTCCTGGAATTGAAGAGTTCTTGAATGCCTTTGTTTCGGAAGACGCGATTGGTCCAGACGGCTTCTTAATCGACAAAGGCTTGATTCCTTTGGGCGATGACAAGTACGAAGAAATGTCTTCGTCAGCTAAAGGCCTGAATAACTTGGCACTTTAGTTAGTCAAGAGGACTTTAGTCTTCAATTCGAATGGCTGATTACTAAGCAAAGTCGAGTCTGCTAAGTAGTCATGGGTTCGAATTAAGGCGGGTGAGTGTGCGACTCACCCGCTTTTTTTCTGTATTTCGCAATCTTGCTGTAAAATCCCCGGGCTATTGTTCAGGCTAGATACGTAGTTGAACTTAGAAATGACATGCTGATTCATCTTTAGTGCTTATTCGTCACCGAAGGTGAGATGCTCACTCTTAACCAATAAGTAAATTTAGAATGTCCTTATCAACTTTACTGATTTTGATCTTGGCGGGATCTGCTATTGCATTCCTAGTCGGAAGGTCACGTTCTTACCAAATAGCGAAGCCCGTGGGAGGGGTAAGAAATTTAGCGTCCTTACCCAGCTATTACGCCAGTTTGGTTGCTTTGTGGGCTTTGTTGCCTGCAATGTTCATCGTTGTTACTTGGACGGTATTTGACGGAGCGATTATCGACTCATTGGTTCGAGCTCAGCTGCCCGCCGAAGTCAAAGGGCTTAGCGATGAAGATCTAAGCTTGGTGATGAGTCAGGTGACCAGCGCGGCTTCAGGCATTACCGGTAGCGCCAGCCTGGGAGAGGAATACCAGCCAGCTGTGGCAAAGTTGCAAGAGCTTGAGGCCACTAGTAAACGCGGTATGCCGATTTTAGCCATAATGGTGTTAGTGATTGGCGCTCTTTTGGGGATTCGAGCGGTGCGCGCAAAAAACAATGCGCGCTATGCGGTTGAACGTGTGTTTAACGCGACATTGGTGGTGTGCTCTACCATCGCCATATTCACCACCTTTGGAATCGTCTTCTCGGTTCTCTTTGAATCGATTAACTTTTTCCAAAAGGTACCGTTTACTGAATTCTTGTTCGGAACACATTGGAGTCCGCAGATTGCGATTCGTGCGGATCAAACAGGTGCTTCGGGTTCTTTTGGAGTGATACCTCTTATTGCAGGCACACTGCTTATCTCGTTTATTGCCTTACTAATAGCCGTACCAGTCGGCTTGATGTCGGCTATTTACCTATCTGAGTACGCAACTCCGAGAGTTCGCGGAGTGGTAAAACCGTCACTAGAAGTCCTGGCGGGTGTCCCCACGGTTGTGTACGGCTTCT
Source organism: uncultured Arenicella sp. (assembly GCA_963669225.2). Taxonomy (GTDB): domain Bacteria; phylum Pseudomonadota; class Gammaproteobacteria; order Arenicellales; family Arenicellaceae; genus Arenicella. The sequence continues at coordinate 867,819 of OY769919.2, read as the reverse complement.
TCGCGGCGTTAACGGTGGCGCCGGCGATTCGGCGATTCGGCGATGGGGTTCGTGATTGGGGCGCTGAGAATGGGGTAGGGTTCCTAGCTAATCTCAACGTTTCATCCGAAAGTGCGTTGGCTGCGGGTATCGTCATGGGCGTCATGATTATTCCTTTCGTTTCCTCTTTGTCAGATGATGTGATTAACGCGGTACCACAAAGCTTAAGAGACGGTTCATATGGTCTGGGCGCCACTCAGTCAGAAACAATTAAGAAAGTAATTTTCCCAGCCGCGTTGCCCGGCATCGTCGGTGGTGTGTTACTGGCGGCTTCTCGCGCCATTGGCGAAACCATGATCGTGGTGATGGCGGCGGGTCTTGCGGCCAATCTAACAATAAACCCATTAGAGGCCGTAACCACAGTAACAGTACAAATCGTTACATTGTTGGTAGGGGACCAAGAATTCGATAGCGCCAAAACCTTGGCGGCCTTCGCATTAGGCTTGTTCCTATTTGTAATCACATTAGCACTGAACGTAATCGCACTTCGTGTCGTCAAGAAATATCGAGAGCAGTATGACTAATCAAACAATTGCAGAAAGACGCGCCGCTCGACTCGCGAAACGTCACAAGGCGGAAGCACGCTTCAAATGGTACGGTCGAATTTCGATCGGGTTTGGCATTGCCTGTGTTTTGTTTCTGTTCACGGATATTATTTCAAAAGGCGTTAGTGCGTTTACACAAACGTACATCACTATTGAAATCAACTTTGATCAGGATCAGTTAAAACTTACTCCGCAAAGCACGGAGAAGGAAATTAAGGCCGCCAGTTTTGGCTCATTTTTCAAGAAACAGATGCGCCAACAAAACCCTGAAGCCACGGGCCGTAAGGAAAAGCGTCAGCTATATGGTTTGTTTACCAGCGATGCGCCATTGATCCTTCGAGACATGGTGTTGGCAGATCCCTCAATTTTGGGAACCACGCAGACAATTGAAATATTGGCTGATGATGATTTTGATACCTACTATAAACACAGTTACGGTAGGGACCTTGCTCCCGAAGAGGTCGTCGGACGCATGACCGACTTCCAGATCGGCAAGCTCAATGAGTTTGTCGAGGCCGGTAAAGTAGAGCGCAAGTTTAATAGTGTTTTCTTTACCAATGCGGATTCCAGAGAGCCAGAGCTTGCGGGCATCCGTGGGGCAATAATGGGCTCATTGTTAACCTTGTTAGTGACTCTGGTCTTATCATTTCCGATCGCCGTTGCGACGGCTATTTACTTGGAAGAATTCGCGCCAAAGAACAAAATTACCGATTTTATTGAAGTCAATATTAATAATTTGGCTGCGGTGCCGTCGGTTATTTTTGGATTGCTTGGTCTGGCCGTTTTTATCAATTTCTTTGGAATGCCACGTTCGGTGCCATTGGTCGGCGGGTTTGTCCTAACCCTGATGACACTACCCACCATCATCATCTCCAGCCGCGCTGCGATTAAAGCAGTACCACCCTCGATCCGTGATGCGGCATTGGGAATGGGGGCCTCCAAGGTGCAAACAGTGTTGCACCACGTGCTACCCCTAGCGATGCCTGGCATGCTAACGGGAACTATCATTGGTATGGCGCAAGCCTTGGGTGAGACAGCGCCTCTTCTTATGATTGGAATGGTGGCATTTATTGTTGACACGCCATCAGGTATCACCGATGCTGCTACCGTTCTACCGGTGCAGATATTTTTGTGGTCGGATAGCCCAGAACGCGCCTTTGTTGAGAAAACATCGGCTGCAATCATGGTGCTTTTGACCTTCCTTATCTTCATGAACAGTCTGGCAGTGTGGTTGCGAAAGCGCCTAGAGCGCCGCTGGTAACCCGCCGCATTGTTGTAAACGCGTAGAATTCAAATGAACACAGCACACAATACTATGTCAGAAATCGCAAAAGAAACGTATCAGACCGTTGGTCAGCCATTGCTGGATGACCCCAAAATGAATATTCGTAACGCGAATGTTTTCTACGGGGAAAAGCAGGCTATTTTTGACGTCAATCTGGATATCGGTAAGAACCAAGTTATCTCCATGATTGGCCCCTCGGGATGTGGTAAATCGACTTTTTTACGATGTTTAAATCGTATGAACGACACCATTGATATTTGCCGTGTCGAAGGCAATTTATTTCTCGATGATTTAAATATTTATGACAAAAAAATCGATGTGGTTGAGCTGCGCGCTCGAGTCGGAATGGTGTTTCAAAAGCCGAATCCGTTTCCAAAATCGATTTATGAAAATGTTGCGTATGGTGCGCGAATCCATGGCCTGACTGACAACAAGGTAGAGCTCGACGAATTAGTTGAAAAAAGCCTGCAGCGCTGTGGTTTGTGGAAGGAAGTCAAAGATCGATTGGACGAACCGGCAACAGGTTTATCGGGTGGTCAACAGCAGCGACTTTGCATTGCAAGGGCCATTGCCGTCAATCCTGAAGTGATTTTGATGGATGAGCCCTGTTCGGCCCTAGACCCAATTGCGACAGCGACGGTGGAAGAGCTAATTCATGAGTTAAGCGAAAACTTTACGATTTGTATTGTGACGCACTCAATGCAACAAGCTGCACGCGTATCTCAACGAACCGCTTACTTCCATCTTGGAAAGTTGATAGAAGTTAACGACACCACCACCGTGTTTACCAACCCCGAGCACAAACTCACGGAAGAATACATCACCGGTCGAATCGGTTAAGGAGATAGCAATGAATAACGATATACGTGTTGGCGGACACATATCACGCCAATTTGATGAAGAGCTTGATGAGATACGCTCGCGCGTACTCAAGATGGGTGGTCTAGTTGAAGTGCAATTGGACAAGACTATTGATGCTCTTAAAGAGGGTGACAGCAGTTCGATCACTGACGTCGAGAAGCTGGATAACCAAATCAACGATTTGGAAATGCAAATTGATGAAGAGTGCACTCGTATTTTGGCGAGACGTTCGCCAGCCGCGGGAGACCTAAGGCTGATTATTGCGACAACGAAGTCCGTGAGAGACCTGGAGCGAATCGGTGATGAAGCCGAGCGAGTGGCGAACATGGTCCGACATGCAATGGATCAAGATGCTTCCAAAAAGGCTTTTAAAGGATTGCTGTCCTTGGTTGAACACGTGAAAGAGTTACTGCATGAAACACTGAATACCTACGCAAGAATGAAGACTCGTGCCGCGGTTAAAGTAATGCGTAAAGACCAAGAAATTGACGATGAATATTCGCGTGTAGTGATGCGTTTGATCGAGTTTATGAAAAAAGACCCTGAGAATATTTCAGACGGTTTGGATGTGATGTGGGCAGCTCGATCTTTGGAGCGTATTGGTGATCATTGCATTAATATTTGCGAAAACGTGATCTACTTAGTCGAGGGACAAGACATTCGTCACAGTGATTTGGATGAAGTGAAGGAGCAGCTATCCTAGCTACGATTGCTTGCAATTGATACAATTTGTTAGAAGGCCGAGTAGCTCATGTTATTCGGCCTTTTTTCGTTATACTTAAGAATCATTTCAGCCAATAGACACGATATTTGTGATTAGTATTCGAGCAATTCAGGGAAGCGGTCTTGAGTCACCGTATTCAGGCCAATCGGTCACCACGCAAGGGGTAGTAACCGGTAACGTACGAAGAGGGTTTTTTATTCAAACTCCTGACAAGGTATGGGACGGGCAGGGTTCAGACGGGGTATTTGTATACAGCCCGGATAAGACGGCGATGATAGGCAGCTTGGTTGAGGTAGTCGCGGAAGTGGTCGACTTTATAAAAGACGATGATGCCAAACCGGTGACGCAGCTGCATGCGTCCAGTTTTTCAGTGCTGGATCACGATGGCGGAGATATCACTCCGATTGAGTTTGATGCCGATATCCTCTCTGGTGCTTATCAAGAGTTAGCCAGATACCTGAATAGTCTCGAAGGTATGCTAGTCAAGGTGGGCAAGGGCAGCACGTTTATTGCTCCCAGCAATCACTATGGTGATTACGTTCTCTGTCCACCAGGTCTATTACCAAACAAGGACCTCGTCGAAACCGAACATCATGGCCTTATCCCTAGATCTGGTAATGAGCAGAAGTGGTTTCCTGGATTTCGAGTCAATAAATATTCGCTTGCTAAGCGTCTGAACGTTGGCGCCAAGCTTGAAAGCGATGTGATTGGGCCTTTGAACTATCGTGTTGGCTCTTATCAAATGGCAGTTGGGTATGGATTCCGTATAGAGCCCAGCTACGTAAAGCTAAACCAGACACAATTAGCCACAGAGCCAGGACATATCACGGTAATGACTCTGAATTGTTTTAACTTGGACGCCCATGTTGAATATTCAGGCAGGGTGACTAATCCCAGGCTGGATGTCGACGATGATTGGGGTGATGGTCGGTTTCACACGCTCGCTCAAGCAATTGCTCTGCAAGCAAAGTGTCCAGACATCGTGGCATTACAAGAGATTCAAGACAATGATGGTGCAGAGCTAAGTACGACAACTGACGCGGATGAAACTTATCAGCTATTGATACGAACTATCCGTCAAATTAGTGATGTTGAGTATCAGTGGGTTGATATTGCTCCTCTTCAAGGCGAGGACGGAGGTCAACCAGGCGGTAATATCAGAAATGGCTTTCTGTACAACCCAAAGCGAGTCCAGTTGGTGAAGTCATCTGTTCGCAACCTTGGTCGACGTAAAACATGTTTTGAGGACTCACGGAAGCCGTTGATATGTGAATTTACAGAGATCGGAAGCGATAAGAAACTCGCGGTGATCAATGTTCATTTAGCATCAAAGCGCCACCAAAACAGTATTTTCGCTCCTGTAGATCCGGGTGTGGACAAAAAATTACAAACCCGCGTCGAACAGTCACAAGTGATACATCGAGAAATGGATGCTCTCGAAAAGCTGGATATTGACTACTACGTCACAGGCGATTTTAACGACGGCGAGCACAGTGAACCCATGCAAGCTTTGGTGGGCAAAACCGGCCATAATCTCGTAATGGACTTAGCCGAAGATCAACGTTATGACTATAACCATCGGGGCAAACTTCAAGTGCTGATGCACGGTGTGGTATCCAAATCAATGCATCAAGCCAACCGAGCTCAGTACGAAATTCTGCACGGAAATGAATTGATCGGTGTGCCGCCTGGAGAAGATACAGACAAGCCTAGCGATCATGCTTACGTGATCGCGAAATTGTCGATGTAATCCCTCTTTTTCAATGGCTAGCCGCTACGTTATTATTACTTGAGTAGCGAATTGACAGTGCTGGCTTGGCTGAAATTTTTATTGGCTAGCTATTTTATTGACTAGTTATTTAATTGACTACTTAGGGAGGTAGCCCAGGGTTACGTCAGATTCATCGAGGCGCTGTCTTTGTTTTACACCCAGTTTTCCATTGTTGTAATGCGGAGCCTTAGCGCTATCCACACGATGAGTCATTTCGGCAAAGGCTTGCTGAAAGTATTGATTATTGGCATCAAGGCGTTGATCTTTGGTTCTGCGACTCTGATAGGAAAAATCGGCGGCTGCCAAAGTATTTAGTCGGTGACTGAATCTCTTAAAACCCTCGTAACTAAAGGTCTCGCCAACATGTCTATTTGACAAGGCTATTAGTTGTTCTACCAATGCCGACAAAAAACTTTGGGTATAGTCAGAATCCCACACAAGGCCAACGATTTGCTTGTCGAGCTCGGGAAATACTTTTCGAGTTTTGGGACCAGAATGAATAGACACTACAGTGAACTGCTTATTCTCTTCCAGCTTTGTGCTGTGCTCGATCTTTATACTCACATCTAATAGTTGGAAATGATTGAGCAGCGATTCAGGCGGCAGCTGTACTGGCTGATCGAGCTTAGCTCTAACAATGCTCATTAATGGTAGATCCATGTGTGAGCTAAATGGAGTTGCTTTACATTCGCACCCGATTAATCGAATCTTGATATGTTCTCGTAGTTCGTGCTCGCGTGCCTTCTGTATAGCTAAAAAGGCCGTTTGAATCACTTCCGAAGTGGGGGTGTTGGACTCGATTAACCAACGTCGACCATAGACAATCTTGTTATCTTTGCAGTACGACACTTGATTGAGTGAATTGGGTTTAGGGTAATTCTCTTTGCCGATTACCCCAACTTGAATAAAGTGGGCGTCATGTTGACATCCCGCGAACAGCACGTGTTCTGGAAGAGTCTCGATACGATCGATGATGTATTCAAGCTGTTCAAGACTTCGACTAACTTCCATAAAATGTTGCGGTATCGCTTCAAATTGGTCGAATAAGGTAACCCCCGGCGCGAACGGAAGCGATTTCTCTCCGGATCGAAATACGTGCTTATCGTCCAAGCGGATAATTTGCTTAGGTAGGACTGAACTCATGATTCCCAAACACTATTTAAAGGGCAGAAAAGGCCAGATAGATCATCCATGTCAAGGAGATTAATGATGTTACGAAGGCGAGAAACCGCAGTTTTCCATTGCCAACAAGATAAAAAAGCGCATGGCTAATTCTGGCTCCAACAAATTACAAAGCCGGGTTCTTTAACTGATTGAAGTCAACTTCCGCCAGGGCACAAATTACCAAAGCGGTGATAAACAACCCCAAGGCCTCCCAAGCATTTTCTTGTGCGGCAACGATTCTTTTTCCCGCTCCTGTTAACTTTGATGCTTGATCTCTTGGGTAATCTATATCGGGTTTGCCAAACTGAGCGGTTCGATACTTAATTGATCCTATGGCCAGAAGTAGCGGTAAGAACATAACGATGGATAAAGTGATTAGAACGATAAACATTTGGTCTCCTGCTTGATGAAATCTCAAATTGAGGAAATACTATAATGGTTTAAATATGATAAATTAATCGCTATTAATAGATAATCTGGTTCAAATATAGACCGTCATGGATTGGAATAATTATCAATACTTTTTGGCCGTAGCTAGAGCTACTTCGGTGCGGGCTGCAGCAGCAAAGCTGGGAGTTAGTCATTCAACTCTGATGAGAAAGATCAAGGAGTTGGAAGGTTCATTGGGCACGACGCTGTTTGAGAAGGAGGGACAACGTCTCAGACTGTCTGAAGCGGGAGAGGAGGTTAAGCAAGGAGCTCAAGAGATTGAGGAGAGTGTCCAAGGTGTTGCCAGAGTCGTCACAGGGCGTGACAGTGAACTGGCCGGAGTGGTAAGGGTAACCATGCCGGAATTCTTGGCAGTGCCTGAGACTATATTCGAGTTCAAGGGGTTTCAGGATACGTTTCCCAACATAAAACTCGAAATCGATCTCAGTTACGCTACGGCTGACTTAAGTCGCCGAGAAGCCGATATCGCTATCAGGTGCACCAATGATGAACCCCTAGATCTGATCGGCCGAGTCGTGGGTGATATGACCATGGCTGCCTACGCAACCCGCGAATATGTCGAAAACACTAGGCCTACGAATCCAGACTCGACGGCAAAATTGATTGGATGGGGTAGTCCGCAGACCTGGAAACCAAGACATGGCTTCGATCATTTAGGAGTAATAGGTTTTTTCGACAGTATTCCCATTCAAGTTGAGTTTGCTAAGCAAGGGGCTGGCATTGCAAGCTTGCCTTGTATCGTCGCTGATAGAATCCCGCAATTGATCAGAATATCTCCGCCACTTAGCATGGCTAAAATGTGGGTTCTTTATCATAGTGATTTGCGGAACTTGTCTCGGGTCAAAGTGGTACGAGACTTTTTCTATCGGCATCTGGAAAACGTCTTTGAGGCGAGCAAGCAAACTATGACTGCGCGAGACAATTAAGCATTACGTCAATCCAACGTATGAAGCCTAGCTGATCTTTTTTTGAGCTGACCTTGAAATTTGCTCGTTAGGGAAGTGACAAGTGAATGTGCTGCCAACCCCTTCGGTGCTTGAGATCAGTAACTCTCCAGCATGTCGTTGAAGAACGTGCTTAACAATTGCCAATCCTAATCCTGTTCCTCCGCCTTCTCTAGAGCGATCAGTGTCGACTCGATAAAATCGTTGCGTCAAACGACTTAAGTGATGCGCTGGGATGCCTAATCCATTGTCCTTAACTCGAAATATTGCGCCGTCTTCATCCGCTTTCCACAATATGCCAATTTCGCCATGTGGCTCAGTGTAGTTGATCGCATTGGTGACCAAATTTGAGAAGGCACTATGCAATTCCGTTTCCGCCCCGACTAGACAAAGATCATGATCGATATCCAGCTGAATTTTATGTCGCTTGTCTTCCAGCAGTGGTTGCACTGCTTCGATAATTGTATTGACTAAATGGGTGACCTGCACCATCTGATGCGGTGCCACATTGTCTTTGTCCTCCAGCCTAGCTAAATACAATAAGTCGCTAACAATGAACTGCATGCGTGTGCTTTGAACATTCATTTGCTCCAAGGGCTTTACAAACTTTGAAGGAAGATCCGATGCTCCTTGAAGAATTTCAACATAGCCCTTTAGAACCGTTAAGGGTGTTTTTAACTCATGCGAGACATTGGCAACGAAATCAGAGTGCATCTGATTTACTTTAATCAGCTGACTCACATCCCGAGCGATTACCATCCTAGTGGTATTTGAGTATGGGATAGATTTGAAGTTTATGCTTCTTCCATTGTGAGCGATTGAATTGATCTCCAGCGTCTCTTTCTTCCGTTTACTGTCCGCCAGCATCGCCGCAACTTCTTGGTAGCGAATAAGGTCGCCAAACCTGACGGCACCATCTTCTGGCCATCGAATGCCCAATAGACTCGAGGCGTTCGAGTTAGCCCACTCAATTTTGCCATTATTGTCGATCAAGACAATCGCGTCTGGCATCGCACTGACTGCCTTACGAAACTGACTTAGATAACTGGAGAGCTGGCGTTTGCGCTTTGCGTATTGCGCATTTCTTTTAGTCAGCTTTTTATGTAGGAGATAGAACAATCCTCCCATTTCAGGTAACTGGTGTGCCTTGGGGTCATCCAGCCATTTTTGAATTAAGTTGATTCTGTGTAGTTGCCAAACCACTAGAGTGACCGCTGCCAAAAAAGCGGTCAATAGTGCGTAGTCGATGGAGTAGCCAATAAGTGCTGCTCCACCCACGATCGCTGCATATTTCCAGAGGTCTCGTTCCATGAATCCAAGTGTATGCTTAGATTAAACCCTTAGCAAATGACCCGACTACCTTAGGCCGCGGGCAGTGAGAAGCGATATCCCACGCCTCTGACGGTGTTGATGTAGTTATCACATTCATAAGGTTCCAGTACTTTTCTCAGTCGGCGAATGTGAACATCGACAGTGCGATCTTCGACGTAAACCTGACTGCCCCAAACGTTGTCTAACAACTGGTCCCTGGCAAACACTCTATCAGGATGGGTCAGCAAAAAGTGCAATAGGCGAAATTCCGTGGGACTGAAGTCGACACTAGCTCCGTCTATCAATATTCGGTGCTGTTCTGAGTCAATGGTAATTTTGCCGGCTGAGACAATGTCTTGTTGACCATTTGAATCCGAAAGCCGTCTTAAAACCGCATTAATTCTCGAGACTAATTCTTTAGTTGAAAATGGCTTTTTTACGTAGTCATCCGCGCCAACATCCAGACCTCTGATAAGATCATTCTCATCGTCTTTTGCGGTAACCATGATTATCCCAACCGATGCATTGCCTTCTCTTCGAATACGTCCAGCAAAGTCGATGCCAGAGATTCCAGGCATCATCCAATCTAGAAGAATCAAATCTATATCAGTATTTTCAAGAATCTTGGCGGCTTGATGTGCATTGCTGGCATCGGAAACGGTAAATCCCTCCATTTCCAAGGCCATTCTAACCATATCGCGAATGGCGGCTTCGTCGTCGACAACTAAAATGTGTGAACTCACTTGATCACCTATCTAAAAAAACACGAGTTTTGCGTCGTGTTGTGTGTATTAATCTTACAAATCAGGAGCTTAAGCTTCTTGTCTTTGTAATAATTCTCGCAATTAAAACCACACTATATTACATCGGTGTGACATGTACGCCGGGAAACTCAAGAAATGTTACAACTCGCTCTGAATCGCTTAATTTAAGTAGAATAATGCCGTAAACTCGCGCCTCAGAGCGAAGTGAGTAAGAGACATGACTGCCAAACAATACCGAAAGAAGTCATACAGTGACAATAAGCTGTCAAAGCGAATCCATCGACAAGTGGGAGAGGCGATCGCCGATTTCAACATGATTGAAGATGGTGATCGAGTCATGGTGTGTTTATCCGGTGGTAAGGACAGCTACAGCCTGCTAACGGTATTAAAAAACATGCAACAGCGAGCGCCGATTGATTTTTCAATTGTGGCGGTTAACCTGGATCAAAAACAGCCCGGGTTTCCCGAAGAGGTACTGCCTAACTATCTCGATGGGGTCGATGTGGAGTATAAGATTGTTGAAGAGGATACTTACAGCGTTGTCACTGAAAAAATACCGGAAGGCAAAACAACTTGTTCTCTGTGTTCTCGTTTGAGGCGAGGGATTTTGTATCGAACGGCCACTGAATTGGGTGCTACCAAAATTGCACTTGGACACCATATGGACGACATGGTTGAAACGTTGTTCCTTAATATGTTTCATGGTGCAAGGTTGAAAAGCATGCCGCCAAAACTTGTTTCTGATGACAAACAACATGTTGTGATCAGACCACTGGCGTATTGCCGCGAGGCCGATATCGCAAAATTTGCTCAGATTCAGGAGTATCCCATCATTCCCTGCAATCTGTGTGGCTCGCAAGAGAATCTACAACGTAAAAAGATTAAATCCATGCTCCAAGATTGGGATAAAGAACAACCGGGGCGTGTGATTAATGTTTTTAAATCCATGACCCGTGTTACCAAGTCTCACCTGTTGGATCGAGATCTGTTTGATTTTCAGTCATTGTCCACTGACAATCACGATCATGCGGAAGAGCTGGATATCGCTTTTGACTCCTCACCGCTGGAAACGGTGCTTCAAATTTCTGATCGTAACGCGGCTCTTTCTTTGTCAAAGGAAAGCTAGATTTGGCCTACAGTCCAGAACAGATTCGTGAATTAGAAGAAAGGCTAATTGATGTGGCCCATGAATTAGATGCTCTTATCTCGCAATCAAAGCAAAGTGCTAAACCCGTTACCTTAGATCAATCAAAAGTCGGCAGACTGTCTCGTATGGATGCAATGCAAGGACAAGCGCTTGCTGTTGCAGGGTTGAGCAGGGTATTAGCACAGCAGTCTGAGATTCAGCGGAAATTGCGGTTATTGAACTCAACTGAGTTTGGGCTATGCGAGGAATGTAATCAGCTGATTCCTTTCCAACGAATTTTTCTGAACCCTTTGGCGAACTATTGTGTCGGTTGTCAGTCTCGATTAGAACGCGATTAATCTTTGCCTTATTCTCCCCAAAGCTCTTTGACTCTTCGATCTCGACCACAGCCATTGCGATAAAACCGATAACGAATTGGATTCTTTTTGTAATAGTCTTGGTGATATTCTTCCGCCAAATAAAACGGTTTAGCCGGCAATAACGGTGTTACGATCGCTTGTTCGAAGGGCTTAGTGTTTTGTAATTTGGAAAGAGAGGCCTCAGCAATCTCTTGCTGCTCACTGCCACTGTAAAATATGGCAGATCGATATGAGGAGCCTTTATCACAAAACTGACCTTCTGCATCTGTTGGATCGATGTGCCGCCAAAAGTATTCTACTAATTCGGAATAACTAACAACGCTGGGGTCATAGTCAACTCTAACTGCTTCGTAGTGCCCTGTCTCATTGTATGTCACGGTTTTATAATCAGCCGTTTCGGCGGCTCCGCCTGTGTAACCGGATACCACGGTTTTTACTCCGTCCAACTTTTCAAAGTCGGCTTCAATACACCAGAAGCAACCTCCGGCGAAAACCGCTTGCTTCATCCCATCGGAGTGTTCATCCGCTTGTGCATTCCCGATGTGGAATACAATTAAAAAGGCGGTAAAAGCAGTCATGTATTTGATCATGGTAAAGTCTCTGGAAGCGCTGAGCGAGTGTTGACGAGTTGATGTTATCCTCCACGCAACGCTTGAAGTTGACGTGAAGAGGCTTATATCACGCAAATAACGTAATCATCTGAGGTTAATGACCGTGTTGAACAAAAAATTATCACTACCGACATCGGAAGAAGCATTACCTGGCCGCTCCGAGCCTTTAAAGATTAACAATGTCCACTTTGTTAATGGAGCACCTCTGAGGCCACCATTCAGCGAAGACCAGAGTCTTCTCGAAACTATCTATCTAGGGCTCGGTTGCTTTTGGGGGGCTGAGCGTAAGTACTGGCAGATGGAAGGCGTTGTAAGCACCGCTGTCGGTTATATGGGGGGATTGACGCCGAATCCCACTTACGAAGAAGTTTGCTCCGGTTTAACCGGACATAATGAAGTTGTAATGGTTGTATTTAATACCTCGCAAACGTCAGCAGAGAAGCTGCTTGCGGCCTTTTTCGAGCTTCACGATCCTACCCAGGGAATGCGCCAGGGCAACGATATTGGTACGCAGTACAGATCTGGAATTTACGTGACCAACAGTATGCAGCTAAAAGTGGCGAGAAAATTGTCTGATCAGTATCAAGTTGCGTTGACCGATCACGGACATAGCGTGATGACTACCGAAATTATCAATGCTCCCGAGTTTTATTATGCCGAGGATTATCATCAACAGTATCTCGCTAAGAATCCTAACGGCTACTGTGGTATCGGCGGCACAGGTGTAACCTGTCCAATTTAGATTCTTAGGCGTTGGATAATGAGCAAGACAAACGCAAAGCAATCCAATTCTAGGCGTGTGATCGGCATTGTGACTGCCGTGTTGGGACTGCTGGCTGTGGCGTTCGGAGCCTTTGGTGCGCACGCCTTGAAAGAACTCTTAGCTAGATTAGGAACTGAGAGTACTTATCAACTGGCTAACCAATATCACTTTATCCACACCTTGGCATTGCTTGCTACCTTACGTTTGGATGACAAATTTGGGCAGTTGATGCACGTGTCAACTACTTGCTGGATAGCTGGTGTATTGCTTTTTTCTGGTTCTCTTTATCTTCTTGCTATCACAAAATTAAGTTGGTTAGCTTTTTTAACGCCCGTAGGCGGGGTGTTTCTGTTAATAGGATGGGTTGTATTGATACTCCACTTTTATAAAACCAGAGCTTAATATCTAACCGACAATATTTGTTAGAGCGACTCAAGAGATCATTCTTCGCAATAACCAAGCCAGTGAGGTAAAATTAGGGTAGGGGATTACAAAAGTCTGAATAAGGCACCGATAAATCGAAATGGATCAGAGATCTATACAAATTAGCTCTACTCAGGATACGGGCGAAGTAGATGTTTCGATTAATACCGAAGAGAGGAAGAGGCATTTAACTTCTCGTTTTTTGTACTTCGGGTTAATTGGAGTGATGCTGATTTCTCTGGTTTTTTCCGTTGCTGGTCACTTTCGACTTCAGTACAACGAAACAGTCGCTTTATCTGAGCGGGTCCACAAACAGCTGGCTTCAATTGCGCGATCCCTCAGCGGAACCGAGAGAGTTGCTGATCCAAAGCAAGCCATTGTCGTGTTGGGCACCACCGCTTTCAATCGAGTGGTTGGTGCAGAGGCAGTGCAAATTTTAGATAGAAACAATGAAGAGGTTTTCTCAAGAGGCCCTAGAACTCAGTTTCTTGATTCGCGTCTTGTCCCGACATTGACTATCGATGAACCGTATGAGGTCATTGTTCCCAAACTTTTTGCGGCAAGTAATTGGTTAGGCTTACTCACAGGGAGTTTTGAAACAAATAAAATCGCCGTGTTTATTGGACTGAAAGGCCAGCAGTTGACGGTTATACTCTCAGTCGACAATTCAGAGAATTTGTTACGCCAGAAGAACGTTGTCCTACGATTATTCCTCTTTTTATTGGTTTGCTCATCTCTACTCTTCTCAGTGCTTTATGTGACTTTCCAAAAAGGAATGCGCACGATCGATGAGCAAGAAGAACGTTTAAACAAGCAGATATCCAGCCTGTCCAACTTACTCTCTATTAATAAGAGCATGCAGCGCAGTATCAGGACAGCCAGCGCACGTGCCGTCGAGTTGAACGAGCAATTTTTAAGGCGCGTCGGTGCCGATCTCCATGACGGTCCGGCTCAAATGATTGGCTTCTCAATAATGCGCTTAAATCAAGCTCTTGAAAAAGACGAAAGTGGTCTAATTGGGCCAGAGTTTCATGCGATTAAGCAGGCCTTGGAAGAGTCTCTTGAGGAGATTAGAGGAATTTCATCAGGTCTAGTTCTTCCAGAGTTAGAAGTCATGACCTTAGAGCAGTGTATGCAGAAGGTGGTTCTATTACACACCACATCATTCAGTACCGATGTGGCCGAATTTTACCAGGATTTAGATAGAGATATCGATTTGCCGATTAAGATCTGCGCCTACCGATTTGTACAAGAGGGCCTAAACAATGCGCATAAACACGGACAGGCAGAAAAGTGTAAACTTACCGTCAGCATCATCGAAGACATGTTGCACATATCTCTTAAAGATAACGGTATCGGGTTTAGAAAATCCAAACTGAACAACGATGGTACGCATCTCGGACTAATTGGGCTAAAGGATAGAATTGAGAGTCTAGGTGGACGTTTATCGATTAATAGTGAGCTAGGGGTAGGGACTGCCCTCAAACTAACCGTTAGCCTAAAGGACAGCTAGCCTTTCGTTTCGCTTTACCAAGTATTTGCTATGACTGACAGTGTATTTTAGGTAGCATAGGCAACAGGGTATTATTGAATTTTGACTAGGTTGGGTCGAAATTGATTTGAGACTACGTCTCGATAATAAAAAGAGCAGAGTTAATGTCAGATAGGATTTCAATCGTCGTTGTTGATGATCATCCTTTATTTAGAGAAGGAGTGGTCACAACCCTTATGGAAAGTGGCTATTTTGATGTCGTCGCCCAGGCTGGCAGCAAGGAGCAGGCCATCATGGCGGCCGAGAAGCATATGCCTAACCTTATGTTGGTGGATGTTAGTATGCCAGGCGGAGGAATAGAAACTGCGAATGAGTTGGCACAAAAATGTCCAGCCGTAAAAGTGATTATGCTCACGGTTTCAGAGCAAGAACACGACGTACAGGCGGCTCTACGTGCTCAGGCCAGAGGTTATGTTCTAAAAGGTGTTGCCTCGGCCGATCTATTACAGATATTGCAAGATATACATAGTGGAGATTCTTATATTTCGCCGAATTTGGCTGTTAACCTCATTAGGCGTAGTCATGAAGATAGCAAGAAGAATACTCCTGAAGACTTTGATTTGAGCGATCGTGAAAGACAAATTTTGGTGAAGCTAGCGCAGGGAATGAGTAATCGCGATATCGCAAATGATATTTGCTTGAGTGAAAAGACAGTTAAGCATTACATGACGAATATAATGACGAAGTTACATGTCAGTAACCGCGTACAAGCTGCAATTAAGGCCTATGAAATGACTCGCAAGGGATAAATGCGCCGATTAGGCTCGTAAGTTATTGATTTCAGACTTTGGTCTGATGAAAGTTTGGTCTAAGGCCTCTAGGAATAAACTATTCCAAATTTTAAACTTTAGTCATGGTTAGGTAGGGCATATGAATTGGCTCTGGCATGGCAGATTTTGGGTAGGGGTTGGGTAACCTTTTGCTAGAGACCAATTTATATACTGTTAAAAAAGCTCCTTCGGGAGCTTTTTTTACGTCTACGTTTTATCAATTAGCCGGTGTCCTTAACTCAGATCGATCTTTTTTAAAGATTTCCCTGTCGTATTTTGCTCAGCTATCTACGCTTACCCCTGGTGGCCTATACACCCCATCCCTTAATTTAAATCAGGCCACAAAGATAAATTCTTGGCTCTCTTGCCACCCAGCTTGATTCAGGAAACCTTTTATTTTTTCTCTTGCTCCACGGGCGCTTACCGCGATTAAACAGATGGAATTTGGTTTCCGGTGGATATTCAATTGTTTGATATGAGTTACGACATAGACTGGTTTGTCTCTTTTTTTACGCCCCTCCAGCTTTTTTGCGACGTCAATGAAGCTATCAACAACAGTACCTTGTTCCTTTAAAAGATCATGTAGAACAAGACCTGTTGGGCCGGTGCCCCATATAGTGACACACTCGAACTTGCTGTTCGCAATATAACGCCCAAGATAATGCGCCTTACAATGTAAAAATGCCCTTTTTTGATACTGCGCTTGAGTTCTAGACGCTCTTACTTCGTGATCCCGCCAGTGTAATAGTGGCTGACTCGAGACTGGTTTGCCAAATATAAGCCCAGCTTGAAAAGCTCTCAAAAAGAGATCGTAATCCTCTGGCCACTCATTATGTTGATATCCGCCAAGATCGTTGATCGTTGACTTTCTGAACATGACCGTCGGATGAGCAATGGGGCTCTCGATGAATATTTCACGAACGATATCTTCGTGAATGGAGAGTGCATTGATCCATTGTTCGTAGAGTTTATATCCTTGTTTGGGCTCGGATTCGAGACAAAATATCTCAACCTGACATCCAATAAAATCGATGTTGGGGTTTTCTTGCATAAACTCATACTGGATTTTAAGACGCTCCGGATGAGCAATGTCATCGCCGTCCATTCTGGCTATTGTGCTGTAGCTTGCTAGTTCGATACCAGTATTCAGAGCATCCACGATACCAATACCCTTACTCTTAATCAGTCGAATTCTAGTATCCTTTAGCAATGTGCCAAGCTGTTCTATGGCATTGTCGGTACTACCATCATCAATGATGATTAACTCGATCATTGAGAAAGACTGAGTGAGAATGCTTTCTACCGCAGAACCAAGATGGCCGCCAGCGTTCCTAACTGGCATAACAACCGATATGCCGTGCTCCATCACTGCAAATCGCAGGTATTAAGCCAGTTCACCGCCACAGCTGCTGCCTGCGCCCGCCGTGCATCCAAAGCAGTGACGATCGGTTTTTATTTTGGAGCCCTTCACGCTAGTCATTTCTATCTCCCAGAGATACGTTTCTTGATTTCCACCGTACGGCATTTCGAGCATTTGATTGAAGTCGCAGTCATAAACTCTTCCCTCCCAATCGAGGTTTAACAAATGTCGGCACATTAGTTGGTTTACAGTCGATGAATTAAAATTTTCAACCAATAGGTGTTGGTAGTCTTCCAAGAGTCCATCTCGACGAAGTCCGTGGGCAAAACGGTTAATGGGAATATTGGTAATCGCCAACAAGTTGGAAAAAACAATCCCAAATTCGTTGCCCAACATTGCTCTGTAGTCGGACTCAAGAGATTGTTGCGGTGGTGGTAAGAACGCTCCTCCAGGATTATAAACCAAGTCTAATGTCAGGTTAGGATCGGAACCATATCCCAGTGAGTTCAATAGTTGTAATCCCGATATGCTTTTATCGAAAACCCCTTTGCCTCGCTGGGCATCCACGTTGTCTTCGGTGTAGCAAGGTAAGGAGCAAACAAGGCGTATTTTATTTTGTTGGTACCAAGCGGCAAGATCCTCTTGTCCGACTTCATAAAGAACAGTGATGTTGCAGCGTGAAGTGATGGTGACACCAAGATCAAGCAAATGAGTACAGAACTTCCTGAAGTGAGGGTTCAGCTCAGGCGCCCCCCCAGTGAGATCAACGGATTTAATGTCAGCTTGTTCGACCCAACTGAGGATACGCGCCATGGTCTCCCAGGTCATGATTTCGGTCCGCTTTGGTCCAGCGTCCACATGACAGTGATGACAGGCAAGGTTGCAAAGCTTTCCTAAATTTATTTGCAGCTCAGAGGGAGTCTCATGACTCAATTCCAGTGAATTCTCACCAAGTACTTCTTCAAATTTTGGCCCGGTAGTTGGAACATTGCTGTTTTGACTCAGCTCGTTGACAGATGATGGCTGTTCCTCAATCTTAACGTTGATAGACTTCATAGTTCTGAAATAACGAATTTATGTAGATCAATGAGACCGTACGACGGTACTCTTTCATTACGATGTTACATCAAAAGAGTTGATTGTGGCGCATGACATGGTGATTCCGTTTACTGCTTGGCTCAGCCTTCTTCGGTAAATACAACAGCCAGCGTAGTGTATCTTTGAATAAGGCCTTTGCCACGGTGACCCGGTGTGATTTCCCCGTTGCCATAAAATCCAATGGTTGGAAGGCCAGGAAATGCACCTGAGAAACAATCCAAATCCCTATCTCGTCCGCCGTAAAACTCCGCACCTCGGCTGATGTTGGGAAACAAGAGAGCAAACAGTGGTGGTTTAGTTAGCCTAGACTTCAATTTTATCAATTGGTCCTGCATGGATTGTTCAGCGCTTTCTGGATCTCTGACCGCCCAGAACATGTGACGCCCCGCTTTGGGTTTGCCAGAGATAAGTATCTCGCCGGTATCAGAGTCAACAGAGACCACATGATTCACTTTGAAGTGCCCCTGATGGATGCTTTCTATATCCGAATCCTCAGAAATCGCACACATTAAGTTATAGGGCTTTGTGAGTGCGAGTTCTCTCGCAGACGATGACATAGAGTCGATAGCTACTCGTTCGCCTACTTCTTTCAGAGACCGACCGGTCGCCAAGTTTATCTGCATGATTTCGCTTAAGGGCTTGATGCCTTGTGCTGATAAAATATGCCCTTGGAGTCTTTCGCTGATACCCACCTGGCTGAATTCGTGCTCCTCTATTTGCCCACTTTGCCAAACAGAAAAAGGTCCATGACCAAATTCGTCACTTGTGATGGACCCAATTTGAGGCAAACTTGTGCTGTTGATGGCTATATTTGCAGCGTTTGGCGAGGTTAAGGTCAGCACTAGCTGGGGAATTGTCCCGAGGCGTTCCAGAATTTTTACCGGAGTCAGGGATAAGTCTGATGGCAAAACCATAGCGACTGCTCCCTCCACATCCATCAACCACTCATCTTCAGTCAACAAATTCATTGCGCAGCAACCAAAAACTTGCGTAGTTCCCGCTGCTTTCGCTGCTGCTTTTATCGCACCTTGTGGTGCATGTGAATACGCACTACTAAGAAACAGCAGTACACTACCGGCGGTATTTTGTTCGAATTTCGCTAACGCATTTTTTACTGCGTTCGTAGCATGCTCGTTGTCCGGTATGGCGCTATAGCTGGATCCGGTGCTAACTCGTTGCTCTGCAAGATAATCAATCATTCGAATTGTTTATCCTTGTACTCACAGAGATCACTGATTATGCAAGATCCGCATCTTGGTTTTCGTGCAATGCAGGTGTAGCGTCCGTGTAGGATTAGCCAGTGATGAGCGTCGATCAAAAACTCTTTTGGCACAAACTTCATTAAAGCTTTTTCAACCGCTAATACGGTTTTTCCTGGTGCAATTTTTGTTCTGTTGGAGACGCGGAATATATGCGTGTCGACCGCCATTGCTGGTTGTCCAAATGCGGTATTGAGTACCACATTGGCCGTTTTTCGGCCCACACCAGGTAGGGCCTCTAATTCCTCTCGGGTTTGCGGGACTTGGCTGTTATGTTTAGCTATCAGCTGGGCACATGCAGCAATAACATTTTTAGCTTTACTGTTATAAAGACCAATGGTTTTAATGTATTTGCTGAGACCTTCAATGCCCAGCGCATGGATCGATTCAGGAGTATTGGCGACAGGATAAAGCTTAGCCGTGGCTTTGTTGACACCGACATCGGTCGCTTGTGCAGACAGAATTACCGCGATCAATAATTCAAAATCGCTGGAGTAGTTGAGTTCTGTCTCAGGTTTGGGGTTCTCTTTTTGAAACCGTGTAAAGATTTCTCGGCGCTTATCTTTATTCATTCATCCGTCAGCAGTTGTGTAATTTCACTACCCATTAATCGCCACTTTCTCGCTGTTTTACTCTTTCTAATGCTGCTGCGATATCTAATTTTATTTGCTCGGTGCCTTTTTCCTTTCGTAACTCTCTTAGTTTAGACATGGAACTTTTGGCTTGCTTTCGCTTCTGTTCCCGCTCTATTTTCCCATTTGTTAACAACCTAGCTCGCTGTGTTGCTTCGGGTGAATAATCTGACCAGCGCCATGTTAAGTCCGGCTCTTTAGGGTCTGGAATAAGGTCAATACAGTCAACAGGACAAGGCTCAATGCACAGTTCGCAGCCTGTACAATCGCTCGCAATAACGGTATGCATCATTTTGGCCGCGCCTGCGATAGCGTCTGTTGGGCAGGCTTTTATGCACATTACGCAGCCAATGCACACGTCTTCATCAATCACCGCAACCGTCTTTGGCTTGGTGATGCCAAATTCTGGATTCAACTTTTTCCCGATTTTGCCGGTTACTGACGCGAGCCCGCGTATGGTCGTATCTCCTCCCGGCGGGCATTGATTGATATCAGCTTGACCGTCAACTATAGCCTCAGCGTAATCCCAGCAACGCGGATAGCTACATTGAGTGCATTGGGTCTGTGGAAGCCAGTCATCCACAGCTTGAATTCGCTTTAAGCGTTGTTCCTCATGAGAAGACATCCTTACTTGACTCGCATTCCTGGTTTTGCGCCTGCATCAGGATTTAGAACGAATAGATCAGAGCCACCCGGACCCGCGGCCAATACCATTCCCTCGGAGACGCCAAAGCGCATCTTACGAGGTGCAAGATTGGCAACCATAACTGTTAATTTGCCCTCCAAATCCTCCGGAGAATAAGCTGACTTAATGCCTGCGAACACCTGTTTGGTTTGGCCACCTAAGTCTAGGGTTAGCTGTAATAACTTATCGGCTCCCTCTACGTGCTCTGCCTTTGCAATCAAAGCCACACGCAAATCCAGCTTCGCAAAGTCATCAAATTGAATTTCAGGAGAAATAGGGTCCTGCCCAAGTGGTGAGTTCGGGTCACTCGCTGGAGCTTGCTCGACTTCCATCGCTTCTTTACTTTCTTCTATCATGGCATCAATGGATTCTCGTTCTATCCGAGTCATCAGTGGCTTAAACTTATTTATCTTGTGAGCCAACAGCGGTTGTTGTATGTCATCCCAAGTCAATGGCTCAACATTTAGGAATGATTCAGCGTTTTCCACCAATTCAGGAAGCACTGGTTTTAAATAGATACACAGAGATCTAAACGCATTGATTCCCGCCGTGCAGACATCTTGGACCTGCTGAAGGTTCGCTTCGTCCTTTATCAGTATCCACGGTTTGTGTTCGTCAATGAATTGGTTGGCCTTATCTGCCAATGCCATAATCTCACGCATGGCTTGAGAGTATTCTCTGCCTTCATAGCGTTTTGCTATGGACTCTGATGCACCGACGAAGGCTTGATGAAGCTCTGGCGCAGCCGTTGTGTTTGATAATTGTCCATCGAATCGTTTGGCAATAAAGCCCGCACATCGCGACGCGATATTAATCATTTTACCCACTAAGTCTGAATTTACTCTGGCACTGAAATCATCCAGGTTTAAGTCCATATCGACCACTGAGCTGCTGAGTTTTGCGGCGAAGTAGTAACGCAGATACTCCGGGTTTAAATGGTTCAGGTACGTGTCGGCCATAACAAAAGTACCGCGAGACTTTGACATCTTTGCGCCATCTACTGTCAAAAAACCATGGACGAACACACCAGATGGCCGACGGAACCCGGCAGCCTCCAGCATGGCCGGCCAAAATAGTGTATGGAATCTAACGATGTCTTTGCCGATGAAATGATACAGTTCCGCATCAGAACCGGCATCCCAGTACTGATTCCAGTCTTCTCCGGTCGAGTCGCAAAGTATCTTATGACTGGACATATAGCCAATTGGCGCGTCCAACCACACATAAAAGTATTTACCTGGTGCATCGGGAATCTCAAACCCCCAATACGGCTTGTCGCGGCTGATATCCCAGTCGATTAAACCTGACTCAAACCACTCCGCAAGCTTATTGGCAATCTCTGGCTGCAGAGCATCTGAGTTTTTCCATTCGGTCAACATGGCCTCAAAGTCACTGACTTTGAAGAAATAATGTTCGCTCTCTTTTTCAATAGGTGGCTTTCCAGAAAGCACAGAATAGGGTTCGATCAGATCCGTGGTGTCGTAGGTCGCTCCACATACTTCGCAATTGTCACCGTATTGATCTTTAGCATTACATTTAGGGTTCGGGCACGTACCTTTGACATATCGATCAGGTAGAAACATGCCCTTTTCTTCATCGTAGGCTTGCTTGATTGTCCGCACATCGATGTGTCCGCGCTCTTTTAGTTTGAGGTAGATTTCATTTACCAAAGCCTCGTTCTGGCTGTCGTGTGTCCCTGCGTAGTTGTCAAACTGGATGTGAAACCCATCCAGTGAAGCCTTGTGTTGGCGTTCAATATCAGCCACCAGTTCGGCTGCAGTGATGCCTTGCTTTTCAGCACCCAGCATTATCGGCGTTCCGTGCTGATCGTCGCCCCCAACGTAAGACACATTATGGCCACGCACTTTTTGAAATCGAACCCAGATGTCCGCTTGCATAAAGCCGACCATGTGTCCCAAGTGCAGTGGACCATTTGCGTAGGGTAGAGCATTGGTAACAAGGATTTTTCTTTGCGAAGCGGTGTTCGACGAACTAATAGACATAAAATTTAAACAGAAATTTTTTACAACCCGGCTGCGACTGGAAAACGAGAATCTACAACGCTGGTCTCATAAATTAAATTGGCGCTAATGTACCGTGTTTGGGCATGGTGCTCAATGGCAATAGGCCTTCATACAGCGTGCCATTTTGCTGCTCACTGATGCATTATCTCTTCAAGCTCTAGCCCCGTTAAGACCCGAATTTGCTTAAAGACATAGAGCATTGCAAATATGGTAATTACCATACAGGGCAGGACAATAACCGGGTAGCTGTAAAGATTCATTGTTCCAAGTTCTGAATTAAAGGCGTCGGTACCGGATTCACTTACCACGATCCATTTCGCAAGTAGAAAATTCAATATTGCGGAAAGAAGAAATGAGCTTGCGAGCATCCAAGTTGCATTCCTCATAGTCTTAGCAAATTCTGTTTCCTTTTCATTCTCCACAACAGCATTTTCCACCTTTTTGGTATCCATAAAAGCCTCGTTAAACAAAAACATCTTTACCAAGGGGGATTTAGTATAGGCTGTAATAACTGTCGCCAAGCCAATAATGGAGGGTATTAAGGCTTCTTTATACGCTATGTACTCCTTGGGAAGTTTTAAAATTCCAATACCTCCGGTAAGTAAGATGCTAATAAAGCCTAGAGCCGGCACAAATCCGATTTTCTTTTTCTTGTAAAAATCAAAGATTGCAAAAGAAAATGGTAGGCTAAGCGCGGCAATTAGTGCCCAAGTTGGGCCTAGAGCATCAGCCCCGCTGAGTTTCTTCAAAATAATCGTTGGAATAATCACGCAGAAAATAAGTTCGATAAAAATTCCGCTTGAACCCTGTCTCTTCTCAGAATTACTGCTCTCGACTTTTTCCATACTTTGTTCTGATTGGGTTTTGGACTCGCTCATGTTCGAGTTTCGTGATTGAATTAAAGGACTAAGCGGTTTATTTTACGCGAATATGGTGATGTGGAGGTATTAAAAATGGGGTTCAGTTGTGTATGATTTTTCGCCTCAACTATTCGGGATGTGAGTGAGTTATACACTTGTCTTTAATCAAACATTCGCTTTGAGTTAGCTGCTCTTTCTTATAGTATGAGTTCGGTCTGAGAGTGTTCTTGTCTGTTGTTCTCGCCGATGGAAAGTTTAAAAATCAACAAAAATCATATTGTTATCGAAGGGCCAATCGGGGTCGGTAAGTCTTCTTTGTGTCGCCGCATGCTTGCTGCCTGCGGTGGGTCGCTGTTTTTAGAAAAACCAGCGGAAAATCCTTATTTAGAGAGATTCTATCGCGCTCCGGCGCAGTATTCTTTGCATACCCAGCTGTTTTTCCTGCTCCAGCGAGTGGAACAGATGACTGAGCTGCAAAAGGATCTCTCTCGCAAAGATCAACCTGTTTTTGCCGATTTCATGATTGAGAAAGACCCCATTTTTGCCGAATTGACTCTCAATAGAGAGGATTTAGCACTGTATCGACAGATATACGATAGCCTAAATGTAGAGAGAACTAAGCCTGATATTGTTGTCTATCTGCAGGCACCAGTAAAAGTACTGCAGCAACGTATTAAACAACGCAACAACCGATTTGAACAAAAAATTGCAGACTCATATCTTGAGAAACTGAGTGATGCATATACAGAATTTTTTCACCGCTATACCGAAGCTGCTTTGCTTATTGTGAATGCAGCTGAATTTAACCCTTTAAAGAATGACAACCACTTTGAAGCCTTGATGGAACAAATCAACCGCACAGAGGCCGGCAAACATTTTTTTAATCCATTGGCTGCATAGCCAGAAAAAATAATTTGAAGCAACAATTACAACGGAGTTTGACATGGCAGTAACCGTCACCACGATGAAAAAAATGAAGACCGATAAAGACAAGATCACTTGGCTTACGGCTTACGATTATAGTTTTGCTTCATTGATTGATGCGCAAGGTGTTGATGCCATCCTTGTGGGAGATTCATTAGGCATGGTGATGCAAGGTCATGAGACTCCCATACCGGTAACGATAGAGGATAGCTGTTATCACACAGCCTGTGTGGCGCGAGGAGTAGAAAATACCATGGTGGTTGGAGATTTGCCTTTCGGTAGTTATCAAACCAACAAAGAACAGGCCTATGAGAATGCGGTAAAGCTGATGCAATCAGGCGCACATACCGTCAAGCTCGAGGGCGGCGAGCTTCAAGTTGAGACAATCAAGTTCTTGGTGGATCGTGGGATTGCCGTGTGCGCCCATATAGGTCTCACACCGCAGTCAGTACATCAACTGGGAGGTTTTAAAGTACAAGGGCGCGGTGCGGCTGCAAAGCAACTACTGGAAGATGCGTTGGGAGTAGAACAAGCAGGCGCGTTCGCGGTTGTGTTAGAGGCGGTACCCCAGCAGTTGGCGCAAGAAATTACTGAACGGTTGTCAATTCCTACCATTGGGATTGGTGCAGGCCCAGCTTGCGATGGGCAAGTCTTAGTTCTACAGGATATGTTAAACATATATCCTAAAAAGAGCCCCAAGTTTTCTAAGAATTACATGGAGGGAGCTGGGTCAATTCAAGAGGCTGTGGGCAACTATGTGAAAGAAGTTAAAAGTGGTGAGTTTCCTTCGGAGCAACACAGTTTTAATTAGTACAATCGATAGCTCGAATTAAGTAGGAGAGAGTTTTGAATAAGGTTCAGCGTGTTTCATCTTTAAGGGCGGCGGTGCAAGCCGCTCGCAAGGATAAGAAAACCATTGGCTTTGTGCCCACCATGGGTAATCTACATCAAGGTCATCTGGAGTTAGTTCGCGCCGCATCACAGCGTGCTGACTTCGTGGTGGTCAGCATTTTTGTCAATCCCACTCAGTTTGGAGCTAACGAAGACTTAGATAATTACCCATCAACTCCTGATGAGGACGCCCGATTACTTGCAGAACTCGGTGTGGATGTGTTGTTTCTCCCAGATCAGACAACGATGTATCCAGGAGAACTCGATCAACAAACGGTGGTCTATGTGCCCAACATGGGAGATAAATACTGTGGCAAGGATAGGCCAGAGCACTTTTATGGTGTAACGACGGTTGTCTCTAGACTCTTCAATATGGTTCAGCCAGATGTGGCCGTATTTGGAAAAAAGGACTATCAACAACTCACGATTATAAGAAGAATGGTTGAGGATTTGGCGTACCCTATCCAAGTAGTGGGGATAGATACGGTGCGCAATGACGCAGGCTTAGCCTTGTCATCACGTAATGGATACCTCAGTGCAAAACAGATGGCCAGTGCTGCTGAGCTTCAAAGAACACTGCAGTGGATGAAAGACTCTCTTTCCACACTAACGGCGGTGAAGTCCAAAGCCGCCCTAGCTGAACTGGAAGCGGAAGCCAAAAAGCGACTGAAGAAGGCTGGTTTTAAGCCTCAATATGTCACAGTTTGCCGACAACATGACTTAAATCCAGCGAAGAAGGGTGATCAAGAGTTGGTTGTGCTTGCAGCAGCACAAATTGGTAAAGCAAGACTTATTGATAACCTTGAAATTGTGCTCGAAGATACCTAAATAAAGACCACGAAAATCTCAGGCGTGTGAACCTTGATTGAGGCTAACACTAGACTTACACTGCGCACCATAGTTTTTACGGCGGAGCAAATAAATGCCAAACATTACCTTTATCGATTATCAGGGAGAATCTAGAACCGTTGATGCCAGCAATGGCGACACAGTTATGGAGGCTGCAACTAGTAATGATATCCCCGGCATCGATGCCGATTGTGGTGGCGCCTGTGCCTGTGCCACTTGCCATATCTACATAAGCCCCGATTGGACAGAGATTGTTGGTGGACCAGAGGAGTTGGAAGCTGAAATGCTAGAAGTTGCCGAAGAGGTTAAAGAGAACTCTCGTCTGGCGTGTCAGATTCATATCACCGATGAAATGGAAGGTCTGGTTGTTACGACCCCTGAAAGCCAGTTCTAGTTTCTGATTGCCAGAAACCTTTCCCATTAGGCTTTTGTGTGACAAGTGCTAATGTGGGAAGTTCGTAGGTTTGTTTAGGAAAATGTTTCCTCGCGACCGGTCCAGTGATGTGTGAAGTCCTTGGGGTTTAGTTCGGGAACGCGTTTAGCCGCTTTGATTTGTCCCAAATATAAAAATCCTACAATCTTTTGCGTAGAGCTCAAGCCGAGACCTCGGTGCATTGTGTCTTCAAACATCAGACTGCCCGAACGCCATATAGCTCCCAGACCCTGAGCAAAAGCAGCAGTCATCATCATTTGGGCGGAGGCACCGGCCGAAATTATTTGTTCAATTTCCGGCACCTTTGGATGTTCTTTAATATCGGCTACCACAACGATGATGGTAGGAGCCCTAAAGGGTTTGCTTCTGAGCTTAGTTTTTTCTTCATCGAGGCATTCCATTTCAGGAGAGCGAGATACTCGACTACTTACCATTAGTTCTCCAAATTCAGCGCGGGCATCTCCCTCGATGATAAGGTATTTCCAAGGCCGTAAATTTTTGTGGTCACAAGCTCTTAAGCCTGCCCGCAGGATATTTTCTAGCTGTGGCTGCGTAGGCGCTGGTTCGTCTAGCAGATTGACAGAGACCCGATTGTGTAGGGCGTGGATAGCGTCCATGGTTTTGCCTTATTGGTGAATACGTCTGAAATTATAAGAGACACAGCGTAAAGAGGTCGAGACATTCGTGCTTTCCTTGTAAATCGGGAGATCCGAAATTGTGATAAATACCCATTTATATTGTCAGCGCAAGGAGGCATATTTTGTTAACGGATGACGCTCTTTGTGTTATCTTTTAAAACATGCGTCTGACCCGCGCATACCTGCTCGGAAATACCCTAACATTGTGACACTATGATTCGACCCATCATAGTTCGCCGAGCAACGTCGCCTAAATGGATTTGGCGACACGTGAGCAAAATGTGCTGGGGGCATGTTTTGTTCGACAGGCTCTTGAGTTACCCGCTCAAGGGCCTTTTTTAGTTTTTGATATTTCTGATTTTTATTCGCTAGTACCTATTGATTCTGGACGATCTGTGGAGTGGCTTGTCGATTCCCAAGCAATCTAGGCGGCGTAGATTTAGCGAGCTCAGTTTAATTGCCTGTGCAAACCGCCGTCATGCTCAATGCAAAGTATCGAATGAAAACGTGCGACGGCTTCAAGCTATTCGAAGACGATAACTTATGGTGTTTGTTTGTGGTAGTAATAGCGCCAAGAGTTTGGCTAATAGAAAACACTTGAATGGCTCCCCGAACTGGACTCGAACCAGTGACCCAATGATTAACAGTCATTTGCTCTACCAACTGAGCTATCGGGGAACAACCTCTCAAGGTGACGCGCATGATATTGATTTGCTTTGAGATGGTCAAGAACTTTTTATAATTTATTTTGACCTTCGTCAGACTCTCTATTTTGAACACTGCCAAGGCTTGATTTACAACGTGTGAGATGGCTGGAATTGTTGGAAATCGCGCTTCGATAGCGGCCACTGTGAAGCACTTTCACATGGGTCAGCTCTCTTGATTCGGCACCGCAGATATAAAATCCTGCACTCCTTGCCCGGCCCATCTCGTTGAATCTCAACTTTCCGTTTTGATTGTAAACAATGCCCACCTTTTTCTGTCGCATCGAGACGCTGATTAACTCTTCATAATCTTGTCTTTGTCCATCATTATCAATATCAACAAATACTATCCACCCATATGACCAGTCGGCGTAGCGGCGCGCGGATCTGTAACCACAGCTATTTGCGAGTGTGTGATCACGTGCGCAGACAACAACTGTTTTGGCTTGGCTCATCGCTGCGGTTCTGGCCATTGCCAGTGATCGTAAGAGCTGACTCTCTGAATGCTTCAGCTGACTCTTTTGCATGACGCCAGCGAGGCTCGGTATTGATATGGCTGCGAGTACGATTAGCAGAGTAAGTGATATCAATAACTCGGTTATGGTAAAGCCAGTTGATAATCGCCTACTTGGATAGGTCTTTGTGATTCCTGTCCAGAGTAATATGTTGCTCGCTTGTGTTCCAATGAAAATTCTATTCATCTTTTTCCCTCCATGGATGTTGATGACTAATGCATTCGGGCTCCGTTCAACCTTTGCCTTATGGCGGTGAGAAAAATGGCGGAACCTGAGTCTGAGTGTCGATCCTTCGACCAATTAATCTTATTTTTTCTCGACTTTAAAATCAAGTAACTGAGTGCCGAGAATTCTCCATGTCACATCCGCTGTGATTAAAAGAGTAATCTCCCTATTTTCACCCGATTTTAGATGAATGACATATAATTGCGTGACCTAGTTAGGTCGGCTTCCGCCCAAAATTATACTCCAGCGATATCGTACGTATGCACCGAGAATTCCAATTAGTCAGCGACTACACACCGTCTGGTGATCAGCCCAACGCAATCGAAAAACTGATTGAAGGTTTACAGGATGGCGAGGCCTTTCAGACGCTACTCGGTGTCACTGGATCGGGCAAAACATTCACCATGGCCAACGTGATACAGCGGGTTCAAAGACCGACCATTGTCATGGCGCCGAATAAAACGTTGGCGGCTCAGCTTTACTCTGAGATGCGTGACTTTTTTCCGCATAATGCTGTCGAGTATTTCGTCTCGTATTATGACTATTACCAACCAGAGGCCTACGTACCCAGTTCAGACACATTCATTGAGAAAGACGCATCAGTGAACGAGCATATCGATCAAATGCGTCTGTCGGCTACTAAAGCCATTCTCGAGCGCGATGATGTCATCATTGTTGCGACAGTGTCAGCGATCTATGGCTTGGGTGATCCACAGTCTTACCACGAAATGATCTTGCACATTAGCGTGGGCGATATCATGGATCAACGTGCGATTCTCAAGCGATTGGCTGAGCTACAGTACACCCGTAATGATACGGAGCTAAAAAGAGCAACCTTTAGAGTGCGCGGTGATGTTATTGATGTTTTTCCGGCTGAATCAGAGCGATACGCTATCCGTATAGAGTTATTTGGTGATGACGTTGAAAAGATTTCGCGATTTGATCCGTTAACCGGTGCCGTAGAAGAAGATCTAAAACGGGTAACCATTTTTCCAAAGTCACATTATGTCACTCCAAGAGTGAGAGTGTTAGAGGCGTGTGAGCAAATTCGGGATGAGCTACGTGATCGACTCGCTTATTTAAGAGAGCATGAAAAGCTAGTGGAAGCGCAAAGGCTAGAACAGCGCACTCTGTTTGACTTGGAAATGATGCAAGAACTGGGGTATTGCAACGGTATTGAAAACTACTCAAGGTTTTTGTCTGGGGCCAAACCGGGCGAGGCCCCCCCAACCTTAATAAATTACTTACCGCCGAATGCGGTGATGATATTGGATGAAAGCCACGTTATGGTTCCGCAGTTGGGAGCGATGTACAAAGGCGATCGATCTCGAAAAGAAACTTTAGTGGAGTATGGTTTCAGGTTGCCATCGGCCATGGATAATCGTCCACTAAAGTTTGAGGAGTTTCGGGGGCTTATGCCGCAAACTGTTTTCGTGTCTGCCACACCAGGTGACTATGAGATAGAGCAAAATCCGGACACTATTGATCAAGTGGTCAGGCCGACGGGCTTGGTCGATCCAGAGATTGAAGTCCGGCCAGTCGGCACCCAAGTTGATGATGTGCTATCCGAGATAAATAAGCGGGTCGCCAAGGATGAGCGTGTGTTGATCACCACATTGACGAAAAGAATGTCTGAGGATTTAACGGACTACCTGACCGACGCTGGTGTCAAGGTGAGATATCTGCACTCCGATATCGATACCGTGGAACGCGTGGAAATTATCCGAGATCTTCGTGCGGGCGAATTTGATGTTCTGGTGGGAATCAATCTACTAAGGGAGGGCCTAGACATGCCGGAAGTCTCGTTAGTGGCCATTTTAGATGCTGATAAAGAAGGGTTTTTACGTTCAACACGTTCCCTGATTCAGACCATTGGTCGAGCTGCGCGTAACTTGAATGGTAAAGCGATTCTCTATGCTGACCGAGTGACAAAATCAATGAAAGTGGCCATTGATGAAACCGAGCGACGCCGTAAAAAGCAACAGGATTACAATTCTCAGCACGGCATAGTGCCGAAGTCTGTTCGCAAAGCAGTTCGTGACATAATAGATGGCGCAACAAGCGACGCAGCCCAAGAGCAAGCTAAATCCAAGGTTGATATTAGTGACATGCCCGATCTCTCTGATCCAAGACACTTAGCGAAAACATTGAAGGAACTTGAGCAGAAAATGTATGAGCACGCTGAAGAGTTAGAGTTTGAAAAAGCAGCGCGTGTTCGAGATCAATTGGAGGAAATTCGAGCACAATATCTAAAGAGTGCTTAGTACTCAATTTTACATGTCAAATCACAGAAAAAAAGTTTTAGAGTCCCTCGAATTGGGAAAAGCCACGCGCTACGCGACTGAGTATGATCCCTCTTTATTGCAAACGGTGCCAAGGTCACTCGCTCGGGACGTCATCGGGGTAGGAACTGAATTGCCTTTTACGGGTGTTGATATTTGGTTTGGATATGAGCTTTCTTGGTTACGTCCTTCGGGGATACCTCAAGTAGCGCTTATGCGTTGTACGGTGCCTTGCAATACCGACTCCATCGTGGAATCTAAATCATTCAAGCTTTATTTAAACAGTTTCAACCAAAGCCAGTTTGAGTCGATGGAAGTCGTGTCTACTATCATCAAGCGTGATGTCGGTGGCTTGCTCCAAGCTCCCGTGGTTATTGATTTGTTCACGGTGGGAGAGCTAGCCATATTCTCTCCGAGTGAGTTCGCTGGAGACTGCATTGATGATTTAGACGTTTCCACGAATACTTACACAGTTAATACTGATTTGCTTCAATCAGATGGAACTTCAAAGGTTAAAGAAACTTTGCATAGTCATCTACTTAAATCCAACTGTCTTGTTACAAATCAACCTGATTGGGCAAGCGTTGTGATCGACTACACTGGACAGAAGTTGGATCGATCCAGTCTGTTGACGTACTTGGTTTCATTCAGGAACCACAATGAATTTCATGAACAATGTGTGGAGCGCATATTTGTCGATCTTTGGACTAAATTTGAGCTGACTGAGCTAAGCGTTCAAGCTTTCTACACTCGAAGAGGCGGTTTGGATATTAATCCTTTCAGATCTTCATCAGACAGCGCGCAACCAAGAATGATCCGTTCGAATCGGCAATAGATGATTCGGCGTAGAAGATCAGCGCATGATTTCAAATCTCTTGAAATTGATATCTTTGTTATGGGTAAACCCAATGAATGTTCATTTGCTTTGTAAATTCAACAACACGCAAGATGGTAATTCGACTTTTTAAAATCCATGGCTGATCAGTTTCTATGGTTTCTAATAATTCTGTTATCCGTCTCGTTGTATTGTGTATGGATTCCAACAAAAGAACTTTTCGATGAAGACAATGGGCCGGAAAAGATCAGAGGCGCCCCTATTGCATTAAGAACTCTATTCCGACCTTTATCAATCAAGGAAAACAGTCAATCTAGTTTCGCAGATTTGATTGGTTTACCGAGTGTACGGTCCTTGCGTCCGATTTTTACCTTCATATTGTTCAATTTTGGTTGTGTAATCGGTTTCATTCAATCGCTGAATATTTCTCCAATGACGCGAAAGTTATGCAATGTGTTAGCAGGGATGTGGTTGATTAACTTGTGTCTGATTCTTGTGTTGTAGTGGCGTGTCTCCAATAAATTTCCAGAGCTGGTACGCGTAGAGTGGCGACCGAAGAAATTATAAGGATACTGACATTGAGCCCTACTTGTCTCGAATAGAGGGCCAATTTTTTTCGGCTTCTTCGATATATTCGTCTCGATCTTTTAACCAGCGTTTGTTCACCGACTTGCTGAAATTTAAATACAGTTTTCCTTCGTGAATAGTGAAGTAGTTCGGTTTTATCGAGGCCGTTGTGTTCTGAGAAACAGCATAGGCACAGTATCCGCCAAACTGTGGTTCATACTTTTCAGGATTTGCCTCAAACAAGTTCCTATTTTCCGCGCTAGAAAAGAGCCATTTCGCGCCTTTGTATTCCAGGGAAATTTCCTTTGAGCCTTTCACGGCTTTGTTTTCTGTAAAGTAGGCTACTGGATCGTATCCCTTGATAGCCGCCCGATCTCGGCCGCCCGAGTAGATGGGTTTTATTGCCAATGCCGCTTCACTAACGATTAATAAGATCATCATTGCAGCGATTAAAAGTGGAGTCGTTGATTTTGTTGGCATGGTCACTGTTTTTGGTTGTGTTATTGCACTCGACTGTATCGGCGCTAACTCGATGTTTGCTTATTCCCGCCACCCAGCAGCTTACTGAAGGCCTCTTGTAGGCCGCTCACCACTGTTCCACGAGTTTTTTCAACCTTGAAACGACGTTGAGCAGCTTTGTGCTTTTTCAGAAAACGGTGTCTCAAAAATGCGTTTTCCAGAGTTGATTTGAACCCCACAAGATCGAGTGGTTTAGCCAGATATTTAAATACCTGGCCTTGGTTGATTAAATCCACCGCGGTGTGCGCATCAAACTCCTCAGTCAACGCTATGGTGATTACTTCTGGCCGGGCGCGTTTTAGTAAATTTATCGTTTGCAGGGCAGCTTGAGTATTCTCCGATAGCTCGATCACAGCCACACCAATATTCTCTCTAGAAGTGGCCGCGGCAACCGCTTGTTCAATATTTTGAGTCCCATAAATCATGATCGAATGATCATTACAAAATTTGCGAATTTGATTTCGCGTGTCCTGAGCTTGCTCCATCATAAGCAGAGCTTGATCAGCTAAAGTGCTTGGTTCAACTTCAGAAGTACGATTGAGAACATCTGAACTTTCCTCAAGATTTGATTGTGCGGAGTGTGAAATGACTGGGATCTCGGAAGCGAGTGCGGCTTCAGCGACCACTTCGCGCATTTCCTCATTACGCCAGGGCTTGTTAATAAATCGATAGACCTCCCCCTCATTGATGGAGTCCACGATGGCCTTTTTGTCCATGAAGCCGGTGAGCAAAATTCGCATTGTCTGAGGGTGACGTTTGGTCACTTCCGCCAACAATTCGTTACCCAGCATTCCGGGCATGCGCTGGTCGCTTACGATGACATCAAATTCTGTTTGATTCATCTTTTCCAGCGCCTCGGCTCCGCTATTTGCTATCGACACATCGTACTCTCTTCTGAATATGGCCTTCAGTGCGCTGGTTACGCGCGGCTCATCATCAACAAACAGTACGCTGTATTTTCTATTTTTATCGCTCATGATTAACTTTCTTTTTGGGTATTAGCTCACGGGTAGGGTAATTGCGATGGCCGTGCCCACTCCTAGTTCTGACTCAACATTGATACTGCCCTTATGAGCTTCAACAATTTTGTAGGCTATCGACATACCTAGACCCGTTCCAGATCCAATTTCTTTCGAAGTAAAAAACGGATCAAACATTTTCTGTTTGGTTTCTTCATCCATCCCGACTCCTTCGTCGACAAAAGTGATTCTAACGTGATCAGCTAGGTTTTCCGATTTAACAACAAGCTGGCCACCATCTGGGCCCATTGCCTGACTGGCATTGGTGATAATATTCAAGAACAACTGATTCAGTTTTGACGGAATGCAACGAACGTCGGGTAGCTCGGCAAAATCTCGGACCACTTCAACATTGTTTTCTTTGATATGATTACTGGCGATCGTGAGTGAGCTCTCGATTCCATCATTCAGGTTTACAGCTTCGGTGGTCTGTCTGTCTAGGCGGGCAAAATCCTTTAGACTCGTAACGAGCTTTGAAATCTCTTGAAGGCCGTAAGCTCCGTCTCCTAGGAGCTGACCCGATTCCTCCATTAAGTCTTTAGCTTCTGAATCCTTGTAGGTCTGCAGCGTTTTTACAAGGTTTTGAGTGATTAATTTATTATCTCGATCCTTGGCCAGTACCGATGTGTTTAAAGAATCTAAGTCGACAAACAACGAGCTCAGATCATCAAGGTTTAGTTTTAAAGTGTCCACATTGCTACTGACGTAGCCTAACGGTGTGTTTATTTCATGAGCCACGCCAGCCACCATCTGACCTAAAGAGGCCATTTTTTCTGACTGTATCAATTGTTCTTGGGATTCTTGCAGCTCCTCATAGGCCGTTTTGATTTCTTCGGTCCTGTCGGCTACTTCCTGTTCTAAGAATAGGAAGTTTCGTCTAATTTGTTGCGCGAAAATACCCAGGGCGAGCAGCAGCAGCAAACCATAAATGATCAAGGCATTGCGGAATTGGTTAGAACCCTTGATCGCTTGATTGTGGTAGTTGACATATTCTTTCTCGATAGCATCAAGCAGCTGACCTGTTTGCAATCCACTAAGTAACTCATAGCTTTGTACGGCGTCGCTATTATTCGAGGCGATAGCCATCACCGCTTCTTTGTAATTCCCGAATAATTCCAATGTCGCCGTCGGAACTTCAACCTGCAAATCGTTCAGTTGACTGATGAGTGCATCACCCTCTATTTCCGATGACCCTAAGGCTAATGCGAATAGCTGTGTATTTATCTTGCCAAGTAAACCGTTCACCGCATCAGCGGTAGTGCCCAGATCGGTAGATTGGATTTCTCTCGTTAGTCTTCTGGTTTCCGCGAGTGCGCTAGATAGTTCACCATTGGCCTCGGCATAAATCTCGAGTTCCTCTTCTCTAGACGCGTAGTTTTCATCGAAGTTAATTACCGCCTCGCTCAGCGCTGGACTACTCTCAATCTCTTCAAATAGAGCGTCATAGCGAAGATTAGAGAACTCCTCGCTCAGCTGATAACTAGTCTCTAGCAGCGCATCGTGGTCAAAGTCACTGTTGAACCGAGATTGATCGAGCAGTACGAGCAGGTTCTTATCCAGTGTCTGTAGGTTTCTGATTGACTCGGTTGTTTGCAAAAACACCGTTTGATCAAGTTTCTCGTCTTGAGTAAACAAGAATGCAGTCAATCCTACGCCTATTAGGATAAGAAGAAAGAGGGTGATAGCGTACTTTTTCATCTGTTACTCCATTTATTCATGGATCATTATTATTTTGCTCGCCCTGACAATTGTATTGTTGAAAATGAGTGTCCATTGAACAGCTCAGGTTCACTTTTAACATCAATTGCGCAGGAACGGCCATAAATTCGCTAAAATAGACCGTCACAAGTCGATTTATATCTCAATTTGATAAAAAAACCGAAATTGAATGGAGGAAAAGTGAGGAGTTCAACTCTCTTTGAATGTAGCCAAAAAGGCCGTTGACGCCTCGCGAACTAAAACAATGGTTGAAGTATTGCAGACCGCCTTCAGTGAATTTTCGTTGATGGCAATTTTGCTTTTATTAGTCGCTGCATTAATTGCAGGATTCATCGACACGCTTGTTGGTGGCGGGGGGTTGATAACCATCCCTGCTTTACTGGCTGCCGGTGTTCCGCCGATAGCTGCTTTGGGAACAAACAAGCTGCAAGCTTGTGCTGGATCCGGAACCGCGACATTGACTTTGGTTCAAAAGGGTAAAGTCAGCTTGAATGTGGTTAAGTGGTCGATGCTGACGGCCTTTGTTGGTTCGCTAATCGGTGCTGTAGCGGTGCAGTTTTTTGACGCCGCGACATTGGAGTTTTTGATTCCGCTAGTGATGGTGTTGATACTGATTTATTTTGTCGCGTCACCGAAGCCGTCAGCTGAAGATTCGCGAGCGAAGATTTCGCAGTCGACATACCGAGCCACAGCCGTGCCAGTCGTGGGTTTCTACGACGGAATGTTTGGTCCAGCAACCGGATCATTCTTTGTCTTGGCGGGGGTTACTCTGCGCGGGCAGAGTATCATCAATGCCACGGTAGTGGCTAAGACGCTGAATTTTGCAACAAATGTGGCGTCGCTGTTGGTGTTTTTCTGGTTTGGCGAGGTGGCGATCGCAATTGGTTTGCTGATGATGATTGGTCAGTTTGTGGGCGCGAGAATTGGTGCCAACACGCTGATGTCGATTAACCCGAATGCGTTGCGTGGACTCGTGGTTTTGATGTGCGTGGTAATGCTGGCATTCTGGCTAACCGGTAGATGATTGACTTTCCTACAAAGGAAAGGTTTGAGGAGGAGAGAGCATGACTGAAAAGATAACTGAAGAGTTTCTGAAGTACCGACGGGTGATAGCGTCGTTGCTCAGTAAAATTCGACCTTCGGCGACGCGCCAAGATATCGAAGATATTCTTCAGGACACGTATATCAATACGTATCAGTCATCTTTAAAGCAGGATATTTTGTTCCCCAAGGCGTTTATGGTGAAAACCGCTATTCGACTTGCGAACAGAAGCATTCAAATCGCTCAGCGCGTAGACTCCGACGTCGACGTCAATGAGCAAAGCGATGAGAATCTTTTTGGATATGACGTGTCATCATTTTCAAGTCAGACAGAAAAAGAAGTCTTAAACCGAGAGGATTTTGGACTCCTCTGTTCAGCGGTCGAAGGGTTGCCAGAGCAGTGTAGAAAAGTGTTTGTTTTGAAAAAGATTTATGGCTTATCTCAGAGAGAGATATCTAAAGAACTTGGAATTTCTGAAAGCACGGTTGAAAAACACGTTGCCAAGGGTTTGTTACGTACTATGCAGTACTATGATCAACAAACTTCTAAGAACGCAACCAATGTCACTGGCGATGTGGCCAGTTTGACTGAGTACAAGCGCGCTAAGCAGAAGGTGAAGTAGTATGAATTCTGTAAACTTTCCTAATGTAGAAGTAGTAGAGCAACACGCTGCGCAGTGGGTTGCTAAGATTGATCGCGGATTAAATCCATCTGAAGAATCTGAATTAGCTCATTGGCTGGAGGATTCTCCAGTTCACGGAGAAGCCCTTGTTAAATGTGCATCGATGTGGGATTTGCTGGACGTGTTAT
Organism: uncultured Arenicella sp.; assembly: GCA_963669225.2. Classification (GTDB taxonomy): domain Bacteria; phylum Pseudomonadota; class Gammaproteobacteria; order Arenicellales; family Arenicellaceae; genus Arenicella. Next base: position 830,446 of record OY769919.2, on the reverse strand, counting down.
CTCCGATTGCAAAATTAATGCCTATCGAGACCTTTGACGTAGAAAAAGAAGAGCCTCTCAAGACGAGTCCGTACACCTCTGTAGGTTGGAAGCGAGGTTCATTTGTTGCTTTGGCTGCCTCAATTTTGTTGTCGGTGGGGGTAGTGCTAACCAATAGCACCGCCTTTCTAAGCCCAAATGATATCGACCTTGCCGAGCAAATCGCCGAAGTGCAATCGCAGACCTATAAAACTGAGATTGGGGAAATGGCCACGTTCACATTGGCCGATGGCAGCACTATGCAGCTGAATTCTGATACCCAGGTAACGGTCAGTTTTTCTGATGCTCTTCGCAAGCTTGAATTAGTAAATGGTGAAGCTTTTTTCGAAGTCGCAAAGAACAAGCAAAAGCCCTTCGTTGTGGATGTAGGAGTTGAGCAGGTTACGGCGGTTGGTACGGCTTTCAATATTGATACCAGATCAGGTCTGGATACAGAGGTGTTGGTCACCGAAGGAAAGGTCAAGGTCAACAGAAACTCCAATCGCAGTCAGCAGATTTACGACGACCTATTTTTAACATCGGGTCAAAGCGTTAAGTTTGCCGCGACCAATAGTCGGCCACAGTTAAATCAAGTCGAGGACTCGAGTGCCGCCTTATCTTGGAGAGATGGCGTGATTGTGTTCCAAGGTGAGAGCTTGGAACAGGTCATTCGGGAGATCGATAAATACACCCCTTTAACGTTCGCTATCGTTGACGATTCTGTACTGAATGTATCGGTTGGTGGTGTGTTCAAGACCGGAGATAACGATCAGCTATTGAGGGTCTTAGAGCAAAACTTTGGAGTTCACTCCACGAGACTGGGCGATGAAATTTTATTGCACGGCTCTAAAAAATAGACCGAGCAATTTCTTCATTAAGGAGCACGGCGTTCGCCGTGCTTTTTTTTGTGCGTCACTGTGGGGTTGTAAAATAGTCAAAAAAATGAGATTTCAAATGGAGGAAATCTGGCTTACTCCCCTCACTGTAGATGAGGCGCCTGAAAATGCGTAGAATGACAAGATGACTAAGTTTTTTAGACTGTCTTGCCTGCTTTTGTTGGTCTTTTCGACCAGCTTAGTTGCTGCTCAAGATCGATCAAAAGAGGAGCAATTCTATTTTCATATTCCGCGCCTTTCGGCCGATATCGCGTTAACACGATTCGCCAGGCAAGCGGAGATCACCCTGTTGTTTCCTTACGCTGACGTCAAGAAGTACAAAACTCGACCTTTGTTCGGTCGCTACAGTATTCGAGATGGATTGCAAACTATGTTGTCTGGCACTGATATCCACATCAGCGCAGGTTTCGGCCCCGAAGATGAGAGTGATTTAATTGCAGGAATTGAATCTGACTCTCAGTTAACAACATCAGAGGAGTCAGAAATGAAAGACATTAAAAAGTCATTTGCACCAAGCGTCATCAGCTTAGCCGTTGCCGCTGCCGTTGCTTCGCCAACCGCCTTTGCCCAGGAAGAAAGCGCCGAAGGTAATATTGAAGAATTAGTGGTACTCGGAAGTCGAAGTGCTAAAGCCAGATCGGCCACCGATTCACCCGTTCCAGTTGACGTGATCAGCGGCGAAGAGTTTGCTGCACTTGGTAATGGTGCGGACATCACAGACAACTTGAAGACTTTGGTTCCTTCCTACACAGCCACGCCAGCAACTGGTGATGGTAGTGCCTTTGTCAGACCAACCTCCCTTCGTGGCATGTCGCCAGATCAGACTTTGGTGTTGGTTAATGGCAAGCGTCGTCATCGCTCAGCTTTGGTTCAGTTTTTTGCCCCAGCAGCGGGTAACGGTTCACACGGCGTCGATGTTGCAATGATTCCCAGTATTGCACTTAAGAACGTACAGGTTTTAAGAGATGGTGCAGCGGCTCAATACGGCTCTGATGCCATCGCTGGGGTCATGAACTTCGAACTGAAAGATTCGAATGAAGGTGGTGAAGTTCAAGTCCAATACGGCGAATTTTATGAAGGCGAGAGCAGCACCAAGTTAGCGGGTAATGTTGGGCTGCCGTCTGGCGAGAATGGATTCATTAACCTGAGCTTCGAATACGTAGATAACGAGGCGTTATCCCGCGGGCTCATCCGTCCAGATGCGCAAGCTTTAGTTAATGCAGGCGTGCCTGGCGTTGGGGCAGACTCCCCATTTGGTGACGCGCCTTTTACTCAGACCTGGGGGCGTCCAGAAACATCGGGTACTAGATTGTTTGTGAACGCCGGATGGGAACTAGAGAATGGGGCCGAGATTTATGCCTTTGGTAACTACGCCGATACCGATGGACGCTATCGTTTCTTTTACCGAAATCCATCGCATTCGACAATCGCTGCATTAGGCTTACAGAATCAACTACCAGCCGGCTATACACCATTCCTAGATGGCGCACAGACCGATATTAGCTTTGTTACGGGTTATCGTGGCGAGTTTTCAAACGGAACCACCTATGACTTTAGCTTCGGTTACGGCAACAACGAATTGGATTATTTCCTAAACAACACTCTAAACCCAAGCCTGCCATTGCTGGCGGATGGAACGGCTGTACGTGATTTTGATGTGGGTGCGTACGAGCAAGAAGAAATCAACTTTAACGCGGACTTCTCCACAGCCATTCGCGACAACTTATCGCTGTCATACGGTGCTGAATTTCGCGAAGAGAGTTTTTCTTTGATTACGGGTGACAGTAACGCCTTGGTTGGTTCTGGTCCGAGTGGATTCAGTTCGCCGAGTCCAGAAAGTGCAGGCACTTTCGACCGAGACAACTTCGCGATTTATGCCGACCTTGAGCACGACATTTCGGATCGCTGGTTAATGCAGTACGCGTTACGTTATGAGGACTTCTCAGATTTCGGAAGCACAACTAACTGGAAACTTGCTACACGTTACAACGTGAGTGAAACATTCACTGTTAGAGCAGCAGCCTCCACCGGTTTCCATGCACCAACTCCTGGTCAGTCGAATATTTCTTCGATTATTACGACCTTTGATGGGCGTACGGGATTGCAAGTGGAAGAAGGTTTGGTGCCAGCAAATTCGGCTGCGGCTAGAGCAGCTGGTGGTACCAACCTGAAAGAAGAAGAGTCCACCAACATTAGTTTTGGATTCACTACTTCATTGGGTAGTGCCTGGGATTTAACCGTTGATTTCTATAATGTTGAAGTCGATGATCGAATATACAGAACTGGTGATATTCCAATTCCTGGCTCCGCAGGCCGCACCCTGTCGTTTTACACTAATGCGCTAGAAGTTGAACACCAAGGTTTTGATGTGGTGTTAAACGGAAGTTTGAGTTGGGGCAATGACGTAGACACCTCGGTAACATTTGCTTACGCACACAATGAAATTGATGTGACTGGTCAGACTCCGGTACAAGGCATTAATCCGGTGAGCGCCTCAACCATCGAAGATATCGAGAACAACTATCCTGAAGATCGTTTTACTCTATCGACGAATACCTATTTCAACGAGGATTGGAATCTGATCGCTCGTGCGACTTACTACGGATCGCACTTTGATGAGCGTGGCACTATTAACGGTCCGCTAGGTAATCGTAGCTCCGAGATTGACCCTATCGTTTACTTCGATGTTGAATTAGGTTGGCAAGTTAATGACAACTTAAAAGTTGTTCTTGGTGCGGCAAACTTGTTCGACTCATTTGTAGACGAAATTGAAAACGATGGAGTATTTGCTAACCGCCAGAGCGTGGGTCTGCAATATCCACGTCGGACCGCTGCCAACTATGAAGGCGGTTCTTGGTACCTCAAAGGCATCTACAACTTTTAGCAGTTTCTCCTAGCGTTGTAGATTTTCCAAGCCCGCGAGCTACTCAGGTTCGCGGGCTTTTTTTATTTCAATACATATCACATGAAACCTTATATAGAATTTGATCGTTCGTTCGAAGGGCTAGAGCCGTCCTCGACTTTGTATATTAATGAAACTGTTAATGATCGCTGGCAGCGTGGCGAAACGGTGTATCACATGGGCTTTGGAGAGTCTCGCTTTGATGTGCACCCGATAATTAAAGCAGCATTAACGCGTCATGCGGATAAAAAGAGTTATCTTGCTGCCAAGGGTCTTAAGCCTCTATGCGATGTGGTAGCAAGTTATTATTCAGACAAACTCGCCACTTCCTTTTCGTCGGATCAAGTCATCGTTGGTCCTGGCAGTAAGGCATTGATCTATGGTCTGCAAATGGTTCTTAACGCCGATCTGTTTTTACCGACGCCATCCTGGGTGAGCTACGCACCGCAAGCAAAGCTAGTAGGCCGGCAATATCATTATATCCCCAGCAGCCCGGAGGATAATTATGAACTTAGGGTTGAGCAACTTGATCAACTGGTTAAGAAGTCTTCGAACCCGTGCAAATTGCTGGTTATAAACAGTCCGAATAATCCTACAGGGCAGATTTTTTCGGAAGACAAACTGCGGGAAATTGCCTTGTATTGCAAGGAAAACGGAATTTGGGTGCTCAGCGATGAGATTTACTTTGAGGTCACTCACGGGCAGGGTGCGCATCACTCTATCTCAAAGTTCTACCCCGAAGGCACATTTGTTTTGGGCGGCCTCAGCAAGCATTTGTCGATTGGTGGTTGGAGGCTGGGAGTTGGGCTCTTGCCAAACACCAGTATGGGTAAAGAAATTATGCAAAAGCTCACGGTTCTGGCCAGTGAGGTTTGGTCGGGGGTTGCTTCACCAGTGCAATTCGCGGCGATCGAAGCGTACTCGCAGCACCAAGAACTAGAAGCCTACGTCGCCGAATGTCGAGATATCCACGGTATACGTACGCGGTTTTTCAATCACCAGCTGAAGAGTCTTGGTATACGTTGTACCAGACCGGAGGGTGGATTTTATATCGCTCCAAACTTCGATCAGTTTAAGCCAGGTTTAGAGCGATTAGGGATAGAGACCTCCACAGACTTGGCTCGGTACTTACTAGATGAGCATGCTATTGCCACGCTTCCGGGAAAAGACTTTGGTATACCTGAAAAAACGCATAGTCTGCGGTTATCAACCTCTTATCTAGACTTTGAGACTGAATTTGATGCCCAACGATTGTTGGACTTGTATCGACATGAAGATGGCGTTAAAAGGTTTATGTCAGAGGAAAACCATCCGAATATGCATGCCGCTCTGCAAGCATTTTCGGACTTTGTTGACAGCATAAAATAATAACAATCTTTGCCCAGCGTTCTAAGCGTTAGGCTGGGCAAAAAAGTTTAGTTCCACGAAAAATGACAGACCCCAATAGAGAGGAGGAATCATGTCAAACCGCGATGAGAGTTTTCTATCATCGGTAGAGAAGATGTTCGACCAGGCTGCTGAGTTGGTCGGACTACCAGATGATCTTCATCACAAGATCAAAGTATGTAATTCCACGTATACGGTTCGCTTTGGTGTTCGCCTGCGCAATAAGCTTTACACCTTTACTGGGTATCGTTCGGTTCATTCTGAGCACCGTGAGCCCGTTAAAGGTGGTATTCGCTATTCCCCGCACGCAGATCAAGATGAAGTGGAAGCATTGGCGTCTCTGATGACGTTTAAATGTGCCCTGGTCGAAGCCCCGTTTGGTGGCTCAAAAGGCGCATTAGTGATTGACCCAAATGACTGGGAACCGCACGAATTAGAGAGAATTACACGACGTTTTACCCAAGAGTTAGCGAAGCGGACATTAATAAGTCCAGCTCAAAATGTACCCGCTCCGGATATGGGCACGGGTGAGCGCGAGATGTCATGGATGGCTGATGAGTACAAGCGACTTTATCCCAACGACTTAAACAGCTGGGGATGCGTGACTGGTAAACCCGTCAGTAAAGGCGGCATTCGCGGCCGGGTAGAAGCCACTGGACGGGGCATTCAATATGCTTTGCAAGAGGCATTCAGGCACCCTGAGGACATCAAGTGGGCTGGCCTTGACGGTACGCTGGCGGGAAAGCGAGTGGTTGTGCAGGGTTTGGGTAATGTGGGCTATCATGCCGCACAATTTCTGTCCCAGGAAGACGATGCCATCATCGTAGGTGTTATGGAACGCGATGGTGCGGTCATGGATCCGAACGGGATCGACATCGATGGTTTGCACAAATATATTCACGACAACGGCGGAGTCAAAGGCTATAAGGGCTACACGCCCGAGTCGAAAAACGTGCTCACCATGGATTGTGATATTTTTATACCAGCGGCCATGGAAGGAGTGATTACCCCAGATAACGCCGCAGATATTAAGGCCAAAGTCATCATTGAAGCGGCTAACGGTCCGGTCACCTTTACGGCTAATGAAATGTTGCGCGATCGCAATGTATTGATCATTCCGGATTTGTATGCCAACGCCGGTGGGGTAACCGTTTCTTACTTCGAGTGGGTCAAGAACTTAGGACACATTCGTTTTGGACGGATGCAGCGTCGTCAGCACGAGCGCCAAACCAGAGACATGGTGGATGCGATAGAAGCAATGACGGGTGCTACTTTTCCTGAAGACAAACTGGCTAGAATCATTGAAGGTCCCACAGAACTGGATTTGGTGCGTTCAGGGTTGGATGATGTAATGCGAGAGGGTTATCAGGTGATCTCAGAGAAGTGGAATAGTGATACACGAATTCCTGATCTGCGGACTGCTGCCATGATGATTGCTATTGAGAGAATTCGAGATTCGTACTCGTCTCTAGGAATTTAAACTCAAGGCCGTTGGTTCTGGAGAAAAAAAACTTAACTTTTGAATCGATAAAAAAGGCCCAACCAGTGTTGTTACTGGTTGGGCCTTTCCTTTCGCTCGATGCTTGTTACTTCTGATTTGCGTCCAAATGTATTTCTTCTAAATGGCCCGCATCCGGATCATTAAATACATCCATATCAAACTTACCTTCGCTTTTAGCAACGATCGAAGTCACTACCGTGTCTCCAGTGACGTTGACAGCAGTGCGCGTCATATCCAGAAGTCTATCCACACCCATAATTAGGCCGATAGCAGCGACTGGCAGGCCTACTTGTTCAAATACCAGGGTTAGCATCACTAAACCCACCGAAGGAACAGCCGCGGTGCCGATTGATGCAAGCACAGCAGTAAGTATCACTATCGCATATCCCTCCATACCAAGGTTGATCCCGTACATATTTGCGATGAAAACTGTGGCCACACCTTGCATGATAGCTGTGCCGTCCATATTTATGGTGGCGCCAAACGGAACGCTAAATGACGAAATAGCTCTATCGACTCCCAACCTGTTTTGAACTGTGCGAAGTGTCACGGGAATCGTTGCTCCCGAACTGGAGGTGCTGAAGGCGAATAATTGCGCGTTTCGAATCTTGGATAAAAACAGCTTTATGTCGAGTCCAGTAAACCCTTTCAAAATCAACATCTGGGTTACGAAGGCGTGAATAAGAAGCGCTATCACCACTGTGCCAAAATATTCTCCAAGACCGGCAATTAGCTGGAACCCAACGTCAGCTATTGCTTTTCCTATTAAGCAAAAGACAGCGTAAGGCGCAAACCACATAACCATTTCAACCATCTTCATCACTATTTTGTTCATCTGCTCAATGAAAGTGATGGTCTCCTGAGTTTCCTCTTTTGCAGACAAAGCTGCAATTCCGAAGAAAATCGAAAAGAAAATAATTGCCAGCATATCTCCGTTGGCAAAAGCGCTAAAGATGTTGGTAGGTATAATTCCTATTAGTATATCCAGTGTGCCTTTTTCTGCACTTTGGCCTGTGAAATCGCTGTCCTCTGGTGGAGTGAACCCGGTTCCAATATCGAATAGCGCTGCTAGCGTAATAGCAGTGGCAATCGCAATAGCGGTGGTGGCGATATAGAGCGCGACACTTTTACTTCCAACCTTACCCAGAAGTTTTACATCACCAATGGCAAAGACACCTGGAATGAGTGAGAAAATAACCAGAGGCACTACTAACATTTTGAGTGCGTTAACAAATAATTTTCCGCCCGCGTAAAACACGCCATCGACGATGTACGTATTTATCCATGCGTTATCCACGGCGTTAATAATACCGCCGACCACGGCTCCCAGTAGTAAACCCACTAGGACCTTATTGGTCAAATTCATAGAGTACTCCTATTTTTCTTATTATTGCCCGGCCGAGGGCGTTTGATTTTGATCGAGTAGAACAGCCATTTTATAATGTTAGTCTAACCTACTTAGAGGGATTTGAGTGATCAATCCTCTATTATCTATTTTGTGTCACAAGACCTGATTCGTTGCTGGTTCCGTTCAGCAAATTCATGGCGATTATGTAGGCATAAAAAAACGGCGGTCGTTTGAAAGACCGCCGTTCTTGTACTAATTTTAGTCGAGAGCTATTTAAGAAGCTTACTCGCCAAGCTGGCCAATCCACCGATGCCGCCCACAGAATCCAGCAAGTTTCCACCCTTAGAATTCTGATCAACCATCTGTGGTAAGAGGTCTTGGAGACCTCTCAGAAGATCATTTTGGTCAGCTCCAAGTTGACTTGCCGCTTCCTTTATTTTGTCCGAACCGAGCAGGTCTGTGATCTGTGATCTGGAGATGTGTTCATTGTCGCCATCTCCCAACCATGATTGTGCAATTTCACCCAGTCCACTTTTTTGCAGGCCACCAACTAGTGCGCCCAAATCGATTCCCTGATTATTGGAATTGCCACCGCCGCTCAAAAGGCCGCCAACAACTGAGGCCAGCAAGTCATTGTTACCTCCCCCTGAATTGCCTAGTTTAGAACCAATAATTTGAGTCGCCATTTGCATTAAATCCATGCCTAATTACCTCGCTGGTTTTTGTAGAAAATTGAAAACAGGCCGTCTGCTTTCGGTATGCGCAAATCAGTATGAGGATTTGAGATTAAATTGCAACGCAATAAGTCTCGTAGCCTGCAAAGTTTCGTTAAAAATCGTTGAAATCTGTAAACACTATAGGCTAGAATCCCGCACCTGCGAAAAGTGCAGGCGCGTAGCTCAGTTGGTTAGAGCACCACCTTGACATGGTGGGGGTCGTTGGTTCGAATCCAATCGCGCCTACCAGTATTTCAAAAAACGCCAGAAGCGGTATGTTTCTGGCGTTTTTTATTGATTTTTTTAGCTTTTTTGTAAGATTTAGGGGTGACAACTATTGAGGGCGTTTGCGTTCCCCTTTAAAATTCGCGCCCTACGCTGTGTGAACAGGCGCTCTAACAGAAGAGTTGCCCAAAAGCACACTAATTAAACTTGTGAACGAGGTATTACCATAGCCACTAAGAAGCAACAGCGCCTAAACCACAAAATAACGGCGCCAACTATCCGACTCATCGGCGCAGACGGTGAGCAAGTAGGAGTAGTAAGCAGAGACGAAGCCCTTAAGGCTGCCGACGATGCTGGAATGGATTTGGTGGAGATTTCTCCAAACGCTGATCCTCCTGTTTGTAGGGTGATGGACTATGGTAAGTTTTTGTACGAAGACAGCAAGCGTAAAGCGGCTGCCCGAAAAAACCAGAAGCAAACCCAAGTAAAAGAAATCAAGTTTCGCCCCGGGACAGATATTGGCGATTACAATATCAAGCTGGGCAAACTGAAGCAGTTTCTCGACAATGGTGACAAAACCAAGGTCACGATTCGATTCAGAGGTAGAGAGATGGCCCACAAAGACTTGGGCATGGATCTACTCAAAAGAGTCGAAGCAGATTTAGAGGAGCACGGCTCGGTAGAGCAGTATCCTAAATTGGAGGGCCGTCAAATGGTGATGGTTCTTGGGCCGCTGAAGAAGAAGTAGATCTTTAGCGTGAGCTCGCGAGGGGTGATTGAAGTCAACTTTTAAACTTCTTTCACTGAAATTAATGGCAACAGTGCAATGCACTTGGAGTAATTATGCCTAAAATTAAAAGTAACAGTGGCGCGGCAAAGCGCTTCAAAAAAACTGGTAGCGGTAAATTCAAACGCTCTCAATCTCATCTTCGTCATATCTTGACCAAGAAATCAACTAAGCGAAAGCGTCATCTGCGCGGAGTCACAACAGCCAAAGATTGTGATGCAAAGTTGATTCAACGTATGTTGCCTTACTCATAAGTTCGGCGCCTTTATTTAAGAGATATAGAAGAATCCGTTCTTCACTGATAGGAGAGTAAGAAATGCCTAGAGTAAAACGTGGTGTAACCGCCAGAGCCAAACATAAGAAAGTAATCAGCCAAGCAAAAGGCTATCGAGGACGTAATAAGAACGTTTTTCGTGTAGCCAAACAAGCCGTAACTCGCGCTGGTCAATATGAATACCGAGATCGTCGTCAACGTAAGCGTCAGTTCCGTCGCCTATGGATTACACGTATCTCTGCTGCCGCTAAGCTTAATCAAATGAACTACAGCACGTTCATTAATGGTCTTAAGAAAGCTGGCATCGAATTAGACCGAAAGGTTTTAGCCGATATCGCCGTACATGACGCAGCTGCTTTTTCTCAGTTAGCTACACAAGCAAAGGATGCTCTTGCTGCCTAAGCTTTGCTGACCTTCGCGAAAGCGCAGTCTTCCAGTCGTCTAAAGTTGATGACTGGTCTCTAGAAAAAGGAAGGCCGCGGCCTTCCTTTTTTGTTATTACATGAGCAAATGTAAGATTCCCTAAATGAAGTCTCGCTAATTATGAGTAGAGAAATGACCGGATCACTAGACGTAACACTTCAATCAATCACCCAACAGGCTCTTGATGCTGTATCCGAGGCACTTAAGCCTGCGCAGCTTGAAGAGTTGAGGGTGCGCTACTTAGGCAAGAAGGGCGAGTTGACAGGCCTTCTAAAGCAAATTGGCACACTTCCACATGAAGAACGGCCTAAATTTGGGGATAAAGTTAATCAAGTTAAGCAACAAGTAGCACAGAGCTTGGCTAACAAAAAAGCGGAATTAGAAGCGCAAGAGTTGGCTGCGGCCATTGCGTCTGAAAAAATAGATGTGACTTTGCCCCCCAGAGGTATCGGATCTGGAGGCATTCATCCTGTCACTCGAACCATGCAGCGCATTGAAGACATATTCATTGCCATGGGCTTTGGAGTGGCGACTGGCCCGGAGATTGAAGATGATTTTCACAATTTCGAAGCCCTAAATATTCCGCCAGAGCATCCTGCTAGAGCCATGCATGATACGTTCTATGTGCAGGCCGATTCTGACGCAGATGAGATGAGTCATTTGCTGCGGACACACACCTCACCGGTGCAAGCTCGGTACATGTTAAATAATCAGCCACCGATCAATATTATCGCGCCAGGACGTGTTTACCGATGTGATTCTGACGTTACGCATACGCCTATGTTCCATCAAGTCGAAGGCCTGATGGTGGATGAGGGTATTTCATTTGCTGATTTAAAGGGCGTGTTGACACATTTCTTGCGTCAATTCTTCGAAACCGACTTGCAAATTCGATTGCGGCCATCGTATTTCCCTTTCACAGAGCCTTCGGCAGAAGTCGACATATCCTGTGTTTTCTGTGCAGACGAAGAGGGCCATCCAAAGGGTTGCCGGATATGTAAGCATACAGGTTGGATCGAAGTGCTGGGTAGTGGCATGGTTCATCCAGAAGTCTTTAATAAAGTGGGAATAGACTCAGAAAAATACACAGGCTTTGCGTTTGGCTTAGGCGTAGAACGTTTAACCATGCTGCGTTACGGGGTAGATGACTTGCGACTATTTTTTGATAACGATCTAACATTCTTGGAGCAATTCAAATGATCATCAGTGAACAATGGTTGAGAGAGTGGATTGCTCTGGACTTAGATGCGCAAAGTATTGCTGATTGCCTCACCAACGCTGGACTAGAAGTTGATGGTGTCGAATCGGCTGGTGGGCGAATTGATAACCTGGTGGTTGGTCGCGTTCTGGAAGTTGAAAAGCATCCTGACGCTGATAGGCTGAATTTGACTAAGGTTGATGTCGACGATGAAGTGTTGAATATCGTCTGTGGTGCAAAGAACGTTCGAGCCGACATGCTTGTGGCTGTTGCCAAGGTCGGAGCTAAGCTTCCCAACGGGCTCAAAATAAAGAAGGCCAAGGTACGAGGGGCCGAGTCTTTAGGTATGCTTTGCTCAGCTTCTGAACTCGGCTTGGAAGAAGAATCTGAGGGGCTTATTGAGCTCAACGACGATGCCACTGTAGGGCAGAGAGTGGACGAGTATCTGCAGCTAGATGATTCCTTAATTGATATTGATCTGACCCCAAATCGTGGTGATTGCTTAAGTATTCAAGGTATAGCAAGAGAGTTAAAAGTCTTGGCTGACGGAGATTATTCACCGTTGGATATCCAAGAGCAAGAGGCCGGTATTGTTGATCAAATTGAAATTGATCTAAGTGCGCCAGCGGATTGCCCGGTTTACTTAGGGCGAGTGATTAAGGGCATTGATTCTCAAGCCATCACTCCGCTTTGGATGCAGGAGCGTCTGCGTCGATGTGGTGTGAAATCAATCAGTCCTGTAGTCGATATCACCAACTACGTGATGCTTGAGCTGGGACAACCCATGCACGCATTCGATCTGGCTAAACTGGATTCAAAAATCGTGGTCAGAAGGGCGATGCAAGGTGAAAAAATTAAATTGCTGGATGATTCCGAAGCAGAATTGGATGACTCTACCCTGGTGATTGCAGACGCTAAATCCCCGATCGCTATCGCGGGCGTGATGGGAGGTAGCGAGAGTGCGATTGGCGACTCAACTGTTGATATTGTGTTGGAGGCAGCTCACTTCACTCGAGCCTGTGCCAGTGGCAAAGCCCGAAAATTTGGTCTGCATACCGAAAGTTCTCATCGGTTCGAGCGCGGAGTTGACCCTGAACTCCCGCGATTAGCGATGGAAAGAGCCACTCAGTTAGTTCTGGAATTGTGTGGAGGAACTGCTGGACCTATCAATAGCGAAAGTGACGCGTCAAAGCTAGAGCCGAAACCTCCAGTAAGTATACGCTTGGACAGATTGGAGAGCTTATTGGGTATGAGCTTAGACGGCGCTGAGGTCGAAGGGATTTTGACTAGAATTTCAGCATCTGTGGATTCTGACGGGGATAATTGGTCCGTACAGCCACCAAGCTATCGTTTCGATATAGAGCGTGAAGCCGATTTGGTCGAAGAAGTGGCGCGAGTGAAAGGATATGACAATATCCCTACCGCGATGCCCAGAATCGCTCCGCAATCCGACTCTGCATCGGAAGAGTTTATCTCGATTCGCCAGGTTCGAAATTCATTGGTAGCTCGAGATTATCGTGAAGCCATAACATACAGTTTTGTTGACTCAGAGCACCTCAAATTGTTCAGTGATGAGAGCCCCGTTTCATTGGCAAATCCGCTAGCGGACAATATGGCCGTGATGCGCACCAGTTTGTTGCCGGGACTAATTAGTGCGGTGAAATTTAACCTGAATCGCCAGCGAAGCCGAATTCGCCTTTTTGAATCCGGTGCGTCTTATCATGCAACCGAGTCTGGTTTCATAGAAACACAACGCCTAGCGGGGGTAGCAACAGGTCTAAAGGTACCCACTCAGTGGGGCGTCGATGGTTCGGAAATCATTGATTTTTATGATCTTAAGTCGGATTTAATGTCGTTGCTATCCTTGACCGGACACGGAAATGCCTTTACATTTGAACAACATTCGCACAAAGCGTTGCATCCTGGTCAGTGCGCCAAGATCGTAAGGCAACATGCCGAGGGCGGTAGTGAAATCGGTATGTTAGGGCGACTACACCCCGCATTGGAAAAGCAGCTAGGGGTTGGGCAGGTATTTGTATTCGAGCTCGACTTGACTCAAGCGCTCGAGGCAACGTTACCTGAATTTAAATCCGTTTCTAAATTTCCTAGCATCAAACGAGACCTGTCTGTAGTGGTCGGGGATGATGTTCAGGCGTCTGAACTGATTTTATCTGTTAAGCAGAGTGTTGGATCGGCGTTGGTTAAAGCAGAAATATTCGACCTTTACACCGGAACAGGTGTGGAAGAAGGGATGAAGAGTGTATCGCTTAGTTTGGTGTTGCAAAACACTGAAAGCACCATGACTGATGAAGAAGCGGAAAAATTGATGGGGTTTGCGCTACAGGGTTTGGAAACAGATTTGAGCGCGACATTACGCAGTTGATCAGGAGCTGGTTTTCTGGCGATGCTTTGATTGGTAGGGCCAGAGAACGGGTTAAAATAAAGCAGAGCTATCAAGACTCTGGGGGAATGAAAAATGGCAGTAACAAAAGCCGAATTGGCAGTGTCTCTTCATGACGAGCTTGGACTCAATAAAAGAGAGTCTAAGGAGTTTGTTGAGCAATTTTTTGAGACCGTCAAGGTCGCACTTGAAGCAGGTAGTTCTGTCAAATTGTCAGGCTTTGGTAACTTTGGTTTAAGGGATAAGCCTGCGAGGCCAGGAAGAAACCCTAAAACTGGCGAAGAAATTCCTATCTCGGCGCGTCGGGTAGTGACTTTTAAAGCAAGCCAAAAATTGAAAGAAGCGATCGATTCTAATTCCGATCAACTGAAGTCTGTATTCGACTCCTAAGTGTCATTCCTTTAATCAGTTTACGTTCACAGACCGTTGTAACTATTGGCTTGAATGCCAAGATCCAGTCCTTTTTACTGGCTAGAGGCACTGAAGCTCAACTTTAAGTAATTTCTGCCCAAAATACTCCAAGCAATTCATTTGTATCAAGATTTCAGTTTATGACTTGATTAAAAATAGGGGCTTAGTTTGATTTTTTTCTGTACCTCAGACGATCCAACCGTTACACTGTGTCGGAATAATTACAACCACACTTATCTTATTTGAGACATGCTAGACCAAGGAGATAACGCCACTCTGCCGCCGATACCAAGCAAACGGTATTTTACGATCGGGGAAGTGAGCGATCTATGCATGGTGAAACCACATGTTTTACGTTACTGGGAACAGGAGTTTTCTCAGCTCAATCCTGTTAAGCGTCGCGGTAATAGACGTTATTACCAGCGGCATGAAGTTCAGCTCATAAGACGAATAAGAAGTCTGCTCTATATTGAGGGTTTTACGATTAGTGGTGCCAAGAATCAAATCGAGATGGAATCCGGTGGTCAGAGTACACCAACAACACAAGTCAAACGTCAGGTTGTGGCTGAGTTGATTGCCGAGATCGACGAAGTTGTCTCGATTCTCTCGGATTAATTCTTTATCCGGCTATATCCCTCTAGCAAGCGATCTCTCAAGGACAGAATGATCAGCAAATTGTTTTTAGCACTCGACTCTCACGAAAGTTGGTGGATTGCCTTAGGTGGCTTAACTTCATACTGAATTAATTATTTCGATTCAGCGCCTTTTTGGGTCTTTTTCATTCAACATAAATAGTTTATATTCCCGTTCCTGAGTTTTCGGGGTGTAGCGCAGTCTGGTAGCGCACCGTGCTGGGGGCGCGGTGGTCGTAGGTTCGAATCCTATCACCCCGACCACTCAGAATGTCTTTACTATGTATCAAGGATGATGATGCGTGTAAAAAAATCAGTTTAGCTTCTGTCTCTATGGCCATTTTTCGGATACAGCGATTAAGTAATACCATGTCTCACTTTGATCGTTAACACTCAACGGTGTTCCATAAACATGGTGCTAATGAAGTTTTAAATATCGAGTCGGCACTAAAGCTTGTTTGTATTTTGGGTGAAATCAGTTATTACCTAGAGGACAAAGTTAGCTACAATTGAGAGCAGAAAAAATAAAAACAAAGAGATTGAATCTGTGCACATTTTGCTCGCCAATGATGATGGCTACCAAGCTCCAGGTTTACTCGTTCTTGCCGAGGCGTTAAAACAGCAACATCATGCAGTGACTATCGTCGCGCCACGTCATGACGTGAGTGGATCTGGAATGGGTTTGTCGCTGAGAAAGAAGGTCAAAGTTACTCAACATGAGCCTAATTTTTTCATAGTTGACGGGACGCCTGCAGATTGTATTTACTTAGGATTCAATAACCTCGTTTCCACTCCAGTCGATTTAGTAATAAGCGGGATCAACAATGGACCGAATTTAGCAGACGATATTCTGTATTCGGGAACTTTCGCCGCCGCTATGGAGGCCCGGCGTATGCCAATACCCGCCATATCAATGTCGATCACCGAACGCAATGTTAATCACTACGACACGGCAGCTAGACTGGCTGTCGATCTTAGCAACTCTATTTCACAGCTTGCTTTTAAATCCTTAATCTCGGTATTGAATGTAAATTTGCCAGACGTACCGATGATGGACCTCAGAGGATATAAGGCGACGTTAATGGGGGATCGAACCCTCCCTGAAGCACCAAAGTTGGTCGAGGGTGACATAGAAGAGGGTTTGTATATTGCTGGTCCAGCTGGTGATTTCGTTCGTCGTAAACGCAACAAGATGCAGGATTTTGAAGCGGTAGAGAGTGGTTATGCCTCAATCACTCCACTAAGTTCTCGTTTTGAGGACAGTGCCTACGTTGATGACGTGCAAAAGTGGCTCGATAAGCTCTGATTTTATGTCGTTCTCTCCACTCAGTCCCGCTACTCGATCTGGTATTGGTATGACATCAGAGCGTACTCGTCGTCGTCTTATTGAGCAGGTTAAAGAGATGGGAGTAAGTGATTTACGTGTATTGAGAATCATGCAAGATTTACCTAGGCACGTGTTTGTGGATGAGGCACTAGCAAATAGAGCTTATGACAACATCTCCCTTCCTATCGGTTTCGGTCAGACCATCTCGCAGCCTTACATTGTTGGCTTGATGACACAGACTCTTTTTAATAAATCTCGCTCCAAGATTTTAGAGATAGGCACTGGGTGTGGTTATCAGACTGCGTTACTAGCTCAGATGTGCAATGAAGTAGTCAGTATTGAGCGAATTTTAAAACTGCATAGAAGAGCTCGAGATTTGCTGTATGACCTCAGAATTCGGAACGTAAAATTTCGACACGGAGACGGTTTTAAGGGCCTTAGCGAAGAGGCGCCTTACGATGGTATCCTTGCCGCCGCTGTGTCCGAGGATGTTCCAAACGAGCTTATAGAACAGCTGTCTGAGGGTGGTCGAGTTGTCATGCCTGTTGGCAGTGGGGCAAATCAGGTTTTAGTTGTTGTGGACAAGACCAACACAGGAATAAAGCAACAAGAAATAGAGGCGGTAAGATTTGTGCCGCGGTTAGCTGGGCTAAGCTAGAAGTAGCAAATTGGAGAATACGCAGTGAAATTATTTGAGCCGATATACACCGCCATTTTGGGCTGGGCTCGTCATCCTAAAGCCGAGCGATTCTTAGCTGGTGTTAGCTTCGCTGAATCCTCATTTTTCCCAATTCCCGTCGACGTAATGTTGGCTCCGATGGTACTGGCTGATAAGGATAAAGCTTGGCGGCTGGCGGCAATTACTACGATCATGTCGGTACTGGGTGGCATGTTCGGCTATCTCATCGGCGCGTACTTTTTTGAAGCCTACGGTGATCAAATGCTCACTTTTCTCAACGGCCATGAAAAATTTGAGAAAGTACAATCTATGTTCTTGGAACATGGCACTCTGATCATTCTTCTAGCTGGCTTTACGCCTCTACCCTACAAAGTGTTTACCATAGCTTCTGGTGTCGTGGGAGTAGCGCTTATCCCTTTTGTTGTTTTGTCAATGATTGGCCGGGGTGCTCGATTTTTTCTTGTGGCGGGTCTTATTAGACTTGGCGGCGATCAACTAGAGGAAACGATACATAAAAAAATCGAGGTTCTGGGTTGGGGGACTTTGCTTGTGGTGGTAATTGGGCTTATCGTTTACCTACAGTTTAACTGACCACGTTCGCTGTGAACCGCATTAATCTCACTTTGCTTTTGGGAGTCGTCGCCCTCTTGGCTGCGTGTTCCTCTCGCCCATCACCTATAATCGAAGAGCGTAAGGTATTAACTCAGCGAGAAATAGACGAGCGGATTGGTGGTGATTATGTCCGCGTTGTGCAAAGTGGCGATACGCTATATTCGATTGCCTTTGAGGCGGGGCTGGATGTCCAGAAGATAGCTGTTTGGAACGGAATTAAGGATACTTCAAAAATTATCGCTGGTCAGACGATAAGATTGACTGAACCCAGTGCCTTTCAATCGGTTTCCCCTCAAGTTACAAAAAAGAATGTTGCACGCCCTTCAAGGTCGAAATCAGTCGGAGACACAAAAGCATTATCACGCGTCAGTAAAGAAAAGAAACCCGTGAGCAAAGCCCCCTCCCTGCCAAGTAGGTCGGCCAGCAAGGTTGGGCAAGCAAATCGAATGGTGTCGAAAAATCTTGAATGGGCTTGGCCGATCAGGGGTTCTATTGTTGCGACATTCAATCCTAAAGCCAGAAAGAAGGGCTTAGACATACAGGGTCAGCTGGGTCAGCTGGTAAAAGCCTCGTCTGCCGGCGAAATCGTGTACGCTGGAGATAGCCTTAAGGGATATGGAAATTTGATCATTATTAAACACTCGGATGAATTTCTGAGCGCTTATGCAAATAATGCTACGATTAAAGTTCGGGAGGGGCAATTCGTGGTTCAAGGACAAGCTATCGCGACGCTGGGCACCGATTCTACGGGGGGCGCTGTGGCTCATTTTCAAATCAGAAGGCATGGAAACCCTGTCGATCCCTCAAGCTACCTTCCTTAAGTTCTGAGCTACTCCGCTAAATAGCTAAGGCATTTTCATCGCTCAATTGAAACTCGAGTGCTTGAAGAGTATGCTGAGCATATGTTTTGGGTAATTTCTCCATCAGTAGATGGAGCGATCAAGGTAGATGCGGTTTGAGTCAGGATGATTCAAAAGGTCATCAATTTTCTGGGTTGAGAGAAACACCCAAGAAAGACATCAACCCCAAATCACCTTCCTCGGATGCACAAGCCATCTATCTGCGAGAAATTCAAGAAGCTCCATTGCTTTCAGCTAATGAAGAGCGAGATCTAGCCGAACTTGCAAGATCGGGGGACCCACAGGCGCGAGATAAAATGATTGTGTCTAACCTGAGGTTGGTCGTAAAACTTGCGCGACGCTATCTCAATCATCCGATGGGCCTAATGGACTTGATTGAAGAGGGTAATATCGGGCTGATGCATGCCATCGAGAAATTTGAGCCTTCAAAAGGTTATCGCTTTTCTACTTATGCTAGCTGGTGGATACGACATGAGATCGAACGTGCAATCA
The DNA here is from genome assembly GCA_963669225.2 of uncultured Arenicella sp. Taxonomy (GTDB): domain Bacteria; phylum Pseudomonadota; class Gammaproteobacteria; order Arenicellales; family Arenicellaceae; genus Arenicella. The sequence continues at coordinate 811,358 of OY769919.2, read as the reverse complement.
TGAATCAATCACGCACGGTAAGGTTGCCAATTCATGTGGCTAGAGAAGTAAAAAGGTATCACCGTCTATCTATGGAGCTCGCGAAGCAGCTGCAGCACGAGCCGAGTATCTCTGAAATGGCCGAGGTTACTGAGCAAAGTGTTGGTGAGCTGAGCCGATTGTTGGCCGCGAATCATAGGATTGCCTCTATGGATGCTCCGCTAGCCAGGCAAGATGAGTCATTTACCCTATTAGACTCTGTTGCCAGCAAGGCGACTCTCTCTCCAGAAACTCTGGCGCAGATTGATGAGGTGAATGGGCAAATCCAGCAGTGGTTGAGTTACTTGAACGATCGAGAACGAGAGGTATTAGAAAGGCGTTTTGCATTGAATCGTTTCAAATCTCTGGATCGGAAGTCCCGAACACTTGAACGAGTCGCTAGCGATGTTGGCTTGACCAGAGAGAGAGTGCGTCAAATCCAAATAAGGGCTCTGAAAAAACTAAGAAGCATTTTAGAAAAAACTGGATTAAGCTGGGATGATGTTTCGCGATCCTAATAGAATTTTAGGTTTATTTTGGTAAATCAGAAAAGATTCCTGATTTATTTAATATTTCAGAATTATTTTTTGTTTAATTGAGCGGCTTTTTAGCGACAACAGCATAAAGCCTAGTTACAATAGCCTCCTTTGTTTTTCTCTGAATACGCAACCGCGTAGTTCTTTATTTACCATGACTCTCGACGACTTTCCCCGAATAAAACGGCTTCCGCATTATGTGTTCAATATAGTGGGTGAACTGAAGGCAGCAGCGCGTGCCCGAGGGGAAGATATTATCGACTTTGGAATGGGAAATCCCGATCAGCCCACGCCGCAACCTATTGTTGATAAGCTCTGTGAGGCCTCGCAACGAGGCAATACACACCGGTATTCGGTCTCTAAGGGTATTCCCAGACTTCGTCGGGCTATCGCCAATTGGTACGGGGAGCGTTACGACGTTGATATCTGCCCTGACACAGAGGCAATAGTCACCATTGGCTCAAAAGAGGGGTTAGCGCATTTGGCCATGGCGACCATGGATAAAGGGGATTCAGTACTGGTTCCTAACCCAGCCTATCCTATCCATCCTTATGGTTTCATTATTGCGGGTGCTGACATTCGTCATGTGCCAATTGGACCAGGCATTGATTTCTTTGCCGAGCTAGAAACGGCTCTGAAGAACATGTTTCCAAAGCCCAAGATGTTAGTGCTGAATTTTCCAAGTAATCCGACCGCACAATGCGTCGAACTTGAGTTTTTTGAGCGTATTGTGGAGATGGCTATTGAACATCAGTTTTGGGTTATTCAAGATCTGGCCTATGCTGATATTGTGTTTGATGGCTATGTTGCACCAAGTATCATGCAAGTGCCAGGCGCTAAAGATATCGCTGTGGAGTCCTTTAGTCTCTCTAAAAGCTACAATATGCCTGGTTGGCGAGTGGGGTTCTTGGTAGGCAATACAAAGTTAATTGGTGCACTAGCCAGGATGAAGTCTTACCTTGACTATGGGATGTTCACCCCGATTCAAATCGCTTCCATATTCGCTCTTGAAGCGCCAGAAGCCAAAGACTGGATTGGTGAGATTAGAGACCGCTATCAAAGCCGGCGCGATGTATTGTGTGATGGATTGAACGCAGCTGGTTGGCCTGTAGAGAAACCCAAGGCCACAATGTTTGTTTGGGCTAAAATTCCAGAGAGATTCCGTGAGCTCGGATCCATGGAATTCAGCAAAATACTGCTAAAAGAGGCAAAGGTTGCTGTTTCTCCGGGTATTGGGTTCGGGGAGTATGGCGATGAATATGTTCGTTTTGGACTAATCGAGAACGAACAACGCACCAGACAAGCTATTCGCAATATTAAATCTCTACTATTGCATCCAGAACGCGTTAAAATCTAGCGCAAAATCTTATCGAGGCAGTATGTCCCGCCTCACAGAACGATTTAGTCAAATATGCAAGACATCAAAGTTGGAATTCTTGGTTTAGGTACGGTGGGCGGAGGTACGGCTCAAGTCCTAAAAGAAAATGCTACTGAAATAACACGCCGTTGTGGGAAGTCTATCTCTGTTAAAACAGCATCGGTTCGCGACCTAACCAAGACCAGAGAAAACTCAGATAACTCCATCTTTCTCACCCAGGACTCATTTTCCATCGTACGCGATCCAGCTATTGATATCGTCGTTGAATTGATCGGCGGAGAATCTCTGGCAAAAGACTTGGTGTTGGAGGCAATCAGTCAGGGAAAACATGTTGTCACCGCCAACAAAGCGCTAATTGCGCTGCACGGCAACGAAATATTTGATTTGGCTCTCAAGCACGGAGTGATGGTTGCATACGAAGCGTCAGTTGCGGGTGGCATCAGTATTATAAAAAGCCTCAGAGAGGGCTTCTCTGGAAACGAAATTGAAATGATTGCAGGTATCATCAATGGCACCGGTAATTTTATTCTCACTGAGATGCGTGACAAGGGCCGCACCTTTGATGATGTTCTCGCCGAAGCTCAACAGCTTGGCTATGCTGAGGCAGATCCGACTTTTGATGTTGAAGGTATTGATGCCGCTCATAAGCTAACAATACTGTCGGCAATTGCATTTGGAACGCCACTGCAATTCGAATCGGTGTATACCGAGGGAATCTCCTCACTAGAGCTAACGGATGTGGATTATGCTCGTGAACTTGGTTACAGAATCAAGCACTTGGGAATCGCAAAAAAAATTGATGGAAAGCTCGAACTCAGAGTGCACCCGACTTTGATACCTAAACGCCGTCTGCTGGCAAACGTCGATGGGGTCATGAATGCCGTGCTGGTGAAAGGCGATGCCGTAGGTAATACCTTGCACTACGGAGCTGGCGCTGGAGCACTGCCCACTGCCTCCGCGGTAGTCGCCGATATAGTAGATGTGGCCAGATTGTTAAACTCAGACTCAGCTGCGCGCGTTCCTTCACTAGGGTTCACACAAGAATCGATTGTCGAGTTGCCGACCAAAAGCTCCTCGGAATTCGAATCAGCGTTTTATTTGCGCGTAGAAGTCAAAGATGTACCAGGAGTAATGTCGAGCTTAAGCAGTATTTTTGCTGAGCAAAATATTAGTTTGGAAGGCATAACGCAAAAGGAACCTGCAAGAGGCCAAGACTCAGTGTCAGTGATATTTATCACGCAGAGAACCCTGGAAGGTTTGGTGGATCAGGCAATCAGTTCATTAGAAAAATTGAACGTGGTCAATGGCCAGGTAGTGAAGATTCGCGTAGAACACCTAGATTAAGAGAATCGACAGCATGAAATATGTAAGCACACGCGGTGCCGCTCCAGTACTTAATTTTGAAGAAGTTGTCTTAGCCGGACTGGCCTCTGATGGTGGTCTCTACGTGCCCGAGACATTGCCGCATTTTTCCATCGACGAAATAGAGTCATGGCGCGGCCTTGACTACGCGGACCTTATGTTCAAAATCATCGCACCGTTTGTAGACGATGAAATTGAGGATGAGGAATTAAAAACAATTATCGCCAAGGCTTACAAAACATTTAGGCATCCTGCGATCGCTCCACTGGTGCAAACTGATCGGAATGAATGGATCTTGGAATTGTTTCAGGGACCGACCCTGGCTTTTAAAGACTTTGCGCTGCAGTTTTTAGGGCACTTGTTGGATCATATATTAGCCAAAAGAGATCAAAAGGTCGCTGTAATGGGCGCTACCTCAGGTGATACAGGCTCGGCCGCTATCGAGGGTTGCCGTCGATGTGAAAATATCGACATCTTCATCTTGCACCCGCACAACCGAGTATCGGAAGTGCAACGCAGGCAAATGACCACGGTGAGGACCGATAATGTGTTTAATATCGCATTAGAGGGAAACTTTGACGACTGTCAGAATATGGTCAAAGCCAGTTTTAGAGATCAATCTTTTCTTCCCAGTGGTCGCCAGTTAGTCGCGGTTAACTCAATCAATTGGGCGCGCATTATGGCGCAAATAGTTTATTACTTCTATTCTGCTCTGGCGCTTGGTGGCCCACAACGCGAGATATCTTTTTCGGTTCCAACAGGAAATTTTGGTGATATTTATGCAGGATACTTGGCGAAGAGAATGGGGCTACCCATCGAGCAGTTGGTAATTGCGACAAACCAAAACGATATATTACATAGATGCATCGCCAACAACGATCACAGTAAGAAAGCGCTTAGCCAATCACTGGCTCCGTCTATGGATATCATGGTTTCGAGTAACTTTGAGAGGTTACTTTTCGATTTATATGGAAGAGATGGTGAAAAGATAAGGCAGTTAATGCAAGAGTTTGAGAGTGGTTCTATGCGATTAAGTGATGACGCGCTGAAAAGCGCCAGAGAGTTGTTTAGCAGTTTTCGACTCGATGATGCGGGTATGCTTAAATCAATCGCTGACCTTTTTCACAGCACAGGATATATCTTGGACCCACATACGGCCATCGGCGTCGAAGCCGCTCGTGCGACTCGTAGTAATGCTCATACACCGATGGTTTGTCTGGCCACAGCTCATCCGGCGAAATTCCCTGAGGCTGTTACAAAAGCTGGCGATATTGGCAATCCGGAGCTTCCTCATCATATGCGAGACCTTTTCGATAGAGAGGAACAATTTACAGTCCTGCCAAATGAGCGAGAGACCGTCCAAAGCTTCATTGCCGAGTCTCTGTAATGATGAAAATGACTGTTCATTTACTTGTTAGTTAAATAATAAGACTCTTTTTGCTTCATTACTGGCGCATTAAGATTAAGAAAGCCTGTGCTCTAATTCGTGGTCATTACGTCTGATATTGAGTATCATCGGGCGTCTAAATGAAGCGTAAAATACAACCACGAATAAACGCTTCTTCAATTTACCTCGATCGGTGATTTAGTCCCTGCGCACCTCCGATCGACAGTTGAGAGTGAAATGAGAGAACAACAGTCACTTGCGATAATAAATTTGCAAGAGCTTGGTCAAAGATTAAGCCATATTAAGACATCCAATGTCGGCGTAAAAGTCTTTTCAAAAACCACACTTTGGTCTGCCTTTATATCTATTTGTATATGCACTGGAGTCGCTTCAGCGCAAGTGGTTAGCGGCGGCGGCCAAGGGGCTGCAAAGCAAGAAGAGATAAAACTAAATCTCCAAGATGTGGATATTCGTGTTCTCATTAATACCGTCGCAGAGGTATCGGGAAAAAACTTCATCGTTGACCCAAGGGTTAAGGGCAAAGTATCAGTAATCTCAGGTAAGTCGGTCAGCCCTGAAGAGCTGTACGACTATTTTCTTGCAATTTTGGAAGTTCATAATTTTGCAACTGTAGGTACTGGCAATGTAATCAAGGTGCTTCCATCCAATGTGATTAAGCAGAAGCCCACCACCACGTTATTTACCCCAACTTCGCAGGAGAACGACGAGCAAATCACTCAGATTATTCAGCTTCAGCATGCGTCCGTGCAGGATTTAGTTGCAATCATCAGGCCGTTGATTCCGCCAACCAGTCATTTTGCGCCACACACCCCATCAAATAGTGTGATCTTGACGGATACGGCCGCAAATATTCAGCGTGTCCTTAAAATAATTCGAAGAATAGATATTCCTGACAAGCGCTCGAATACGCACGTTGTATACCTTGAGAAGACCAAGGCCAGTGATATGGCCAATTCGTTGACTCAATTGATCTCCAGCTCGGCGGACCCAAAGGATGCAGCCGTTGGCTCGAAATTGAGCATTCAGCCTTTTGATGCAATTAACGCGCTTGTAATCAGTGCGACCGACGAACAGTTTGCCCGAGTCAAAGCCCTGATAGACGAGCTGGACGTGGAGCGAGACCTTGCTGGTGACGTCAATGTCATTCCACTGAAGTATGCAAAGGCTGACGATTTGGTATCGATATTGAATGATGTTACCGCTAGCAACACACAGGGTGCGGCAAGTGATTTCAATGTACAGGCAGACGAAGCTTCGAATTCGTTGATCGTCAAAGCATCCGGTGGCCAGTTAAAAACAGTCGAGAGCGTCGTCTCCAAATTAGATAAACGCCGAGCACAAGTTTTTGTGGAGACCATCATTGCTGAGGTTTCGCTAAATCAAGATGGACGCTTGGGTGTTTCTTGGAATGCCGGAATTGACGCACCAACATCGACATCTGGAACGGGCGATACCGCGACTACAACCACCAATGCGAGACTAAATACAGTCGGAAGTCGAGCCGGAACCGGAACCAGTCAGACACTATTTCCTAGATTAGATACTTCAGCAGGGTTTAATTATCGTCTACTTGATTTTGGTCGTTATCAGTTAGACGTGGTGTTGAACGCGCTACGATCTGACACGAATAGCAATGTATTGTCCACACCAACCATTCTGACGCTTGACAATGAAGAGGCAGAGATCATTGTTGGCCAAGAGGTCCCTTTTGTGACCGGTGTGTTCAATAATGGCCTGACAAATGTCAATAACGGTAACAATGGCAATGGTGGGACCACGGGCAGTGCGGTTGGATCTGGTTTTCAAACTATTGAGAGAAAAGACGTCGGTATCAAGCTGAAGATTAAACCCCAGATTAATGAAGGCGATACCATTCAGCTGGAGGTTTTTCAGGAAACCTCCAGTGTGGCAGACGCGGTCGTTCAGGGTCAGGCTGACCTGATCACGAATCGCCGTTCAATCGAAGCCGTTGTTCAGGTTGATGATGGGCAAGTCGTAGCACTGGGTGGACTCATTACCGATGATGTATCCGATACTGAGGAATGGGTACCCTTTCTCGGGAAGATACCGGTGATAGGGTATTTGTTCCGCAACAAGCGAAAGAATGCTGTCAAACGAAACTTGATGGTTTTCTTGAAGCCGAGAATCGTTAGGACCCCGGCGGATCTGGCCAAGTTTAGTAAGGACAAATACGATGAAGTGCGTCGCGATGGAATTATCTATGCGAATAACACCGATGACGCTCTTGTTCTGCCTTCTGCCGAAGCTCCAATCTTAATCGATTATGAAGAAAGCTTGGATGATGGTTCGATTGGCACTGAATCTAGAAAACGTCGCGCTCTTAAGGGGGATCCTCCCAAGAGTCAGCAACGTCGCATCAAGGATATAATTTTTGGGCGAAACCGAACAACTAGGGAAGACGAGCCCAAGGATGATCATCCCGAGGGTGAGGTACCCGTGGGTTACGTGCCCGACGATGAGTTGGATGCTGTAGAAAAAGCCAAAGTTGAGCAGTTACTTCAAGAGATTGAAAACAAAAAGCGATCATCAGATGTCCCAGTGATTGATCTGACTGAAAAATCTCGACGCGATCAATACTGAACCTATATGAGTGACCCTAATTCTCAAGATCAAGAACTTGTCATTGAATCCATTGATTCGGATCCTGTGGACAACGGACTAAATTCTGATTCTGATCTGCAAAAGGATGCGGTGGAAGTGAGTGATCAGCATCTCCTTCCATACGGTTATGCAAAGAAACACGGGGTATTAGTCGAATTAGAAGAACTTGAAGGTCAGGCCTTGGTGATTGTAACGGCAAGCCAGACGCCTAAGCTCGCTGTCCTAGCGGAGCTCAAGAGAAGGTTCAATTCTAAGTTGCAGCTTGATCTAATTTCCTCCTCTGATTTTGAATCTCGGCTTAGAGATCAATATGACACAGCCGGGAGCCAAGCAAATCAACTCATGGATGACATGGGGGACGATCTTGATCTTGAGCGGCTGGCGGATGAAATGCCGCAAGCTACAGACCTGCTTGAGGCTGACGATGACGCCCCAATCATTCGATTAATAAATGCGTTGTTGACACAAGCTATCCGGGAAGGCGCCTCTGATATTCATCTGGAAGCCTTCGAAAATTCATCGGTGGTCAGGCTTCGTGTTGATGGTGTCTTGCGTGACGTTTTGAGCCCGCGACGAGAAATGCACGGGGCTTTGGTTTCAAGAATCAAGGTTATGTCCAAACTGGACATTGCCGAGAAGCGTCTGCCTCAAGATGGACGAATGTCGTTGAGAGTGGCTGACCATCCCGTGGATGTTCGTGTATCGACCCTCCCGACCCAACATGGAGAACGCGTAGTATTGCGTTTGCTCGACAAACAAAGTGCTAGGTTGAATCTTGAAGCTTTAGGTATGCCTAGAGCCTTGCTGAGTGAATTTGAAAGGCTAATCAATAAGCCTAATGGAATTCTTTTGGTAACTGGCCCAACTGGGTCGGGTAAAACCACCACGTTGTACTCTGGCTTGCATCGCTTGGATCGAAAACGTCTCAATATTCTCACCGTGGAAGATCCGGTTGAATATGACCTTGACGGTGTGGGCCAAACACAGATGAATTCGAAGATTGGGCTGACCTTTGCCAGTGGCTTGAGATCCATTCTACGTCAAGATCCGGACGTTGTTCTGGTCGGAGAGATTCGAGACCTCGAGACAGCTGAAATATCGGTTCAAGCAAGTTTAACGGGGCATTTAGTACTATCAACACTGCATACCAATACGGCAGTGGGCGCGGTAACGCGTTTGGTAGATATGGGGGTAGAACCGTTTCTTATCGCCTCCAGTCTAGTTGGCGTTCTGGCGCAAAGATTAGTGCGACGGCTTTGTCCGGACTGCAAAGAGCTTTATTCGCCCGACGCGACTGAACGAGATTTGCTTGGAATTGCTGCTGATAGCGATAGGCAGCTTTATAAAGCTAAGGGCTGCCCCAGTTGTGATCAAGTTGGTTACAAAGGGCGTCTCGGTATTTATGAGCTAATTACCATGGATGAAAAGATGCGTAGATTAGTTCATGACGAAGCGTCTGAAGACGATATGACTAAACATGCCAGAACGAAATCACAGAGCTTGCTGCACAACGGTTTTGATAGAGTCTTGGCGGGGGAAACATCGCTGGACGAAGTTTTTCGAGTTACTCAAGCGTAGATTGGAAGAAGCTTTATGGCCGCATTTGAGTATCAAGCCTTAACTGCTAAAGGAAAGACCGTAAAAGGTATTCAGACCGGTGACACGGCAAAACAAATTCGGGCCGAGCTACGTGCTCAGGGTTTGGTGCCCCTAGAAGTAAAGGCTATCTCGGACAAGCAAGCGGATAAATCGAGTGGCAAGGGTCGCAAGACTAAACGAACAAAAATAAAAGTAAACGAGCTCTCAATTCTTACTCGTCAGATGGCGACTCTTCTTGAGTCAGGAATGACAATTGAGGAGACGCTCAGCGCGGTCGTTAAGCAGTCAGAAGGCCATAAGTTAAAAACCATTCTGAGTGATATCCGTTCCTTAGTAACAGAGGGATACTCCCTTTCTGACGCAATCGGCACGTATCCAAACAGCTTTCCTGAAATTTATCGAGCCTCGATTGCCGCCGGCGAGCAATCGGGTACCTTAGATAACGTCTTAGAGCGTCTTGCAGATTATCTTGAAGACTCCCATGCGCTCCAGCAAAAGGTGTCACAGGCGGTGGTTTATCCCATTTTTCTGTTTATTGTCTGTGCGGCAATCTTAGTCGGGTTAGTGGTCATCGTTGTGCCGAAAGTCGTTGATGTTTATGACGGCATAGGCCAAGAACTCCCAGCACTTACCAGAGCAGTGATCGCTATCTCAAATTTTATGGTAGAACATGGCATAAAGCTTGGCATCGGATTGGCCCTGTTAATCGCCGCGGTTCGTTATGTTTTTTCCCTTCCCAAGCCACAATTCTGGTTACATAGTGTTTACCTTAAAACTGCGGGATTAAGAAAGATGGTACAAAATATTGACTCGGCTAGAATGTCTCGGACCTTGTCGATAATGGTTGGCTCTGGAGTACCTATCCTTGCTTCAATGCGTGCTAGTGAGGGAGTCATGACTAATCGCGTGCTTCAGAGTGATCTGGAACGAGCGACTGAGGAAGTGTCTCAAGGCGTTTCTATCGGTCGCGCCTTGGATAGAAGTGGCCACTTTCCGCCACTATTGGTTCATATGGTTTCATCGGGCGAGAATAGCGGGCGACTAGGACACATGTTGGAAAAAGCGGCACTTGCAACAGAAAACGAGATGCAAACTAGAATCAGCATGATGGTGAGTCTGCTGGGGCCCGTGATGATTCTTATCATGGGGACTCTGGTTTTGTTGATAGTGATGGCGATTCTGTTGCCTATGCTTAACCTGCAGCAATTCGTGAATGTTTAAATAATAATAAATTCGAGAATGAACATATGAAAACTCATAGAAATCCCAGTTTCATTAATCAACGTGGTTTTACACTTATAGAAATCATGGTTGTGGTTATCATCATCAGTATCCTGACGGCCGTTGTTGCGCCAAACTTGTTTCCACAAGTATATAAAGCGCAGAAAATAAAAGCTGAGACCGATATCAAGTCGATATCGGGACAACTCTCTCTCTACAAGCTCGATAATTTTAAGTTCCCTTCATCCGGAGAGGGGTTAAAGTCCTTGGTCAATGATAATGGCAAAAAGACGTGGAACGGTCCGTACATGGACTCATTACCTAAAGATCCATGGGACAATGAGTATCAGTATCAATATCCAGGCACGAAAAATCCGCGAGGCTTTGACCTTTGGAGTTTAGGTGCAGATGGAGCTCCCGGTGGCGAAGGGGAAGATAGAGACCTGGGTAATTGGCAGGAGCCCAATTAATTATTCAGCTCAAGTCCAAAATTAACCTCAATGCATGGCTTTCCAGACAGAGTGACGCTCGGGGTTTGGCCAACTCCACTGCAACGACTTGATCGGCTTAGCAGTGAGCTAGATGTAGACATTCATATAAAAAGAGACGATATGAGTGGTCTCGCTCTGGGAGGAAATAAAACAAGGAAGTTAGAATTTATTCTAGCTGAAGCTCAAGCTGCTAATGCCGACGTGATCGTGACGGCCGGTGCTGAGCAGTCAAACCATTGCCGTCAAACCGCAGCGGCAGCCAGACTTCTAGGCTTAGACTGTGTCCTAGTATTGGGAGGCTCACAGCCTCAAAACCTGCAAGGAAACTTGCTGCTCAACAGCATGCTGGGCGTTCATATGCACTGGTCGGGTGATCGACGCAAAGGTGAGGATATTCCCGAAATAGTAGACAAGCTTCGAGAGCAAGGGAGAAACCCTTATGTAGTCCCATACGGTGGCTCAAATAGATTGGGCACTATCGGCTATGTAAATGCGATGTACGAATTGTCTCTGCAAATGAATCAGAAGCGGAAGCTCAGTCATTTTGATCAGGTGATATTCGCCTCAAGCTCGGGTGCCACTCACGCAGGAATTCTCTTGGGTAATGAGGTACTTGGCTTAGCCGATCAAGTTGTGGGAATCAATATTGATAAGGATGAAGTTGGTGACGGGCTGTCGAAGCATATTTTGAAACTGGTTCAAGAAGCTGCTGATGAACTAGGGGTGAACACCTCAGTTTCGATGCAAGACATTAAACTGAATGATGACTATCTTGGCGAGGGTTACGCTAATATTGGTTGTGCGGAGAGACATGCACTTTCTTTGCTGGCAAGAGCGGAGGCTATCTTCTTAGACCCTGTGTATTCAGGAAGGGCCTTTGCTGGCTTGCTCGGCATGATCGAAAGAGGTCAAATTAGGTCCTCAGATCAGGTGCTGTTTTGGCATACTGGTGGTTTGCCGGCCTTATTTGCGTACGCCGATCATGTAGTCTAGTAGTAGAGAATCAATCGCCGCGGAGCCGCTGATTAAGTTTATTTAGAGATTGAACTTGGTTAATGTTATCAAAGTTCGACAGTCCCTCTATGCACACTGACTCAGATTGCTCGTCAAAGTGGACGTAATCAGGTTTCTGGGACTCGAACCATCTTTTCATTGCTCGCTCGCCACCCTCGTAACTATTTATCAAGTTGTTCCACAATGAGCGATGTATCAGTGTGTGTAAAATTTGTCTACGACCGTCAGCGAACGCGACTGCCAAAAAGCTATTGTTTGCTAGGCAACTGCTGAGTAAAACTTGACCGAAGTCTCTGGGGATAAACGGAGTATCGCAGGGAGTCACTAGGGCCCAATCCTCTTCAGTGTTGGTGCGCAGTAGATGCTTTAAACACTCTGAGATTCCAGCCATAGGGCCTTGATATTCATTTTCTTGACTCACGTCCTGAAGTACTACGTCAGCGAATTGTCGATACTTATGGATGTTTCGATTTGCCGAAATCAGCAACAATGTAACTTGAGGCGAGAAGCGTTCAATCACATGGTGTATCAGCGGTTGCCCGTCTAATAACGCGAGTCCTTTATCCTCATTTTGCATGCGCGAGCCTGCGCCGCCAGCCAGTATTATTCCTGCAATTGACATGGATCTGATTTCGTAGCGAAATAAATCGATAGTAAGAGAAATCGAAACATATCACATTGATAGTTCTTCGACGGTATTCTCTGTTCAGTAGATTAGAACAAAAGCTCTAAATCATTTCAGAATACCTAGCTGTTGGCGGGACAATGGGGTAGAGTGCGCTCAATTTTTTAGGTGAGCCAAGAATCATTGTGCTCCCACAATAGGAGTTTGACCTTGTCAAAAACGTTTGAAGAACTAGGATTGTCCAAGCTATTACTTACTGCAATTAGCGAGTTGGACTATCGCACACCGTCGCCAATTCAGGAGCAAGCTATACCTTTGGTGCTCAAGGGTGGTGATGTGATGGCTGCGGCACAAACTGGCACCGGTAAGACGGCGGCCTTTACTTTGCCATTGGTTCAAAGACTGCTTGAGAGTGAAGGCAAGAATACTTCCTTAAATCGCGCCAGAGCGCTGGTGCTTGTGCCCACTAGAGAGTTGGCTGCTCAGGTTGCCGCAAACGTCGGCGACTATGCCAAGAATACCGACATTAGATCCGTTGTTGTTTTTGGCGGCGTCAGTATCAACCCACAGATGAAAAAGCTCCGAGGTGGAGTCGATATACTCATCGCAACACCAGGCCGACTGTTGGATCTTGTTGGTCAGAATGCCGTACAGCTTGATGCAATCGAGACACTGGTCTTGGATGAGGCAGACCGCATGCTGGATATGGGATTCATCCATGACATCAATCGAATACTCAAGTTAGTCCCTAAAAAGCGTCAAACACTATTATTTTCGGCTACCTTTTCTAGTGAGATTAGAGAGTTGGCGCGCCGTATCGTTTTCAAACCATCAGAAGTTTCCGTCACTCCGCCTAACAGCACGGTTGAGAAAGTGTCTCAGTCGCTTATCGCCGTAGAGAAATCCGATAAGACAATGATTCTGAGGCGTCTGATTACCGAGGGCGACTGGCATCAGGTGCTGGTTTTTTCGAGAACAAAACATGGAGCGAATCGTTTGGCTACCAAGCTGGCAGCTAAAGGAATTGAAGCCATGGCGATCCATGGTAATAAGAGTCAGGGAGCTAGGACTCGTGCCTTAGAGACCTTCAAGGCTGGCAAAACAAGGGTGCTAGTGGCCACCGATATTGCCGCTCGAGGGATTGATATTGATAAACTTCCCTACGTGGTCAATTTTGATCTTCCTCATGTTTCGGAAGACTATGTTCATCGAATTGGCCGTACCGGGCGCGCAGGTAGCAGCGGTAGAGCTGTTTCATTGGTTAGCCATGATGAATATAAACAACTCCTTGATATTGAGCGTTTTATCAAGCGTCTGATTCCACGGGAAAGTTTAGATGGTTATGAGCCATTGAATGAGCTGCCAGAATCGACAGGAGATTTCAAAAAACGCAAACCGAAGAAACCCAAGAACAAGAAGCCGAGTGGTAACGGTAAGACTCGTGCTAAACAAGATACGGGCGTTCAATCTGCAAAAGGGAAAAGACGTTCACGAAAACCAAATCAAACTAAGGATTCGCGCGTAAAGAAAGCTAACTCGAATGCAGAAAAAAGCCAAAAAAATACTTCGGAACAAGGGAGAGAATCAAACCGTCAGAGGTCTGCAGACGCCACGCGCAGCAGTACCAAGCGACGAAGTGGTAGAACTCCATTTTCCAAGTCTAATAAAGCCGTGGCTAGAATTGGATAGGCAGAATAATTAGGGCGACAGGTATATACTCCGCGAATGAGGGTAATTTCTGACTTCTATAAGCGTTTATCCCCGCTCCAACGCAGCTTTTTGGGTGCTTTATTTGGCTTTGCATTCTATGGCGGTTGGGCAGTGTTGGTAAACTTAATGCACGGGAAAGAGTCGGCCATCAAGGCCGGGTTGGTACAGGGTATATACAGCTTTATATTGACCTTCTTTATGACTCTATTATTGGAGACGTTCTATCTTCAACTTAGAAAGGTAGTCAATGCAGAGCGCTCCGCAGTCTGCCTTACAGTGCTGGTGTCGTGTTCTTTGGTGTTTGCTGGTTCCTGGTATGTAAACTATGTATCTGGCACGCCTGAAATTTTTAATACTGTCATTCTGGGTTATGTTTTTGGTGGGATATACTCAATAGTCTACACTCTGGGATTAGCCCGACAGGCTCGTGTTCCAAAACATTAGATTTTCCATATACGTTGTACCATGTCTTTTGCTCTTGTCATCTTTTTAGTTTACTTGGTCGCCATCTTAGAGATGCACTTTCGTGGCAGAGTCCGGTTTCCTGCGCATAGGCAATTATTGACACATACGAATTACCTAGCCCCATTTAATCTGGTGATGAACGTCTTTTCGTTATTGCCTAATCGGCCGATTCTGAATCAAGAAGACATTCCTGAACTAGAGCTTCTCAAGTCTAACTGGGAAGTTATTCGTGATGAGGCCTTGGTCTTATCAGAGACAGGTCAGATCAAAAAATCTGAGAAGCTCGATGACGCTGGTTTCAACTCTTTCTTCAAATTTGGTTGGACGCGGTTTTATCTAAAGTGGTACGGAGATGCTTTGCCTTCGGCAATTCGTGAGTGTCCCAAAACCGTGGAGTTACTCAAACAGACACCGAATGTTCAAGCAGCCATGTTCGCTAAGCTTCCCTCTGGTGGCCTACTAACACCACACAGAGACCCGTTTGCAGGTTCCCTGCGTTATCACCTGGGACTTATTACACCGAACAGTGATGACTGCTTTATTCTAGTGGACGGTATTAAACATGCGTGGCGTGATGGTCAGGATGTACTGTTTGATGAAACCTATATCCATGAGGCGTATAACAAAACAGATCAAGACAGAATTATTCTATTCTGTGATGTAAAACGTCCGATGAAGTACGACTGGGTCAATCGGTTTAACGATTTTATGAGTCGAACACTCGCTAGAGCCTCAGCTACGGCGAACGAAGAGGGCGAAGAAGTCGGCCTGTTAAACAGGTTGTTTTCTAGAGTTTATTCCATCAGAACTTTGTCACGTAGATTCAAAAAGTGGAACAAGCCGCTGTATACCGTGTGTAAATATTTGCTGTTTCTAGGCATTCTGTATTTAGTTTTCTTCTAATTTCAATCTATCCACTGGTTATGTGTATCACCGTGCTCTGGTCAAGTTGCATATAGCAGCGTATGCTCTTAACTATCTGCTCGTTTTCAATCCAGCGGCAGATTTAATTTTCCACGAATAACAATAAAGGAGGGCAATAACGTGTTACGACAATCCTTGTTGGCGCTAACGGTTGCCAGTGCACTCACTGCGTGTGCGACTACGCCGAGTAATTTGAGCTCGGTGGAAGAGAATTCACTTGAAAGTAAGCAGGAATCCAGAGCGTTCGATTCCACCTACACCATTCCAGATGCGCCTAGGTATTTTCTCGAAGGTGCAACCATTTTAACCGGAACAGGAGAACAGATAGACAATGGAAATTTGCTTCTCTCTGAGGGAAAGATTGAAGCACTTGGTACAGACATAAGGGCACCCGAGGACGCTATTAAGATAGATGCGTCCGGAAAGTGGATCACTCCAGGCATCATTGATGTGCATTCGCACATGGGGGTTTATCCGAATCCCTCAATCCGTTCTTTGGCGGATGGGAACGAAATTGTCGGTCCAGTCACAGCCGATGTTTGGGCAGAGCATTCCGTTTGGCCGCAAGATCCTAACTTTGAGAAAGCCATTGCAGGTGGAGTCACCACCGTGCAAATTCTTCCCGGCTCAGCAAACTTGTTCGGCGGTCGCGGTGTTACGTTGAAAAATGTCCCTTCAGTTACGATGATGGGAATGAAGTTTCCGGATGCACCGCACGCTTTGAAGATAGCTTGCGGTGAAAACCCGAAGCGAGTCTATGGTCAAAAGGGCGGTCCCTACACACGAATGGGCAACATGGCCGGTTACCGAGCTGCTTGGATTGATGCTAAAGCTTACGACAAGAAATGGACAGACTATGAGAAGAAAGTAGCAGATGGTGATGCCAAGGCTGAAGCACCTAAAAGAGATTTGGAGCTGGAAACCCTGAGGGGCGTGCTAAAGGGTGAGATCAAGATTCACAATCATTGTTACCGCGCTGATGAGATGGCAAATATGATCGAACTTTCAAAGGAGTTTGATTACGAAATTGCCGCGTTTCATCATGCCGTTGAAGCGTATAAGGTTGCTCCCTTACTAGCTGAAAATAATATTTGCGGTGTTGTTTGGGCTGACTGGTGGGGCTTCAAGCAGGAAGCTTTTGATATTGTTCGAGAGAACGCCGCATTGCTCGAGCTGGCGGGTGCTTGCGCGATTATCCACTCAGACGACGAAATTCAGATTCAGCGGTTGAATCAAGAAGTCGCAAAGGTAATGAGTGCGGCCAACGACATGGGGATGGAGTTGAGTAGAGCTCAGTCTATACGCTGGATAACCTATAACTCTGCAAAATCGATCGGATTAGAAGATCGTATTGGTAGCTTAGAGGCCGGCAAGAATGCGGATGTGGTTCTGTGGTCTAGCGACCCATTCAGTGTGTATGCCAAGGCTGAAAAGGTATGGATAGACGGAGCTGTTCGCTACGATCGAGGTGATAAAACGGTGACTCCCACGAGTGACTTTAACTTGGGAATCATTGACCCAGAGGAGGATCGACCATGAGACTATTGGCAATGAGAACGACAAAGCTATTAGGCGCCGTATTCACAATGCTGTTTGTGGGAGTAGCTCACGGTAATTCGGCTGCTGATTTATTCTTGATAAAGAACGCCAAGATTGTCAGTGATCAGGGGATATCATCGGAGCTGACTGATATCGCCATACGAGATGGGAAGATCTCGTCGATAGGCAAAGATCTAGAGCTAAGTCAGGACTATCAGGTAATCGACGCGAAAGGCATGCCGGTTAGCAGCGGGCTTTTCAATGCGAACTCTCAAATTGGTGTTCGAGAGGTTAGTGCCGTTGCAGCCACCGTTGATGCTGCAACGAAGAATGAGCACTTTACCGCTTCGCTGAGAATCGTTGATGCCTTTAATCCAAGTTCGGTAGTAATTCCATACAATCGAGTTCAAGGTATTTCTCATGTTTTAATACAACCGTCCCCTGGTTCGGGTTTGTTTTCCGGTATTGCTTCGGTGGTCAATCTGTCTGGTGGGGATTCGGTGGAGGTAAGACAGGCCGCCATGGTCGTGCGATTGGGTAACACGGGCAGCGAGGTGGCCGGGGGCTCTAGGGCAGCCGCATTGGCCATGCTTCGAGAGGCTATTGAAGACGCCAGGGATTACGCTAAAAATAAGTCGAGCTTCAATGCGGGCAATCGTCGTGAATATTCTTTATCTCGTCACGACCTACAAGCGCTTATTCCGGTTACGCAGCGACGTCTGCCACTGTTGGTCTACGTTGATCGGGCTGCTGATATTGAGCGTGTGTTGGAGTTTGGCCGAGAGTATCGTGTAAGCTTGATCTTGGGCGGTGTCAGTGAAGGTTGGCGCGTTGCCGATAAGATTGCTTCCGCAAAGGTACCAGTCTTATTCGACCCGATTTATAACTTGCCGAGCTCTTATGAAACCCTTGGCACTCGCCTAGACAATGCCAAACTACTTCACGATGCGGGTGTGACTATCATGTTCACAGGTATGGGCTGGCAATCGACG
Organism: uncultured Arenicella sp.; assembly: GCA_963669225.2. Taxonomy (GTDB): domain Bacteria; phylum Pseudomonadota; class Gammaproteobacteria; order Arenicellales; family Arenicellaceae; genus Arenicella. The sequence continues at coordinate 793,454 of OY769919.2, read as the reverse complement.
CATAACGCTTATTTGGTTAGGCAGTCGGCTGGCAATGCGGTGTCGAATGGAATGCCATACGGGGCAGCAATCGCCGCGATAACAACCAATCCTGCGAAGATATTCGGCTTGCCTAGCTACGGTGAAATAAAGAAAGGTAAGGAGGCCAATTTGGTGGTCTGGTCGGGAGACCCTCTGGAAGTGATGTCAACGCCCCGGTATGTATTCATAAAGGGTAAATCAATACCATTGGTGAGTCGGGCGAGCCGCTTACGAGATCGCTATTATTCTAGAATAATAGAGAGTAATAAAAAGTAGTTAGCTCCAAAGAAATAAAAAAAGGCAAACCTAGTGGTTTGCCTTTTTTTTAATAGTCTGATTTCAGACTTTGCTTAACACTTAGAAGTTGTAAGTAACCTCAACTCCGTAAATGCGTCCTTTTGCCAATGGTGAAAAGGTTCCACCCAATGGTATTGGACCAAGCAATGTAGGTAACTGAGTGTCGCCTCCGTGTTTGACTTCATCCGACAGGTTTTTACCAAAGATACCGAACTCCCACTTACCGTCGTTGGAACGGAAGTCTACACCCGCGTCCAGAATACCTTGCTCATTGATAAAGCCTAGATTGTTGTCGGTGTAAGCAGATTCATCGCGGAATGAGTATGACAAGCGACTTGTCGCGGTTCCCCAATTGCCAACGGATGTATCTAGTGTTAGTCCTATTGCGTAGGTTAGATCCGCGGCTCTAGGAAGATCTAAGGCTAGATCGCCTCCATTCAGCGCTCCATCACCATTTAAGTCAAAGCGAACGCTGTCATACTCAGGATCGATATAACCTATCGAAGCATTCAACAGAAGATTGTCGGTCAAAGGCAACAAGGCATCGACTTCGATACCTGAGATAGTCGCATCAGCGGTATTACGGATCACCTGCACAACCCCAGAGATTGGGTCGGCTAGGTTAATCTCACGCTGCATGTCGTCGATTTGATTGTAGAACACGGCAGCGGTTAAACGGCCACCATTAGCAAAGGTGGTCTTATAACCAAACTCGATGTTCTGAACCGTTTCTTCGTCGAAAGGCCCTGGACCAAAATTGACCGTATCAATCGCTGTATTACGTAGGTTGTATCCGCCAGAACGGAATCCGCGTGTCCAATGACCGTAGAATAATGATGAGTCGCCTAAATCGTAAGTGAAACCAATCTTTGGAGACAAATTATCCCAGCTTTCTGTGTCTTGAAAATCAAATGGACAGTTCCCATCAACAACACTACACGGAGAGTTAATATTGCGTATCAGTGAAGCGATATTGGCACTTTTTTCTTCGTCTGTGTAACGTAAGCCGAAGTTCAATGTTGTGCGGTCACTAAGGTTGTAATCCAACGAGGCGAACACGCCAAGTGTTCTTACTTCGTACTCACCACCGCCATCTTGGGTTAGACCAAAAAAGCCGGGAGGTGCAACCAGGCCTAGCAAACGTCTATTCTCGTTGTACTTCAACTCATTCTTGAAATAGTAAACGCCTGTAGTGATCTGCAAGTTCTCGTTGATCTGGCCCGAGTAGCGTAGCTCATTACTGATTTGCTCAGCTTCTAAAGCTGTCAGTGAGTTAAACAGTGAGAGTGGCGTGGCATCAACATCCAGCTCGCCTGTTTGCTCTAAATCACGGTAGCCAAAAACGTTAGTAATGGTTCCATTTTCGGTTTCATATTCCGTAATGGTTCTGAAGAAATCAGAACGAGTTGACAGGAATCCTGGCGTATCGATCGAAAAATCCAAACTGTCACGGTCAAAGTTTGCCAATTGGTTTGCTATGCCTAAGCCGTTTCGATGGTTTTGTGACGCAGGACCGTCACCATCTGAATCGAAGTAATCGTAGATCGCAGTAATGCTCAAGCTGTCATTGGGTGTCCACACCAACATCGGGCGAACCGATACCGTGTCTTGTTCACCAAAAGACTGACCATCAAACTGATTCAGGAAGTATCCGTCATCTTGGTTTGTGTAAAAAGAAATCTTGGCCGCTAGCGTATCTGAAATTGGGCCACCAAATGACCCCATTAGATATTGATTAGTATCTTCACCGCCGTCTTCGATCGAAGCTCTTATAGTGCCTTCAAATTCTTCGCTGGGCGCCTTGCTCTTGAGGAGTACGGCACCACCAGTCACGTTACGTCCAAACAAGGTTCCTTGCGGTCCTCTTAATACCTCGACGCTTTCAAGGTCAAAAACGTCGAAAACCACGCCGGCATTAGTTCCAAGATACACACCGTCAACAAAGGTCCCGACCGTTGGATCGATACTTGGTATTGAGCTGTTGATACCAAGTCCCCGAATCGAGAAGTTGGCGACACCACGAGTGGTACCGATATCATCAAAAGCCACGTTTGGCAGGCCTACAGACAAACTTTGAATATCTCTGACTTTTAAGATGTTTAACTGATCTGAGCTTAAGGCTGTCACTGCGATAGGCACATCCATAATCGACTCTTCTCTCTTTCGGGCCGTTACAACGACCTCTTCAAGTAAAAGGGATGTGGCAGATTGTTCCTGCTCTTGTGCTTGTGCCGAATGGATGCCTCCAGCTAGCGCGGTCGCCACAGCGATGCTGGCTAGTGAACGCTTCGGTTGAAGCATTTTCTTATCTCTCATATTTCCTCCAATAGTAATAGTTAACCGATTATTATTTTTATTACGGCTGCCTCGAATTGCGACAAAGTTCCTTAAACAATGCAACTCTGCCGACAACCATAAAGCATTTTACTGGCCAAGTAAAAATGTACTGTGAATACCAGACATACGTCATCGAAATTTTCTCAACATACGTAAACTAAAAAGGCTCCCGAAGGAGCCCTTAATCAGCCAATTAACTCGTAGCAGGGGGTGTAGTTTCCAGAGAGCTTCATCCTGTTCTGGGCGACAAAGCTTTCTAGCATGTGATCTAGTTCCTGCATGACAATGGGGTCACCTTTTAACTTGAATGGCCCATATTGCTTGATGCGTTCGATTCCCGAGGGTTTTACATTTCCCGCCACAATGCCCGAAAAAGCACGACGCAGGTCCGCGGCTAAATCAGCCGCATCTCTGTTTTTGCTCAGGTCTAATGCCGCCATATTTTCATGAGTGGGGTCGAAGGCTCTTTGAAAGTCAGGGGCGATTTCCAATGACCAGTTATAAAAGAAAGCATCATCTAATTTGCGTCTGTTCTTGTATACCTTTCGCATCGCTTTGTTCATGGTTTTTGCAACACGGATAGGGTCATCAATAATTATTTCGTAAAGCTCTTGTGCCCTCGGACCCAAGGTTGCCCCAATGAATCGATCCATATCCTCAAAATACTGGGCGCTATTTTTCGGTCCCGTAAAGATCAATGGCAGCTTGATATTTTCATTCTCTTTATTGAGCAAGACACCCAATATGTAGAGGATCTCCTCCGCGGTTCCTGCACCACCAGGGAAAACGACAATGCCATGTCCCATCCGAACGAAGGCTTCCAGGCGCTTTTCGATATCGGGCATGATGATCAGCTGATTTACGACCGCATTTGGCGCTTCAGATGCAATGATTCCGGGTTCGGTGATGCCAATAAATCGGGATGCGTCAATTCTTTGCTTAGCATGACCAATTGCCGCACCTTTCATAGGACCTTTCATTGCTCCAATTCCGCAGCCGGTACAAATATCTAAGCCTCTTAATCCTAGACGGTAGCCCACTTCTTTTGTGTAGTCGTATTCATATTCACTGATTGAGTGACCACCCCAACATACAATCAAATTTGGGTGTCTACGAGGTTGCAAGGCGTGTGCGTTGCGCAAGGTTTTGAACACCATGTCGGTGATTGATTCATCTTGCTCTGACCAAATTTCGAACTGATCTTGAATGAATACGATATCGCGTAAAACAGCAAAGAGATGATTTCGAATCCCCGCAATCATTCGGCCGTCAACAAACGCATTTTCGGGTGCGTTTACTAATTTCAGTTTTACACCTCGCGGCGCAGACATGACCTCGATGTCAAAATCGGCGTGAGCAGCGAGAAGCTCATGACCATCATCACTATTGGCTCCTGTACTAAGTACTGCCAGTGCACAATCGCGTAAAATCTGTCTGAACTGCGAGCCTCCGCTATCTTGCAGTGCTTGTATCTCAGACTTGGAGAGTAGGTCCAAAGATCCCTTTGGGCTTATTACGATATCAGGCATTACGAATTTTTCCTCATTATAAATCGTTCGAAATTCTTTTCGTTGGGTATTTGTTACTTACATAAAAAAGGCCATCATACAAGATGGCCTTTTTCTGAGTTTACAGTGTCAGTTTATCTTTCGGCGGCGGCCTTCTCAACTAATTTGTTGACCGTAGCGAATAGATTTTCAACGCTGCCAGTCATTCCTTGGCTAGTTTGATACTTACCATCTACGACGATGGTAGGTACACCGGTCGCACCGGATTGTCTGGAAATTTTGTAAGCTTGACGAACTTTCGAATCCACTTCGAATGAATTGAAGGCAGCGGTAACTTGCTCTTCTGTTTTGTCATATGCCGACAGGAACGTCACCAAATCACTCAATCGATTGATAGGCTTGCGCTTTATGTGGATGCTGTGGAAAAAACTATCGTAGGCTTCTTGTGGCACATCCAGCGCTTGCATCGTGTAGAACGCTTTTCCATGAAATTCCCAGCGTTTGCTAAAAATAGCAGGTACTTTGACGAACTCTGCATTTTCTGGTTTGTTGGCTTTCCATTTTTTGATAGAAGGCTCTAGCGCGAAGCAGTGCCCACATCCGAACCAAAACAACTCGGCTACTTCAATTTTGTCTCCAGTACTGACCTTAAATTCAGAAGCTACTGGCTTGTAGGAGGCCTCATCCAAGTTCTGAGCATTACTTTGGCTGATTACCAAAGAGAGCGAAACTACGGCCGCCAACGCAGCGGATAATTTTAGGGCTTTAGAGCGAAAAGACATAATAATGGGTTCTCTTAAGTTTTAGTTAATCGTGTCGAACTTTATTTGATGGCAGGTTCGATAGCAACTGCTTCAAACATCCAATCTTAAAGTTATTATAAAGCTGCTAACATGAATGTTAGCTTAATCTGTTTAATAGTCTTTGATACAAGCCTTCAAAACCACCATTGCTCATGATTAGAACGTTACTACGTCGATTTGATTGCTCTATCTGTGAGATCAAGATGTCGATCAATGTATTTACGTCGCGGGAGGTTTGAACATTATCGGCTTCCAGCATATTAATGTCCCACTCAACTTGGGCGCTGGCATAGATCAGGCTGGTATCTGCTAGACCGAGGGCCTCGTTCAACAGGTGCTTGTGGACCCCTTGCTTCATGGTGTTGGATCTGGGCTCGAGCACAGCGATGATGTTTTCCTCAGGTACCTGTTTTCTCAAACCGTCAAGTGTTTTGGCAATTGCCGTGGGGTGATGAGCAAAATCATCGAACACTCTGAGCTCGTGTCCTTTGTGGGTGCCGGAGTAAATAAGCTCCATGCGTCTTTTGACGGATCGAAACTCAGCTAATGCTCCTACGGCATCTTTAACGGTAACGCCAATATGATGTGCCGCCGCCACGGCGGCCAAGGCATTGTGCATATTGTGCTTTCCAATAAGGTTCCATTTACAGGGTGTTTGTTGGCCTTTATTGTGAATTATAAATTTCGAGTAATCGTCGCATGTTTCGGTAACATCCCAATCGCATGCCTCGCCCAGAAAGTGACTTAGTTCACTCCAGCAGCCGCGCGCGATCACACTCTTGATTGAGCTCTCGAGTCCGTTGGCTATCACAAGTCCGTGCGATGGCACTATTTTCAATAGGTGGTGGAATTGATCTTCAATTGCGCGCATATCTCTGAATATGTCGGCATGATCAAACTCAAGGTTATTGATAATTAGAGTCCTGGGGTGATAGTGCAAAAATTTAGAGCGTTTATCGCTAAATGCCGTGTCATATTCGTCGGCCTCAATGACGAAAAATTGCGAATTACCAAGTCTGGCTGATTCTCCAAAGTTTTCTGGTACTCCTCCAATTAAGTACCCAGGTTCCAATCCATTCGCTTCCAGAATCCAAGCGAGAAGGCTGCTGGTGGTCGTTTTCCCATGCGTCCCCGAGACTGCCAGCACCCAACGATCGCGCAGTAAATTTTCCCCGAGCCATTGTGCACCAGAAGTGTAGGGTAGATTTCGGTCTAATACGTGTTCAAGCTCCGGATTACCTCTGCCGATAGTGTTACCAATAATGATGATGTCGGCATCATCAGGAATATTGGATGGGCAATAACCTTCGTGGAGTTCAACGCCCAATGACTCAAGTTGAGTACTCATTGGAGGATAAGTGTTCGCATCAGAACCGCTTACCGAATGTCCCAATTCTTTAGCTAAGCGGGCAACGCCCCCCATAAATGTTCCACATATTCCAACGATATGAATTTTCTGAGTCATGAGTATGAGAAACGATCAGAGAGGTAACAAGACGGTACTTAAAATCGCCGACAACAAAGTTAGGCCCATTAATGTCACTATTGACAGACCGACGCTCAATTCCAATGACTGCATGATCACTCTCACCGAACAAACCAAAACCCATAAGAAGGGGACTAGGCTTAAGATCTGCAACCCAGGGATAATCGTCAATAATACCCCCACAGGCACCAATATGACAGAAACACCAAAAAAAGCAGTAGCTGCTTGAATAAAGCGTATCTCCATATCTTGGATTTTAAACAAAGCGTAAAAAAGGCCGAGATTGATTAAGTTTTGCAGAACAGAGTGATAAAGAGGAGCGGTCTGAAAGTCTTGGCTATTGAGCTCTGGTAGTGCCTGTAAGATTAGCTGCATACCGTAGAAGTTGATTAAAACGTTGGCAGCGAAAAGTGCTGTGGCCACGCTTTGATTGTAATCAATGTCCTTCACCTCACGATTAAATGTGATGAATTGAATAATTTGTTGAATGATGCTCATAAACACAGGGGTCTGAGTGGATTGGTCTTAAATTTTACTGAGATTGCCGTCTCGCGCATGTTAGCATCACCCGAATGATATAAAAAATTCGATTACAAAAAGTTTGATGAATCACTTAATCGAGGATCAGCAGCAACTCAAGAGTATCGAACCCTTGCTGATGGAACTCTGTGAAGCTGGGGGCATCGTTTCGGTGGATACCGAATTCCTCAGAGAAAAGACCTACAACGCTAAACTGTGTTTGATGCAGATAGGTATCGGCTCAGATCAGTATTGCATCGATGTCCTTCAGATCGAAGATCTCACTGTTTTGAAAACCTTGATGGCTTGTGATGCCGTTACTAAACTATTTCATGCTGCGCGTCAGGATATGGAAGTGATCGTGCAAACGCTGGGAGTCTTGCCCAAGCCTATCTTTGACACACAACTAGCCGCTGCTTTTTGTGGCGCAGATATGCAGGTGGGCTATGGTGCTCTGGTTTCCGATGTCACTGGCATTGAACTACCTAAAAGTCAGTCCAGAACAGACTGGACTAAAAGACCCTTGTCAGCAGATCAAATTAAGTACGCTGGCGAGGATGTAGCGTACCTAGAAGCACTTTATGAGCGTGGTCTGGGTGAGCTGAGGGAGCAAAATAAGGAGGATTGGTTTAACTCAGAAATTGAACTGCTTTATGACAAATCTCTTTATTTGATCGACCCGTCTTTAGCGTACAAACGTCTCAACGGTGGAATGCTAAAGCTCAAACATCAGTATCGACTGAAAGCACTTGCTAAATGGCGAGAACAAATGGCTCAGTCTAGAGATATCCCGAGAACCTGGATTATGCGAGACGATAAGCTATTCGAACTAGCACAATCATCAGCCAGAACAGTCGATCAGGTAATAGAGATGGGAATTTTTGGTAAGAAATCAGCGAGCCGGTTAGCACCTCAAGTGCTTGCCATTCTCAAAGAGGTGAAAGCCGGTGATCAGAAGATTTGGCGTCGAGTTGAGCCTTTGACCAAGGCGGAAAAGTCGGTTTGCTCACAGTTGATGCAAACTCTGTCTTCGTTGTCAGCCAGCGCTAACGTTGCGCAAGCGTTGCTGGGGACCAGAAAAGATATTGAGTCATTATTTCGCAATCGACAGTCAAAGAAGTTACTTCGTGGATGGCGGAAAGAACTAGTTGGTGAGCCTCTTTTGGAGGCTATTCGAAAGCTTGAGGGGCAGGCTTTATAATTTGCCTGTTAACCAACACACATAAGCAACCCCCGATCTATGCGGCATGTTTGGGTTTGGAACTTGTTTTTCAACCAGATACTAATTCAGACAAAACCTGTCGATAGCCACGAGCCACTTTGTTGGGGTCGACATGACCTTTGGTAATGAGGTAGTCATGGAAAGACTTCAGTCGATAACACGGGATATTAGGCCGAAGATGATGTTCCATATGAAAGTTGACGTAATTAGGGGCAAACAACAATCTTTCAACCCAACTCGCCTGAGTGGTTCTAGCGTGTTTTGAGGGGTCTGAATCCAGTAGATTTTCTACCGCACCGTGTTCGGATGCATTTCTAATACGGATAATAAGCATGTATACCGTGAAGTACGAAACCCACCATAAAGAGTAAACCCATGCGTAGCCAGCTGCATAGAAGGTAAGAAACAGTGCCAAATGAAAAAGTATCGACAGGCTCAAATTTTTAACAAGGTTTAAACCAATCTCAGTACCCGATAGGAAGTTTTCGGCTTTATTCTTCTGATACGACATATCGTAAGTTAGTAGGCCTGCCTTCATCAACATCGTTGCGTAAAAGGTTTTGATTCCGGTTAGGCCAGTCAAATCTCTAACTACTTTCCGGAAGAAGCTAGCTCGAGACACTGGAAAGTTTTTATACACAGGGTAGTCAGGGTCCGCGGTAGAACCAGCTTCCTTATGGTGACTCATATGATATTTGCGGTATCCTTCTAGATTGACGATCACCGGCGCGGCGCAAAGCACCTTTCCTACCCAGATATTCAAAAGTCGAGACTCAAAAAGAGAGTAGTGAGCGCATTCATGCATCAACACGGCAAGCCCCAGTTGCCTGTTGGCAATGATGACCAGGGCTAATGTGATGCTTAATGGATTGGGCCACAAACCGACCAGAATCATCACCACCAAAAGCAATGCCCAATTTAATAAAACCATCCAAGCTCCCCATAGATTGGACTTTTTAGTAAATGGTTTTACTTCAGATTGACTCAATGCGGTTCTAAGACTCATATGACTATATTTTGGGTCCGTTAGATTATCCTTCCACGGTACTCAATCGTCTTTAGGAAAAAAAGATGATCTATGGACATATATTCAACTAATATGGCCATTATCTAGCGAAAAACTGCATGTTTACTTAATCTACTTATATGAATATAGCCATATTTGTTTGTGAGTCTGTATGGATGGGGTCCGTATCTCTCACGATTGAGATGCTCGAGACAGCATCAGCCTTTGAACGGAGTCTTGGGCGCAATGAGACCTTGAATTATTCTTTGCTTAGTAAATCAAATGAGCCAGTCACGACATTTTCTGGGTTAAAGATTCATCCTGATTCAGAACTACATAACAATGTTGATTTCGACGCAATCTACTTCCCTACCGTTTGGGCGCTGGATGAAAAGCTTCTGCACGACAATGCCGTCGTATCGGATTGGTTAGTCCACCAAAATGCGAGTAGTCCCATTATTTTAGGTCTTTTGACAGGATCTTACTTTATGGCGCAATCGGGTTTGTTGGATCAGCGAGTTGCCACCACGCACTGGAGGTTTGCTGATGATTTTAGAGAGCGGTACCCACATGTTTCACTGAGGGCCGAACTGCTAACAACATCTGATGGTAATATGCATTGTGCTGGTAGCGTTGCGGCATCTATGCACTTAACCATGAACCTAATTCAGCAAGCTTGTGGCGCTACTGTTGCCCAGCAAGTCGAAAGGCATTGTTTGATGGGCTACAAGGCTCAACACCGGTGGATCGGCGATGGTCAAGCCGACAGTATGAAATTAGCGGATAGACGAATAGGCGAGGTATTAAATTGGTTGGAGCAAAACCTATCGGAACCAGTCAGCTTAGATGAAGTTTGCGCTAGATTTGGGTTTAGCAAGAGAAACTTAACCCGACGTTTCAAAGTGTCAACAGGGAGGTCGTTGTTCGAGTATATAGAGCATCTGCGGATGCAAAGAGCAAAGATGCTGTTGACTGAATCAAGTCTAAACATTGAGCAGGTGGCCATTGAGTTGGGTTATCAGTCATCAACCGTTTTCGGACGTCGTTTCAGGCGTGCTTTTGAGCTAACACCAAAACGATTTCGGCAAAATCATCAGAAATTGAAAAGTAATACCATTTTCAAAAATTAAACTGATTCAGCTTTCATTAAGCAAGGAATGATTAAAGTGGAATCATCGAAATTGAAACGATGACCGAGGAGTCAAAAATGACCACTAAATCTACCCCACAAAAAGCGAAGTTTAAAAAGACTAAGATTGCCTTGATCGCCACCGGTTTGGTGGCATTGGCATCGGCGCCAGTAACGGCAGGCAAGTATAGATCTTATGACAATCAGACCATCGACTATGCCAAGGTGGTTAATGTTGAGCCTATCTATGAAACCTATCAAGTCAATAACCCAATTGAGCATTGCTACGATGAACGCGTGCCGGTCGACGAAAGGCGCCGATATAGTTCGCACGATAGTAAAACTCCAGAAATCATAGGTGGAATCATCGGCGGAGCGATCGGAAATCGAATCGGTAAGAAAGGTGGTGGAAAAGCACGAGACGTGGCGACGGTTGTAGGTGCGGTTCTAGGTGGCAGCGTCGCTAGAGACATGAAGCACAAGAATCGTCGTTATCACGATGACTATGATGATCGCTATGTAACTTATGAGACAGTACAACGTTGCGAAGTGCGTGATTCTTACTCCTCTGAGAAACAGTTGGTGGGCTATGACGTATCCTACAAGTATCGTGGCAATGTGTTTCACACACAGATGGATGAACGACCTGGCGATCGAATTCGAGTGAAAGTAAGCGTTGATCCGGTATAAAATAACCGACAAGCATCGGCTGGGTTCCTGTTTCTGTGGTTACTCAGCCGATGGCCTCCGGTACTATTTATCCTATTAATTACGTGAGTTTGCCATGAATCTTAAGTCCGCAAAAATCCAACAGTTCAGCGCCATTTTGCGTGTAAGTTGCTTTGCTGTCGCCTTAAGTTTTGCTGATGCTACCTACGCATTGGATACCCAAGATTCCTACGAAACAATGACCATAGCAAACCAATCGTGGCTTGAAGTACTGGCTGGTTCCCCTAAGAATGAAGATTCTCTCATTAACGGTTTTTCGAGCTCGAATAAGCCGAATGTTGCTAGCCCTAGGGTTTTGGCTCAGCAAAGAAATAGCTCCGATAGCTCTGGTCTCAGAAGTAAGAGCGAAGTCGTGCGCGAAGTAAAAAGAAAGTACGACGCAGAAGTTTTGAAGATATCTTTGAATTCTAGTGGCAACCTTTATCGGGTGCGAATTTTGATGCCCAATGGGCGCATCAGAGACGTGTCGGTTTCAGCCCGAAGATAATCGAACAGGAGTAAAATGAGAATCTTGATTGTTGAGGATGAGCCCTTACTACAAGCGCAGTTGGCGGAAACTCTACGAACCAATGACTACGTAGTCGATACAGCCGGGGATGGTGAGGAAGGTCTGTATTACGCTAGAGAATATCCCATTGATATGGCCATTATTGATTTAGGCTTGCCTAAGATGGATGGTGTGGAATTAATAAAGACATTGCGCGCGGATGGCGTCACTTATCCGATTCTAATATTGACGGCCCGAAATCGTTGGCAAGAGAAAGTAGAAGGATTGGAGGCGGGAGCAGATGATTATCTGACAAAACCATTTCATCCTGAGGAATTGCTTGCCAGAATCAAAGTGCAATTAAGACGAAGTGTGGGTATGGCCGATAATTCACTGGTTTGCGGTCCAGTCAAAATAGACACATCGGCTAAACAAGTCTTCCTCAATGAAGAATCCGTCACCCTCACGGCCTATGAGTATCGATTGCTTTCATATCTGATGGTTCACACAGGAAAGGTGCTGTCAAAAAGAGAGTTGGTTGATCATATTTACGAGGAAGACGATGATCGAGACAGTAATACTATTGAAGTGTTTATTCGAAGATTAAGAACCAAGCTTGACCCTGATGGGGATCTAAAGCCAATAGAAACCCAACGGGGTAGAGGGTATCGATTTCGAATCCCAAGAGACGCAGATTCATCATCTGACTAGCGACCTTGAGCTCAATCAGAAAACGCTTATTGTTATCAGCCACGTCGCTGCTCTTATTGTTCTTCGGGATAATGGGGTTTGGCCTGAATCAAGCATTCGAAAGGAGTGTTAATGGCGCTGCTCAAGACGCCCTGAGGAGCCAAATTTTGCTTTTGGTTGGTGGTGTCGAGGTAGAAGGTCAGACGTTAGTCCCGCCTGCGGTAGTCTCGGAGCCTCGATTGGCTCAACCTGATTCCGAGTTATTTGCACAGTTGCTCAGACTGAATGATCAAAACCAGACTGAAGTATTCTGGAGATCTGCATCGCTGCTTGATCGTACACTTCCAATTCAAGTGGGTGAATCGGGTGAATATGAGTTTTATCAAGCTGCGGATTGGCAAGGGATTGCCATCAATATAATGACCCTAAAAGTTGAGTGGGAGACAGAGCTAGGAACGATTCCATTTGTGGTTCAGGTTGCCGAGAATGGGTTAATCTATCAAAAAAGGCTGTATCGATATCAACGCCAAGTAGGGATATGGTTAATAGTTTTTGGTGGGGTTTTGCTTATTTTGTTACTGGCCGCGCTAGGGTGGGCATTAAAGCCACTAGAACGCGTCAGGGTACAGATTGGCGAAATCGAGCAAGGTGCTCGCCGACGGTTTGATGAGGATTACCCGCTGGAGGTTAACAGGCTTACTCAGAATCTGAATCAGTTGCTCAGCCATGAAGAATCGCGAATTGAGCGGCAGAAGGAAGTGCTGGGCAATTTAGCGCACAGCTTGAAGACTCCGATCGCGGTTCTTAAAGGATTGCCGTATAGCCAAGATATAAAGTCCGACTCTGAGCAGCAAATTCAACTGATGCAAACGATAATCGATTATCAATTGCAAAGTGCTTCGGCGGTTGGGCGTCGTCGGTTCGCGAAGCCCATCACTGTATTTGATCCTAGCCATCAGATTATCAATAGCTTACTTAAACTTTATAAAGACAAAGACGTTCAGGTGAGCTTCGACTGCGATCCACAAACGGTTTTCTATGGGGATCATGGAGACTGGATGGAGCTAGTGGGAAATCTGTGCGAGAACGCATTCAAGTGGTGTTCGGCCAAAGTTTCCATTTCGATCCAGCAGTTAAGCCCGGTGGCGGCAAGCAGCACGCGGCGCGGTTTATTGATATGCGTAGAGGATGACGGGCCAGGTATAGAGCCCGAAGAGCGTGAGCGTGTTTTGCAACGCGGTGTCCGCTTGGATTCGCAGACGCCCGGGCACGGACTTGGGCTTAGTATCGTGACTGGTATCGTCGAAGCCTATGACGGCTCCATGGAGATATTCGAAACAGAACGATACGAAACTGGTACACAATTCTCGGTGACCTTGAATTAACACTGTTCACAACAGGTAACAAATAGACTTCGTTGAGCCTTTACGCACATACCTTTAGTATCATCGAGTATTCAAAAACAAAACCGAGAATTTCAAATGTCCGTTCCAGCTATATTAAAAGATCTAACCATTCCCGTAATCGCTGCTCCCATGTTCATTGTTTCTGGCAAGGAACTGGTGCTAGAGCAGTGTAAGGCCGGCATAGTAGGGTCTTTCCCGGCTTTGAATGCTCGCGGCGAGGGAGAGTTTGAACAATGGCTAATAGACATAACCGAAGAGCTTGATCGATATAATCAGGCCAACCCAGACAAGCCAGCGGCGCCATTTGCCGTCAACCAAATCGTGTTTAAAACCAATGCGCGGTTGCACGAAGATATGGAACTTTGTGTTAAGTACAAGGTACCAATTATTATCACGTCCTTAGGTGCGAACACGGACGTGAATGATGCCGCTCATTCCTATGGGGGTATCGTGTTTCATGATGTGATTAATCAGCGTTTCGCTCGAAAAGCAATCGAAAAGGGCGCTGATGGCTTGATAACCGTCGCGGCGGGTGCTGGTGGGCATGCTGGCGCACAAAGTCCTTTTGCGATAGTTCAGGAAACTCGGGAGTGGTTTGACGGACCCATCGCGTTATCTGGGTGTATTGCCACCGGAGATGCGGTCCTAGCGGCTCAAGCCATGGGCGCGGATTTCGGATACATAGGGTCCTCATTCATCGCTACCAAAGAGGCGAACGCCGTAGATGGATACAAAGACATGATTGTCGATAGTTCTGCAGACGACATTGTTTATTCGGATTACTTTACAGGTGTCTCCGGAAACTACCTCAAACCGAGCATTGAGAAAGCGGGTATGGACCCAAATAACTTACCAAAGGGAGACATCGCGGCTATGAGTAAGTTAACTGATCAACAAAGTGACGCTAAAGCATGGAAAGATATCTGGGGTTGCGGTCAGGGAATTGGTGCCGTCGAGCATGTCCAAACCGTCTCTGATCGCGTAGCAAAAATGACAGCTGAGTATCACAATTCAAGGGCGCGTTTAGGCTTGTAAACGTTCCGCAGCGCAATTGTTGAAAATTGGACTTTGGCGTAATGGCGAAGTCCAATTGCTCTCATCGTCTGAAGTAAGGCTTGCGATACAGCATATAAGACGTCTAGTTTAGTCAGTAGCCGCACAAACTATCTTTTCTGAGAGGATTTAAGTAGACTTTTCCCTCCTAATAACAAAGCGGAGTATCCAGTTCCGCGCATACTAATCCACTAGGAGAACTACATGAAACTTGTTACGGCGATTATTCGCCCATTTAAGTTGGACGACGTTAAGGACGCGCTTTCGGCCATCGGTGTCATGGGCATGACGGTGTCTGAAGTCAAAGGTTTTGGTCGTCAAAAAGGTCACACAGAGATATATCGTGGTGCGGAATACGCGATCGATTTCATTCCTAAAACTAAAATTGAAGTCGCGGTAGCAGACGACGTTCTCGACAAAGTTGTTGAGGCCATTGTCGAATCAGCGAAGGGTAACAAGGTTGGAGACGGAAAGATTTTTGTAACCGACTTAGATAATGTTATTCGTATTCGAACCGGCGAAACAGGTCCGGAAGCTATCTAAAATATTCAGGCAGCTAAGACTGCCGAAGATTCTAAGAGGGTTAGGTTGGCAATGGCGCTAACTATAAATAACCCCGAACACTGTCTTTGAGGTATTTCATGAAACTTTTTACTAAGCTAACAATGGCGTTAGCTCTCGGTCTGTTGCCAACGTTGGCAATCGCAGACCAACTTGATACTGGCGATACGGCGTGGATGCTTACGTCTTCTGCCTTAGTTCTTTTTATGCTGTTACCTGGCTTATCGCTCTTTTACGCGGGTTTAGTTCGTAGCAAAAATGTACTGTCTGTACTGATGCAATGCTTTGCCATTGCGTGTGCAACGTCATTGTTATGGTTTGTAGCAGGCTACAGTTTAGCCTTTAGTGGCGATGGCGCCTTCATCGGCAATCTCGATAAAGCTTTCCTTAGTGGGGTGACGTTTGAGTCAATGAGTGGCTCGATTCCAGAATCGGTTTTTGTTGTCTTTCAAATGACATTTATCATGATCACTCCAGCACTTTTCGTGGGTGGATTTGCCGAGCGAATGAATTTTGCGCCGATGTTTCTTTTTTCCATTCTTTGGGCCTTACTTGTTTATGCGCCAGTAACTCACTGGGTGTGGGGCGGAGGTTGGCTGGCGGAGAGAGGTCTGCTCGATTTTGCCGGAGGCACTGTTGTTCACATAACGGCAGGCGTCACGGCTCTCGTGTGCGCTGTTGTTATTGGCAATCGCACAGGCTTTCCAGATCGACCCATGACTCCGCACAATCTAGCATTAACGGTGGCAGGAGCAGGAATGCTCTGGTTTGGATGGTTTGGCTTTAATGGTGGCTCAGCCGTGGCGGCGAATGGCGGTGCTGGAATGGCCTTATTGGTTACGCATTTGAGTGCAGCCGCTGGCTCTTTAGCTTGGATGACCATTGAATGGATTCGTTTTAAGAAGCCGAGCGTGCTGGGAATCGTCACAGGTATGGTTGCGGGCTTGGGTACTATCACGCCAGCCTCTGGCTTTGTTGGACCGATTGGTGGCGTCATTTTAGGGCTTTGCGGTGGTACCGTTTGTTACTTTGCCACACAACTTATTAAGTCTGTGTGGAAGATAGATGATTCACTAGATGTCTTTCCTGTTCACGGAGTTGGTGGAGCACTTGGAACACTTTTGGCTGCGATTTTCGTATCAACTTCTTGGGGCGGAGTTGGATATGCAGAAGGTAAGGATCTTGCTTCACAGATGGGAGTGCAAGCATTAGGTGTGGTAGCCACCGGACTGTATGCGGCTTTTGTCTCATACATACTATTAAAACTGATCAGCGCAACGATGCCGTTAAGAGCCGATGCCGAAACTGAACAACAAGGTTTAGATGTGACGCAGCACGGTGAAACAGGTTACAATCTGTAGTTGAGCGAGTCATGGTTTGACCACGAAAGAGGCTGGTAACTACCAGCCTCTTTTTACTGGGACTTGCAATTGTCGTTTCAAAGCCGATTTTATGAACATGCTTAAGCCATACATTCGAGTTATTTTGCTGCTGATACTGATGACGCTTTGTTGTTCTAAGGCGTTGGCTAGTAATGACTATTCCCTGGGAATGGCGGCTTACATGAACTCGGATTTTGAGGCAGCTAAAAATCATTGGCTCAAGGCTTCTGAATCTAAAGACGCTAAGGCCATGTTCAATTTGGGTTTGTTGCATGAACGCAGACGTATAGCTGGAGCCACACCAGAAAGAGCCGATAGATGGTTTCGATTGTCTGGAGAAAGCGGATACGCCCCAGCCGATTATCATCTGGCGCAGTTGTATAAAAAGCAAGGACGAGAAGCTGAGGCAAAACAGTTGCTGGCCAGAGCAGCTCGATCGGGATTCATCTTAGCTCGAGAGGAGTTGGGTACCGCAGCACCTGATGTTGTTGCCACTTCAAATCAGCCGCAAGATTTAAGTTCTCGACCAGCAAATCAAGATCGTACAGCGCTAAGTGTTGGATCGCCTTCACAAAGCAGCGGTTCGATTGGCTACCTGCGAGAGAGTTGGATTCAATCTCAAGCCCCAAGTTTCTGGACCATTCAAATGCTGGCGTTTAGCGATGAAAGCAAGGTGCGCAACTTTATCGATGAGCATCGCCTGCATGAAAATGCGGCATACTACAGAGATGCGTCGGGTGTAAATCCTGTTTTTAAACTCATCTACGGCGCTTACTCCAGCAAAGAGCGTGCAGACACGGCCAGACAGGCCTTCTCACAAGCATTGCGAGAACATGGGCCTTGGTTGCGACCGATTCAGTCTGTCCAGGACGCGATTAAACAGCAATAGACGGTTCTCAATAGGCGCGATATCGGTTATGGTTCGCGCAATTCTATTTCCATAAATATCGACGAATCCGTATGGAACTAAATCCACTCTTTGAAAAATGCAAAGATCTGGCAGAGCGCGGCGCTTTGCTTAGGGGGTATCTTTGACTTCGATACCAAGTCCGAGCGACTAGAAGAAGTTCTTCGACAAATGGAAGATCCCAGTATTTGGGAAGATCCAGAATTCGCTCAAAAGTTAGGTCAGGAGAAAGCCTCGCTAGAAAAAGTGGTGGATACACTGACGCGGCTGGAAAGCGGTGTTCAAGAATGCAGTGAGATGCTAGAGCTTGCGCAAGAAGAGGATGACCAAGAACTGGTTGATGAAGTCAGAACGGATTTAGAAACATTACAAGGTGATTTAGAGACTCTCGAGTTTCAACGTATGTTTTCAGGTCCAATGGACAGTAAGAATGCGTTTATTGATATTCAAGCAGGTTCGGGCGGAACCGAAGCACAAGACTGGGCCAATATGCTGCTAAGACAGTATCTGAGATGGGCCGAAGCGCAAAACTTTAAAGCCGAGGTCATTGAGGCGTCGGCCGGTGATGTGGCCGGTATTAAAAGCGCAACCGTGAAGGTAACTGGCGAATATGCCTTTGGCTTTTTGCGTACAGAAACGGGTGTGCATCGTTTGGTTCGAAAGTCGCCATTTGATTCCGGTAACCGAAGGCACACTTCATTCGCTTCTTTATTTGCGTACCCTGAGATTGATGACAGCGTTGAAGTTGACATAAATCCTGCTGACATTCGTATTGATACGTATCGAGCTAGTGGGGCTGGTGGTCAGCATGTCAATAAAACTGATTCGGCAGTGCGTATTACACATGAGCCCACAGGGATTGTCGTACAATGTCAAAGCGACAGGTCGCAACATCGAAATAAAGACGCCGCATTTTCTATGCTGAAAGCTAGGCTTTATGAGCATGAAATGCAAAAAAGGCGAACTGAACAACAGGCTCAAGAAGATGAGAAGTCTGATATTGGATGGGGGTCGCAAATTCGGTCATACGTTCTGGATCAGTCCCGAATCAAAGATTTACGCACAGGCGTAGAGACCGGAAATACTCAAGCCGTGTTAGACGGCGATTTAAATCAGTTTATTGAAGCAAGCCTCAAGCAAGGCTTGTAAACCTTCATAAAATTTACTAACGCTCCTAAGATGGGTTAGAACAGTGACAAACGACTCAAAAGACACACCGAACATAGACGAAAACGAACTTATTCGGCAGCGCCGAGAGAAATTGGCAGCTTGGCGTGATAACACTCAGGCATATCCCAATACGTTTAAACCGTCGGACTTGGCGGCTGATCTACAAAGCCAATATGGGGATTTTGAAAAAGAAGAGTTGGAAGAAAAACAGGTGTCCGTAGCGATTGCCGGACGCATGATGACTCGACGAATCATGGGAAAAGCCAGTTTCGCACACCTTCAAGATCGGTCTGGCGAAAAAGTTCAAATCTATGTGCAGAGAGACGCCTTACCTGAGGGTTTTTACAATGAAGGCTTCAAGAAATGGGATATTGGCGACATCGTTGGTGCCAAGGGAACCCTATTCAAAACCAATAAAGGCGAGTTGAGTGTAAAAGTCTCGGAAGTTGAATTATTGGTTAAATCTCTTCGACCTTTGCCAGAAAAATTCCATGGGTTGACTGATAAGGAAACAGCCTATCGGCAACGTTACGTTGACTTGATTATGAATGAATCCAGTCGTGAAGTGTTCAAAACGCGTTCGAAGATCGTGAGCTTTATCCGTCAATTTTTGACTGATAAGGAGTTTTTGGAGGTGGAGACACCAATGATGCACCCGGTCCTGGGTGGTGCAGCGGCTCGTCCATTCACAACACATCACAATGCGTTGGATATGCCTTTGTATTTACGTATTGCGCCGGAGTTGTATCTAAAACGCCTGGTGGTCGGTGGCTTTGAGCGTGTTTTCGAAGTCAATCGTAATTTTCGTAATGAAGGCTTGAGCACTCGGCACAATCCCGAATTTACCATGCTAGAGTTCTATCTAGCCTATGCCGACTACAATGACTTGATGGACATTACCGAGGAAATGTTTCGAGGCATTGCCAAGGCAGTCACCAGCTCTGGTGAAATTGTCTACCAAGATCAAGCCATTGATTTTAATCAGCCATTTAAGCGTATTAGTGTGGCCGATTCCATTCTGGAATATAACGAATCCCTTACCTCTGATGATCTAAATGATCGCGACAAGCTTGCTGTCTATGCACAAAGCTTGGGCGTTCCAATCAAGGATAACTATGGCTTGGGTAAGGTTCAGATAGAAGTGTTTGAAAAAACAGTTGAAGATCGTTTAATGGAACCAACATTTATCACAAGATATCCTGTCGAGGTGTCTCCATTATCACGGAGAAACGATGACGACCATTTCGTGACGGATCGTTTCGAATTGTTTATCGGCGGGCGCGAGATTGCTAATGGTTTCTCTGAACTCAATGATCCGGAAGATCAAGCTGAACGTTTTCAAAAACAAGTTGAAGACAAAGCCGCAGGTGACGATGAAGCAATGGAGTTCGATGCTGACTACATTCGTGCTCTAGAATATGGCATGCCACCAACGGCAGGTGAGGGCATTGGTATCGACCGATTGGTGATGCTGTTTACCGACAGTCCATCGATCAGAGACGTTCTACTCTTTCCTCACATGAGACCAGAAGCTGAGAACTAAGTACCTAAATGTCTAAGATTAACCTGCCACTGCTGATTGGCTCGCGTTATTCGCGCGCCAAACGCCGAAACGGATTTATCTCGTTTATTTCGGCTATCTCCATGATCGGCATTGCGCTTGGAGTTTGGGTGATTATTACCGTTGTCTCGATCATGAACGGCTTCGGTAATGAGCTCAGAGGGCGTATTCTGGACGTTACTCCACACATTACCATTACTGGTCAAGGCGGGTGGCTACCCGATTGGACCCAGCTGCAAGCCAACCTGGATGCTAGAGCCGATATCAAAGGTTATGCGCCGTTTATCTATGCTCAAGGTCTGACTACTAATAACGGCCGAGTTAACGGGTCTTTGATCAGAGGGGTGCTCCCCGAGTATGAAGCAAATGTTTCCGTAGTGCCGTCGAATATGTACGAAGGAGATTTCTCGAGTCTGCAGCCGGGTTCGTATAACGTGATTCTTGGCGAAGGCTTGGCCTACAAGTTAAATGCGAATCTAGGGGACAAGATCACGCTGATTTCCCCTCAAGGCCAAAGTACGCCTGCTGGTTTGATGCCAAGACTGCGACGTTTCACCGTGACGGGCACTTTTGGAGGAGTCGGGCCGGATGATTACGATGGCGCCTTGGCTTTTGTACATATGCAAGATGCGGCCAAATTGTTCAAAACTCGAGGTCAGGTATCTGGGATTCGGCTTGCGATGGAGGAGCCTTACCAAGCCCGTCAATCAGCCGCTGAAATAGCCGTGGATTTGGATTACCGGTACATCGTTGATAATTGGACACGACAACACAAAAGCTTTTTTCGAGCTCTGGAAGTAGAGCGGCGTGTCACATTTATTGTACTTTTTTTGGTGGTTGCCGTTGCCGCGTTTAATATTGTGTCGACCTTAGTTATGGTGGTCACCGACAAGCGGGCGGACATTGCTATTTTGCGCACCCTGGGCATGGCCCCCAGTGGAGTGATGGGCATATTTTTTGTACAAGGAGTGGCCTCAGGGTTAATTGGGACGGTGGTAGGTGCGATCGCTGGGGTGTTGACTGCCCTTAATATCACAATCATTATCAATTTTATCGAGGGACTCATCGGCTACCAGTTGTTTCCAGCAGATGTGTACATCATCACGGATTTTCCCGCGGAATTAAGATGGTCTGATGTTTGGACTGTTGTTTGCGTGTCGCTTGGAATAAGCATGCTCGCGACACTGTATCCATCTTGGCAGGCCTCTAAGACCGAGCCCGCGGAAGCACTTAGGTATGAGTAACCCTATCAATACTGGAATCCTGCATTGTCAACAGTTAGGCAAGGTATATACCGAAGGTCCAAATAACGTCTCAGTGTTGGATGGTATCAACCTCGATATTCAATCCGGTGAGAGAATTGCGATCGTCGGAGCGTCTGGTTCTGGCAAAAGTACCTTACTGCATTTACTTGGTGGCTTGGATTTACCCACCACAGGATCAATCTGGGTTGATGGACAAGAGCTTTCGGGATTGTCGGATAAAAAGCGTGGAGACTTACGTAACAAGTATTTAGGCTTTGTGTATCAATTCCATCATCTGCTTCCGGAGTTTACCGCGGTAGATAACGTAGCAATGCCTTTATTTATTCGTGGAGTGGATGCTCACGAGGCCAGAGAAGAGGCTGCTAAATTGCTGTCTGATATGGGGTTGAGTCAGCGATTAGATCACCGCCCGATTGAGCTGTCAGGGGGAGAAAGGCAAAGAGCGGCTATTGCTAGGGCTTTGGTAACCGAGCCTAGTGTTGTATTGGCGGATGAGCCGACTGGTAATCTGGATGAAGAAACCGCGGATTCCGTTTTTTCAATGATGTTGGATCTTAATCGTCGAGTCGGGACTGCGCTGGTTATGGTGACTCATGACATGAGTCTGGCATCAAAGATGGACTCCATTTACCGCCTAGATCATGGCTCTTTGACTAAGGCTTAGTCAAATACGCTATCGAGATGAATTCGGATTATACTCCTTCGTCCGTGTTCGCTGGCTTTTGCTGACGATTGGATTTCCTTCGTTTCCATCGTTGTCGTATTTGCGAAGCCCATAGAAAGCTCACCAAAAAATGAGCGGATATGCTCACACAGACCCCCACAATCAGGCATCCTAACCATAGGGCGACGTAGTGAGTCCCGGCTTCCATTAATGTGATCTGTGCCAGTTCTATGGGCTGAAGCTGTAATATTTTCGCGCCCAATAGATAGCAGGGTGTGTACAGCGGAACCCAAGTCACAGGATTTGACATCCACACTCCAGCGATCGCAAACGGTAGGTTCCCTCCCATTATCACGGCCAAGAATATTGCCGGCACCATCTCGAAGGGCATTGGCAGGAATGCACAAAATAAACCAATTGCAATGCCTTTAGCCGTGCTTTGCCTTGTAAAGGCCCAAACTTCAGGTTGCTTTAGTCCGTCACCAAAAATATGCAAATAGCGATACTGCTGAATCTCGGTATGCGTAGGAAGATATTTTCTTAATGACTTAAATAAATGCACAAAAACTACTCATAGAAAGGTCTCTCGCTCGGAAGAGAGACTGTAAGCTCGCTATTATAAACACGACTGGCTACTGGCATTACTATACTTTGGTCGTGTAATGAGATTGTCATCAACATCATGATGTTCAATTGCGTTTTCTCGGCACCACACCTATCATAGATTGACGCGCTCATGGACTGAGTGACACGCGTATATGGTCAAACACACCAACGAAAATTGACAGGGACAGGTCGTATGAACTTTATTAAGCCGTATATGGATCATGGGCAGTTTACCAAACTGGGCTCATTCGAACTTGTTGGTGAAACGCTCTGTCGATTGGGTTCGACAAAAAAATTTCCTGATTCGTCTTTGGTATTTACTAGCTTCGCGCTGGGTGTAACGGTTCCTCTTTTTTCAAATAATCTACTACCAAAAGAACTGTGGTGGGCGTTCTTTATTGCATCAATTTATGTCACGGTTCGATGGAAAATTGCCGCACTATTGCTTGCCTTTACCATGGGTGGTCTTCACGTCACCTATGCGTTCAGTGGACAGCAAAATAGCGTCCTTCCAGGTATTTGGCAAAAGGTAGATGTTGCTTTGCAAGGACGCGTGGTGGGACTCCCTAAGATTGAGGCAGGTAACTATCGTTTTGAATTTGAAATAGATGCGGTCGAGGGCGACTCAGGCCCTCAGTCCTTGGTTGGAGAGCGTGTTCTTCTTTCATGTTATCGATGCCCAATGAAAATTGAGACTGGACAGTCTTGGAGTTGGGTCTTGAGGCTAAAAAAGCCCCGAGGATATTCCTCTAGTGGGGCTTTTGATTATGAGAAGTTTTTGTTCCGCAACCGGATAGTCGCCACAGGGTATGTTCGCACCAAAGAAAAATATTCTGTGGGCGCCTCTAGTGACGATGATTGGAGAGTGCGAATTGATCGGTTTCGAGCGAATTTCCGAACTCGTATCGATTCATTGATACCAAATTCGTCAGCAGGAAATCATTTTATAAAAGCGTTGGTGATCGGAGATAAATCGGCATTCACGATTGAAGAAAAAGACGTATTGCAAAAAGCAGGTCTAAGTCATCTTGTGGCCATATCCGGCTTACATGTGGGGCTAATGTTCTTTTGTACTGCGTGGCTGATTGGTTGTCTCACAAATCAATTTTCGATGCTGTACGAATACATAGCCAGACATAATCTTGTCGTTGCTCCTTCTTGGCTAATAGCGCTCATATACTCGGCATTAGCAGGATTTTCAATATCTACGCAAAGAGCAATGCTCATGCTGTCCATCTATGTCGTGGTGCGTTTTTTGGGAAGAGAAGCTAGCTTGTTGCGGATCCTGACGCTCACCGCCTTCATTATCTTGTCAATAGACCCTTTTTCGATACTAGACGGCGGTTTTTGGTTGTCTTTTACCGCGGTCTTTATCATTTCGATTCTAAATCTGATATCGAAAGAACTGTCTTTATGGCGGATGCAGCTGTCACTTTGGATTGGGATGATGCCGCTTACCTCATTGATGTTCGGTTTCGTTTCATTGGTTTCACCATTGATTAACTTGATCGCGGTTCCATTTTTTTCATTGTTCATCATTCCTGTGACGCTTCTACTGTCCATCAGTGCCGTTGCTTTGGAATTGGATATTTTGGTCAGCTGCTTAGGGGAGTTCTCTGCTCTTTTTGAGTATGTGATCCAATGCTTAGAGTTTTTGAATCAGCATGTGGTTATGGTGTTGTTCACCGCCTCGTCTGCCGTGATGCTTTGTGTCGGATGCTTTGTTTGTTTCCTCTGTCTTCTTTTGCGTCGGCACCTTTTATTGATGTTTGTATTGCCCACATTGTATTTAGGAGTGTCTACTAATTCACTTCTTCAAAAAGAGCATGGTTTTAAGCTCTGGTTACTGGATGTAGGTCAGGGCCTGTCGATTGTCTATCGCACACAAGTTGGTGTCTCAGTTTATGATACCGGACCGAAATACCAATCCGGGTTCTCAGCTGCAAATGCTGTGGTGATTCCTTTTTTGCAGCGACTAGGTGCAGAGAAGATTAATCGACTTATCGTGAGTCATGCCGACAACGACCACATTGGCGGTGCTTCTCAGATTATGAGTCGATTTAATGTTGGACAGATTTTGACCAGCCGCGTGGATAAATTTGATAAAGCCAGTGAGTGTGTAGCAGGACAAACTTGGCAAGAAGGATCGACTAGCTTCGTCATGTTGTCCCCGAGTGATTTGACTCCGCCAGGCAGTAATAATCGCAGCTGTGTGCTGAAAATCACCCATGATGGTGTTTCGTTTTTGTTAACGGGTGATATAGAAAAAAAGGTTGAGCATCAATTACTCAATCACAATGTGGATTTGTCGGCCGATGTCTTACTTGTTCCTCACCAAGGCAGTAGGACATCCTCAACTCAGCAATTTGTTGAGGCGGTTAAACCAGAGATTGGCTTGATAGCTGCCGGGTATTTGAACCACTATCGCCACCCGCATGATGATGTTGTTCATCGTTATGGTGATTTAAACATCAAGCTCCTATCCACAATTGAGATGGGTACAATTGAGCTTGTGGTTGAACAAGGACGTATAAAATATTCCGGACATCGCCAAACCCATGGTCGGCCCTGGCATTGGCGAGATACGCAACCTAGTGCAAAGGTAATCAGAAAGTTACCCTAGAATTGTAAGATTTTGATAGACTTCGCGATCATAAAATTAGAAAACGTGACCATATTTCCATCTTTGCAATTCTAAGCGTCGGATTGACAAAGAATAGCAAGTCGCCAACACAACAGCGTTCCTTAGGGTATCTAATGTTTGAACTTTTCAGGGCCGGTGGCCCCTTAATGTGGATTATTCTCCTTTGCTCTCTTGTAGCGCTCACCATTATCTTTGAAAGACTGCTTACCCTGCGTAGTAAGGCGGTGGCGCCAACAGGGCTACGAGAGCAGATCGTGGAGTTGTTAGCAGCCGGAAAAATGACGCCCGAGCGAATTGAGAAGGTGAGGTCTCATTCGCCGCTCGGACAGGTGTTCGCATCGGGACTCGACAATTATAATCGTGGCGAAGCCGCGATGCGCGAGTCACTCGAAGAGACTGGTAAGGCGGTGGTTCATCGACTAGGAAGATACTTAAATACGCTCGGTACGATCGCTTCTATTGCTCCTCTTATCGGCTTGCTAGGAACAGTGATCGGTATGATCAAAGTGTTCACCGCGATTACCGCAAGTGGAGTTGGTGACCCTACGGTGTTGTCAGGTGGTATTTCTGAGGCGTTAATCACAACGGCGGCTGGGCTATCTGTCGGCATTCCGTGCCTTATGTTTTATCGGCATTTTCGTGGCAAGATCACGGAGCTAACAGTGAATTTAGAGGAGGAAGCGTTGGCTTTCCTCGATTCTCAGAAATTGTAGGCCAATCATGAATTTTGGTTCACCTCAAGAACAAGACGAAACCAACATTGAGCTAACACCACTCATCGATGTGGTGTTTTTGTTGCTGATTTTTTTCATGATATCGACAACATTCACTAAAGAGACTTCGCTCAAAATTAACTTGCCGGAATCTTCCGGAGAGCAAAACTCTGCGCAACCCACCAGCGTTGAGGTCCAAATAGGCGCCGACTCACAGTACGCTATTGCTACCTCGAGTGAGGGTGCAGCGAGAGCCTTGATTAATTCCAACCGCGATACGCTCAAGAGGGCGCTTGCTGAGTTTCAATCACAGCAACAAATTCTTTTGATAATTCGTGCCGATAGAAAGGCGCCGCACGAGTCAGTGATTAAGGTCATGGATGTCGCCCAAGAACTTGGGCTCACTAATATCACGTTTGCTACAAAACAAATAAATCAGTAAGCTGGCTCTTTGTCGCGCAATGTCGCGGATATCCTGAATCACTCTGTGGCTGCCATGAACGAAACCAACAAGAAACCAGGTACTCAGGAAGAGAAGCCTCTTAAGAGGCAATTTGAAGAATTGGACGCAAAGGCCATTCTCTGGCGGCTAGTCTCCTACATGTTAAGGCACAAGCTCTTGCTGGCTTGTGCCATATTATTTTTGATGATGACCGGCATCATCGAAGCTTCGTTCATCAAATCCATCGATGATATTTTAAAAAGTGGGTTTCTCAACGGGGATGATTGGTACGTGCGCTGGTCTGGTCTATTGCTCATGGGTGTATTAACGGCTCGAGCTTTGACTGGATATTTGGGCAACTACGCCATGGCAAAAACTGGCAGGCTGGTGATATTTGCGTTGCGGCAAGATATTTTCCGGAAAATGATTGCTCTGCCAACACCGTATTTTGATAGAACCACATCGGCTCAAAATATCGCTAAGTTGATCTACGATGTCGAGGCCACTTCAGTGGCGATTACCGATACCATTAGCATACTTTTTCGAGAATCGTTCAAAGCCTTGGGGCTGATTGCCTTTTTATTTTGGGCAGAATGGCGCTTGACTTTGATTTTTATCCTTGTGGTACCGTTGGTGGTATTGGTGGCTGGCTACACCAATAAGCGTTTCCGAAAGACGTCCAAGAAGATTCAAGGATCGATGGGTGGGATAGGTGACACTGTCAAAGAGGCCGTGGTCGGGCAGAAAGTTATCAAAGTCTACAACGGTCAAACTCAGGAAATGGAAAACTTCACTCGAGCCAATGAGTTTAATCTGCAACAGAACCTAAAACGCGCCAGAGTATCGGCAGGATTAGTGCCCATGACCATGATATTGGTAGCACCGGCTGTGGCGTTAATCCTTTATATCTTTTTGAACTATCTTCGGACCGGGCCAGAGTCCGTTGTGCAATTTTCTACTTATATAATGGCTTGTTTGGCGTTAATGAGCCCGCTTAAACGGTTAGCAAAAGTAAACGAGAAGATACAAATTGGTGTTACCGCCGCAAACAGTGTATTCGAGCTAATTGACGAGATCCCTGAGTTGGACACCGGCTCGATAAAACTCGAACATCTTAAGGGCGGAGTCAAATTCGATAATGTGACGTTTAAGTATCGAGAAGATGATGAACAACCCGTACTGAGCAATATCAATATCGACATAAAACCTGGCGAGAGGGTTGCCTTGGTTGGACCATCCGGAAGTGGTAAATCCACCATTACGTCGTTGATTCTGCGTTTTTATAAGCCTCAGTTTGGCAAAATTAAGATCGATGGTGTGGATGTTGATGAAATGTGTCTCAAGGGTTTGAGGTCCCAAGTCGCGCTAGTTAGCCAAGAAACGACCTTGTTTGATGACACTATTGGCCGAAACATTATGTACGGAATGTTGGATCAATATGACGAAGCCAGGCTTCAAGCGGCGATTCGCGCCGCGCATGTTGATGAATTTTTGGATGAGATGCCTCTGGGCTTGGATACCATGGTTGGCGAGAGCGGCTTGCGACTCTCTGGCGGACAACGGCAACGAGTAGCGATTGCCCGCGCTATTTATAAAAATGCTCCAATATTGATTTTGGATGAGGCGACTTCCGCTTTGGATAACAAGTCAGAGCGTTATGTGCAAGATGCACTAGAGACGCTGATGAAAGGCAGAACATCGCTCGTGATCGCACATCGATTGTCAACGATTGAGAGCGCTGACAACATTATTGTTCTAGATCGAGGGCAGATTGTTGAGCAAGGTCCTCATAAGAAGCTGCTAAAGAAAGGGGGCGTGTACGCAGACCTGCATAAAGCCCAGGGTGGTGGATCTAAGCGCGGCTTCTTTTTCTGGAACCGTTAGTCGCGGCCACTTCCTATGAGTTTTAGAGAACGGCTTGAGGCTAGTTGGCAAAAACCAAATTGGTTGACAGCGCTACTGTTGCCTTTGAGCTTGGTATACGGTTTACTTTTCATTGCAAACAGAGCTCTTTACTCAGTTGGTCTTAAGCACTCATATCGACCCAAAGTACCTGTGATAGTGGTTGGCAACATCACGGTTGGTGGGACCGGTAAAACACCTCTGGTAATTTATCTTATAGAGTCACTTAAAGAACAAGGTCTTGCGCCGGCCGTTATCAGTAGAGGCTACGGAGGAAAAAGTGTTACGTACCCATTATCGGTGACTTCTGACACACCAGTGGATCAGTGCGGTGATGAACCTGCGCTTATTGTCGCTAGGACCGGTGTCCCTCTCGTGGTGGGTCCAAATCGAAAGGCCTCGATTGAATTGTTGTGCTCCCAGCATGATATTGACGTCATTATCAGTGATGATGGACTTCAGCATCATGCGCTGCATCGAGATGTCGAAATTTGTTTGATGGACAAGACTCGACCCAAAAGTTACGCATTTTTATTACCCTCAGGACCTTATCGTGAGCCCTTGTCACGATTAGCCAAGGTTGATTTTGTCGTTCATCACATTAAGCCAAACATGAGAAGGAGTGATAGCGTATTCTCGATGTGGTTAGCGGCTAATAAACCGGTCGCCCTGAAGGAAGGACTTCACTCGAAATTCGATTTTGATAAATCTACTTGCGCCATAGCGGGTATTGGTAACCCGGATCGCTTTTTCTCTACCTGTGAGGAGATGGGGTTGAAAATTTCTAAGCACCCATTTTCTGATCATCATGAGTTTTCCAAAGAAGATATCGATTTTGAAAATTCTCAGGTGTTGATGACCGAAAAAGATGCAGTTAAATGCCGAAAATTTGCGGATCATCGGCATTGGTTTCTGCCCGTCGATGCTAAACTTTCACCAGATTTGGCAGAGCAAATAGTAACTTTATTGACGCAACGTTCAAAACTTAAGAATGACTGAAGCAAAACTCATAGAGATGCTGGTCTGTCCCATCACTAAAGGCAGGCTTGAATACGATAAAGACAATCAAGAATTAATCTCTTACCAAGCAAGACTCGCTTACCCAATTCGCAATGGCTTTGCGGTTATGTTGGACAGCGAGGCAAGAGAATTATCGCCCGAAGAGGAGAGGAAAAAGCAATGAGTTTCTCTGTTGTGATTCCCGCGAGATATGCCTCGACTCGGCTGCCTGGAAAGGCCTTATTAGAAATTGACGGAAGACCGATGATTGCCCATGTTGTAGACCGGGCGAACGAGTCTAGCGCACATCGAGTTATCGTAGCAACGGATGATGTGCGAATCGCTGAGGCGGTAAATAACTTGGCTTGTGAGGTTTGTATGACTCAAGCGGATCATGAGTCAGGCAGTGACAGAATCGCGGAGGTCGTGGGCGCATTGGGCATGGATGATGCCGAGATCATTGTCAATGTGCAGGGCGATGAGCCCATGATCGGTGGCCAATTAATCGATGAAGTTGGTCTTGTTTTACAAAGCCAAAAGGATGTTTTTATGTCGACGGCGGCGGTCAGGATTACTCAAGAGTCTGAAATAGAAAATCCTAATGTAGTCAAAGTTGTTATCAACAAAAGTGATCGAGCGCTGTACTTTTCGAGATCAGGTATTCCCTTTGCAAGAGATCAAAGAGTTGCACCGGCTTTTCGACATTTAGGAATATATGGATACCATGCTGGCTTTCTTCGCCAGTGGCCAAGTTTGCCTGAGAGCTCGATCGAACAAACCGAAAAGCTGGAACAACTGAGAGTATTGGATGCTGGTTACCAAATTCAGGTTGTGGTTGTCGAAGAAGACGCCGGTATTGGGGTCGACACCCAGGAAGACTTGGATAAAGTTAGATCGGTTTTTGCTGATCGAAAATCTGGGGCGTAAACATGACTATTAAAGTTTTGTTTGTCTGTATGGGCAATATATGTCGCTCTCCAACCGCTCACGGGGTGATGCAACACAAGGTTAATCAAAGAGGTCTACAAGAGCAGATCATGATCGACTCTGCGGGCACTCATGCCTATCATGTCGGTGAGATGTCAGACTCACGATCCAGAGCCAAGGCAAAGGAGCGGGGTATCAACATGGATTACATTCGTGCCAGAAAGATTTCGATAAATGATCACGATAGTTTTGACTACATTTTGGCAATGGACTCAGATAACTTAGAGTTGATCGAGTACTATGCTCCCAATGCTGGTAAGGCAAAGATTGGTTTATTCCTTAGCTTTGCTAATAAGGCTGGCACTATCAAGGAAGTGGTGGTTCCTGATCCTTACTATGGTGGAGACGCTGGCTTCGATCATGTTTTTGAATTGGTCGATAAAGGTTGTGAAGCCTTACTTAATTCAATAGTGGAAGAGAATGAACTTGCCTGATGAACCAATTAACTCAATCGAAGTGTCAGTTAGTAAGCAGGAGTTAAAAGGCCTTAATCTCAGTGATGATGTCGTCTTCCTTACTCGTATTTCCACCGCCAAAAATGGCGTTGGTCAGCAATTTGGAAGCGAATGTACGCCGCTTGGATCACATAGGGTTCGGGCCAGGATAGGCGCAGATCAGCCAGTGAATACCGTCTTTATTGGTAGACGACCGACGGGTGAAATTTATTCCGAAGCACTTAATCAAAGGCACCCAAACCGCGATTGGATTCTAACGCGAATACTTTGGTTGTGTGGTAACGAAAGCGGCTTAAATCGAGGTGGAGACGTGGATACCCAAAGACGATTTATTTATATCCATGGTTGTCCAGATTCGCATGCAATGGGGGTG
This sequence comes from uncultured Arenicella sp., assembly GCA_963669225.2. GTDB lineage: Bacteria > Pseudomonadota > Gammaproteobacteria > Arenicellales > Arenicellaceae > Arenicella. The sequence goes on along the minus strand of OY769919.2, from coordinate 762,130 downwards.
CCAAGTTCTCATGGCTGCATTAAAATGCGCAACTCTGACATTATTGATCTGTTTGAACGTGTGTCGGTTGGAACCACGGTTTCAATCGTGGAGTAAATACTAAATGAATTTAAGAGTAACGGGTAGATCATCATGAGTGAGCTACGAATACCGCTTGGGCCGGTGATGTTAGATGTAGAAGGGCTGGAGCTCACCGAGGAAGACCGAGCCAGGTTAATTCACAAAAGCGTCGGGGCTGTGATTTTATTTGCTCGAAACTTTCGGAGCAAAGCACAGGTAAAGACACTAATCACCGAGATAAAGGCGTTACGTAGCCCCAGCTTGCTAGTTGCTGTGGATCAAGAAGGAGGTCGAGTTCAGCGATTTAAAGATGGATTTACATTATTGCCGCCGCCCGCAGACATTGGTGAAATGTGGAACCAAGATAAACAGACTGCGCCGATGCGGGCCTTCGAATTAGCCAAAACAATGGCCAGCGAGCTGCTCGAGGTGGGAGTCGATTTCAGTTTTGCTCCGGTATTTGATGTGACAACCAAAGAAAGCGTTGTAATTGGAGATCGTTGCATGCATCCTGATCCGAATGTGGCGTCGGAGTTGCTTGGAGCCTATATTGACGGAATGCACGCAAGCGGAATGGTGGCCATTGCCAAACACTTCCCGGGACATGGTGGCGTTAGCGGTGACTCACATGAGTGCTTACCAGCCGACCAGAGGAATTTTGAACAAATTTGGGACCATGATCTAATTCCGTATCAAGAACTAATCGACGAAATAGAAGGCGTGATGACAGCGCACGTCATGTTTCAAGAGTGTGACCATGAGATTCCAACCTACTCACCATATTGGTTGCAATCGGTGCTAAGAGAAAAGCTGGGCTTTGCGGGTGTTATTTTTAGCGACGATCTTTCGATGCAGGGAGCTATTGATGCCACCGATAGTGAGGATAACCAGTCAAGTTCAATACTTGAGAGTGCGCAAAGAGCAATTTACGCTGGCTGTGATATGGTTCTGGTCTGTAATCGACCCGATTTGGCAGACGAGTTACTTGAAGGACTCGAGTTTGAACCTAACGAGAACTTGTCGGGTCGTCTAGCGCGCCTATCAGCAACCCTTTCTTAAATTTGGAAATTTTGTAATGAGCAATTGGATTAAAAGACTTGGAATATTATCGGCGTTTGCTTTCCCTGTCGCTGTGATCGCCTATCGGCAGGATCTCATGGGATTCGGCACAGGCCTAAAGTTGATTCAGGCCGGTGCCTTATTAGGCGCGGTTATTTTTGTGGTGGGTACCATCTACTTCTTTGTTAACAAAAAGAAGAATCCCAACGCAGCGCGTTCGGCGGTAATAGGTGCGGCAATCGCGTTGGTACCAGTCGTTCCATTGGCCTTACAAGCACAGAAGGCCTCATCTCTTCCGTTTATCCATAACATTTCAACCGATACCGTCAATGCGCCCAAGTTTCATGAACTATTAAAACATCGCCTACCAACCGATAATCCACATCACTACGATGCGGAAAAATTGGCTCCATTGCAGAAGGAAGCCTATCCAAATGTGAAAACATTACGGTCGTCGTTAACACTCTCACAAGCCCTCTCAAAGTCCGAAGAGATCGCAAAATCACTTGGCTGGGAGATCGTCAATGTTGATCCAGCTAAAGGCATCGTCGAAGCTACTGAAACTACAGCGCTCTGGGGGTTTAAAGACGACGTGGTTGTTCGTATCACCCAGGACGGTCAAGACACGTTGATAGACTTGAAGTCAGTGTCGCGTTTTGGCGGAAGTGATCTGGGTGTCAACGCGGCAAGAATTGAAACTTTTCTTGAAGCTTTTGCGGGCGAGTAGACGTTTTACAACGTAAGGGAAACTGTTGGCGCTCGCTCGGACTGCAGTTTTAGTACGGCAATAAAGACATTGCAAACACAAAGGTGGCGCCCCCGGCAGGACTCAAACCTGCGACCTACCCCTTAGGAGGGGGTTGCTCTATTCAACTGAGCTACGGAGGCGTGGTTGTCTTATAAGTTGCCTGATGTTTTAGTAATGAGGCCCTCAGTGAGTGCAATGAGGGCCAACATGGAGGAATTATAGTCCTTGATCCACTAGGCTCTTTCTACGTACTCGCCAGTTTCTGTATTTACTTTAACTTTTTCGCCGATATTTATGAAAGTCGGCACAGTGACTCTGATACCAGTCTCTAACGTAGCTGGCTTACCACCACCCGCTGCCGTTTGACCTTTTACTACGCCTTCGGTATCGGTGACTTCCAATATCACATTGGCTGGCAGGTCAACACCGATCGGCGTCTCTTCATAGAAGTTGATTTGTACGTCCGTATTGGGAAGCAAATACCCGACTTGATCGGCTAAGTCATCGGCATTGATGGACATTTGATCAAAAGTCTCATTGTCCATAAATATGTATTCCTGACCCTCAGAGTAAAGATATTGCATCTTTCTTGGTTCAACATGAGGTTTTTCAACCTTGTCGGTGGAGCGAAATCTCTCGTTCAATTTAGTGCCATTCATGATGTCTTTTAGTTCAACTTGAACGAAAGCACCACCCTTGCCGGGTTTTACATGACTTTTCTTTAGAACGCGCCAAAGGTTGCCTTGGTGCTCAATAAGGCCACCAAGCCGGATTTCATTTGCCGAAATTTTTGCCATTTGATTTATTCTGGATTTGGAGTTTTAAAAGCCGGATTATAGGGGATTGGGAATGCTTATGCCTAATTGTTCGCAAAATCATCGCTGCTTTAGTTCAACTCGCAATTTGCCTACTTTGATACAATAACCCCTGACTTTATCGAGCTATCCTAATTTTCGTGTTTGATCACAAACCATTTTTGCAAAACGTGGGTAAAAGCGCCGGTGTTTATCAAATGTTTGATGAAGCCGGAGCACTTCTCTACGTCGGCAAAGCAAAAAATCTAAAAAATAGACTGTCGAGTTATTTTCGTCAGACAGGGCTTCCTATTAAGACCGCAGCAATGATGCAGAAGGTCGCTGATATTCAGGTAACGGTTACCCATACGGAGAATGAAGCTCTGATTTTAGAAAGTAATCTGATCAAAGAGCAAAAGCCGAAATACAATATTCTGCTCAGGGATGGAAAGAGCTATCCTTTTATTCATATCGATGACTCACATGAATTTCCGCGCTTGGCCTTTTATCGAGGGGATCGCAGCCAACCTGGAAAATATTTCGGGCCATATCCTGGCGTCACAGCAATCAGAGAGACGTTAGCATTGCTTCAAAAAGTATTGCCGGTCAGGCAGTGTGATGATGTGTTCTATAGCAATCGTTCTAGGCCTTGCTTACAGCACCAAATTAAACGCTGCAGCGCTCCATGCGTGGGTTTGATTCCAAAGGAAACATACGCTAAGGACATTGAGCTTGCGGCACTATTTTTGCAAGGCAAAGACGAATCGCTAAACAGTCTCTTACAAAACAACATGGAAAGAGCATCAAAAGAGCTTAAATTCGAGGAGGCTGCTGGGTGGCGAGACCGAATCAATGCCTTACGAAGAGTTCAATCGCACCAGTCCATCACGGCGGGCCACAGTGATATCGATATTATTACGCTCGCTTCTCTGCATGGCCAAGTCTGCGTGGAAGTTACTTTTATCCGTGGTGGGCGCCATAGCGGTAGTAATGGTCATTTTCCAAAAATGTCATTAGAACACTCAGAAGAAGAAATTTTCTCTGCTTTTATCACTCAGTACTATCACAAGCGGCCAGCTCCCAAGGAGATCATCGTCGGTACCAAGCTGACTGACGCCGAATTTCTAGAGAGTTGGTTGTCAGAGCAATCCGACAGAAAAGTTCGTTTGATATCTGCAGTTCGCGGCCATCGTAAAGACTGGCTATCGATGGCTCAGCTTAATGTTGTTGAACGACTCAAGCGCCGTTTGGCGGACTCAGAGAGTGTACAGAGCCGCTTGCAAGCTTTGGCCGAAGTCTTCGATTTAGATGAGACATTGAAGAGAATAGAATGTTTCGATATCAGTCACACGCAAGGCAATCAGACGGTTGCCAGTTGTGTGGTATTCACTCAAGCCGGTATTACTAAGTCGGATTATCGTAGATACAACATCAAAGGAATAACGCCCGGCGACGATTACGCCGCAATGAGACAGGCTATTCAACGACGTTATCAACGTGTGTTGAAGGAAGAGGGAGTTTTGCCGGATATTCTCTTAATCGATGGTGGCAAGGGCCAGTTGTCTTCGGCGGCAGAAATTATGAATGAGCTACAAATAAAAGATGTACTGCTTGTTGGCGTAGCCAAAGGGGAAGGGCGTCGTCCGGGCTTGGAAACCCTGTTTTTGGAAGGGCAGGGGGTGGGAATCAAGTTGGCGGCGAACTCACCGGCCATGCATTTGGTACAACAAATTCGTGATGAGGCTCATCGCTTCGCAATAGCAGGACACCGCGCGCGTCGCACTAAAGCGCAAACTAAGTCAGTTCTACAAGAAATTCAGGGAGTAGGGGCAAAGCGGCGCCAAGCTCTTTTGAAGCACTTTGGAGGGCTTCAGGGAATACTTCAGGCGGGCATAAAGGATATAGAAAAGGTGCCGGGTATTAACTCTGAGTTAGCACAGAAAATTTACAGTCATTTGAAAAGCAGCAATTGATGTGGCTGCAAAAAATCAGCGTGGATCGTGAACTGAGGTAAGCAAATGTCACTTATGCGATTGATGATGCTAAAATAGCGGCATCTCAACTTTTCTTTCACACTTAGCATCATGCAGTTAAACGTACCGAATTTGCTGACAGGGTTCCGCATTTTGGCCGTGCCTCTTATCGTTCTGTTTTACTTTTCAGATCTTGAATACGTGAATTGGATTTGTTGGGGCTTATTTGCGCTAGCAGGACTTTCGGATGCCCTTGATGGATATTTAGCGAGAAAATGGAATCAAACCAGCAAGCTGGGAGCTTTCCTTGATCCAGTTGCAGACAAGCTTCTGGTGGCTATTATGTTGATTTTGGTAGGCACAAACCCTGAAATTCAACAACAAATGCACTCAGAGTTTTGGTTTGTGGTGACCATTATTGTGATCATCGGACGAGAAATTACCGTGAGTGCGCTGAGAGAGTGGATGGCAGAATTGGGAAAGCGGGCAAATGTGGCTGTTTCGAATGTTGGTAAGTTTAAAACTGGCATTCAGATGGTGGCCATTGGATGTCTTTTGTTTGCTGATACTTTATTTGGAATACCGTTTTTACCCCTCGGTGAGATTCTATTGTATATTGCAGGAATCCTGACTGTATGGTCCATGACCATCTATCTTTTAGCTGCTTATAGGGCTGTGAAATCAGAATAAATATTTTTTTCAAAAATCTTAAAACAATGATTGACGGAAAAAAATATCTCCCTATAATAGCGCCCACTTCAGCGGGAATAGCTCAGTGGTAGAGCACAACCTTGCCAAGGTTGGGGTCGCGAGTTCGAATCTCGTTTCCCGCTCCAAGATTATCGAAAACGGGAAAAGCACTGCTTTTCCCGTTTTTATTTGCTCTCTTAACAAGCGCAAAGATTGGGCCGAGTAGGGCTCTAATTTGTCTTTTAAATCAAAGACAGATTAGGTTAAACTACCGCTCCTAGTCACAGATCACTGGCTCGATGGCAGAGTGGTTATGCAGCGGCCTGCAAAGCCGTGGACGCCGGTTCGACTCCGGCTCGAGCCTCCAGTGATTTTCCTGAGTGATTCATTTAACTCAGATTCAGGTTGCCAAACCTGCACAGCATACTCGATGCCCGGGTGGTGGAATTGGTAGACGAAGCGCAGGAGCGCGAGTGTCACGAAGGCAGGAGCCGAAAGTGACCACACAAAGCAGCTCAAAGAGCTGCTAGAAGGCAGATCCAGGTTACCAACCTGCACAATATACTCGATGCCCGGGTGGTGGAATTGGTAGACACACAAGACTTAAAATCTTGCGCTGGTAACAGCGTGCCGGTTCAAGTCCGGCCCCGGGCACCACTTCCTCGACTTTTAAAATACCTCTATACCCTCAGAGGCAACTGCACCCTTAGTAGCAACTGTGCAGTCATCACACTATCTTTTATCAGCGTATTTTAGTGGTGCCGCGTTAACTGGTTTGCCACTTTCCAACATGGTTCTCGCGTGATCAAAATACTTAACAGGAACACCAAGTTTATTTTCTTGTTCTGTCTCAAGCATCTTAGTTAGATTTGCTCTCCAGTCGATTTTCTTATTAGTTTTCACAAGTAGATAGAGGAAAGCCGTGTTGTACATCAGCATCGGATTGTTCGGTTCTTTTTCCAGTGTGAGAACGGAAATATCAAAAGCACGTGCATACTCTTTCTGAGTCCATAGGAGTTGAGTTGCAAAAAGTCTTGTGGCTTGGAGTCTTGTTCCATTGGTTATTACGGCAGGCTCCTCGTGCGCGGATTCAAGTAACTCTAGAGCTAACAGGTCTTTCTTTTCAGCAAAGTATTTGTTGCCAAGTACGAACTCGTAGGCCCTTTCACTTCTTCCTTGGTTCAGTGAGTCCTTCCAAAACTCTCTGGCATCGTCCGCCACGTCTAATGCCGCGTCCAGGTTTTTTGACCGTATTAGAGTGTTTATTATTCTAGCGGTTTGCGTTAGCGAAGGTGTTTCACCCAGACCTCTCTCTAACTCTAAAGGTCTTTCTTTCCATTCGGTCATATCGCTTTTCACGAAAATAGAGGCTGCTCGTCCCACGAAGGCAAGTTTCCAGTCTTCTGAATCTGAAAGATAACTTGAGATTTTTGTGTAAGGGTGACCCAATATCCAAACATTGCAGTCTAGGCTGTCCACATGCCGTTTTATGTTTTTACCTTCCTTCATTTCCACCCATTTTGTATACCACTCCACATACGGAAAGTAGCGAGGATCAATCATGACCTTCTGCTTACCTTCAAACTTCCATATCAGGTATCCACCTCCATTGTATCCGTTGCAAAACTTCTGGCCTAACAAGTGGTTTTGATAAAACTCAGCCGAAGCTTCTGGATTAAGGAATCCAGCTGAGAGGTAATGGCCTTTTTGGTCTCCGAGTACAGTCACTTCGGCTTTTTTAAGTGCAAAAATACTGACCCCTGCCAGGATTAAAAAAACAACAACCTGAGAGATCTTTTTGTATTTTGTTTTATCGTTTAAGAAAGGGCTTCGAGAACTCAAATACACGATTGTGAACAGTAATAATATTGGGCTGAAATAAGACGCTCTTCCCCAGCCATTTGCCACAGATAAAAAGAATATATTCAACCCAAATAGAGCAAAGTCGAAACGTCTGTGCTTGATAGTTTCCAAAAACAGTAGAGCAGCAATGACTCCAAGCGTTATGAAAACTTCTCGGATTTGCAGGTGGGCGATCTGTTCTCTGAATATGCTTTGATATGCGAACACCGATTTGAAGTGAGCATCATTTTCGGGTGTGATGACCTTTGAAACTATTTGATAAGGCCACTCAAAACCATAAGGTGTAATTAAGATCGATATGGCTGTGAAGGGAATGATAATTCTTATGCGGCGCCACTGCTCAGAGTTTAGTGCAATATCGGAAGAAACTTTGGTGTTAATCATCTCTCCGATCAAAGCAAAAAATAAGAAAGCACCCGCCATCGTGAAAGTGCCGTGAGAGTTTACCCAGATAAGAGTGACTAAGGGAATTAAGTAAATCTCTGGAGTGAGTTTGTCACGCTTGGTATCGCATTTAGCTCTAAGATAAAGAAATACTAAGACTGAAAAACACAGATAGCCGAATAGCTCCGGTTTAAGCATGCCCCCAGCGTAATTTGATACATAGAAGGTGAGAAATGCTATTGCCCAATGCCACGCTTGCAATTCCACGTTTAGACGCTTTGCGAGTACCCAACAAAGTAAAATCGGAGTGGAAAGAATAAGAACTCGAAATAAATTAAGACCCAGCATCCCAAAGTTATCGTGAATAATGAACAACACTACCTGAGCGATCCAAGCGCAGTAAATCAATGCATTGGAACTTTTGGTCCAGCTATAGATGGTGTGATCAGATCTTAAACTACCGGTTTCGAGAATTTGCCGACCGTATTCCATTTGCCACCAAAGGTCACCATCCAGTGGAGCTGAAACGCTCATGAGGATAACAAGAACAATAAACACGCCGAAGTAGAAAAGTTGTGGGGCTTTAAGCATTACTTGTAATAGTCATTTTGTTGAGGTTGGCATTTATTGGAACACGCAAATTATAATTTCATAGCACACCGGTCGGATCCGATTACTGGGTAAGCTGATCGATACCTTCTTTGAGAGATCCACTTTGAACCAGTCGGCCACCAGCGATTGTTATAATTAGTTCATGCCCAGCCGGCCAGAGTTATTCCGCAAGCATTGTAGCTGCTAATTCGGAGCATAGAAAATAATTGCTACTTTAGTTTTTTATGTGTGGTATTTACTCTCACTATCCCTATAATCGCGCACTGAATCAGCTGTCCGAGTAACAGATATTATGAATCTAAGAAATATAGCGATTATCGCGCATGTTGACCACGGCAAGACGACTCTTGTAGATAAATTGCTACAGCAATCGGGAACTTTTGACGAACGGGCCGAGTTAGTTGAGAGGGTGATGGACAGTAATGACATCGAAAAAGAACGCGGGATCACCATACTAGCAAAACCGACTGCACTAAATTGGAAAGACTATCGCATTAACATTGTCGATACCCCTGGGCACGCGGATTTCGGCGGTGAAGTCGAGCGTATCCTTTCGATGGTTGATTCGGTTATTCTATTGGTAGATGCGGTGGATGGCCCCATGCCGCAAACCCGTTTCGTTACCCAGAAGGCATTCGAACATAATCTAAAACCTATCGTTGTTATTAACAAAATAGATAGAGAAGGCTCACGCCCTGATTGGGTTTTAGATCAGACTTTTGATCTTTTTGACATTCTTGGTGCAACGGATGAACAGCTAGACTTTCCGGTCATCTATGCTTCAGCGATTAATGGCTTTGCCACTGATGATCCAGAACAACTAACCGATAATATGGATGCGTTGTTCCAAACAATCATTGATCACGTTCCGCCTCCACCGGTTGATAAAGAGAAGCCATTTCAAATGCAGGTATCGCAGTTGGATTACTCCAGTTATCTTGGAGTAATCGGAATTGGCCGAATAAAACAAGGCGAGGTCGCGACCAATGCTCAAATTACGGTTATCGACAAATCTGGAAATACGAAAAATGGACGAATAGGTAAAATTTTTGGTTTTAAAGGTCTAGAAAGAGTGGAAGTTGAGAAGGCTTCCGCGGGTGACATTGTTGCCGTGACAGGCATGGAGGAGTTGTTCATATCCGATACCATCTGCGATCGAGATGCAGTGGAAGCGCTGCCAGCGTTGACCGTTGATGAGCCGACAGTGACGATGACCTTTCAAGTGAATACATCGCCATTTGCGGGTCAAGAAGGCAAGTATTTGACGTCACGCCAAATCCGCGATCGACTTGAAAAAGAGTTGCTACATAATGTGGCGCTACGAGTAGAGGACACAGAAGATCCTGAGAAGTTTAAAGTGTCCGGTCGGGGCGAGTTGCATCTGTCCGTATTGCTAGAAAATATGCGTCGGGAAGGCTTTGAGCTAGCCGTTTCTAGACCTGAGGTTATCAATAAAGAAATTGACGGTGAAATACACGAGCCATTTGAGAGCTTGACGGTTGATATAGACGAAGAGCATCAGGGCACGATCATGCAAGCATTACAAGAGCGTGGCGGTGATCTTAACAATATGCAACCAGACGGCAAGGGACGTATAAGGCTAGACTTTAGCATCCCTTCTCGGGGCTTAATTGGGTTTCAGACTGAATTTATGACCATGACCTCGGGATCTGGACTCATCTATCACATATTTGATAAGTATGCTCCAAGAAAAAATAAATCATTCGGGCAACGTAAAAACGGCGTACTGATCTCCAATGGGAGTGGCAAAGCCCTCGGGTTTGCTATTTTCAACCTACAGGATCGTGGCAAGATGATGATTGAGCCATCTCAGATGGTTTACGAGGGTCAGGTAGTGGGCATCCATTCAAGAGATAATGACTTAACTGTGAATCCTCTAAAAGGAAAGCAGCTTACCAATGTCAGAGCATCGGGTAAGGACGACGCCATCCAGCTTGTACCGCCAGTGAAGCACACGCTTGAGTCTGCCTTAGAGTTTATCGATGATGATGAGTTAGTTGAAATTACTCCCGAGAACATTCGTATTAGAAAGCGATTCTTGCTTGAGCATGAAAGAAAAAGAGCAAGTCGAGAGGCGAAATAGTAGGGCAGACCCATGGTTATATACGACCTGATATGTTCACATAACCATGAGTTTGAGGGTTGGTTTAAAAACCGTGATGACTTTGAGTCACAGAAACGTTCTGGAATTCTAACCTGCCCAATCTGTGAGAGTGCCGACATCACTAAAAAGTTAACCGCTTCCAAAGTTACCAAGAAGAGTAATGCTGCTTCAGAGTCGCAGAGTATGGTCAGTGATGGAGTTGCTGGCGTTGGTGATGCAAATTCAGCCACTTTTCAGCAATTGCAGAAGATGATGGGCAAAGTCCATCAGTACATCGAGAATAACTTTAAAGATGTGGGAAATAAGTTTGCTGATGAAGCTCTCAAAATGCACAGAGGCGAAAAAGAACCAGATAACATACGTGGCACGGCGAGTAGCAAGGAATTGAAAAGTTTAGCCGATGAGGGCGTCGCGGCATTGCCTATACCGTCTAAACCGGTTGATAAGGACAAACTGAATTAGACTGATAATTGCAGTCCTCTAATTATTTAGAGCTTGTTTGATCCATCGCCATGGCGAAGCCTGTTTGTGATTTTCGGGGATCAAGTAGGATTTGAATTGACTTAGTAAAATCCTTTTTTACCTCCACTAGGCTGGCTCGTAGATGTCGATTCGATTCACTGTCTTCATAGGAAAGGTCTTTAACTAAGTTGTAGGCATAGACCAGGTTGTCTAAAGGCCTTTGGCGCGATCTTAGCTGAGCTTTGTTAAATGGTGACTCTGTACTCAATTCTGGAGAATTGGGAAAAAACCAGCGTCCTTGGTCAACCTTTGATGAAATTTGAACTAGAAGCTTATGCCGGCGGTTAAAAAAATCCGGGTTTTGAGTCCGTTGCGGATCTAGCTGGCACAAATGAACGGCCTCACTAAGGTTATCGACAGCACCTGAAGCCCATATTCTGAGTTCCCCGAAGTAATGTTGTAGGCGCACTCGCTCTTGGTACTTAATGCCCGCGATTGCAACCAGGGTTGCAATTGAAGCAAGTAAGAGCGGTTCGAAGTTGTCGAGGAAAAAGGCGGCTAACAGTTCCAAACTTTGCTAAACCAGTAGGGTGAGTGAAGATTGAGGTCCAGTTTACCGTATGGCTTTAGTGCCTGTCCGATAAAAATATTACTGTACCAGTGCTAGTTTCTAAAGGCCTTGCCTAATCAATCCGACAACGATTCCCTCAATTGCGAAAGCTTGGGTCTGCAAGTCCACTTCTATGGGATCATAGTCATCGTTCTCAGCAATTAACGATACTGTTGAGCCGGAGCGCTGGTAGCGCTTCACGGTCACGTCATCTTCAATACGAGCAACCACAATTTGATTTTCTTGCGCTTTATCCGCTTTTTTGATTGCGAGAAGGTCTCGCTCGAAAATGCCAACGTTAATCATGCTGTCACCTCTTACTTTTAGCAGAAAGTCCGCTTTGTCTGAGAACAAACTTTGGTCAACATTTATATACTGCTGAACGTGTTCTTGAGCAAAGATTGGTGAGCCCGCGGCGACATCTCCAATCACAGCGATGTTAGCAACATTGGCGGCATTGAAGTCGATCGGGATAAATTCATCACTTCTATACTGCTCGGGCATATCTGCCTTAGCCGCATCGCTAATTACGATGCCGCGGGATGTTCCCGATCGGAGTTCAATGTGGCCTTTGCGGTCGATAGCCTTTAGGTGGTCTTCCGCTGCGTTTGGAGATCTAAAACCAAAATGTTTGGCTATTTCTATTCGAGTAGGAGGAGCCCCGTTACTCGCGACGCTTGTGACGATAAAATCGAATATTTCTCGCTGACGCTTTGTCAGCGGTTTTAGCTCTTTAGTATCCATGCCTCTAGGCTATCAAAGAGCTGTAAAAAAAACCAGTATTATTTATTGGCTTTTAAGTTCTGTTACGGTAGGTAATACGTCCTTTGGTAAGGTCGTAGGGAGTTAGTTCTACAGTTACCTTATCGCCGCGCAAAATTCGGATATAGTTTTTGCGCATCTTTCCAGAAATGTGAGCATGGACAACGTGTCCGTTCTCTAACTCAACTTTAAACTCTGTATTTGGAAGCGCATCAATGACGGTGCCTTCCATTTCTATATGATCTTCTTTAGCCACGTTATTACTGTCAATAAATCAATTTGTATGTGTGCATAGTAGCCACCGTGATTTGGGTGGCTAAAAAACTCGGGTATCATGCCCCAACTGGTTCGATAAATAAAGGCAAATGCTTACTTTTCAAGCGCAATTAAGATTAGCGCCATGAGTTTTCATGCTGCGTGTAGTCGGGTCGAGTTTCAGTTGTGCTACAGATCCAGATCTTGCCAGGTTTTGTCAATAAAACCTTGAATTGGCTTGAACTTTCTTTTGTAGTTCATTTTGGTGGATTGATCTATCCAGTAACCTAAATAAACAAAAGGAACTTCATGCAATTTAGCTAAACGTATCGTGTAGAGGATTGCGTATGTGCCTAGGCTTCGATCGCTGTATTCGGGGTCAAAGAATGTATAGACTGCGGATAATCCCCCATGAAACTGATCGATCACCGAGATTCCAATTAATTTTCCGTCGAGGCGCATACAAATAAATTTAGAACCGGCGAACTCGGATTCAATAAACCCAATATATTTCTCTGGATCGTCATCGCACATGCTACTGTCGGCATGTCGAGCTTGTTGATACTTGAGATAAAGATCGAAATGTTGCTGCTCGAACCGGACAGTCTCAATGCTGGTTTGAATATCCATGTTTTTCTTCCAGACCCTTCGTTGGCTCCTCGAAGCTCTGAAGCGTGCCACCGGAATCCTCACGGAGACACAGGCGTTACAGCTAGGGCACTTAGGCGCATAAAGCATATTACCGCTGCGCCTGAATCCCGACCGTGAGAGCATTGCGAAAAGAGTTGCATCGACTTTGTGGTCCGGATCCACCAAAATAGATGCACTTTGTTTGTCATCTAGATAAGGACACTCATCGACTAGGGTTTCGAACAGTCTGATTGGGTTATGCGAAGAACTCATTCTTGGTTTATAGCATTTGTAGGTGAATGCAAAATGGTTAGGTCTTCATAAGTGCTTGGAAACTCGTCACGAAAATGATGGCTGGTTTGATTAATATCAATATCATGCAATGGAATCATGAATTTGTCCCTCGATATTTCCCGCGCACCCAAAGATCTAAGATGGTCAGAATAGACTTGGCAATCTATGAGTTCGAAGCCTTGGTTAGATAAATGCTGGCAGAGGAATACCAAGGCCACCTTTGAAGCGTCTCTCTCTGTGCTAAACATGCTCTCTCCAAAAAACACGGTACCCAAGACGACTCCATAGAGACCGCCCACTAATCTATCCTGGTTCCAAACTTCAACTGAATGCGCGTATCCGCTAGCAAATAAGTCTAAATAGGCTCGATGCATGGATTGCGTTATCCATGTTGGTTCTTGTTTAGTCCCATCACCTCTTAGTGCACAACCAGTGATAACAGGTTCAAAAGATCGATCGCAGCTTACTTTAAACTTTCCCTTTAAAGCCTTCTTTAAGCTCCGACTAACACGAATGTCGCTCGGGCGTAGAGTCATTCTTGGATCCGGGCTCCACCAAAGTATTGGACTTCCTTCGTTGAACCAAGGGAAGATTCCCTGAGAGTAAGCGCTCACTAACGTATCCAGATTCAAATCGCCACCCATCGCAAGCAAACCATCCTCGTCAGCCTGACTGACATTGGGGAATGGTCGAAATTTAATCATGACCTAAACCTCGTCTTTTTTAAAAGGGCTGTGGTTTGATAACACTCTCTGGTAGTCGGATATGTGCTCTGATTCACTGTGCAGAAATTGTCCTATAGCCCTTCGAAATTCTGGGTGTTCAATCCAATGTGAGGAACTTGTTTTAACTGGCTCAAGTCCCCGAGCTAACTTATGTTCTCCTTGCGCGCCTGCTTCAAATGAGTCGTAGTTGTTTTCTATGCACCATTGTATGGGTTGGTAGTAACAGGTTTCGAAATGCAAGCTATGGAAATTATTGGCGGCACCCCAATATCTGCCGTACAGTGTATTATCTCCGCGAAAATATAGGCCCCCTGCGATGCTGTGGTTATCCAAAGAAGCGATCAAAACCATGGTTCGCTCAGAGAAATCTTCCACCAAGGCCTCAAAAAACTGCCTATTGAGATATTGTTGGGCACCGTAGTAGCGCGTGGTTTTTTGATAGAATTCATACATAAGCCGCATAATTTTCCAATCAAGTTCCTGTCCCGAGTACCAATTAAAATCGATGCCAGAGTCAAGCACCCGGCGTCTTTCACGTTTTATATTCTTGCGCTTTTTGGAAGACATTTTTGATAAAAACGCATCGAAGTCTCGGTAATTACTGTTGTTCCAATGAAACTGAGAGCTGTCACGTGCCAAAAGCCCGTTCTCAGAGAAGAAAGCGGATTCATCCTTAGCGTGGAACAGGCTGTGAAAGCTAGAGTAGCTGTTCTCAGTACACAGCGACTTTGCCTTGTTTATCAGTGCTTCTGCGATAGTTTGACGTTGACCAGTATCCTCACGATTGGTCAATATTCTCGACCCGGTGGCGGGTGTGAACGGCACGGAGTTAGAGAGTTTTGGGTAATATTCAATACCATGTTGGTGAAACGCATTACTCCAAGCCCAGTCAAAAATATATTCACCATAAGAGTGTGTTTTTAAGTAACAGGGTAATGCTCCAATCAATTGGTCCGAATCGTCGGTGTATGCACAAATGTGTGTAGGGGTCCAACCCGTTTCGGAAACTGTACATCCGCTACTCTCAAGTGCAGATAGAAACTCATGATGTAGAAACGGGTTTCCGTCATCGAGCATTGCATTCCAAGCGGCGGGATCCAGTTCTGAGATGGAGTTATGAACAACAATATGCATGGTGGATTTAAAACTTATATACTTCGATTTTCTGAGGTGACGTTGTCAACCGGATACATTCCCGCTTGATAATCCATCCCGTTTGACACTTAGGCAGAACATACCTTATGAGTAGTGAAATTAAAATTGGCTTAGCCCAAATCAATGTTGTGGTTGGGGCTGTAGAGCATAATGTGAACCTAATACTTGAGTATGCTTGTCGCGCGCGCGATGAGCTCAATTGTGATCTATTGGTGTGTTCAGAAATGGTTCTAACCGGCTATCCTCCGGAGGATTTGCTGATGAGACCAGGTTTTATGGCCTTGGTTGACAGTGAATTGCAAAGACTCTGTGCTTCACTCAAGGGTATTGATGTCGTTGTTGGTTACCCAAAGATTGATTCTGGAACGATGTACAATATCGGCGCGTTGATCACAGATGGTGAAATCACTCAAGAGTATCGAAAAATCAAGCTCCCTAACTATGCGGTATTTGATGAGAAGAGATATTTTGAGGCAGGCAGCGAGGCCTGTGTTTTTGACTATCAAGGAATCAATCTTGGGATAACAGTTTGTGAGGATATCTGGCATGACGGACCTGTAGAGCTAGCGGTTGAGAGAGGCGCAGAAGTCATAATAAACATCAATGGTTCCCCGTATCATAGTAATAAGATCTCTGAGCGTAGGAGCGTGGTTTGCGAGCGAGCTAAGAAGGTAAAAGCACCAGTTGTGTATGTGAATCAGGTCGGCGGTCAAGATGAATTAGTCTTCGACGGCGCTTCTTTTGCCTGTGATGCAAATGGAGAGGTCGTGCATCAGATGGCGAGCTTCGATAGCGCCCTCAGCACTGTAACGGTTTACAAAAATGATAGGTTGACAATAAAGGGTTCGGAAATGGTGCCGGAATTCGAGCCGCTAGAGAGTATTTATAATGCTCTTGTGCTTGGGGTGAGGGACTACGTGCGTAAAAATGGATTTACCGGAGTGGTAATCGGATTGTCAGGAGGTATAGATTCGGCATTAACTACGACAATTGCCGTGGATGCGCTTGGTAAGGAAAATGTCGATGTTATTATGATGCCATTTAAATACACCTCCGATATTTCCAAAGAAGACGCCTACGCCGAAGCCAAGGCACTTGACATCACTTACCACGTAATTTCAATTGAGCCGATGTATGAAGCATTTGTAAGCCAGTTAGCACCGGTTTTTGAGGGCTATGAGGAAGATGTTACTGAAGAAAATATCCAAGCTCGATGTCGAGGATTGACCCTAATGGCTTATTCGAACAAAACCGGAAAGATGGTTTTAACTACGGGTAACAAGAGTGAGATGTCGGTCGGTTATGCCACGCTCTATGGCGACATGGTTGGTGGATACAACGCCATCAAGGACGTACCCAAGATCACAGTCTATGAGCTGGCCAAGTATCGAAACACTATTTCCCAAGTAATCCCAGATAGAGTCATCACCAGAGAGCCCTCAGCCGAATTGAGAGCAGATCAAATCGATTCTGACAGTTTACCCGAGTACGACGTTCTAGATCCTATTCTGGAACTCTATGTGGAAGATGATTGTCCACCCTCTGAAATAGTGAAGCGTGGGTTTGATGCTGAAGTCGTAGAGCGAGTTATTCGCTTGGTTGATCGAAATGAGTACAAGAGACGGCAGGCAGCACCTGGGGTTCGGATCTCGAAAAAAGCTTTCGGTCGAGATCGACGATACCCTATAACCTCAGGCTACAGACCTAAGGTTAACTAATAATGTTGTGATCTGAGTGAGGCTGGCCGAATTAACATAGGCTGTACGCCATCTGTGAGACCGCCAGTAAGAGAAAACCTGGTTGATTAAAACGCAGACTTGTCATTTTTAAGCGTAATGACATCAACGATACGCTCTATCTCCTTGTCATCCACTTGAAAAGCCTCTGAATAAGCTCTCAGAAGCACATTTTCGGATTCATGCAGTGAACCGTCAGCCATGGCGATGTCGACCATGTTTGCCATCGCCACTCTCTGCTGTTTCTCATTTAACGATGACGAGACTAGTTGTATGCATTCTTCCAGGGGTGTTTCGTCCCAAACCCCGATTGCTAGTTCCCAGTCGGCTGACGTGGTTAACCCATCCATTCGGTTAATGATTGCCACTTCGTTTGGGTCCAATTCACCGTCAACAGCTGAAATGGTGATGGCGCTTAATAGTAGTGCGGATTTCGGAGGTAATACTGTACTCATGGTGTATTTTTTAGCGATTCGATTGGTATCACAGGGGCCCGATTGGTTATCTCGAGCGCCTGTTACTTTCGACTGGGAGATAGAGGCACTCTAGAGCTGTCGAAAGGATTTGCATTGGTTGTGTTTAGGTTTAGTCTTTCCCAAAAGGGTTGAGGCTTTTCAGGAAACCACGTTTTTTCTTATAAACTGACTTATCGTTATTGGGGAAGTTCTCCAACAAAATTGCATGAGTGCTTTTCGCCAAGTCATTTAATCCCATCTCTACGTAGGCCTTTTCCATTAACTTTAAGGCTCCTTCAACCGCAGGTGACGTTTCGTAACGGTACACGATATGTTTGCAACGGTTAACCGCTGCGACATAGGTTTCATTGTCGAAATAGAATTGCGCCACAGCAAGCTCTCTCTCGGCCAAGGCATTACGCAAATAGACGATTCTTTGTTTGGCATCGTCGGCGTAGATACTGTCGGGATATCGCTTCAACAGTTCTTCAAAAGCTTGCATTGAGTCATTTAAAGGTTTTGGATCGCGCACGGACCCGTTGGAGCCTTTGATAAAACGGTCGACTCGTCCAGTCTTCTTTTCAAAACTGGCTACGCCTTTCATGTAATACGCGTAGTCTACGTTTTTATGTGTGGGATAAAGAGAAATGAAATTGTCTGCCGCTTCAATTGCCTTGTCGATCTGCTGAGTTTTGTCGAAAGCAAAAATCATGTCTAGTTTTGCTTGTTCAGTGTATTCGCCGAATGGAAAAGCCGCTTCCAAAGCCCGATAGTACTCGATTGCAAAGCTATAATTACCGCCATCCAAGGCACGCTTAGCCTTTGTGTATAACTCTTGAACTTGCTGATTTGCTAAATCGGGGTCTATGCCATTGCTCTTTCTTTTCGCAGAACATCCCGAAATTAATGCCGAAGCCAACAAGACTAAGATCAGTCTTCGAGACTGAGTCAACATACTCAACCGGCTAGGTAGGTCTCCGGATGGCGATGAGCGGTAATCTGACTTAGTGTGAACTTTGGCGAAAAGACTCATGATTTTATCGTTATGGGTTATCATCAACTGCGCGTAAGCATAGCGCGAATCGTGGATACATTGAAGCATTTAGTCGGTATTCAAGGTTACCGGTTTTCAACATTAAAGACCGAATACTCAGTCTGGATTTAATAAAGAAGAATGAACTATTCCAAGCAAACTTACATCGTGCCGGAAGACCTGATGGGACAGAGAGTAGATAAGGCCTTGGCAATACTTTGCAAGGACTATTCTCGTAGCACTGTTCAAGCCTGGATAAAAAAGGGTTTAGTGCTAGTCGATGATGAGCCCCCCAGGCAAAAAGACAAATTATACGGTGGCGAGGAAGTTGAGATTTCTATTCCACAAGTATCCCAAGGTGAATGGGAGGCCCAAGATATTGCCATTGACGTAGTGCATGAAGACGAACACATGATGGTGATTAACAAGCCTGCAGGCTTGGTCGTACACCCAGGAGCAGGTAATCCTGATAGAACACTACTCAACGCGCTGCTTTACTATTTTCCTGATAGTCGACAGCTAGCTCGTGCGGGTATTGTTCATCGTTTGGATAAGGACACCTCCGGACTGATGGTTGTGGCTAAGAACGAGGGCGCTAGATTGGCTCTGACTGAACAGTTGGCTGACCACAGTTTACACAGAGAATATTTAGCATTAACGAACGGCAGAGTAATCTCCGGGAATACGATTGACGAGCCCATTGCGCGTGATAAACACGATAGACGCAAGATGGCTGTCAACATGATGGGCAAGGAAGCCATAACGCACTTTCGGGTGGATGAGCGGTTCAGAAATCACACCTTATTGAGAGTTCAATTAGAGACGGGCCGTACGCACCAAATCAGGGTGCACCTAAGCCATATTGGTTTTGCTCTTGCTGGCGACCCCGTTTACGGGCGGCGCTTGGGTATCCCGTCGGATTGTCATCCGCAGCTTGAGGAACAACTAAGACAATTTCGTCGACAAGCGCTACATGCAACTAAAATCGAATACGTGCATCCGGCATCTCGCGAGTTGCAAAGCTGGGAGCGCGATATGCCAGAGGATATGACCAACCTTGTGGCAGCGTGTCGGTCAGACAATGTTTAGACTGAATAGGCACAATGATTATTCCTAATTGGAATGCCCCTTCCAATATTAGGGCTGTTTCTACCACTCGCATAGGGGGAGTGAGTCATGATCAATATTCCAGCTTTAATTTAGGCGACCATGTGGGTGACGACCCACACCTTGTTGAGCGAAACCGTCTTCTTCTTTCTGCCGAACTAAATCTACCCACCAACCCATTGTGGTTGGATCAAGTTCACGGCGTGGAAGTCGTTAAAAATTCATCATCCCTGCAGCCTAATATCAAAGCGCCGATTCGGGCCGACGCCTCATGGTCCGACGAGCCTGGCCGGGTCTGCGCGGTAATGACCGCCGACTGTCTGCCCATAGTGCTGTGCACGAATAAAGGCGATATGATAGCGGCCATACATGCTGGCTGGCGTAGTTTGGCGGCCGGCATTATTGAGAAAACTGTTGCGCAGATGAATGTCGAGCCAGACTCGTTGCTTGCATGGCTAGGCCCGCACATCGGCCTAGATCATTTTGAGGTGGGGCTG
This sequence comes from uncultured Arenicella sp., assembly GCA_963669225.2. Lineage (GTDB taxonomy): Bacteria > Pseudomonadota > Gammaproteobacteria > Arenicellales > Arenicellaceae > Arenicella. Next base: position 742,101 of record OY769919.2, on the reverse strand, counting down.
GAAGTTCGAGAGGCTTTGGGTGGGCCTCATTCTGCGTACAAAAAGCATCATGAAGCTCAAAAAGTTTACGCTGATCTAGGTCGCATCGCCTTTGACAAATTTTTGAGGCTTGGTGTCGATCATATAGTCTCCGTTCAAATGTGTACCTATGCGAATCCTAAAAAGTTCTTCTCCTATCGTCGAGACGGGCAATGTGGCCGCATGGCTACCCTGATTTGGATTAACGAGGACAACGGTGACTAAAGATCAACCTTTTGATTTTAATGAGTTTTTAGGTCTCTCTGTAGCATTAGTGTTGTTTGCTGCGCTCATGGCTTGGGTCGTTGATGGCGATTGGACCTGGTGTGGAAATTTAGGACATTGGAGTGTGTTGCTTGGGTCAGTGATCGCGATATTCCTGTTTGTTCTGCCGGTGTACTTAGTGTCACATAAATGGCTTCGCCTTGAGACTTTCTATGAGCTAACTCAGAGGCTTCACGTAATGGCTAGGCACTTTAGTTGGTCACAAATCGTGGTGATTTCAATGTTGGCGGGAATCGGTGAAGAGCTGCTATTTCGCGGTGCACTTCAAACTTGGCTACATGTGGTGATAGGTCCACTCACAGCGATTGTTTTGAGCTCGCTTGTATTCGGTTTATTGCATGCGCTGACATGGTATTACTTCATTTTCACTCTGTTATTGAGTTTGGTTCTAGGGTCAATCTTTTACCATACTCAGAACATGATTCTGCTCGTTACTATCCATGCGGTCTACGACATCATTGCATTGGGTGTCATTGCCAAGGCACCACATTTACTTGGAGTAAAAAGTGATGCAGGCTCAAATATCAGAGTATAAATCCACCCCGATGACTTGGTGGGTGCTAAAAAATCTCGGGTTGCTAATACTTCTCTTTAATGCTTTTTACGCCGCATCCCGAGGGAATTTAAACGGAAATTCTGCGGTTTTGATTTTGGCTCAATCGGTTATGGTGTCCGGCGCATTAACCTCGATCGTGCATTATTTTGCTCTCAAGCATGCGAACCCAAATATTGGTAAGCCCGAGGGATTGGTATCTGACTTTGGTCTATTTAGATTGGTTCGCCACCCGATGTATTTGGGAGACTCATTACTTTGTGTGGGACTGGTTTTGATGGCGCCGAGTTTGACTTCAGTGTTCTTCGCGTTATTAATCTGCTTAGCTGTATGGCGGCTTTGCATAGCCGAGGATTTTGCTATGCAGAGCCAATTTGGAACCGAATTTGACCATTGGTGTCAGAAAACCAATCGGTTAATACCGTTGGTCTTCTGAGTTTGTTGTATAAAATTTAGAACCCGCCGCTATAACGCTAATTAGCTCGACTCACGGCGGCAGTAAAGACAACATCAGTCGAGCTATTAAGAGCGGTTTCGGCCGAATCTTGAACTACACCGATGATGAACCCAACCCCAACGACTTCCATGGCTATATTGTCCTGAATATTGAATAGACTGCACGCCAGAGGGATCAAAAGTAGGCTTCCGCCTGCAACACCTGAAGAACCACAGGCTCCTACACTGGCAATCACAGACAGTAACAACGCTGTGAGAATATCGACCTCTATTCCTAGGGTGTTGACAGCAGCCAATGTCATTACGGTAATGGTGATGGCCGCGCCAGCCATGTTGATTGTTGCGCCCAGAGGGATCGATACTGAGTATGTATCTTTATTGAGCCCCATTTTTTCACACAAGCGCATATTGACGGGGATGTTAGCCGCAGAACTTCGTGTGAAGAAAGCGGTAATGCCGCTCTCTCTTAGCGCGGTGAAAATAAGTGGGAATGGGTTTGATTTGGTCTTTACCCAAACAATTAATGGGTTCACTACTAACGCAACCAACAGCATAGAACCGACAAGCAATGTCAGCAGATGAGCGTAGCTGCCTAGTGCAGAAAACCCAGTACTGGCGACAGTGCCCGCGACAAGACCAAATATGCCGATGGGCGCCAATTGGATGACGAATTGAACCAGGCCGGTTACGGCATCACTGATTTCACTTAAGGTTGACTTTGTTCCATCATTAGCGGCTCGAAGCAATAAGCCAAGCCCAATCCCCCAAGCGAGAATGCCAACGTAATTGCCTGACATCAACGCATTTATTGGGTTGTCTACGATTTTAAACAGCAGCGTATTGAGTACCTCGCCAATACCTTGAGGTGCAGAACGACTCAGGTCGCCCGCTACCAAATCGAGATGCGCTGGGAAGGCGAAACTCAAAAATACAGCGATGGACGCGGCTGAGAAGGTACCTATTGCGTAGAGCAATAGAATATTTCCCATGTTGCTCTTTCCCGCGCTGGATTGATTGGCTAAAGATGCGATAACAAGAAAGAAGATTAATATCGGCGCTACTGCCTTTAGGGCGGCAACAAACAAGCTACCTAAAAAGGCAATCGAAGCACCGCTGGAAGGCGATAGCCAAGATAAGAGACCACCAGCGACGATACCGATGACAATGCGTAAAACCAAACTTGTATTTTTATATGCCGAGAACAATGAGCCCATCGGGTGCCTCCAATTTATTATTCTGATTTTTAGAGTAGGGGCCTAGGCCAACTCTTTGTTCCAAAGAACGTCAGGGTGTCCTAGTCTTAGATTAATAACCCTTGCCACTACAAAGAGTAGATCTGACAAGCGATTTAGATATTGCCGTGTAGTATCGCAAACTGGTTCAGCGTAGTGAAGGGTGATTACGTCACGTTCTGCTCGGCGAGCGATAGATCGGGCCATGTGGCATATCGAAGCAGCCTCGCTTCCTCCTGGCAAAATGAATTCTTTAAGCGGCTCTACCAGCTCGTTGAAGGCATCTATTTGACTTTCAAGTCTGTCAATTTTTTCTGACTGGATAAAACTCTGGCCAGGCATACTTATTTCGCCGCCAATGTTGAAGAGGTCATGTTGAATTGCCGTAAATAAGCGTTCTAGCTCTTCATCATGAAGCTTACAGATCAACAGACCGATGACGCTATTCAGTTCGTCTACGGTACCCATTGCATTCATACGCTCATGATTCTTAGGTACGCGTACTCCACCGGTCAGTCCGGAAGTCCCATCGTCGCCAGTGCGCGTGTATAGTTTGCTGAGTCTGTGTCCCATAGCTTAGATTTGTCTAGTTTGTTTGAGTTTGCGGATCATATATTGGCAGTGATAAAGAAAAGATAACGCCGTCCGCGGTTAATAGATTTCGGGCGATTACGTCGCCACCATGAAAACTAGCAATTAGTTTAACAATATACAGCCCCATACCGAGGCTAATTTTTTGTGCGTCCTTTCTGCCTAATGACACCAACGGTTCAAAAATGCGCTCGGCCATACCCTCCGGTAAGCTTGAACCTTTGTTGATGATGTCAATCTGAGCGAAGTTGTTTAAACGCTTAGCTTTGACAACAATGTCAGTGTCGGCAGCCGCAAAATCGATGGCGTTATCAATCAACTTGTCTAGAGCCTGCGCAATGTAGTCAGGTGCTACCTCTACTCTGATTGGGCGCGTTTGAATAATCACATCAAAGGCCTGCTCCGGATTTGAAAAAGAATAGCCGTCAACGTAGCTCTCGATTAACTCAACAAGATCGATAACCTCTCTAGTCTCCGATTGCATGGCCTGTTCTAGATTAGCCGCTTCCGTTAAATTTCGAAGTATTGAGCCAATTCGGTTAAGCCCATTTTGGGCTCTCTCCATGTACTTGCTTTCATTCAACTCGGGTATCTCACGTCCCAAATTATGTAGTGATGAATTAACCACGTTGAGAGGGTTACTGACCTCATGAGCAAGGGTGTCAGGTAGGCCGCGCAAATAACTCGTATATTGTGATAATCGAGCTAGCATATTGGATACTGACCTCGATAGATCGCCGATTTCGTCGCCCGCCTTGGCCTCGGCGTTTAATCGTTGGTGCACAATTCGACCGTCTCGGTCGATCGCTGTTTCGGTGGCATTTCTCAGTCGCCGAATTCTAAGCGTAAGCCGCGAAGCGAAGAACAACAATGCGGTTACAACCACGATAAGAACTAACAATGTGATGCTTATAACGTTCTCTAAAATAGCTTGCTGTTGTCGCAAAACCTCATTAGTACTCTGTTCAACCACGACGACCCCAGGAATGCTGTCGCCTAAGAAGATCGGATGGGCGGACATCAATATGGGGCCTTGTGAATCTCCTGAGGCAACTCGAACAGTACTGATTTCCCCTCGCAATGCCTTTTCGACTAACTCATAATTGGCAGCGGCCTCGTCTTCTGAGTTAGGTTCGACTCTGGTTTGTTGTTCAATGATGAACTTGAAGACCGTTTGAAGTGTGACGTTGTAATAGTAGGCTATCCAGTCCCAAACTGCGCTTAATGACCAAGCGTCGGATGTTGGCTTTACTACTTCGTAGGCAGCACTTGTATTTAAAATATTGCCAACGACTGTGCGCGGGCGTTTATCTTCACCAAACACCCATATTCTGGTATCGGCGCGGTCCAGTCCTTTCAAGATTTTGTCGATCTCAGGAGATCGGACCAACACTTTAGAGAGCAAATCGTTTTCGCTTTGAGGTGTGGTCCTTACGATGGCTTCGATAGCAAACGTATCGGGGTTATCTACATCGGCGACCGCTAAGCTCACTTTTGTGTCTGAGTTGAGCATAAACCTTGGAATCCTGAGCTCAACGATATACCCATCATCGCTGGTTTGAATCTCCGCAGCCAAATCATAGTTTGGTTTTCCTGTAATAGGGTACTGCCAGACTTCATCCATTTGGTAAATGCTCATTCGTCCTGGTTCGCCAGCTATCAGCGTATAACGTTGCTCTGGTCTGCCAGCGTTCTGCAGGGTGAGTCGGATATGGTCCGCAGCATCAACTCTCAAAAATTCAGGTTGTCTGAAAACAACTTCGTCGTCGGTGACTTTAAACAAAGCATAAATAAAATTTCCTCGATATCCCATCGTATGATCGACGGAAATCAAGTTGTCTGGGTTTATCAACTTATCCACCGGCGACGGTAAAGAAGTCACCGTTTGATTAACTTGCTCTCCCCAATCGCTCAAATCTCCGTTGATGTTGATGTAGTTAGGCAGCGGAGCCGCGTAAATTTCATTGCCCTCTAGCTGGTCAGGGTCGATTGGGTCTTCATCAGAAAATAACTCGGGTCTGTCGTGAAGTACGGTCGCTACCGCCCGAGAGGTTAGGCTAAGTGCATCCTCCTGACCCGCCAATAAGAACATTTTCATATCTCGCACATACACGTACGACATCCACGGGATTAGTAGCAGTAGCAAGGCTACTAATAGCAATTTCGTTCGTATTGAAAACCCGGTTCGCATGAGCTCTAAGTGACTTTGTTATCAGAGATCCAGCGCAGAGATTACTCGGCATTCCATTTGTAACCGACCCCAAAGACTGTCTGGATCTGTTTGAAATCTGGGTCTATCTCCTTGAACTTGTTCCGTATTCTACGGATATATCCGTTGATAGTGTTTCTTTCCACGTAGCTCTGTCGGGTAATTTGCATCATATTTTCGTAAGTCTTGACGTGCCCGGGGTGACGTGCCATTGACTCGATTAGCCAGAATTCCGTTAGTGTTAGATTTAACTCTTGTCCTTTCCACTTTATCGACATACTGTCTTCATTGATACTTAAATCATCGATGACAAGGGTATCACCTAATTCGCTTTCAGTAGTTTGATTCAAGCTATCTACGATTCGAAAAAGTGAGTTTATCCGAACACTTAGAAATTGCATATTCAGCGGTTTAGTCAGATAGTCCCACGCGTCTAAACGAAGCCCCGATACGCGATCTATGTCGCTGTCCCTTGCAGTAAGAAAGATAATCGGTAGTGTCGGTGAAAGCGCTCGCAAATCACGACAGAGATCAAAGCCACCGTCCATTTCGTTTTCTAGCATGATGTCCAAAATGGCTAAATCAGGCATGTTGTCCCGCATGCCTGCCAGCGCTTCTGGTCGATTTGCATAGGTGGTCACTTCGTATCCCGATTGTTGGAGTGCATCTCGGTAGTTCTCACGTTGGTCGAAATCGTCCTCAACAATTGCAACTTTTCTGGTTGGGTTTGATGCCATAGCGCTCAATATTCTCCAAAGTGTCAAGCATTTGCTTACTCTCGTTGACCGTATTTTGCCCTAAATAACAACGCGACACATTAACAACACTTAAAACCATTTTTTCGCCATTAGTTCCTCCGCAATTAGTCATATCGGAAGCGTTTAATAGGATTCTAGAAATTGTTTTGGCACTGTTGCATTCAGTCAAAGAAAAACCGCCAAGAGTTTCCGATCTATTAACTCAATTGCACCAGAGGATGAATAGATCAGAGATGTAATAGCTAAGGACAATTGAAATTGAGACATCGAGGATTAGGGGATTGTCTCTTGTTGGCGAGTAACAGAAGAGAAGTAGTATGAATAATCAAGTATTTGTTCCAATTACGGACGACATGATTTACAACAATCCGGATTTGATCGAAGGCCCGCTGGTTCCTTACGAGGCTGGGATGGAATGCCATGAATGGCTTTCTATTGAAATTAACCCGCAAGACGACACCGAGATTCAGAAGATTGTCGAGGCACGAGCTGAACGAGCAAGAAAGGCCGAGATGAGAAGCCGGTCAGGAAACTTAAGCCTGGTCTATAACGCTGTTCCAAGGGGTTGCTAACGAACCTCAGCGCTTTCGGGGTAAACTCGGGTGCTAGGGGCTAGCAAGGTATAAGCACGGGGGGACACCTTTTTTAGACAATCCCTATCTTGATCATGGTTGATCACAGACTGTCGGGCATAGGCCTCGAAATATTTCCTTATTGACTAGATGATTACTTGATCACTTGTTTTTCCAGACATCTTCCCAACTTACCGAAAACGAGATGTGATTGTACGAGCCATCTGGTTCTGCAACATAGTTTGCACAATATTTGTTCCGGTTGCTTTCAATCTCTCTTAACGCGACGATAAATCTCTCGATATCTGCGACAGTATTGTAATAACTGATACTGGCTCGGACCATGCCTCGCTTACGATTAATGTAGTTCTCAAGCTCATTCTCATCAACACCATCTACATCCAGATCCCACAGCTCTTCCTTCAACAGGCTACTTACATAGGGATGAGCACAAAAACATTCATTTCTAACGGCTATGGCGAAGTAATCATTTAGAATCGCGGCTAGTAAGCCGTGATCAAATTTCTTGTGATTGAATGCAATTGCACCAGTTCGTCTTTGCTTTGGGTCACCATAGACAGTGATGTCGTCAAACTCGTTCAAACCGCCAATCAGGGCACTCATTAATTCTTGATCGTGGCGATTGATCACATCCATCCCGACCGACTTTAGCTCGGTTAAAACAGATGCCAGAGCCACCGCCCCGACTATATTAGGAGTGCCTGCTTGTTCTCTGTCTGAGAGCGAATCTACAAACTCATAATCATGGAAGCTGACTGTCGAAACCGCGCCGCCTCCTAAATCTTGACCATCTAGTGTTTTAAGAATTTCATTCTTGGCGACAAGAACACCCGGAGCCATTGGTGTGTAGATCTTGTGCCCCGAAAAAATATAGAAATCAGCGCCCAAGTCGTTAAGATCCGTTTGCTGATGAGCAACAGCTTGAGCCCCATCAACTAACACATAAGCATCATAATTGTGAGCAATTTCGGTGATCTCCTCGATCGGATTTCGAATGCCGGTCACGTTACTCACTTCAGAGATGGCTAGGTAATTCACGGCTCCATTGTGTTTTTCAAAAAGCTTCCTCAAAGAATCCAAGTCAACAGGTCCCATCAAACTGCCATTAGATTCAAGCGGAATGTACTCAACTTGGTTGCCGAATTGCCTATGAGGCAAGTCATTAGCATGGTGTTCCATGGCAGAGACAAACACCACCCTGTGCTCTGGTCGCGCTTTACTTAGCCCCCTTGCTATGCGATTTACAGCGGCCGTGGTGCCTGCACCAATAAACACGCTGGAATACAAAGAAGGATCCGCATTGACAAAATCAAGCGTTACGGAATGTGCCCATTCTAGGGCTTTAGTGCTGATTTTAGCTGATGAATGTACGTAACTGTGGGAGTTAGAGTAATGCGGCAATAAGCGATTGATTGCCTCAAGACCCGATTTTGCGGCGAGCGGGGATGCGGCTCCGTCCAGATGAAGGCGTGGTAAGGCTCCGCCATCAGCGGTTGCATAACTTGTGTTGGTGCCAATAAATTCTATTGAAGCTTGTCGCGGATTCATGCGGCGAATTATAGATCGGATGATAAAAGACGTGTGAGAAAACTGTCATTGAAATGGAGCAAATGTACAGTATTATCTTTATTAAGCTTTTTGCGACGAAAATGACTCTCAAAGAGTCCTTACTTACTTCTAAAACAATTATAAGTTCTCGATGGACCACAGATTGCACATGAATAAATCAACACGAACACTTCCACTACTAAAGAAAAGCCTCACGGCGATTGCCGTGGCATCACTAATCGGAGCCTGTAATTCCGAATCACCGAGTTCGGCTCAAGACGCCCAGACTCAAGCCGAGCCAGCGGTTACTGAAGCGGTAGCCCAGCAAGAGACAGAAACAAAAGATCAAAGCTCCATGGAGAATCCGTTCTTTCAAGATAGTACCTTGTACTTTAACTACCCACCTTTCAACAAAATAAGCAATGACCACTACGCTCCCGCTTTCGATAGAGGTATGCAGGAGCAGCTGGAAGAAATAGCACAAATCACGGGCAATAGTGAACCAGCTACCTTTGAGAACACTTTTGTTCCTATGGAAAAAAGTGGGCAAACTCTAGGGCGAGTAGCGCGGGTGTTTTTTGCATTATCATCTGCAGACACTAATGACGACATTGAAAAGCTGCGGGCAGAATACGCACCAAAGCTCTCAGCGCATAGTGATGAAATACTACTGAATCCTGAACTTTTCGCTCGCGTTAAATCGGTTTACGACAACCTCGAAAACCTAGAGTTAGACGCTGAGTCTGTTAGGTTAGTGAAAGAGACTTACAAGGATTTTGTTGGCGCGGGTGCGGAATTAAACGATGCTGATAAAGAAAAGCTTAAGGCAATGAATGCCGAGTTGGCAACGCTTTCAACTGCGTTCAGTCAAAACGTAAAACAGGAAGTAAACAGCAAGGCCATTGTGCTTGATAGCAAGGAACAACTCGCTGGTCTATCCGATGGTCAGGTAGCCTCAGCGATTGAAGCTGCCAAAGCACGTGAGATGGAGGGAAAGTTCGTTATTCCTTTGTTGAACACAAGTCAGCAGCCATCGCTTTCCGCGCTAGAGAATCGTGAAGTTCGAGAAAATATTTTGAAAACGTCGCTCTCTAGGGGCAATTCGGGTGGGGATTTCGACAACACTGAAATCGTTTCGAAAGTGATGAAGCTCAGAGCTGAGCGCGCGCAGTTACTTGGCTATCCGAATCACGCTGCCATGTCTTTGGTGAATCAAACAGCACAGACCGTCGATGCGGTAAATACTCGCTTAGCGACATTAGCACCGCCTGCCGTGGCAAATGCCAAAAAAGAAGCTGCTGATTTACAAGCCATGATAGACGCCGAGGGCGGGGATTTTGAGCTACAGGCTTGGGATTGGGACTTCTATACTGAAAAAGTACGTGCAGAGCGCTACAACTTTGACGAGTCGCAGCTCAAACCTTATTTAGAAATGAACAATGTGCTGGTAAATGGGGTGTTTTATGCCGCAGAGCAAGTGTTTGGGTTGACGTTTAAGGAGCGGCCCGATCTGCCTACATACCATCCGGATGTTCGCGTTTGGGAAGTGTTTGAAGCGGATGGTTCTACCTTGGGCCTGTTCATCGAAGATTTTTACGCTAGAGAATCAAAACGTGGTGGGGCTTGGATGAATGCTTATGTCCCTCAAAGCACACTGATGGGACGTCAGCCGGTTGTTGCCAATCACCTTAATGTTCCAAAGCCGCCGGAAGGTGAACCAACATTATTAACTTGGGACGAAGTAACCACAATGTTTCACGAATTTGGACACGCGCTTCACGGCTTGTTCTCTGATGTAAATTACCCAAGTTTCGCTGGCACGTCCGTGCCGAGAGATTTTGTGGAATACCCGTCTCAAGTCAATGAGATGTGGGCAGATTGGCCACAGGTACTTGCGAACTATGCCAAGCATTATGAAACCGGTGAAGCCATGCCGAGAGAATTATTGGACAAGGTTTTGGCAAGCTCCAAGTTCAATCAAGGCTACGCGACGACTGAATATCTGGCTGCCTCGCTTCTTGACCAAGCGTGGCATCAATTGTCACCTGAAGATGTGCCAAGTGCTGACCAAGTGGTCGCCTTTGAGGCGGCTGCATTGGAAAAGGCTGGTATCAAGCTTGAGGAAGTTCCACCGCGATATCGAACTACCTATTTTTCTCACATCATGGGTGGATATTCGGCCGGATACTATTCCTATATTTGGAGTGAAGTATTGGATGCAGATTCAGTGGAATGGTTTAAAGAAAACGGTGGTATGAAGCGAGAAAACGGAGATCATTTCCGTAAAACTCTGTTGTCTAGAGGAGGTGCTGAAGATGCAATGACGCTATTCAAAAACTTCCGTGGTGCTGAGCCAAATATTCAACCTTTACTAGAGCGCAAGGGACTTACCGCGAAATAAATTTTTGCAATCCGTGCAATGTTTGCCCCGCCGCAGCGTCGGCGGGGCTTTTTTTGTGATTCTTATTTTAGTTTTCTGCCCAATTTTTTTTCTGCGATTTTTCGTTCCCAGTTCGGTGTAAAGAGTGTGATTTTTTCATAGGCGACTAGACCATGGAAAATCACTCCTAGGGTCCAGCCACCGCATATCATCCAAGTTTGTGGGTCACTCACTCCTTTCGTGATCAAAATGACAGGGATAAATATCAAGAACATCATCAGATGTGTGTAAAATTCGGTGATGCTTTTTGCGTATTGCAGAGCAAGCTTTTCCTCAGAATCGATAGTTTGCGTTGTATTTTGCACTTTCAGGTCCTCTTGATTAGTTGTTTCGAACGCTTCGGATTGAAACGTCTCTAATCCAACTTCAAATACCGCAGCCAGCGCTTTTTGACTTTCTAGACTAGGAGATTGTCCGCGCTCTATTCGTTGAATAGTTCGGATGTTGAGTCCTGTTAGGGTTGCCAGTTGATCCTGAGACCAGCCCTTTTTTAAACGTAGTTTTCTAACGATCATATGCATTTTTGGATTGTCAGTTGGTGATTGAATTATCTCGTTCATCCTACTGAGCCGTTACGACATGCCGACGGCATGTCCTGTGACACGATGACGACACACCTCTTTTTAGACTGTTGGGGTATCATGGCACCTAAAGAGTTTGGCGTTATTATGAACTGCCAAGCTTCAGAACAAAATTACAACGATAAGAACACCAATGGAACGAACAGTAACTCAATCAATTATCGCCCTAATAATCGTAACCTCTCTCGGAGCCGTCGTAGGCTGGGCCGGGAGTCAAAATAGTGTTCATTACAGTGGTTGGGCTGTCTTTGGCCTCTGCGCATTTATGGCGTTTGCAATTAACTGGCTGGTGTTCATCCCGTCTAATTTTGCCCAGACAGAAAAATATTACGACTTAACTGGAAGTTTGACTTACTTGTCTGTTATTGGCGTGGCGTTCGTTTTATCGGACTCTACGGATCTGCGTAGTCAGCTTGCCGCTCTTATGGTAGCGGTTTGGGCCGTGAGATTAGGTTCGTTTCTTTTTATTAGAATAAGCCAAGATGGACATGACGACCGCTTTGATAAAATTAAAATAAATCCACTCAGATTTTTGACCGCTTGGACAATTCAGGGGCTATGGGTCTTGTTCACGGCCGCTTGCGCTTTAGCCATTATTACCAGCGAAAACAAGTTACCCATGGCGACTATAGGCTGGATCGGGGCGACTGTATGGCTAGTTGGCTTTGCCATAGAAGTGGTCGCTGATCGTCAAAAACGAGCGTTCAGAAAGGACCCAAGCAACAAAGGCCGATTTATTGACGTAGGCCTTTGGTCATGGTCTAGACATCCGAATTACTTTGGTGAGATGGTCATCTGGATCGGCATGGCAATTATGGCCTTGCCTGTCCTTCAAGGCTGGCAGTTTGTGTGCTTGATATCACCTTTGTTTGTAATCGTATTGTTGACCAAGGTAAGTGGAATTCCCTTATTGGCAAAGAAAGGATTAGAGAAGTGGGGTGATGAACAGGCCTATCAAGATTACTTGAGAAACACTTCGTTGTTGGTGCCCTTGCCACCTAAAAAATAGGCAAAAATTGTCATTTTAGAAAGCTCTCTGTGCAGAATAGAGCTTTCTTTTTGCATTCTTGTTGACAACAATGTAAACATATACAGAACAAGCAAGACAAAGTGACATGGCTTTAAATTTCGATACAGCGTCTCTCAAGAATCCATTTCTGACTGAAGAGCATTTGGAATGGCAGCATCAACTCCGACGCTTTATTGACCAAGAAATAGTCCCTTATGCCGATACATGGGATGAAGATGGTCGTATTCCGAATGAGCTTTGGCCCAAGGCTGCGGAGTTAGGGATACTAGGATTGGGATACCCTGAAGAATATGGTGGCACTTCTGAGGGAATCGATATTTGGCATCAAAATATCCTCAGTGAGGAGATGGGCAGGATGGCTGTAGGCGGGGTGGCTGCTACGCTGTTGGTCCACAATATTGGATTGCCACCCGTTATTAATTTCGCCAGAGACGAAGTTAAGCAAATGGTTGCTCCACAGGTGATTAATGGCCAAAAGCGAATTTCATTGGCGATTACAGAGCCGGGGGCGGGTTCTGATGTCGCTCAGATTAAGACCACAGCTGTTCGAGACGGTGATCACTATATAGTAAATGGTTCCAAAACGTTTATCACAGGGGGAATGAATGCTAATTGGTTCACAACCGCTGTCAGAACAGGGGATCAAGGGGCAGCGGGCGTTTCGACCTTGCTAATACCCGCTGATGCTGAGGGAGTATCTCGAACTATTCTGGATAAAAAGCAAGGCTGGTGGTGCTCAGATACGGCCACCATTTATTTCGATGATGTGCGTGTCCCGGCTGAATACTTGTTGGGTGTCGAAAATCAGGGCTTCAAGGTCATCATGCATAACTTCAATTCTGAGCGCATGGGTATGGCCAGTAGTATGGAAGCGGCAGCACGAGTGTGCCTAGTTGAGGCAGCACAGTGGGCAGCTCAACGAAAAACTTTCGGTCAGCGTTTAGCTGATCACCAAGTGATTCGTCATAAGCTGGCAGAAATGCAGCGCAAGTGTTATGCGACACAAGGTTACCTGCACTCAGTCTCAAGACAGATTCAACTGGGAAATGCCGATGCAGCAGCCATTGCCTTGTTGAAAGTCCAGAGCAGTCAGACCATGGAGTTCTGTGCCAGAGAAGCCATGCAAATATTTGGCGGAGCGTCTTATCTTCGAGGCAACAAAGTCGAGAGGATATATCGCGAAGTAAGAGTCAATGCCATTGGCGGAGGCTCAGAAGAAATAATGCGAGATTTAGCAGCTCGACAAATGCAACTGTAAAGCGAGAACAACTATTAGGGAATCCAAGTGATTATGAAGTTATGGCATTGTCAGAATTCTCGGTCTCTGCGGCCCCTATGGGCACTGGAGGAAATTAAGCTAGTCAAACTCATCGAGTTTGAGCTTGTTATCTTGCCTTTTCCTCCTCGAGTATTCGAAAAATCGTTTCTTGAAATTAATGAGCTCGGGACGGTTCCGTACTTTCAAGATGGTCAAACCACAATGACCGAATCTACGGGGATTTGTCATTATCTTACCGACCGATTCGATGCCAATTGGTTAGCAGTAGAAAAGCATGATTCGCAGTACGGCGACTATTTAAACTGGCTGTACCACAGTGATGCGACACTCACTTTTCCGCAAACTTTACATCTGCGCTATACGCAGATGGAGCCCCCAGAGCGTCAGCAGCCTCAGGTTGCTGATGATTATCGCAAATGGTTCCACGCCAGGCTCAGAAGACTCAATAACCATCTACTAAACAACGAGTATCTCGCTGGTGATAAGTTCACCATTGCCGACATCTGTGTTGGTTACGCGCTCTATTTAGGACGCTTGAATGGATTTGATACTGATTACACAACTGAAACCCGGGCGTACTTGGATCGCCTCGTGCTGCGTCCAGGGTTTATCAACGCCAATGCGCACAAGTAACCACTACTATGATTTATACCGAAGAACACATTGCTATTGCTGAAAGTGCGGCTAAGTTGATTGCCGCGGAGATCAACCCATACTGTGATCAATGGGAAGAAGAGGGCATTTTCCCGGCCAGAGAGGTCTTTAAAAAGTTTGGAGACCTCGGCTTATTAGGAATTAATAAGCCAGAAGAGTTCGGTGGAATGGGGTTGGATTACAGTTACCAGTTAGCGTTTTCCGAGCAGCTAGGGCTGATTGAAAGTGCCGGTGTCTCGATGGGAATCGGCGTGCAAACTGACATGGCGACACCGGCCTTGGCAAAACACGGTTCTGACAAACTACGGGATGAATTTCTAAGACCTGCATTAACTGGGGATTCGGTGATGTCGATCGCAGTAAGCGAACCTCACGCAGGTTCAGACGTTGCCAGCATCAAAACCACAGCCAAAAAAGATGGTGGCGATTACGTAATCAATGGCACAAAAATGTGGATCACCAATTCGACTCAAGCGGATGTGCTTTGCTTATTGGCAAATACTTCTGATGCCCCCAATCATGTGAATAAGTCTCTTATCCTTGTTCCGACTAAAACCCAAGGAGTCTCGTTCTCTGAGCGCTTAAATAAACTAGGAATGCGTGCCTCAGATACAGCACAGGTTTTTCTGGACGACGTGCGTGTGCCTCAGGCTTACCTTATCGGTGAGGAGGGACGCGGATTCATCTATCAAATGGAACAGTTTCAAGAGGAAAGGCTGTATGCCGCTGCGACAAATGTGCTCATGCTAGAGAAAATAATACAGCAAACCATTGACTACACTCGTGATCGTAAGGCCTTTGGCCAGTCGATATTGGATAATCAGGTCGTTAAGTTTACCCTAGCGGAATTACAAACTGACGTCGAGGCTTTGCGGGCACTACTGCACAGTGCGACGGCGGAATATGTCCAAGGCAAAGATGTCACCACCAAGGCCTCCATGGCTAAGCTACTTTCCGGAAGGCTTGCGCGTCGTGTCACCGATTCCTGTCTCCAGTACTTCGGTGGACAGGGTTTTATGTGGGATAACCCCATTTCACGGGCCTATCGTGACTCGAGATTGGCGTCGATAGGTGGCGGTGCAGATGAGGTGATGCTGGAAATTATCTCGAAACGCATGGGGATGTAAGCGGGTTGCAGAAACTCAAATAGCTCTGATTAGTACACAACACGTTGAGCTACTGGATTTACGACTTGGAGTCGTAAATCTCTAAATTGCTTCGCGGATGTGTTTCGCTAGTATGGTAAATCCGCGATCGATTTTGTCCATCGGTTGAGCGTAGTTAATGCGGATGCACTCTTTGGTGTGTTTCCAATTGGGATCGATATCGATAAAAAACTCTTCTCCGGGAATCACAAAAACATTCTCAGCTTTTAGCTTTTGATAGAGCTGCTTGGACGATACTTTTAAGCCATCAATCCACAGCCAAAGAAAAAAGGCTCCTTCGGGTCTGTGCATTCGTACTGGCAAATCAGCAAAGTGTTTTACGAACAATGACTGCGCATCGGTTAATCTTTCTCGATAAAATGGACGAACTATTTTGTGCGTCAGAGTTTTAATTTCGCCACTCTGAATTAAACGGCTCATTAAAGCTGCACCAATGCTGTTGGGCGCCAACGTGATGATGCCGCTGATTGCGCCAAGCGCGGATGTGATTTCTTCGTTGGCGATGACAATACCAGTGCGAGCTCCAGGCAGTCCCAGTTTTGATAGTGACATACACAAAATCGTATTGTCGTCCCAACCTAAACTAGCTGAGTCTGTAATAACATTGGGGAAGGGTTGCCCATAGGCATTATCGATAATCAGCGGTATTGAGTGAGCCTTTGCCAGCGCTCGCAATTTGTCTAGCTCTCTGTCGCTAACGACATTTCCAGTTGGGTTTGTAGGGCGAGACAAACAAATAGCCGCGATCGAGTCGTCCAAATCTAAGTGCTCGAAGTCGACATGATATTTAAATTGCGCGTCCTCTAAGAGTTCGATTTTTGGGCGCCGAGATGTGAACATATCTGCAGTCAGTCCGGAGTCGGCGTAACCCACATACTCAGGAGCCATTGGGAATAAGATTTTTCGCATGGAGCCATCCGACATTTTCCCAGCGAGTAGGTTGAACAGGTAAAAGAAGCTGTTCTGACTGCCATTAGTCAATGAAATATTATTTCCACTGATGTTCCAGCCAAACTGTTCTCTGAAGTAACTAGCTAGTATTGAACGAAACGCTTGCTCTCCATTCGGGCCATCATAAAGTCCAAGCATTCCATCAAACTGGCGTGACTCTATTAAATGCTCCATCTCCGTCTTGAACAGAGCCTGCGCCGCTGGAATCGCAGCCGGATTACCGCCACCGAGCATGCAAAGATCAGGATGTTGAGACGCATTAGCTTTTCCCAAATCATCCATTAGCTGACCAATGCCAGATTGACGGGTGAACTTATCCCCAAATTTTGAAAATTTCATTACTCAGTTAAATTTAATCTGTGACCAAGTTAAGCGGATTACCGGCTAGGAAGCTCTCGATATTTTTAGACACAGTATTCGCTAGATACTGCATCGCTTGCTCACTGGTCCAAGCTATGTGGGGCGTGATTATAACGTTAGTTTTATTTGCGATGGGCATTAGTACTGAAGTTTCACTTGGTGGCTCCTGCTCCGAAACATCCGTGGCGAATCCGCCTAGCTTACCGTTCTCAAGAGCTCTCACCACGGACGCTTCGTTTACAATGCCCCCTCTGGCGGTATTGATTAGTACGGCTGACTCTTTCATGGTGTTGAGTGCGCGCGCATTGATAAGCCCACGCGTAGAGTCATTTAAGTCGCAATGTATGGACACAATGTCAGATTGCTCTAGTAAGTATTCGAGCTCAACCTGTCTGGCATTTGGATGAGCTCTCTTACTTCGACTGCTAAAAACTACCTCCATGCCTAATGCTGCCGCCTTGGTGGCAACGCTGGCTCCGATTTCGCCCAATCCGATTAATCCAAGCGTAGCCCCGCTGAGATCCTCAAAAGGCGTTCCAAACAGGCAGAACACGGATGATTTTTCCCAGTCACCTCTGATGACTCTATCTCTATAGTCAAATATCTGACGTCGTAGCGTTAGGGCGCAAGCAATGACATGCTCTGATACTGTGGTGGCCGCGTAGCTTGGTACGTTGCTGATGCTGATGCCTCTTCTTTTACAGGCGGATAAATCAACCACGTTGTAACCCGTTGCGGTAACCGCTATGTGCCTAACCAGCGGGCAGTTGCTTAGAAGCTCTTCTGTAATTGGCGTTTTATTCGTCACGATTATTTGCGCATCTTTTGCCCTTTCCACGGCTTCTGTCTGTGATGAAACGTCGTAGTTAATCCAAGAGATATTGCCCTTTGGTGTCGGGATTTGAATCCGCTGAGGCAGGCCCCCACGATCTAAATAGACGATTCGTATGGCTTGGTTTGTTGGCTTACGTTCTGACATTGAATTGTTGTAGCTGGGAATAGTTTTGATTCAAGAAATTTCGTACACTTCTAGTCTGATAAATATAACTGTGAATGCAGTCAGCTTTCGCAAACCCGAATATCATTAGCTTGGAGGAGTTGTGAGTCAACCATTTGTTATCGCCCTCGATCAGGGCACAACCAGTTCTCGTGCCGTTTTGTTTAATCATGCTGCCGAATTGGTCGATGTATCACAACAAGAGTTCACTCAGCACTACCCAAAACCAGGCTGGGTAGAACACGATGCGAATGAAATCTGGGACACTCAATTCAAAGTGCTGCAACAGTTGGTTGCTAATAATCATCTCACGCCCAAGGATATTGCTGCCATTGGAATTACCAACCAGCGTGAAACTACCGTGGTTTGGAATAAGCACACGGGCGAACCGATTCATAATGCCATCGTTTGGCAAGATCGAAGGACAGCCGCTAGATGCGATGAAATAAGCGCTGCGGGTTGGAAAGAAAAGATCCAAGACAAAACGGGTCTAGTCATCGACGCTTACTTCTCGGCGAGCAAGCTTGAGTGGTTGCTAGATAACGTAGACGGTGCCAGGGCGGCTGCAGAAGCTGGAGACCTATTATTTGGCACCATTGATACTTGGGTGATTTGGAAGCTAACCGAGGGTAAAGTTCACGCTACTGACCCCAGCAACGCCGCAAGAACCATGTTGCTCAATATTAATTCCGGGTCATGGGATGATGAGTTATTGGAGCTGTTTTCCATACCGGCTTCCATGTTGCCTGAAGTACGAGACAGTTCTGGAGATTTTGGGACGGTCAGCTTTCAAGGTCAGCCGGTTTCCATCGCCGGCGTGGCTGGAGACCAGCAGGCTGCCTTGTTTGGCCAGACTTGTTTTGAAAAAGGGATGGCCAAGAACACCTATGGTACTGGGTGCTTCATGTTGATGAATACGGGCAAGGAGCGAGTTGAAAGTCAGTCAGGTTTGTTGAGCACCATCGCTTGGTCAATCAACGGAGAAATTACTTACGCACTGGAAGGGAGTGTTTTCATCGCCGGTGCAGCCGTTCAATGGTTACGTGATGAGCTCGAGTTCATCGAATCTGCTAGTGAGTCTGAAAAGCTAGCCATGCAAGCCAATCCAGAGAGCGATGTGGTCGTGGTCCCTGCTTTTGCTGGCTTGGGTGCGCCTTATTGGGATATGTATGCACGTGGAGCCATATTTGGGTTGACTAGAGATTCTGGCCGACCAGAAATCGCGAAAGCCACATTACAGTCGTTAGCTTATCAAATTTATGATGTGTTACTGGCGATGCAATCGGACAGTGGAATCGACCTTAGTCAGTTGAATGTTGATGGTGGAGCCATCGCTAACAACTTTCTGGCTCAGTTTCAGGCCGACGTGTTGCAAAAACCGGTCACCAGACCCACTGTCTTGGAATCAACTGCGTTGGGAGCTGCATTTTTAGCGGGGCTGAAAGTCGGTTATTGGTCTGAACAGGATTTGCTCAATGTACGAGAAGTAGAGCGCGAATTCGAACCACGTCTTTCAGCTGAGCAAATACAAAAACTGTTAAAGCGATGGCACAAAGCCGTGGAACGATCAAAGCAATGGATTGACGCTGATGAAGAATAGTGACTTGTCGGCAGTTGAAGAGATGCAAATCAAGATTGCATTTCTTGAGGACTCATTGGCAAAACTGAGCGAAGAGTACTTTACTCAACAAAAAGAAATTCAACGCTTATCACTGACTGTCGATGCATTGATTGATAAACTAAATACTGTTCGAAATGATTCAGATGACGGTGGTCTCTCTATAGAGGAAAGGCCTCCTCATTATTGATCGATAGTGCGATGGCCTGCTGCCGATTATCTGGCTTCGCCCCAACCGTTTTTTTTGGTAACTTAAAGACTGAAAACTCTTTTGAGAGTGGTTTGGGTTTGCAAAACATCCGTCACCGCTGTCTGTTGAAGAATCAATTAATAAAACTACAGGCCCTTGAAGTCACATCTTGACTTTTTCATTTTTACTGTATAAATTGCCAGTTGTTACTCATTAGAGTATAAACCCCAATTAACACCCTTCTATCATCGATAGATAACAAATACAAAAATCAGTAGTAAAACCACATCGAGCAGGTTAACGCACTGAACCGGAGATAATAATGGATGACAATAAGCAAAAAGCTTTGCAAGCCGCATTAACCCAAATAGAGCGGCAATACGGAAAAGGCTCGGTAATGAGAATGGGCGATGCCAGTATCGGAGAGGGCATTGAGGCCATTCCAACGGGATCGTTAGGGCTAGACATCGCTCTTGGTATAGGTGGGCTTCCTAAGGGTAGAATTGTTGAGATATACGGACCTGAATCCTCCGGAAAAACCACACTCACATTACAGGTAATCGCCGAGGCGCAAAAAATGGGTGGGACCGCTGCCTTCATCGACGCTGAGCATGCCCTAGACCCTCAATACGCTGGAAGACTGGGTGTTGATGTAGAGGACCTGCTCGTATCTCAGCCAGATACAGGTGAGCAGGCTCTTGAGATTGCCGATATGTTGGTTCGATCGGCCGCAGTGGATGTATTGGTTATCGACTCAGTGGCGGCTTTGACGCCCAAAGCCGAAATTGAGGGCGACATGGGTGACTCTCATATGGGCCTACAGGCTAGATTGATGTCGCAGGCATTGAGAAAGCTTACTGCAAATATTAAAAAAGCCAATACCTTGGTTATATTCATTAACCAGATTCGTATGAAGATCGGCGTCATGTTTGGAAACCCAGAAACTACCACAGGCGGTAATGCTCTGAAGTTTTATTCCTCTGTTAGATTAGATATTCGCCGTATTGGTGCTATCAAGAAAGGCGACGAGATTTACGGAAATCAAACGCGGGTAAAGGTAGTAAAGAACAAAGTAGCACCTCCGTTCAAACAAACCGAATTTGATATACTATATAACGAAGGTATCTCACGAGAGAGCGAATTGATCACTCTGGGAGTGGACAATGATATCGTCGAAAAGTCGGGTGCTTGGTACAGCTATGACGGTAATAGAATAGGTCAAGGTAAAGATAATGTCCGTGAGTTTCTAAAACAGAACTCGGAGATGGCCGACGAAATTGAAGGCAAAATAAGAACCGCTCTGGGTATTGGTGCAGACGCCGACACGGCGGCAGATACTAAGAAAAAAAGTGAAGCCTAGTGACCTAGCTAGAGCGCGATAGTCACTCAACGGGTTTTGTTTTGGAAAAAGGCTTCATCGAGAAGCCTTTTTTTGAAAGTATATGCGAGCAGAATTTTTAGCAGTTGCTTTGTATAGTATGCCCTATATCAATGAATCAAAAACGCAAGAAATTTAACGATTTGAAAGCTCAGCTCAGCAAGGGAGCACCTAGCCTGGTTGACCAGTCAGTTCTCAGTGGTTCTTTAGTAGAGGAAGGTCTATCAAGAGAAGAAGATCTTCAACTACCCGGACAGAACAAAAGGGCAGATCAAAGCGTCGTTCATAAAGGCATCCAGTTATTGGCCATGCGGGAACACTCTATCAAAGAGCTCAGGGATAAGCTTAGTAGCAAGTTTGAAGATCAGGACATGGTGTATTCAGCCATGGATTTTCTGATTGAGGAGAGTTATGTATGCGATTACAGGTTTACCGAGTCGTTTATTCGATCAAAGAAGAATGCACAACAAGGTCCAAATAAAATTCGCGACCAACTTAGAGTTAAGGGCGTAAGCGCCAAGATCATCGATGACTATTTAGATGGTAACTCTGCGCAGTGGTATGAAATCGCAGAAAACCTTCATCATAAAAAGTATGGAGATGAATCAGTTAAGGATTATAATGAATGGTCGAAGCGGGCTAGGTTTCTGCAGAGTAGAGGGTTCTCTATGGACCATATTCACTCCACAGTGCCGCAAGTTGATCAGAATTAGTCAATGCTCTTGCTGTCTGGCTAGTTGAAACCAAACGGTTTAGGCAACTTGTTCGCTTCAGGAGTATTGCAACACCGCAATTTGCGGTGTTTCTTAGTTTTAGGAGTTTGATTTATTGAGTAAAAGATAGCTCCAGAAAAAATGAAAGAAGATTACATATTATGAAAACCGCTGAGCTGAGATCAAAGTTCTTAAACTTTTTTGCTGATAATCAACATGCCAAGGTAGCTAGCAGCTCTCTTGTACCCGGCAATGATCCAACATTGCTGTTCACTAACGCAGGCATGGTTCAATTCAAAGACTTGTTTCTTGGCGATGAGACGGCAGATTACGTGCGAGCGACCACTTCACAACGCTGTGTTCGAGCCGGCGGGAAGCATAATGACTTGGAGAATGTCGGTTACACCGCCAGACATCATACGTTTTTCGAGATGTTGGGTAATTTTAGTTTCGGAGACTACTTTAAGCGCGAGGCTATCCAATACGCGTGGAAGTTTCTGACAGAAGAATTAAAGTTACCTCAAGAAAAATTGTGGATTACCGTTTATGAAAAAGACGATGAAGCCGCTGATATTTGGTTGAATGAAATCGGTGTGAGCAATGAGCGGTTTTCCAGGATTGGAGAGAAGGATAATTTTTGGTCTATGGGGGACGTTGGCCCTTGCGGACCTTGCAGTGAGATCTTCTACGATCATGGCGAGCAGTATTGGGGAGGTCCTCCTGGAACACCGGAAGAAGACGGAGACCGCTATATCGAGATATGGAACTTGGTTTTTATGCAGTACGACCGCAGTGCCGACGGGACGTTGACGCCATTACCGAAACCGTCTGTTGATACTGGCATGGGATTAGAACGCGTCGCGGCAGTAATGCAACACGTCAATAACAACTATGAAATAGATCTTTTTGATAATCTGATCGCCAAGATTTGTGAGGTGGTTGGTGAGAAAGACAACAAACATCACTCCGTGAGAGTAATCGCAGATCATATTCGCTCATGCTCTTTTTTGATTGCGGACGGCGTGATTCCTTCAAATGAGGGCAGGGGATACGTATTACGACGAATCATTCGTCGGGCGATCAGACACGGTTACCAATTAGGGGGGCAAACCCCCTTCTTCTTTAAATTAGTTGAAGCATTAACTGATGAGATGGGGGATGCCTATCCAGAGCTCAGAGAAAAGCAGGAGCTTATCGAGACGGCACTCAAGAAAGAAGAGATTCGTTTTGCCGAGACCCTAGATCAAGGATTAAAAATATTTGATCAGAAAACAAAGGATCTGGATTCAGACGAAATACCCGGCGAGTTGGTGTTCTTGCTTTACGATACTTATGGTTTTCCAGCCGATCTCACCGCGGACGTAGCCAGAGAGCGTAAACTGAAGATAGATCAATCCGGTTTTGAGCGCTTGATGGAAGAACAACGTGAGAAGGCCAAAGCGGGCAGTAAGTTTGATACGCAGGCGGATGTCAAAATTGATGCCAAAGCCACCGAATTTGTCGGTTATCAGGATTTGAGCGTCAAAGGTACTGTGCTCGCGCTTAACTCCGATGGTCAGGATGTGGATTTCGTGAACCAAGGTCAAGATGCATTGGTTGTTCTGGATAAAACTTCGTTTTACGCCGAGGGAGGCGGGCAATGCGGTGATCTGGGTTCCTTGATTAGTGATGCCCAGGAATTAGTTGTTAGTGATTGCCGGAAGTTACCAAATGGAGCATTTTTACATGTCGCCTCAGTAAGCAAAGGAAGAATTAAAGTTGGTGATACTTTAGAGGCTCAAGTTGATCAAGAGGCCCGTTTTGCAGCGGCCGCAAATCACTCAGCTACCCACTTACTACACGCGGCTTTAAAAAAGGTGTTGGGCGCTCATGTAGAGCAGAAGGGGTCTCTCGTTACGCCAACCAGATTACGTTTTGACTTTTCTCATGACGCGCCAGTGACTCAAGAAGAGCTATTGCAGATAGAAGAGCTTGTTAACGCAGAGGTTTTTGCACAACGATCAGTAGAAGCAAAGATCATGGGCTTAGATGAGGCGAAGGCGGCGGGCGCAGAAGCTTTGTTTGGTGAGAAATATGGCGCGACAGTGAGAACTATCTCTATGGGAGAATTCTCGTTTGAGCTTTGCGGTGGTACACACGTTGCCAATACCTCAGAAATCGGCTTGTTCAAGATTATTTCAGAGTCTGGTGTGGCGGCTGGAATTCGCCGAGTAGAAGGAGTAACACGCAGAACCGCGGTAGAATGGGTAAATCAGCAGCAGGAGCAGCTGCGTCAAGTCGCTGGACTGTTGAAAACAGATCCCAGTTCTCTGTTTAAACGCGTGGAGCAAGTACAAGGCCAAGTTAAGGCTCTGGAAGCCGATAAGAAAAAGCTCCAGCAACTGCTCGCCTCGGGTGGTTCTCAAGATTTAATGTCACAGGCCAAAGACATTGATGGAGTTACCTTGTTAACGGCAACCATGGAAGGCGCTGACAAAGATGTTTTGCGCTCTACTATTGATAAGTTTAAGGACAAACATGAGCAGGGCGTTATTGTGCTCGGCGCGGAAGTCGACGGTAAAGTTAAGTTGGTCGCGGGTGTGTCTAAGTCTCTTTCTAAACAAGTGATGGCTGGCAAGCTTATTCAGCACATTACCGCCATTGCTGGCGGTCGAGGTGGTGGTCGCCCAGATATGGCTGAAGGCGGCATCGGTGAGGCAAGCCAAATTGCTGACTGCCTTGCTGCTGTTGAGCCTTGGTTAAGAGAGCAGCTTGGCTAGACAAGGCAGTTTGTCTAACTGCATAAGTGCGATGTCGCTTTTTTGATAATTTATCGCTGAATTTATAACGATTATTACTTCAAAGGATTTACACCCATAGCTAAACAGGGTTTAATCCGCATCGCACAAGATTACTGAAAGTTTTTTACATTCTAAGCGTTCTATTCTTAGCGACGTTTCAGTAGTCCAACTCCATTGTGATCGTCGCTGGGTCACAAGAGAAACACATGACACTTATTGTAGAAAAATATGGCGGCACCTCTGTAGGTTCGGTGGAAAGAATCAACCATGTGGCCGACAAACTGGTTAAGAAACACCAAGCTGGCGAGCGGCTTGTAGTGGTCGTTTCAGCTATGAGTGGCGAAACCAATCGATTAATATCATTGGCGAATGAGATTACCGATAGTCCCTCTGCCAGAGAAATGGATGTGCTGATATCAACCGGCGAGCAAGTTACCATCGCTTTATTATCGATGGCTCTCCACAAACGAGGAGTAGACGCTCGGTCTTATACGGGCGGTCAAGTGTCCATTCGTACAGATAATGTGCACTCTAAGGCTAGAATCATCGATATCGACGCCGAGCGTGTGGCCAAAGATTTGGATAATGGACGTATTGTGGTTGTTGCCGGTTTCCAGGGTATTGATCAATTGGGCAACATCACGACATTGGGAAGGGGCGGATCTGACACCACCGCTGTTGCTGTTGCAGCAGCGATTAGCGCGGATGAATGTCGAATATTTACCGATGTCGATGGAATATACACGACCGATCCTAGGGTTGTTCCCGAGGCGAAGCGCCTCGATAGTATTACTGCCGAAGAAATGTTGGAGCTTGCGAGTCTTGGAGCTAAGGTTCTGCAAACACGCTCAGTTGAATTTGCCGGCAAATATCGCGTTCCTCTAAGGGTATTATCTTCCTTCGAAGATGGCCCAGGAACACTTATTACCTATGAAGAAGAGGGCTCATCAATGGAAGCGCCATTGATCTCAGGAATCGCTTTTCAGCGAGATGAAGCAAAATTAACCATTCGAGGCATCCCGGATCATCCAGGGATAGCTCATCAAGTACTTGGGCCGATATCAGATGCTCATATCAATGTTGATGTGATCATCCAGAACGCCAGCGCCAAGGGCTTGACGGATTTAACGTTTACTGTGCCCAGAGCCGATTATCAGCAGTGTTTGGACTTGCTGAACAACATGGTCGAAGAATTGGGTGCTCAGGACGTGAAAGGCGACGATAAGATCGCGAAAGTATCTATTGTTGGTGTCGGTATGCGGTCGCATTCAGGCGTGGCGAATAAAATGTTCAAAACACTGGCGGATAACGACATCAACATACAGATGATTTCAACTTCGGAAATTAAAGTTTCTGTCATCATTGATGAAAATAAGTTGGAATCGGCCGTTCAGTCACTACATACGGCATTCGAACTGGAGGCCTAATACGAAGTTGTCCTTCGGGATAGTTTCAATAGGTCAACTGTAAATTTTTAATAAATTTGGATGGAGGTGCCAGTTCTGAAACCCATGTGACCTTGGAATTCAGAGCTTTGTGCTAACATCTTGGGTAGTCAAGCGTAAGAACTTGACGCAATTAGGGTTTTTTTTCGCGGAAGGTGCGATTTTATTAATAAGTTGTGGATTTTGAAATTCACTTCAATATAATACGCGCACTGTCTGCGATAGGGTTCATAACGAAGTAAACGCAGGGTAGTTTCCCTGTATAGGACCGCTTCGTTGACGCCTTCAATTATTGGAATAATTGGGGCACGATAAGCTGGAGATCGCAATGTTAATTTTGACTCGACGTATTAACGAAACTTTGAACATCGGTGACGATGTACAGGTCACTGTACTCGGCATTAAAGGCAATCAAGTTCGGATTGGTATCAACGCCCCGCGTGATGTACCTGTCCACCGTGAAGAGATTTACCAACGCATCAAGCGCGAAGAGCGCACTGGTGACACGGGTGGATCAGATGATTACAGCAGTGATCATGATTATCGCGGTGCTGATTACTTTTCTGACGAAGATACAGTTGGCAATAAGTAAAAAATAGGTAAAATAGCGCCTCGTTGCTTTTTGTGAGCGGCGCTATTTTATCAAGCCCTCGGTTTACCGAGGCTGGAAAACGGAGAAGTGGCCGAGTGGCTGAAGGCGCTCCCCTGCTAAGGGAGTATAGGGTTTATAGCTCTATCGAGGGTTCGAATCCCTCCTTCTCCGCCATTTTCTGGCAATTAAAGTTCTCTTTCAGAAACCAATCTGACGGGCGTTCTTATTTGCCGGAAATTGAAGAGAAAGTTGTTGACCCACGATGTGGATTGCATTACTCTCTCGCACCTTAATTCGACACGGCAAACCCGTTTGAATTGACGCACTAATTAATGATCGATAGTCAATCGGCTGTTAATCGCACCAGACACGCGCATGTAGCTCAGCTGGATAGAGTACCTGGCTACGAACCAGGCGGTCGGAGGTTCGAATCCTTCCATGCGCGCCATATACTAAAGCCTCGTCATCTTATGACGGGGCTTTTTTATTGATGCTGCTATCTGGTACTTCACTAAATTGGATAAATCTATCCACCTTTCTTGACCATAAGCCGAATTGATGGGCGCTTTTTGTTCACATGGGGGCGGTAGAGAAGCCTGACCATCGTTAGTAGTAAATTGGCGATTAAAACTCTCTCGCGTAAATTATGCTGCTCGTTTGAAGTCACATAAACCTACTCGCGGTGTTACTATCCTAGAAGAACCAAATAATAAAAGGAAGATTTAGTAATGCGCCCAACAATCAAATTGCTGATTCGCTCTCTGAATCAGTTGTCTGTGTATTTTCTATCGCTGATCTTAGGCATTTTTATGTCTTCAGCGTGGGCATCAGAACTGTCGAGTGATGAGCTTATCCTTGAGTTAAATAAAAGGATAGAGAGCGAAGATTTTAAATCGATTAATGGGATTGTCGCGTTTAAGGGGCACAAACTCGTCCTTGAACAGTATTATGGTTATACCACGTCCAACGATCTGCATAATCCTAGATCGGTGGGTAAAACTTTTGCATCTGCAATGATTGGCATCGCCTTGAGAGATGGCTATTTAGACTCACTCGATCAAACACTTGGAGAGTTCTACGATCTTAAACGATACAAAAACTATTCAGTCAGCAAAGAGAAGGTAACAATTCGCCAATTGCTCACGATGTCATCAGGGTTTGAGGGGTTTGATTTTGATCCTGACTCTCTGGGAAATGAAGAAAATATGTACCCCACTGAGAATTGGGTTGAGTGGGCGTTGAACCTGCCCATGGCTGAAGAGCGTAATCCCGGAGAACAGTGGTTTTACTTTACCGGCGGGGCGGTATTGGTAGGGGATATTTTGCATAAGTTGCTTCCTGGGGGATTGGAGGCTTATGCTCAGAAGGAGCTTTTTGAGCCCCTCGGTATAAAAAAGCTTCAGTGGCAATACACACCTCAAGGAGTCGCAAATACGGCTGGTGGGTTACAGTTATCTGCTCGTAACTTTGCAAAGTTCGGCCAGTTGTACAGTAATAATGGACTATGGAAAGGGAAAAAGGTTCTCGACCAAAGCTTTGTTGAACAGTCTTGCGAAGCCGTTTATCAAACCTCGGTTGGGGGTAATCAATACGGCTTGCTCTGGTGGATAAAAGAGTACCAAGTTGATGAACGGAAGATCAGTGTTTGTTATGCCAGTGGCAATGGTGGCAATAAGATATTTGTTTTGCAAAACCACCCAATTGTTGTTGCCATTACCGCCAGTGCTTATGGCCGACCGTATGGTCACTCTCAAGTTGACGAAATAATGCAAACTTATATTTTGCCAACCCTACTAAAGGAGGTTGGTGCTAACTAGCTCTCTATTGGCTGCAGATCAAAATAAAGTCAGGATCAATGCAAATACCATTAAAATGTCATAATATGTCAAATCATTGTCATTATTACTGAGGTATACTTCCTTCATTCTTATAAAGGAGACAATTATGGATAATATGGTTTTTCTCATCGCCGGTGCGATCGTTGCAATACTGATCTTTCGAAACATTGTTCGAATCGTTCCGCAAAACTCAGCGTTTGTGATTGAGCGTCTGGGAAAGTATTCCTCTACCTTAGAAGCAGGGTTTCATCTGCTTGTGCCGTTTCTCGATAAAGTGGCCTACCGCCATTCTTTGAAGGAATTCGCCCTAGATGTGCCAGCGCAACAAGCCATTACTAAGGACAACGTACCTCTGGGTATCGACGGTGTTCTGTATCTGCGGGTGATGGATCCTAAGTCAGCATCTTACGGTGTTGAGAATCTACGATTTGCGATTACTCAATTGGCACAAACAACCATGCGTGCCGAAATCGGTAAGATCACGCTAGACGAGACTTTCGAATCCAGAGAGCACATTAACGCAATAGTCACCAACGCGATTGATGAAGCCTCTGAAGCCTGGGGTACTAAGGTTCTAAGGTATGAAATCAAGGATATCTCACCACCAGTAACCATTCTTGATGAGATGGAAAAACAAATGGCGGCGGAGCGTCAGCGTCGTGTGGATGTAACTACATCTGAAGGTTATCGGCAGGCGCAGATCAACGAAGCAGAAGGTGATAAGCAAGCCTTAGTCTTGCGTGCTCAAGGTCAGGCCGATGCCGTTGAAATTGAAGCTCGAGCACGTGCTGCAGCCATTCAGACTATTTCGGAAGCGATCAATCGTGATGGTGGTACGACAGCGGTAGCTCAACAGCTGTCTGAACAGTACATTGCCGCGTTTGAAAAGTTAGCGCGCGATGGCACGGTGGCTTTACTACCCACCGATGGCTCGGACGTTACCTCGGTGGTCAGCAAAGCGTTTACTGCCTTTGAGGCGTTAAAAAGCCAAGTTGATAAAACCAATAGTCAATAGATCGGAGGGTTTATGGATATGTCACCCGCAATGTTTTACTTGGTTACCGCTGTTGTATTAATCGGTGCTGAGCTAATCATCATGCAATTCTCAGTGTTCTGGTTTCTATTTTTCGGTATCGGAGCATTGATCGCCTCTCTAGCTGGATGGATTTTCCCCGAGTTATCTTGGACTTGGTCTACAGCGATCTTTTTACTGGGATCACTGGGCACGGCGGCTCTTTTGTATCCTCCGCTAAAGAAGTGGCAGGCAAAACCCGGTCCGATTGCTGGTAACGATGCAATCGGCCAGACAGTCGAAGTCATTGAGGCAATATCAGAGTCCTCAGAAGGCAAGGTTTTGTGGTCTGGCTCTGATTGGCCAGCCAGGTTAGCCGAAGGGGAAACAGAGCTTGCTGTTGGAGAACACGGTGTGATCAAAAAGCTGGAAGGGATTCGGCTTATTGTTGCCAAACGTTAGGGTGTAGGCTTTGTGGCCTTGGAACTATGGTTAGCTTTTGCTGTGGCATCGGGGGTTCTATTAATTATCCCCGGCCCGACGATTGTGTTGGTTATTTCCCATGTGTTTAATCATGGGAAACAAGCCATAGTGCCATCCGTAGTTGGCGTTGCCGCAGGAGATGCTTTAGCTTTCACTGTTTCAGTGATTGGACTGGGTGCACTGCTGAGCACATCCGCTTTTTGGTTTGGTGTAGTCAAAATTATGGGAGCGGCGTACTTAATTTATCTAGGTGTATCCAGCTGGGTTATCAGTACGAGTGATGTCGTAGATCGGGCTAATATTGATGTCACTGGCGAAAAATACACTTTTTCGCCGGCCGCGGTATTTTGGCAATCTTTTGTAATCACCAGTTTGAATCCGAAGGGAATCGTTTTTTTCGTGGCATTTCTGCCACAGTTCATTGATCCGGGTTTGGCGGTACTTCCTCAGTGGACGATACTCGGAATCACCTTTGTTGTACTAGGTGGCTTGAACGCCTTTTTGTATAGCCAGCTTACGCTACGTGCGAATATGCTTAATTCTAGTAATCGGTCCACGTATATGAATAAAGTTAGTGGGGCTGTGTTGGTTTCGGCTGGCCTATGGGCGTTGAGCGCCGACAGGGCGGTCTAAATAATCTAAAAGCGCCGATGTAAAATCAACAAGAACTAAACCCGATAGCTACTTTCAATGTGTTCCCTGGTGATTACTCCGTAAATTTTCTTCTTGGATTCGCCGTGCGCACCAGTCACGAACAGCGAATCGCATTGCTCGGCGTTCATTCGCTCAAGTGCTTCTTGCAAGGTCGCGATCATGGTGATGGCCGCTGATTCAACTCGCTTTGCTGGAATCTTAAGCAGATCGATCTCGTTACCAAGCTCTGCTTCAGCTTCCGTAAGTTTTTCTTCAAATTGATTTAAGTGTCGCGCTAAATCCGTAGCGGGTAGTAAGCTTGGCCTGCGGCTGTCCTCCTCACTCAGTAATAAAATCCATCTCGGTTCATTAGCGAGGATAGAGCGCGTGTCTTCAATGCTGATTCGGCGTGGTCGTTGCAAGATACTCCGATCCATTACGCTTGCTACGCCAACGCGACGCAAAGCCTTGGCCAACGGCGAGTTACGATAGTCCAACCCTTTTGCCAACATCAAATGCCGGTAAATCGAGGATTTGCCAAACACTACCCGAGTCACAAGGTAAGCGGATATTACGGTGATCATTCCAGGCAGTATGATTGATTGGTCGGAGGTTAACTCAAGTAGATATATTAGTGCAGCCAAGGGAGCTTGTAGCGTGGCAGCCATCATCGCAGCCATGCCGAGCACAGCATATAAGCCAACGTGATTGTACTCAGGCCAAAAGTAGGCTGTTATTAACCCTGATGCCGCGCCTGCAGCCGCACCGATTACCACCGATGGCCCGATTAACCCGGCAGGCACACCAAGGCCGATTGCGGTTGCCGTAGTGAACATTTTTGCAAACAAGAAAAGCACGATGAAAACTAGGCTCATGCCGATTTCTGGGCTAATCGTCAGAAGCTGATCTACGGTGTCGTAGCCTGTACCCATTACCTCCGGTAAATATAGGGCAACCAGTCCAGTGAGCACACCCGCCATCGTGGTACGAATCCAAATGGCGTATTTGCTGAATACGGTGCTGGTCAGCATGGTTCCTTGAATGAACCCGGCTGCCAGAATGCCAATGGATGCGCCCATTAGGGCAAACATTGGCAGTTCTGCAACCGATGAAATTGTAAGGTCTGTCACAAAAAAGCCTGTTGTTCCGCCAAAGGTGAGTCTAGTTAGCATGGTTGCACTGACGGCCGCTAAAATCACAGGAGCAAAACCTATGACGGTGTACTCCATGATCACCACTTCCATGGCAAAAATCACGCCTGCCAACGGCGTATCAAAGGCGGCTGCAATCGCCGCTGCGATCCCACTCGCTGCGAGTATTCGAACGCCATTATTCGGGATGCTTAAGAGTCTGCCTAACCAACTACCACCTGCCGCACCCAAATGCACAGCGGGTCCCTCTTTGCCAACTGACTGGCCCGAAACAAGTGCGATTGAGGCGGTCACGAATTGGGTAAGGGCGTTTCTTACCGGCATTGACGCTTGGTGATAGTCCAAGCGTTCAAGAACATGAACTACACCAACACTCCGGGACTTGGCTTTGAGTAAATGTAGGATCACACCAATCACTATCCCACCCGTGACGCAAAGTAAGAAGCGCATCATCCCAGGGAGAGATTCAAATCCCTCTGCATTCCCTTCGGGTAATAATCCGGTTAGGTTAGACTCTAGGATCCAGCGAAACGCAATGATGATCCCGCCGGAGAATATTCCGCATAGCAACCCTAACACGGCTAGTAAGGGCAAGCCCTCGATGTTCGACGCCAACCGAACTTGCTGAGCCTCTACAAAACGACGATAGCCCTCCTTTGAGCGTGCTCGAAGTTTGAAGAGAGAGTCAGCAAGCTTCACTGGTCAATCCGTTTTAGTTCAGAATGGGATAGCTAGTTCGCTGTCGATATTAAGCAATGCTGATTTAAAGTTTGCTTGGATCCTGTCTAGTGCTTCTTGGCTATCGCCCTCGAACCTTAATACTAAAATCGGAGTCGTGTTAGACGGTCTGATTAAGCCAAAACCATCCTCGTAGTCCACGCGAACGCCATCAATTTTACTGACATTCCCGCCGGGAAATTCGGCGACTTCTTTGAGCCTATCCATAAATTTGTAATGCTCGCCTTCTTCAAAGTCGATACGCAATTCCGGTGTGTTGACACTGTTGGGAAGCGCATCGAATACCTGTTGTGGGGTCTTATCCAGTTTTGAAAGCAGCTCAATCAGGCGCGCACCAGCATAAACACCATCATCAAAACCAAACCAACGCTCTTTAAAGAAGATATGTCCGCTCATTTCGCCAGCGATCGCTGCGCCAGTTTCCTTGAGCTTTGCCTTGATGAACGAATGACCGGTTCGCCACATGGTGGCTTTACCTCCGGCTGCCTCAATTTCAGCCGGTAGATTACGAGAGCATTTGACGTCATAAATAATTTCACAGCCGGGGTTGCGGCTCAAAATGTCTTGCGCAAACAGTATCATTTGTCGATCTGGCCAAATGATCTCGCCTTTTGGCGTGATAACGCCTAAACGATCGCCGTCGCCATCGAATGCCAGCCCAATTTCGGCGCCTTCGGTTTTGACGGCTTTGATTAGATCTTGCAGGTTCTCAATTTGGCTTGGATCCGGATGATGGTTTGGGAAGGTACCATCTACTTCACTAAATAACTCGATTACGTCGCAGCCTATGGCTTTAAAGACTTGCGGAGCGGTAGCCCCGGCAACTCCATTTCCAGAGTCGATCACAATCTTCATTTTTCGAGCAGGTTTTACGTCTGCAGAAATCTTTTTGATGTACTCATCAATGATTTCCTCTTTTGTGTAGGTTCCGTCGCCGCTCGAGAAATTATCCTCAAGTATTCTCTGTTTCAATTCTTGAATGCGCTCAGCGGATAGGGTGGTGCCATCAACCACCATTTTAAACCCATTGTAGTCTGGTGGATTATGGCTACCTGTGATTGCAATGCAAGAGGGTATATCCTTTGCGTAACTGGAATAGTAAACGACAGGAGAGGGCGCCACACCAATGTCTACCACATTTACACCAGCTGCTCTCAATCCGTTGGATAGTGACTCTGCCAGGATTGGGCCGGATAACCTGCCGTCACGCCCGATTACAATGCTTTTTCCGCCGGAAGCAATGACTTCGCTACCCACGGCTTGGCCAATTTTGTATGTAATTTCGGTAGTGAGAGTGTCATCAACAATGCCCCGAATATCGTAGGCCTTAAAAATGGAATGTGGAAACGTCATATCAAATCTATTTGAATTAAGGTAACTGGATTTAGTTTACTTGAGATTTACCGAGTTGTGGGTATTACTTGATAGTTGTTTATTGAGAGTTCCAACTAGCATCTGATAGTAAGAAAATAGGCCAATAAAAAAGGGGGCTGGTGCCCCCTTTTTTAGTTTAATCAGTTCACTTTGTGAAGCGCTCGCCCGTCAACCGAAAGCGCCGCTTCGTGCATCGCTTCAGATAGAGTCGGATGAGCGTGAATTGTTCTGGCGATGTCCTCGGTAGAAGCTGAGTACTCCATTGCCAGTACCGCCTCAGAGATCAGTTCCGACGCATTGGGACCCAATATGTGTACACCAAGAACCCGGTCGGTCTCAGCATCCGCAATCATCTTCACTCGGCCGCCTTTTTCATTCATGGCCAGTGAGCGTCCATTGGCAGCAAAGGGGAAGAAGCCAGTCTTGTAGTTAAGACCTTGCTCTTTAGCCTGTTCTTCGTTGATTCCAACCCAGGCTATCTCAGGATGTGTGTAGATCACCCAAGGAACGGTGTCATGATTTACGTGCGGCTGTTGACCGGCAATGATTTCGGCCACTGCAACGCCTTCTTCGGAACCTTTATGAGCCAGCATGGGGCCTTTTACAGCATCACCTATGGCATAGACTCCAGGAATGTTTGTACGCAGTTTTTCATCAACGTCGATGCGGCCACGTTCGTCCAGCTTCAATCCTACGTCTTCGGCGGCAATATCTGTTGTATTTGCTTTACGGCCCACAGCTACGATTAGCTTATCAAAAGTCTCAGTGTGCTCTTGATCTTTTAAAGTGTATGTAACCTTGACTGACTTTTTATTGACTTGAGTGCCGGTAACCATGGCCCCCAATTTAATGTCCAAGCCTTGGCCCTTTGTGAAAGTACGTTGAGCCTCTCTGGAAAGCTGCTTATCAACCGGTGCAAGGAAAGTGTCCATGGCTTCCAGAATAGTGACATCGGAACCCAACCGATTCCACACACTACCCAGTTCCAAGCCAATTACACCAGCACCGATAACGCCCAGTTTTTTGGGAACAGCGTTGATGTCAAGTGCGCCTGCGTTGTCAACAATCAGCTCGTTGTCGACGGGTGCAACTGGAATGTTAATAGGTTCTGAGCCACACGCCAAAATGATGTGGTCAGCACTCACGACTTGAGTTCCATCCTTTCCGCTAACTTCAACACGCTTATCGGTTAAAAGTTTGCCATGCCCATGCAAAGAAGTGACTTTATTGGCTTTAAACAGTCCAGCAATACCTTTTGTTAGGTTTCCTACGATGTCGTCTTTACGAGCGATCATCTTATCCACGTGAACCTTTACTTTACCGACATCGATGCCATGGTGTTCAAACTCATGTTGAGCTTGTTCAACTTTTTCTGATGAATCCAAAAGTGCTTTTGATGGAATACAGCCGACGTTCAAGCACGTTCCTCCAAGTGATGGCTTGCCATCCTTGTCTTCCCATTTATCAACACAAGCTGTGTTGAAACCTAATTGAGCACAACGAATGGCTGCCACATATCCGGCTGGGCCAGCGCCTATAACGATTACGTCAAATTTTTCTGACATGATACTAATTCTATTCAGTGTTGTCCGAGGCGAAGTGCCACACTTCGCCAGTGGGTTTTGCTAGTTCAAATTTTAGTAAATTTGGTCTAGAGCTCCAGTAAAAGTCTCGCCGGGTCTTCCAAGCATTCTTTAATGGTACGCAAGAAAAGAACCGATTCGCGTCCGTCAATGATTCGATGGTCGTAAGTCAGAGCGAGATACATCATTGGTCGAATCACTACTTGGCCATTTTCGGCAACAGGTCGTTCTTCAATTCGATGCATACCTAAGATGGCGCTTTG
Source organism: uncultured Arenicella sp. (assembly GCA_963669225.2). Taxonomy (GTDB): domain Bacteria; phylum Pseudomonadota; class Gammaproteobacteria; order Arenicellales; family Arenicellaceae; genus Arenicella. Next base: position 706,609 of record OY769919.2, on the reverse strand, counting down.
CGGAGGATTTACAATAGGAGTCGACAACATTGAACCAAAAACACCGCCATTTGACACCGTAAACGTGCCACCAACTAAGTCTTCCATGGTCAGTTTGCCTTCTTTGGCCTTTTGCCCGTAACTTCCAATCGACTTCTCAACATCGGCAAAACTCATCTGGTCAACGTCTCTTAGTACAGGTACAACCAATCCCCTTGGCGATGAAGCGGCTATGCCGACATCATAGTAATCATGGTAGACAATATCATTGCCGTCGATTGACGCATTAACGGCTGGGAATCGCTTTAAGGCCTCAATGGCTGCTTTAACGAAGAAGGACATAAAACCAAGGCGCGTGCCGTGTTTTTTCTCGAACAATTCTTTGTATTGTTTTCTTAGGTCGATCACGGCTTGCAAGTTCACATCGTTAAACGTGGTGAGCATGGCCTGTGTATCTTGAGCCTCCTTAAGACGACGGGCAATTGTCGCCCGTAATCTTGTCATTGGCACACGACGCTCAGAACGTTCACCGGCCTGCGGTGTTTTAACTGGTTCAGCAGCGGCAGAAGTCGCGCTGGGTGCCGGTTTACTGGCTTTGCTGTCTAAGTGCTTTTGAACGTCCTCTTTTAGAATTCGGCCATTCTTGCCAGTGCCTGAAATAGTACTTGGGTCAATGTTGTTTTCAGCGACCATTTTGCGTACTGCTGGACTCAATTTGTCCGAATCATCGCTTGCGCTTTCGGCTGACGTTTCAACTGCTGGCGCCGAGGTCTCTTCAGCTTTAGGCGTGGCCGCTGCACTCGCGCCTTCCTCGATGATGGCAATAATGTCTTGCTCACCAACGGTGGCGCCTTCCTCTACTTTAATTTCTTTGATGACGCCATTGACGGTGCTAGGCACTTCTAATACGACCTTCTCGGTTTCGATATCCACCAAGTTTTCGTCGATACTGACTTCGTCGCCCACCTGCTTGTGCCATGTTGCCACAGTTGCTTCTGAGACGGATTCGGGAAGGATAGGGACTTTAATTTCTACTGACATTGTCTTGCTCCTGCAATTCTGAGCTATTTATTCGCGGAGTGAATGGAATATAGTTGATTAATTCAAGTATAGACTATTGATAAGCCTCTACTTGATAAGTGTCTTTTTCATCAAGCGGTGAGAGGGCAGCATTGACCAATCTAGATTGTTGCTCTCTGTGTACTGCTAGATAGCCAGCCGCCGGTGAAGCCGAGGCTTCTCGGCCAGCATAGAGTACTTTGTGCTCATCTCCCACGCAGTATTTGATGTGGTGCATGATTTGATACCAAGCCCCCTGGTTTTTAGGCTCTTCCTGACACCACACTATCTCGGTGGCGTTCGGATATCGCTCTATCTCCTTGGTGACGGATTTTCTAGGGAAAGGATACAGTTGCTCTACACGAATAATGGCAATGTCTTTTATTTTCGATTCACGCCTTTGTTCTAGTAAATCGTAATAGACTTTACCAGTACAGAAGACCACGCGTTTGACATTCTTATTGGTTACCTTGTCGACTTCAGGAATCACCGTTTGAAAAGAGCCGCTGTGCAAATCTTCTAATGATGAAGTTGAAAGCTTGTGACGCAGCAGGCTCTTGGGTGTCATAACAATCAGCGGCTTACGATATGGTCGAAGCATCTGACGACGGATCATATGAAACATCTGGGCTGGTGTGCTAGGCACGCATACTTGCATATTGTGCTGAGCGCAAAGTTGCAAGTAGCGCTCTAAGCGCGCCGACGAGTGTTCTGGACCTTGACCTTCATAGCCGTGCGGAAGGAACATGGTTAAACCGCTTAGGCGGCCCCATTTTGCTTCTCCGCTGGAGATAAACTGATCGAGCACCACTTGGGCGCCATTGGCAAAATCACCAAACTGCGCTTCCCAAATTACCATGGTTTTGGGGTCTGAACACGCGTATCCGTACTCGAACGCCAGCACGGCTTCCTCTGATAGAAGCGAATTGATTATATCGATGTTTGGCTGCTTCTCTTTGATGTGACGCAAAGGCATGTGCGTCTCTTTGCTATCTGCGTTGTGCAATACAGCGTGGCGATGGAAGAACGTTCCGCGACCGCAATCTTGCCCAGACATTCTTATCGAAAAGTTTTCATCGAGCAGGGTGGCGTAAGCCAAATTCTCGGCCATACCCCAATCCAAAGGTAGATCACCAGCACGCATTTTGGCACGATCATCCATAATTTTTTTAGTCCTGGCATGCAATTTAAAGCCTTCTGGAAAATCCAGTAGACGTTCTGCAAGCAAGTCTAGGCGTTTGGCATTAAATCCTGTATCAACCTCGTGTTCCCAATGAATGTTGAAGTACGGGCTCCAATCGACTGTGTGATCACCTTGTTGCACCTCGACAAACTCAGGTACGACTCGCTCTCCAGCGACCATAGACGCCCGATAGTCAGCGTTAAGCTTATCTTCTATTTCTTTGGTGATAACACCTCTGTCAATCAAGCTTTGTGCGTACAATCGACGAGTCGTTGGCAGTGCTTTGATGTTCTTGTACATCACCGGTTGTGTAACCGATGGCTCGTCTGACTCGTTATGCCCATGACGTCGATAACAGACCAAATCGATTACCACATCTTTGCCAAACTTCATCCGGAAATCTATCGCGATCTGAGTTGCAAAAATAACCGCCTCTGGATCATCGCCATTGACATGAAAAATTGGCGCGCCGACCATTTTCGCAATCTCGGTACAGTACGGCGTTGACCTTGCGTCTTTCGGGTTGCTAGTCGTAAATCCAACTTGGTTGTTAATAACAATGTGCAACGTTCCGCCAGTCTGATACCCACGGCATCCGGACATTTGGAAGGTTTCCATGACCACGCCTTGGCCAGCGAAGGCCGCATCACCATGAATTGAGATGGGAAGCACAGTAGCCCCTTTATCATCATCTCTTCTTTCTTGCCGTGCCCTAACAGAGCCCTCAACGACGGGGCTAACAATTTCTAAGTGCGATGGATTAAACGCGAGTGAAAGATGAACTGGACCACCCTTAGTTTGAATGTCCGAAGAAAAACCTTGATGGTATTTTACGTCCCCGCTTTGAGCCAACTCGTTAATGTCATGCTTACCCTCGAACTCGGAAAAGAGAGTGCTGGGGGATTTGCCTAGCGTATTAACTAGGACATTTAATCGGCCTCGATGCGCCATTCCGATGACCACTTCTTTGATGCCATCGGCACCACCTTGTTGGATCATCTGATCCAACATTGGAATTAAACTTTCTCCGCCTTCTAATGAAAAGCGTTTTTGGCCCACGTACTTAGTATGCAAGTAGCGTTCCATACCTTCCGCCGCGGTTAAACGGTTAAGTATGTGAACTTTCTGCTCGTTGGTGAAAGGGTCATGACCAACGGGTTGCTCTAATCGAGTACGAAGCCAGCGTCTTTGTTCTGCGCTGGCCATATGTCCGTATTCATAGCCAATTGAACCGCAATAGTTCGCTTTTAAGATGGCAATGATATCCCGCAATGGCAAGCGATCGGGCGCGCGCAGTGGGCCTGTATCAAAAACGGTATCTAGATCCGCATCGGACAGCCCATGATAGGCAAGTTCGAGCTCACTCGCATCTTGCTCTTCCATTTCATTAATTGGATCGATCTTCGCGCGTTTATGGCCCATTGCTCGATAGGTGCTGATAATTCGCGATACCGAGCCCTGTTTAGTAGCCATAGCCGCATCAAGGCTTCCGCCACTTGTCGTACTGGAAATTGTGGCGGCTGAAGAAGTGCTGAGATTTGAGAAGTAGGCCTGCCACTCAGCCGATACTGAGTTTGGGTCTTCTTGATACTGTTCGAATACGTCTTCTAAGAAGGCGACGTTTTGGCCATTTAACAGGCTAAGCGGATCTGAGTTGTTGCTCATTTGATTGGATTTATGCCCAGTCTTTGAAAAGGGAAAGTTAATAAGTATGTGGTGCTTTAGGGTTTCGATGCTTCGTTGCAAATCGAACTGTTTTCGATGGGAGTATGCAAGACAATAAATCCTCTAAGATAGTTGACTGAAATCACGGTCACCCTTCTCGATTATCAATCACTAGGGAGCAAGTAGACAACAAATTGCGTACTCGATCCCAGCAATGCCTCCAATGTGGATTTTGGCCTGACAATTACCTACTCTCAAACATGCGAAGTATGCCATTTTCTGAACTCACTGTCGTGGAATTTTTACCCTATATACTAAGACTTTATGCGTACATTATTGGTCAACTGATTCTAGGTATCGGGGTGGGGCCTGGATTGGTATGACCAAGTAAAAATACACCACGAGAATAAAAAAAGGCCGCATTAAAGCGGCCTTTTTTGGTTCAATTCAAATTGAACTATGATCGATAATCATCTGGCACGTGACGCTCACCGTAGCCCTGATAATTTTGTCTCGGTCTAGTGATACGGAACTCTGGATCTTCCATTAATTCCATCCACTGAGCCAACCAACCTGCCGTTCTTGGAATTGCGAAGAGCACCGTAAAGGCTTCCATCGGGAATCCCATTGCCTCGTAAATTAGCCCAGAGTAAAAGTCTACATTCGGGTAGAGATTACGCTTAACAAAATAATCATCCTCTAGAGCGATGCGCTCTAGCTCCATTGCGACGTCAATCAAGGGATTGCGCCCTGTGACTTCAAACACCTCGTCTGCCGTTTGCTTAACGATTCGCGCTCTCGGGTCGTAGTTTTTGTAAACTCGGTGTCCGAAACCCATCAAACGGATTTCGCCGCTTTTGCAGCGTTTAACGTAGTCAGCAACCTTATCTTTGGTGCCAATTTCACGCAACATATTCAAGACTGCTTCGTTAGCGCCACCGTGTGAAGGGCCGTAGAGTGCGGCTGCCGCTCCGGCTACCGATACAAATGGGTCGGCCTTGGAGCTTGCTATGTTACGCATGGCGCTGGTGGAGCAGTTTTGCTCATGATCGGCATGCAAGATGAAGAGGATGTCTAGCGCACGCTCCAGAACCGGATCAGCCTGGTATCGTGGTTCAACCATGCGATACATCATGTTCAAAAAGTTACCAGTGTAGCTGAGCTCATTATCTGGATAGATATAAGGAAGCCCGCGGCTGTTTCTGTAGGCGTATGATGCGATTGTTGGCGTCTTACCAATCAAACGGCATGCCTGTAACATGCGAGTTTCTGGATCATCTACTACTTTGGAGTCAGGGTAAAATGTAGATAAGGCCGCCACTGTCGAGATAAACACGCCCATTGGATGGGCGTCATAGTTAAACCCTCCCATCAGCCGCTTAGTCTTTTCATGCAACATGGTGTGGTGAGTGATTCTTTCTTCCCATGAAGCCGATTCTGCTGCGTTCGGTAATTCCCCATTGAACAAAAGATACACAACGTCCAAAAAAGTACTTTTCTCGGCTAGTTGCTCGATAGGGTAACCTCGATATCTAAGAATGCCTTCAGAGCCATGAAGGTCAGTGATTCGCGACGTGCAGCTAGCTGTATTCAGATAACCCGGGTCGTAGCTCATCATGCCAAAGTCACCTTCATTGACTTTGATCTGGCGTAGTTGAGTGGCACTGATATTGCCGTCTACGATATCAACTTCGTACTCTTTTCCGGTTCGATTGTCTCGTATGGATAGGGTATCTGACATAACTTCCTCATTTAAACAGTTTTGGTTTGCTCTTATCGCAACCCACAGGCCTCCAGGCACACCCCATCTTCAAACGGGTTGTGAAACGACGGCGTTGTTCGTTGCTGCGGGCTATGGAGCTGCGTTGAGCAGGTGGTCCTCGAAGCTGTTGAATCTGGCTCCGTGGTAAAAATGTCGCGGGAGTATAGCAAATTATCGTTAAAAAATAATGTGCCTAAGACTATCGGACTATTAATAGTAAGTATTTTGTGCAGAAATATGCCCAAAATTATCGGCTACTTGACACCCGTGTGGCCAAAGCCTCCGGATGCTCGCTCAGATTCCGAAAATTCTTCCACAATTTCAAACTCGGCTTGAACAATAGGCATAAAAACCATCTGTGCTATTCGATCACCAGGTTCTACGGTAAAAATGGTATCCCCGCGATTCCACAATGACACCATCAGTGGGCCTTGGTAATCAGAATCAATTAGGCCGGTTAGGTTACCCAACACAATTCCATGTTTGTGACCAAGACCAGACCTGGGTAGAAGAACGGCGGCCAAGTTAGGATCTTCAACATAGACAGACATGCCTGTAGGGATTAACTCGGTCTTTCCGGGAGTCAATTCAATTGGTTGATCTATGCAGGCTCTTAAGTCCATTCCTGCAGATCCGGGTGTTGCATAATCAGGGACCTCGAAATCGGTTCCGATTCGAGGGTCCAATATCTTGAGTTGAACAGATTTTTTCATTTGAATTTCCGAACTTCTATCTGGCCTTGTGGCGTTTACTAATTTCCTGAATTAAGTCGCGCGCGAGTGCGAATTTATCTTTTTTTGGTAACTCGACAACGTCGTCTCTGCTGATAAGAGTGATTGCGTTGTCAGGCGTGCCGAAACCGGTTTCATCACTTCCTACGTGGTTAGCGGCGATTAAATCTAAGTTTTTACGCTCAAGTTTCCCTCGTGCATAATCAATAACATCATTAGTCTCAGCTGCGAAGCCAACACAGAAAGGGCGATCATTTTCGGCAGCCACTTCAGCCAAAATGTCCGGATTCTTAACCATAGTAATCGTCATTTCATCAGCGTTCTTTTTGATTTTCTGATCCGCTGAGACAACAGGACGGTAGTCAGCGACCGCCGCTACTCCGATAAAAATATCGTGTTCATGAACTTGATCGAATACTGCACTGTGCATATCGAGAGCTGAAACCACATTGACAACATCAACGCCCTCTGGCTGAGAGAGTGAGGTAGGGCCGCTGATTAAGGTAACTTTAGCGCCAGCCTCACGAGCTGCCTGTGCCAGTGCATAACCCATTAGCCCAGAACTATGATTGGTGATCCCGCGCACTGGATCAATCGCTTCCCAAGTGGGTCCTGCGGTAATCATAACTTTCTCGCCTGCCAGCGCTCCCGTTTCGAAATGCTCACCAAGTTGGCCTGCAATGTCTAGTGGTTGCAGCATTCGACCAGGACCGACTTCGCCGCATGCCTGCTCACCAGAATCTGGCCCTAGGATAATGGTTCCTCGCTCAACGAGTGATTTGATATTGGCCTGCGTGGCAGGATGTTGCCACATCTGCTGATTCATCGCGGGCGCGATCGCAAGCGGTGCTTCGGTGGCCACGCAAACGGTTGTGAGTAATTCATCCGCATTTCCTTGGGTAAGACGCGCAATGATGTTTGCTGTAGCGGGCGCGATTAGAACGATATCAGCCCAACGAGCGAGATCAATATGCCCCATGCCGGATTCGCTTTCGGCGGTCATGGCGTAGCTGTGAGTCGTTCGACCGCTAACCGCTTGAAGTGCAAGAGGTGCGACAAACTGATCCGCATTTTTAGAAAGGATCACCTCTACCTCGGCACCGCGCTCGATAAGCTTTCGCACTAAATCTGGGGTTTTGTAGGCTGCAATACCGGCACTGACACCCAGTAAAACTCGTTTGTTTGCTAGTGATTTTATCATTCGTTGCTGCTTTAAATTGAGACTGTTAAAACGCTCGCCTTGGCACTCAGGTTTTAAAAGACACGTTAAGGCGCGTAATTATCTCCGATAACGAAGATTTTTTCAGCTGCAATAATAGAGCTGAGGATCTGGACTGAGATGCCTAATCACTTACTCTGTTGTTTATTCTGAGATAGCCAAACTTAATTTGAAGTATTAGAATCAGAGTCACTCAAGAGGTGCAAAGGGATTGCTGCTCTCGCTTTAACTAACTCACAAGGAGACGTGAAAATGAAACAAAACTCAATTAGAAAATGGCCCAGTAAAGAAAGACCGCGTGAAAAGTTGCTTCAAGGCGGAGCCTCTAATTTATCGGACGCTGAATTATTGGCAATCTTTCTAAGAACGGGAGTGCAAGGAGCTTCAGCCGTTGATTTAGCGACTTCAATGTTGCAGAACTTTGGAAGTCTTCGGTCAATATTGCGATCTTCTTGCGCAGAATTTTGTCATCTAAAAGGCTTAGGGCCAAGTAAATATGCCAATTTACAAGCAGGCCTAGAGCTGGGTGCAAGAGTGCTGGCTGAAAACATGACCAGAGGTGAAACTCTGAGCTCCCCGCAGGTATGCAAAGATTATTTAATGTACCGGCTACGAGATAAGCAACACGAATCCTTTTTCGTACTTTATCTTGATAGTAAGAACCGCCTCATTTTTTCAGAGGAGTTATTTAGAGGTACTATAGATAGCGCTTCGGTCCCAGTCCGAGAGGTTGTGAAAGAATCTCTTTACCACAATGCCGCGGCGATGATAGTCGCTCATAACCATCCGTCCGGAGTAGCGGACCCCAGTTTGTCCGACCGTGCTTTGACGGATAGTTTATATTCGGCTTTGCAACTAGTGGGTGTGCGGTTACTGGATCACTTTGTTGTTGGTGACACAGAAGTGATATCTTTTGCCGAATTAGGTTTGCTAGACCCAAGATAATTCAATCGTTCTTCCGAGCGTGTACGAATGGTAAAAAAGACGACTTAAAAAGCACGATTCTGTTTTAATTTATGAGGGTTTCTGGTATAAATCGCCCCCTGAAGTAAATGGGGCGGTCTGATAGGTCGTTCTGAGTAAAAGTTAACGATTAAAAAACAAGCGGTTAGGCCGATTTTGCTGTACAAGCACGGTAGCGAGTTTTGTCGTTTAAGCTGCTGGTTAAGAGTTGAGTGTCATTAAGCTTATCAAGCCAGCAAGAAAGCTTTCGACAATTACAAAACTAAGCGCTGGATTAGAGAAAAAGTTTAGAAGGTTAGAACAATGTCTAGAGTTTGTCAGGTAACAGGAAAGGGCACTACGTTCGGTAATAACGTATCTCACGCTAAAAACCGCACACGTCGTACTTTTCTTCCAAATTTGCACTACCGCAAATTTTGGGTAGAAAGCGAAAACCGTTGGGTTCGCTTGCGTGTTTCTTCAAAAGGAATCCGAATTATTGACAAAAAAGGTATCGACGCTGTTTTAGCCGATATCCGCGCCAATGGCGTCAAAGTATAGTTAGACTGTAAAGCTAGGAGTTAATCATGAGAGATAAAATCAAATTGGTGTCTACGGCTAAAACAGGCCACTACTACACAACGACAAAAAACAAGCGTACGCAAACTGAAAAGATGGTTGTTAAGAAATACGACCCAGTTGTTCGTAAGCACGTAGAATATAAGGAAGCGAAGATTAAGTAATCTTTCGGTTACCTTCAATGCTTCTAGAAAAAACCAGCCTAATGGCTGGTTTTTTTGTGTCCAGAAATAAAATGGTTGCTTCAAAACAAGAGTCAATATGCGTATACGTTGGTTGTAAATTGATGCTTCGATTTTCTGTAGCATAATTATGTAGATTGGCAATCTATTGGTAAGTTCAATGCTGATGGTTCTATGCTAATATTTCGTGCTCGCCGAGCTTAGCTGCAACAATCTGCTGAGCGAGTTTCCACATCTATCAATAATCAAATCGTTCATTTTTATGGTGACAACAACTCCTGAAGAAGAAGCGCTTAAGTTGCCGCCGCAGGCGATTGAAGCGGAGCAGTCTATCTTAGGCTCGATGATGCTGGATAATCGTGTTATTGACGACATCAGTATGGAGTTAGAAGCGCGTGATTTTTATAGAAACGATCACAAGCTCATCTACAACGAGATAGTTAAACTCGGGGCAGCTGGTGAGGCCGCGGATGTTGTGACCGTTGCTGAGACTCTGACCCATGTTGGCGAGATTGACAATGTTGGGGGCATGGCCTATCTGGGTGCACTCGCCAAAAACACTCCCAACACTGGAAACGTAAAATCATACGCAAAAATTGTTCGTGATCGAGCGATTTTGCGTCGTTTGATTGAAAGCGCAAACGACATCATCAAGCGTGCCTATAATCCAGATGGTCAGACTCCTGAAGAGGTCTTGGACTTTGCGGAGTCTTCGATATTTGAGATCGCAAAAAATAACACCCAAGCGAAAGCTGGCTTCCAGAAAATCGATGTGTTACTTAAGGAAGCGGTTCAAAAGATCGATGAGCTATTTAAAACGAAATCTACGGTCACCGGGGTTTCCACGGGATTTACCGACTTAGATAAACAAACTAGCGGGTTGCAGGCCGGGGATTTGGTTGTTGTCGCAGGTAGACCGTCCATGGGTAAAACATCGTTTTCGATGAATCTGGTCGAGTATGCAGCCATTCATGAAGACCTTCCGGTTGCTGTATTCAGTATGGAAATGCCAGGTTCTCAGTTGGCAGCAAGAATGATGGCGTCTTTGAGTCGTGTGGATTCAGGCAAGCTGCGCACTGGACAACTTGAGAACGAAGATTGGCCGAAACTCACGTCAGCCGTCGGCATTCTTAACGAGAAAAATATTTATATCGACGATACACCTAACCTGTCGCCCATGGAAGTGCGGACTCGTGCTCGGCGATTGGCGGCGGAACATGAGCATGGTCTAGGCTTAATCATGCTGGATTATCTACAATTAATGCGCGGAAATGACAGTGGCGGTGGAGAGAACCGTACCCTTGAGATTTCGCATATTACTCGATCCCTAAAAGGTCTGGCTAAGGAATTGAACTGTCCAATTATTGTATTGTCTCAGCTAAACAGAAGTCTTGAGCAGAGACCCAATAAGAGACCGGTGATGTCTGATTTGCGAGAATCAGGTGCGATTGAACAGGACGCCGACGTGATCATGTTTATTTATAGAGATGAAGTTTATAACAAAGAATCTGAATCTAAAGGAATCGCTGAAATTATCATCGGAAAACAGCGGAACGGACCCATCGGTACTGTACGGTTGGCATGGCTAGGGCAATTTACTCGATTCGAAAATTACGCTGGACCGCAGTTTGATGCTGAATAAGTAAGGTCAGGATTTATCAGTGAGTATTCAAAATCGTTGCTGGATTGAGTTAGATCGATCAGCGTTTGCACACAACTTGAATGTGGTTCGCCAATTGGCGCCAGATTGTGATGTGATGGCCGTTATTAAGGCCGATGGCTATGGGCATGGAATGTTATTGGCTGCCGATGGTTTGTCCTCTGCCGATGAGTTTGCCGTTACTAATTTAGAAGACGTGCAAGTATTAAGAGAGGCAGGGCTTAGCAAGCCGGTGACCATGTTGTCTCCCACACTCACTGCAGAAGAACTCGGTCAGTGTTTTGAATATAAAGCGACGCCGGTGGTTTACGACTACACTCAATTGCCTGCACTAGAGGCCATTAGACCGGAAACACAGATCGATGTCTGGTTAAAGATGGATACTGGTATGGGGAGGCTAGGATTTGCCCCGGAAGAGATCGTAAGGATATATTTTCAACTCGATAAGTATGACGGAGTTAAAAGCATCAGTTTGATGACTCACTTGGCGAATGCGGATGCTCCCTCACGAGTAGAAAACCAAGCGCAATTTAAATTGTGGCATAGTTGGCTTAAACAATATGAATCTCAAGGCTTACACTTTCGTCGCCTTAGTATTCTGAATTCGGCGGGATCCGTGAACTTTCCCGATGAAGCTCAAGATATTCTTCGGCCGGGTCTAATTCTTTACGGCGTATCACCCTGTACCTCTAAATCTGGAAGTGATCTTGGGTTGAAGCCCGTTATGACATTAAAAAGCAAGGTTCTGAGTGTCAGAACAATGCCTCGTGGAACTTCTATTGGCTATGGAGGTACCTACGTGATCGATACCGATACTCGAGTTGCCTACGTTGCCTGTGGATATGGTGATGGATTTCCACGACATGCTCCCTCTGGAAGCTTGGTAATGATTAACGGTTTCTATGTGCCACTAGTAGGGCGCGTATCAATGGATATGATCGCGGTTGATATTCAGGAACTCCCCGTTGAGGTAGGTGACGAAGTTGAGCTTTGGGGCTCTTCTATTCCTGTTGAGGACTTGGCCTTAGCCGCTGGAACCATTGCTTATGAGCTATTGTGTGGGGTGACCAATAGGGTTGCTCGAATAGAGGTGAATTAGCATGGCAAAGAAAAAGGCGACCATTCACTTTATTTGTTCCGATTGCGGAGCTAATCATTCTAAATGGGCCGGCCAATGCAGTGACTGCGGTGCCTGGAACACCATCGTGGAATTTAAAGAGTCTGCAAGCCGAGCTGGCGCAGCATCTGCCATGGCAAGAGGATACTCAGGCTCCAAGGAGTCCGTCACTAAACTGAGCAAGATAAAGCCTGAAGAGTCTCCGCGATTTTCCACTAAAAGTGTCGAGTTTGATCGAGTCCTTGGTGGGGGAGTTGTTCCGGGTAGCGTTATATTACTTGCGGGGACACCTGGCGCTGGTAAATCAACACTGACGACTCAAGTCCTTTGTGAAGTAAGTGATCAACTAGAGTGCTTATTGGTTTCTGCAGAAGAGTCAGCAAATCAGATATCAAGACGCGCCCATCGTTTAAGTTTGAACACCGACAGCCTTAATGTGGCCGTGGAGACCGATGTGTTGGCAATTTTGGCCATGATTTCAGAAGTCAGAGCCAAGTTTGTGGTGATTGATTCTCTTCAGGCTATGTTTCATCCGGATGTTCAGGGAGCCCCTGGTGGTGTGGGACAGTTGAGAGAGTGCATGCAAGTTCTCACTCAGCACGCAAAACAAAATGACGTGGCCATGATTATCATATGCCACACAACCAAGGATGGTTCCGTGGCGGGGCCTAGGGTTGTTGAACATATTGGCGACGTGATGTTGATGATTGAAGTAATCGCTTCGTCTCGCTTTCGCGAGTTACGTGCACAGAAGAATCGTTTTGGCTCAACAAGTGAGTTGGGTCTGCTTGCCATGATGCCCGACGATGGCTATCTGAAGTCGGTTACGAATCCCTCTGCGATATTTTTGGATCGTAGCAGAGACCCAAAACCGGGTTCTATGGTTGCGTCTCTTTGGGAAGGTAGTCGGTCACTCTTAGTCGAGATACAAGCTCTGGTTGTAGATTCACACCAGATGAATCCTCGCCGATTGGCGGTAGGCATTGATCAAAACCGGCTCAATATGTTGGTTGCTGTGCTGGTAAGACATGCAGATTTAGCCATGTACGATCAGGAACTCTACGTGAACTTAGTTGGGGGGTTGCGTTCGACCGATCCCAGTACGGATTTGCCGGTGATCCTCTCACTTGTCTCCTCTTTCCGGGATCGGGCTATTCCCCAAGACTGGGTTGCGTTTGGCGAAATTGGTTTATCGGGCGATGTGCGTGCCGTTCCAAGTGGTTTGGAGAGGATTAAACAAGCGGCTCAACAGGGTTTTTCTAATTGTATTTGTCCGAAAGGAAATTTGCCCAGTAAATTATCTGAGAAGATAAGGGTGTATCCGGTCGAGACACTGTCAGAGGCATTAGACTGCCTGGATAAATATGCATAGGTTTCAGCTATTAAACCATCGGGGTGTTCTGCGCATTCGCAGCTTGAATTAAGGGGCGAGCTTAGAGACAAATTAATAGTGAGTTACCACTTTTTGTTGGAAGCGGAAAACAAAAATCCACATTCGCTGAGCAAAGGTCCTCTGCGTCCAGAGGACAGATATCTTCAGCGTCTATCACTAGGTCATTGTCATCATCAATATCGCCCAAATCACACATTCCATCACCGTCAGTATCCACGCCGTCATTCATCGGATCATAGTCGGCCAGTTCGCCAACTCCGTCCACGCCAATACTGCAGTCATCACATGAATCTAAATCAACGTCCTCGCAGACTTTTTCATTTAAGGGATCTAGGTCGATAGCATTCAAAACGAAGTCATTATCGATATCACCATCGCATAAATCGCCTAGACCATCGCCGTCGTAGTCTGCTTGATCTTGATTCGTGGTGATGGGGCAGTTGTCGTCAACATCGATAATCAGGTCATCGTCGTTGTTATCGTCACAAGCATTTCCAAACGCATCCGAATCTGTATTAGTCTGGTCGCTATTTATGATGAATGGACAGTTATCTTCCAAGTCCAAGACGGAGTCATTGTCGTCATCAAGATCGCAAACATCCCCCAGGGTGTCTCCGTCATTATTTGCTTGATTAAAGTTAGCATCATTGGGGCAATTGTCGAGTTGATCAATGATGGTGTCATCATCGCTGTCGATATCACAAACATCACCGAATGCGTCGCCGTCGGCATTGTCCTGTAGTGGATTGGCATCGAGAGGGCAGTTGTCGATAGTATCAATAACGCTGTCGTTGTCATCATCGGGATCACATAAATCACCGACACCATCTAAATCATTATCCTTTTGATCAGAATTAACGAGTAGCGGGCAGTTATCAACGGTGTCATTGACCAGATCATTGTCATCATCGGTGTCACAAGCGTCACCACTTGAATCCCCATCATTATTTGATTGTGACACATTGCTCATCAGTGGACAGTTGTCCAGCGTATCCAAGATGGTGTCATTATCGTCGTCTGGGTCGCAGATATCTCCTTGGTCATCGCTATCGTTGTTGGCCTGATCGACATTATCAACGAGTGGGCAGTTATCCACCGAGTCCTCAATAGAATCATTGTCGTCATCTGAGTCACAAGCATCTCCATTCGTATCGTTGTCACTATTCAGCTGTTCTTGATTTGAGATGAACTGGCAGTTATCCACGTTGTCCAGAATGGTGTCGTTGTCATCGTCCGTGTCGCATGCGTCTCCAAGGGTATCGGAATCATTGTCTGATTGATCAAAGTTTGAGGCTAAAGGGCAGTTGTCTGTGTTGTCTAAGACCGTATCGTTATCGTCATCAGCATCACATTCATCGCCTAACGCATCAACATCATTATCGGCTTGATTGGTATTCGCGGTAAAAGGACAGTTGTCGACCTCGTCAAGCACGGTGTCATTATCGTCGTCGGAATCGCAAGCGTCGCCGAGTGCATCGCCATCGGAATTCAGTTGATTGACATTCATGACTAACGGACAATTGTCTGTGTTGTCTACGATAGTGTCGTTGTCATCGTCGGTGTCGCAGGCATCGCCAATGGCGTCGCTGTCGGTATTGAGTTGATCACTATTAGCGATAAATGGGCAGTTATCAAGGTTGTCTAGGATGGTGTCGTTATCATCGTCGGTATCACAAAGATCTCCAAACCCATCCGCATCGTTGTCTATTTGATCTGAATTGAAAGTCAGGGGGCAGTTATCAATGGAATCATTGACAGTGTCATTGTCATCGTCAATATCACACGCGTCACCAAAAGCATCAGAATCTGAATTTGCTTGGTCCTCATTTACGGTGAAGGGACAGTTATCGCCGCTATCAATAACGCTATCGTTGTCATCATCAAGATCACATACATCTCCTTGAGAATCACCATCATTATTAGACTGGCTAGTATTGAAAATTAATGGACAGTTGTCGGCTGAATCTAGAACTGTGTCGTTGTCGTCGTCGTTATCGCAAACATCGCCAATGTTATCGGTGTCGTTATCAGTCTGATCAAAGTTAGAAATCAGTGGGCAATTATCACTACTATCGAGCAAAGTGTCATTATCGTCGTCGGTATCGCAGACATCGCCAAAGGCATCGCCGTCGGTATTCAGTTGATCCGCGTTGACAAAGAATGGGCAGTTATCAAGATTGTCTAGGATGGTGTCGTTGTCATCATCGGTGTCACAAACATCGCCTAAGGCGTCACTGTCGTTATTGGCTTGATCGCTATTGGCAATCAATGGACAGTTGTCAGAACCATCCAGAACACTGTCGTTGTCATCGTCGGTATCACAAACATCACCCAACGCGTCACTGTCATTATTGGCTTGATCAGAGTTTGCGATGAAGGGGCAGTTGTCGACGTTGTCTAGTACCGAGTCATTGTCGTCGTCATTGTCGCAGACGTCACCAATGTTATCGGTATCGCTATCGGTCTGATCTAAGTTTGCGATCAACGGGCAGTTATCAGCCGTGTCTAGGATGGTGTCGTTGTCATCGTCGTTGTCGCAGACGTCGCCAAAGGCATCGCCATCGGTGTTCAGTTGATCTGTATTGGCGATGAATGGGCAGTTGTCGAGGTTGTCTGAGACCGTATCGTTATCGTCATCAGCATCACAGACATCACCAAACGCATCACTGTCGTTATTGGCTTGGTCAGAGTTCGCGATCAGCGGGCAGTTATCAACATTATCTAAGACGGTGTCGTTATCGTCATCGGTATCGCAGACGTCGCCAAAGGCATCGCCATCGGTGTTCAGTTGATCCGTGTTGGCAATGAATGGGCAGTTATCAAGATTGTCTAGGATGGTGTCGTTATCATCGTCGGTATCACAGACATCACCGAACGCGTCGCTGTCGTTATTGGCTTGGTCGGAGTTTGCAGTCAGAGGACAGTTATCGACGTTGTCTAAGACGGTGTCGTTATCATCATCCGTGTCGCAGACATCGCCAAAGGCATCGCCATCGGTGTTCAGTTGATCCGTGTTGTCAATGAATGGGCAGTTATCAAGATTGTCTAAGATAGTGTCGTTGTCATCGTCGGTATCACAGACATCACCGAACGCGTCGCTGTCGTTATTGGCTTGATCCGCGTTTGCGATGAATGGGCAGTTGTCGACGTTGTCTAGTACCGAGTCATTGTCGTCGTCGTTGTCGCAGACGTCACCAATGTTATCGGTATCGCTATCGGCCTGATCTAAGTTTGCGATCAACGGGCAGTTATCAGCCGTGTCTAGGATGGTGTCGTTGTCATCGTCGTTGTCGCAGACGTCGCCAAAGGCATCGCTGTCGGTATTCAGTTGATCTGTATTGGCGATGAATGGGCAGTTGTCGAGGTTGTCTGAGACCGTATCGTTATCGTCATCAGCATCACAGACATCACCATACGCATCACTGTCGTTATTGGCTTGGTCAGAGTTCGCGATCAGCGGGCAGTTATCAACGTTATCTAAGACGGTGTCGTTATCGTCATCGGTATCGCAGACGTCGCCAAAGGCATCGCCATCGGTGTTCAGTTGATCCGTGTTGGCAATGAATGGGCAGTTATCAAGATTGTCTAGGATGGTGTCGTTATCATCATCGGTGTCACAGACATCGCCGAAGGCGTCGCTGTCGTTATTGGCTTGGTCGGAGTTTGCAATCAGAGGACAGTTGTCGAGGTTGTCTAAGACGGTGTCGTTGTCATCATCGGTATCACAAACATCGCCGAAGGCGTCGCTGTCGGTGTTGGCTTGATCGCTATTGGCAATCAATGGACAGTTGTCCGAACCATCCAGAACACTGTCGTTGTCATCGTCGCTATCACAGACATCACCCAACGCGTCACTGTCATTATTGGCTTGATCGGCGTTTGCGCTGAATGGGCAGTTGTCGACGTTGTCTAGTACTGAGTCGTTGTCGTCGTCATTGTCGCAGACGTCACCAATGTTATCGGTATCGCTATCGGCTTGATCTAAGTTTGCGATCAACGGGCAGTTATCAGCCGTGTCTAGGATGGTGTCGTTGTCATCGTCGTTGTCGCAGACGTCGCCAAAGGCATCGCTGTCGGTATTCAGTTGATCTGTATTGGCGATGAATGGGCAGTTGTCGAGGTTGTCTGAGACCGTATCGTTATCGTCATCAGCATCACAAACATCACCAAACGCATCACTGTCGTTATTGACTTGGTCGGAGTTTGCAATGAGAGGACAGTTATCGAGGTTGTCTAATACGGTGTCGTTATCATCATCGGTATCACAAACATCGCCGAAGGCGTCGCTGTCGGTATTGGCTTGATCGCTGTTGGCAATCAATGGACAGTTGTCCGAACCATCCAGAACACTGTCGTTATCATCGTCGGTATCACAGACATCGCCGAACGCGTCGCTGTCGTTATTGGCTTGGTCGGAGTTTGCAATCAGAGGACAGTTATCGACGTTGTCTAAGACGGTGTCGTTATCATCATCCGTGTCGCAGACATCGCCAAAGGCATCGCCATCGGTGTTCAGTTGATCCGTGTTGTCAATGAATGGGCAGTTATCAGAACCATCCAGAACACTGTCGTTGTCATCGTCGGTATCACAGACATCACCCAACGCGTCACTGTCATTATTGGCTTGATCCGCGTTTGCGATGAATGGGCAGTTGTCGAGGTTGTCTAGTACCGAGTCGTTGTCGTCGTCATTGTCGCAGACGTCACCAATGTTATCGGTATCGCTATCGGCTTGATCTAAGTTTGCGATCAACGGGCAGTTATCAGCCGTGTCTAGGATGGTGTCGTTGTCATCGTCGTTGTCGCAGACGTCGCCAAAGGCATCGCCGTCGGTGTTCAGTTGATCTGCATTGGCGATGAATGGGCAGTTATCGAGGTTGTCTGAGACCGTATCGTTATCGTCATCAGCATCACAGACATCACCAAACGCATCACTGTCGTTATTGGCTTGGTCAGAGTTCGCGATCAGCGGGCAGTTATCGACGTTGTCTGAGACGGTGTCGTTATCGTCATCGGTATCACAGACGTCCCCAAAGGCATCACCATCGTTGTTCAGTTGATCCGTGTTGGCAATGAATGGGCAGTTATCAAGATTGTCTAGGATGGTGTCGTTATCATCGTCGGTATCACAGACATCACCGAACGCGTCGCTGTCGTTATTGGCTTGGTCGGAGTTTGCAATCAGAGGACAGTTATCGACGTTGTCTGAGACGGTGTCGTTATCATCATCGGTATCACAAACATCGCCGAAGGCGTCGCTGTCAGTGTTGGCTTGATCGCTATTGGCAATCAATGGACAGTTGTCCGAACCATCCAGAACACTGTCGTTGTCATCGTCGCTATCACAGACATCACCCAACGCGTCACTGTCATTATTGGCTTGATCCGCGTTTGCGCTGAATGGGCAGTTGTCTAGGTTGTCTAGTACCGAGTCATTGTCGTCGTCATTGTCGCAGACGTCACCAATGTTATCGGTATCGCTATCGGCCTGATCTAAGTTTGCGATCAACGGGCAGTTATCAGCCGTGTCTAGGATGGTGTCGTTGTCATCGTCGTTGTCGCAGACGTCGCCAAAGGCATCGCTGTCGGTATTCAGTTGATCTGTATTGGCGATGAATGGGCAGTTGTCGAGGTTGTCTGAGACCGTATCGTTATCGTCATCAGCATCACATACATCACCAAACGCATCACTGTCGTTATTGACTTGGTCGGAGTTTGCAATGAGAGGACAGTTATCGAGGTTGTCTAATACGGTGTCGTTATCATCATCGGTATCACAAACATCGCCGAAGGCGTCGCTGTCGGTATTGGCTTGATCGCTGTTGGCAATCAATGGACAGTTGTCCGAACCATCCAGAACACTGTCGTTATCATCGTCGGTATCACAGACATCGCCGAACGCGTCGCTGTCGTTATTGGCTTGGTCGGAGTTTGCAATCAGAGGACAGTTATCGACGTTGTCTAAGACGGTGTCGTTATCATCATCCGTGTCGCAGACATCGCCAAAGGCATCGCCATCGGTGTTCAGTTGATCCGTGTTGTCAATGAATGGGCAGTTATCAGAACCATCCAGAACACTGTCGTTGTCATCGTCGCTATCACAGACATCACCCAACGCGTCACTGTCATTATTGGCTTGATCGGCGTTTGCGCTGAATGGGCAGTTGTCTAGGTTATCAAAAACGGTATCGTTATCATCGTCGTCATCACAGACATCGCCGAGCGCGTCGGCGTCGTTGTTAGCTTGATCGGCGTTTGCAATGAGAGGACAGTTATCAATGTCGTCTAAAACTGTATCATTGTCGTCGTCCGTATCGCAGACGTCTCCTAACGCGTCACTGTCGGTGTTGAGTTGGTCGGGATTAGTTACTGCAGGGCAATTGTCCGCAGCATCACCGACGCCATCAAAGTCAGAGTCTAATTCGCCAAAGAAAGCGACGACATTCTTATGTTCCGAGAGAGTGATTTGACAACTAATATTGGTTCCACAATCCGCTTCCGACCAACCATTGAGTTGGTAGCCGGTATCTGCGCTTGCGATTAGCGTAACGGTGGAGCCAGAATCGTATTGACCATAACACTGAGAACCACAGCTGATTTGCCCGGCCGATCCAGTGACACTTCCGAAGTCACCATCTTTTGTAATGGTTAAAACTCGTTTTGTCCCCGTTGAGTCATAGAAACTGATGGCTTGCTCATCAGCTAAAACGTTAGGTGTCTGCCCCGCATTGAGATATTCGATTCCCTCAAATCCACCAGGAGACTCAATGCCGACAAACGCGTTTGCGCCATAGTCATATTGCAGACTATCTGTCTCCGACCCAAAGGTTAAATCTTGGTATTGAATGACAATGTCGTTGCTGCCTTCGTACAGTATCGTTTGAAAAGTAATGGTTTCCTTCGGGCCGAAAGAAAATACCTCTCGAAAGTGTTTTAAATCGTTCCATTGAATGACCAAGCGTCTGTTTGGAGCCGTTCCTTGTAATTGATAATAGACACCGTCGCTGCCGGAAGTTTGAGGATTCAAGTCATCCCAATAGGGAAATATAAAGTTATTGGGTTCGGTACTTTGTTGCCCATCAATATACTCGAAGAACTGTAGCGGGATTTCCGACCCGAATTTTAGGCCGCCGTTGCTATGCACCCATATTGATGAGTAAGTTTGTCCATAAAATTCGAAATCAAAACCGATGGGGATCTCGTTGTCATCGTCATCTACGCTGCTTACTCCTGCATCTAATTGGTCACTGACGTCAGACCACGAATAAGGATAGGACTCGTTTATCGTGTAATTATTAGGGTAGGGTGAAACCACCTCAAAAAGCTGACCTGAAGAGCAATTGTTGCTTTGGTTTGATTCATTGGCAGCAACAGCAATGCAGGCGCCAAGATAGTGATTACCTAAATCAAAGTTCGCAACAAAAGAGGCACTGACGTTTTGAGTATCTCCATTTTGAATGGATGAGATAGATTCGGTTGCCAACAATAAATCGTTATTGGATATGATGGCATCAGAAGACAGAAAGTAACTGATGTTCGTCGCACCAGAGGGTGCGACTCCGGAGTTAGATATTGTGCTATCGAGCTGTATTGAATCTAGCGGAGTGGTGGTAGATTTGTCTATTGACGTGGAGTCAAAGGCCAAATCAGAGCTACCAAAATCATCGGAAGTAATTGAGATATAGTATTGGCCGCCATTGCCGTAGTTGCCAAATCCCTGCGTGGACCAATCCGGATTTGCTGGTTCGGGAATGATCTCTAAGATGTATGTGCCAGGGGGGAGGCTGCCACTAAAGTTGAGCGTATTGGTATCCGGCTGTAAGGGCGAATTGTCACTTGGTGTTATCTCATTCAGAGTGACATCGTTACTTTCATCAGTATCTCCAAGTGTATTTACTAATCTTGCCCTCATAGCCAAGTTAGAAGCCCGCGATTCACCCAATGCACCAAGTATTGGGACGATGGAAATTTGCGCGTCGATGGTGCTACCGAGAACAAACTTAAAAACATCTATATCTTGTTCAAGTGCCGTAATCTCTATGTTGCCAACGTAATTAGAGACAGGTACGTCTATTGAGGTAGCACTTGCTCTGGTGTCTCCCGCATCATCGGCGCGATAAGCTAGGTGATTATTAATAATGTCTAGATCATCTTCGGTGTTGTTCGCGAAATTGTATTCGCCTTTAGACCATTGGACGTAGCGTTGTCCGAACGGTGCTCCCATGATGGGCCCCCAGCCTCCATTACCACCGTCATATTCTTGAATTGCGTTTCCATCGTGGATTAGACCTAGTTGATGTCCTGCTTCATGTGAAATGGTCATGCCCAGTGTTGAAGCAGAGCTGTTAGCTGCCCAACCGGTTTTGTAAAACTCACTTGAGTTACTAAAAACATTAACAAACGCAACTCCGCCACCACCATAGAAGTTCGTAGGGCTCGCAATTATCTGTGATCTATTGGCAACAGGAGTATTATCGAAAACGGATTGACTGGTCGTGATATTAATATCGAAAGCTGCATAGTCCTCCGTAACTTCCCTCCAAGCTAACCACATTAAATACCGCTCATTTTCACTGAATGAGTTCGGGTCTCCGTCGTTGTCGAAAGCTTGATAGATTCCGTCAAAATCCGAGTTCCATGCGGTTCCAGTCAGCGTTCCCCCCCAGTAGTTGATGAATAAAGTCTTTCCAGAATCGGGTTTACTTTGTAAGCTCTGTAGCGTCGAAATTGACGGTATTAGCGCAGCGATTTCAGGACTAACTTCAGCTGTATCAGCTAGACCAGTTGGTGTACTCGGATGATTAATACAAAAATAACGCTCTGGATCTTCCTCGATTAACCAGGTTTCATCCTCGCCGTTAAAGTTGGCCTTGAATACCTTTTTCTGTCGAGGTTGAATAATCAGAAGCTCAGAAACGTTGTTTTCGCTAGTTTTTAGGTGGAGGTGTCCCTGTCGATCTCCGAGCTCAGCAATAATACTTACTTCAGATTTGCCTTTTTCGGCGTTGCTTGCTCTTTTCGATATTCGTGCTGAGAGGGTGTTGGAGTTCGGAAGGGCAAGATTGAATGCCGGGGCCTTTGTAGCTTGCTTCAACGCCTGTTTATTCAGCTTGATTCGATGCTTTATTCGCTTCCTCACCTTTTGAGTGCTTTGGGGTGCTTTATGAGAAGCATTTATGTGTGAGTGGTTTTTATGTGTCTTAGGGTGTGAGGCTCTGAGTGCCTTTTCTGCCATTAGGGGGCTTAATTCTTCCTGAAAAACATTCTCCTCAATGGACTGGCCCAAATCAAAAAGATTTTCTTGCGCCAAGCCTTTGGTGCTGTAGGACAAAATGATTAGCGCACACAGGTTCTTGGTTATAAACCCAATGAGATTTGCTCTGTCGTTAGCATGTTGATTATTGATCCCGGACTTTGTCGCATCATAGTGCGAACTCCAGCGGCGCGAAGAAAAGCTCATTAAACCCTATGTGTTTGAAAAGTAATCAAAAAACAATGTTTTAGCAAAACAAAATTGGTATTTTTGCAGAGCTGTCCCAAAGTACCCTGATAACCGATACCAACCTTATCATATGGACCTAAAAGAGCACACTCACACTAGACAAATGGATAACTTCACAAGAAGAGTGGCACGCATAATCAATCATTGTCGGACGGTCTGATCATCGTTATGATGAATCATTGAAATATTGCGATAAGCTTGGCGTTCTTTATTAGGGTTGGGGATAAAACCAAGCGCCTTTATCATCAATCGGAGTTCGAATGAATTATTTTGTCAGTCCCACAGAAAGGGGGCGCCAACAGTTGCTAACGTGTTCCAGTCGAATTCTCGTTAAGCTAAGTTATGCCTTGCTGTTAAGCCTTTTGTTGTCACCTGTTTCTGCGCAGGAAAGATCCGTGACAGCGATTGCTCTTTTTGATGGTAAGTCGATGCTCTCTATTGACGGAAGTAGGGCTAAGATCATGAACGTGGGAGACACATACAAGGACGTGACATTGATTGAAGCTAACACCGAGGTGGCCATTATCGAGGTCAGTGGTCGTCAACAAACGCTGGAACTTAACGGCACAGCTACCGTATCTGATGAACTCGGATCGATCACTGGCGGAGGTAGTGCGGTGGTGGAAATGCGAGAAGGCGAGCAAGGATTCTTTGAGAGCCTCGGCACCATTAATGGGCGCCAAATTCGTTTTCTAGTTGATACGGGAGCAAGTTTGGTCGTTTTGAGTAGTCGACAGGCAAATGCCATAGGCCTTGATTACTTGCAAGGTCAAAAAAGTTTCGCTTCGACTGCCTCTGGTACGGCTCCAATGTATGGCATAACCCTCAATTCAATCAGTGTCGGGGGCATACGTTTGCAAAATGTTGAAGCCGGAGTAATTGAAGGTAACTTTCCAGAGCGACCCTTGCTGGGAATGACATTCTTGAGTCAAGTCGATATGACCCGAAGCGGTAATTTGATGACCCTGAGAGAGCGTTGATATGGAGAGCATATTAACAACCTGCATCAACAAGCAACCGAACGCCAGGAATTGCTTTGTTTGCGGTACTCATAACCCCAGCGGCCTAAAGCTTAGTTTTTATGATGACGGGGAGTCTAAGGTTTTGTCCAAAGTGAAATTGAATGAAACTTTTCAGGGTTATCCCGGGATCGCTCACGGAGGTATATTGACCTCGATATTGGACGAAGTTGTTGGCCGAGTGGCAATGATTGATGATCATCATCGATTTATGATGACGGTTAATATGAAGGTCCAGTTTAGAAATCCGGTGCCGATTAATACGGATGTCATCGCGGTCGGAGAAATTGTCAGGCTCAAAGGCAGACTCTGTAAGGCTAGAGGGCAGATATTGCTCCCAAATGGGAAGATTGGCTGTGAAGCTGAATTGACGCTCGCGGATATGCCTAAAACAATCTCCGATTCGGAGGGCACCGCAAGTGATTTAGGTTGGAGACTTGTCTCCGACGAACAAGATGTCTAATACTTTTATCACCCTTTAAGGTTTATGAGCGATCCAAGATTTATTCATTATTTGAGAGTTCGGTACGCCGATTGTGATGCCCAGCAGGTGGTATTTAATGGCAAGTATGCTGAATACGTTGACGTAGCCGCGACTGAATTTGTGCGGCATGTTTTTGGTGGTTACGACCAAATGTTGGATCTTGGGTTTGATAACCAAGTGGTTAATCTTACTATTAATTGGCGCGCGCCTTCGCGGTTTGATGATGTGTTAGCGATCAGGGTATCGATTGGAAAGATCGGGCGAACCTCATACACCCTAGAGATGGAGTTTTATGTGCATGGTCAGGACCGTGATTCCATCGCCGATGCTCAAATTACCTACGTGATGGTCGATCCTGTAAAGTTCAATAAGATTGAGATTACTGATTCAATGAGACTAAAACTGGAGTCTGCCGGTCGTGGCCTTGTCTCCAATCATTCAGGCTTAACCCTTTGAGAGAATGGTTTGACAGAAGAACTTTCTCTCCATCAATTGGTTTATCAAGTTGTACGCTTAATCCCAGAGGGCAAAGTGGCGACTTATGGGCAGATCGCTCGATTAATTGGCATGCCTAAGCATGCTCGTCATGTCGGTCATGCCCTAGCGGCTCTAAACCCTGGCAATGATGTTCCATGGCATCGTGTCATTAACTCTAAGGGCGAACTGAGTCGCCCCGACTTTTCTGATCAATACAACCACCAGCGTATTTTGTTAGAAGAAGAGGGCGTAGAGTTCGCCACATCGGGCAAAGTCCCTCTCAAGCTTCACCAATGGTCAGAATGATGTTCCGCTGCTTGGCCTTTTTTTGTTAGGGCAGCTCAAGCAAAAGTGTTTCATTAGATTACAGAAACTTTGTTCTTCAGATAGTTAATAATGTCCTTTGACTCGTACATCCAACGTACGTTGTTGCCCTCTTCAATTCGTAAGCAAGGTACTTTTACTCGGCCTCCTTGGACGTCGAGTTCTTCGCGGAATTTGGGTTCTTTATTGATATCTCTAATATCGATGCAAACCCCAAGAGAATGCAATGCACGACGGGTTTTTACACAGAACGGGCAGGCATAAAGTTGATACAGTGAATGGCCTTCGAGCGCCGATTGTGCTTTGGCCTGTAGCTCCGGAGTTCGCTTTTGCGATTTTGGCCGAGTGACCCAATCAAAAAATACGATAATCATGCCCAGAAAGTTTCGAAAGAATTTAAGAATCACCAGAAGTCCTCTATAGCCGCTTATTGAAGGTGCCTAAAAAGTAGCGCTGCATTTTACTCACAAAAATATCTTTACGCAGCCGATATTACTGTGAAAAAACCATATTAAAACTTACTGGCACGGATTCCGATATGTGTAGATTGTTAACCAAACTCGCGAGCTTTGTGATGCCTTCGACCATGCCAAAGGTTTTGGCCCTGACAAGGAATGGCTGAGTGCTACTCACTAGCAGTGTTGATTCAGATAAACGTACAGTTTGAATTTTTAATGCGATAGGTTTGCTGACGCCATGAAGTGAAAGCGTTGCGTCCAAGGTCAAAAGTTTTTTCTCACCTGGCTTCAGTGTCTCTAATACTTCAGAAACATCAGCGATAATTTCTATGGTCGGGTACAGTTGTGTCTCAAACAAAAACTCGCGCATTCTTTCATCACGTATTGGCACCCTTGTATCCACGCTGTCAGGTTTGATGACCACCCTTGCTGCACCATCATTAATGGATCCAGAGATATCGCTAAACCGATGGGTTTCGCCAATATTAGTTTTTTTAACCGTCACAAAACTCACAGAGGATTCTGATCCATTTAGTGTCCATGCGAAACTGTCAGCACAAGTGACCGATAAGAGTAAGGTTGTGGCTAGTGTTAAGAAAATTTTCATTTTGAGTTCCAAAAATAGCTTTACGAGCTTAAGTCTATCAGTAAAGAGCAAATGCTCTTAACGTTGCTTCCTATTTATTTAACAGGGGATATCTATAACTAATACCCAGTCAATATTGTGTTGTTATTCCTAAGCTTTGGTTACACTCGGAATTTGTTGGAAACAAATCGAATAGGTGTTCGTTTGATGATAGTAGATTTGCGCAGTGATACGTTGACCAAGCCTTGTTCTGCTATGCGGCAGCTCATGTCGACGGCCGAAGTTGGAGATGATGTTTTCGGTGAAGATCCAACCGTACAGGAACTAGAGGCTTATCTCGCCGAATTGACAGGTCATGAAGCCGGTTTGTTTTGCGCGAGCGGTACCCAGAGTAATTTGGTGGCATTACTCAGTCATTGCCAACGCGGTGATGAGTACATTGTGGGACAAAACGCACATACTTATCGTTATGAAGCAGGAGGGGCAGCCGTGCTGGGTAGTATCCAGCCTCAACCCCTTGAGCATGAGGAGGACGGGTCCTTGTGCCTGGATAAAATACAAGCTTCTATTAAGGCTGATGATTTTCATTTCGCCAAATCCCGACTACTGGCTTTGGAAAACACCATAGGAGGCAAAGTGTTGCCGGTGTCGTATCTGCAGCAGGCCAGAGAGCTTGCAAAGTCAAATAATCTCCGATTCCATCTAGACGGTGCGCGCGTATTCAATGCCGCTGTTGCTTTGAACAAGCCCGTGTCGGAGATTGCAAGTCTATTTGATTCGGTTTCGATTTGCTTGAGTAAAGGACTAGGTTCTCCTGTAGGTTCGGTGTTAGTAGGCACCAGGAATCTGATTGAGGAGGCTAGACGCTGGCGAAAAATGGTAGGAGGAGGTATGCGGCAAGCTGGCATACTTGCTGCTGCAGGTTTACATGCTCTAAAAAACAACGTGAAAACCCTAGAAAGGGACCACGAGCGCGCTCAAACACTGGCAGCGGCTATTCAAGATATGCCTGGTCTGCGCCTTAAAGATGGTGGCGCTCAGACTAATATGGTCTTTGTGGAAGTCGATGTCGATCGCAGTGATTTGTTTTTGCGAGCCTGTAAAGAACAAGGAGTTTTATTTACTGGCCGGGGAGTATTTAGGTTAGTCGTGCATCGGGATATTGATGACCAAGGCATCGCGCACGCAGCAAAGGTCCTCAACTCAAATGCCAGTAAAATCCTCTAATCTGTGAACCTGTAGCATTGAAAAGTAGTTGTTAGGTTTCTGATTCCGTGCTTGTTTGTTCAATATAAAGAATTGAGGAAATCGGAATCCACCGAAGTCGGTCGCCCTTTGAAAAGAGGATGAACTCGCGATCATCATCAAAGCCTCTGTAAGTCCAGTCTTTGAGTGGCTCCAGAGAATCTTTCAGTTTGATGCTGACCGAAGCATGGTTTGGAACCAAAAACGCTTTTATTGAGGTATGTTGAAGTTCGAACGCCATATTTTAGTCACGCTATTTGCGCTAAATTGAATTAACAATCCGATGCTGATGAAAGAAGAATCAGGTTGTTCTTTCACAATGTTCACCAATCGAGGTCTATTGTAATGAAACTGTATGATGAATATGTACTTCCACATGTGATCAATTGCGCCTGCGGCATGAAAGCTGTAGAGCGGCAACGAAGCATCGTTGTGCCTGAAGCTAAGGGCAGAATTTTAGAGATAGGCATGGGGTCTGGATTAAATCTGAAACACTACGACCCTGGCAAAGTTGAGCACTTGTGGGGCTTAGAACCCAGCGAGGGCATGCGTCGAAAAGCACAGGCGAACATCGAGGCATCCGAGCTTCCGTTGGAGTGGCTGGGCCTGCCAAGCGAGTCGATACCATTAGGCGATGATGTTGCAGACACGGTTGTTCTTACCTACACACTTTGTACCATTCCTAACCCCGAAGCCGCCCTGGTAGAAATGAGACGAGTGCTTAAACCCGATGGTTTTATGGTATTTTCTGAGCACGGTCTGTCGCCGGATGAAAACGTTAAACGCTGGCAGGACAGAGTCAACCCTGTCTGGAAAAAGCTCGCGGGCGGTTGTAATTTAAACCGAGATATACCCGCTCTGCTTTGTGATGCTGGATTTCAGTTAGATGAACTCAATAGCGGTTATATAAAGGGTCCAAAGATCGCTACTTTTCAATATTGGGGTAAGGCAAGCATCTAATTACCAAAGCCAGTTCTGGACTTTCTATTCTTGCAGTCTGACCTCAATTAGATTCGGATCGCTAGCGATGTCCTCTTCGTAAAAGGGGAAGTCGATCCACTCGCCTTTAGCATACAACTCGGTTTGATCAGAATAATGCGGGCTATCCGTTTCTTGGGATTGGCTATAAGTGAGCAGTCCTTTTGGCAAAATCCTACCTTCATCATCCCAAGTTGTGAATTGAATTAAGCTGTTTCCATGAATGATCGGGGAATAACCAACGCCCTTAGTTTTAGACAGTTGTGTAACGATCATTGAATAAGCGCCTGACCATCCTTCACCGCCGGGAATAGGAATCTTTTTACCATTTCGCTCCGCGTATTGGATATCTCCCAACTTAGCGTCCAGTTCAATTCCCGCCGCCAATATCTTACTTTGTGCAGCTTCGATGATGTTGATCAATTTGTCGGCGATCGCTTCATCCTCGATCTTCAATCCATTGGGTGTATTTACCGGATCACTCAGATCGAATGAGTGGCGATAAATGCTGATATCGCCAAGCAGCAATCTCATTACCTCGGTCCAAACATGAGCTCCTCGACTTTCGATATTGTGAGTTCGGTCCCAGTTTCTCAGAGCCTTACAACTCTCTTTGATTAACTCATTCTCTGGCACGCATAATTTAAGCAAATCGTCGAGAAGTAATTCAGCGCCGAAATTTCTGTGTGAGTTAATAAGGCTGGTGGCTGTCTCTACTTTTATTGGTCCAGCTTCCATTAATTCTTCAACAAATTTTATGCCAGCTCGGGTACGCAAGGTGCGAGCTGTTTTTTCAGGGCCAATGATTGGTGAGAATCCCTCTAGAGGCTCACTGGGGTTGGTAAGCCAGTAGCTATCATTGGAATTGGAAACATAATCATCCCGAATCAACATTGGCATTGCTTCGGTTGGCATAGCACCAGCGACTTTTGCCTGTGTCGATTCTATCCATTCACAGTCAGGGCGAGTCCCGTTTAATACAATCATCTTGGCGCGACCAATTTGGGCGTCTCTGACTTTGCATCTCTCAACTAATTCAGACGACACATTAGGCACTGTCGAGATGTCCGCATAAAGGGCTTTACCGTCTTTGTCTGCGGCGATGGTATTCACCCAAGATACGCCGCCGATGTTCAATGCTTTTACTATGTCATCGATGCTGGTTGCTTTGCCCATGGCATCGTATGTTTCAGCTGCATTGTAGTTTTTAAGGTTAGCATCCCTAACAGCATAGGCTTCTTTGTTATTCCAGGGTAGGCCCTCGCGTTCAACAATCGGGCCAAAGTGGCTAAAGTAGACGATCGCTGTGACCGGTTCACCTTCCTGTGAGCGACCTAGGGTAACTTTTTGTGTATCCATTTGACGAAACCCGTCGCCGTAGCGATATCGCGTCGGATCTTCTGGATCGAGTTCTAGTTTATACAAGGTGGCTCGCATTCCCGTGGAGACAGTATGTGACCACGCAATATCCTTATTAAAGCCAATAGATACACCTGCTGTGGTCAGTAAGCTGGCTCCCATTACATCTATTTCACCGGGTAAGGTCATATGAATCAAGTGGAAGCGAGAGGGGCCTGACCAAGGGTAATGGGGGTTGCCAAACAGAAAACCTCGGCCATTCTGGGTTACTGCACCGCCAAAGGCCACCGCATTGCTCGCTAAGGGAGAACCATAAGAATGATTATCAACCTGATCTACTGGTTGTTCATAAGATACTAAATTTTGATCATCATCAGCCGGAGGTTGTGCGGCTGCGATATCCGCTGTGTAACGTCCAAGGCCATAGCGTATTCCTACGCCTAAGGTTAGTCTTGTTACGTCCGCATCGGTTATCGGACGCACCCATTCTTGATTAGCACAAGAATCGGGTAACTGATCTTTTTTATCGTTAATATAGCGGTTGTAACCAGCGACATAGCCGGCACTGAATTCCTTGGCTCGGTCAGACTGAGCCATCGAAAATTCGACCAAGCGTGCTTTGGTGATAAGCGCCCGATGAAATACATCGCTGGCTCGAAATCTTTCACCGAAAAATTTCATCAAATTGCCGTTTACGGTGACCACATCCTTGGCGATGACGCAAACACCGTCGGTGGCGGTCGCATAGGCAAATCCGTAACCTAAACTTCGCCAGTCATTAGCTTTGACGTGTGGTATTCCAAAGCTAGTCCAGCGGATTGTGACATCCACTGAGTCTTCTCTCGATTGCGCTCCAGCGTAAAAATCTTGGTTTGGCGTGGTGCAACCGACACAAAAAACCACACTGAAAACCACCCATAACACCGTTAGTCTGCTGCGCATCTCCCCACCTCGTTTTTGTTGGATTCAGTTCTTGACTGGAGTGTAATATTTAGACGATCAAAACCTCTAAAGCCTAGTCTCAGTCTATCAGTATTGATCAAACTAAATCGAAACGCAAAGCAGGTTATTTGTCGCTCTGGTTCTATCTACCGCTAAAGAGTAAGCTTAGTTAGCAATGAAAGCGAAATGTGAGAGGAGGGCTTTCGGTCATTTGAAACTCATCCAGCGAAAAAAGTGTTTCAAATGTTGCGTCCGCGCTTCTGAATAGCACAACCAAGCGAGTGTCGGGATAATGACCAGTTGAATTGCCGCCACCACGATGGAGCCTGACGTCGATGGGAAGATCAAACTTTTCCAAATGCCAGCGGCAATAAAATACCCAATCAACTTTGATGCAATAAGAATCGTGGTGACTCGCCAGAGATAGCCGAAAAGCGAATATTCACCTAAATTAACTTTTCTCTTCACCGTGTTCTCGAATGGGGTTTCTCTGAGGTGTTTTAAGAAAATCAAACTCAAACCGATCAGAGTCAGATCAATAAGATAAACAACGACTACCAAAGCTAAATCTGACTGCAGTTGTCCAGTTTGAGAAAGGAATCCAACGACAACGCCAAGTAAAGAGAAAATGAATAGTGCTAGTTTTTGTCTTGGACTCATTCTGTAAGTAGAAAGTCAATGGCTGAGAACAGATCATGACCTATAAGCTGGCAATGCCATTATGTTTAGTTAAATTGCCGTGGCCTCGTCTGACAGTGTTGGATAATCTGTAACACCCAATAAAAAAGCCCTGACTTAAACTTAAGTGCAGGGCATTTTTTATTTCCAGTGGTACCGAGGGCCGGAATGATATAAATTTTTTAAGATTATGATATTTCAATGAAATTGATTCTGTCAGACATGTTGTACCCCCATAAGTACCCCCATTATTGAATTCGTCTCACTTAAATCGGTACCTTCAAACTCTACATCACAATATCCACAATTCTAGCGGATCAGTCAATTTGAAAGGCAAAACCCACGCAACGCGTTACTCATTTTTCGTTGAGTTCTTCTCGCAAAATTAGGATATCTGTAGGGGCTTCTATGCCTATTTTCGTGTCCTTTGATAAATATTCAAGCAACCTTACGGTGATAACTGATCCATCCTTGTTCTTTATGACTATCGCCTCACCTTCTTGTCTCTTTAGTACTAACATACATATCTCCTTGTTTGAGACTATACTCTAATTGAAATCAGCAGGAGGCAATTCACCCGACTGGGTGAATTTTGGTCAGCCAAAACAATCAGGTTAAACCTTGACAGTTGTTTTAATAGGTTTACTCTGTTGGGTTATGGAATGAACGGTAAGGAAATATGTTACAAAAGATTCTGATTTTACTTCTTTGCTTTTGCCTCAGCGCGTGTGCAAATGTTGAGCATTCATCGAAACCGAGACAGGCACTCGGAAAAACGATGTTTGCGGGCGTTGGAGATACGTTAATAACTATCGATAAGTATAGGAATTTGGAGAACGCGTTAGGTAAAGCTGATGTTTTTGGAAGGAAGACCAAGGAGGGTCGGATTGAAGTAAGGTTTGCAGGTATGGAGAAAGATGGTTCTGTGGTGCTTTACCGAAGGGATATTAGTATCTTGACGAATGAAACCACTATGAGCAGATCAGGTCTTTACACATCTACGACAAATTCCACAGACCGATTTAATGCTGATGTGACCACGCAGGGAAATGTAGTGACGGTGAAAGGTGATATAAAATCATCCTCAAATACCATGACCAGTATGCCTAAAGAAGACTACCATGTAGTGGTTCCAGAAGGCTCAATTCCAATAAAATTATCTCCCGATGAGAGAGTGTTACCGATTTCCGGTCTCCTGATCATTATGGAAAATAGATCCAAAAATTCGATCCAATACAGAATACAAAATCAGCAATAGAGTGTCAGATGTAGAACGTCACTCCAAGGGGGGGAGAGGATAGCCTTCGTATTGGTGTAAAAAATCGGCCGTCTATAGTTTTGATTTCCTAGCAAAAAGTAGGCGGAACTTAGTATGAAATCTCTCACCGCTAAATTGTTTCAATGTTTCAATTTCAATTATTCGACTTACGCGGAATTTTTAAAAATATTTTTAGTGGTCTATTTATGAAAAAAGATGATCAGGCTCGTTGGGAGAGACTTTGGTATGTCTGGGTTTTCGGATTGCCGACAGTTTGTATTTCACTTTATTTTGGGGTTATCTATTGGTTTATCGAACCGATAGAAGTCTACTCAATATCTAACTCTGCGCTACTCGGCGATAGCTTCGGGATAGTAACTAGTTGGTTTTCTGGTATGGCGTTTTGCGCTGCTATCTATCTAATTTTGGTGCAAAGGAGAGAGTTTAAAGGACTTCGTGATCACGGAACAATGATGGCTAGGATTGAACGAGCTAGCTTTCAGCCGTTTTTTAAAATCTCCGGTAATTTCAGATCGGAGGGAAAACATAGAGATGATCGTAAACTAATCATTAGTATTGAAAATCCCACTGAAAATAGGTTCTTCATATTCAAAAAGGCGTCCTTTCTAAGAACGCCTCCCAGCAATTACAATGTAGTGCCAACTTCAAGAATGATAAGCGTTGAGTTGCTAAATCCAATCGACAGAGAGGATGATCTGGTTTTCCTATACGCTGATTTGAGTGGGTATATAACAAGAGTTACTTTTGTTATACGAGTTGGGATCATACACGGTCATAATCCTCCAGATGGCCCAACCGCTTTGAGTTATTCAGGCTCAGAGATTAAGACCATCGAGTTTTTAGAGACTGACGATATTTCAGAGATATGAATTAATAGTGAGACACTTGGTATATATATAAGGTGTACGTAGGGCGTACCGAGAAAACAGTTATCAATTTGCCAATAGATACGGTGTGGGTACTTGTCACTATGAAGCGGGCCGAAGAATACTCTCAATCGGCCCACTGGTCGTACCGTATTACCCCGTCAACCGTACTTGCTTTTTTTTTGGCCTCCGAAAATTGGGCCTATCTTGTTTCCACAAAGTAGGTCTATCCCCAACATTCCAATCGCAATACTTGGATACCTTATCTATTCGATTCCAGCCAAGAGCATACAAGCTGGGGAGGTTTAATCCTCCTTGCTGAGTCTTGACCAAAAGGCCGTAGTAAAGAAGTTCCTTAATTGAGTTATTTAGAGTCTCCTTAGACTTCCAACCTCTCTCTCTCATAAGAACCCAAGTAGCACAAAGATCACCATTATTCTTACCAATGTACTGTTGGCCCAGATCGACGAGGAGTTTCACAGCGTAGGGAGATAGTTTGCAGAAGTTTTTGTGACCTATGATGGTCTTTGGCAAAGCCAAGAAACCATCAGAGGATCTTCTTCCCTTCGATTTTGAGTAGGTTTTAGCCACTGTTTAATCCGCTAGTGGTTGAACCCACTCCTCCGGACTTCGTTCGTTTTCTAAAGCGTTTTGGCAGTGTTTTGGGCCTTACATGATATAAATCGCAGTGATGACAAGGACAGTTTTCGACTTGATGCCTCCAACTACCTTTGTCCAGTCTATCGTAACAACAGCTTTTACAATAAGCGTCGATTGCTTTGCGATAACTAGCCATTCTTCACCCCCAAGAGTCTTTCTACTTGATCAATTGATGATGGGGTCAACCAATATTCTTTGCAGTCTGTTTTACCGAAAGCGCAAGGACGTTTAGTGTGTCTACGATTAACTTTGATGCCATCTTTCCTCTCTATCTCAGATACTGTGGTGTTGAAACAGTGATCATTTACCCATTCAGCATCAAACCTAGTTACAACAGCGTTTAGTTTCGATGAGACCATTAGCCATGCGATAATCCTTTTTCTTTTGGTCGATAAGTTTACTGAGTTTGACTCACAATATGAGTCGAAAGCCCTTTTGAGAATTTTCGGGTGTATAGACTGTTTTAAAGGAATTGTGCTACTCTCTGATGCGTCTATACTGCTAGGTAAGGCATCTGAATTAAGGCCATCGCCGCTCAAAGTGCTGGCCTTTTTTCTATTATTTATCATTATTTATCCTCCCCTGAATTTCTAGAGTCAGCGACCCTGTTTTGAATCCATTCGTCAACTTCACCTTCTAGGAATCCAACAGCTCTAGAGCCAAGTTTTATCGGTTCAACAAATGAACCTTCCTTAATTCTTGAATAAATAGTTGATTTCGATAACGCGGTTTTCTCAATTACTTCATTTAACTTGATTACTCTGATCTTCAATTTGTTCTCCGATCTTCTGATTAAATTCTGAAGGCAAATCGAGAGTATTTTCTCCAATGTGCCTTCGCCGAATGCGCTCTATTGAACGCAAAGGGATTTAATCAACAGCCGGAAATTATAAGAACCTTGAAAAAGAGGTGCTTATAATGAAAACCGCTTTTGGTCAGAAATTAATATGTGTGCGAATGAATTGGCCGACGTTTCCTTTTCTAGACTTGTAGTGGTCTGGCATTAGCTTCATGTAGAAAAACTTTATCCAAGGAATCAAGTCTTGATCAGAATCAATACCCATTTCTCTGAAGTACCTTGCCATTCTCCCTATAGAGTGAGCGGCAATCTTAGAGGCCAAAAATTGCTCGCCATTCTCGTATCTACCTCTGCGGATTTTTATTGGGTTTGGATAAGCATAATCGGTAGCTGGGACGACGTTCTCTAGTCTTAGCAATACATCCATAAAAGTTCCGAGTTGCTCTAAGTATTCAAGAAAATCATACTTTTCAGGCGACATCAGAACATAGTCGCCGACAATTAGAGGGAGGTCATCGTCCTCTAAAGGATGGTCGTTAGTGGGTAATAATCTTGCGAGGTCAGGATTGAAATTGTGTATTTCTAAGAGCTTTTTCAGGTTTCTTATTGAATGAGCTATATCATCTAATGCCTTTTCGCTTAACTTGTTGCGATGAGCAGGATCAGGATAGCCAATCGAGAAACTTATCATGGCATTTATTGTGCTCTTGAAGGCGGCTCGAGATCGTGGTTCATGTTGTGTTTGCTTCCTCTCTATCTCCATAAGTATGTCATTTAGACCGCTGTCGTCACCGCTAAATAACTCTCTTTGTCTATTTTTGATGTCTTCTAAATACCGTTCCATAATATTTTATCTTCATAAAATTTTTTGTTGATTTGACTGAATTAACTTAGACCAGCATTCCATTATTTTCTTTCGCTCGCCGAAATACTCAGCTCTGTTGTAAGCTGCCTTTACCTTATTTTTTTCTGTGTGAGAAAGCTGACGTTCGATTGCGTCTGGATTGTGTCCCATTTCATTGAGGGCACTACTCGCTGTTGCTCTGAAGCCATGACCAGTCGCCTTGCCTTTGTAGCCCATCCTGTATATTAAGTTAAGGATGGCATTTTCACTTAACGGCTGTTTGGGGCGTTGTGGGCTGGCGAATACATACTCTCTCTGTCCATTAATATCTTTTACTTGTTTGAGAAGTGAAACAACCTCTTCAGACAGAGGAACGAGATGCTCTCTACCCATTTTCATTCTCTCAGCGGGAATGCTCCAAATCTGCTTGTCAAAGTCGATCTCGTCCCATTTGGCGCCCCGAAGTTCTCCTGTTCTGACAAAGGTGTGAATTAGAATTTTGGTGGCTATCTTCACGACTTGATGAGCACTCGTTCTCTCTAATTGGTCGAGAAACTCGGGTAGCTCTTCCAACTTCAGAGCTTTTCGATGCTCAACTCTCTTAGTTTTCATGACACCAACCAATTGAGTAGCTGGGTTGTGCGAGGCACGTTCCGTGAGAATTGCGTGTCTGAAGATGGCTTCGCAGCGCTGTCTTTGACGTGACGCTATATCTAGAGCGCCTCTCTTCTCTATTTTTTCTAGCACGCTAAGTAACTCTGTTGGTGAAATTGAATCTATCGGGGAATCTCTCAAATGTTTGAGGATGTCACTTTCTAGCTGTCTCCATACTTTTTGAGAATGAGAGGGCTTCCAATTTATCGACTCTTTTTCATGCCATTCTTTTGCAATGACTCCAAAAGTATTTGCCCGAGATAGCTTCTGACCAAGTTTTACCAATGAAGGATCTACTCCCTCGTGAAGAAGTCTCAACGCTTTGTCTCTTAACTCTCTCGCTTCTACTAGAGAAACTAACGGGTATTTTCCGTGGGTGAGCAGTTTTTCTTTTCCGTTAAACCGATACTTTTGTCTCCAAGACTTAGTTCCTGTCGGTCTGACATAAATATAGAGCCCGTGAGCATCAGAAACCTTGTATGGTTTGGCTTGGGGTTTTAGTGAATTTAGCTTTGTAACGGTAAGCATTTCAAGCGCGTCCTTTATGTATATACCCCCAAAGGTACCCCCAATCTTAAAGGATGTCACTAAACTTCTTCGGACTTTAGGAGAATCTTTACATCGCTAAAGCTCTTGATTTTCTTGGCTTTGGTAAAAAAAAAGCCCGCAAAAGCGAGCTATTTTTTTGTCCAGTGGTACCGAGGGCCGGAATCGAACCGGCACTCCCGAAGGAACCGGATTTTGAATCCGGCGCGTCTACCAGTTCCGCCACCCCGGCGTCTCACTGGAGGCGCGCATTATAAGCCCGCTGACTTAGGCTTTTCAATGCTTATTTTGAATTATTTATCCAAAGCGTTTATCGGCTACGAAGGGATTATTTTGACGCTCAACACCGAATGTTGACATGGGGCCGTGGCCTGGAATGAAGGCAATATCATCACCAAGCGGAAACAACTTATTACGAATTGAGTTCACTAGCTCAGTTTGATTGCCTTTGGGGAAATCAGACCGACCGATAGAGCCATTGAATAGTACGTCTCCTACGGTTGCAAACTTTTGATTTAACTCTACAAACACGACATGCCCCGGTGTATGGCCAGGGCAATGTACAACGTCAAAAATCAGGTTTCCCAAAGAGACTCGATCACCATCTTTGAGCCAAGTGTCTGGGGTGAAGAGTTCTCCTTCAAAGCCGAACTGTGCGCACTGTTCTGGTAGCAAATCAATCCAAAATTGATCTTCTTTATGTGGCCCGACTATTGGTACTCCAGTCGAGCGAGCAAGTTCGGCGGTACCACCAGCATGGTCTAGGTGCGCGTGGGTTATCAGTATTTTATCCAGTTCCAATTCATGCTGCTGGATACATTGCTTGATGCGATCCAACTCGCCTCCCGGATCAACTACGGCGGCTAGCTTTGTCTCCTCACACCAAATCACACTACAATTTTGTTGAAAGGGTGTCACAGGAATAATTTGATACTTCAAGGCCATGAGATCTAATTTTGAGTGGGTTGTGGTTGAATCGTAAACTGTGTTTGGATCTCTTCGCCATTGTCCGTAATAAATGTCAAAGCGACTTGATGACCAACAGGAAAG
Source organism: uncultured Arenicella sp. (assembly GCA_963669225.2). Taxonomy (GTDB): domain Bacteria; phylum Pseudomonadota; class Gammaproteobacteria; order Arenicellales; family Arenicellaceae; genus Arenicella. The sequence goes on along the minus strand of OY769919.2, from coordinate 668,388 downwards.
TTTTCCTCTGGACGCATCAGCATTAGATGTTTTCCCATTGGCTTAAGTTCGGCTAAGCCACCAGCTTGAATTGTTAATCCGTCTAAATGATTCATGCTGGCAACGCCATCATTCACAACCGTTTCATGGATCATGGCCATGTCGAAGCCTTGTGCTTCGATATCAACCAGAGTGACAGGGAAACTGCCATTATTTCGGATTACGGTATAGCCAGCTAAACTCGGGGCCCCCGGGGGAGCCGGTCTGATCCATGCATTGTCAAAGCTGAGGTCAATAACCGACGTATCACTTGCGGGCTCAATATTTGGCGATGCTCCAGACTGTGGTTGAATACCTAAAGATTCATCGGGCAGGGTCGCAGAGTCTGTCGTAATGGCACCAGATTCGATAGCCGCTTGAGCTAGCTTGCTAAGGTCTCGAGTGATTGTTTCACGGGTGTGCGGAGCACCTAAAAAACCAGCGTACTGACCGTTTGGGTTTACTAATATGAACCCAGCACTGTGGTCCACATCGTAGTTGCCATCATCCAATGGTGGTCGTTTCATAAATAAGATCCCAACATTTTTTGCAAATTCAGCGGTGTAGTCCTCGTTGCTAGTGAGACCGATGAACTCAGGGTCGAAATAGGGTACATATTTCTTCAGTCGTTCAGGTGTGTCGCGTTCAGGGTCGACCGTCACCATCACGAATTGAAAGGCGTTCCATAGGCCCTTCTCCTCCAAGTCTTGCTTCACAAGTTTCATGGTGTGAAGTGTGTTAGGGCAAATGTCTGGGCAGTTTGTGAAAGCAAAAAACAAAACCGACCACTTCCCGCGAAGATTGTCATCCGTAAACGCATCGCCATTGTGGTCGATGAAGTTTACTTCTCCCAACGATTTTGGTGTGGGTAAAATGATTAGTTTTTCAGTATCCAGAGCGGTATTTGGATCCCCAGAAGTAAGGTTTTTGATTAGAAGGCCGATGGCCAGTGCCAAAACAGCGACCACAGGAAACAAGATGGCGGTTTTTCCAGATTGACGAGTTATTGAAGTAAACATGAGTGTGCTCGATTAAAGTTCACAAATTAAAGAGCTCTGCCAAATCCACATTCAGAGGGTCCAAGACTGCAGGAGACTCCGGCGTGAAGTATAGTCGAAATCATTCCGACAAAAGGTGATTTGTGGTCTATGGTTAGGCGCTACAGATAAAAAAGATGCCGGAGCATAACGTGGCTGCTTTATACTCGCGCACTGCTTGTCTTTAATTGGAAAACCTCAACTTTTTATGGCTTCAAAGTATGATTATCTTAAAACTCTAAATGGGTTGCAGTACTTATACGGCAAGCCTGAATTGGTGGGGAGGCTAAAATCTGAATGTGAAGATTTTAGAGTGACCGAAATCATGGATGTAGTGCCCTGTGGCTCGGGCGAGCACTTTTGGATTGATGCAACGAAAACCAATTTGTCTACCGATCAGGTTTGTCAGTTGATCGCTAAATACAGTGGTGTTCGATTTAGAGACATTGGATTTTCGGGGCTCAAGGACAAGCGAGCTGTGACGCGTCAGTGGTTTAGTGTATGGATGCCTAAAGAACCAACTTTTGACTGGAGCGAGTTTGAAGCCGATGGCTTACAAATTCACTCGGTCACCAAGCACACTCGAAAAATAAAACGAGGAACGCATTCGGCAAATGCGTTTAAGATTAGGATTACAAATCTGGATGGGAGTTCCGACGAAATAGATCGTAGGTTTCAAAGTATTCAATCAATCGGTGTACCCAATTACTTTGGCTTGCAACGGTTTGGTCGGAATGCTAGCAACCTGGAAAGTGCCATGGCCATGTTTAATGGTACCAAAACAATTAAAAATCAAAATTTGCGCAGTCTTGTTTTATCGGCTGCTCGTTCCTTTTTGTTTAATTTGACGGTATCAGATCGAATTCATTCTGGCCGCTTTGACTCAATCTATAATCAAGAACCGATGACCTTAGCCGGATCAAATTCCAAGTTTATCGCTGAGGATAATCAACTTAATCGAGATCGTTTGTCGGCTAAGGATATTCATCCCACCGCACCGCTTTGGGGGCGAATATCTGAGAAAAGTCTATTACCCAACGATGAATTGTTTGCTTTAGAAAATAAGGTGATCAATCAATTTCCCGAATTAGTCAGGGGAATAGAAAGTGCCGGAGTAGATTATGCACGCCGCTCGATTCGTTGTATTCCGGAACAGTTAAGCTTAGATTTAGATAAAGCCGATTTGGTGATAAGCTTCCAATTGCCAGCCGGCCAGTTCGCTACCTCTGTGCTTCGGGAGCTGGTTCAGAGCAACTAATCTTCCAAGACCTCTTATTCCGTTTTGAATCCAACCGTAAAACAGTTTCCCTATTTCGACTCTGCTTTGTTGTTTGAGAGGGTGGCCGATGAACCTTGGGCAATGATGTTCGACTCCGGAGTCACACCACATCAAAATGAACTGGATTCCAACGAATCGGCGCTAGGACGATTCGATGTCTTATTGATTAGGCCAACGTCGACATTGGTATTTGATGGCTTTAAGACTATTTTCAATACTAAAGGAATTGATCAGGCTCTCTACGGTGAGCCTTTGGCGATACTTCAGGCAGCCATTCCTAATTGCAATAATCCTGAATCTTTGCCTTACGTACCTGGTGCATTTGGCTATTTTTCGTATGACTTAGCCAGGCAGTATGAACATCTTCCTAATTTGGCTGATGACGACGAAGGTCTGCCACACATGGCCATTGGTATTTTTAATGTGGTTTTGGTGGTAGACCATCATGAGCGATGCGCTTTACTCGTATCGCTGGGAGACGATGACGCTACGCAAGACTTGCTAGACTGCTGGCAGGAACTTATTGCTGATCAGTTGGAACTCGGTGAGGTCGACTTTGATGCTCCTCTGGACTCACTGGATGAAGAGCTCAGAAAGAGCACCCTTGAAGGTGGAGAGTTAGAAGAGAGTTTGGAATGGCAACAGTACCAACTGGCTTTCGCTACGGTTCGTCAGTACACCAAGAATGGAGATTGTTACCAAGTTAACCTGACAAATCGATTCAAGACTGAGGCAATTGGGGATCCATGGGATGCCTATCGCGCTCTCCGCTACCGTAGCGCTGCTCCTTTTGGTTGCTACATGAATTTGCCATTCGCACAGATTCTGTCCAATTCACCTGAAAGTTTCATTCGATGTCGTGATCGCTTGGTCACGACCAGTCCGATCAAGGGAACAGCACCGCGATTTCCTGATGATCCTGAAAAGGACTTGGAATCCGCTGCGAAACTTCAGTTAAGTGATAAGGATCGAGCCGAAAACCTTATGATTGTAGATCTAATGAGGAATGATCTGAGCCGCGCTTGTGAGTTGGGCAGTGTTAAGGTTCCTGAACTGTTTGCACTGCACAGCTTTGCTAATGTGCACCATTTGATTAGCACTGTGCAGGGACGGCTTAAACAGGATTATCATGCGTTGGATCTACTCAGGGTTTGTTTTCCCGGCGGGTCGATCACCGGGGCGCCCAAGATAAGGGCGATGGAAATTATCGAGGAGCTAGAACCCTTTCGGCGTGGCTTGTATTGTGGAAGCATTGGTTATATAGGCGGAGATGGAAACATGGAGACAAATATCGCCATTAGGACCATTGTCGTAAAAGATGGCGTTGCCCGATTCTCAGCTGGGGGTGGTTTGGTGATTGATTCTGAAGTCGAAGCTGAACATCGAGAGTTGAAAGACAAAGCCAGCGCCATGATCGCAACCGTCACGGGAGACGCATAATGGTGTACTTTACGTCCAGAAAAGCATAATGGGGACCGGTCACAAAAACCAAAATTTAAAATTATCGGATAAATACTTGAGTTAATAGTGCGCAGACAGTAGGTTTAGGATTATGGTTCAGGTCGCACAAAAAGCTCTATCCGAGATGTTATTGCCTGCCAGTCACGTTGAGGACTGGTTGCAAGGTATTGCGACGGGCAGACAGCCCAAGGAAGTGGATAAAATTCGGGACGCGGCGCATTTTGCTATTGAAGCACATCATGGCCAAAAACGAGCCTCGGGTGAAGACTACGTTAACCACACCTTTGCTGTGGCTGCCATTGTGCATGAGCTCGGCTTGGACACGGATGTTGTTATCGCGGCCTTGTTACATGACACGGTCGAAGATACGCCCGTTACGTTGACTCAGATAGAAAAAAAGTTTGGGACGGATGTTGCCTCCTTGGTGGATGGCGTAACCAAGATGGAGGTTATTCAAGAGTTTTCTGAGATTAACGAAGGGAAGTCTAAACAAATCGCGAAGGCAGAAAGCTTACGAAAAATGATGCTGGCGATGGTTGATGATGTGCGAGTGGTGTTGGTCAAACTCTGTGATCGACTGCACAACATGCGTACATTGGGGGCGGTGAAAGCCGAAAAACAAAGACGCGTTGCTGCTGAAACTCTTGAGATATTTTCGCCACTGGCGAATCGCTTGGGTGTATGGCAGGTTAAATGGGAGCTCGAGGATCTGTCATTTCGTTACCTAGAGCCTGATGCCTACAAGCGAATAGCGAAAATGCTGTCAGAACGCCGTATAGATAGGCAGCGGTATATCGACGAGTTTATTGACGAACTCAATTCTGCCCTCGTAAGCCGCGGCATTCGAGCCGACATAAAAGGACGTGCCAAGCACATTTATAGCATCTGGTCTAAGATGCAAAAGAAAGGCCTAGATTTTGAGCAGCTCTATGATGTCAGAGCGGTCAGAGTATTGGTTCACAGTGTTGAAGAATGCTACGCGGTTTTGGGCGCGATTCATACCAAGTTTAAGTTCATCAAGGGAGAGTTTGACGACTACATCGCAACTCCAAAGGAGAATAACTATCGGTCGATACACACGGCCGTGATAGGCCCAAAAGGTCGGGTTGTGGAAGTGCAGATTCGTACGCACGAAATGCACGAGTACAACGAGCTTGGTATCGCGGCACACTGGCGTTACAAAGAGGGGAATAATCAAAATGATGCAGCGGTAAACAATAAGATATTGTGGCTGCGCCAACTACTCGAGTGGAAGGATGAGGTTGCCGATGCCAGTGAGTTTATTGATCGTGTAAAAGACGAGGTCTTTGAAGACAGAGTTTATGTGTTCAGTCCAAAGGGCAAGGTAGTGGATCTTGGTCTTGGAAGCACTCCGATCGATTTTGCCTACGCGATTCATACCGAAATCGGGCATCGATGCCGCGGTGCCAGAGTTAATGGGAAAATGGTGCCATTGACTCATAAGTTACAAACCGGTGAGCAAGTTGAAATTCAAACAACCAAAGAGGGTGGACCGAGCTTGGATTGGCTGGACCCACACAAAGGCTATGTCCAAAGTAAGCGGGCGAGGGCGAGAATTCAGCATTGGTTTCGACATGAAAATCGAGAAGAAACTATCAGTCACGGACGAAATGTTTTAGAGCGTGAGCTTGAACGCATGTCGGTAAACCAGGTGAGTTTAGACGCGTTGGCCAAACAACTTGGTGCCGAAGACGCTGATGAACTGTTTTTCAAAATTGTAGACGGCTCGATCAAGCCTGGACGAGCAACCATGGTCGCGCAACGAATATTGAGTCGCGAGGAAGAGGAGGACGAAGATCAGCTCGAGATCAGTTTTAAAAGCGCCAGAGCCAACGAAAATAGAGGAGCAGCTGATTTATCCATACAAGGCGTCAGCGATTTGATGACCACCTTGGCAAAGTGTTGCCAGCCCGTTCCGGGCGATTCAGTTTTGGGTTTTGTGACCCGCGGAGCAGGAATAACCATTCATCGTCGACAGTGTCCGAATATTCTCTACCAGCAAAATACCGCCAGTGAAAGGGTCGTCGAGGTAAATTGGGCGCAGTCTGACGAAAGAACTTATCCGATGACGGTAATTATCAATGCTTTTGATAGAAAGGGATTGTTGCGTGATGTTTCTACCGTTATGGCGGATGAAAAGGTTAACGTTTTAGAGATGAATACCAAAACAGAGCGAAAGGACTTTACCGTGCAAATGAAAGCCGTAGTCGAGGTCTCTAGCATTGAAGCCATGAGCAAACTGTTGGCAAAACTGGATCAATTACCCAATATATTGTCGGTCAAGCGCAGCAGTTAAACTGATTGATTTGCGAAAGTGACTAGTCGTTGTAATCCTAGATGGCCAATGTGTAGGTAGTATTATATTAAGTACTGAGTATCTCCTCAAACAGGCCGTAGTAAATATGCTCGCTGTAACCCTCATGTATTCGAACATTGGCGTTGGAAAGTTGGCTTGCTAAACTCTCGACACCTTTTTGATTGATTCGGTTGTCCTCCGTGCCCCACCATATCTCTACCGGTACGGTCACCTTGGATAAATCAACCCCGCGAGGCGATATGCAAAAAACCATGTCATGTGATATGCCTTCAAGGGTTCGGCTTGCACCCTCTTTGAAACAGTCCACCATCAGCGTCAGAGTTGTCTCTAACTTCCCCTGTTTTTGGAATTTGGCTCTCTCCGCAGAACCCAAACTCTCCTCTAGCATACTGCGATAATGTACTCCCAGGTTCATGGTCACGCTTTTTAACCAAAGCTCATAGATTTCTCTCGCGAATCGTTTTGAGGCCCTTACCAGACGTACCGAGGGAGCAAAGATTCCTATCAGGTAGTCCATATCTTTTCTGGAGTTAACAAAAACCGGGCTAGCAAGGTGTACCTTTTGCAGGCGCTCGTCGGCTTCTACAGCATGAAGCAGCGCAAACACTGAGCCCATCACGGCACCCAAAATTTCATATCTCTCTAACTCTAACGCCTCAACAAATTCGCCGAAATTCTCTGTCCAAGACTCGGGATGACCATTCTTAAACGCTGTCATGCCTGTTCCTGAGCGGTCAGGAATAATCAAACGCTTGTTCAGCTTTAGAAGGACCTCTTGGTGTCCCACTGGCACCATGATTCGACATCCATAGCCGTTGTGACAAACCACGACTGGGTCGCCGGTTGAGGGACCATATTCTCGATACGCGATCTCAAGCCCATTCTTGAGTGTTACAAATTTGTCTTGGTGGTCATGACCGACAGCCCTAGAAAGTCCAGACGAGGTGTCAAAATACGAATCTAGCACTTGGGATTCATGCGTTAAAGCCAAGCGAACTACGTCTGCTTGAGATTTGGCGTCGGTTTTTCTAAACAGGGATTTTAGATGAGTTTTTACTGTATTTTCGGATACGAAAAGCTCAGCCGCTGTCTCTTTGACGTTGCGTCCGTGTATAAGCTTAAGCATTACACGTTGTTCTTTTTCAGTCAGGTCATAGTGAGACACAAACTCAGAATTCAATGATTCTTGCTGCCTTCTTTGGTCAAGTACTAAAAGCAAATAAAAAGTCGAATCCTCTGAAGAGGTGCCAGCCCGATTATTAATACAGCGAAGGTAGATCTGATCGTTGTTACCATCAAAAGCTTTGAGAGCGACTAGTTGATTCTGTTTGGAATCTTCTAGAGCTTCAAGAGTCTCTTTTAATTGAAGCTTAAGTGAGGGTTTTAGAGCGGTTTGGTCTGACTTCAGATTTGGATCGATGACCTCGGAATATAACTCGATCGCATTTTGATTATGATAGATCGGTACTAAACCTTCATCCAGAATAATCATTTTGAAGCGACTTTCGTTTAACAGGGTATTAAATGCTGTGAGGGCATCATTTGTTCCCCGAATGCGGCTCAGTATTTGGTCGCCTATTTCCAGCTCAGAAAAGTTGGCTGGGTCATCAAAGGATTCTGTTTCATCAAGCACTTGGTGCATGATGTCAATATAATCATCGTGCCAACGATCAGGTTTTCCGATAATTCGATAAATCAGTGTGCTGAACCGAGAATTCTCCATAGCCTCTTTTTTATTTTTATGTGTTATCGCTTGGAGGCTGCCAGCATTTTTCTCTGGGCTAAATCTTGCCCCCCAAGCCTCCCTTTACATTGCAAATACTTTTGCATGTCAGGGTTTCCCTACCGTTATCCTGCGCATTCCGTAGTTTCTACTTAGAGACTTCCATAATAGTCAGTAACTTGCTGATTATCAATGCATGAATAAATTCGTAGATCATTAATCAATCTTATTCTCGTGATAGATAGGGTCTTTATAGCCACAACCCCGCATTTTTAGTACACTCCACGCAGTTTTTTAGCACGTTTTCATACGAGGAAATATCATGAAACACCCTGTCCGCGTTACCGTCACTGGTGCAGCCGGCCAAATCAGTTATGCGCTACTTTTTCGAATTGCTTCAGGCGCAATGCTCGGTCAAGATCAACCAGTCGTACTCCAACTATTAGAGATCACCCCAGCAATGGGCGCACTTGAAGGTGTGGTTATGGAGCTCAACGATTGTGCCTTTCCACTTCTAAAGGATGTGGTTATTTCAGACGACCCGGAAGTTGCTTTCAAAGATGCTGATTACGCATTGTTAGTTGGAGCTCGCCCGCGTGGGCCGGGTATGGAGCGTAAGGATCTTTTGGAGGCCAATGCCGCGATTTTCTCGACTCAAGGTAAAGCGATCAATAAGGTGGCTAGCCGAGATATAAAGGTGCTGGTAGTGGGCAACCCTGCTAATACGAATGCATTGATAGCGTCTTGCAATGCGCCTGATTTGGATCCAAAACAGTTTACGGCCATGACCCGCCTCGACCATAATCGTGCGCTCAGCCAATTGGCGGAAAAGACTGGAGCTCATACTACTGAAATAAAGCGTATGACAATTTGGGGTAACCACTCAAATACACAGTATCCTGACATTTCAAATGCGTCAGTAAAAGGCCAAGCGGCGAGTGAACTAGTTGAACAGGACTGGTTAGAAGAAAACTTCATTCCAACCGTACAAGAACGCGGTGCGGCAATTATTAAGGCACGCGGTGCTTCCAGTGCTGCCTCGGCAGCTGCAGCAGCGATTGATCATATGCGCACTTGGGCTTTAGGAACTGACGAAGGTGATTGGGTCAGTATGGGCATTCCAAGTGATGGAAGCTACGACATCGAGCCGGGCATCATGTACTCCTACCCAGTGACCTGTAAAGACGGAAAATACGAAATCGTTCAGGGCTTGGAAGTTTCTGAATTTAGCCGCTCAAGGATGGACGTAACTGAAAATGAGTTACGTGAAGAAAGAGCCGCTATTGAACATCTACTAGGCTGATCAAATTTTCCCTGTATTTCAGCTAAGAATAATAAGTCAACCTGCCTAGGTAGCCCTATTTTTCTTTGCTAGTGCAACTCTGTATGTCAAAAAAGCCTCGTCATAGACGAGGCTTTTTTATTGAGTCTTTCCTGGCCTCAGTCAGAGTGCTTCATAGGCTTTGTTAACTGCTTCAAGCGCCTTGCCAGCCTCAATGTTTGCTCCTTGAGTGATAAGAGCCGATTCCAGTGCGGCGATACACAAACGTACATTTTCTGGACGCGAGCTGAACCCCATCAATCCTATACGCCATACTTTACCAGCAAGTTGTCCCAATCCAGCTCCAATCTCCAGGCTATGATTTTCAAGTAGTTGTTTACGTACTGATGCTTCGTCAATGCCTTGGGGTACCGATACAGCATTTAGCTGTGGCAAGCGGCAACTTTCCTCAACTACTAGGGTGACTCCTAGGGCCTCTAAGCCCGCTCTTAAAGCTAAATGGTTGCGCTTATGCCTTTCCCAGCTATTCTCTAATCCCTCTTGTTTAAGGATAGTTAGAGACTCGTGCAACGCATAGATTGCGTTTACGGGGGCTGTATGATGATAAGAACGTTGGGCTCCCTGTCCCCAATAACCCATTACCAGATTCATGTCTAGGAACCAGCTTTGTACTGGTGTCTTGCGGTTTGCGATGACCTGTTGTGCTCTCTCACTGAAAGTCACAGGAGAGAGCCCAGGGACACAAGACAGACATTTTTGTGTGCCGCTATAGACAGCGTCAGCACCCCAGCCATCCACGTCAACCTCTATGCCAGCAAGGCCAGTTACTGTATCGACGATGCTGAGCATCTCGTTCTCATTAGCAATCTTGCAAAGAGCGGATGCGTCACTCATCACGCCAGTCGAGGTTTCCGCGTGCACAAATGCAAGTGCCTTTGCGTGAGGATTGTCGGCAATGGCTTTCTTAACTTTTTCTAGATCTACAGCTTCTCCCCAATTGTCGGTAACCATAATGGCTTTGGCACCGACTCGCTCAACGTTTTCCTTCATTCGACCACCAAAAACACCATTCTGGCAGACGATCACTGTTTCGTTAGGTTCGATAAGGTTTACAAAGCAGGCCTCCATTCCAGCTGAGCCAGGCGCTGAAATTGGCAGCGTTAGTTCATTGTTTGTTTTGAAGGCGTACTGCAGTAGGGCTTTGGTTTGATCCATTAGATCGATAAACGCTGGATCCAAATGGCCAACAGTAGGCCTTGCCAGCGCTTCGCTCACACGAGGGTGAACGTCGGAAGGGCCAGGTCCCATAAGGGTGCGAACAGGGGGATAAAAACTCATTGTCATAAATATAGAAAGTTATTTATGACCTAATATTAACGCTTTTTGCTCTTAGTTTAGTGTTTCCCAACGATTTTTCGATATGCATTCAGTGAATGTCATCACTGACATTATGAAGAGTAATCGGGTCTACTTATGGCGGCTTCGTCTGTAATAATCACCCATTAACATCTCTAGCTGAATGCCAAACTTGACTGCGCTCTTATAGGAAGTTTGCTGTTTACTTTGCTTCTCCCAACGCCAGTCCAGACCGGTCTCAAGATAAAGCCAGTCTCGAAGAATGGGTTGGATGTACGTAAATGTAAGGCCGTATTCCGGAATTGCGACGTCGTTCTCTGCTTCACCGCGCAGGTAAATACTGGATGAAATTCCTTTCTTTTTCGTGATCGAGTGATGCCAGCGAGTGTCAGCGAACCATTCGACTTGTTCGGCTTCTTCTGTGTACTTAACGCTGGCATGCGAGACCCAGATGTCGCGATCGCCTATTAGTTTTGTATAGTCAGCGTTGCTACTTAAGCCAAAGCCGTCTTGCTCACGCCAAAAGACGGTCTGAGTAGTCTTCCAAAAACTATCATTAGATACTGGAAACAAGTAGCGATGAGCCAGCTTGGAGTAGGGCTTAAATCCGCCACTAATCTTTGCGCCTACGGAAAAGTCCCATCCATTTGAGTCGGCATTGGGCGTACGATAGCCCAGCCCAACTAACCATTCGCTGTCGTCATCATTAGTAGAGCGCAATCCGACGTTGGTTAGCCGATCCTCATGGATTTCGGTGTTTGCGATATAGCTATCTTCTTCAACTCGTCCTAAGAAGGCATTGAAGCGCTTTGATGCATTGGGAAGCCGAGTCTTAATCCGAACTCGTAACCTTGGGTCTAAGCCCTCTACTTCATCCTCTTTGAAGCCGAGTGAAATTTTGCCTCGGAAATCTTGTCCATCAAAGTGCTCCTGATCTCCGAATAAGCCATCCAGCCATCCTGCTGCATTACAGAGTCGAGTGTGCGCCGAAATTCGCACCCTATCGACCAATTCTGTGTCTGGATGAGTTGGACTGCACTTAAAATCCTTTGATATTTTATCCGTGTTTGGCTTCTTTGACGTCGATGCCTCCGAAACGTCTGCGGCAGAGCCTGGTTGTGTTTCCGACAGACTGATTGAAGAGAAACATAGCAGTAAAGGAAGTGTGTAGATTGCTATCTTCATGGCTTAAGAACGTACCACTTTTATTTAATTATGATTGTAATTTTTCTTAAAAGTCATCAAAGGATTCTTCTGGAAAGTATCTTTCGTATTTAATTTGGCGTGCCTTAATCTGTTCGGTGAGTAACAGCTTTACATCGAGTTCGACTTTTTCCAAGAACTGCATTTGATCTTCATTTTCTGCTGCTGTTCGCAGTGCGCTCCCCCAAGTTGCTATATTGGCGTTGTTGATAAGACGAATATCATTGTCTTGAGCCCACTCGTTCGCAATTAAAATTCCCAGTTTGTACATACGAGTTTCAACAACACGACGTTCCTCTCTGGTCTTGACAGACTCTATGAATTGATCAGAAGCGCTTAGCCAACCATTGGGGTAAAGAGCCGTTCCCTGATAAAACTTTTTGATCCAGCCAAGGTGATAGCCTAATTGAGCATCCGTGGCAGATTCAAGGTTTCGCTTGTCTAAGAATCCTTTAATAAATACTTTTTGTGGTGGCAATTCGGATGGCCATGTTTGATCTATCCTATATGTGTTGCATCCACTTAATATCAGTGAAAAAAGGGCTAGAAACCATAATTTAGAGCCAAATTTCTGGTTGGAAGCCTGGCATCTATGTGTTGGAGTGAATCTGCTGGTCGAGAACATCGTTATTTATCTGACTTTTAACAAAAATCAACTTCTTTTGGGCATGGAACTAAGACATAATCGCGACCCAATTTCAAGCGAATACTGAAAACGAGAGTTTAACGGCGATTCTAACAGTGTCTATGTGCTTATGACTCTGTGTTACAAAACTTTTTATTAAGTTGGGCAATTTGTAAAGTTTCGTTATAAATACAATACAGTTGTTGAAAAACTATTTCGTTAAGGTGTCTAATTGAGAGCGTTGATGGCTTTTTTCGGAGAGAGGCTTGTTGGAGTTTAGCAAGTGGGGTTGAGGTAATTACTCACCGGATCAAGTCATATAGAAAATATAGGTCATACCTAGACAAATTAATTGTGCGTAAAGCGCTGACAATTACTATTTTAAAACGGGGTTAACATTGGATCTTAGAAAGAGACGAAGCCAAGAGAAGTTACAATTGGCACTCGCGCATCATTTACAAAGCAAAACGATTGATGAAATTACCATTGGTGAATTGACTAAAACGGCTGGGGTTAGTCGCCAAACTTTTTATTCAAACTTCGATTCTAAGCAGTCTATCCTGCTGAATAGAATTCAACTTGTGTTCGAGAAAGCTTGGGCGAAAAGTGAAGCTCTTATCCAAAGTGAGGAAATTGGTCGAGAAGAGTTTGTCGAAGTGAGTGTTCGATATTTACTTGAAGAATGCGACAGAGATAGGATTTTGATGCGTGCTGCTTTTACCGGCCAAGCGGGCATTCAATGTTTATCGCTTTTGAAGACGCTGATTTCAAAACTAATTTCTGAGCGCATATTGTTCCAATTCAACCATAATTTCAGCTCTCATCAGCTAGACACTATTGCCGACTTTTATGCTGGTGGCATTATTGGGTCAATCCAAGGTTGGCTTATGGATGATCCAACAACCAAGGATATTGCCATGGTTGCGCGTCAAATTGGCCGAGTGATTCCACATGGACTTGATGGATATTTGAAAAGAGCTGTATAGAAATAAGATGGTCTTTAGAGAGGCAGGTTGTGAAACCTGCCTTTTTTTTATGTCTGAATAAGTAGGTTTGTCTTTTTATAATCCCTTAGACTAATCAAATCATGACTGATACATATCTAAAGTACGATGCAAGACCGATTTCTGAATGTCGCTAAGGATGCCGCACAAGCCGCCGGCCAACTAATAAGAGATGGCGCGCGAAATAGGGCGTCGCTCAATATAGAACAAAAAGAATTGAATGACTTTGTATCCGACGTTGATCGTGGAGCGGAACGTTTGATTAGGGAGACGATCAGTGGCGTTTTTCCGGATCATTTACTCATTGGTGAGGAGTATGGCCGATCCTCCTTAGAGGAAAATAAGTATGAGTGGATCATCGACCCGCTTGATGGCACCACAAACTTTGTCAGAGGGATTCCGCATTATGCGGTGTCGATTGCTTTGAAAGTAAGCCAACGCTTGGAGTTGGGTGTGGTATACGATCCTGCCAAAGATGAGATGTTCGAAGCTTATCGTGGGCATGGAGCTAAACTAAATGGCCGTCGTATACACGTCAGTGAGCGAAAAACAGTATCCGGCTCATTACTGTCAACCGGAGTTCCATTTAATGGAGTGTCCCTGAAAAACCTTGCTTCCTTTACCAACGCATTGACACGTTTACTGGAGCAACAGACTTCGGGAATTCGGCGACTTGGCTCTGCAGCACTGGATTTGGCTTATGTCGCTAGTGGTCGCTATGACGGCTTTTGGGAAGCTAATCTGAAGCCCTGGGATATTGCCGCTGGAGTGCTGCTCGTGTCGGAGGCAGGTGGGCAAGTTTCGGACTTTAGAGGACAACAAGACTTTTTGGACAGCGGCCATATTGTCGCTAGCGGATTGCCAATGCACGCAAGTTTAGTTGAAAATATTGGTCTGGCTTACCAAGGTTGGAATGCTAATCTGTAATTGAGTCGACTAGGCCAATAAAAAAGCCGCTCTATGAGAGCGGCTAAACAAGAGGGGTCGTTGATCTAGCTAAGAGGAGTGGGCTAGTGCGCTACCGAGAGGCTCAACATGCGCATGATATCTGTTCAGTAATGATGACTTAGTGATCAACGATTTCGTTGAATGCCACAACCGCCAACAAAACTACTGTTACAACGATCATAATTTCCATAATAGCACCTGCAATAGAGTGTAAAGGGTTAACGACAATCCCAGATCACTTGGTTAGGTTAGCTGGGTTTTAAAGCGAGCTAGTCTCTCTGCTTGGGTGTAATATGCGGCTACAAGGGAAGTTTTAAAAATGGTTAAATCTTATGTTAGATATAACCAAAAGGAATGAAATAATTAATTGTTATATTTCTGGAGTAATTGTCTATTATCTTGTGACAGTCGTGTGAAATAGCTGATTTTTAAGTGCTTTCTGGTATTTAGATATAAAAAAAGCCTCTATTAAGAGGCTTTTTTAGCTTTAAAAATTTAGGCGTTACCTTTCCGAAATAGGTGTCACTTTCCGGTGTTCAGGCCCGATGTACTCAGCGCTAGGCCGAATAATGCGGTTGTTAGCCCGTTGCTCGAATGCATGAGCAGCCCACCCTGTGACGCGGCTCATCACGAAAATAGGAGTGAACAAGCCGGTTGGAATACCCATAAAGTTATAGGCTGAGGCGTGGAAAAAATCAGCATTACAAAACATGCCTTTCTCTCGCTTCATGACTTCTTCGCATCTTACGCTGACGGCGTATAAAACTTCGTCGCCGACTTCATTAGCAAGCTTCTCGGACCACTTTTTGATAATCGCATTGCGTGGGTCGCGTTCTTTGTAAACGGCATGACCAAAACCCATTATTAACTCTTTGTTTGCCAATTTCTCTAGAATCGCGGCTTCAGCCTCATCGGCAGAAGACCATTGCTCGATCATTTCCATGGCCGCTTCATTGGCGCCGCCATGAAGTGGGCCTCGTAATGTGCCGATAGCCCCGGTAATAACCGAGAAAATATCAGTGAGTGTGGACGCGGCGACGCGACCGTTAAAGGTTGACGCATTAAATTCGTGCTCAGCATACAAGATTAACGATACATTCATTACTTGTTCGTGCATTTCACTTGGGCTTTTACCATGAAGCATATGCAAAAAATGTCCGCCGATCGTTTTTGCGCCAGTTTGTGTGTTAACCCTTACTCCTTCATGGGAAAAACGGTACCAGTAAACCACCATCGCCGGTAACAAAGCCAATATGCGGTCGACCTTATCTTGTTGCTCAGAGAATTCCAGTTCGGGCTCTAGGTTGCCTAATAATGAAACCCCGGTTCGCATCACGTCCATCGGGTGAGCATCGGCAGGAATGAGCTCTAAACCTTGTTTCAAAGCAGTGGGTAATTCCCTTAAAGATTCTAATTTACTGCAGTAGGCGTTTAATTCCTCTTGGTTTGGCAAATGGCCCTTTAAAATGAGGTGGGCGACCTCCTCAAATATGCAATTGTCCGCTAGGTCATCTACATCATAGCCCCGATAGTTTAATCCAGAACCCTGTGTCCCGACGGTACACAAAGCGGTTTGTCCGGCCACTTGGCCGCGCAGACCCGCTCCGCCTAATTTTTTTTCAGTTGCCATATAAACAATCCTCGGTAATTTTTAATTACGCTTTCTTCTCAGAAAACAGTTTATCCAAAGTCTCTTCGTATTCGTGGTAATTCAAATAGTCATAGAGTTCCATACGTGTTTGCATATGTTCGACCATATCTTTCTGGTGTCCTTTGTCCAATACATCTTGGTACACCATTTCAGCCGCCTTGTTCATTGCCCGAGTTGCCGTTAATGGGTACAAAACAATATCAACACCATGTTGTGCAAGTTCGGTCTTTTCAAAGAGTGGGGTCATGCCGAATTCGGTCATATTCGCGAGGAGGGGGGCATCGATAACATTTTTGTAAGCTTGGTATTGCGTGAGGTCTGCCATCGCTTCAGCGAAAATACCATCTGCTCCAGCCTCTATATAGGCAGCCGATCGATCGATCGAGGCTTGTAAGCCTTCAATAGCGTAGGAGTCCGTGCGAGCTAATATGAAAAAATTCTCATCTGTTTTGGCATCGACCGCTGCCTTAATTCGGTCGACCATCTCGGCCTGACTAACGATTTCTTTATTGGGTCTGTGACCACAGCGTTTCTGTGCCACTTGGTCCTCCATATGCACGGCAGCCACGCCAGAACGGATTGACTCTTTGATGGTTCTCGCGATGTTAAAGGCGCCACCCCAACCGGTATCAATATCCACCATAAGAGGAGTATCGACCACCGCTGTTATTCTGCGAGCATCCTCCAGCACGTCGTTCATACTGGTCATCCCGAGATCAGGAAGCCCGTATGAAGCGTTCGCGCAAGCACCACCGGAAATATAGATTGCTTGATGTCCGATTTTAGTGGCCATCAAAGCTGTATAGGCATTGATGGTTCCGACTACCTGGAGTGGATGTGACTTTGCTAGAGCGTCTCTGAAGCGCAAACCTGCTGACATGTTCTTTATTCCTCAGTCGAAAGAAATTCAATAATAGAGTGTTTTGCCCTCGAGATATGACGACGCATCAGAAGTTCGGCAAGCTCCGGATCGCGGTTTTCGAGTGCAAATAAGAGTTGTTCATGCTCAATGAGAGCGCGTTTAGGACGAGATTTAAACCGGCTCGTTTGGAATCTGATCATTCGAATCAAATGATATAGTTCGTCGCAAAGTTGATGCACTAGGAGAGGGTTGCCACTGCCTTTTATGATTTGATAATGGAAATCGAAATCGCCCTCGGCCTGCATATATTCTCCGGCATTGTTCTCACAATGCTGACGATGAACCTCTAATAAGTGTCTCAATTCCGCTATCTCATCATGGTTCATTCGCGATGCGGCTAAGCGCGCTGCTAAGCCTTCTAGAGCTTCTCGAAGTTCGTATAATTGAGCAATTTTTTTGGGTTCGAGAGTGACAACTGAAGCTCCAACATGCGGCTTGTGTTCCACCAACCCCATTGACACCAAGCGTCTAATCGCCTCGCGAAGAGGACCTCTGCTTACGCTGAATTGCTCCGCTAGCTTGGGTTCGTTGAGTTTTTCTCCAGCCTGAATACTCCCATTAACAATCGCTTCTCGTAACGCAACGGTAGTGCGTCCGCTCAGTGTGTTGTCATCATCCAGCGCGTGCGTGTTTTTGAGTTGTTTGTTGGCGGAAATCATGCGGCGCAGTGTGCCAATCGATATCAATATTGTCAACAATATGGGGTGATTTAGACCGATTTAACCGTTGAACTCAGTCTGGACGCTTGATTTTGTATACACTAAACCTGCAGAAGCTTGATAGTCATATCTAGAATTAACTTTTTTGTCTGGCGTTTGCCCAGCTTTTTACTAATTGCAAATTGCAATACGCATCCAGAGATTATCTGAGCCAAAATTGAATGGTGGATATCGTTTTCTGGATCGTGTTTTGATAATTCGCCGCGTGCTTCGGCATTTTGTAAAATCCTCCCTAAAAGCCGTGCATAGGGGGTTCTAAAACTCTTGCTAGTTCTCTGCAGATCTTCAGGTTTATCTACCACGTGGGAAGCAAGCTCTAAATATCCGCCTAGTACATTTGGTTGATGCATAGCATCGATTGACATACTGATAAACTGTTCGAGGTCTTTAGACAAACTCCCTGTCTCTGGCAACTTCCAATCGAGTACCGATGGCAAGATTGCTTCCTCAACGATTCTGTTTAAATCGCCATCCCACCAATTGTACAAAAGGTTCCTGGTTACTCCTGCGCGTGAAGAGATGGCCTTGAGAGAGAGAGCTCTGTATCCACTCTCATCAACAAGCTCTCTGGTCGCCTTGAGAACTGCTTTGTATTTGCTGCTGTCCTTTCTAGGTCCAGTCTTTTTGGATCGCACAGGGCTTTTTAAGCTCACGGAGGTACTTCATTGTCACACAAACGCGGGGCAATAATAACACTTGATTATGCGAATGAATACCGAGGATAAGCCCGATAAAGTCAGCGGATTAATGCATGAATATTGACTTGCTTGTTGCGAACAAGTAAATTACGGCATCGAATTTACATACATATCACTGGCGCAATGGCTGACTATAAAGCACCCATCTCTGAAGTTTCATTCGTATTAAATGATTTATTAGACATCAACTCATTGACCTCCATCCCGGAGTTTGAAGAAGCAACTCCTGAGCTTATCGAGGCGGTCATTGAAGAAGCTGGCAAGTTCGCAGCGGATGTTTTCGCACCAATCAATCGCACGGGTGATGTCGAACATAGTCGCGCTCAAGATGGTGAGGTAAAGACAGCTCCTGGTTTCAAAGAAGCCTATCAGCACTTTGTTGAGAACGGCTGGTTAAGCTTGGCGCAAGACCCGAACTACGGAGGCCAGGGATTGCCCTTTACTGTACACATGGCAGCCAGTGAGTTTTGGAACAGTGCCAATACAGCGATGGCCTTATGCCCAATGCTTACAGCGGGTGCGATAGATGCGCTGGTGGCGCATGGTACAGAGGATTTACGTCAAACCTACATGCCGAAGCTTATCTCGGGCGAGTGGACCGGGACTATGAACCTGACCGAACCTCATGCGGGTTCAGACCTTTCAAATCTAAAGACCAAGGCCACAGCAAATGGAGATCACTTCCTACTCAAAGGCCAGAAGATTTACATTACTTGGGGCGAACACGATATGACCGACAATATCATCCATATTGTCTTGGCCCCGTTAGATGACGCACCGGCAGGTGTTAAAGGTCTATCCTTATTCCTGGTGCCGAAGTTTCTGGTAAACGAAGATAGATCACTAGGCGAGCGTAATGACGTTAAAGTTGTTTCTACTGAGGAAAAACTCGGCATCAACGGAAGTCCAACCTGTGTAATGAGCTTTGGCGAGGACAGTGGCGCGGTCGGCTATATGATAGGTGAACCCGGTCAAGGTTTAGCATGCATGTTTACACTAATGAATCATGCTCGGTTGGAAGTTGGACTAGAGGGCGCGGGCTTGTCTGAGCGAGCCTATCAAGATGCCTTAGACTACGCTAGACAAAGGGTTCAAGGCCGCTCCGCTGAGACAGGTCAGGCGACCGCCATTATCGGTCACGCCGATGTACAGAGAATGTTGATGCAAATGAAGTCTCTTACCGATGCGATGCGAGCCTTATGCTTTGATGCATCCAAGTCACATGATCTTCGGGGGCATGCGACAACTGACGAGGAGCGGGCTTACCATTCAACGCGATTTGCGTTACTGACTCCGATTACTAAGGCATGGTGTACCGAACTTGTCAACGAAGTAACTTCGTTAGGCATACAGATCCACGGTGGCATGGGTTTTATTGAAGAGACCGGAGTTGCACAACACTACCGAGATGCTCGAATAACCTCGATATACGAAGGCACAAACTCGATTCAAGCCAACGATCTGGTTGGACGCAAGCTCATCAAAGACGGTGGAGCCGGATTCAACGCGCTTATGGTGGAAATGGAGCAGACAATTGTTGATGCTAAAGCTCATGGAGATTTGGCATCAGCGTTGCAAACAGCCAAAACGGAACTGAGTAATACCGCCAGTTTTATTATTGAAAATTCGACTTCCAATCCAAATTTCTCTGGCGCGATATCTTACAACTTCCTGATGCAAATGGGGTACGTCATTGGGGCATGGTATCACTTAAGAAGTGCGGAAATAGCCAGCGCTAAACGCTCTGCCGGTGAGGGCGATGCTCAATTTATGCAGAACAAAGAGCTTGCCGCTAAGTTCTTTATTTCACAGATGTTGCCGCGCGCCAGTGCGTACTCCAGAGCGATTACTCAGGGCGCAGGGGTTGGTTGTGAATTAAGTGAAGCCGCGTTTGCATAGAGCAGTTAGGTTTGAATCACACTGTTGCGCCAAAAAAGCTGTCTGAGTCGAAAGGCTCGCTTACTCAAGCTGAACGCACCGAATTGTCGGATCAACGTATGTTCGATGCGACTGTTCGGCTGATTGTAGAGAGAGGTCCAGAGAATACGCGTTTGACCGATGTTGGCATCGAGGCGGGCTACAGTCGTGGTTTGGCGGGGCATCGGTTTGGCAACAAAGATAAGTTGTTTAATTTTGTTGTATTAAGGCTCGGCGAGATTTGGTTAAAGCAACTCAAAAAGGCCACCGAAAGTTTGGTTGGCCTCTCTGCTATCGAAGGTGCTATTAATCAGCATTACCAATTCTGCGTAGATGCTCCAGACTACGTACACACGTTTTATACGCTTTGGTTTGAGTCGGTAAACTCTGACTCAGACCTAGCTTATACAATCAAGAATATTCATCAACGTCGATTTCAAGACGTCGTAAACTGGATTCTTAATGACCCTCAGGTTGCTAATCAGGTTAAGCGAGATGCCGACTCTATTGCCGCCCAGTTTAGTGCTTCGGTTATCGGCATCGTCTACTACTGGTTGTCTAACCCGGATAAGCTTGAAGAAACCAAACGTTTGCATCAAGGGTTGACCAAGACGATGCAGGTTTTGATAAATAGAAATAATAGTTAGTAGAACACTCCGACTAGAGAGTGACGGAGCCTATGGTTCCACGCAGCGTGATACTGAGCCATTCCACGAATCAGACACGCGTAAATTTACATCATTGATAGGCGTTTGCCAGGATACAGACAATGAGTAACGCACAACTTAAAGGGGCGCAGTCTAAGGCGACCTCAAAAAATGCCACCCCGGTTCGGTTTGTGACGGCCGCCAGTCTATTTGATGGTCATGATGCATCGATTAATATCATGCGACGGATCCTTCAAGCACAGGGCGTTGAGGTTATCCATCTGGCGCATAATCGTTCAGTGGCTGAGGTGGTTGAGGCCGCCATACAAGAAGACGTTCACGGTATTGCCATGAGTTCCTATCAAGGCGGGCATGTCGAGTACTTCAAATACATGATTGATATGTTAAAAGAGCGGGGCTGCGGACACATTCGGGTGTTTGGCGGTGGCGGAGGAGTGATAGTCCCCGAGGAAATTCAAGAACTTCATGATTACGGGGTAGAGCGGATTTACTCGCCTCAAGATGGCATGGAGTTGGGATTGGTTGGCATGATCGAGGACATGATTGAGCGGTGTAGCAATCTGGGCGCGGATCAAGATTCCTTCGACACATTACTAGAGCAAATATCTAACCGCGACGGTTTAGCCAAACTAATCAGTAAAATAGAGCGTGAAGAATTAAGCGGGTCCGAAATCAAAAAGCTTGCCTTAGCCGCGCAGAAAACTACTCCGGTGTTAGGTATTACCGGTACTGGTGGCGCAGGTAAATCGTCACTTACTGACGAAGTCATTCGACGCTTTAGAGTGGACAGTGGTAACAAAGCGAATATAGCCATTATCGCAATCGATCCAACGCGAAAGAAAACTGGTGGTGCCTTGCTTGGTGATCGCATTCGAATGAACTCGATCTATCATGAATCTATATACATGCGGTCGTTAGCCACTCGCGATGCCAGTGGAGAAGTGCCAGCCTACCTGAATCAAGTCATCGATGCAGTGCGTGCATCTGGCTTCGATTTGATCATTGTTGAAACGCCTGGAATTGGTCAGGGCGACGCTGGAATTGTTCCCTACGTAGATGCTTCCATGTACGTAATGACGCCTGAGTTCGGGGCTCAGAGTCAGTTGGAAAAAATCGACATGTTGGACTTTGCAGACATCGTCGTGATTAACAAGTTCGATAGAACTGGCGCGGCAGACGCATTACGAGACGTGGCAAAGCAGGTTCAGCGAAATCAGGAAGCGTGGTCTGTTCAACCTTCAGACTTGCCCGTCTATGGATCTATTGCATCGCGCTTCGGAGATGACGGCGTGACCGCGGCCTATCAAGGCTTATTGAGCATCTTACGAGAAAAAGGGCTACGTCAGTGGGAGTCATCACTCCCCTCGATTGGTATTAAAATGCCTTCCGAAAAGACAGCTATTGTGCCCGCGTCACGCAAACGGTATCTAGCGGAAATAGCCGAAACGGTGCGAGCGTATTTAGCCGATGCCGATGCACAGGCTGAAATTGCGGGTAAATTACAAGCCTTGGACACCACTGCTAAGCTGTTAAACCAAGAAGAGCCGAGCTTGACTTCGGTTAAAGCCGAACTTTCGGCCGCATTGAGTGGTGAAAATCAATTGCTGCTTGAAAACTGGAGCACGGTTGCTCAAGGTTATCAAGGCACCGAACGAACCGATACCTTGCCGAATGGAAAAGCGATTACCACCAACTTATGTAAGGAAAGTTTATCCGGAACCTTAGTTCCACGAGTGAGTCTGCCAACCTACCACAGCCACCAAGATCTGCTTAGTTGGTTGAAGCGAGAGAATTTGCCTGGTTTTTTCCCCTACACAGCAGGAGTATTTCCATTCAAAAGGGAGGGCGAGGATCCGGCGCGAATGTTTGCGGGAGAAGGCGATCCGGCGCGAACTAATAGACGCTTTAAAAGACTTTCAGAGCATTCTCCGGCGAAAAGACTATCCACAGCATTTGATTCAGTCACTCTTTATGGTTTTGACCCGGCGGAAAGGCCAGATATCTACGGTAAAATCGGTAATTCAGGCGTCTCGGTTGCGACTTTGGATGATATGAAGCAGCTTTTTGATGGATTTGATTTATGCTCACCCAGTACGTCGGTTTCGATGACTATCAATGGTCCTGCACCAGCAATCCTTGCGATGTTTCTGAATACAGCCATAGATCAGCAGTTTGTCAAATTCGAAGAGGAGAATCAGCGACAACCAAATCTCGAAGAACAGCAAGAGTTAAGAGCCTTTGCTTTGAATACCGTAAGAGGCACTGTACAAGCCGACATCTTGAAAGAAGATCAAGGTCAAAACACCTGCATCTTTTCCACTGAATTTAGCCTACGAATGATGGGTGACATTCAACAGTATTTTATCGATCATAAGGTTAGAAACTTCTACTCTGTTTCCATTTCCGGTTATCACATTGCTGAGGCGGGTGCGAATCCGATTTCACAATTGGCCTTCACGCTGGCTAATGGCTTCACCTTTGTTGAGGCGTATCTAGCGCGAGGCATGCATATTGATGATTTTGCTCACAATTTGAGCTTTTTCTTTTCAAACGGAATGGACCCTGAGTACACGGTTATTGGCCGAGTCGCGCGACGCATTTGGGCCGTCACCATGCGCGAAAAATATGGAGCCAATGCGCGCAGTCAAAAGTTGAAATATCACATTCAAACCTCCGGGCGATCTCTGCATGCTCAAGAAATGCAATTTAATGATATTAGAACCACCTTGCAGGCTCTGTTAGCTATTAACGATAATTGCAACAGTCTACACACGAATGCGTATGATGAGGCTATTACAACTCCAACTGAAGAGTCGGTTAGAAGAGCTTTGGCAATCCAACTGATCATTAATCACGAATTTGGCCTAGCCAAAAATGAAAACCCAAGTCAGGGATCATTCATAGTTGAAGAGCTTACAGACTTAGTCGAAGAAGCGGTGCTTCGAGAGTTTGAGCGAATTTCTGATCGAGGTGGTGTTTTGGGTGCCATGGAAACCGGCTATCAGCGAGGTAAAATTCAAGAAGAGTCGATGAAGTATGAGTCGATGAAGCACGACGGTTCTTATCCACTAATTGGTGTTAACACCTTCTTACCTGAACAAGAAGAAAAACCTGAGACCATTGAGTTAGCGAGATCCACCGACGCAGAGAAGCAAAGCCAGATTCGCCGCTTGGCCGAATTCCAGCAGAAAAATCAATCTGAGTCAGAACTGGCGCTATCCGAGCTGAAGCAAACAGTGATGGATGGTGGAAATGGATTCGACGCTTTGATGAAAGCGGTCCGAGTATGCTCTTTAGGTCAGTTGACGGATGCATTTTTTGAGGTCGGTGGGCAGTATCGACGAAGTACCTAGTCACTTCTCTGCATAAGCTTGAAGCGAAACCTTTATATTTTTCGAGAATATTTAAGAATGATTTCGAAGGCAAACGCTGTCTCAAATGATAAGAAATTATGAGTAAACTCACAAACAGTCAGACCGCACCAAGATCGCCTTCAGTTAAAGAGGAAAAACTTGAGTGGCCCATTCCGATATTGCGAGAAAACGAGCACTACTATATGGAAAATGGGTTTATGGTCTTCACAGAGCTGTATCATCGATCCCGAGGGCGATGCTGCGGTAACGCCTGCCGACATTGCCCATTTGAACACATAAATGTAAAGCGGAAAAAGTAGGAGCGGTATTAAGATGTTAAGTACACCAGATATTTGCGATGCCAATGAGGGCTTAGTAAAAGTATTGGACCCCATCTTTAATGATTATGGCATGCACCTCAGCTTTTTTGGACAAGCCGTCACGATTAAATGCTTTGAAGACAATTCGGTAGTGAAAGAATTAGTCTCAACGCCTGGAGAGGGCCGCGTAATCGTGATGGATGGAGGTGGTTCCATGAGACGAGCGATTCTAGGTGACATGTTAGCTGAAAAAGCCGCTAATAACGGGTGGGCCGGTTTAATTATTAATGGTTGTATTCGAGACGTGGATGAAATTGGAAATACGCCAATTGGTGTGAAAGCTCTAAACGTGCATCCAATGAAAACCGAGAAGCGGGGTCTGGGCGATTTAAACGTTCCAGTCCAAATGGCAGGTCAGGTGATTATGCCTGGTCAATGGGTGTATGCAGATCGAAATGGCGTCGTGTTGTCTGACAATCCGCTTGCCGTCGAGTAATTTGGGAATTTTCTCTAGGTATTTTTCACTGTACCACCCCTAAGCAAGGTGTAGACTGTTCAGTAGCCGTCACCATGAAGGGGGAACATGAACTACGCTATTGTTATCGATTCGATCGCGGCTGTACCAAACTTTATACTCAAGAAAAGGCCTTTTAAGGTTATGCCAGTCACTGTCAAAGTTGATGGTGTCGAAATGCCGGATACATTCGATGAGAAGTCCCTTGTAGATATCTATAAAGGCAATACGTTAAATGTAAAGTCTCAAGTAGATACCGCACCACCTACTGAACAGCAAATTCGAGATTTGATATCAGAGCAAGTGGCGCCGTACTACGACTTCGCTCTGTGTCAAACCGTCACAAAAAAGGTCAGCCCGACATATGATAATTTTCAATTTGCTTCAAACAGCATCGCTAAGGATGCACGTGAAGTAAGAAATTCATTGGGCATTGAGCATGCATTTAGGATGACGTGCTTAAACACCGGGTCCACGTTAGCGGGTCAAGGCTTGGTCGCTATCTATGCTGACATGCTCTTAACCAAAGGGGCAACATTCAGCGAATACACCAGTTTGATAGAAAAATTTGCCCGGGTCGTACACTGTTACCCAGTGGTTGCTGATCCTCTGTACAGTCGTGCTAGGGCCTTGGAAAAGGGGGTG
Organism: uncultured Arenicella sp.; assembly: GCA_963669225.2. GTDB lineage: Bacteria > Pseudomonadota > Gammaproteobacteria > Arenicellales > Arenicellaceae > Arenicella. Next base: position 642,707 of record OY769919.2, on the reverse strand, counting down.
AAAACAGTAAGTTTTCCAGCGGCTCTGATAGGGAAATCTGTAGGTCTGAATCCAATTATTCAAATTCGATATGACCACATAACGAAAACCGTACTAACCAAGAGAGGTCTCGCCACCTCGATCAATCATTTATTATTGTACGCCTGTGAGCGGATTGAAGAGGGGATTTACGCTCCCGTAGTTAATTTAAGCTACGCTGGTGATAAGCGTGACCTCGATGGCTTCCAGAACTACGCTCGTCTCCTAGAAGTTGCGCGTGTCAACAATGTCAAAGTGTTGGTCGGTGTGATGAGCTTGGCAGCCAGTGTGGTATACGGACCTGGGGCTTTTGCTTTGGGAATAGCACCTAAGAATCAAACGGCCGTGCCGGTTTAAGCGAGCTATTGGTTTCATTCGGTAATCATGGCGCTGAATTTGGTGAGGAGTGAAATTTCAATATGAGTGGTTTTATTCTTTAAGCTGATATCTAATAGGCACGCCACGAACATCTGTTATCCATTCGAGAGGTTAGCCCTTGGCACATTCGACACATACTTATCTTGATGACCCCAGAAATGCCGATATTCTGATTAATATCGATGGCGAGTTGTTTCATCGAGATGAAGCGAAGGTCTCGGTTTTTGATTCTGCATTTATGTTAGGAGACGGAGTATGGGAAGGCCTCAGGATTCATAACGGAAAGGTCGCTTTTTGGAAGCAGCACGTGGAGAGGCTTATTGCCGGAGCCAAAGCGTTGGATTTTCATCCAGGGTTAAGCGCTGATCAACTTCTTGAAAGAATTCATGTAACCCTTGATGCGAATGGTATGCGTGATGGTGTTCATATCCGATTGATGGTAAGTCGGGGTACAAAGTCAACGCCATATCAAGACCCCAGAGTTACCATATCCAAACCAACAATTGTAATTATCCCGGAATACAAAGAAGCATTACCCCAAACCGTAACCAAAGGGATCGATCTTTTTACTGTGCACGTGCGTCGAGGTTTCCCCGACGTACAAGACCCAAAACTTAACAGTCATTCCAAGATTAACTGTATCGTTGCTTGCATCCAGGCGACTAAAGCTGGTGCATCAGAGGCTTTAATGTTGGATCCACATGGTTTTGTCGCCACTTGCAATAGCACTCATTTTTTTATTGTGAAAAATGAAGAAGTAATCACTTCGACAGGTCAGTTTTGTATAGACGGAGTAACGCGCGGCGCAGTATTGACGGTGTGCGCAGAACAAGGGATATCCCATTCTCAGACAAATTTCTCTTTGAGTGATGTTTATTCGGCTGACGAAGCATTCGTGACAGGTACGTTTGCCGGGATCGTGCCAGTTACCGAAATCGACGGACGCCAAATCGGTCAGTCAAGTGGCAGTGATGATAACCGTGGGCCGATGGTACGCCGATTGCAAGACTTATATCAGGACTTGCTGGATCGAGAGTGCCGATAAGGTAGGGCACTCATGATTACGCGAATCGCAATGTGGTCAGGACCTAGAAATATCTCTACGGCGATGATGCGTGCTTGGGAAAACCGACCAGATACTCAAGTCATAGATGAACCATTTTATGCTTGCTATTTGAACAAAACCGGGACTGTTCATCCTATGCAAGATGAAATTATGCAAAGCCAGTCAGCCGATTGGCAAACTGTAATTGATAAGCAGCTCAACGCACCTTTAAATTATGGTTGCAACATTCAATTTCAAAAACACATGACTCAGCACATGGTGGTCGATGTTGATTCACATTGGTTCTCCTCTGTTAAGCACGCATTTTTAATCAGAGACCCGGACTTTGTGGTTAAATCTTATGGCAAGAAAAGGGAACTGGTTTGCGCCGAAGATCTTGGTTATGAAGCCCAATATCGACTCTTTCGCCAGGCTCAAGAGTACACCGAGGTTATGCCCCCGGTCATAGACTCACTCGATGTGCTTAAAAACCCAGAGCAGACCTTAGCTAAGCTATGTGATGCCCTAGATGTCGCGTTTGATACACACATGCTTACTTGGCCTTCGGGTCCCAGAGACAGCGACGGTGTATGGGCTCCACATTGGTATCAAAATGTAGAAAAGTCCACTGGTTTCTCTAAACAAATAACCGCCGCGGTCGATCTATCGAAAGACGAGAAAAAACTTGCAGACGAGTGCCGACCATTTTACCAAGCGTTATCAAAACATAAGCTTTAGCCCGCAAAGCATAAAAGGACACAGGCTAAAGGAAGTAGGTCTTAATCGCTCGCTTTTAGTACCAACTTGCTTCTGTGATTTTCAATTACCTTTTGTTGATCTAACCACCATGGGTGCCACTGTTCAGAACGCCATGCATCGAGCTGTGATTTGAAGTGAGGGTGAAACTGTCTAGCCGCATTGCCTCCGGATACCACAGCCATGACCTTTTCAGAGTCATTCAAATCCGCAACCATCCGCAGACTACTGAACCATTGGCTCTCGTAGGGACCGCCATTCAACGCGTATTGACCGCGGTTAAGCGTTTCTCCCGAGCCGGATGCAGGCGCAGAAGCTTGACCTAAAAATGCCGCTCCAACCCCAGATTGTTTTAGTGGGCTAATGAACCTGAGGGTATGAAAATCTCCCCATTTCCACGTCTGACTGTCCGAACCGAAATAGGCGGTTAGCTGCTCAGAAGCAGCGACAGCAGAGTCCAGGATTAAGTCATCAAGAGCCTCTATTTTGTCCGTGCGCTTATCGTCAATAAACGAAGAGTTACCATCGATGAGAATTTTGTCCGTTCGTTGCAGCCAGTAATATCTTGAGGGCAAAAAAGACTCAAACAACGCTGAGCTCATTTCATCCTCGAATATTCTTTTTATCAATATTTCATGCATAAGATGAAATAGCGTGGCGGCGCTGGAGTCAATATCATCTTCGAAGTTCCAGCTTGAAAGAAGGTTTGCCAACTGTTCAGTGCTCTGATGATCAGAAAGTACTTTGGCAAAGATTGGGACTAGGCGCTCCGCATGCTTATTTTTGACGTCCAAAATTAGGTTCCAATGATCCTCTGGGTCAAGCACTTCGCTAGAATTCATCACTTCGGTTGTGCGCTGATATCGATAATAAGGGCTGAAGTGGTTCGAGTAGTAGTAAGGATAGTCATCGGGCACGACATCATGATTTGATGTGCCCAACCAATTTTTTGGCGGGTTTAATTTCCCAGGCATCTCGTTCGCCGGAATCATGCCGAGCCAATCGTCAGAACTCGTCGCTACCTTGATCGTAGAGCCGTGCTCTCTGATCGGTACGGCTCCTGATGCTCGATAACCAATTCCACCATTCGTATCGCCGAACACAAAGTTCAAATACATCAGCGGTAATTTTTGCACTGCCGCATCAAATTCTTCCACAGTTTTTGCCGAAAGGAAGTCAAATATGCCGATGGCCTCTGGCTTAACTTCATGTAGCGCCCACCTCAACGCCAATGGTTGATTGCCAGCTCCACCAAATACTGCATGATCCGAAATCAGTGGTCCGCGCTGGCTGGTTCTAACAACAATACGGTGCTCTCTAAACCCTGACTCCTGACTCGAGTCCTTAACCATTATTATTTCCGTTCGTTGAGCAAATGAAGTGCTCGTTGGATCTTCGATGTAAAGGTCCTGACTGTCGCCGTAGGCGTTGGTGATTCCGAAGGCGGTGTATTTAGTTCTTCCAGTGAGGAGGCCAGGCACTCCGGGTAAGTTGGCACCAACGGCTTGAATTTTTGGCGAAAACAGACCGATTGGGTACCAAGGTCCTGGCAGTATTCGAGCATCTAGATGCGGATCGTTTGAAAGTATGGGTTTGCCACCTGCGGATTTCGCAGGGCCAGTGACCCAATTGTTAGAGCCCGAAGTCGGTAGGGCAACAGGGAGTCTATCGAAGAAAGCCGGACTGCTTAGCGCTAATGTTTTATTGTAAGTAGCTTCAGTTGCATCTCTTGGTTGCTTTAACCGAGTTTGCGTCTGAGGAGAGATAGCCCTATCTCTATCTAGGTTAATGTTTATTGGGAACAACTGACGTGCTTCGTCGATGCCAAGTTCATCTATGAGGTTTTGGGTTAACAATTCATCAGCATAGTTCTTACTATGAATAAACCCCGCGTAGTTCAGTACCGAGAGTAAATCGACAGCCTCTATTACATTTGGTTCGATACCTAATAGGCCAAGCTCGAGGGGATACTCATGCTTTCTTTGTTCTAGGAACGCATTGTAGCCATCCGCGTACCAATTTAAGAATGCTTTATGTTCATCGGATATTGATGAATACTGGCGTTGGGCGTTGGCTCTTAAATCCAAAACCCTCATTTGAATATCTGAATTTAAGCCTGGTTCTCCAATCAGCTTGGCTAGCTGGCCATTGATCAATGCTCGATATAGCTCTATTTGAAATACACGGTCTTGGGCGACGACAAAACCCTGAGCACGGATCAGGTCTGCTGTTGAATTGGCAAAAATGTAAGGGATGCCAACCTCATCTCGGTAGACGGTCACATCTTCATCAAATATGTTCAGCTTAATGGCCCCACTTGTTTGATACAAATTGGCCGTTCTAAGATAAATGGCTATGGCCGTGCCGAGTATTCCTACGGCGAATAAGAGCAATCCAATCTTCTTCATAGTTTTAATATTATTTGTGTTGTGTTTCCGTTGAAATTATCGGATGGAGCAGGGAGTTGAGAATTAGCAAAGTTGATCCCGCGATATTTAGCGTGATGGCGATTACTGCGCTTGCATTGTCGGGTGGTGCATCAAAATGCCTTATTACACCAAAGTAAATTATCAGGACAGACAACAATGCGTTTACAGAACGCCAATAGGGCGTGGACGGTATTTTTATTATGGCGGAAGACCATAGCAACAGTGAGGTGCAGAAGGCAGTCCCCAAAAACGGGTTTGTGGAGGTAAGCGCGATGCCGCTCAAAAACCACACGATGCTGCTAATTAAGTTAAAGATAAGAGCGATTAAGGCGTAAAAAACTTGGCAAAGCATCAACTTTGATGGTGATTTTCTTAACCTCGCAAGGATTACTTTAGGTCTCTTGATCATAGTCAGAGAGTTCTTGTGCCAGTGCTTTACTCAATGAAAGTAGCTGGGTTTCAACAATGGGCTTAAACCCCCTGGCGTTTTGAGACAATGCCAGCCCTCTTAGATGAGAACTGCAAAAATGAATGCAATGGCGGGAAAATGAAATACTGATGGAATGGTCGCTAAATAATTCGGCTACATGATTCTCTAATTCTTTGGCTTTGGTACCGAAGAACTCCGCGATTGTCTCTTGAATAGTCGTTTGATTCTTAGTCGCGAAAAGAATTTCCCAAACAACCAAGTAGTGCGGATGACCATAGTATTCCCACATGGCGTTGACCATATAGCGGCATCGTTCAGTCAAGTTTGTACCAGACTTAATTGAATCAGTAGGCGAATCCATTGTGGGAAAGATTCGCTCGGTAATGACCGCGCAGATGAGTTCACTTTTCGATGTAAAGTGGTGCTGAATTGCACCCGTAGTGATTTTCGCGTCCTTCGCAACTTCTGCCATACTGCATTTATTGAAGCCTTTCGCCTCGATAACGGCGATGCAAGAATCTAATATTTGATTGCGTGTAACCCGTCGTCGTTGCGATTGAGAGCGTCTTTTCGGTGTTGATTGGGTCAAGGCTTGCATCGCTTAAACTTACATTATGGTTATAATGTAAATCAAGTAGTATGATGATGAAAGTTTGGAAGCCCGTTGTACTTAACTTAGAAACACCCTCGAAATCTGAAATATACTGAAGTTATGAAACCCAATAGTGTTCCAATTGTTGTGTTGTTGTTCACCGTGCTTTTTATTGGTGGGTGCAATCAAGAACAGCCTAACATTATCTTTGTGGCGAAGGAGGTTGTTACCCTCAGTGAAAATCAACCAATCGGGGCTGCGGGCATATTGGTGGAAAATGGTCGCATCAAAGAAGTGGGTATATTGGATGAAGTCGTTGGCAAGCACCCACAGGTAAAGGTAGACCGTCGCTACCAAGAAAAGACAATCTTGCCCGGTTTTATTGACCCACATGTGCATATGCTTCTTGCTTCAGTGGTTTACTCTAGGCCCTTTATTCCGCCTTGGGATATGTCAACTCCACTGGGGGAGGTTAGAGGAGTTCAATCTTTAGATGCTTTTTTAAAAAGACTTAAGGAGATTAATTCAGATCACGAAGGCGTTGATCCTCTAATTGTATATGGTTATCACAACTTAGTTCACGGCGATCTAAATAAGGAGTTACTAGATCAAATATCTTCAACTAGGCCAATTCTTGTTTGGCATTACTCAATTCATGACTTTTATTTGAATTCCGCGGCTTTAAAGTGGGCTGAAGTCGACGAGTCATGGATCAATGAAGTTCAAGGTGTTGCGATAGATTCTGATGGTGAACTGACCGGTAGACTTTTCGAGGAAGCGCCTAAAAAGCTACTTGGTAAGCTCTCCTTCGAATTGTTAGGTCCGAGTCGAGTTCGAGAGGGCTTTAAAGGGTATGAAAAGCTACTACATCATTCGGGCGTTACTGCGGTGGCTGATTTAGGTTATGGCATCTTTGGCACACGAGTCGAAGATTTTTTCTACTGGCGCGAATATGAAGACCAGGATCCTTATCTGCTATTTCTGGTTCCCGAGTATCGGGCTTTTCATAAACGCTTTGGAGATTCAGCACCACAAGAAATATTATCGATGAGCTCAAAGCCATTCAATCGCGACAAGCCGACTGTCTTACCGCAGGTGAAATTTTTTGTGGATGGCGCTTTTTATTCTCAAACCATGCGCCTATCAGAACCCGGATATCTGAGTGGTCAGTCGAAAGGGGCTTCGGGTGAGTGGGCTACTCGGCCCGACGAGTTAAAGACCAATATGCAACCCTATTGGGAGTCTGGGTTAAGTCTAAGGATCCACTCAAACGGGGACGCGGCGCAGTCGCTCACTATTGATACTGTCAAAAGCTTGAGTGCAGCTCAACAAGGTAAATCGCAACGAGTCGTAATCGAGCATGCTGCGCTGATAAATGAATCACAGCAGCAACAGTTTGCTGAGCTCGGATTCGGCGTATCGTTTGCTAGTCACTACGTAAATCATATGGGTGAGGATTACAAGACAGTGATAGGCGACAAGATTTCTAGTATCACTCCGATTAAGTCGTTGATGTCACGCGGTGTACCAACTTCTTTGCATTCGGATGCTCCATTAGCGCCGCCATCACCCTTACGGGCAGCGGCAGCGCATGTGCTTAGAAATACTCGAGTAAACACGGTGGTGGGTCGGGAACAGCAGTTAACCAAGCAAGAAGCCCTGAAGTCGATAACGCTTCACGCTGCATGGGCAATGGGGTTGGAGAGCGAGATTGGCTCTATCGAAGTCGGCAAGATGGCCAACTTTACGGTACTTGATAAAAACCCGCTAAAGACAGAAGTAGAAGATTGGTCAGAGCTGCAAGTTGAGTCTGTAGTAGTCCAAGGTAGATCTTTTGACGTTATTCCATCGTTGTAGGCGAGTCAGGCGCAAAAGAGTCAGACCGAATTGAAAGGTCTTGAGCGTGATAGCTAGCAGTAAGTCTCCAGTTTTCGCCGGAGTAGCGAGTGGTAAGATCACTTCCGATATTGACCCAAAAATTTTCGCGGTTGAACAGATATCTGGGCCTGTACTCGGCCGCATATTTGGCAAGGGTGAAATCACTTAAAGATCGTGGTCGTCTTTTCGTTGTGGCTTCGATTAAATACTCCTTTTCATCGTAAAACAAGATTACCCAGGCGTGACCACCTGATGGAACCTGACCGATAGCAACTCGAGCATCGTAGCCCATAGAGATTAACCAATCCGCCATGAGAATTGCATGGTCTTCGCAGTCCCCATGGCTGTAATAAAATGCCTGTTCAGAGTTTTGCCAAAGATCATGCCACTTTGCGCCGTGTTGTTCATGATCAAATTGGTAGGTTTTCCTTAGCGCTAGTGTCACCAGTGGCTGCCAAACCTTGTCCGTTTGGTAAGGAACAAATCCCACAAGATAGCTATTGGCGAAGTACAAGTTCTTATCAAGCCCCGTTGCTGCATAAGCGAAAGCGTGGCCATTCTGATCCTGCCAAATGTAGCTTCCACCGCGAACGTTTCCAGGAATATATGAAACGGCTTCCGCCAAATCGGTTGAATAAAAACGTTCACTGTTGAATGAGCTCTTCACGAAGCCAGTTTGTAAGCTCGCCTGAGTACGTGGAAGAGAATCGGACGCTCGACTAAATCCTTCAGAGTGTTCAGCTCTATTCCACAACCAACCTATCAGGGCGAAATAGCCAAGCAGAATGACTAGAAGCACTCTGAGCGTTGATAACATGGGTACTTATCTTGTTTGAACTTAAACTGGCGGTGCTAACCCTTTAAACCAAAAGAAACAATGATCGCTACGAAGATCAAAATCGTCGACGCAAACACGGAAACCGCCATGTTTCCATCTTGGAGCTGCTTTTGTATATCGACATCTTTAAGAAGAAGATTGTCGACAATCTGTAGAGCGACTACACCCACTAGAAGAGCTAATAGCGTATAAACGAGGTTTATGCCCAGTTGAATAAGTGTGGATAGAAAAAACTGTGATTCCATGGTGTTAGTCGCTCTAGGTGAGATTGAGTTAACGTAGACCTTCCAATACTTGCTTGGTCATGCGCTCTAGTGTGATAAAACCCCAATTATACTCTGCATATAGCTCAAGCGGGTTGGAAGCGAGTATTTCTTCGTCGGTTTTACCTTCATCGACTAACTTTCTTATAATTTCTCTGGCACCTGAAAGCATTTCAATCGTTGTTGCGACGTCTGACTTAGATGCCAACGGGCCATGGCCAGGTATGATTTTGGTTTCATCATCTGCCATATCATGGATACCTTGTAAAGCAGCCATTACCCCTTCATAGCTACCCCCATTACTCGTGTCGATATAGGGAAACCGCTTGTTGAACATGATGTCACCAGTGTGTATGACATTAGCCTTTTTAAAGAAAACGACGGCATCGCCATCGGTGTGAGCTGCGGCAAAGTGCTTAATCTTGGCCGCATCTCCGTTGATATGGATAGTCATCTGATCGGAGAAAGTGATAACTGGCAGGGCGCCCTTCGGAGCCGGTTTCATCTCACCACCACCAGCGGGGACTCCTTTTTCTAGTAATGTCTTTCTTAAGTTTTGATGACTAACCACTTGAGAGTCATTTTTTGCATAGGCTTCATTATTGCCAATATGATCACCATGTACGTGTGTATTGATCAGATAGTCAATCGGTTGATCGGTTGATTTAGCCACTTCGGCTTTCAAGAGCTCAAGCACTGAAGGCAAGCCATTATCAATCATGGCAACACCATCATCGCCGATCGTTAGACCAATATTGCCACCGGTGAATCCACCCACGCCAGACAGCATGTAGACACTGCCTGATACTTTTTCGGTTACGAATCCCAGCTCTGGCTTCCCCTCTTCATGTCCATGTGAGAAAGCTGCGCTGGTGCTTCCAAGCGCAATGATGGTGGGTAGAAACAGGCTCAAGGCCTTGAGAATAGGGCGGTTTTTCATGTACGGTTTCCTCAAATAAATTGTACTCTTAATAAGAACTTCGGGCATAAGTTACGCCAAACAATACCTGCTGAAGGTGAAGAACTCAAAGTTATTGATGTCAGACCGGGTGTTTGCCGCGCGAATTGCGAAAATTGGTTCAACACGTCTTCGAATAGACTGGCAATTCCGCTAGAATTGGCGCGCTTTTGAATTAATAACTTTACTAACGTGAGCAAGTACAAGATAGCCATCCTTCCTGGAGATGGAATTGGCCCTGAAATTATGGCCGAGGGCATCAAGGTCCTCAAAGTGATTGAATCAAGGAATGATGTGGAATTTGATTTGATCGAAGCCCCTTTTGGAGCTGGTGCATGGTTTAGCCATGGCAGCTCATTTCCCGAAGAGACCAAGAGTTTGGTTGATGAGGCCGACGCTGTTGTGAAGGGGCCTATCGGTTTAAATCATGAGGAGTCCAAACAGATTCCTGTTGACGAACAGCCTGAGCGTGGCGCCTTATTACCCCTGCGAGCTAGATTAAATACCTACGCAAACTATCGCCCAGTATCTCTTCCTAAATCTCTTGCTCACTTTTCGCCATTAAAAGCTGAAGTTGTTGGCGAAGGGATTGACTTAATTATGGTCCGCGAGCTCGTTGGTGGATTGTATTTTGGTGAAAAGGAAATGGGCGTTGATGAAAATGGTAAGCGTTACGTACGAGAGGCACTTGAATATGACGAGGATCAGATCCGCAATATTCTAATTCGCGCATTTGATCTGGCTCAAAACCGAAAGAAGGTTCTGCACAATATTCACAAAAGTAACGTGCTTAAGTCCAGTGTACTTTGGAATGAAGTCTTGGATGAGGTCGCTAAAGAGTATCCTGATGTCGAGGTGCGCCATACCTTGGTGGATGCAGCGGCGACGGCGTTGTGTCTAAATCCAACCCAGTTCGACGTGATGGTCATGGAAAATATGTTTGGCGATATCCTCAGTGATCAGGGCGGCGGCATCTTGGGTTCCTTGGGATTGATGCCATCCGCATGCCTCGGTACAAATGGGAAAGCTTATTACGAACCGTCTCACGGGTCTGCTCCTGATATTGCAGGCCAACAGATTGCCAACCCTTATTCGATGATTGGTTCAATGGCCATGATGCTCGAATACAGTTTTGGCATGGAACAAGAAGCAAAGAACGTCTGGAATGCCATGCAATCCGTCTTTGCCGAAGGTTATTCCACCTCTGATTTGTCCAAGCCGGGTTCTGGCGTGACTATGCTAAGCACCGCAGAGTTTGGCGACAAAGTTGTAGAGCATTTGCGTAAATAAATTGTCCAAGATTGAATCAATAAAGCCCTTGATGCTGTGGCATCAAGGGCTTTTTATTTGCATATATTTCAAATGCTGATAAAACCTTAGTGCTGACTTGAGCGAGAGTGGCGGATTTTTGAGGAACGCGGAGTTCAGAAGTTATCAAAAGTAGTCGTCAGTTTGCGATAAGAATTTACAAATAAATTGAATCCAAAACTTAAAAAGGCGCATCTAAGCCCCCTGAGAAGGGCATAAAAAAGCCTTTCAGCTTAACTGGAGAACAACATGAAACAATTAATAACCCTGATTGCGCTGATATTGGCATTTGTCAGTGTGGATCACATCTGGGCTCAAGAAGAGGATCAGGTCGTTACGGCTGAGGTTGTCGATGATGGCTCAGGTATCAGCGTAGATTTGAGTCTCAGCTCGAAGGAAGTATCCGATGATGAATCCATCAACAAATTGACTTCGGTAATCAGAAAAGTAGCTGGTGATGAAGTGGCGGATGAGGTTGTCGTGGAAGTGTCTGGTTTGTCTGATGCTGAGAAGGCTGAACTAGCCGAAGCGATCAGGGAGGGTATCCATATAGACTCAGATGAAATACCCGGATGGGTCGGGCCTATTGCCATTCTTTCTATCATATTATTTTTCTCGGTGCCGCTGTTAATTCTGATCGCGGTTTTTTGGTATGGATATCGAAAGAGACGACAAAAGATGGACCTCATTCAGGTTTATCTGGATGCTGGGAAAGATGTGCCACCGCAAGTTCTGTCTACTTTTGATCAATCCGGCGGTTCTTTTCGTAGTGGCCTAATACTCGCCGGCGCTGGCGTGGGTATCGTGGCGGCATTCAATGCCGCGGGCGACGCATCCACTGGCGCTTTGGGCTTGATACCGCTGTTTGTTGGTATCGCAAAGCTTGTATATTGGTTTTTCGAAGAACGGCAACGAGATCCACTGAGTTAGCGGGCTTTACAGGCTGATTTAGTTTAAGGGAACGGTAGAGTGCAGCAGCTGGACGATTCGATTTTGATCGAATTGGCGATAGAGAAAAACGATCAACGCGCTTTCGGTGAGTTGGTTAATCGCCATCAATCCAATCTAAGATATTCAATGCGTCAATTGACGGATTGGAATGAGGCGCTGGCTGACGATTTAGTTCAAGAAGCATTTATTCAAGCGTTTAAAGAGTTACATCGATTTCGAAAGCAGGCTAAGTTCTCCAGTTGGCTTTATCGGATTGGCTATAACACTTTTCTTCAGCACGTACGCCGCAAGCAGCTTGATACCGAAGTCTTGGATGATCAACCTTTGTCGGCTCCGGAGACTTCAATGGAGCAGTCTTCTTCCGAGTCGTCTACATCATTGCTGCACAAAAGAGTAGCAAGGTTGCTAGCCAAGCTGGATCCAGAGAGACGAAGCGTACTGCATCTATTTTTGCACAGACAGCATACACAACAAGAAATTTCCGATATCATGGGAGTCCCCCTCGGAACCGTGAAGACACACATAAATCGAGGACGCCAGTCACTACAAGAGGGTCTTGTGGCTTGGCAGGAGTAAAATTATGAATGAAAAAAAGATAACTGCTTCGGAATTCGAGCGACAAAGGGCGCTTAACTTAGATGCTTTGTTGGAGCAGACCAGGGTCATGCAGCCTACTCTGATTGATGATAATTTTACAAAAGTCGTGGTAAACCGGCTTCCGGTAAACGTCAAGAGAGGAAAAGCCAGCTCGACAATGTTTGATTTTGTCGGCTTAATTCTTGGTTTGGTAGCGGCATTCCTCTTTTTCGATAGTGCCGCCTTTATCCAAAATGCTATCTCGATTATTCCGGCATCGTTGACTCTCACCATCGCGAACATAACCGTTGCTATAACGGCTTTGTTTGCCTTCGCATGGGCGGGTTGGTGGACGGCGGAAAAAGCTATCAACTAGCTCTAAATTAGTTAGTTCAGTGTCGGTTTATCTTTAATCGGTATTCAAGGGGAATAGGGTAGGGAGCAAACGCCTTCAATATTCGGTGATATATTTTGAAAAGTACTAATCACTTTCCGCCTCGTCAAACAGAACATTCCCATCAAACTGAGCTAGCTGATGAGTTTTTTACTCGTAGACAACCTCGAAGCTCTAGCTCACACCCTCGCTGGCTTTCAATCGTATCAATAGTCTCTATTTTGCTCTCGTCATTCCCCTCGTTTGCGCAGACTAATCAGCTTTCAGGAACGCTAATACTCCCGGATGGCGTGGTGCCAACAACTCAAGATCTTGTGTTCAGAATTCAGACTGAGCAACTCGACGCATTTGAGGTAGACGGTTCTACGGTCACTTCATCCACAGACGTGACAATACCGGTGTTGTCTAGCCGTGCTGAATTCTCGTTGCCATTATTGGATTTTCCTCAAGTTGGATTGGTGGAAGCACAGCGAAGACTAAAGTTGGATTGTCTACAAGGCTGCGCAAACATTGCGATTACAACCACTGGGTATTGGGGAGGAATTCAAGGAATTGTGGGAAGAGATGATGCGCAACTCCTCGACTCAGGATTGTCACAGTCAGTAACAATCAATCTGGAGCGTGCAGACTTTTTTAGAGGTGTGATTAATTTTCCCGACACCTTCACCGCAGCAGGCAACGAGCTGTTAAGCGTGAATGTCACAGGATCTCAATTCTCCAATCCTCCCACTTTTTCTCAGGCTCTCTCTCCGTCTGAAGGTGATCAAAGTATAAGTTTTTTTATTGGAGTACCACCCTCTCAGACTGGTGGAAGCTGGTTGCTTTCCCTAGAGTGCGTTAACTGTGACGAGACCCTCCCCGAAGGGCCTTATTTCCCGACTACCAGCGCGGGAGACCCACTTTCCACAAGCAGTGCAGAAAGGTTTTTCCATCTTAAAAACCGCTCCTACTCCAACCTGCGATTTACTCTCCCATCGCCCCCGAGGCAGATACAGGCAACCCCCTTACCTGGAATTATTTTGCTTTTGAGCGATGATGATTAAAAATTTGACAGAGGCTGTCAAAAAATAGGCATTCTTTGGCGTTGCTTTTTTCCGGGCCTGTTCTACTATTTACCCTAGAGGTGGTAATCACTCTACCTTGTCGTATGCGTGATATAACAATAAGAAAACGCAATTAATAATCTCAAAACACCATCCAGGAGGATGATCAATGTTAGGACTCATGATGGATGAGCAATTAACGATCACTTCGTTAATGCGTCACGGTCGCTCTATTAACGGTGACAGCGAAATTGTCTCTGTCGTTCACGACAACCCGCGTCATCGTTATACACAAGCTGAGTGCTATGACCGCGCTGGTCAGTTAGCAAATGCACTCAAGAAGTTGGGGTTGGAAGAAGGCGAGGTAGTCGGGACTCTGGCTTGGAACGACTATCGCCATATGGAAGTTTACTACGGAGTCGCGTGTAGCGGTTCTATTTGTCACACAATCAACCCGAGACTTTTTCCTGAGCAGTTGGTTTACATAATCAATCATGCGGAAGATAAGTTTCTGATGGTTGATCCAATGTTTGTGCCTTTAGTGGAAGCAATCGATGAGCACCTGGCCCATTTGAAGGGAATCATCATTATGGCCGGCGAAGACAGCATGCCCGAGACAAAGCTCTCAAATGTGTATTGCTATGAGACATTGATTGCCGCTGAAAGCCCCGACTTTGATTGGCCCAATCTGGATGAAAATACGGCTTGTTCACTATGCTATACATCAGGCACCACGGGCAATCCAAAAGGTGTCTTGTATTCACATCGGGCGTTGGTATTGCAATCCTACGCTTGTTGTCTCGGTGGTGGCATGGGCTTAGCGGCTCATGACGTTGCTTTACCGATTGTGCCAATGTTTCATGTTAACGCTTGGAACATTCCTTATTCGGCCGCGCTGGCTGGGTTCAAATTGGTTTTTCCTGGATCTAAGATGGGTGACGGTGAGTCGTTACAGCAGCTAATAGAAGAAGAGGGCGTTAATTACTCAGTGGGTGTTCCAACCGTCTGGCTGACTCTATTGAACTACCTGCGCGAGTCCGGTAAAAAAATCGACAGCCTAATTCGGGTCGGTGTCGGTGGCTCAGCCTGTCCTTTGAGCATCATGAAAGAGTTTGAAGAAAAGCATAACGTCGAAACCATCACTGGCTGGGGCATGACTGAGATGGCTCCTTTGGGATCATTTAACATGCTTAAAAAGCCGCGAGAGTCATACAGTCAAGAAGAGTACGACGATTTAAGAATTCGCTCAGGCCGTCAGGTGTTTGGTGTCCAGATGAAAATCGTGGATGATCAGGATAAAGAGTTACCTTGGGATGGTGAAGCCTTTGGCGCATTGAAAGTGAAAGGTCCTTGGGTGGTCAAGCGCTACTTCAAGCACGAAGAAGATGCCTTAGATGAACACGGTTGGTTTGATACCGGTGATGTGGCCACAATCAATCAAGACGGAGTGATGACGATCACCGACCGAACTAAAGATGTGATTAAGTCTGGTGGAGAGTGGATTTCGTCAATTGACCTTGAGAATTGTGCGATGGGACATGATGAAGTCGCTGAAGCAGCGGTGATTGGCATTGCCCACCCTAAATGGGATGAAAGACCACTCTTAATAGTGGTCAGAACGGCAAACTCGCAGGTCTCGGGTGATGATATTCTTGCCTATATGGACGGTAAAATTGCGAAGTGGTGGATGCCCGATGAAGTGACTTTCGTTGATGAGTTACCGCATACAGCAACCGGCAAAATTCATAAGCTGAAACTGCGTGAGCAATTCGCCGATTTTTCCTTTGCGAGTTAGTGTTTTAAGTCAGTAAATAATAAGCTCAAAAAAATAGCGCCGCTTCCATCCGGGTCGCGGCGCTTTTTAATGCTCAAGTAAAACTACAAAAAGCGCAATTAAAATTTAAACTTGATTCCGGCTTCAACGCGCCTTCCTTGTGCAGGAGCTACGTCTTTTACAAAAGACGTGTGGCTGCGCTGCTCTTCGTCAGAGAGGTTCTTCCCATGAATGAAAGCGGTGATATCAGTTCCGCCAACGGTGAAGCTATGCTCAAGTTTGGCACTGATGTCTTCGTAGCCGTCCGTTGCCAACTCCAATGGCGCGACTTCATTTTGAGAACTGATGTCTTTGAAAGACAGTTTTGCTCTCCAATTTTCTCCATTCCACGAAAGAGTAGCGCCGAATCGATCAGCGGGAATTCGCGGTAGGAATCGGCTTGGCGCGTTAATCAACTCGACATTGACGGTGTCATACGAGAGTTTCAGATCCACATCGCCAGATCCAATTTCAAACAGGTGAACACCCATCTCGATGTCAAGGCCAGTGAATCGAGCATCGTTCTGTTGATAAACAAAAACTGGCAGCTCATCTTCTTCCTCACCGGTGTTGTTTTGGAAGATGAAATCATCAAACTCATAGCGGTAGAACGTCGCATGCACGTCTAACTTATCGGCTTCGTAGCCGTAGCTAAACGTGAAGTTTGTGCTTTTTTCCTCTTTCAACTGGGTATCGCCGATCTCGAACGTATTGGTCGCTAAGTGAGGGCCGTTCGAAAACAGTTCCTCGATACTCGGTGCACGCTCGGCGTAATCGAACAATGCGGTCACGGTCGAACTTTCAGATAGTGGTAAGATCACCCCGAGGGAAGTACTGGTGTTTGTAAAGCTTCGTCTTACGGATGCTGATTCTAGGTCAACAGAATCAATTCGAGCGCCCAGTTCTAAAGAAAAACTATCAAATTGTTTTTCTCCCACCCAGAATACACCCAGTGAATCGGATTCGGATGGCGGTACAAAGGCCTCTTCGCCAATGGCACTGAATTCTCGATCGCTCAATTGCACACCAAATGCGCCTGTAAAGCCGGCTAGCTCATTATGGTTGGCATAAGCTCTGGCTTCCCAAGCATCGTTTTCGAACATGGTACCAACTTCGCCATTGCCTTCGATTTCATTGTGCTCGTAGTCGTTGACCCCTAAGCGGAAGCTAAATGACTCAAACATGTCTGATGAAGAAGCTAGCTTGGCGCTCAGGTCAAAGCGAGTCTGTTTGAGGTCGATTCGCCCTGGCTCTTCTTCCTCACCCTCTTCGTGTCCGTGCTCCTCATCGTGATCTTCATCATGGTCCTCGTCATGATCTTCATCATCATGCTCTTCCTCCTCTTCATGATGGCCGTGACCACCCACCAAACCGTAAGTTCCATCGGTTCCGCTGATTGAAAAGCCGATATGGCTTTCGCCATCAATCCATGCCAGACCACCTGAGTAGCCTTGGATATCTAAGCGACTGCCCTCGAGTATGCCAAAGACTTCTTCCTCTTCTTCATGCTCGTGTTCTTCTTCATGCTCTTCGTCATGATCGTCGTGGTCTTCGTCGTGACCGTGTTCCTCTTCTTCCTCTAGAGCGCGGAACGCAGCCGATTCGGCGAACCCGGGTATTTCGTAATCGTCGGCTTCCTTGGTGAAGGCATCAAAGTGCCAAGCCAAGTTGTTACTTAAATTACCATCGAGGCGAATAGCGCCCACGCGGCCATCAGCATTATCAGAGGCCCGCAATTCACCTCTGCCAGAGAAATCTTCCTCGTTCATCTGGGTCGGAATCCGCCCCGTTTCGGTATCGACGACGCCACCGATGGCACCGGCTCCGTACAATAGAGTACTGGCACCTTTGAGCACTACGATCTGATCCGCAATGAATGGCTCTACCGTTACGGCATGGTCGGTACTGGTAACCGAAACGTCTAGAGTGTCAATAGTATCTTCGGTGGTCTTGACTCTGGGACCACCAAGGCCGTGAATCACTGGGCGACCCGATGCTGCTCCAAAGCTCGCTGATCGTATACCGGCCTGACTCGCCAAGGTGTCACCCAAGTTAGCCTCTAAGGCATCTTCTAAGGCGTCACCCTTCAATACGGTGATCGCTTGCGACAAACCCTGCTCATGCAATGGATGCGCTTTAATAACAATCTCTTCTAAATCTTCAGACTCTTGAGCGGCAACGTGAGTGGTAACCGCGGCCCCTGAAAATGTTAATGCCGCAAACAATGCGGTTCTTCTTAGTACTAGTTTTTTCATTGTAGGAAACGAAATGAATGTTCGTTAAAGAATGCGTCAACAGGATAGCTAACAAAATATCGAGCCGACTGTGTTGATTTTATTTTTGGTAGACGGTTCTAGCCGGTCGCTAGAGAAACCAAGTGTCTATTAGTAAACTAACGGTGGGCCGCGATTAGAATTTGAAGAGACACCTTTTGAGCTAAAGAACCCGGTGTCCAGAGCAATTAAAACGGCACCAATAAAAGACGTAGACGAAGAACCTGTGATGACGGTTTCTCCGCTACCAGTCTCAACTGCCTTGTATACAGCGCAAGTTTCCGTTTGCTCATGCTGGTGATGGTCTATGGTATGGATGCTGGCCGAGACTTGACCAACTGAGAAAATAATCAGTAGCAATACAGCGATGAAGCGACTGTATTTCGCAACAGATCGCCAACCGACGCTTTTACCTTGATTATGAATCAATCTCATGCGGCAAGGATAGTTGTTACTTTATAACATTTCAAGTCATTACAGGGCTTTTCGTGGATTATTGGTCGCCTGTATTTCTCCTGGATTGCAGCCTATCCTTTATTCTAAGGGTCAGCCCTCGGCTGAGTTATGCTGCTTCCAAAGCGCTCCTGCTCGTTTGTTTGAAACCGGAAACATGGTTTTGAGTTGCTGGGCATAAATTGACACACGCCATTCGTCCAAAAACACTTGAAACTGGTGACTCCAAGGCGATGTCAGCTTATAGAATGCCTCGGAGTAATCATTTGGCGTATTTGCCCTGATATGGGTGTTCAATCTGTCTTGCCAGTATTTGAGCTGTTCTTGAACGTCGGTCGCAGCGATGGGGCCTCTAGAGAGGCGCATTTCACACATTTTTAAGTATCTTGCTAGCTGACGGACGTCACTCGTGGATGAGTATGTCAGCATATCCGGTGTTAACCATCGGTAAAGATCAGATTTAATGTCTTCATAAAGCTCATCCATGGCGATGTTTGGCGCCGGCGTTTTACTCATGGAGTTGAGTAATGAGTCTCGTTGTTTGAATGCCTTAACCATGAGCTCTTCCGTCTCGGTGGCCTTCTGTACCCAACTTTTTGCGCGACCAATTCCTTGGTCAAACTCCAGTTTTGCTTTAACTCGGCATGCTTTACCCTCAAAACAGACTTGGTTCAGTGCATGGTCAATAATCGCTTCGCACCATGAATCTTTATCAGCGATTGTCAATGGCACCGATTTCAGCTGTGCTGCTAACTGAGATAATCCGGGGCTGGACTTTTTATTGTTGTGGTTGCTGCTAGGTTTAAAGAGCTCTCGTCTGAGGTATTTTAAGGATTGCTTTTGACTGGTTTTCGTTAATACTTTCTTAGCGAGTGCGATGGTTCCATGATGGGAGTAGTATTGAGCCGTTTCCTCATTATCGGACAAGACTAGGTCGATCCGGTCTGATTGATGAACCTTTAGACAGGCATACGCTGTCACCATCATACCGGCGTGTTTATATTGAACAGAATCAGGTATGTCCCCGAAC
Organism: uncultured Arenicella sp.; assembly: GCA_963669225.2. GTDB lineage: Bacteria > Pseudomonadota > Gammaproteobacteria > Arenicellales > Arenicellaceae > Arenicella. Next base: position 623,281 of record OY769919.2, on the reverse strand, counting down.
GACCAATCCTGAATGTCTGATTTCTCAAACTTATTACGATCAGAACCCGCCGATGACATTATGGCTTCCTTTACCAGTGATGAATAATCGTCTTTGAGCTGATCTAGATCCTGCCCATGTCCCAAAGTACGTCCTTCACCGTCAATCACTTGATAGTTCATCCTGTATAGTGCTTCAAGTTTTCCGATATCAAAATCGTTGGGACTGACTTTCACACCCCTGGATCGAAAAAGAGCATCGGCCAATGCTGATGTAAGTGTATCTTGCTCTTTGTTGTACTGGTTTAGCTGTGGAAGAACTTTCGATACATAGTCTCCCGCAGGAGCGAAATTTCTGCGAATAGGCTTGGGCAGGGTTTTTATCATAGCCACGCACTTTTCTGCTAACAACCCGGGTATCAACCATTCGCCGATGGACTCAGGAAAGTGAGCGAGCACGGATACCGGTACCAACATGGTCACGCCATCGCCGACGTTACCAGGGTTAAATTGATACTTAATTTTAATTTTCTTACCAGCGACCGCCAGAGAATTAGGAAAGTTAGATAGTTCGTTCGAGGCGAACTCACCATTGACCAAGTCCGCTTGCGACATTTTCAACGCATCTTGATTTCCCTGTTCTAGCCACTGCTCAAGCTTACGACGGCTATTGACGTGGTTGGGCAGTTTGGATTTGTAAAAGTCAAAAAGCTGTTCCTCTGAAATCAGGATGTTGCGGCGACGAGTCTTGGCTTCCAATGATTCGACTTGCTTTATCTGCCTGCGGTTATGTCGAACAAACTCAGCGCGTTTTCCAATTGGTTGGTACTTGCCACTGACCAGTGCTTCTTGAATAAAGATATCAAGGCATTCTTCTGGCGCTATTGCGGTGTAGTTAATTAATTCTCGATCTCTTAAGACCAGTCCATGATACAGGGTGCTGCGATTGGCTTTGATCAGGCCACTTTTGATGTCGTATCTTGGCGTACTGTATCGGTATTTCAATTGACCCTTTGCACTATCGATAATCCATTCTGGTGCGATAGCTGCCGCATTAATGCCGTAAACGCGATTGGTTTCAAGAAATTCGGCAACCAAAATCCATCGAGGTTTTTTCTTAGCAATAGCGGATGTCGGAAATAAATGAACGTTTTTATTGCGTAGGCCACTAAGCTCACCGTTGATATCTCTATTGAGAACATTGGAGAGGAACCCACTTAAAAGCACTCGGTGTAATTGAGCGTAACGCGGTGAATGGCTATTTGATGAAGACTTTGGCTCTTGATGTTCTTCAGTAATATCAACCCACTGATTTATATTCCATTTTAACTGCCGGCAGTGCCTTTGGATTTGTCCTACTAACTCGCGCCATTCAAATACCCGAGCGATGGATAAGTAAGAATCCAGACAGTATTCTCGGAATTTACTGTTGCTGAGCTGTTCTTTTTGATTCTTAAGCGTTTGCCATAAAATGAGAAATGTAAAGAAGTCAGAATGAGCGTGATTTAGGCTTCGATGAAACTCTTGACCCGCTTGAGATGAGTCACTGGCGCGTTCACGTGGATCTTGAATACTCAACGCGCTGATAAGGACAATAGCGTCTAGTAAACAGTTACGTTGATTGGCCTCCACCAGAATACGTGCAAATCGCGGATCAATTGGCAAGTCACTCATTTGGCGACCAATGGTAGTCAGACGCAAAGCTTTTTGTTTGCCATCTTTTCGCGACTCAGATTCAATAGCACCTAGCTCAATCAGAAGTTTGCGGCCATCATTGAGTAGGCGAGCATCGGGCTTATCAATAAAATCAAAGTTCTCAGGATTTTTGATGCCTAGCCGCATCATTTTTAGCAATACGGCCGCTAAATTACTTCTTAAGATTTCAGCTTCGGTAAACTCTGGCCGAAGCTCAAAGTTTTCTTCAGAATATAGGCGAAAGCATACGCCATTCGCGACACGACCGCAGCGTCCCTTGCGTTGATTGGCGCTGGCTTGAGAAATCGATTCGATCGGAAGACGTTGAATTTTGGATCTAAAGCTATAGCGAGAAACTCTTGCCAGACCAGGATCGATAACGTAGGCGATGCCTGGAACGGTGATGGAGGTTTCTGCCACGTTGGTCGCAAGTACTACTTTACGGCGTTGTGTCGGCTGAAACACTCTGTTCTGCTCTTTGACGCTTAACCTAGAGTAGAGTGGTAAGATCTCAATCTTTAAATTGAGCTTATTTAGGGCATCTCGTGCCTCATGAATGTCGCGCTCACCAGCACAAAAAACCAGAATATCGCCGCTAGTTTGGAATCGTCCTTTGGCTTCATCTCGTATAATTTCTTTGACGGTCGTTGCGATCGCTTGAGGGATTTCAGACTGCTTTTCCTCCAGTGGCTTGTAGACAGTGTCCACTGGGTAGGTGCGTCCCGAGACTTCTAGGATAGGAGCAGGCTTTCCGTCGACGCTAAAATGATCAGCAAACCTCTGCAGATCTATAGTTGCTGAAGTAATTATCAGCTTTAGATCTGGGCGCTGGTGACAGATTGGCTTAAGTAATCCCAGCAAAAAATCGATATTTAAGCTCCGTTCATGAGCCTCATCGATAATGATGGTCTGATATTTTCTTAGTAGTCGGTCGTGCTGAATCTCAGCGAGCAACACACCGTCCGTCATCAGTTTCAAGCAGGTTTTTTTTGAGCTTACATCTTTAAAACGGACCTGATAACCAACTTCATCTCCCAGCGCTACTTGAGTTTCATGTGCGATTCTCTCTGCCACACTTCGAGCCGCAATGCGCCTTGGTTGCGTATGCGCGATTAACCCGTTTTCTGCCAGACCCAGCTCTATACAAATCTTCGGAAGTTGTGTCGTTTTACCCGATCCTGTTTCCCCAGCAATGATAACAACCTGATGCTCACGCAGTAGCTTCGCGATGTCGTCGCGTCTTTGACTGATTGGTAATTTTTCTGGGTATCCAAGCTTCATGATGTTGCGCAATGGTACTTGAAGGGGTTGAAATAGTGAATCAACACCTTCCTTCAATGGGGTGATTTCGATTCGAGCTTCTGACAGTGAAGCGAAGCGCTTATAGGGTGGGCACAAAAAAGCCAGCGTGCGCTGGCTTTTGAAATTTGGCGCGCCCGGAGGGATTCGAACCCCCGACCAATTGGTTCGAAGCCAACTACTCTATCCAGCTGAGCTACGGACGCGTGTCGTAAGAGCGTGGATTATAGAGTAAATAAAAATCAGATTCGACCACTCTTTTCAGCAATTTGAATTGATTTAGTAAAAAATAGCCACGTTTTGGCGGCCAGTTAAAACCAGATCTCCAGAGGTGTTCCAAACCTGCATGTCTTGACTAGAGTAGCCATCCTTAGAGTGTTCAGCCGCAGACCTCATCAGCCACCATCCATCTTCCGTTTCTAGGTCTTCGGTCAGAATATTAAACATCCACGTCATGGAGGAGATTGGCGCAAACTCTTTGAACATTGGAAGTACGGCCGGTGGTGGCATATCCGCTATTCCGACTAGTGCCGGCATATCATTGGCGAGTTCATCCTTGTGTTTTACCCAAATAAAATGCTCGCTGTCTGGGGACCCAGAAACTGGAAATCCACCTTTCGCCAGTCGGCAGTGAAACTGATTCGAGAAAGTTGGACCAGGACCGTGTTGAAAAAAGTTCTTAGATTCAGAAAATGTCGGAACTGAGGGAGTGTCACCAAACACCGTATTCATTCTCGACTCCCTTTTAGTGCCAAAACAACACACGCAATGGGTGGCAACCTGATCATTGGCTTTCATTTCAGCGCTAATATAAGCCACAGACTTTCCACGCCGCAACAACGTGACTTCAACCTCAACTTCCCCGGCGACAGGTCCGATAAAGTTGACTTGCATTGAACGTAATGGTGGTAAATCGTCGAACTCATTTTCGATCGCCCTTAGACAAATAGCCGCGGAGAGACCTCCATAAGTGGTTCTACCTTGAAGCCAATCTTCAGTGATGTTAAAGCTCCATTTGGAGGTTGAGGCCTTGGCTCCGTCGGCCAGAAGTTTCGAAAATATCATTTACCAATATCCTCGTTAGCTGAGTTTTTCTCTGAGTATTTGGTTTGCCATCTGCGGGTTGGCCTTGCCCTTGGATTTTTGCATTACTTGTCCCACTAAAAATCCCAAGACTTTGTCATTGCCGTCCTTAAACTGTTGAACTTGATCTGGGCAGGCGGCGATGACTTCATCTACGATGCCCTCAACGGCGCCGGTATCTGTGATTTGTTTTAATCCTTTTGCTTCAATAATCTCATCTACCTGACCCTCTTTATTCCAAAGGGCAGAGAAAACTTTTTTGGCTGTGTTTCCAGACAATGTTTTGTCGTGCACTCGGTCCAGTAATTCAGCGAGCTGTGCGGCAGTCACAGGTGAATCTGATATTTCAATTTCGGTTCGATTGAGATTGGCAAAAAGTTCACCGCTCATCCAGTTAGATACTGTTTTTGCGTCGACTTTAGTTGCTTGGCAGACGGATTCGAAGAACTCGGCCACTTCACGATCTGCGGTTAGAACACCTGCTTCGGATTCTGATAAAGAGAATTCTGAAACGAAGCGATTCTTCTTCTCTTCGGGCAGCTCGGGTAGGGTGGCGGCAACTGCCTCGATGAACTCATCGTTCAATACCATTGGAGGTAGATCTGGATCTGGAAAATACCGATAATCATGCGCTTCCTCTTTGGATCTCATTGAACGAGTTTCATGCTTGTCTGGGTCGTAGAGCCTGGTTTCTTGAATTACTTCGCCGCCTTCTTCGATTAACTCTATTTGTCGCTCGATCTCGTACTCAATCGCTTTTTCAACAAACTTAAACGAGTTTATGTTCTTGAGCTCAGTGCGAGTCCCAAGCGCTTGTTGTCCAACTGGTCTAACCGAAACGTTGGCATCACATCGAAACGAGCCTTCTTGCATATTACCGTCGCAGATATCTATGTATTTGACTAAGGCATGAAGCTTCCGCAAGTAGGCAACTGCCTCAGAAGGAGAGCGCATGTCAGGCTCTGAAACGATCTCTAGCAGAGGCGTTCCAGCACGGTTCAAATCAATTCCTGTTTGGCCGTGAAAGTCTTCGTGCAACGATTTTCCCGCATCCTCTTCAAGATGAGCGCGAGTTATGCCGATGGTCTTAGTGCCTTTTTCGGTTTCGATTTCCAATGAGCCTAATCCAACAATGGGAAGTTCCATTTGTGAGATTTGATAGCCTTTAGGAAGATCAGGATAGAAATAATTCTTGCGAGCAAAAACGTTCTTCTTGTTTATCTTCGCGCCGATAGCCAAACCAAATTTAACCGCCATTTTGGCTGCATCCAAATTCATTACGGGTAGAACGCCGGGAAGTGCTATGTCTACTGCGCTAGCTTGGGTGTTCGGCTCAGCGCCATAAGCCACAGAGCTACCCGAAAAAATCTTTGATTTAGTCTTCAGTTGAGTGTGGACCTCGAGACCAATCACCACTTCCCAATTTTTGTCCCATACAAACATTAGGCTTGCCCTCCGTGAATCGGTGCTTGTTGTAAGTGCCAGTCTGTCTCTTGCTGATACCGATGCGCCACATTGAGCAGTTTTGCCTCTTTCAAGTAGGGGGCAATTAATTGTAAGCCCACTGGAAGGCCAGACTGTGTGAATCCGCCTGGGATGGACATGGCAGGCAGACCTGCAAGGTTTACCGGAATGGTATAGATATCATTAAGGTACATAGAAACTGGGTCGTCTGTCCGTGAGCCTGCCTGAAACGCTGGGCTTGGTGTGGTTGGACCAAGAATAATATCGCACTCTGCGAACGCGGAATTGAAGTCGTTAGAAATTAGCCTTCTGAGTTTCTGTGCTTGCGCGTAGTAGGCATCGTAATAGCCCGACGAGAGAGCGTATGCGCCGATCATAATTCGTCGCTTGACCTCGTCGCCAAACCCTTCAGAACGCGTGCGCATATACATCTTTTCTAGATCGCTGAAGTCCCCTTTGACATCGCTGTAATTCTCGGCGCGGTGTCCGTAGCGAACCCCGTCAAACCTTGATAAATTCGAAGAGGCTTCTGCTGGCGCAATGACGTAATAACTGGGAAGCGCAAGTTCGGCATTGGGTAATGTGATTTCCGAGACCTTGGCACCCAGACTTTCGAAGTGTTTTATGGCAGCTTCCATCAAGGTGCGAATTTCGTCATTTAGACCATCGCCGAAAAATTCCTTGGGCAAACCTAACTTTAGACCTTCTATAGAGTCTCCCAGTTCGGCGCAAAAATTTTCCGCGGGTAAATCCAATGATGTTGAATCTTTGGAATCAAAGCCAGCCATGGTGTTGAGTAGCATGGCTGCATCTTCGGCTGTATGAGTCATGGGACCGGCTTGATCCAATGAAGAAGCAAATGCGATCATTCCATATCTAGAGCAGCGTCCATAGCTTGGCTTTAGGCCGGTTAAATTACAAAATGCGGCTGGTTGTCGGATAGATCCTCCGGTGTCAGTGCCCGTGGCTGCTGGAGCCAATTGCGCCGCTACGGCCGCTGCAGAGCCTCCAGAACTGCCCCCCGGAACCAGTGGTGAAGCGGAATTAGTCCAAGGGTTTATCACCGGCCCATAGTATGAGCTTTCATTCGATGAGCCCATGGCGAACTCATCCATGTTGGTCTTACCTAAACTAACCACACCTTGTTGATGCATATTTTCGATTACGGTAGCCGTGTAGGGCGCGGTAAAGCCTTCCAACATTTTGGATCCGCATGTTGTTTGTGTCCCCTCGATACAAAATATATCTTTTTGTGCGACAGGAATTCCTAAAAGAGAGTGGTTTTCTCCCGAGGCGCGGCGTTTATCAGCTTCTTCAGCAATCGCAATGGCATGATCTGGGTCGAGACTGATGAATGCATTAATACTGCTGGCCTGTATGCGTTCTATATACTGTTTTGTAAGTTCAACGGATGAGACTTGGCCTTTCGCCAAATCAGCGGATAGTTGTTTTAGTGTACTTATAGTCAAAGCAGGGCTCCGTGTGCGAGTCCAAAGTGGCCACCGAGTTAGAAGATCGGCGTCAAAAAAAGTTAATCAATTACTTGAGGCACGAGATAAAGACCAGTTTCCGCATTCGGTGCCACGGCTTGAAACTTCTCTCTTTGATTGGTCTCAGTTACCACATCATCACGCATCCGTAAATGTGCATCGAAAGGGTGGGTCATCGGATCTATGCCGGTGGTGTCAACGGCTTCCATTCTCTCTACGAGAAGTAAGATATTGCTGAGCTCTGATCCATATTTAGGTAGGTCTTCTTCTGCAATTTCCAGACGGGCGAGGCGAGCTATGCCCTTCACGGTTTCATTATCAAGTGCCATGCGAATTTAGATTTGAATAGGTGTTTTGATCAACAAAAGAGGGTGCGATTGTGTTTGCTCTCGAACCGCTAGGTAGCTTGGGATTACTTCGCTCCTCGGCCGTGAGAAGCTCGTCATCTGTTAAAGAGATCGCTGTTTTGTTGAGAACAAAAGACAAGTTGATGAACAAACCATGAAATTACCACAGATAGCCCGAGTGTTGAATAGCACCATAGGTCAATACCTTGTACAATCGCGTCTTAAAGTTGGACTTAAGGCAATCAGGCTAAGTCCATAAATAAAAATAATCTCCCAGCATTTACTCTTTCACCATGTTTCGAAGCATTTTAGGGCTATTTTCCAACGATCTTGCCATTGACCTCGGCACCGCCAACACACTTATTTACGTAAAGGAAAAGGGAATCATACTCAATGAACCCTCAGTCGTTGCCATTCGTTATGCTCCCGGTGGAGGTCTCAACAACAAAAGCATTCTTGCGGTCGGGGCCGAAGCAAAGAAAATGCTAGGGCGAACTCCGGGCTCTATCAAAGCAATCCGACCGATGAAGGACGGCGTTATCGCTGACTTTAATGTGACTGAAAAGATGTTGAAGTACTTCATCAAAAAGGTACAAGAGAACCGTTTTCTTCAGGGCAGCCCAAGGATTATTATCTGCGTACCCTGTGGCTCAACCCAAGTTGAAAGGAGAGCCATTAGAGAGTCGGCCTACGGTGCTGGTGCCCGGGAAGTGTATCTAATTGAAGAGCCAATGGCGGTCGCTATCGGTGCCAATTTGCCCGTGGCAGAGCCAACAGGGTCAATGGTGTTGGATATTGGTGGTGGAACAACTGAAGTCGGTGTAATGTCTCTTGGTGGAATGGTCTACAGTACGTCGCTTAGAGTCGCCGGCGATACCTTCGACGAAGCCATCATTAATCACGTAAGAAGAAATCATGGTCTGTTAATTGGTGAAGCGAGTGCCGAGCGAGTCAAAAAGGCTATTGCAACCGCTTGGGATAAGTCCGAAGAGCGGGAAATGGAAGTTAAAGGACGAGACATTGCTGAAGGTCTATCGCGTGCGGTAACGCTTAGCAGTAAGGAAATATATTCCGCTATTTCGGATCCATTAGAATCTATCGTTCAGACGATCAAACAGGCCTTAGAGCAAACACCTCCCGAACTCAGTGCAGATATCGGCGATAAAGGAATGGTTATTGCCGGTGGTGGTGCTTTAATGAGAGATATGGACCGCCGTTTAATGGAAGATACGGGGTTACCAGTAGTCATCGCGGATGACCCTCTAACCTGCGTAGCCAGAGGTTGCGGAAGAGCACTAGAGGAAATGGATAATCTCGGTGATGTTTTCGCTCACGAGTAAGTAGCCGTTAATCAATTGAGTTACGCCATAGCAAATGGACAACAATCCGATTGCTTGCGAAGCAACGTGAGAATAGGGTAGTGGCGAGCCAGTTTCGTAAAAACAATGGATGGCCACAGCTAGGAGCTGTGTTGGTTTGCTCGATTACCTTGATGGTCGTCGATGCCAACACAAATTGGCTCGATAGCTCACGAAATGCACTTTCTGTGGCGCTACGCCCTATACAGGCATTAGCATCAGTTCCAACTGTGATCGGACGTTATACAACTTCATTGATGACCTCCGAACCAGATGTAAAGATAGCCTATGAAAATCTGCGCAATGAATACTTTAAATTAAAGTCCGAAACTTTATTGCTGAGAACTTTGCAAGATGAAAATGCAGATTTAAGAGCTCTATTGGATGCGACAGAGCGTCTTGAAGAAAAGGTGACTCTCGCCGAACTGATGAAAGTTAATTTAGATCGAGATAATCATCGTGTCTCTGTTGGCAGAGGTATTAATAGCGGAGTTTACGTCGGTCAAGCAGTTATTGATGATCAAGGTGTCATTGGACAAGTTACTGAAGTAATGCCACTTAGTAGTATTGTGGTGTTAATCACAGATCCTGGGCATGCTCTCCCGGTGCAGATTGAGAGAAACGGTCTAAGAACGATCGTTCGAGGTACCGGAAGCTTATCTTCCCTGGACGTGCCCTATCTAAACCAAAATGCCGATATTCAAGTCGGGGATATTCTTATTAGCTCAGGACTCGGGGGACGTTTTCCAAACGGTTATCCTGTTGCGCAAGTCAGTGAAGTGTCGGAGGTGGGTGACGAGGCATTCCTCAGAGTCACGGCCCAGCCGATAGCCAAATTAGATCGATCTAATCATGTCCTTTTGCTCTCACGAGAGAAACGGGGCGAGTTTATACAGCGTCGTCTTAATGGATTGAAGGATAACGAAAGTGAATGATCAGCCTCAATCAACACTAAAAATATATTGGGCTTTTAGTCTGTCTTGCTTCTTTGCGTTCACGCTGATGTTGGTGCGAGTGCCGGATTGGCTTTCGGCTTATTGGCCGGATTGGATAGCGTTGGTCATTGTATATTGGGCACTAGTGGTGCCAGAGCGAATTGGTCCCGTTGTTGGTTTTATTGTTGGCACGATGTTAGAAGTACTTTTCGCCAAAACCTTCGGAGTGATTAGTGCCGGGCTCGCGGTGCTAGCATTTTTGGTTAATATTGCCCACATGCAACTGCGTGTGACCTCGCGCTGGCAGCAGGTGTTTTTATTGGTTTTGTTAGTCGGTGTTTACAAACTAACCAACCTTTGGTTTGAAAGCTTAGTTGAAAATGCGAGGCTGACGGTGGCGGACTGGTTGAGCTTGATTGGCAATCTTATTGTGTGGCCATTTCTCAATATTGCTCTTGATGAATTCCGCCGAATAATGAGGATTCGATAGTTGTGGTGAGATCGGGGCACTAGCATGGTTAAGGAGAATATCGAACTCAAAGACTATCTGCGCGAGACAAATCTGATTCATTCTAGATTGATCGGCTTGGTGGTCATTTTGGTTCTTTTGTCGCTAATTTTGCTTTCCAGAGTTTGGTATTTGCAGATCTTTAGCCACGACAGGTTCGACGTATTATCAAAAGATAATAGAGTAAGGCTTGTGCCAGTGCCGCCGGTTAGAGGGCAAATCTTTGATAGAAACGGGAAAGTATTGGCTGAAAATATACCCGTATTTACATTAGAGGTGGTGCCTGAAGACGTAGAAGACATGAGTCGTCTTTTGGATGAATTAGCCCAGGTGGTTGAGTTAACTCCAAACGATATACGCAAATTTAGATCGCTAGTCAGAGCGCGTCCTGACTTTGAGGCTCAAGTTCTGAAAGTTAACTTGTCGGAGGAAGAAGTCGCTCGATTTTTAGTCAACAAGCATCGTTTCATCGGTGCGGAAGTGCAGCCCAGATTGCAACGCAATTATCCATATGGCGGCGAACTTGTTCACGTGCTGGGTTATGTTGGCCGTATTAATCGGCGGGATTTGGAGACCATCGATGAACAGGCCTACAAGGGCACTGACTACATCGGTAAGCTAGGAATCGAAGCCAGGTACGAGGATGTACTGTTGGGGCAGGTTGGCTTCGAGCAAGTTGAGACCAACGCTCATGGTCAGCGAGTACGACGCCTGAATTTATCACCACCGGTCAGCGGAGATGATATTTACTTGAATATCGACGCTGACTTACAGGTGAAGGCCAGAGAGCAGCTTGGTGATCGCCGCGGCGCAATCGTTGCTATCGAGCCGGATACAGGAGGTGTCCTAGCTTTTGTTAGCAATCCGGTTTATGACCCCAATGAGTTTGTGAATGGCATCGGGCATCGCTCCTACAATGCACTCAGAGACAACATAAATAGGCCGCTCTATAACAGGGCCTTGAATGGCAGATATGCACCGGGCTCAACGATAAAGGGCCTGGTTTCACTCGCGGCATTGGAAAATGGCTGGAGTAAAAACTCTGAGATAGTATGCCCTGGGTTCTATCAGTTGAAAGGCAGTTCCCATCGCTATCGATGCTGGAACAGATCGGGACATGGGTCTACCAGCATGCTGGAATCCATTATGAAGTCTTGTGATATCTATTATTATCAGCTCGCCAATTGGATGGGGATAGATAAAATGGGCGAATTCTTAAAGGGTTTCGGTCTGGGAGAACAGACGGGTATCGATTTGAATGGAGAGCCATCGGGACTTATGCCGTCTCGCGACTGGAAGCGCAGAGTAAAGGGGCAGCCATGGTACCCAGGAGAGACTTTAATCACTGGGATAGGGCAAGGATTTACGTTAGCCACACCTTTGCAAATAGCCGCGGTTACGGCAACTCTGGCGAACAGAGGACGGAGGATGGAACCTAGATTGGTGAATAAGTTAGTTAGGGGCAATCAAGAGAGACTGATTGTCCCTCAGATGATTTCTCAGGTCGAAGCTAATCAGGAACACTATGACTACATCATTGAATCCATGGAAGCGGTAGTAAATCATCCTCAGGGAACAGCTCGACGATCGGGGCTTGATGCAGAATATGAATTTGCCGGCAAAACTGGTACAGCGCAAGTTGTGGCGATTGCACAAGGAGCGAAGTACGATGAAAGTAAGCTGACCGAATTTCAAAAAGATCACGCTCTATTTGTATCCTTCGCTCCGGTGCAAAGTCCAAAAATTGCCGTTGCTGTTATCGTTGAAAATGGCGGGAGCGGGAGCGGAGTGGCTGCGCCAATTGCAAGGGCGGTAATGGATCAATATCTCTTGGGTGAAAGGCCAGTAGATTCCGACAAGTTGTCACGCTCTTTGGTTAGCTCGACGGGTTTTCTTAGCGAAACTAATGATCAGGAGCCTCAGTAATGTTCCGCTTCAAGATAGATTACCCCCTAACCATATGTCTGTTTATTCTATGCTGCGTTAGCCTACTCATTCTTTGGAGTGCAGGTGGAGAAAGCCAGAGGCTAATATTCTATCAAAGTGTAAGAATGGGGGTGGCTGTCGTAGTGATGCTTGCGATTGCTCAAGTTCGTCCCGAGACCCTATTTAGAGTCACACCCATCTTATTTGCGTTGGGACTTATCATGCTTTTGCTGGTGCTGCTCGTAGGTTATACAGGAAAAGGGGCGCAGCGATGGTTGAATCTTGGGTTTATGCGTTTTCAACCTTCCGAATTGATGAAAATAGCAGTGCCGATGATGGTGGCATGGGTATTAACTCGCAAGTCTCTACCTCCCTCTAATTGGACATTGATGCTGGCAGCGATCGTGTTAGCAGCGCCCGCAGCAATGATTCTCAAGCAGCCCGATCTAGGTACGACGATACTCATTTTAATGTCAGGCGCATTGATCATTTTTCTCTCGGGTTTTGCATGGAAATATATCATCAGCATGTCAATCATGACGGCGATTGCTATTCCAGTTCTCTATCAGTTTTTGCATGAGTACCAACAGAGAAGGATTCAGACACTCTTCGACCCGTGGGCTGATCCTCTGGGCTCCGGCTATCATATTATTCAATCGATGATAGCCATTGGCTCCGGTGGGGCACAAGGCAAAGGATGGTTAGAGGGAAGTCAGTCTCAACTGGAATTCATTCCTGAGCGTCATACTGATTTTATATTTTCCGTATTTGCTGAGGAACAAGGGTTTATTGGATTTGTCTTACTTTTGCTTCTTTATGTCGTTATTACGGGGCGAGGGCTATACATTGCCTACTACACAAAAGACACTTTTTCTCGATTGTTGGCGGGTAGTCTCTCCATGACATTTTTCTTCTATGTTTTCGTTAACATTGGGATGGTTTCGGGAATGTTGCCCGTGGTTGGGGTACCATTACCTTTGGTAAGTTATGGCGGCACTTCGATGGTGACCCTAATGGCTAGTTTTGGCATTTTGATGAGTATCCATCACCACCGTAGCTTAATGTCACGATAAACAGACTAAATTCATAAGACCTAGGAAGCATGATCAGTCGATTAATTCTTATAACGGTGAGCGTAGCCCTGCTATGCCTATCAGCAACTACCCAAGCCATTGAGTTAGCAGAGCATCCAAAGGTGGACGCTGTCGTAAAACGTTTGGTGGATAAAAAAATTTACAGTAGAGATGAATTAGTTAGAATTTTTGATGAAGCGAAATTTCGTCAATCTGTATTAGATGCGATGACGTCGCCAGCCGAGTATAAATTTACTTGGGGTAAGTATCGCAATTTGTTTTTAAAGCAAGACAGAATTGATCAGGGAGTGGAGTTTTGGAAGGAGCACAGAGAGGTTCTTGAGCGAGCTTCCTCAACATACGGTGTTCCGGAGAGCATGATTGTTGCAATCATTGGAGTTGAATCTAAGTTCGGAAGATTCAAAGGAAAGTATAAGGTTTTGGACAGCTTAGTGACGTTAGTGTCTGGATTTCCAAGAAGGAGTGCTTTTTTTGCAGATGAATTGGAGCACTTTTTAATATTAACCAAGCAAAATGATCTTGATCCACAAAGTATTCTTGGCTCGTATGCAGGTGCTGTGGGTTATCCGCAGTTTATTTCCAGTAGCTACCGAAATTTTGCGGTGGATTTCAATGCAGATGGTTCCACGGATTTAATCGGACAAGTGGATGATGCTATCGGTAGTATTGCCAATTATTTCATAGAAAATGGTTGGAAGCCCGGTGAGCCAGTCACGTCTAAACCGATTAGTTCGGTGCCTGATAGCATAAGGGAAAAGGCCAGTCGTAAACGAATGGTCAAACATAAAGCCTCTGTGTTGCGTGAGTTGGGCGCGCAGTTGAACTCTTCGATTGACGGAGATGAATTGCTCGGTATTCTCGAACTTAATGCTAGCGAGCACGTGAGAGAGTCAGTGGATAAAACATCCTACATTGTGCGAGCTGGAGATACAGCGTGTCAGATTGCAGACAGGCATAAAGTATCGTGTCGTGAGTTGATGAAGCTCAATAATTTAAATTCACGCGGTGATATTTTTAGAGACCAAAAGCTTAGACTGCCAGCCATAGTAGTTAAGAAATCAGACAAGGTTGAAAAAAGTAAAAGTCTTGTCAAAACCAGTGGCTCAAAATGGGAAGTTGCCAGTGCCGAGATAAAAAAGAACGCTGAGCGAGAAGCAGTGAGTCAAATAGATAAATACGACCAACCAGTGTTCTTTTTCACTCATGCGAATTTTTACGCTATCACTCGTTATAACCAAAGCGTCCTTTATGCAATGGCTGTGCATGATTTGAGTGAAGCTATTCACGCAGGTTTCCAAAAAGCGATAGCAGTTCAACAGTAGGGAAGTCCGGTGATTGAAATTCTTAAGGGGCAAGTTCATGCCCCGTCGGCTTACCGTGTTTCAAAGATGCTTGCCTCTTTGGTCCTAATTTCTTCGGTCTTTTGCGCTCCATTAAGCGCACAGGTTGTACAAATTCCAATTGCCAGTCCTGAGCCCGAAATTGAGTCTACTGCTTGGGCATTGATGGACTATGAATCAGGTTGGATTGTTGCTGGCGAGAACGTTGTGCAGCCTTTGCCACCGGCTAGCATCACTAAACTGATGACAAACTACGTGGTTTTTGAACAATTGAATTCCAATTCAATTCACCCAACTGAAATGGTGGCGATTAGTGAAAAGGCATGGCGTGCTGAGGGCTCACGGATGTTTGCCGATGTTAATACATCCATTCCTCTGGAACCATTGCTGAAGAGTACCGTGATACAAAGCGGGAATGACGCATCGATCGCATTGGCCGAACACATTGCGGGCTCTGAAGAGGGCTTTGCTGTCATGATGAATAGAACAGCACGAAAACTCGGCTTGTTACAGAGCTCTTTTAAGAATAGTACTGGACTGCCTGCGGATCAACATTACATGTCTGTCAAAGACATCGCAAAGTTGAGTGCGGCCATAATACGAGACTATCCGAACTATTATCGATGGTATTCGGAGAAGCAATATACACACAATGGAATCACTCAGTACAACCGAAATAAATTGCTGTGGAAGGATGATTCCGTCGATGGCCTCAAAACTGGTTACACTGATGAAGCAGGGTTCTGCTTGGTTGGTAGCGCTCTTAGATCGGGACATCGGTGGATAGCTGTAGTGATGGGTGCTAAAAGCGCACAAGCCAGAGAGAATTCTATCAGAGAGATCTTAGATTTTGGCTTTGCCAACTTTGAACCCCTAACGGTGATGGACGCTGGGCAAACAGTATCAGCTATACCAGTGTTTAAGGGTGAGCAGAAAGTTGTGAACGTTGTTTCGTCGGCGCCTGTAAAAATAGTTGTGCCACATGGTAGGCAACAAGATATTAAAGAAGAAGTTTCTCTGCCTGAATTCTTAGAAGCGCCGATACAACAAGGTCAAATAATCGGCTCTTTGAGTGTCAAACTGGATAACCAAGAGTTGTATAATGTGCCATTGATATCTGGAACTGTGGTGTCCGAGGGTGGTGCTTGGTCGGTGCTCAAAGACACGATCCAGATGAAGTGGAACGAGCTATTAAAGTAGTTAATTATTAAAGGCCTCAATTGCTATGTCTAACGATCCTAAAGACGGTTTCGATCTTATCGAATACCCCGTTGACTACTCATTTAAAGCCATGTGTCGTGCTTCTGATGAAGTTTCTGCGCAAGACTACATTCGTGGCCTAGTCACACCTTTACTGGATGATGGAGCGCTACTCAAGGTTTCTGGAAACACCAGCAGAACAGGTAAGTTTGAGTCGGTCACGCTACTCATACGCCTTCAATCTAGGCAAGAGCTCGAGTCAATCTATAAACTGATTGCGGGCTCTGACCGAGTGGTAATGACTTTATAATTGTTTTCGGTGTTTATAGAAATAGTCTTTTGTGGAGCGATACTGAGTGAAGCCAGAAAGTGTTTTTGAATTGCAGTCTGGGTCCGGTAAGTCGGTGAGAGTTGAGCTCCTTGGTAGCGCAGACTACCAGTCGACTCATAAACGTATGCTTGACTACGCATCGACTCGCACGCCTGATGATCCAGATCAGATATGGCTACTGGAGCATCCGAAGGTCTATACTCAAGGGACGGCATGCGACATGGCGACATTAGCTCCCACCGATATCCCAGTTGTGAAAACAGATCGGGGAGGCCAAATTACCTACCACGGCCCTGGCCAGATCATACTGTATCCATTACTGCATCTGCGAAACTTTGATCTGGGTGTTAAAACTTTTGTTCTAGCTTTGGAACAGTGTGTTATCAATTACTTGTCGAGTTTAAATATAGACGCCGATCGTAGAGATAATGCCCCTGGTGTTTATGTTGATGATGCCAAAATTGCGGCACTTGGATTAAGAATACGTCGAGGAAACTCTTATCACGGATTGAGCTTTAATGTGGATATGGATCTAACCCCGTTCAACAATATTGATCCATGTGGGTATCAAGGTCTTCGCGTAGCGCAACTCACTGATTTAAATGTGAAAAAGTCTCCTCAGGCCGTCGGGCAAGATCTCGCTAGGGAGTTTTGTCGTTTAATTTAGCTTAAGTTTTTTGTCTAAATCTTTTAGTCGTTCGGGTGTTCCTATATCAAACCACTGGCTGTTTAATTTCTCACCTTCAATCAGATTTTCATTGATCAAGTCTCTCAATAACGGCCCCAAAGCTCGCTTGCCTGGCCGCAATGATTCAAAACATCTTCGATGAAAAACTGAAATTCCACTGAAGGTTAGGCGGGCTTCGTCATCATTTGAGAGTTTTCCAGTTGATTTTAATGCAAAATCGCCATCCATATTGTGCTCTGGATTGTCTACCAAAATGAGTCTTGCATGGCTAGGAGGGGATGATAAGAGCTTGGAAAAATCTGCATCGGTCCATACGTCTGCGTTAATCGTCAAGAACCAATCAGTGTTGATGAGAGGTAATGCATTGACGATTCCACCAGCAGTTTCTAATGCACCTGTCTGCGATTCATCCGAGTACAGCAATTCGACATCGTAGTTACTACCATCACCGAGAGCTTCAGGGAATTGATCAGACAAGTAAGCAGTATTGATGATGATCCTTTTAATGCCTAAAGCTGAAAGTTTATTAATGTGATACTCAATCAAACGCTGCCCCCCCACTTTCAGCAAGGGTTTTGGAGTTGAATCGGTTAATGGACGCATACGGGTTCCATGTCCGGCGGCTAAAAGCAGGGCGCAAACTGAGCTTGGTTCCAACGAGTTCATTGAAGGGCCTGCGATATAGGGTCCGCAAAGTATTTTGCGAACTCCTGCAACTCCGGGTAAAGATCTACGACTTCGAGAACATATTCCGATACTAGTGGAAGGTCATTGAGATATCTCGATTTTGAATCTCGGTAGTTAAGACGACAAAAGATTCCCAGCACCTTAAGGTGTCTTTGCAGTCCTGTTAGGTCGTACCATCGAACAAACGTTGCAAAATCGAATCGTGCATCAGTGATACTTTCAAAATATTTTTGTAGCCAACGGAGTTGATCAGATCGATCCCATTTGACGTAGCAGTCTTTAAAAATTGATGCTAAATCATAAGTAATTGGCCCAATTACCATGTCTTGATAGTCAATGACTCCTGGGTTGTTCTGCTGAGTAATCATAAGGTTTCTAGAGTGAAAATCTCTATGAACCAACACCTGTGGTTGCTCAAGACAGTTGTCGATTAGAAGAGATTTTGTTCTTTCCCAAACCTTTGTTTGTATTTCATTTAGGGCACAAGATTGATGCTTCACCAAAAACCAATCGACAAATAGCTGCATTTCCTCGGCCAATTTAGATTCACTATAATCGGCCAGTAGGTTGGACGGTACTGATTTAGCTTGGATTTTCCCCAATGCCTGCATCGCGTCGGCGTACAATGGATCAGCTGCTTCAAGGCTGTTCAATCCACTCAAATAGTCGATATCTCCTAAATCCTCGAGCAGCAGAAACCCAAGTTCTATATCGTATCCGTGTAATTTGGGTGCATGCACACCGCATTCTAGAAGGATCTCTGTCACTTGAAGAAAAGGAGCGCAGTCCTCTTTCTCCGGAGGAGCATCCATGGCTATATACGATATGTTGTCCGAAAAAACACGAAAGTAGCGTCTAAAGCTTGCGTCCTCCGAAGCTCTCTTGATGACCAGGCTATCGTCATTGAGCTCCTTGGCAAGCCATTTTTCTAATTCTGTTAAGCGCGTATCCAAAATTTAGCGTTGAGAGTTGTTAGATTGAGTTTTTAGAGCAGAAGAGAGACAGAAAATTGCGGTATATAAATCTACGGTAGATAAGGCAGTCATCTTAGACTTGCTCTATAATGTAGCGCCATAAGTATAACGAAAGCGAAACGCAAACTGAGAATTAATTCTTGTCTTTGGATTGGAAATTGTCAGATTGCGCCGAACAATAAAAACAATTCATTTCAAGGTACGTCAATGCGAGCAAGACAAACTCGAGCCATGTCCGCCCCAGCATTCTCAACTCTATTTATCAGCCTAATTTTACTTTCGGTACCAGCGGCATCCGTTCAGGCAGCGTGTAAAGGTTTAAATTGCGCGTGTAAGCCTTCTGAATTGAGCTTCGCTTCACCGTTGCTGAAGCCTAATGAAGATGGTCAATATCCTCTTTCTTTGGAAGCTGATGATGTTCAAGCGCAAGGAGAGGATTTAGTCGAGCTAAATGGAAACGCACAAGTACAGCAAGGGCGTCAGACTATCGTTGCCGATAACCTTAAGTACTACCGTCAGTCTGAACGAGTAGTCGCCACTGGCGGTGTGGAGATGATTTCTGAAAAAGGAGATTATCTAGCCAGTGATTCCATTGATGTGTTTGCGCCTACGCAAATAGGCACACTGAAAAATACGCAGTTTAAGCTCTCAAAAGGCCTCACAAGTGAGGATGGAGTCGACACCGCGAAGATTGAATCGCGTGGGTCAGCAGAGGTTGTTAACCTAGAAGGCGAAGGTGTGGTCCGATTAGAAGGCGCGAAATACACCACCTGTCCAGAGGGCAATGACAGTGTCATAGTCGCTGCGCGAGAATTAGAGTTAGACAGGATTGGTGGCGTTGGTCGAGCTCGAGGTGCCACTGTGAGATTTAAGGGTGTCCCATTGTTTTACGCCCCTTACATCAGTTTTCCTCTAAACGATCAACGCAAAACCGGTTTTCTAACTCCCGGTTATGGTTCAGATGAAGAGTCTGGCAACATTATTGAGATCCCTTGGTATTGGAATATCGCCAAGAATCAAGATGCGACTATCACGCCTCGATATTATACAGATAGAGGTCTTCAGGTCGCCGCTGAATATAGGCACCGTTCGCAGAACTCCTCCACTTTTATCTATGGAGAAGTGCTACCCGATGATGAGTTGTTTGGGGATGATCGAGACATGATCAGCATTCAGCACTCTCAGCAATTCACACCCAACCTTTCGGGCGTTATAAATTACAACGATGTTTCGGATATAGATTATTTCACTGATCTCCGTAATGAGGTTCGCTACTTTAGCGCGACTTATGTGCCCAGAGATGTTCAGCTAAATTACTCTCATCAGTATTTTGATTTAAGAGTTCGTGCAAATGAATACCAATTGATTGATGACAGAATTACAAGCGCACCGTATGAGAGAGTGCCTTCAATCTACATGTCCACTTCATTACCTGAAGGGCCATACGGACTAAAGTATGGATTGACGGCCACATTTAATGAATTTAGTTCGGATACACGAATAGAAGGTAGTCGATTTGCGGCTTCTCCGTATGTGGAATTGCCGATGGAGACAATTTGGGGTTACGTTAAGCCCCGTGTATCCGTTCATCATCGCTCCTACAGCTTGGATTCCGACATCAACAGCGACCCCAGTTTCACGGTGCCAATTTTCAGTGTAGACAGTGGTATTTACTTAGAGCGTAACTCTTCGTGGTTTGGTGATAGCGCATTGCAAACGCTCGAGCCTCGATTGTTTTATGTTTATGCGCCTGAGGAAGACCAGTCAGACGTACCGTTGTTTGACACCAGTGAGATTTCACTGAATAACTTTGGAAGTATATTTCGAGAAAGCCGCTTTTATGGCGAAGACAGAATTGGTGATACTAACCAAGCCACCTTCGGCTTGACATCGCGCATCATCGATAATGAGAGTGGTGATGAAAGACTGAAATTGAGCGTCGGCCAGCTTTATATTATTGATGATTATGAACAGGGTCTCAGAGGCAATAGCACTATTGAAAGTGGGCTAGGTGACTTGTTGCTGGAACTGCAAACTCGTTCTAAGGGTGCTTGGTCGACAAAAACGTTTATTCAGTATAGTCATGAGCTGGATGATTCGTTGCGCACGGCACTTTTCTCAGTGGGTTATGCTCCCAGAGACGATGCGAGAAAGAATCTCAGTGTTGGTTATTATTTTAGAGAAGGCGGTGACAACGACATTGAGCAATTAATCTTCAATGCAAACTGGCCTTTGGCTGATCGTTGGCAGGTTTTTGGCTCTGGTCGATACTCTTTGGAACGCTCTGAGAATATTGCTTCTAGTATCGGGATTGAGTACAACGGCTGTTGTTGGAAACTAAGACTTGTTGGGTCTGATCGTTTAGATTCCAGACTAATTCGAAACCAAGACTCAGACGATGATCGTAGGACGGCTATTTTTCTGGAGCTTGAATTGACTTCGTTAGGCTCTATCAGAACTGGACTTTAGCGATTAAATGACGGTAAGGGTTCTGGAACTTCTTGCTGGTTTTTTAGATAGTCTGACCTCAGGTTAGGCCATCTTCTATTTTGTTTTTATTTATGAATATTCAAAGAAAATTTTCATCAGAGTCCGTTGCGGCCTTCGGCATATTACTTTTGCTAGCGCTCTTGTATAGCTCGTTTTCGTTGCCCGTATCTGCTCAGTCAGCAATGACGGATCGTGTCTTAGTAATTGTTAATGAAGACGTGATTACCCAATCTGAGTTCGATTATCGTAAGTCTAGTGTCATTGGAGAGATGACGGCCGCGGGGCAGCCCGTGCCCCAAAACCTGAATGAAGAACTCTTAGAGTCAATGATTTCAGATCGTCTTCAGGTTCAAGAAGCCAATCGTAGAGGGATCGAGATAAGTGATGAAGAGCTGGAGCAAACCCTCGCTCGCTTCGCATCACAAAGAAACCTGAGTCTACCGCAGCTTAGAGCCAGCGTCGAAGCTTCTGGACAACCCTACAATATGTTTGCTGAAAGTGTGCGAGATTCGCTCACGATCTCACGATTCTCTGAATACTATGCTCGCACTCGAGTGGTCGTACCGGATTACGAAATTACTAGCTTATTAGAAGCTCAAGGATTCGAGGCAGAAGAGTTTGAGTATGAGATTTCTCAGATATTGATCAAAGGCGGAGACGACAAGCGAGACGTTGCCGAGCAGGTTAAAGATGAAATTAATCGCGGCATGAGCTTCCAACAAGCTGTGCTAATTTATTCTGAAGCCTTGGATGCTCAACAGGGTGGATTAATTGGTTGGAGGAAGGAAAGCCAGCTGCCTGAGATGTTTGTAAACGCGATAAAAGATTTGGATGTAGGCGGGATCAGTCAAGTTATTCAAAGTCCAAACGGATTTCATATTTTGAAGCTCAATAATATGAAAGGGGAGAGAACTGAAATTTTACAGAACAAGGTCCGGCATTTATTGATTGCGGCCGAATCAAGAGTGGCGAAGTCACAGGCAAAGAAAAGAGCGTTTGAACTCAGGCAGAGAATATTGGATGGAGAGGATTTTGACTCAATCGCCAGGATCTTTTCCGATGATTCTGTATCAGCCGCGTCGGGTGGCGACTTGGGCTGGGTTTCGCCAGGCGACATGGTGCCGCCTTTCGAGCAAGCTTTCACTCAGCTACCAATCGGACAGCTGTCTCAGCCCGTTGAAACTCGATATGGCATACATCTTTTGATCGTTGAAGATCGGCGCAAGAAGAATGTTTCTGAGGAAATGAAGCGAGCTCGAGCGGATAATTTTTTACGGAGAAAGCGTGCGGATAGAGAGTTTGGCCAATGGATCAGCGAACTTCTTGAGGGAGCCTACGTTCAACATGTGGCAAAGCCTGTTTAATCATTATTCAGGCAGTCTTTTTTTCTAGTCATTTCTGTTGGAGTACAAGAAGCACCGAACTAAAGTAAAATCGGTGCAGACGGAATAGACCTAGGTGCGCAGAGAAGGGGCACTTGTTTATGGAAAACGATTTGCAAGCTGACTTAAGCCATCTGCGTCGCAAGTGTTCTGATTAGGTGCATCCTATACACACCAAATTCGACGCATTATACTTTGGCAGGGGCTGAGAGCGGCCGTTTGCTTTGGAAAGATCGAAATAATGAGCAAGGCTTACATCAAGTTAAAGGAATACGGAGATTCCTAGGTGCTTACTAGATGCTTAGATAACAATATGAACCCTAGGTAGCGGTGTGCTTTTTATAGGTTAACGCTTTAGTTGATTGAGCCATTAAGATTCCAATGTATCAATCCGGTACTGTTCTGGGCCTGCTCCACCTCGTCCCCCTGTTTGCCAGTAGTTAATTAACATTTATTACTAAAACTACGCTTTGTTGAGCAAAATTTTTGGCAACAAAATCAGTGAAGTAGCCAATTTGAACGCTTGGTTTTGCAGTCCATTGGCAAAAAAAACCGCCGCAGTTTCGGCAACATGCGGCGGCTCTTTCTCATTCGTGCCCAGCTGACCATTGAGGTCAGTCCAAACGATTCCTTACTTTGATTGGTCTAGCATATAGTCCACAGCGGCTTTGACAGTATTGTCAGTCAAATTTGCTGCACCACCTTTGGCAGGCATGGCGCCGATACCATTGATTGCATTTTGGTAAAGAACGTCTGTTCCTTTTGCCAATCTATCTGCCCAAACAGCCGCATCTCCAACAATTGGGGCTCCGGCGGCACCGCTAGCGTGGCAAGCCGCGCAAGTTGCATACGCATCAGCTCCAGTTAGATCTGCAACTACTGCCGCTACTTCCGAAGCAGCTACCGTTGTGGCCGAAAAACTTCCTACTGGTGCTAATCTCTCAGCTACAGCATTGGTATTTTCTGCGTCAGATTGAGCGTCGAGCCTTTCGTTAACATCTGACGACGCTACAGAGGCTAATACCATTATGATCACAGTCAATACTGTCATCGCTACGACCATGATGATAAATAGACGGTTAAACGTCGAATCATTCATTTGCTCTTCACTCATTTCTTTACCTATGGTACGTGGTTGTTCTTGTTAATGATTAGGCCTGTGGGTTATGTCTATGTCGATCCAAACAGGCTAAAAAGCGCGCAGATTATAGCTTAATTGAGAAAATGTAAAAACCCAGAAATCATGCTTTTTTGATCAATCAAATCATAGTGTGAGCTGCAGGCATATTTCGCATATCTGAAGCGCTGATCGATGTTCTATCCTCGGAAAAGTGACCCTAAGATTCCCCTAATCACTTTACGACCCAATTGAGAGCCAATGGCTCTAGCTGCACTTTTCACAAATGCCTCTGTGGGAGTCTGCCTACCCGATCTACGTCTGCTGCTAGAATTTCTGCTGGCTTTCTCTTGGGCTTCTCGACGTTGTTCCTCAAGCTCTAATTGCTCTTGCTGAGCTGCAAGCTTTTCAGCGCGTGCTCGAAGCATCTCATAAGCGGATTCTCGATCAACGGCATCATCATAGCGACCTCGATATGGTGAGCGACTGATTTGTTCCTTACGTTCACTATCGTTCATTGGGCCGATTCGAGATTCAGGTGGACGAATCAGTATGCGCTCGACTTGTGTCGGTATACCATCTTCATTAAGTGTGCTAACCAAAGCTTCCCCAACTCCAAGCTCAGTAATAACCGTTTTTGTGTCTAACTCAGGGTTTTCTCTGAAGGTGTCAGCCACGGTGGAAACCGCCTTTTTGTCCTTTGGAGTAAACGCTCTTAGTGCGTGCTGTATCTTAAGACCCAGCTGACCAAGGATATCCTCAGGGATGTCTAGGGGGCTTTGCGAAATAAAGTACACGCCAACGCCCTTTGAACGAATAAGCCTGACTACTTGCTCAATCTTTTCGACCAATACCTTGGGAGCATCGTCAAAAAGGAGGTGTGCCTCATCGAAAAACATAACAAATTTCGGTTTATCGGCGTCACCAACCTCTGGGAGTGATTCAAATAGCTCAGATAGAAGCCAAAGTAGGAAAGTGCAATAGAGCCTCGGCGACTTTTGTAGCAGCGTTGCCGAGTCCAAAATGTTAACTACGCCTCGTCCTGAGAAGTCGATACCCATTAGGTCCCTAAGTTCGATGGCAGGTTCGCCAAGAAAAAACTCCGCCCCTTGCTCTTCAAGTACAATCAAGCCACGCTGAATGGCACCGATGCTGGCGGTAGAAATATTGCCATATTCTGATTTGAGCTCTGCCCGGTTTTCACCCATCCAGGTCAGCATCGATCTCAAATCTTTTAGGTCAAGTATGAGCCAACCATTATCATCGGCAATCTTAAAACAGGAGTAGAGTATTCCAGTTTGTGTGTCATTCAATTCCAGCAGGTTTGATAAGAGTAGTGGACCGAGTTCGCTTACGGTGGTGCGAATGGGATGTCCTTTCTGGGCGAATACGTCCCAAAACACAACTGGATTTCCAGACATTGTGTAGTCTTGAATGCCTATGGTTTCAATACGTTCATCGATTTTTGGATGAGGTTTGGCTTCTTTACCAATTCCAGACACATCTCCTTTTACGTCAGCCAAAAATACCGGCACACCAGCTTTAGAAAAATTCTCAGCGAGAATTTGTAGGGTGACCGTTTTACCCGTTCCTGTTGCACCGGCGATCATGCCATGACGGTTCGCCATGCTGGCATCCATGAAAACGGTGGTTTGACCATTGCCCCCGATGAGGAGCTGACTATTTTTATTCATACGAATGATTAGCTTGATTGACTGCGAAATCCTATTAAATGTCGCATTGTTTTGTCCGCTAGTGTATTCAACCACTCAACGCTAGGCAAACGAATAGATGCTCCCTGACCGAGTGGTGCCTGGAATCGAGTTGCAATTTGGCTCTGAACACCTTACATTGTCGAAATTAAACCTTAAAAATCAGGCGTATACGGCCGATTTCTATTACAACTTGATAGATAACTAACGACCGTACACTATCTTGCTGAACGAATGTCACAGAACGGTTGGGAATCGGCTTGGCTCAAACTGAATTGAACACGATTGGGGAACTATGAGAATTGTAATTCTTGAGGATGATAAGGACCAGGCAGATTTGCTTGTGGCATGGCTCGAGGAAGCCGGCCATCAATGCACTGTGTTTGCTGATGGAAACGCGTTTATTCGTGCTTACAGTAAGGACAGCTATGACATTGTCCTACTAGATTGGATGGTTCCTAATTTGAGTGGGCTTGAGGTTTTGAAGCACCTCCGCGCTCACCTTGATGCGGTTGTCCCAGTTGTCTTCGTTACGCAACGTGATTCGGAAGACGATATCGTTCAGGCTCTAGAGGCTGGTGCCGATGACTACATGGCCAAACCGGTCAGGCACTTAGAAACCATGGCGCGCGTCAATGCGATTGCAAGAAGGGTTGGTTACGGTGAAGAAAATACGTCTAGCGTTTATGAGTTCCCACCGTATAAGATTGACACTAAGACCCGCCAAGTCTTTATGCAGGACAGAGAAGTGGAGATGACCCAGAAAGAATACGAGTTAACTCTGTTCTTGTTCAAAAACCTAGGGCGGGTTATCTCTCGTGGGCATCTACTGGAAATGGTTTGGGGGACCAGTTCCAAACTGAATACCAGAACGGTAGATACGCACATTAGCCGACTGCGTACTAAACTAGAGATAGAAGCCCAGCAGAATTGGCAGCTCACCTCTGTCTATCGGCACGGCTACCGCTTAGAACAAGTGTGAATCGATCGTCAAACTAGAACGAATATACGGAGAATTTCCATGTCAGATTCAAGTAAGAAAAAGTCCGCAGAAATTATTAACCCAGGCTTAGGCGATATCGAAAAGGTCAGGGATATTTTATTTGGCAAGTACGTTTCCAGTTTTGAAGATCGGTTTGCTCAATTAGAAAAAAGATTAGAAGCCGATGTGGAAGAGCTGAAAGATCGCCTGAGTAGAAAGATTGAGTCTATGGACGACGCAGTGAATCAGTCGTTAAGCAAGCTTGATCAGCAGATTGAATCTGAAAAGAGTGAGCGCGATGCTGAGCTCAAGAATCTCCAAAATACCCTCGGTGAAGCCGAAACCGCTTTACAGCATGCGATATCCATGATGGAAGACCAAGCGAATCAGGATTTAGCCGCAGTGCGAGCCTCGCTTGAAGAGAGTCACCAAGAACTATTAGATCAAACACTTTCGGTGCAGGCTCAGCTTGTCGGTCAGCTAGAAGAACAAAAGAAGGAACTTCAGGGTGACAAGGTTGGGCGCCAGGCATTGGCGCTCATGCTCGATGAAGTAGCCGTTAAACTTAGAACAAGTTGATAGCAGCATAAATGAGCCAGCTCGATGAATTACGGCAGATAATCGTCGGTGACAATTCGGTACAACTCGCCGAGTTGAAGGATCGCATTGAAGACGTAGAGCAGCGTACCCAAGACGTTGCAGAGGTACTATCACCCGCGATTGATAAGGAAGTTCGATCGAGTAATTCAAAACTTTCAGTAGCACTGCAAAAGCCAGTATCAGATGGTTTAAAACGAGCTATCCGTTCGGAGCCTGAAGAGTATGCGGAAATTTTATATCCGGTAATGGCGCCGTCAATTCGAAGAGCTATTGCACAAGCTATCAGCGGGATGATGCAGACCATCAATCGTACAGTAGAGTCTGCTACGACTGTGCAAGGATTGAGCCTCCGTTACGAATCAATGCGCTCGGGTGTGCCATATGCAGAGCTCGCTTTACGTCGCAGTTTGCTGTACCGGGTTGAGCATTTGTATCTGATCCACCGAGAAACCGGTTTGCCCATCCAAACATTACATGCGCAAGATACGCGGTCCCTAGATGGGGATGCTGTTAGCGCTATGTTTTCCGCAATTCAAAGTTTTGTGCATGACTCCTTTGCTGCAGATGAAACGAGTCAGTTAACGGACTTTAAGGTTGGTGAACTGAATGTCTGGTTAGCGCATGGTCCAAGAACAATTCTCGCTTGCGTCATAAGGGGGGATGCGCCCGCTTCGTTTAAGAATCAGCTGTATGACACTTTAGACTTAGTCAGGACAAAGTACGGAAACGCAATCGTTGACTTCGATGGAAATAATGCGGCGTTTGAAGATGTTGACGGTTTACTTTCACCTTTGTTGCAAACTGAATTAAAAGACGAAGAAAAACCTATCAAGAAAGCCAAAAAGAAGACCCCGGTCGGCGCGATGATTACGTATGCCGTCGCGATTTTGTTGGTATGTCTTATCGCAGCGCAGACTTGGTTCAAACAAAATACGATCTCAACAGTCGATCATTTTATTTCTAAAACTCCGGGAATCACCGCAACGGACGTTTACTGGCAAGGCGATTCGATTATCGTAGAGGGATTAAAAGACCCGGATGCGCGGATACCCTGGGCTACTTTGAATGTTTATGGTGTGGAAAAAGAACAACTGTTGTTCAACACGACACCGATAAGGTCTCTCGAGCCAGAGATGGAGATTCTTCGGTTTAATCGAGAGTTTGATCTCCCCATCAATGTGATCCTAGAATCCTCAGGAGAGAGAGTCATGATGAAAGGGTTGGCACCTTTGCGATGGTTGACGCAAAACGAAACACGATTAGAGCAGCTCAGTACTGATGGTAGATTAGATACATCTCAATTGAGTGCCGACTTGGACTCAGTTAAACAAGAGCTTAGAAACCGCCTCCCGCTGGACGTGGTGGAAAGTCTTAATATCAGTTTTCAGGAAATAAATAACCAGTCGTTGGTCAAAATTTCGGGGGTTGTAGATCCCATAGATTTTGCACTTCTGACTTCGATTTTTGCGAGTAATTCTTGGGTGCAGCTAGCATTGGTATCCAAAGGATCGAACTAATGGACAAGAAGAAAGTGTGTATGGTTGGCGACTTCTCTGTGGGAAAGACAAGCCTTACGCAAAAATTTGTAAACAATGTGTTTTCTGATAAGTATCTGACGACCATCGGCGTTAAGATCGATACAGTAGAATTAGAAAATACCAAGCTCATTCTGTGGGACGTGGCCGGGAGAGATTCTTTGTCACCGATCAATGCCAGTTATCTTGTCGGGGCAGCTGGCGTAGTATTAGTTGCAGATGGGACAAGGGTATCCACAGTCGAAGGGTTGCCAGAGATATGGAAAACCGTTGAGTCAAGAATTGGTAAGGTGCCTTGTGTGGTGGCCCTTAACAAAGCAGATTTAAGCGACTGGAACGTGCCGGGGGAAAAGATCGAAGAGCTCAAAGCTCGAGAATGGGATGTTTTTCAAACCAGCGCAAAAGATGGATCTAATGTGGAGGAGTTGTTTCACTCCTTGGTTAAAAAGATTACTCAGTAACAGAGTAAATTGGAGAATCTGAACTAAGCAGAGTTAGCGTAGCAAGTGTCTGAAGAGCAAGCTCAAAATCGGGCGTTGGCCCAGGTCGAAACCTCTATTAATAAGCAGCTGTTTAACAAATTGCAGCTGGCTTATTTTGCTGTTGATGATTCGTTAAAAATTAAAACGGCCTCTTCTAATCTTGTCGACTACGGCTTTCCACAGCTTCAGCCAGGACAAGCGGTTGATGATCATATTGATTTTATGATCGGCATGGATTTTCAAACAGAACTAGACCTACCATTCTTGAGTAGTCCATCTGGTATTCCTATCTCTGTGAATATGATGCCAAGCAAGGAACAGCTGACGGTGCTAATTTCTGATGCTTCCAATGCGACAGAACAGCGACGTATGCTGCAACAGGCGGCGAACGAGAATGAACTGTTAGTAGAAGAGCAAAAACGGTTGATGTCAGAACTCGAGACAGCATCAAAGCTTCTAGAAGAAAAAAATCGGCTGCTCGAAGAGGCCTCTCGACTCCAAACAAGCTTTTTATCCGGGGTGTCTCACGAGTTTCGAACGCCACTGACATCTATTATCGGCTATACCAATTTAGTGCAGAGGGATCTTGATAGACTTAATCAGGATGTTGTTCCCAGAATAGAAAAACAGAACAACGTCGACTTTTTGAATGCCGTTCAGCGATCCAGCAAGCATTTATTATCCTTAGTTGAAAACTTGTTAGACCATGGGAAGCTTGATTCGGATGAAATTGTTATTCGACCAAGAGAAACTAGCCTAAACGAATTGTTCAGAGATGTGCGACTCGTCTTAGCCCCGCTTGGCGAAACAAAGAATATCGATTTTGATGTGGAGCTTGATTTAGGTGAGGATGATTTAGTTGCTATTGATGATAGCCGCCTCCGACAGTGTTTGATCAATTTAGTGGGTAATGCGATCAAGTTTACGGATCATGGTAGCGTAGTGTTAGCGGCAAAGCTCGAGCAGGATCATCTATATATGAGTGTCACGGACACGGGCATTGGTATCTCGGAAGATGATTTAGAGAAAATACGTTTGCCATTCTACCAAGCTCCTGACACAGGTAAAATCGGAACAGGGCTCGGGTTAACTATTACAGAGCGGATCGTTGATTTGATGGGTGGAAAGTTATCCATCGAATCTAAAATAGGGCATGGAACTAAAGTCAATCTCCTTATGCCAGCTCCTGCAATAGATCGGTCTACCAACACCACAAGCAAGCCAATCGATTTTGAGCCTGCCAACTTGAAAATTTTGGTGGCTGAAGACGACTCGTTTATTGCAGATCTAGTCGTCATGATGCTTCAGGAGCAAGGTGTTGATGTCAAATGCGTTGGCAATGGCGCACTTGCATTAGAGGCCGTTCAGCAGGAGAGATTTGATTTGATTTTGATGGATATTCATATGCCGGTGATGACTGGCTATGAGGCCATCAACAAACTGAACCAATCAGGCTCGACTATTCCGATTGTGGTGATGAGCGCATCGGCGACCGAGGGCGACCAAGCGCGCGCGGCTGGTTTAGGCTGCGCAGCCTATATGGTAAAGCCGGTTGATATTCATGAAATACTCACCATTGCTAATACCGTTACCGGGAAACAGGGTCTCAGTTAACGGTCACCTTTTTAATCTAATTTTTAATAATAAAGCCTTATAAAAATGCCTGATTCACCTCAAATCCAAGCGATCAAACAGCGCTATAAGGAAAGCCTTAAAGAAAAAGCAGTCATGGTTGCAGAATTTCGCTCGAAAATTGAAATTGACACTGAATTCGACTTGATGAAAGAAGAGCTTCATAAGTTAGCCGGATCATCAGGTATGTATGGATACCAAGACTTGGCTGACACCTGTAGAGCGGCCATGGGCAGCATTGATTCTGAGGCGATTGGAGCTCTGACTGAACAACTAAATTTAATTATCGGATTGCTAAATCAATACTCCGAATAGTCCGTTGACTAACAACTTTTTTAGAGGTAACCATGCGTTGGCGAGGTAGAAGACAGAGCTCAAATATTGAAGATCGACGAGGCAAAAGTTTTACTCGCGGTAAGCGCGGAGCTAGTGGCGGGGCCCTGATTTTACTGATACTCGCCGGCTTGATCTTTGGCGAAGATGTGCAGCGGGTTTTATCACTGTTCGTTGGCGGCGGCGCCGGCAGTAACACGCCTGTGACTACTCAAAGCCAGTCACAGACGCCAGCAAACGATGCAAATAAGCAGTTTGTTAGTACTATACTCGCAGAGACAGAAGACACCTGGAATGCCATTTTTCGTCAATCGGGTTCTCAATACCAAGCGCCAAAGTTAGTACTTTATGAAGGAAGAACGGCGACTGCTTGTGGCGTCGGGCAGGCCGCTTCTGGTCCGTTTTATTGTCCGGGCGACTTTAAGATATATATCGATTTAAGTTTCATGAGTGAGCTAAAACGGATGGGCGCGCCAGGAGATTTTGCCTTCGCCTACGTTATTGCGCATGAAGTCGGCCATCACGTTCAAAATCTTATTGGCGTAGCCGCTGATGTCCGCCAAAAACAAAGTCGCTCGAGTAAGTCAGTTGCCAATGCTCTGTCTGTG
Source organism: uncultured Arenicella sp. (assembly GCA_963669225.2). Taxonomy (GTDB): domain Bacteria; phylum Pseudomonadota; class Gammaproteobacteria; order Arenicellales; family Arenicellaceae; genus Arenicella. The sequence continues at coordinate 592,011 of OY769919.2, read as the reverse complement.
AAGATGGAACTTCAGGCTGATTGCCTCGCTGGGATCTGGATCAATCATACCGAGCGCCGAAATGCGATTTTAGAAAAGGGCGATATTGAAGAGGGTTTCGCCGCGGCGGCGGCTGTTGGGGATGACACGATAATGGCCCGCGCAGGATTACCGCCTCGACGCGAAAACTTTACCCATGGTAGCTCCAAGGAAAGAATGTATTGGTTTCAACAGGGCATGAAAACGGGTGATATTAACTCTTGTCAAACCTTTACTTAACAGGTTTTAAAGCTTCTGCGTTAGGTCGCATTTTCAATTGGGTAGGGCTGATCAGACACTGAAATCGATATCGCTTCCTCTGTCTCTAAAAAGAGCGGTTCATCGATAAGCTCAGTTCGCAAAACGGCATTCACAAGCTTAGAGTTGGGAGTGGAGTTGGTGATCTGTCCAGCGTTCTTCCCGTCTTTGGTCAACACTTTGCTGCCGATGATATTAACGCCAATGGTTTGACTCAATTTTGCCGCATACTGTCGTTGCTTTAGTTTACCCAAGTAGCGCATTCGCGCGACGATCTCTTGGCCGGTGTAACAACCCTTTTTGAAACTTACGCCGTCTAGTAGATCTAGATTCAGCATTTGTGGCACGAAGCTCTCGCTTGTTGCCTCAGTGACGCGAGGTAAGTTTGCTTTGATATCGGCTTCTTTCCAACTTTCTTCGGCAATGCTTGTTTGCTTTTCTAAGTTTAATATTAAAGACGGCTCGGAATCGGCAGAGCTTTCTGTATTGACGGTCAACACGCGATCCCCAAATCCCAAGATAAAACACCCATTGTGTTGTTCCATGGAATACATGTCGAAAGATTCTGATACGCTTGCATTTTGCGAGTTATGGCCGAGCAAGTAGTCGCTGTCGAGTGGTTCAAATACAACCTTACTGCGCAGTACATACATCCTAAGTCTATTAATGACACTCTCAAAAACGCTGGAATCAGTCATCAAATAAATCGCGCTAGGAGTACGCCAGGCAATGAACACGGCCATGGTTCTGCCTTTGGGGGAGCAATAGCCATGGTATTGCCAATTTCGATCCAGGTTTTGAAGATCGTTGGTAAGTTGGCCTTGAAGGAAACTCAATGCATCTTCGCCTGTCACCTTGACAATACGTAAGTGGCTGTAGATGGTCTGATCTGAATTCATATCGACAACTGTGAACTATAGAAACAGCCGCATGCTATCATTCGCGTGTTCAAAAAGCATGCATCTTTATATCAATCCATAGGTAGGGCTATGAGTAATCAAGATCAAGTAACTAATCCTGAGCATTCGATTTCAAGTACAGGGGAATTAACTGATAATTGCGATCGAGACCAGAAAAATAGGAAAAAGAAAAAGGAAATCGGTGGTCCAAAAGGACCCGAACCGACGCGGTACGGAGATTGGGAATCTAAAGGTCGCTGCTACGACTTTTGATTCAGCGAATACCTCAATGAGAATTATTGGTCAGGCAATTTCCGTTTAAATAGAGGATACAATCAGACTTAGTGCTCTTTGCTTCAGAATTCTGATAAATATCCACTATTTTGGGTGTAGATTACACACCTGTAATGCTGGAACTAGGGTAAAATGCGCCCACTTGAGATATTGAGCCCAGAATGATTGGGCCTCAAACCAACTTTATCCACGAATCTTACGAGTAATTTGGATATGCAAAAAGAAAGACCCTTATCACCCCATCTGCAGGTCTATAAGCCTCAGATCACTTCTATGCTTTCTATCCTGCACCGCGGTACCGGCGTTTTCTTAGCGTTGGGAACCCCGGTCCTTGTTTATTGGCTGGTCAAATTAGCTGAGGGGCCGACCGCCTATGCAGCGCTCACCGAATGTTTGTCGCATTGGTTTGCGCAGCTTGTTTTGATTGGCTGGACATTTGCGATGTTCTACCACCTCAGTAACGGTATTCGTCATTTATTTTGGGATATTGGCAAAGGCTTTGAGATGGAAAGTCTAAAGAGATCAGGTTATGCCGTGCTTGCTAGTGCCTTTGTTCTAACTGCACTGACCCTCGTAGCGGTCTATCTAGGAGGTGCGTAATGAATTTGAGAAGTCCTCGTTCCCAAGCCGTTGGCTTAGGCTCAGCAAAACATGGTTTCTCACATTGGTGGTGGCAACGAGTCACCGCAGTGGCATTGATCCCACTATGTTTATGGTTCGTTTACTCGGTTTTGGGATTAATCGGAGGCGATTATGATGCTGCGGTAGCTTGGCTGAGCTCTCCAATTAACGCAACGCTGATGCTTGTTTTTGTCTTAGCAATGTTGTTTCACGCTCAAACAGGCTTGCAAGTCGTTATTGAAGATTACGTACACACCAAGTGGATGAACTTAACACTCTTGATTGGTGTGAAGTTTGCCGCCGTTATCATGGCAGTTCTTGCAACTTTGTCTGTTTTAAAAGTGGCTCTAGGAGGCTAAAGCAGTGAAAGGCGATTATAAAATTATTGACCACTCTTTTGATGTGGTTGTTGTCGGTGCTGGTGGTGCTGGCTTGCGAGCGACGTTTGGTATGGCTTCCGCCGGATTATCAACGGCGTGCTTAACCAAAGTATTTCCAACCCGTTCGCATACTGTTGCTGCTCAAGGTGGCATGTCAGCAGCGCTCGGTAATATGGGGGAAGACGACTGGCGTTTTCACATGTATGACACGGTCAAGGGTTCTGACTGGCTTGGCGATCAAGATGCTATCGAGTACATGTGCCGGAACGCACCGGCCGCGGTCTATGAGTTAGAACACTACGGCGTACCCTTTTCGCGTACAGAAGAAGGAAAGATTTATCAGCGTGCGTTCGGTGGGATGACCACTCACTACGGTGAGGGCCAAGCGATGCGAACCTGTGCGGCAGCAGACAGAACCGGTCATGCAATCTTGCACACCCTATACCAGCAAGCGTTGAAGCATGATGCTCAGTTTTTCATCGAGTTTTTCGCGTTAGATTTGATTATGGAAGAGGGCGAATGTCGTGGTGTGATTGCCATCGATATGGCCACTGGCGTTATTCATCGCTATCGAGCGAAGCAAGTTGTTCTGGCTACGGGTGGTTATGGTCGAGCGTATTTCTCAGCGACGTCAGCACATACCTGTACCGGTGATGGTAATGCGATGGTTCTGCGCGCTGGCCTGCCATTGCAGGATATGGAATTCGTCCAGTTCCACCCAACTGGTATTTATGGGTCTGGTTGTCTGATTACAGAGGGTGCCAGAGGCGAGGGTGGTTATCTGACTAACTCAGAGGGAGAGCGTTTTATGGAACGCTATGCTCCAAACGCTAAAGATTTGGCTTCGAGAGACGTGGTTTCACGTTCCATGACCATCGAAATCAATGAGGGTCGCGGTGTGGGTGACGATGCGGATCATATTCATCTTCATCTAGAGCACTTGGGTGCAGAGCTGCTTGAAGAGCGATTACCCGGGATATCAGAATCAGCTAAGATTTTTGCTGGTGTCGATGTGACTAAAGAGCCGATTCCGGTCTTACCAACCGTCCATTACAACATGGGTGGCATACCTACTAATTATCATGGTGAGGTTGTGACACTGAAGGACGGAAACCCTGACAGTGTTGTTCCAGGCTTGATGGCTATCGGCGAGGCGGCGTGTGTATCTGTACACGGAGCCAACCGTTTGGGATCCAACTCTTTGCTTGATTTGATTGTCTTTGGTAGAGCGGCGGCGCTACGAGCGAAAGACACAGTAGATCCAAGTGAGCCAATTCCGAGCATCTCTGACAATGCTGGCGAAGCAACGCTAGAACGATTGGATAAGCTGCGTTACGCGGAAGGTTCGCGAACTACTGCTGAAATCAGATTGGAGATGCAACGGTCGATGCAGGCTCACTGTGCTGTTTTCCGTACTGGCGAATCAATGAACCAAGGCGTAGAGAAATTAGCCGCGACAGCCGCGTCATTTAGTGATGTTAAGACCACTGATCGAGGTTTGATTTGGAATACTGATCTGATCGAAACGTTGGAGCTAGAAAACCTATTGAGTCAAGCGGTGGTGACCATGAACTCGGCCGCCAATCGAGATGAGAGTCGTGGAGCTCATGCTCGCGACGATATTGAAGATCGCGATGATGATAATTGGATGAAACACACATTGACTTGGTGCGATGATAATCACAAAACTAAGATTGATTACCGCCCAGTACACGATTACACAATGACCGATGATGTTGAATACGTTAAACCAAAACCTCGTGTTTACTAAGGTTTGGGAGAAGAGACATGGCAGAATTTAGCTTACCAAAAAACTCCAAGATAAAAGAAGGCAAACATTTTCCTGCTCCAGAGGGTGCAAAGAATGTTCGCACTTTTAGTATCTACCGATGGTCTCCAGACGATGATCAAAACCCACATGTCAACACATACGAAGTTGATATGGATAATTGTGGTCCAATGGTGTTGGACGCACTTATCAAGATCAAAAACGAGATTGATCCCACACTGACATTCCGACGTTCTTGCCGTGAGGGCATCTGCGGCTCTTGTGCAATGAATATCGATGGCACTAACACATTGGCTTGCACAAAATCCATTGAAGAGTGCGCTGGTGGCAAGAAAGACGTCAAGGTGTATCCTCTTCCACACATGTCTGTTGTGAAAGATCTTGTCCCCGACATGACGCACTTTTATGCTCAGTATGCTTCGGTAGAGCCATGGTTAAAAACCAAGACCCCCGTTTCTCAGTCAGCTGAGAGATTGCAGTCAAAAGAAGACAGAGAGAAGCTGGATGGACTTTACGAGTGTATTCTATGTGCTTGCTGCTCTACTTCTTGCCCCAGCTATTGGTGGAATAGCGACAAATACCTCGGTCCAGCTATTCTCTTGCAATCTTACCGTTGGTTGGCCGATAGTCGCGATGAAGCAAAAGGGGAGAGGCTTGATGCTCTAGAGGATCCTTTCAAGCTTTACAGATGCCATACAATCATGAACTGTACAAATACTTGTCCAAAAGGGTTGAATCCAGGTAAAGCAATTGGCGAGATCAAGAAGATGATTGCGGAGCGAGCACTCTAGAGCGCTTTCGATGTTATCTGATAGTCAACTGCATTGGCGTTGTCGTCGGGGAGTGAGAGAACTGGACGTTCTCTTCACTCGTTATGTTAGTACTTTTTATCCTGATTTAGATGACGCCAAAAAAGCAGCATTCCAAGATCTACTAGAAGTTCAAGATCCAGTCATCATGGATTGGCTATTTGGTAAATATGACCCTGAAGATCCCAGTATCAAGGGTCTTATCGACGAGTTAAAGGAAATTTCAGGCTTGGTTTAAGGTAGTCGCTGAGAAAACTCGTAGGGATAAATACTGGTCTATACGTGCTCAATTAAACTGATTAAATTTTAATCAATCTGGATGACTGAATATTCCTACTGGCTTACCAAAAACAATTCACAAAGTTATCCACAGGCATTGTGAATAACCTTCTCAGAAATTTAGAATCAGAGTTTCTGTCCTCTTAGGAATTGCAGGACAACCTCTACCATCGCAGAAGTTGAAGTGGGCGAACACGCCTCGCCGGACAAAACATGTTGGGCCGGGTCAGTGGAGTTTCGAAAGTTTACGAGCTTTGTATTTGATGCCGAAAACTGATGTGTCGTGTCCTTTATCTTCTCAACACTGACAACTTTGTCATCTTCAGAGTAAACAATAAGTTGCGGAATGGTTACTCCAGCCTTGTCCATATCGTCAACTTCATCGACAAGCTCAAGCATGGGTACCACGGCTTCTAATGGGTAGCGTTCAGTCCAATACTCCGCGTGTAGCTCGTTCTGGGGTGTGAACCCACGGTAGTCTCCACTGAAAAGCTTCCCGATAGTTAAGCCCATTGGCCAAGTTAGTATCTTAGCGGCAGAGCTATTTATTCCGAAGTTCGGCGACACCATAATGTTGGCAACTACGTTTGCATTGGGGTAGTTCGCTAGCCACCAAGTCGCTAAGGTGCTGCCCGTAGAAGCGCTCATGATGATTACTCTTTCCCCAATTAGATTGGCTATATCTATTGCTTCCTCAGTATCTCGTTTCCAAGTTTGGACGCTGGCTTCAATCATGGCATCCTCAGATCGCCCGTGACCTCTTAGTCGTGTAAAAAATACATTCGCGCCTAACTGATCAGCAATTAATTCTACCGTCGGACTGAGCTCCATTTTCGAAGCTGAAAAGCCATGGATGTAGACTATCGAGTAAGGTGTTGGCTCGATGCGTTCTTCAAACCAACGTATTTCCTTCTCTGCTGATTTTCGTAAATCAGAGTGAACTGATTCACTTTCTCTAATTGAATCAATTAAGGCGCGGAGTCTGTCTTCCTTCGCATGGACTTCCAGCCCCATTAGGATAACGAGTAGCAAGAGAGTAGATCGAATGACTGAGAAGCGCATATTCCTGTGAGATGTGACTCTATGTTGTTAGACAGTAACACGATTCAATGCAGTTTGATCCAACATTTGATTCTTGCTATTTTTCTTGTACCCAAACCTACCATACCCAAACTGGGCTATATTGATTATGAAACTAATATCCCGATCGCTGTACAAGGTTCTTCGAGGTAGCAAAGCCACTTTGATATCCTTTTTTGCACTGACCCTAATCTACGGAGTGTCTTACGCGGAAAGTATTGATCAGGTACGTTGGAAAACGGAAAGCCAAGTAGAAGAAATTTTCGGCACACCGATCAAGAAGTCGTCGCCTGTCGGCACACACGCAACGTATACACTGTGGGAGTACGAGGGCTTTACGGTTGCTTTTGCCAACAATCGAGCTTTCCACTTGTTTAAAAAGGACAGCCTCAGACAAATAAGGCTGGATAAAAATAGAGATTGAGACAAAGATAGGTAAGTAGGTTGCGTAGGGTAGGGCGCAGCTACTTTTATTCTTCGTAAAGTTCAATAGGGAGCCCATCAGGATCCTGCAAGAAAACAAATCGTTTACCAGTGTACTCGTCGATTCTTATACTTTCGGTTTCGACGCCGTGAGAGCTCAGGTGCGATATTGTTTTGTCTAAGTCTGCGGTTCGCAGAGCGAGATGACGAAGCCCACAGGCTTCGGGATAACTCAGGCGCTCTGGAGCTGATACAAATGAGAAAAGCTCTAATTGGCTGCCGTCAGGAAGCCTCAAATCCAATTTGTAACTATCTCGATGGCTTTGATAATTTTCAGCGACAATATCGAAGCCCATAATGGCCGTGTAAAAGTGCTTCGAACGTTGATACTCTGAGCAAATAATAGCGACGTGATGGATACCCTTTATCATATGGCTTGCTAGCTCAAATCGATGTCAAATATCCGCCATTATAAGTGAGCTGGATGATGACGTAGCTGAAGATGCCAAACTTTGAGTTAGTGTTTAACTTCGTCTAGCGGAAATAACCTCTTGCTCACGATTTGGTGAGCAAGTTTTTGAGTACCGAGACGTAAATCTTTGAGAGCGTGTCCGGAGCTTTTATGTCGACGCACTCATTGACCTTATGAATGGTTGCATTAACTGGGCCGAGTTCGACAACCTGAGCTCCAGTTGGTGCAATGAACCTCCCGTCGGATGTCCCTCCGCTTGTTGAGAGCTTAGTATCTATGCTCGTAACTTCCTTGATCGCATCCACACACGCGTCGACTAAGCTGCCCCTTTCAGTCAGAAAGGGCAATCCAAACACGGTCCAGTCGGCTTCATAATCCAGTTCCAAGTCATCAAGAGTTTTGGTTACGATGTTCTGAATCTCGTTAGCATCAATTTCAGTCGAGTGGCGTAAATTGAATGTAATCTTTACATCGCTTGGAATGACGTTAGTCGCGCCAGTGCCACCGGCTATATTAGAAATTTGAAATGTCGTTGGTGGAAAGTACTCGTTGCCTTCGTCCCAGACAATGGAAGTAAGTGCATTGATGACATCCCCAACCTTATGGATGGGGTTGTCAGCCAAGTGCGGGTATGCAACATGGCCTTGAACTCCATTGACGGTCACTACACAACCAACTGAACCTCTGCGACCATTTTTGATCACATCGCCAAGCTCGGCAGTTGAGCTTGGCTCGCCTACCAAACAGTAGTCGATTTTTTCGTTTCTGGACTCCAATGCCTCGATAACTTTGACAGTCCCACAGGTAGAAGGACCTTCTTCATCGGAGGTGATCAAAAGCGCGATTGAGCCTTGATGGTCAGGGTGTTGAGCCACAAACTCTTCGATGCTGGTAATAAACGCCGCGAGCGATGTTTTCATATCAGCCGCCCCACGACCATAGAGCATTCCATCAACTATTGTTGGCTCAAATGGGTCGGTATTCCAACGTCGAAGTTCCCCTGTGGGTACCACGTCGGTATGCCCTGCAAACGCTAAACAAGGTGATTCAGAGCCTCGTCTTGCCCAAATATTTTTTACCTTGCCATGATGATCTTCGAAGAACATGGTTTCGACTTCGAAGCCACATGCTTGCAATCGTTGACTCATTAGATCTTGGCATCCAGCATCCTCCGGCGTAACCGAAGGAGCTGAGATTAATTGCTTAGTTAGCTCTAGAGTAGGGTTGGACATAATCCTAATCGACCCTTAATAGTTCGTTTAGGCCAGTTTTGCTGCGTGTTTTCTCATCAACCTTTTTCACTATGACAGCACAGTACAAGCTGTGGGTGCCACATTTGCTTGGTATTGAGCCAGATACCACGACCGATCCGGCTGGGATACGTCCATAGCTCACTTCACCCGTTTCGCGGTCAAGAATTTTTGTGCTCTGACCGATATAGACTCCCATGGATATCACTGATCCCTGTTCGACTACAACACCTTCAACAATTTCAGAGCGAGCGCCAATAAAACAATTGTCTTCAATAATCACCGGCCCAGCTTGAATCGGCTCCAATACGCCGCCAATACCAACTCCACCGGACAAGTGAACGTTCTTTCCAATCTGAGCACACGATCCAACTGTAGCCCAAGTGTCAACCATTGAGCCGGTATCAACATAGGCTCCGATATTCACGTAACTGGGCATCAAAACGACGCCAGGAGCGATAAAAGATCCCTTCCTAACCGCGGCAGGTGGTACTACTCGAAATCCATCTTGTCTGAACCTGGTCTCGTCGTAGTCAGCAAATTTTGAGGGTACCTTGTCAAAATAATTTGTTTCAGCGCCCGGCATGATTTCATTATCTCTTAGGGCAAAGGACAACAGCACGGCCTTCTTAAGCCACTGGTTTACTTGCCATTCACCATCAACTTTTTCAGCGACCCTGGCGGTGCCTCGGTCAAGCATATCGATAGCTGATTCCACGGCATTTTTTATCGAAGGGTCGGGGTTAGCTGGTGAGAGTGAAGCACGGTTTTCGAAGGCTTCTTCGATGATCGATCTTATTTCGGTAGACATATTGTCTGATTGGGGTTGTAACAATTATTTGTGGCGCGATTATCTAACATCGAGACGTGTTTCGCTATTATTGAACAGCAAATCGTTCGAATAATTAGCTAGATATTGTCACTGACAAGGTTAGTTGTTCCCGGATATGCTGGTGTCCAGGGCATCGCATATTTTCTTCTCTAGGGTCGATAATATCTCTGGCTCAGTGACGGGGCTATGGTCACCGTGTCGAATATAAAAGACGTCCTCGGCTCGCTCACCGAAAGTAGCGATCCTCGCACTCAGTAGGATCATGTTGTGATCACGGAGTATCAATGCCACGTTATGCAGCAACCCAGGTTGATCTTGTGCGATAACCTCCATTGTCGTGTAGCTCTCATGGTTAAATAAGAAGCTGACTCTGGGTTGAATAGGAAAGTGTTTAAGCGCTCGTGAAGTGGATTTACGTGAAATCGCCTTGCCTTGATCCTGTTCTAAAATTAATTCCCTTAATTTTACCTCTAGGTGGCGCATGTACTCAGACTGCGTTGCGAACTCTTCTTCGGAGGCAACGGCGTTAAATGTGTAAAGAGCAAAGCCATTGTTGGTGAGCTGCAAACGAGCTTCGATGATGTTAAGTTCGAGTTTGTCAAAAGAACCCGTCACCTGGGTGAGTAAACGATTTGTTTCAGGCGCGAATATAAAAAACATATTGGCCTGAAGCCGTTCACTGAAGCGAACTGAGACCAAAGGTACATTGATGGCGGAGAACTTCATAAGGCTAGCCGCATGCCAAGCAATGTAGTATGGCTCATTACGAATAAAGTAGTCTTTTGGAAGAGTCTCCCAAAATTGATGCAGTTCACGTTCTTGAAATGACTTTTCGCCAACTTGCTCGCGAATTAACTCCTTAGCAGCCACTTGATCATCCGCCACATGTTCTTCGGCGTTAATTGGTTCTGCTACTCCCTGACGCAATGCTGAGCGGGTAGCCGTGTAAAGATCAAGTAATAGCTGTCCTTTCCATGCGTTCCATACCTTTGGGCTGGTTCCTCGAATGTCGGCAAGAGTAAGCAAATATAAATTGTCTAGGTGTTCTTGATCGCCAACAATATCAGCGAACTCCTTGATCACTTCGGGGTCTGATGTATCACGACGCTGAGAAAAATGCGACATGCGAAGATGGTTAAGAACAAGCCACCCAACAAGTTTGGAATCGTATTCGCTAAGGCCGTGCTTTATACAAAAGTTGTAGGCGTCAGGTTCTCCTAATTCAGAATGATCACCACCCCGGCCTTTGGCAATGTCGTGAAACAAAGCTCCAAGAAACAGTCTTTCCGGTTTGTATAATGCCGCCAGTATTTCGCTAGCAATCGGGAACTCATCCGGGTATTTACGTAACCGAGTAAGATTCTCCATCACTTTGAGAGTATGCCCGTCAACCGTGTAGACATGAAAAAGATCATGTTGCATTTGACCTACAATCGCGCCAAATGTGGGTAAGTAAGCGCCAAGCAGACCATAGGCGTTCATTCGGGCGAGCGCGTTAGTGAGGCCAATGCCTTCATCGCGAAACATTTTTATAAAGAGTTGTTTAGCTTCTTGATTGGCACGAAACTCGTTATTCACCAAATCAAGATTTTCTCTGATTGACCGGATTGTATCGGGGTGAATGCCGGTTATCTTATGTTCCTGCATCAACGTGAACAGTTTGATCATTTGTTTCGGATCGTTTTTAAATAGATCCGGATCTCTTTGCTCAATAAGTTTATTTCTCAACACAAAATTTTCGTCGATGCTGCGCCCAACAGCCAATTTAAAGCGTTTGCTATTTGAGATGCGATAGTTGGCCAGCAGTAATTCATTCAGATATATGACATCTTTGGCCGTACGATAGAATCGCTTCATCAATTGCTCAACAGCCAAATGAGCCTTGGTATCAACGTAGCCAAATTCTTCAGCTAGTTGTCTTTGGGTATCAAACAGTAAGCGGTCTTCGTGTCTATTGGTGATAAGGTGCAATCCTGCACGCATTTTCCAAAGGATGTTTCTTGCCCGAATCAAAACTCGATATTCATTTTGATTTATCAGCTCCTGATCGCTCATCTCCTTGAATGATCGTACACCGTAGTGACGATTATAGACCCACAATATCATCTGCAAATCTCGGAGCCCGCCGGGGCTTTCCTTGATGTTCGGCTCTAATGAATAGGCTGTATCTTGATACTGTTTGTGACGAGCTATTTGCTCGTCAACTTTGCCAGTAAAGAATGCATTGGAACTCCACACCCGGTTGCTGCGAATGCGAGAATCTAGGGTTTCAAATAAGCTTTTGCTACCAGCGAGGTGTCTTGCTTCCAAGAGGTTGGTCATGATAGTTAAATCACCCTTGGCTTCTTTAATACAGTCTTTTACCGATCGAACGCTGTGACCAATCTCCAAGCCTATATCCCAAAGAAAACGAATGAAGTTTTCAAGAAATTCTGAAAGCTGTTCGTAGCTGTTATCTTTAAGAAGAACCAGAAGGTCGACATCTGACTTTGGGTGTAACTCTTTGCGGCCATAGCCCCCAACCGCCACGAGTTCTATTTCGGCTTTGTCGGCTAAGTGTCGGTAATAATGGTCCCAGGCGATTGTGACCAATTGATCAATCATCCAGGTGTATTTACTCACCAACTCTGCTGAAGAAACTCCCGCATTCTGATGCTCCTTCATTAACGACAGAGCCGCTTTGATCTTTGATTTGAATGGGGCGATGGGCAAATTAATGCCCTTAGAGGAGGCTAGTTTTACGCTTAGATCCGACTTAAATGCAGCCGTATTCAGAAGTTTACTCTTCGCAAAATGCATGGCTGATTTCCTCTCTCAGCGTTAGGGAAGGACAGCACCCTCAGAATTCGTCAGTATCTCGTATCCGTCACTCGTAACAAGAATGGTGTGCTCCCATTGAGCAGAAAGGGAATGATCTCGTGTGACCACGGTCCAATTGTCAGAGAGTAGTCGGGTCTCTCTTCGGCCTGCATTTATCATAGGCTCGATGGTAAAAGTCATTCCTTCCTGAAGAGCCATGCCGGTATTCGGGCGGCCGTAATGCAGAACTTGAGGATCTTCATGAAAAATCTTACCAATTCCGTGTCCGCAATACTCGCGCACCACAGAGAAATTGTTGCTCTCTACGTATTTTTGAATAGTATGGCCAATGTCCCCAAGCTTTACGCCGGGTTTCACCGAATCAATCGCCATCAACATAGCGTCCTTAGAAACTTCTGACAGTCGTTTGGCGAGAATGCTGGGTTTGCCGACGTAATACATACGGCTATTATCGCCATGGTAGCCATCTTTAATGACAGTGACATCGATATTAATAATGTCACCCTTTTTAAGTTTTTTATCACTAGGAATCCCGTGGCAGATGACGTGGTTTACCGATGTACAGATAGACTTAGGGAACCCCCGGTAATTTAGCGGTGCAGGAATCCCTTCTTGAACCTCAGTAATGTAATTGTGGCAGATCGTATTAAGCTCATCGGTGGTTACACCGGCGACGACGTGCTCCTCGATCATGTCGAGCACTTCGCTGGCAAGTCTCCCGGCAACACGCATCTTGTCGATTTCTTCAGGGGTCTTAATCTGAACAGTCATGATAATTGATCTAAATTTTCGCAGTGCGCATTGTATCAAATCATCGGGATAAATAGTGAGATGTGTAAAATCGTTTTAAAAAAAAGAATTGTGGTCGTAATTTCACATGCGGCAATGTACAGTGTGCCCACAATAACAACAAATGGGTGGTGGTTTAGCAATGACGCTAAGTCGTTTTAGAAGAATTCAGTTTGGCTTGTATCGCGTATTTGAGCCACGCGCGGTCTTGGAATGGCAGAGCTTTTTTGTCTTCAAACCATTGTTGAAAAAACTCAAAAGCGGGGATGGTCACCCGGTGATAGTCTTTCCTGGTTTTGTTTCTAGTGATAGAGCCACGCGACCTTTGCGTGGTTTGCTCAAAGACCTTGGTTACGACGCGCATGGATGGGGATTGGGCACTAACCTACTTTTCGATGAAACCTTGGAAGCCGAGATGGTTGCTCTGGTCAACGAAGTACACGAAAAGACCGGCCGAAAGGTATCTCTGGTGGGTTGGAGTTTGGGTGGTTTGTATGCCCGAGAGGTGGCAAAAGCTTGCCCTGGCAAGGTGAGAAGTGTGGTGACGCTAGGAAGTCCTATTTCAGGGAATATGCGACATTCTAATGCACACACGCTGTACAAAGCGATCAACGGCAAGCCATCAAAAGTCGACCTGACTCGTTACTCCTCGCTCAATACGCCTCCAAACGTGCCGACGACCTCGATTTATTCAAAGACTGACGGGATAGTTGCCTGGGAAGGATCTGTTCAGAAAAGGGGAGAGTTCACAGAAAACATCGAATTACCAGCAAGTCACCTTGGGATTGGTGTAAACCCTCTCACGATGTACGTATTGGCAGACCGATTGGCTCAACCCGAAGGCCAATGGGCGCGTTTCGATATCAAAGGTCTGCGGCGATTATTGTACAAGCGGCCAAGCCCCCGGGTTCAATCAGCCTTATTTTCTAGCGAAAGTTGATGTATCCACGTCCGGGGCAGGTTGACATTAAGCACTTGCCGCTAAGGCTTGTTCGGAACTGGTAGAATCGATTAATTCGCCTATCATCTGTGTGAACCGAGGTAGCAGTTCTTTCGGAAGATCATGTCCCATCCCTTCTATAAGTTGAAGGTTTGCGTGTTTTATATTCTTTGCGGTGTCGATACCTCCCTCCACAGGCACTAAAATATCGGCTTTACCATGGATAATTAGTGTCGGGCACTTAATGCGTCTTATCAGGCCTCTTCTATCTCCGCTGGCCATGATAGCGGCAGCTTGATTTCGATATCCAGCAGGATAATAAGATCGTCTCGCTGAGCGTAAAATTCGCTCTTTCAGATCCTCGTCACTGGGTGGATAAGCTGGGCTTCCAATTAATCTCCAAGTCTTAATTGCATGTTTTAGGTAAGCAGTTTCATCGTCCACGGAGGGACGGGTAAGCATCTGTTTTAGAACCTTCAGCGGGGCTTGGGGTAGGTTTCTTTTACCTGTCGTTGACATGATTGATGTGAGTGTCAGCGTTCGGCTAGGGTGCTCTGCTGCCAAAACTTGAGCAATCATCCCCCCCATTGAAGCACCGACCCAATGAGCTTTGTCTATGTTCAGAGCATCCAGAAGGGCGATCGTATCTATTGCCATGTCATTGAGAGTGTAAGGTGCTCTAATAGCCAGTCCCAGTCGTTGTCGGAGTGCTTGCCGAATTAAATTAACGGGCTGACTGACAGCAATTTTTTCGGATAAGCCGATGTCTCTGTTGTCGAATCTCACAACGTGAAACCCAAGATCAGCCAACATGTCACAAAATGCATCTGGCCAGCTTACCATTTGTGTACCCAGCCCCATAATCAGCACAATGCTGGGGTTTTGTTTATCGCCAAACTCTTCGTAACAAAGTCTTAAACCATTGGCCATTAAGTACTGTTCGCTCATATTCTTAGTCTGTTCTCTTGGTAACTTTTTTCTTCGTGGCTTTTTTGCTGGCCTTTTTGGTCTTTTTCTTTGCTTTGCGAATCGGTGTTACTTTGGCGCTATGAATTTCCTCAGCCGCTGTTAATAATTCCCCAAATGACTGTTTTAAGCACTCAGCGTAGAAAGCGGGGTCTGGCATCATTTCACGACAAGCGCTTACGGAAATAGTAAATCTTCCGCAGTAGCTTCCGAGTCCATGAAACAGGCCCATGCCGTCTATTGGTGGGCCAAGGGAGAAACTGCTCAGCATCTTTGCCCCGGTGAAATAGAGCGGAATTTGCGGGCCGGGTACATTGGTAATAACACAGTTGTACGATGGCTTTACTTTGTTGGCTAAACCTAGCTTGCTGTAGAGCCTAACTGCAGATGCGGTTAGGGTGCTGGGGATGAATTGCGAGTAATCGGTCATCGTCTTGGCCCCAACCGCATTGGTCAACTCTTTTGCTGTGCCGGTTCCGTTGTTGACCATTCTTAGTCGTTCAATGGGGTTTTCAATATTGCTGCATACACGTACGGTCATCTGCGCCACCTGATTACCAGCTGTGCCCAGTTGATCTTTGGTGCGCACATTGATGGGTGCCATCGCCACTAAAGATCGTTCAGGAAGCTCATTCTTCTCTTCAAGGTATTTTCGCAATGCACCTCCACAAATCGCCAAAGCAACGTCGTTAACGGTAACCCCTTGCACCGCATCTTTGATTTGCTTGATGTCTTTGAAATCGAACTCAACGGCATCAAAAACACGATGAGGTGATACGTTGGTATTGAAGCGTGTTCGTGGGATATCAGTCACTCGCTTTAGGCGACCTCTAGCCAGTCCAGCTACCGTTCTTGCAAGCCCGGGAACCGTATTTTTTGCCACTTCGAAAATTCTGGCGGGTGTTTTGATGTTATTGACCTGGGATCGCCATATCAGCTCCATATAACCGGGTTCTCGATCTTTCTTGATGTCTCTGGGGTCCAAATGTTCTTCATATTCCGGTGACAAATCATGAATGGCAGATGCGATTTCAACGCCCGACGCCCCGTCTATTGCCGCGTGGTGCATCTTGCTCATTACCGCAAAGCTACCCTTTGGATATCCTTCGATGTTGTCAAGGCCCTCAATGATGTACATCTCCCACAAGGGTCTGGCTCGATCCAAAGGACGTGCGTGCAGACGCGATGCTTGAATACAGAGTTGTCGCCAATCGCCTGGTTTGGGAAGTGCAATGTGGCGTATGTGGAACTCTGGATCGAATTCACCACCTGAACGCCAGTAGGGATGGTCGAGCCTCATGGGTACCTCGACCAGAACGTTATTAAGTGCAGCAACTCTATCCGCACGCTTCAAAACATTTTCCATGATCTGTTTGAAACCAACAGCACCGCCCGGAGCCGTTGACGGATCATAAATCGATAAACCACCAATGTGCATGGGGGAGTTTTGTGTTTCCAAGTAAAGAAAAGAGGCGTCTAAGCCTGTCAATTGTTGCACCGTTGCTACTCCATCCGTTTTTTCGACATGATAGCGCGAGAAGTAGCCAACGAATAGACCCCTGAACACAGGCTTAATTTAGTTTAAATTATTATTTTTTCTTGTGGCGCCAAGGGGGGTGTGATATAAACGCGCCTCAACTTAAATCATCCTGCCATCGTTATGGTTCGCTGGGTGCTGAGTTATTCGTTAAGTGATTGAAAATCAAGGCGAATAATCTGAATTGGATTGTCTCTGATCGCCAGTGTGGCGACCAACCTGAACTCAGATTGTCGACTTTTTATTTTCTTTCGGAATGCTCGGTTAGTGAGCTAGATAGCTAGGATTTGTCTAAACCCGTACAATTTGGAGTACACATGTCTAACGTTACTATGCGCCAAATGCTAGAAGCTGGCGTACACTTCGGCCACCAAACTCGTTACTGGTCGCCAAAAATGCGTCCTTTTATCTTCGGTGAGCGCAATAAAATCCATATCATCAATCTAGAAAAAACCCTCCCAATGTTCAACGACGCGATGAACTACATCGGTCAAGTTGTTGGCAAAGGCGGCAGTGTGTTGATTGTTGGTACCAAACGACCTGCAACTAAGCTTGTGAAAGATGCGGCTGAAAGAGCGGGTACACCTTATGTCAACCATCGTTGGTTGGGTGGAATGCTGACAAACTTCAAGACGGTAAAGAACTCTATTCGTCGTTTGAAAGAATTAGACACGGCGCTCGTCGAGGGCACTAATTCTCGTTTGAGCAAAAAAGAGGCTCTGACGCAAGAGCGTGAGCGATTGAAATTAGAGAGAAGTCTTGGCGGAATCAAGAATATGCAAGGCCTTCCTGACGTTTTGTTTGTCGTTGATGTGAAGTCTGAATACATCGCCATATCAGAAGCAAATAAGCTCGGTATCCCGGTTGTTGCCGTTGTGGACACCAATTGTGTTCCTGATGGTGTTGACTACGTCATTCCTGGTAATGATGACGCGATCCGCGCGATTGATCTGTACACTAATGCCGTTGCTGATACGATCCTTGAGGCTCGCGCTGCTGCCCAAATCAAGCCAGCCGTCGCAGAAGGTGATTCGAATGAGTACGTGGAAGTAGTTGAAGAGGTCGAAGCTGTCGTTGAAGAAGCGCCAGCTGCTCCGGTCGTTGAAGCTGCAGCAGAAGAAGAGGCGCCAGAGGCGGCTGATAAACTTACTGAAATCAATGGAATCGGTCCCGTGATCGAAGGCAAGTTGAATGGCCTAGGTATCACTACGTTCAAACAAATCGCAGAGCTAACTGCTGAAGATGTTGAGCGTATTGATGGAGAGCTAAACTTCAAAGGTCGAATTGACCGTGAAGAGTGGATCTCTCAAGCAAAAGAAAAAATCGCATAAATCAATGATGACAAGATGTGGATCAACGCGATCCATATCTTGTCGTTTATGAAATTTAAGTTTCAGGTCCAAGACGAGATCTCGATTCGCAGTTGCTTGGACTGGAACAAGACCATTTATTCAAGATAGGTGACACTATGGCAATCACTGCCTCATTAGTTAAAGAATTACGTGAGCGCACCGGCGCTGGCATGATGGAATGTAAAAAGATGTTGACCGAGACAAACGGCGATATCGAAGCGGCGATCGAAGAGCTGAGAAAGCGTGGTGCTGCTCAAGCAGATAAAAAAGCCGGTCGCATTGCCGCTGAAGGAACAATTGTAACGCTAGTAGAAGGTAATACTGGAGTGGCGGTAGAAGTGAATTCTGAAACTGACTTCTCTGCTAAGAACGAAGGTTTTGTTGCGTTCGCTCAGAAAGTAGCTGGTGCTGTAATGGCCGCAAAGCCTGCTAGCGTTGAAGAATTGGCTAACGCAGAAGTTGACGGCGGTCAAACCGTTGAAGCGGCTCGTCAATCACTGATCCAAGAAATTGGTGAGAACATCACAGTACGTCGCTTTGATATCGTTGAAGCAGCGGACGGTGAAGTTGTTGGTGCTTATCAGCACGGCAATAAAATTTCAGTGTTGACTAAGGTGAAAGGCGGCTCAGATGAGTTAGCTAAAGACATCGCTATGCATGTTGCTGCAAGTAAACCGGTTTGTGTGTCAGCGGATCAAGTGCCCGCGGAACTTCTGGAGAAGGAGCGTGAAATCTTCAGTGCTCAAGCGGCTGAAAGTGGCAAGCCTGCTGACATTATGGAAAAAATGGTTGAAGGTCGTATTCGCAAGTATTTGAATGAAGTTACCTTACTCGGTCAAGCATTTGTAAAAGACCCAGATCAATCGGTTGAAAAACTGTTAAAGTCTGCTGGTGCTGAGGTGTCTCAGTTCGTTCGCTACGAAGTTGGTGAAGGCATTGAGAAAAAAGAAGATGACTTCGTCAGTGAAGTTATGGCACAAGCTGGCAAGGCTTAATACTGCACTTATTCAATATCGCAACGCTTAAACATAATATTCAAAGAGGATTTTCCGATGCCAAATGAATCAAATTCCAACGGTTACCGCAGAATCCTTCTTAAGTTAAGTGGTGAAGCTCTCGCTGGAACTGAGGGAGATAATAAATTCGGTATTGAAGCAAAAACCCTCAACAACGTTTGCAAAGAAGTGGCAAGCGTTGTTGAGTCTGGTACTCAAGTTGCTGTTGTCGTCGGTGGCGGCAATTTTTTTAGAGGGATATCAGCCTCTGAATCTGGGATCGAGAGAGCCACAGCGGATTACATCGGGATGTTGGCTACAGTGATGAACGCGCTAGCGATTCAGCAGGGACTTAAACAAATTGGTGTTGAAGCTCGGGTGCAATCAGCGATACCTATATCTCCTGTTTCTGAACCTTACGTTCGTCTTAGGGCTTTAAAACATTTAAGTCTGGGACGCGTCGTTATCTTCGCTGCTGGTACTGGCAATCCATACTTCACCACAGACACAGCCGCTAGCTTAAGAGCTGCAGAAATTAACGCCGATGTGTTGGTAAAAGCAACTAAAGTTGATGGGGTTTATGATTCTGACCCAGAAAAAAATCCGGGAGCAACGCGCTACGACAGCGTGACCTACGATGAAGTGTTGCAGAAGCGACTGGGCGTGATGGATGCGACCGCTATTGCTTTGTGTAGAGACAACAACATGGCCATGAGAGTTCTTTCAATTGGCGAAGAGGGTGCTCTCAAAAGGATGGCCGAAGGCGAAAATATTGGCACGGTTATCACCAGTATTTAGATTTACGACACAACAAGCCAAGCCCAATTTAGCGGAACAAACGACGTTTATAACATCGTTAAGCTAATGTGGTCTTCCCAATCACATACTGATACCATTCCTTCCCGGTACGTGGTTTCTTTGATTAAAGAAACCCATTGATCTTAACCATACAATCAAGCCGAAAAAAGAACAATGATCGACGAAATATTACAAGACGCGGAACAGCGTATGAAGAAAAGCATCGAATCGATGCGTGGTGAGATGGCGAAAATCCGAACAGGCAGAGCGTCACCGGCCTTGATAGATCACATTTCTGTTGACTACTACGGTTCACCGACTCCGATTAATCAGGTAGCGAATATCACCGTCCAAGACGCACGTACTTTGGGAGTGCAGCCATGGGAAAAGCAAATGGTTCCAGTGGTAGAAAAAGCCATTATGGAAGCCAATTTAGGACTAAATCCCATGACGGCTGGTGAGCTAATACGCATTCCTTTGCCACCGTTGACGGAAGAGCGTCGCAAAGAGATGGTAAAAGTTGCCTCTGCTGAGGGTGAGAAGGGGAAAGTAGCAATTCGAAACGTTCGAAGAGACGCTAACAATGATTTTAAATCTTTATTAAAAGAAAAAGACATCACGGAGGATGATGAAAAGCGTGCTCAAGATGATGTTCAAAAATTAACAGATAAGTACGTCACTCAGGTGGACGAGGTCGTTAAAGAAAAAGAAGCCGAGATACTTACGGTTTAACGTCTAATTCATCGCCGTTCAAGTCGAGCGGCGAGAGGCCACTTATGCTAGCTCAATTGAAAGCGTTTTATGCTCTTTTGGTATCTTTATTGAAACGAGATACCAAACCTGTTGAGCCAATAATAACGCCCAAACCAAAGCATGTTGCCGTGATTATGGATGGTAATGGTCGTTGGGCTAATTCTCAGGGAATGAGCCGAGTCGCGGGTCATAAGCGTGGCGTCGAAGCGGTCAAAAACCTGATAAAAGGTTGTCTTCATCACGAAATTCCACACCTTTCTATTTTCGCTTTTAGCAGTGAAAATTGGAACCGTCCAGAAAGTGAAGTCAAAGCTCTGATGGAGTTGTTGATCGGTGCCCTAGAGAACCAAACACGTAAGTTAGATGAAAATGGTGTCCAGCTCAGACTCATTGGCGATCTCAGTAAGTTTGATAGCAGAATTCAGCGTCTGGCTACAGAAGCAATGTCAGTGACCGCAAAAAACTCGAAGCTGATACTGAATGTCGCGATCAACTACGGCGGGCGCTGGGACATAACGCAAGCCGTTCAGCAGATCGCAAAGCTAGTAAAGCGGGGCGAGTTGTCAGTGGAGGACATCGACGAACAGATGATTTCAGCTCGACTGACAACGCATGACCAGCCAGATCCTGACTTATTCATCCGCACAAGTGGAGAGTACCGAATAAGTAATTTCATGCTTTGGCAAGCAGCCTATTCAGAGTTTTACTTTACCGATCTATTGTGGCCTGATTTTGATGAGGATGCTTTCACCGAAGCGCTTCTAAAGTACACCAATCGAGATCGACGATTTGGTAATGCCGTAGATATGCTTGATACTAAATAGATAAATGGTCAGTGGGAGAAGAATAGAATGTTAAAACAAAGAGTCATCACCGCCATTGTCTTAGTGGCGGCTTTGTTGCTGTCATTGGTAGCCAGCAATCCCGTGTATTGGCAAGTATTTATTTCTGTAGCCCTGCTAGGCGCTTTTTACGAGTGGCTTAGATTTTGTGGTGTTGAGCGACCTATTGAAATGGTGGTCGGTTACCTAGTTTTTATTATTGGCGCGATAATCTTAAAAAGCGGTTTGATTGAATTTAGTGTACTTGTGCCTGTTCTGATCGCATTATGGATTGCCATTTTGATGTTTACCTTCTTCAATGTCTTTGCGTTTATTAACCAGAAGTGGATAAAGCTCATTGTTGGGGTAATTATTCTAGACTCAGCCGGGTGGATAATTACTGAGTTAAAATCGATTCCGAATGGAATTGTGTGGGTAGTCGTATTTTTCTTGACCGTGGTCGCGGCAGACGTTGGAGCCTATTTCAGCGGTAAGCGATTCGGTAAGAATAAGCTCGCACCGAAAATAAGCCCCGGTAAAACCGTAGAGGGACTGGTAGGTGGTCTAATATTAGTTCTCTTGATTTTCATACCATACCTGTATTTCAGTTACGAGATTTACGCAGCGTCTATACTTCTGCTCGCGATTCTGATAACGGCTCTAGTATCCGTTGGTGGAGACCTATTCGAGAGTAAGTTAAAACGAGAAGTCGGATTAAAGGACAGTAGTCAGATTCTTCCTGGACATGGCGGGATTCTAGATAGAGTAGATAGTCTGATGGCTGGCTTACCGTTTTTTGCCGCCGGCCTATTGATTTTAGGTATTTTGAAGTAAAGGACTCGGCTTATGTCCCAATCGGTTTGTATTCTTGGGTCGACAGGCTCTGTAGGAAAAAGCACTTTGGATGTTATCGATCTTCATCCAGGGAAGTTTGATGTAGTTGCTTTGACAGCAAACTCCAATGTTGAAGCCATGTTCGCTCAGATTCAAAAGCACGATCCGAATGTCGTTGTCATGGCCGAAGAAACTGCAGCGCAAGAGTTGAGGTCGTTGTTGGCGGAATCTGGGATAGGGCATGTTGATGTCTGTCATGGCGAGGTAAGTCTGTGTGAAGTTGCTGCGCATTCAGCTGACGTAGTTATGTCCGCAATCGTCGGCGCCGCTGGCCTCAAACCAACTCTCGCGGCGGTAAAAGCCGGTAAGAGGGTATTGATCGCAAACAAAGAGCCGCTGGTGATGACAGGTGAAATGTTCATGCAAGAAGCGAAGTCTTCGGGAGCAACTATCCTGCCCATAGACAGTGAGCACAATGCAATTTTTCAGTGTCTACCTCAAGACCAGTCTAAGTGTGGTGTTAAGAAATTACATTTAACCGCTTCTGGCGGACCGTTCCTCGGGCAGGTTTGGTCAGATCTTAAGTCAGTGACACCGGCGCAAGCATGCGCCCACCCAAACTGGAGTATGGGACGTAAAATCTCTGTCGATTCTGCAACGATGTTCAACAAGGGACTCGAACTGATAGAAGCCACTGCTTTATTTGGTGTGCCAGAGAGTTTAGTAAATATTGTTGTGCATCCTCAAAGCATTATCCATTCCATGGTCGAGTACGATGATGGTAGCTTCTTAGCACAGCTTGGATCGCCAGATATGAAGATCCCTATCGCCTACGGATTGACTTGGCCCGAGAGAATTTCCTCGGGAGCTGAGACTCTTGACATAACTCAAATCGCTCGATTGGATTTTCAGGCTCCGAACTATGAGAATATGCCGTGCCTGAAGCTTGCCAGAGAGGCCGCAGCCGCTGGAGGCACAAAACCCACCGTGCTGAATGCTGCCAATGAAGTGGCGGTAGAGGCGTTTTTAAGTCAAAAAATTAAGTTTACCGATATCCCCAGGGTTATTGAGCAATCTATGTCTAAGCTAAAGGATGGTGATCCAAAAGACCTTGATTCCGTATTAAATATCGATAACGAAGCCAGAACTGCTGCACGTCAAGCGATAGACTCGTTGTAGATATATAATCGAACAAGTCTTTGTGTTTTTAAGCGGCATTGGTGGTTAGGGTATGGATTTTGTTTACAGTGTAATAGGGTTTTTGATTGCCATAGGCGTGCTTGTCGCAGTGCATGAATTTGGGCACTACTGGGTAGCAAAGAAATGCGGCGTTAAAGTCTTAAAGTTCTCCGTTGGATTTGGCAAGCCTATTTGGCGAAGGGTGGCTGGCGATGACAAAACTGAATATGTCTTGGCGGCAATTCCCTTGGGTGGATATGTCCGCATGCTGGGTGAAAACGATCCCGACTATCCTGTTCAAGAACATGAACGACATAGAGCCTTCGACAACCAGCCCATTTGGAAACGAAGTTTGATAATTCTGGCTGGCCCCGGGATTAATTTTCTTTTCGCTATTCTCTTGTTTACAGGGTTGGGCCTGCAAACAATCGATCGATTGGAACCCGTTCTAGGAAATACTCCTAGTCAGTCCGCGGTATCCGTTGCTGGCATCTCAGAGGGGGATCGTTTGCTGTCGATAAATGGTCGCGATGTTGACTATTTGGCTCATCAGCAGTTATACATTATGAATCAAGTGCTACAGGGCAACCCTTTAAACATCGAGGTTCTATCTCAAGGTCGGCGAAAGCAGTTTGTAGTCGACACAGATTCCATGCCCATCTACAACATCAGCCCAAGCAGTATGATGTATCAGCTTGGTATAGTCCCTCAGACGCCACCAATCACTAATGAAATTGGTCGGGTTGCTCAAGGCACTCCAGCAGAGCGTGCAGGACTGTTAGCCGGCGACAAAGTTATCTCGATAAATGGCCAAACGGTCGAGATGTGGCGCCAGCTATCCGACTTGATAACACCTTTTCCAAATCAAGAAATTGAGCTGAGTGTAGAACGTCAAGGTGCCGAAGTTCGCTTTAGTTTAATACCCGAAGCGAGAGAGTTTAACGGTGGCGAAATCGGAGTGATCGGAGTAGCGCCTGTGCCCACATCTTACGACCAAAGTCAGATTGTGACTGTACAAAGAGGTCTATGGAGTTCTCTTAAGGATAGCATTGACCAGACCTGGCAAATGTCAGTCGTAACCCTCAGAATGCTTGGTAAAATGCTGACCCTTCAGGTGTCTCACACCAATATCAATGGCCCAATCATGATCGCAAATGTCACTGGGCAAGCTATTCAAGTCGGTTTAGATTACTATATCCACATTCTTGCAGTCATCAGTATCAGCCTAGGTGTTATGAATTTGCTGCCAATACCGATTTTAGACGGCGGCCATCTACTAGTTCACTTGATCGAAGGTGTCGCGGGAAAACAAGCGGCGAACAATTTTTTTGCCATTGGGCAACGTGTGGGAGTGCTGGTACTTCTTTGTTTTATGGGCTTGGCTTTTTATAATGATATTTTCAAGCTATTGAATTAGAATTCTCCAAGCGAACCTTATTTTGGTTTGTTGGGTAGAAAAAAGTGTTTTAAAGAGGCTTCAAGG
Organism: uncultured Arenicella sp.; assembly: GCA_963669225.2. Lineage (GTDB taxonomy): Bacteria > Pseudomonadota > Gammaproteobacteria > Arenicellales > Arenicellaceae > Arenicella. The sequence goes on along the minus strand of OY769919.2, from coordinate 567,340 downwards.
TTCTTTATTCTGAAGCAAGAAATAACAAGCGGCCAAATAGAGCCGTTGTTTGTGGAACGTCGATTGGCGACTGAACCACCAACGAGGAAACAGAAATGTTAAAAAATAAGATTCTCGCTATCGTTATTATAGTGGCATTGGGTATTGTTGCTTTACCAACGTCTCAAGCACAATCACCTCTCACGCAGCAGTCGTTTTTAGTTAACGATATCAGAATCAAAGGACTGCAACGAATCTCGGCAGGCGCAGTCTTTAACTTACTACCCGTCAAAGTTGGAGACACCTTTGAAGTGAGCCGAACTTCAGAGCTAATTCGCGAGCTATACAAAACCGGCTTTTTTAAGAACATTGAGCTCGCCACAGAAGGCAACGATATAGTGATTAATGTCGTTGAGTATCCGTCTATCGCGCTAATTGAGTTTGCTGGAAATAAGTTAATCAAAGAAGAATCTCTTCGAGAGGCTTTGTCTGGAAATGATTTTGTTGAAGGGCGTGTGTTTCAGCCAAATGTGCTGGACCAAGTCAAGCAGGAGCTGAAACGCCAATACTTGAATCAAGGAAAATACAACGCTCAGGTTGGCACCGAAGTCACCGACTTACCCAGAAATCGGGTCAAGGTTAAGCTTCACGTAAAAGAAGGGCCAACTGCAAAAATTAAGAAAATCAACATTGTCGGAAATGAGTATTTCAGTGACAAAATGTTGATGAAGGAATTCGAATCCGCTGATGGCAAGCCGTTTTGGAAGTTTTGGGGTTCAGAGAATCAGTATTCCCGTGAAAAAGTTTCTGGAGATTTGGAGACCCTTCGTTCTTTCTATCAAGACCAGGGTTTCCTAGATTTTCAAATTCTCTCTAACCAGGTGAGTATTTCACCTGAGAAAGATGGCATCTTTTTGACCATTAATGTTCGCGAAGGTGAGAGATATTCGGTGTCTCAATTCGTTCTTAATGGACGATTAATTGTTCCTGAAGAAGAGTTGCTACCATTAGTTTTTATCAAGCCTGGAAGAACCTACTCCCGCCGTGATGTCGACGATACCGTCGAAATTATTCAAAATAGACTTGCCGAAGAAGGCTACTCCTACGCTGAAGTAGTCCCAGTGCCCGATGTCGATCGTGACAATAACTCCGTTGCTTTCTCTATCAATATTAAGCCAGGCAGACGCGTATACGTTCGAAGAATTAATATTGTGGGTAATTCACTAACAAACGATGAAGTAATCCGCCGGGAGTTGAGACAAACAGAAGGCGCCGCTTACTCACCAAGTCGAGTAGATCGGTCCAAGATCAGGCTGCAGCGTTTGAGCTTCTTTGATGAAGTTGAGATAGAGACCGTTGATGTGGCCGGGCGAGAAGATCAGGTTGATCTTGAGATCAGTGTTAAGGAAAGACCGACTGGATCTTTTCTTTTTGGTTTAGGCTTTTCTGGAGATGATGGGGCATTGATTCAAGCAAGTATTTCGCAAGCCAACTTGTTCGGCACCGGGAATCAATTGAATTTTGGTGTCCAGCGTTCGGATATTATTGAATCAATTACGCTCCAATATACTAATCCTTATTACACAAAAAGCGGAATTAGCCGAACCATTGGTCTTAGTGGCCGCAGTATTGATGCCGCGAGGGCGAATACCTCCGCTTTCCTCACAGATACGCTCGCATTTAATATGAGCTATTTGTTTCCTATCAATGAAAACAATTCATTCTCTCTTGGTGCCGGGGTGGAGCGAATTGATTTAACGTCAACATTGGGGTCAGTTCCTGAGGTTGTTGATTTTATTGAAAAAAATCCTGAAAACGACTTGGTAACACTAACGGCTGCGTTTGCACATGACACCAGAGACAGTATCTTGTATCCAACGTCAGGTAAGAGTTTCCGACTTTCAACTGAGCTAACGGCTCCTGGATCAGACCTGGAGTATTATCGCGTCAATATGGAGTCATCGTACTACTATCCGATTACGCGCAAAGCTGCGTTCAAGCTGGGGCTCGACATTGGCTATGGTGACGGTTATGGCGAGACGGAAGGTCTGCCATTTTTCAAAAACTATTTTGCGGGTGGGTCGAGATCAGTTCGTGGTTTCGAAGCGCGCTCATTGGGGCCGCGTGATAGTAGTTCGTTCCCGCAACCTTTTGGCGGTGCCAAAAGAGTATTGCTGAATGCTTCCTTACTGCTTCCTATTGGTGATGGGGCATTGGATAAACGATTGCAGCTATTTGTGGATGGTGGTCAAGTCTTCTCGAATGAACAAGACATTGAATCAGATGACATCCGGTTTTCGGCGGGCATAGGCTTTAACTGGATTTCACCAGTTGGGCCCCTCTCGATTAGTTACGCCATACCTCTGAATGAAGAGGAAGGCGACGAAATTGAGAAGTTCCAATTCAGCGTCGGCCAGCTTATTCAGTAGACCCTCAAGGTTAAAAATTTGTAAATCTGTGCGCCGGCACGGAGAGTATAATTCGTTCATCAAACCTCGGCGATCAGCCAATGCTTGATCGCAGGGGCGATAATTATTATTAAAACAAGGTATTAAAGATGTTTAAAAAGAGCTTACTACTACTCGTTGTAGTAACCAGTGGTTTATTAGCCAGTACGGCAAACGCGCAACTAAAAATCGGCTATTTCGACAATCGGGAAGTATTACAAAACCTTCCTCAGCTTCAGAAAGAGAGTGCTAAGTTGCAGGCTGAGTTCGAGCCCAAAGAAAAAGAAATGAATGATTTGGCCACCGAGTTGAGAAACCTTCAGGAAGACCTCCAGAAAAACTCAGGCACAGTCTATACGCCCGAGCAAGTGCAAGCCAAACAACTTGAGTATCAAAGTAAAAGACAACAACTTGAATTAAAGAAGGGTGACTACGACCGCTTGCGACAAGCACGCAATAATCAAACTTTAAGTAAGATTCAGACTCAAATTACGGAAGAAGTTGCCAAAATAGCCAAAGAAGAAAACTTTGATTTGATTCTCCATACTGGCGTGTTTTTTGCCAGTCCGAAGGTAGATATCACACAAAGAATCTTGGAACGTATGGCGGCGCGATAATAATCGCCAAAATTATACAAAAGAGTGTCACCGTCAGCTACCAGACTGTTGTAAACTTACGCTGCTTTTAACCAGCTCCTGTTTCGATATTTAGGAAGTCAACTGTGGCACTCTACGACATTCATCAAATAAAAAACCTTCTCCCTCACCGCTATCCGTTCTTGCTTGTTGATCGCGTTATCGAGGCCGAGCCTGAAAAGTACATGCGGGCTCTAAAGAACGTAACCATCAACGAACCATTCTTCGCTGGACACTTCCCAAACCGTCCAGTTATGCCGGGTGTGCTTATCGTTGAAGCTTTGGCTCAGGCGGCTGCTTTAATGGCGAGTCATGGACGTGAAGACATCGACATTGAAAATCGAGTTTATTACTTTACGGGCATCGATAAGGCTAGGTTCAAACGACCGGTTGAACCGGGTGATCAACTGATTTTTGAAGTAGAGTTGGTTCGAAAAATTAAGAACATGTACAAGTGCAAAGGTGTGGCTAAAGTTGACGGAGATGTTGCAGCTTCAGCTGACTTGATGTTTACTTTCAAAGATCTCTAACAGATAGTAGCCGCGAGGGTTGCTCGACTTTATGACGGTAGAAATTCATCCCACGGCGGTTGTAGAGCCAGGCGCCGAGCTCGGCGAAAATGTAAAGATTGGCCCCTTTTCGTTAATTGGGTCTAACGTATCCATAGGCGACGACACCATTGTTGACTCGCATGTTAACATTGCAGGCCACACCACGATTGGAAGCGGAAATCGTTTTTTCTCATTTTCAGCGATTGGTGGCGAGCCTCAGTCGATATCGTACAAAGGTGAGCCCACCCTCACTGTGATTGGCGATAACAATGTTTTCCGTGAGAACATTACGGTCAACCGCGGCACTCTTGTCGATGAAGGCATAACCAGTATTGGCAGCGATAACCTATTCATGGCGTACGTTCACATTGCTCATGATTGCCGATTGGGATCAAACTTGTTGTTCTCAAATAATGCAAGCTTAGCTGGTCACGTGCGCTGTGGTGACCATGTAGTACTGGCCGGTTACACGTTGATTCATCAGTTTGTTCGTATTGGTGAATACAGCTTTTGCGGCGTCAACACCTATTGCACACTTGATATTCCACCTTTCATGTTGGTGGCGGGTGACCGAGCGATTACGCACGGTATCAACGTTCGAGGGATGCGCTCTCGAGGGTTTGAAGACAAGGAAGCGTTATTGGAACTCAAAAGAGCCTATAAGGTCATATATCGCTCTGGGCACACCATGGCAGGCGCGGTTGAGGAGCTTGAAAATGCAGCAGGCGAACCCGGTAAAGGCGTAAATTGCCCCGAGGTCAGAAGGTTGGTTGATTTTATTAAGTCAACGAAGCGCGGCGTTATTAGATAAGGCCGATCGGAGTGCATTGCCGTGTCATTAAAAGTTGGAATCGTTGCTGGCGAGAAATCCGGAGATTATTTAGGCGCTGAACTCGTTCGAGAGTTTAAAAGAAGATTTCCGAATGCCGAGTTTGTGGGACTTGGAGGGGCAGAAATGATTTCCGAGGGAGTGGAGTCTCTCGGAGACATGGATAAGATCAGTATCATGGGCATTATGGGGGTACTGAAAGGTTTGCGAGATATTCTGCAAATTCGCCGAACCATTAAAAGACATATGCTTGCCTGGAAGCCAGATGTTTTTATCGGCATTGATGTGCCCGATTTTAATCTGTATCTGGAACGCAAGTTAAAGCAAAGCGGGATACCCGTGGTTCACTACGTTAGCCCAACGGTTTGGGCATGGAGAACCAAAAGGATCGTGAAAATCAAAAAGTCTATCGACTTGATGTTGACACTGTTTCCGTTCGAGAAAGAGTTTTATCAGAAACACAGGACACCAGTCGAGTTCGTGGGACATCCTTTTGCGCGTGAGGTACTTAACTGGCAGGCATCGAAAGCTTTTCGATCCGAGCTTGAACAATCAGTGTCAGAGGATGAGCAGGTGATCGCTGTTCTGCCTGGAAGCCGCCGATCGGAAGTATCTAGACTGACTCCGGTGATGTTTCAGTCGATCAGGGAACTTTCTTCCCGATATCCTCAGTTTCGTTTTGTGGTCCCTGCTGCCAATCAAGGTTTGTACGACACATTGCAAAGTATGGCGTCGGAGACCAGTACACCAGTGACGATCCTAAATGGCTATTCTAGGGATGTTTTACATCGTTGCGAATTTGCAATTTTGGCGTCCGGGACTGCTGCGCTCGAGGCCGCTCTTTTTGCAAAGCCAATGATTGTTATGTACAAAGTTGCTAAAGTAGAAGAGTGGTATGCGGCTAGATCGATGGTAGTAACACATTATTCGATGCCAAATCATCTCACTAATCCACCCGTAGTCACTGAGTTGATCCAAGAAAATGCAACATCAGAAAATCTCAATCGAGAATTTACTCGTTTAGTCGAAGAAAAGAACTACTATCAGAGCCAAAAAGCAGCTCTAAGTAATATCGCACCTGTGTTAAATCAGGACTCCGGCAAACTGGCTGTTGATGCGATTGAGCGGCTTATCGAGTCGGCAAGCAATGCCAAGGGGAGCTCGATTAAATGAATTTAGAGCTAGTTGCTGGCGTTGATGAAGTGGGCCGTGGGCCACTTGCTGGGCCCGTTGTGACTGCCGCAGTGATATTGCCAGAGGATCACAATATTCAAGGCTTAAACGATTCAAAGAAGTTGAGTAAATCGAAGCGAGAAACTCTGTCAAGCCAAATCAAGGAGAGAGCTTTGGCTTGGAGTATTGGACAATGCTCAGTCGAAGAAATTGATCGGATAAATATTCTTAACGCCACAATGTTGGCTATGCAGAAAGCGGTTTCGGGCTTATCTATGATGCCTCATTTGGTTCTTGTTGATGGAAACCGCACACCTGATTTCGGAATAAAGTCTGAGGCAATAGTGAAAGGCGATGGAAAAGTCGAGTGTATTTCTGCGGCCTCCATAATCGCAAAGGTCTTTCGAGATGAGTTAATGGCTCAGTTGAGTGTTCAGTATCCTGAGTATGGGTTCGAGCAGAACGCAGGATACCCAACGAAAAGGCACAGAGAAGCGCTATTAAAGTATGGCGCCTCTCCGGTGCATCGCAAGAGTTACGCACCGGTCCAAGCCACTTTAGCATTTGAAGATTAATCGAAGTTTCGATAAAAAAAGCTGGCCACCCATGCTCTAAGTTCGGTTTATAATTCGGCGATGAAACGCTCTTTCGTCCATCTTCATCTGCATTCAGAATATTCTTTGGTAAACGGTATGATCCGAATACCAGCCCTAGTCGATCAGACGCTGCAACACCAAATGCCTGCCGCCGCGCTGACGGACATGGGTAATTTGTATGGGGCTGTTAAGTTTTTTCGAAAGTGCTCGGCGCAGGGTATAAAGCCGATCATCGGTGCTGAGGTTTTTGTCGAAAATAAAGATAAAGTTACTCAGCCCCATATTCTAGTCTTGCTGGTTCAGGACGAAATAGGGTACGTGCACCTCTCCCAGCTGATTTCATTAGCCTATCGTGAGGGTCAGGCTCACGGTAAGCCGGTGTTAAAAAAGGAATGGTTACATGGCAAGACTGAAGGTTTAATCTGTTTAAGTGGAGGCTTAAGTGGAGAGTTGGGTTCGGCAATTCTTGCTGGGCGCGAGAATCACACCGGAGAACTGATACAGGGTTATCAAGAGTTATTTCCAGATCGGTTCTATATTGAGATTCAGCGAGTGGGACGACCCTACGAGGAAGAGTATATCGCTGGCGCGGCCAGCCTTGCGCAAACACTCAGAATCCCGCTGGTTGCGACAAACGATGCGCACTTTATGCGAGCGGAAGACTTTGATGCGCATGAAGTTCGAGTGTGTATCAATGAAGGTCGGGTTTTGAACGACCCGCGCCGAGTAAAACACCACACACGAGAGCAGTTTTACAAATCGGCTGAGGAAATGATCGAGCTCTTCTCTGACATACCATCCGCCGTCGACAATACTGTGCTGATTGCTCAACGCTGTAATTTTGTTATGCGGATGGGTGAGTACTTTTTGCCTGATTTTCCGGTTCCTGAGGGAGAGACGATTGCGTCTCATTTGCGTAACGAATCTTTTGCCGGTTTGGAGGTTTGCCTAGCAAGAAGGTTCCCGCAGGGCCCCTCAGATGAGCAGCGCAAAGAGTACGAAGAACGAATGGAGTTCGAGCTTGGTATCATTAATGAAATGGGGTTTCCTGGCTACTTTTTGATCGTTGCCGACTTTATTCAATGGGCCAAAGAAAACGATGTGCCCGTCGGACCGGGGCGGGGTTCTGGCGCCGGTTCAATCGTCGCCTATGCTTTGAAGATTACCGATCTAGATCCAATAGAGCACGTGCTACTGTTTGAGCGGTTTCTGAATCCAGAGCGTGTTTCAATGCCAGACTTCGATGTGGATTTCTGCATTGAGGGCCGTGAGAGAGTCATCGATTATGTTGCGCGCAAGTATGGTCGAGATAAGGTTTCTCAAATCATTACTTACGGTACCATGGCGGCAAAGGGCGTTGTGCGAGATGTTGGACGCGTTATGGGTATGTCATATGGCCATGTGGATGGCGTTGCTAAGCTGATTCCATTTGATTTGGGTATTACCCTTACCAAGGCTCTTGAGCAGGAGCCTGAGCTTAAGGAACGCTACGATAACGAGGAGGAAATTACAGCTTTAATCGACATGGCCTTGAAGCTGGAGGGCCTAGCGCGCAACGTTGGTAAGCACGCCGGAGGCGTGGTTATCGCGCCGACCGATCTAACTGACTTTACACCCCTGTATTGTGAGCACGGGAGTCAACAAATTGTTGCCCAGTATGACAAGGATGATCTCGAGACAGTAGGCTTGGTGAAGTTTGACTTCTTGGGTCTAAAAACGCTTACGATTATTGATTGGGCAGTAAAATCCATCAATGAGTTCAGGCGTAAAGCGAGTGAGCCTGAACTTGATATTGCGAAGCTCGAACTGGACGACAAGCCTACATACGACCTGCTAGCGGAAGGTCTCACAACGGCCATATTTCAGCTTGAATCATCCGGCATGAAAGAGCTGATAAAAAACCTAAAACCCAGTGAGTTTGAGGACATCGTTGCGTTGGTGGCGCTGTATCGCCCCGGTCCATTAGGCGCAGGCATGGAAAAGTTGTATTGCGACAGAAAGCATGGACGTCAATCAACGACTTATGCCCATGAGATGTTGGAGCCGATCTTAAATAATACTTACGGGATTATTCTCTATCAGGAACAGGTAATGAATATCGCACAGGAAATGGCGGGATATTCTCTAGGTGGAGCAGACATTCTTCGGCGTGCAATGGGTAAGAAAAAGCCCGAAGAGATGGCAAAGCAGCGTGCTATTTTTGAGAAGGGGGCAGATGAACGTGGCGTTCCGGCCGACATCTCCAAAGAGGTGTTCGATCTGATGGAGTACTTTGCAGCCTATGGATTTAACAAAAGTCACTCAGCTGCCTACGCATTAGTTGCCTATCAAACAGCTTGGCTCAAGGCGCACTATCCATCCCAGTTTATGGCCGCGTGTATGTCCGCGGATATGGAGAATACGGACAAGGTCGTCATTTTACTCAATGAAGCCAACGAAATGGGATTGGCAGTACAGCATCCTGATATCAATTTGTGTGAATACAAATTTAGGGCTACGGATGCCTCCTCAATCGTCTATGGACTTGGTGCCATCAAAGGCATTGGGCGACCGGTGATTGAGAGTATTGTTGAGGCAAGAGAAGAGGGTGGTCGTTTTCATGACTTATACGATCTCTGTGCCAGGGTGGATACAAAACGTGTCAATAGGCGAGCACTGGAAGCTCTCATTCGGGCTGGGGCTCTTGATGAGCTAGGAGTCCATCGAGCCAGTCTGATAGAAAGCATCGATCTTGCCCTGCAGGCTGCCAACCAACAGGCCAAGAGTGTAGCAGCAGGACAGGATGATATTTTTGGAATTTCGGCGCCACAAGAGACAGTTAAAACCTATCAACAAGTGGCTGAGTGGAAGAAGGAAGAGCTTCTTCAGAAAGAAAAAGATACCCTCGGGCTTTATCTAAGCGGTCATCCAATCGATGTTTATATCGAAGAATTAAATCAGTTTACGTCTAATCGGCTGGTAGATTTGGATGTCGAGCGCGGCAAGGGGAAAAAGCCGGTAACGCTAGCAGGACTTGTTATGGGAGTGCGAACCATGAACACGAAGTCCGGTTCCAGAATGGCTTTCCTTCAGCTTGATGATAAAACCGCTCGGGTAGAAGTTGGTGTGTTTGGTGAGTTATATGATCAGCGTCGTGACGTAATTCACAAGGACAAAGTTTTGGTAGTCAAAGGTAAGGCCAGCTATGATCATTTTTCCGGTGGGGTTAGACTCTCAGCAGACGAGTTGTTTGACATCGAGCAAGCCAGAAGTCAGCTTGCAAGGCACATGCGTATTCAACTGAATCATGAGAGTTTGGATTCAGAACTTATACAGACCCTCAGGCAGGTCTTATCTCCGAACGAGGAAGGGCAATGTGGCGTCGGTTTTGAATATCGGGGTCCGAGTGGACGTTGTCAGCTCGAGGTTGCAAATGATTGGAGAATTGTTCCAACTAAGGTTATGTTGGATCAGCTTGATAATCTGGTTGGTATGCCTAATATCAGATTAATCTATTGATACAGTGGATTAAGCCAGCTTACTCAAGGTTCTCTTTATAAAAACTTTCTAAGTGCTTGCGCTTTAAACGTTTTCTGTTCTGGTGCTATACTGGTGTCCAGTTGGGGAGGTTTTTGGGTTGGAAAAATCTCACACCGTAGCAAAAAGTGTAAACAGCAGGACATCTTTGACTCGTATATTGCTGTAGATTCTTGTCGCATAAAATTCCAGTTGCTTGTAACTGGTGGCCAAGACGACACTGATAACAATAACAAATGAACTATTTTAGTTTCGCGGTAATTTCATGAAACTGTCAGCAAAATGGCTTTCTGGGGAACTGTTTGGGAATCTAAACCTAAACCGTGGTGCCAATTATTTTGTTGCCTTCAGCGGCGGCGTCGATTCGACTGTGTTGCTGTATTTGATGGCGCAATTACAAAAGAGTGTTGGTTTCTCGCTAACGGCCTTGCACGTAAACCATAACATTCATCCTGATTCGTCTCACTGGCAGGAGCTATGCGCGAAACTCTGCCTTCACCTCGGTGTCGAATTTAGAGCTGTGTCGCTCGCTTTGCCTTCTTCTTCGGAGGTGGTTGCCAGAGATGCTCGGTATCAATGGTTTGCCAACCAGGTCAAATATGGAGATGTACTAATGACAGCACATCACCAACAAGATCGCGCTGAAACCTTTCTGTTTAATTTAATGCGCGGAGCGGGCAGTACTGGCTTATCTTCACTCAGAGCCCAGCGCCCGTTTAAGGGAGCAAAATTGGTCCGTCCACTATTGAGCGCAACCCAGGCTGATATTATTGAATTTGCCAATGAGCGAAAATTGCCTTGGGTAGAAGACCCTAGCAACGAGGAAACTGACTACACGCGCAATGCTATTCGGCACAATATCATTCCTAACCTGAGGGAGCATCGCTCAGATGCGGTTCAAAATATCGCCAGAGCCGCGGCGAATTTGGAAGACGAAAATGGCTTGTTGAGAGAAATTGCAATCGGAGATCTGGTTGATATTCGAGAACAGCCTGATCATCCGATTGATCGCTCTCATGCTCTTTGTGTTGAAGACATGTCTCATTTATCTGCTGCCCGAAAAATCAACCTAATTCGCTTTTGGTTGCAAAGCTTACAACTGCATACCCCGAGCCGTCGTTTTGTGAGTTTGTTGCTTGATGCGATTGAAACGCCACCTGCCAGTACTGCGGTTTTTCAAGAGGGAGGCAAACAATTTAGGTTTTACAAAGGGTTTATGTACGTTATGCCTTCAAAAGTGGAAGCACCGCAGTTCGGAACCCTCGATTGGCGCGATGTATTTCAACCAATTGATCTATACCAATCTCGCTGGCGTCTTGATGCCACCAGTAAACTTCGTGACCTAGCCGCGTCTCGTCGAGGCGTTAGTATTCGATTGGTTGAGCGCGCGCAGTTAGACAATCCCAAGGCGCTGCACGGTAGAAGTTTAAACCTAAAGAAGTGGATGCAAGAAATGTCCATTCCACCTTGGAGAAGGCAGTCCATGCCTTTGCTAACTCTTGCAACTCGTAAGGAAAATATTGTTCTCGGTGCCGTTGACCATCAAATCCATAATGATTGGGTTTCGTTAGAAATCGCTTCTTAGCCTCGGAACGTTGATGCGCATGGGCCGATGCGTAGCTCACAAAAATTTCATATCTGGTGACAAATCCATTGTTCCATTTTTGCTGGTCTAGTATCATGTAGAACCTTCTGAGTACAGCGCAAACTCATTAATCCTTTTGCCTGTCGCTCTAAAACACTGAATTTCGATACGTTTTTTTGCACCTCTGCCAACTGATTGCTGCACCTAGTGTTTTAGCCTTCTGGAGGCTTGATAGGGCGTGCTTTGATGAGCCTAGAAGGCGTCTATAAATGACCAAATATGTATTTATTACCGGCGGCGTAGTTTCCTCCCTTGGGAAAGGTATTGCCGCTGCATCTCTCGCTACACTTCTTGAGTCACGTGGATTAAAAGTGACTTTAATGAAACTGGATCCATATATTAATGTTGATCCAGGCACTATGAGTCCTTTTCAACACGGAGAAGTTTTTGTTACCGACGATGGTGCTGAAACGGATTTGGACTTAGGGCATTACGAGCGCTTTATTCGTACCACATTATCGCAAAAGAATAATTTCACGACTGGTCGCATATACGAGAGAGTCCTACGCAAAGAACGTCGAGGGGACTATCTGGGCGGAACGGTTCAGGTTATTCCGCACATCACTAATGAAATGAAGTCGGCGATTGAAGACGGTGCTGGAGACGTGGACGTGGCCTTGGTCGAAATTGGTGGTACCGTCGGCGACATTGAATCTTTGCCATTTATGGAGGCGATTCGACAAATGCGAATCGAAAAAGGCTATGAGAATGTCATGTTCATTCACTTAACCTTGGTGCCTTATATTGATGTAGCAGGGGAGATTAAGACGAAGCCGACTCAGCACTCCGTGAAAGAGCTTAGAAGTATCGGTATTCAGCCAGATATTTTGCTTTGTCGAGTAAAAGATCCTCTGCCAGAGAATGCTCGAAAGAAGATCGCTTTGTTCACCAATGTGGCTCCAGAAGCTGTTATCTCAGGTGAAGACGTAGGTAACATCTACGAGATACCCTTGTTGTACCGCGATCAGAAAGTGGATGAGTTGGTCGTTAAACACTTGCGAATCGATTGCCCTCCCGCTGATCTGAGTGAATGGGAGGATGTTGTACATCGAAAAGCTAATCCTACTGGCGAAGTTAATATCGCTCTGGTGGGTAAGTACGTTGGACTGACAGAGTCTTATAAGTCTTTGTCTGAATCACTGATTCACGCTGGGATTCATACTCTTACCAAGGTGAACATCAATTATGTTGACGCTGAGGATATCGAAACCAAGGGAGTCGAGGTCTTAGCTGACAACGACGCAATTTTAGTCGCTGGTGGTTTTGGTGATCGGGGAACCGAGGGCAAGATTCGTGCAGCTCAGTACGCGCGAGAGACAAATACTCCTTACCTTGGTATATGCTTGGGTATGCAAGTTGCCGTGATCGACTACGCTCGTAGTATCGCGAATATGAACAATGCAAATAGTTCCGAGTTTGATAAAAACACTCCGTTTCCTGTTATAGCACTGATCACCGAGTGGACCGATGAGTCAGGAGAAGTGCAACAACGAGATGAAAACTCAGATCTTGGTGGCACTATGCGATTAGGCGGTCAAAAATGTGTGCTCAGTCTAATAGTCGTTCTAGGCAAATTTATGGTCAGGACAGCATCGTAGAGCGGCACAGACATCGCTATGAGTTTAACAACTCTTTGCGTGAGAGACTTGTAGACGCGGGTCTAGTGATCGCTGGTGTTTCTGAGGATGATCTGGTAGAGATTGTAGAGATCGCGGACCATCCTTGGTTTGTTGGAGTGCAGTTCCATCCGGAATTCACCTCCAGCCCTAGAGATGGACATCCGCTATTTACGTCCTACATCAAAACTACTCGTGAAATTAAAGAGGCGAAATGAGGTCCCTTATGAAAATCGCAAATTTTGAAGTTGGACTCGATAAGCCATTTTTTCTCATCGCCGGACCTTGTGTGATCGAATCACGTGACTTTGCTTTAGAAACAGCAAAGATGATACGAGATATTACTGGGGAACTGGGGATTAATACGCTTTACAAATCTTCTTTTGATAAGGCTAACAGAACCTCAGGCTCATCATTTAGAGGTCCCGGCGTTGCGGAAGGGCTGGAAATTCTTCAAGAAGTCAGGGAAGAAACCGGCATGCCGGTGTTAACCGATGTGCACACGCCCGAGCAAATCGAGCTCGCAGCCAAGTATGTTGACATGATTCAGACTCCCGCATTTTTGTGTCGACAAACAGATTTGATTGAGGCAGCGGGTGCTTGCGGGATCCCGGTGAATATTAAGAAGGGCCAGTTTCTTTCGCCGCCTGAAATGGTGAACGTCACCAAAAAAGCCGAAGCCGCGGGTGGTAAGGGTAGAGTTACCGTTTGCGAAAGAGGAGCTTCATTTGGTTACAATAACTTAGTTGTTGATATGCGTGGGTTAGCGCAAATGCGAGAAACCGGATGTCCAGTGGTCTTCGATGCAACTCATTCGGTGCAATTACCGGGGGGTAAAGGAGATCGTTCAGGTGGGCAGCGTGAGTTTGTTCCTGTGCTTGCTCGAGCTGCCGTAGCCGCCGGTGTGTCAGGACTATTTATGGAGACTCATCCAGACCCAGATAATGCCAAGAGCGACGGTCCGAACGCCTGGCCAACACAAAAACTGAAATCATTACTTACTGTTTTACAACAGCTCGATCATTCCACGAAAGCTGGTGGTTTTGAGGATAGTGGATTCTAGAGTCCGACTCGCTCAAAACACAATATGAACATTTAGATATTTAGAGGCACAAGCATGTCTAACATTCAATCCATCGTTGCTAGAGAAATCTTGGATTCAAGAGGCAACCCAACAGTAGAAGCCGACGTAGTATTGGCCGATGGCTCTTTTGGTCGCGCCGCAGCGCCATCAGGCGCGTCCACTGGCACATTAGAGGCTTTGGAACTCCGAGATGGAGCTAAAGACAGATACCTAGGCAAAGGTGTCCAGCAAGCCGTGGCTAATGCCAATGGTGTCATTGCAGAAGCGTTGAAGGGTGTTGACGCTTTGGATCAACGAGCCGTTGATAAAGTAATGCTGGATCTTGATGGTACGGAAAATAAGTCCAAGCTGGGAGCAAACGCGATTTTGGCGGTTTCCCTAGCGGTATCCAAGGCGGCTGCTGAGAGTAAAGGTGTGCCGTTATATGCCCATTATGCTGAGCTATTTGGGAATGACACTTACACAATGCCTGTTCCCCAAATGAACATCATTAACGGAGGTGAGCACGCGGATAATTCCATCGACTTTCAAGAGTTCATGATCTTACCTACTGGATTACCAACGTTTGGCGATGCCTTGCGCGCCGGTGCGGAAGTCTTTCATTCTTTGAAAAAAGTCCTGCATGACATGGGTTTGAGTACCGCCGTGGGTGATGAGGGTGGTTTCGCACCCAATTTGGAGAGCAATGAAGCCGCGGTTGGTATCATCATCAAAGCCATTGAAAATGCTGGTTACAAAGCCGGTGAAGATATTATGATTGGCTTAGATGTTGCATCAACAGAGTTCTATGCTGATGGAAAGTACACCTTAGAAGCTGAAGGCAAATCCTTGGATTCCAAACAGTTTGCCGAATACCTAGAAGCTTGGGTCAGAAAGTATCCTATTATCACCATAGAAGATGGAATGGCCGAAGACGATTGGGATGGTTGGGCAGACTTGACAGCCAAAGTTGGTGGAGATATTCAACTTACTGGAGACGACTTATTTGTTACCAATACCAAAATTCTGAAAAGAGGCATCGAAGAGGGCGTAGCAAATTCTATCCTGATTAAGTTTAATCAAATTGGATCTCTGACAGAAACCATGGATGCCATTCAAATGGCTCACGATGCGGGTTTTAAGGCGACTATCTCACATCGTTCGGGAGAAACCGAAGACACGACCATCGCAGATTTGGCGGTGGCAACCGCGGCCGGCCAAATCAAAACTGGTTCTCTTTGTCGTTCCGACCGAGTAGCAAAATACAACCAGCTTTTGAGAATCGAACAAGAGCTTGGCGATAAAGCTATTTATCCCGGGATGAGTTCATTCGAGTAGTAGTTTATATCCGCGTCGACGTCTTAGAAGCCCTGCTTGTTTGCGGGGCTTTTTTTATGTCAGAGAATTTATTTCTAATTCAAAGTGATGGCAGGGATTTACTTTTCACCTTGAACGCGACAATTTTCAAGCTTAAGCAATAATTTTTGCACGTTGCATAAAGCAATAGAATCATTGTTTGGTTCCTGAGATCATGGCACTCTTTTTTAAACAGAATTCAGGATCGACCCGATGTCTAGAACCGTTGTAATCGTCGGCGCCAGTCATGCCGCAGCAGAACTCATAGTCTCACTTAGAAAAGCTGGCTGGACTGAAAAGATTGTACTGATCGGTGATGAGCCCGAGTTGCCATATCAGCGACCGCCGTTGTCCAAAGCGTTCTTTAAGGATCAAGTCAGTAAAGAAAAGTTATCGATTAAGGGTGAGCAGACCTATCAAAAGGCTCAAGTGGATGTCGTTTTGGGTAATCCTGTGACAAGCGTGGATCGTAAGAATAAGATCGTCATCGTCGAGAATTATGGCGACATAGCCTATGATTTTCTGGTTTTGGCCACGGGCACACGAGCTCGACCTTTACCTATCGATGGTGCCGATCATCAACGAATACATTACTTGAGAACTTTAAGAGATGTCGAGCAAATAAAATCCATGACGAGTTCGTCGTCTAGAATCTTAATAGTCGGAGGCGGTTACATCGGACTGGAAGTGGCGGCTTCTGCCATATCTCTTGGTTGTGAGGTTACAATTCTTGAAGCTCAGGAGAGAGTGCTTGCTCGTGTTACTGGAGATGAAGTTTCTAATTTTTATCAAAGGTTACATAGCAAAGCAGGAGTCGAAATACGTTTATCTTCCGCTTTAGTGGGTTTTAAACATGAAGATGAAAAATCATTTGCGCTGCTTGAAGGTGGTTCTCAAATTCCATTTGATGTGGCGGTGATAGGGATTGGTGTTCTTCCAAATATTGAATTGGCTATGGAGGCTGGACTTGAGTGTGAAAACGGCATCCTTGTGGATGAGTTTACGCAAACCAGTGACCCAAGCGTTTATGCCATTGGCGATTGTTCAAATCACCCCTCAAAATTGTATCAGCGTCGTGTGCGATTGGAGTCGGTTCAAAATGCGGTGGATCAAGCCAAAACAACCGCGAAGTCGATTTGCGGCGATCCTGAAATCTATGATCAGGCGCCTTGGTTTTGGTCAGATCAGTATGACGTGAAACTCCAGACCGTTGGGCTGTTGACCGGCTATGATCAGTCAGTTACTCGAGTCTACGAGCATGACAAGAAGTTTTGTGTGTTCTATTTGCTTGAAGGGCGATTGATAGCCATGGATGCAATCAATTCTCCAGCCGACTTCATGGTAGCTCGAAAGCTAGTGGCTGCTGGTATTCAAGCGGATGTCGAGGCTTTGGCCAATTCGGGAGTGAAGCTAAAAGAGTTCTTGTAACCAATTGATAAATAATAAGTTGGTTTTGTTAAAGTAGAATCTATAGAGTGTTTTGAGGTGTCAGGTGGGTCCGCTGAGTGGAATAAAAGTAATCGAGATTAAGGGTATTGGTCCTGGGCCATTTGCCGGCATGCTGTTAGCTGATTTGGGCGCCGAAGTCATTGTGGTGGAGCGGTCTAGGCAACCGAGCGGGATAAGTTTTCCATCATCGGTGGATATCAATTGTCGAGGTAAGCGTTCCATTGCGCTTAATTTGAAAACGAAACAAGGGTTAGAAACCCTGTTGTCGCTAGTAAAAACCGCGGATATGTTGATTGAAGGGTTTCGGCCAGGAGTTGCTGAAAAGCTAGGCTTTGGGCCGAGCGTGTGTCACGAATTAAACGCCAAACTTGTGTATGGAAGGATTACCGGTTGGGGACAAACCGGACCGCTTTCTCAGGTGGCGGGGCATGATATCAATTATATTTCTTTGACAGGCGCGTTGGCCGCTATTGGTACTTCAAACTCGCCTGTTCCTCCGCTAAATCTTGTAGGAGACTATGCGGGTGGCAGTCTTTATTTGGTGATGGGAATGTTAGCGGCTCTGCACTCGGCGCAGAAAGATGGCAAGGGCGACGTTGTTGACGCCGCTATCACCGACGGTACTGCCAGTCTTATGAGTGTTATACATACTTCGGCCAAACTGGGCGCTTGGCAGACGCAACGACAAAGCAACATGCTCGATGGCGGAGCGCATTTTTATCGCACCTACAAAACCGCTGACGGTAAACATATTTCGATAGGTTCAATTGAACCTCAGTTTTATGCCTTGCTAATTGAAAAAGCTCAGCTCGATCCGAAGGAATTTCAAAACCAGCTTGACCCTAGAGGTTGGAGTGAACTTTCTGAAAAGCTAGAGGACGTTTTTAGTCAGAAAACGCGAGACGAGTGGTGTGAGATTATGGAGGGGACCGACATCTGCTTTGCACCTGTTTTGGACTATTCGGAAGCTCAGAACCACCCTCACAATCAAGCTCGGAGCACATACATTGATATCGCTGGTACCGTGCAACCAGCCCCGGCACCTAAGTTTAGTGAAAATGTCTTGGATAGACCCAACCCTCCCGAATCTGAGGGTTTAAGCACTGAAAGCGTGTTACTAGACGCTGGTTTTTCTGAGGATGAGATTCAGGAATTGATTGATTGTGGCGCTATTCCTGCAAGGTAATGAGCTTGTGCGATATAGCCATTGTTCGACGCGTCATGGTGTTACACTGAGGCGTGTATTCATACACCACGAATTTTAATTTGCATCACTCCACATCCATTGTCGGCGCCGGAATTGGCGGCTTAACTACCGCTTTATGCTTAGCGAAAAGCGGTAGGTCCGTCCAGTTGTTCGATAAAGCTGATGCGCTGCGAGAAGTTGGGGCGGGCTTACAGTGCGGTGCGAATGCACTCAAAGTCTTTCAATATCTGGAGGTGGATCAGCAGCTACGCGACTTAGCCGTTGCGCCCAAAGCGATTGAGTTTCGGGATGGCTTAAACTCCGATCTGCTTTATAAAGTACCTCTAGGCGAACACTATCTTAAACAATTTGGTGCCCCCTATCTTCATTTGCACAGGGCGGATCTGGTGCGGGTATTGTCTTCTGCCGTTCGAGAAAACCCGTCGATCGATCTTCACCTAAATGCTAGTGTCGAATATCTAGATATCGGCACGCAAAAAACGAAGATCAAATTGGCGGACGGTCGTGAGTTTAGTTCAAAGTTGGTGATTGGTGCAGACGGTATACGCTCTAAAGTAAGAGAATCGGTTACGCCTGAGGTGACTCCTCGGTTTACAGGCAATGTGGCTTGGCGTGCATTAATACCCAGTGCCCAGCTGCCAAATGAATATATGGATGAAGTGGTTACCAACTACGTCGGCTCCCGGAAACATTTGGTTATGTACTACGTCAGCGGTGGTCAGTGGCTGAATATCGTGGCGGTAGTTGAAGACAAGGCTTGGAGCAATCCCTCGTGGACCAAGGAGGCTTCTTGGTCAGAGCTTAGGGATGCATTTAAAGGTTGGTGTCCTAAGGTTACTGCAGCCATTGAGCTCCTTGAACATCAGCCGTGTTTTAAATGGGCTCTTTATGATTTAAGTCCTTTTACTCCTTGGACGCATAAAACAGTGACGTTGGTCGGAGATGCTGCGCATGCAACTCTACCTTTCATGGCTTCAGGCGCGGCCATGGCCATAGAAGATGCCAGAATGTTGGATCGCTGCCTCAATATTGCTGATACTCAGAATCAGGCATTGGACCTGTATCAGCGTAATCGATATAAAAGGACTTCTAGGATACAAAAGACATCACGTCGCTTCGGAAGTCTGTATCATATACCACAGCGAAACTTGTTGCGCGGGGCCTTTAAAAGCCTCTCACTTTTAGGCGGCAAGAAAGAAGATTTTTTACCAGAGTACGACGTAAACACCGTCGTTATTAAATAATTGGAAAATACAATGAGAATTGTTCGAAAAGTGATCGTCGGCCTAACTATAGGCTTGGGTCTGAGCTTAAGCGCACAGGCCGAAAAAGCGCTGGATCAAAAACAAATTGATACGGCGAATCAGCTCATACAAGAGGCTTTAAAGAGTCCTTTGGGATTTGACATTGTTGAATCTCTCACAACCGAAATTGGCCCGCGTTTAGGCGGTTCAGAGGCGGAGAAGCGCGCACGTGATTGGGGTGTGGAGTTGGGGCAATCGCTCGGTTTTGATCGAGTAGTCATCGAAGAATTTGATATGCCATTTTGGGATAGAGGCGAATTGCGCCTAAAAATAACATCGCCCTATGAGCAAGAATTGTACGGGACTGCTCTGGGTGGGGCCGCTCCCACGAAGAAAACCATTAACGCGGAGATGGTTTACTTCAGAGACATTCATGCCCTAAGCAAAGCCGAGCCAAACTCTGCTGCGGGCAAGGTGGTATTTGTCGATGGGGATTTGTTAGTAAAGAGCCAGACTGGAGCTGGTTATGGTCAAGCGAATCAACGGCGAAGAATCGGATGGCAGCACGCTCAAAGAGTAGGGGCTTCGGGTCTCATCGTTCGTTCGGTAGGCTCGGATTCTCATCGATTTCCACACACCGGGATGATGAGTAAAAAAGAGGACAAGTGGGCTAGTATTCCTGTAATTGCGGTATCAAATCCCGATGCAGATCATCTGCGAAGACTATTTGGATTGAATAAGGAAATTAAAGTCTCTCTTGACTCGAAATCCAAATGGAAGGGCACGGAAATAAGCGGCAATGTGATTCTCGATCTCATCGGCAGTGAAAAGCCTGACGAGATTGTTCTTATCGGCGGACACCTTGATAGTTGGGACTTGGGCACTGGCGCGGTTGATGACGGTGCTGGTGTTGCGATCACGACAGCGGCCGCTGCATTGATTTCAAAGCTGCCTAAGCGTCCCAAGCGAACCATCCGAGTGGTCATGTTTGGTGCTGAAGAAGTTGGGCTATTGGGTGCGTTTGCCTATGCGAAAAAACATAACGCAAACTTGCACAATCATGTGTTGGCTACGGAGTCAGACTTTGGTGCTCAAACTATTTGGCAGCTTGTGTCGAATGTGAATCCAGATGCGAATTGGTTAATTGATGAAGTTGGTAAGGTGTTGTCTCCGCTCGGCATTGTACGAGGAGGGTCTGAAGTCCCAGGCGGCGGCCCCGACATTATTCCTTTAGCAGCTAAAGGCGTTCCGACTATTAGGTTGAATCAGAATGGCATGGACTATTTTGATCTACACCATACGCCAGACGATACATTGGATAAGATAGATCCTACAGAGTTGGCGCAGAATGTTGCCGCCTATGCTGCTTCGATATATTTGATCGCCGATTCAGACGTAGAATTTCGAAAGCCGAAAGCCGCAAAAGTGAGAGAGTAATTCAATACGATTCGGGTGATTTTCAAAAACCCTATCTCTGCGACTGCTGAGTCTACTGGAACCGCCTTATCAGGCGGTTCTTTAGTTGTTGGCAATTAATTAACACCATGCACCCGATATGTTTTCTGTGCTGTTACTGAGCCGCTAAGAATCGATATAAACGAATTCCTTAAGCATCTCAGTTCTAATTTTGGTGGCTACCATTGGTTCAACTTTCTTCCCAACTAATGGGATAGCGGCTTTTACTGTCAGTTCCACATCTATTTGGCCTCCGTCTTCGGTGTTGTAGAGCGATTGGCTTGCAATAATTTTGATGGGAGTTCCAACAACCACTGAGTGAGAGCTTGACTCATAGCTTTCCTCAGTCTCCGACCATTGTTCCTCAGTCTCAACCGTTTGTTCATCCCCGACAATTTTTTTCATTAGGGTAGGCAGTTCAGCCGCCTCCGTTCGAATGATTTTGAGCAATGGAAGCGTTTCCCCATCGCTTTCGCAGCTTGCATTAAGAGCTCCATTGTCAAGGCATTTCTTGATAATAGAGTCTGGATCGGTTAGAGCTTCAAAAACCTCTTCGGCGCTACGGTTGAATGAGTGAGAAAATTGCATGGTTCATCGACCTGAAATGAAATCTTTTTAGGAATGTTCGATTCAATGTTAGTGGTTGTTTTGACCGGAATCAATATAAATGCGCGGCTCCAAAACTTTTATATAACTAAATAAAATAACTTATAAAAACATTGTTTTAATAAATTCTATAGACTTATTGAATTTTGTCGAAATAGACCTAGAATACCGACAACGAAAGTGTTGATGACATGAAAGAAGATAAAGCCGTTCTGAATAGTAAGTACGAGGAGAAAAAAAGACGCGCGATACTCGCTGCCGCTAAGGTCTTTGCGCTCAAGGGTTTCCACGGCGCCACAACAGAAGACATCGCCACCGAATTGGGTATTCAGCAGGGCAGTCTGTATTACTACTTCAAGTCCAAAGAGCAAGCACTGCAAGAGGTCTGTGAATTTGGAATGAAAGATTACGTGGCACGAATGCGCGGTTTATGCCAGCTGGATGTGCCAGTACAGCAAACCTTGAAATCGGTCATAGACGCTCACCTTTCAAACTATCGTAACCAGTACAGTGCGATGAAGGTTCATAACGATCAGAGATTGTATCTCTCAAAGGATCGTAGAGTTTTGATCAAAAAATTAGGTACTGAGTACAGAACCTTGCTTGAAGATTTACTGAGGAAAGGTATCGAGGCAGGACTGTTGAGAAATGACATTGACACTCATTTTGTCGCCTATTCGATTATAGGCTTGGGAAATGCCTGGGGGGCAAATCTGATGCGTGATGAAAGCATTGATTTGTCTACCACGGTGGAGAGATTTTGCAATCTGGTGCTCGGTGGCATCTTAGATTGAGTGATAACCTAAAAGAGAGCTAGTAAAATGACTGAGCAAAAAGCAACTAACGTAACTTGGCATGGAGGCGAGGTTACCCGAGCTGACCGATTTAATCGGTTGGGGCAAAAAGGCGTGACCATTTGGTTTACTGGTTTGTCCGGAAGCGGAAAGAGTACCGTGGCTGTGGCGCTGGAAAAAGCATTGCATAGCATGGGTAAGCTAAGCTATCGACTTGATGGCGACAACATTCGTCTTGGAATTAATAGAAATTTGGGTTTCTCGGCCGAGGATCGAACCGAAAATATTCGACGCATTGGTGAAATATCAAAATTGTATTGTGACACTGGAGTAATCACACTTAGCAGTTTTATTAGTCCATACAGGGCGGATAGGCAGCAAGTGCGAAAAATACATGAAGAGGGTGGATATAATTTTATCGAAGTGCATGTTAACTGCTCTTTAGAATGCGCTGAATCTCGAGATCCGAAAGGGCTGTATAAGAAAGCGCGCGCCGGCGTGATTAAAAACTTTACAGGGATCGATGATCCATACGAGACGCCAGAAAACCCTGAAATTGTATTGAATACGGATGAAATGAGCCTTGAGGAAGAGGTTGAGGTCATTTTGAATTATTTACAAGAGAATCGTTACTTGATTCTTTATCGCTAAAAAAACTGGAGTCCCAAGTGATTAAGCCACACGGCGCACAGGCGCTAAACCCTTTATATGTTTATGATGACAATGAGCGTGCTAGTTTGGTCAATGCCGCGTCATCAATGGTTCAAGTTACCGTGAGCTCGGCAACAGCAGCGAACGCGGTGATGCTTGGCGGTGGATACTTTACACCACTAGCTGGTTACATGACGAAAGCAGATGCCCTGAGTGTTGCCAGTGATATGCGCACCCAAGATGGCACTTTTTTTCCGGTGCCGGTGCTTAATCTATTAGATGAGTGTGCAGCGGAGTCTGGTCAAGAAATAGCGTTGCGAGACCCGAACGTTGAAGGCAATCCCGTTATTGCCATCCAAACGGTTGATAAGGTAGAGGAATTATCCGATGAAGAAGTGTCTGAAATCGCATTGGCTGTCTATGGAACTCTAGACTCAAACCATCCCGGAGTCGCTGCATTTTTGGCTCAAGGCAAAACCGTGGTATCTGGCCCAATTAAAGTATTGAACTTTAGTTATTTCGAACTCGACTTTGCGGATACGTTTAGAACGGCCGTTGAGATTCGAGAAGAGATTGAACAACGAGGCTGGAAGAAGGTCGTGGCGTTTCAAACTCGAAACCCAATGCACAGAGCGCATGAAGAATTGTGCAAGATGGCGATGGAGGCAACAGACGCTGATGGTTGTGTCATTCACATGCTGCTAGGTAAACTAAAAGCAGGAGACATACCCGCGGATGTACGAGATGCATCGATCCGTGAAATGGTCAAGCACTACTTCCCTCCAAACTCGGTAATGGTTACGGGTTATGGTTTCGATATGCTTTATGCTGGTCCTCGTGAGGCCGTGCTGCACGCTTTGTTTAGACAGAACATGGGTGCAACAGATTTTATTATTGGCAGAGATCACGCCGGGGTAGGTGATTATTACGGAGCTTTCGATGCGCAGACTATCTTTGACGAAAGCGTTCCTGACGATGCCCTTGAAATTGAAGTCTTTAAAGCAGATCACACCGCCTATTCCAAGAAGTTGAATAAAGTCGTCATGATGCGCGATGTGCCAGATCATTCCTTTGAAGATTTTGTCATCCTATCTGGAACCAAGGTACGTGAAATGCTGGGTAATGGAATCGCGCCTCCACCTGAGTTTTCAAGACCTGAAGTTGCCAAGATTCTGATGGACTACTACCAAAGTTTATAAGCATTCCTCAAAACGACGAAAGCATCCATTAAGGGTGTATTAATATCGGCCCTTGAGATACTGTCTCTAGGGCCGCTTTGTATTTTTCTTACTCAGACTAATTATCATGACATTTATTGACTGCTTTAATGGAGATGCCGATGGGATATGTGCCCTGACACAGCTGCGCAGGGCAACACCAACTGAAAAGCAAGTATTGATCACCGGTGTGAAGCGGGATATCCAATTGTTATCGAGAGTGTCTCCAGCTATGGGGGATGTTGTTACGGTATTGGATATTTCTCTAGATAAAAATCGGTCTGATTTAGAGAGGGTGCTCGAAACTGGAGCAGACGTTTTCTACAGCGATCATCACTTCGCTGGTGAGATACCGAAGTCAAAGCGACTTACGACATTGATTAACACGGCACCAGATGTCTGTACCTCTCTTCTTATTAACTCCAAGTTGAAGGGTAAATATCTCGATTGGGGGATGGTGGGTACATTTGGCGACAATCTACGTCGTTCGGCGCTCGAGTTAGCTAAGCAAGGTAGTTTTACTGAAGGTCAAATTCACAGCTTAGAGAATCTCGGAATCTATTTGAACTACAACGGTTACGGTGCCTCACTGGAGGATCTATATTTTGACCCCGCCGAGCTCTATCAGCGAACCGTGAAGTTTGACAGTGCACTGAGCTTTCTGAGCGAAGATAAGGAGACATATTCTACGCTGGAAGAGGGTTACCACTCAGATATGAATAAGGCTAATTCTGTTTTGAGTACGCACGTGTGTGCCGCAGGATCCATTTTTCAACTCCCAAACGAACGCTGGAGTCGTCGTGTAAGCGGTGTTTTTGGTAATGCCTTGGCAAATAAAAACCCTGAGCATGCTCATGCGGTTTTGACCGAAAAAGATAACGGCAACTTCCTAGTCAGTGTCAGAGCGCCATTAAGTAGGAAAGTTGGCGCAGATGAGCTTTGCAGACAGTTTCCCTCTGGAGGCGGTAGAGCGGCTGCAGCTGGAATTAATGATCTCCATGTGGATGATTTATCCAGATTCATTAGTAAGTTTGAAGAGCAGTTTGCTTAGGCTTAGTCTTTTTCTTTGCGCCATATTGTATACAATAAAGTTTGACATTGAGGTTTTAATACCTAAAATCCAGTCCTTTAAGTGATTTTGTTTACAATTTTGCGATCATGACTGTTTGTTCGGTCGCATTCAATACGGGCTGACTTCATGAATACGAACTTTAGAGTTCCTCTAAATGGAACCGATCTGCACTATTTTGACGCGAAAGCAGTGGTTAACGCTATCTCGAAAGGGAGTTATGAAAAGCTTCCCTATTGCTCCAAGGTATACGCAGAAAACCTCGTCCGCCGTTGCCCGCCAGAGCGGTTAACTGAATCGTTAGAACAGCTAATTTTTCGTAAGCGCGACATGGATTTTCCATGGTTTCCGGCCCGAGTTGTTTGTCACGACATTCTTGGTCAAACAGCATTAGTGGACTTGGCTGGATTAAGAGACGCCATTGCAGCTGAAGGCGGTGATCCCGCCATGGTCAATCCAGTGGTGCCAACCCAGCTAATTGTTGATCACTCCCTGGCGGTTGAGCATGCTGGTTTCGAACCGGATGCATTTGCAAAGAACCGAGCCATTGAAGATAGGCGAAATGAGGATCGGTTTCACTTTATAAATTGGACAAAGAAAGCCTTCAAAAATGTTGATGTGATTCCTCCAGGAAATGGCATTATGCACCAGATCAACTTGGAGAAGATGTCTCCAGTTGTTCATACCCAGGACGGTATCGCTTTTCCAGATACGCTCGTGGGTACCGATAGTCATACACCGCATGTTGATGCGCTGGGTGTTATTGCAATCGGCGTTGGTGGGTTGGAAGCCGAGAGTGTTATGCTTGGTCGAGCCTCCTATATGCGTTTACCCGACATTGTGGGAGTTGAGTTAGTAGGGCAACGTCAACCTGGAGTGACCGCCACTGATATTGTACTGGCTCTTACAGAGTTCTTGCGCAAGGAGCGGGTGGTTTCCAGCTACCTTGAATTTTTTGGCGTGGGTGCTGATGCATTGACGCTTGGTGATCGCGCTACCATTTCTAATATGACCCCTGAATTTGGGGCCACGGCGGCCATGTTCTATATTGACCAGAACACCATCGACTACTTGACTCTCACCGGCAGAACGAAAGAGCAGGTGGCTCTGGTTGAACAATACGCTAAACAAACGGGATTGTGGGCGACCGAAATGGTAGGTGCGGAGTACGAACGTGTGCTCAAATTTGATATCTCTGCAGTTGGGCGCAATTTGGCAGGCCCCTCAAACCCTCATCGCCGAGTTGCAACCGCAGACTTGGCTGAGGCGGGTATTGTCAAGGACTATGCAGAGAACGAGGGCGAAATGCCTGATGGAGCGGTCATCATTGCGGCTATCACTAGTTGCACTAATACATCTAACCCCAGAAACGTGATTGCTGCTGGCCTTCTGGCGAAAAAAGCGAATGAAATGGGGCTGGTCAGAAAGCCATGGGTAAAGAGCTCTTTAGCGCCAGGGTCTAAGACTGTAAAGTTGTATCTTGAGGAATCAGGCTTGATGTCTGAATTAGAGTCACTAGGATTCGGAATCGTTGCGTTTGCATGCACAACCTGTAACGGAATGAGTGGAGCCTTAGATCCCGTCATACAGAAAGAGATCATTGATCGTGATCTTTATTCCACGGCCGTACTATCGGGCAACCGAAATTTCGATGGACGTATTCACCCTTATGCAAAACAAGCATTCTTGGCATCGCCGCCATTGGTTGTCGCGTATGCGATCGCGGGGTCTATCCGATTCGATATTGAGAATGATGTCTTGGGTCACGACGCCACAGGATCGCCAATCACGCTAAAGGATATTTGGCCTTCAGACGAAGAAATAGATGAAATTGTGGCTTCGTGTGTAAAGCCTGAGCAATTTACCCAAGTATATGAACCAATGTTCAATCTTCAAGTGGAGAGCAGCGATGCAATTAGTCCTTTGTACGACTGGCGCGAGATGAGCACATATATTCGCAGACCTCCATATTGGGAAGGGGCATTGGCCGGTCAGAGATCGTTAACAAACATGCGGCCCTTAGCTGTCCTAGGGGACAATATCACTACCGACCATTTGTCGCCCTCAAACGCTATTCTTGCAGGTAGCGCGGCCGGACAGTATCTAGCCAAAATGGGTTTGCCTGAAGAAGATTTCAATTCCTATGCAACGCACCGAGGGGACCATCTGACGGCGCAGAGGGCCACGTTTGCAAACCCTAAACTTCTTAATGAAATGGTTCAAGAGGGTGGTGAGATTGTGCAGGGATCGCTAGCGCGAGTTGAGCCTGAAGGAAATGTTGTAAGAATGTGGGAAGCTATCGAGACTTACATGGAGCGAGCTCAACCACTGATCATTGTCGCCGGAGCCGATTACGGTCAAGGCTCTTCAAGGGATTGGGCCGCAAAGGGAGTTCGATTGGCTGGGGTCGAAGTAATTGCTGCCGAGGGTTTTGAAAGAATTCATCGAACTAATTTGATCGGTATGGGCGTTTTGCCTCTCGAATTCCAAGCCGGTACTAACCGCAAAACGCTTGATTTGGATGGGTCAGAAGTCTACACGGTTGTTGGTGATAGAACGCCGAACTCTACGCTTTTATTACAGATTACTCGAAGAGATGGAGAACAATTGGACGTCCCTATGCTGTGCCGACTTGATACCGAAGAAGAAGTGGCAATTTATGAAGCCGGTGGTGTACTACAACGGTTCGCAAAAGATTTTCTTGAATCCAATTCACAAGCGAAGAGGCCGAGTTAATGACTCAGAACTTACAGATTGAGGTGCCTGCAACTTACATGCGGGGTGGAACTAGTAAGGGGGTTTTCTTTAAGCTGGATGATCTTCCGAAAACAGCCAGAGTTCCTGGGCCAGAGAGAGATAATTTCCTTTTACGGGTGATCGGGAGTCCCGATCCCTACGGAAAGCAAACCGATGGTATGGGAGGCGCAACATCAAGCACCAGTAAAACCGTAATATTGGATCGCAGCAATAAAGAAGGCCACGATGTCGATTATTTGTTTGGTCAGGTTGCGATAGACAAACCATTTGTAGATTGGAGTGGAAATTGTGGCAATTTAACCGCGGCTGTGGGTGCCTTTGCCATTTCCAATGGATTGGTGGACAGCGCCAAAATCCCTGAAAATGGGTTTGCGATTGTCCGAATCTGGCAGGTCAATATTCAAAAGTCCATCCTTGCACATGTGCCTATTGTGAATGGTCAGGTTCAGGAACTAGGTGACTTTGAACTTGATGGGGTCACGTTTCCCGCCGCTGAAGTCAAAATCGAGTTTCTTGATCCAGCCGGTGAGGGCGAAGATTTGTTCCCCACGGGAAATTTAGTCGATCATCTCGAGGTTCCATCCATCGGTACCTTTGAAGCAACGATGATCTGCGCAGGAATTCCCACTATTTTTGTGCGCGCACAAGACTTGGGTTTCGACGGAACTCAATTGCAGTCCGATATTAACTCTGATGCAGAGTTGTTGGCGAAGTTGGAGACTATCCGGGCGTATGGGGCGCTAGAGATGGGGTTGATCGCCGATCTGAGTGAGGCTGAGGCCCGCCAGCACACACCGAAATTGGCATTTATTGCTCCGCCGAAGCAATACACAGCGTCCAGTGGGAAAACTGTGCTCGCTGAAGAAATCGACCTATTGGTACGTGCTATGTCGATGGGGCAGCTTCACCATGCCATGATGGGAACCGCTGCAGTAGCCATCGCAACCGCTGCGGCAATTCCTGGGACGCTGTTGAACAATATGGTCACGAAGAAGAATTCTGGCTCCATAACGTTTGGTCACCCGTCAGGAACCCTCAGAGTTTCAGGCGAGGCCACAGAGAATGACGGAGTATGGGTAGCTAAGAGAGTCGGAATGAGTCGCAGTGCCCGCGTTTTGATGAAGGGCAATGTTTTCGTGCCGGCATCAAGCTTTTAGGTAGACAAACCATTGAGTGCCGCAATCTGAACTCGCAGAGTCTTAATCAAAACGCTCAATGTCGCTATCTTTGAAGCCCAACAGATACAAAATACCGTCGAGACCATGAGTTGACATCGACTGCTTGGCACTCTCTCGAACCAGTGGTTTTGCTCTAAACGCAATTCCCAGTCCGGCTACGCTTAACATTGGGAGATCGTTCGCACCATCGCCCACTGCGATGACCTGTTCCGGTTTTAGTCCTTCTGATTCCGCTATTTGCTTGAGTAAAAACGCTTTTCTTTGACCGTCGACTACTGGTTGGATAACTCTTCCGGTCAGTTTTCCCTTCTCAATCTCTAAGGTATTAGCATGAACAATGTCGATTCCTAATTGGTCTTGAAGGTAGCGGCCAAAATAGCTGAATCCACCGGACAGGATAGCCGTCTTATAGCCGTACGCCTTTAGGTTCTTTACCAGAGTTTTAGCCCCTTCCATAATCGGAAGCGATTTGGCGATATCTTCCAGGACTGAAACATCAAGTCCCTTTAAGAGTGCCATTCTTTGTCGAAAGCTCTCTGTGAAGTCGATCTTGCCTTGCATGGCTTTCTCCGTGATTTCAGCGACCTGTTGTCCCACTCCAGCACGCTTTGCCAGTTCGTCGATGACTTCCGCTTCGATCAGTGTTGAATCCATGTCGAAGCAGACTAGGCGGCGACTGCGACGGAAAGCGTCATCTTTCTGGATAGCAATGTCTACATCCAGTTCCGATGCAATCCCCAAAAATTTAGCGCGCATCATGGCTGGATCTTTGGGTGCGCCTTGTACTAAAAACTCTATACAGGATTGGGTTTCATTACTAACTGGCGCATCTAGTGGCAATCTCCCACTCAGTCTCACTATATCGTGAATGTTCATGCCTTGCTCTGCTGTGACCGTGGTGATCCTAGCAATTTCCTCGGCGGAGACTTCTCGGGTTAATAGGGTTAGCGTGTATTTGTCTTGTCCTTGTTTGGTTATCCAGTCGTTGTACTCGTCGATCGGAACTTCTCGGACCTTAACCGCCAGATCCAGAGATTTGGCCCTCGCGATAAGTGCGTCTTTGATGGTGTCGGAGTCCTGAGGTAGCTCTAACATAATACCTTGCGATACCTGATCGTGAATGACAGATTGACCAATGTCTAGGATTCTC
The DNA here is from genome assembly GCA_963669225.2 of uncultured Arenicella sp. Classification (GTDB taxonomy): domain Bacteria; phylum Pseudomonadota; class Gammaproteobacteria; order Arenicellales; family Arenicellaceae; genus Arenicella. The sequence continues at coordinate 537,157 of OY769919.2, read as the reverse complement.
ACATCGAAAGATTCGATCACGGAATACAATTCTGCGGATAACCCTATGCGATCCATGCCTAAGATATTAAGCAGGAGAATATTCGAAGTCTGATTGTTACTCACAATGAAATATAGGCAGCTAGAATTTGACCGCGAGTGTACCGCATTTGAACTCAGCTTGTGAACGACAGATATTTTACAATCTCGTTAATCGGCCACTAAATTCTCATCATTATTTGGTAATATCCGCTAATACATCTAATAAGTGATTAGTACCGGACTTATCGATTTGGGTATTAATACAACGAAAAATCAAGAAGACCTCATTGCATGAGCAAAAAGACTAAAGTAGGGGTAGTTGGTGTTGGTTATCTCGGTCAGATTCACGCCAAGATTTACGATTCAATGCCTAACGTCGAATTGGTGATGTTGGCTGATACTCATCCAGAGACAACCAAGCAGCTAGCAGATCGATACGGTTGTGAGTACACATCGAATTCGCTGGATATGCTTGACCAGGTTGATGCGGTTAGTATTGTGGTACCTACCTCTCTTCACTACGACGTAGCTCAGCCTTTTCTAGAAGCTGGCATAGCAACGCTAATGGAGAAACCCATTGCAGCCAGTGTGGACGAAGCTCGAAAGTTGGTTGAATTGGCGGCGCAAAACGAAGCTCCTTTTTTGATAGGGCATTTAGAGAGATATAACCCAGCATTGAGGGCTGTCGCAAGTAAAGTCGCTGAGCCAAAGTACATTGAGGTCCATCGTTTGGGCACATTTGTTGAACGTGCCACGGACGTCGACGTAGTCACCGATTTGATGATTCACGATCTTGACTTGGTCTTGTCGTTAGTTGATGAGGAGCCAGTCGATGTTCAGGCTATCGGAGCTAAAGTGGTTACGGATCATGTTGATCTGGCTAATGTGAGATTACAGTTTCCAAGTGGAGCAGTGGCGAACATCACTGCAAGCCGTGTGTCTAACAAGCGTTTTAGACGGTTTAGAGTTTTTGGGCCCGAGGGATACTACGGCGTGAACCTTATGGATCAGGAATTGGATATTGTTACAAAGGGAAATGTGCCTGACGGCTCGAATTTTCCTGAGTTAAACACAGAGCATGTCGTGTTTGATACAGAGCAGCCCTTACAGGTTGAACTGGCTCACTTTATTGATGTGGCCAATGGGCAAGCGGTGCCAATGGTAACCGGTTGGCAAGGTTTAAGAGCGCTTCAGTTAGCCGAGCAAATTCAGTCGATACTCATGGATTCTCAACTAGCGGTTTAATCGAGTGAAGATTTCGAACCTCAAACTATACCTCATATCTTTACTCTTGATGAGTATCGTCAGCGGTGTGAATGCAGGCTATGCGGACGGTTGTGAAATCAGCAATAAAGCATTGGAAGCCATGCCTAGTGTGAAGTTATTTATTCAGCGTAAGGATGGCACCCAGCAAACCATGACTGCTTTATTAGCAAACAACGGCGTTACGCGAGCAGCCGGTTTCCAAAATGTGTGTGAATCGACGGTGGATTCGACCTTAATTCTCTTTACATTCCCGAAGGAGGTTGAGCCTAGCTTTCACATGAACAACGTGGTGGCTTCTTTGGATATCGCATTTATCAAAACGGATGGGAAGGTTGCCTCAATTCAACTAATGAAGCCGTATTCGCCGATGAGTATTGACAAGCCACTTTATTCTCCGAGTGTGCCAGTATCAGCGGCTTTAGAAGCCCATGCAGGATTCTTCAAGAAGCTAAATGTTCGTGAGGGTGACGTTATTCTTTGGGAAGCAAATTCAGGTCAATAAACAGTTTGTTAGAGTGATCGAAAAACGATGATAAATCTGTTTAAACCTTCTGAGCCACTGACGCCGGAGCAGGTGTTTTCTTCAAGTGATGCGATGGCTTATCCCCAAAAACTCAAAGGTGGGATAGTTTATCTCACCAATCTCAATCAAGAGCAAGACCGAGCCGCACTGATATGGGTCGTAGATGGTGTGGAAAACGTGCTGACCCCGAGTGGGTATGGGGTCAGAACAACCATTAATGAATACGGTGGAAAGCCTTTTTGGATCGCGGGGGACAAACTCTATTTTTCAAATAAATCGGACCAGTGTTTGTATTCGCAAATTATCAATTCGGGTCAAATTGGGGTGCCAAGACGGATTACTCCCTTGCCGTCCTTAGGCTGCGTACTTAAGTACACCGATGTATGTCAGTTTGGCGATAAGCTAATCGCGATTGTAGAGCGTGAGAACAAAGGTGATAAGTCTCAGGATAATCAGTGCTTCGTGGCCGTTATCGATCCTTCTGAGCCTGATTCGCCGCCCATACCTATAGTGGAAGGAGCCGATTTCTACAGCAACCTAGTTTTGAATTCATCTGAAGAAAAAATTGCTTGGATGCAATGGAATCATCCTTATATGCCCTGGGATCAAAACTCGGTATACATTGCAAGCCTGAGTAATGATGCAACAGTGGTAGAGCAAAAAGAAGTAACTGCAAAGAATTTGGGACTAGGCGCTTCATTTTGTCAGCTTTGCTTTTCATTGCAGGGAACTTTGTTTCTATCTGCTGACTTCGAATTCGCTGATGGCGCCAAGAATTATTGGAATGTATATGCTTACATTGACGATACCGATTCAATCTTGCCAGTAACAGGCGAGGCAGAGGAATTTGGCTATCCGCACTGGCAATATGGAGATTCGAGAATTGCTCAGTTAGACGAAAAGACACTCGTCACAATTGCTAGCACTCCACTGGCTGACAAGTTGTACTTAATCGATTTAGACACTCTTGAGTATCGCCAAGTCTACGAAATGGGGTCTACGATTCAACACTTGAGCACGGACGGTTCTGGCACTCTTTACGGGATAGAATTATCATCGAATAAGCGCAGTCAGTTGGTTCAGTTTAACTTGGTAGAACAACAGTTTAGAAAACAGATTGTTGTGTCTGAGAAAAGTCTCGAATTCCACTCAAGTCTGCCAGAGCACATTGAGTATGAATCCGGTTCTGGCGAACTTAGCTATGGATTTTTCTACACACCCAAATTTGCACCAGAACCTGATTTGGACGTGCTTCCACCTCTCATCGTAATGGTTCATGGTGGGCCAACGGCAAGGGCCTATTCTCATTTCGATATTCAGAAACAGTTTTGGCTCAGCAACGGGTTTGCAATACTTGACGTTAACCACCGCGGAAGCAGTGGCTACGGTCGCAAGTACAGAGACAGTCTTTACTCCCATTGGGGCGAAAAAGACGCGGCTGATGTTTTCCATGGGGTTCAGTACTTGATATCTGAAAACCGAGTGGACGGTTCGAAGGTTGTGATTCGAGGTAAAAGTGCTGGCGGGTATGCTGTACTGAGAGCTTTAACAGAATATCCAGACATGTTTAAGGCCGGTTCTAGTTATTATGGGATTGGCAATCTAGCCACGCTAGCTGAAACCACACATAAGTTCGAGAAACACTACACCGATCGTTTGGTTGGAGAGCCGTATGACTCTGAAACAGGTTCTAGGCAAGAAAGTCAATATCAGCTCAGATCGCCTTCAAACTATATGGAGAAAGTGACCGCGGCAATGATTATCTTTCAAGGCGAAGACGACAAGATAGTACCTCTCGAAGTGGCTCAAGAAATTGTGGACAACTTAGAGGCTAATGGGGTTGAATATCAATATATTAAGTACCCGAATGAGGGGCACGGCTTTCGGTCAGCCGCAACAAATATCGACGCATGGGGCCGAGAGCTTGCGTTTTATCAATCAATCTTGAATTTGTAGTGTGGATATAATCTCGGAACGAACGATTGCACTTGCTGGAGTTATCCAAGCCTGTGCTCAAGTACAATCTCTGGCGAGAACCGGAGGCTCAGACCCAAGCGCATATGATGGCTCGATTAAATCCATCTTGGTTCTAGATGCAGTGAATACGCCAGCAATCTACGGGGGAATTAGTGGCGTCAAATCCGGATTAAGTTTAATCGTGAACGGAGTATTAAATTCAGCATCCCCTGAAAATGTGGAAATATTGCGTTATACAATGACGATTCTCCAGTTACAGAGACAACTGTATACCGATCCACAGCGTTTTAGTGAGTTTGCGACAGAGATAGAGAGACTGAGCTCTTATGCGGAGGAGGAGCTCATTGACGCCTGTTCCAGTGTTTATCAGTCTTTTATCTCTAGCATGCAGCCGCAAGTAATAGTGCAGGGTGAGGAATCCCATCTTCAGAATCCAGATGTCCCTCCTAAAGTTAGATCGCTACTTCTCGCAGCCTTACGATCAGCGGTGCTATGGCAACAGAAAGGAGGCGGGCGATTTAGGTTGCTCTGGGAGCGCACCCGAATGCAAAATGCCGCAAGATACCTTCTAGCAAGCTCTAGTTAGCTGCAACATGTTTTCGCGTACAGTCAGTTGGATCGCAACGCTGGCGATATCCGGATTTTTCCTAATATCTTCTAATACCCAGGCAGAGGTAGTAAAGGACATTCGTGCTCATGTCGCATGGTCAGCATACCAAGACAACTCCTTCAAAGTGTTATTTTCGTCGTATCGACGAGGCCGATGGCAGGAACCTTCCACGATATACGAAACAGACAATGAAGTAGCCTCGGTAGTTTCCTCGACACTCAGAAACGGTGAGAAGATTGTTTTTTGGACTGAAGTAAACCGTCTAAAACGCGAAATATTCTATGGTATCTTGGATTTCTCGGAGTCGGCTACGCTTACTATTAAACGCGTAAGAAAGTTATCTACCGGTTGCGACTCATGTTTGGCTGTTTTTCCGATTTTGGAGTCAGACGGGTTTTTAAGGCTTTTTTGGTCTGATACCAAAGACGGATTAGATGACATATTCACAGCGCGATATGACGGAATAGAGTGGTCACAGTTCGAGAGAGTTAATCATTTAAACGATGTTCCCGATATCCTCCCCGTCGCGGAATTAGACTATTTTGGCAACACCGTGGTGCAATGGAAATCTTATTCTCGAGTGGCCGGTCGTTATTTGACAGCCAAGAGGCAGTTCGGATCAAATGTGACGAATGGTGAAAATCAGCAAAAATTTGCTGATATATCCGCGAATCAAATTCCACGACCTGCCGATTTACCTTACAATTCACGGCTGTTTTATCACTTGCCAGAAAACCAGCTTAGAAAGAATGTTTTTGTAAATGGGCCGCAGTCAAGATAAACGGGAAAACCGGCCCTCTGCCATTTAGCATCAAACATTTGTAGCGCTTACTTCTTGATGAATAAATTTATTTTCTTAATCTCTTTATTACTTTTTGCAGACCAGGTGATCGCTCAAGCTGAGAGCGCTGGCACGAGGAGTGTGGTTACATTGTTCGGTGATAGCATCACCGTCGGGTTTAATAAAGATTTTCAAGATAGAAACGGGAATGGCACGACTAACAGAGGCTGTACAACGCTTTACTTGACCAATATGTTGTTGAATCAGGGGCAAAGAACAGAAGGCGAGTCATGCAGAACAGACATTTTGAACTCCCCAATCTTAGACGCCAATGAGGAACTGAGAAACGCAATTGTAGTTAACTGGGGAGAGGGCGGCACAACGAGCGAAAGAGGTCTAAGTCAAATTACATCCGTCTTAAACAATGTCAAAGCAACTCATGAGGGAAATCAGTACATTATTCTCATAATGTACGGAACTAATGATCCTAATGAGGAGATCAGCGCTGCCACCACCGGATTCAATAATCGTGAAATTATTCGACGAGCGAAGCTACAGGGCTTTTCGATTGGAGTGTCCAACTTGACTCCGCGTAGCGATCGTAATGTTGTGGAATACAATAATCAGATTCGAGCAGTTGCCCTATCTGAGAGTGTTAGTTTTGTTGATATGTACTCGCGTTTTATCAGTTATGCACCCGGTGGGTTTACGAGTTTGATAGATTTGGAGACGAATTCTCTGAACGGTGAAATATTTAGACTCCACCCCAACGACCAGGGCTACCTATTGATCACAGAAACCTGGTTCGATCAGGTACTGAAGAGTCTAATCCCCGTGGTAGTTGTTGACGAGCCTATAGATATCTCTCCCATCATGAGTCTTCTACTTGATGAATAGGTTTTCAAGGCAATTGAGGGTCTCTATATTGTTGACCGGTGATGAGTTAATGACCGGAGACACTGTTGATTCAAACTCTTCTTATTTATCACAATCATTAAAGGATTTTGGCGTAGTACCTCAATCTAAAAGAGTCGTGGGAGATGATCTTGCGCTTCTTGAAGAGTCTATTCTGGAGTTAACCAGCGTCTCAGATGTATTGGTGGTTAACGGGGGGCTTGGGCCCACAGTAGATGACTTGACCGCACTCGCACTTGCGAACGCAGCCAAGGAGGGATTGTCTAGAAATGCCGATGCGATGGAGCATCTTGAGGCTTGGGCCAAACCGAGAGACTTCGTTCTAACTGAATCCAATCTGAAACAAGCGGATTTACCAAGTTCATGCGAAGTCATTCCTAACCCCGTTGGCTCAGCTGTGGGCTTCAAAACTGAGCTGAATCATTGTTTGGTAATCTGCACACCTGGTGTACCGTATGAGTTCAAGCGTATGGTTGATGAACAAGTGATTCCTCTAATACGACAGAAGGGAAGTCTGTCTGCAGTTTTTGAAATAACTAGATTAAGACTGTTCGGTATCACCGAATCTGGTTTACAAGATATAGTCAATAATCGATTCCCAGACTGGCCGTCGCAAGTCAATTTGGGATTTAGAGTGCAAATGCCGGTTATTGAAGTCAAGCTCATTACCCAGAATGACTCTGCGTTGAACGAGTTATGGACTCAGAAGTTTCAGGCTCTTTTTGCTGATTACATCATTGGGAAAGGTGATACTAGTTTGCCCCAAGCGTTGAATCTCGCGCTTCTTGAGAAAGAGTTGGTTCTGACCACAGCGGAGTCATGTACTGGTGGTGCTATTGCTGCTGCGGTCACCAGTGAGCCAGGATCTTCCAAGGTCTTTCAGGGAGGGTTCGTATCCTATTCCAATGGCATAAAACATTCGGCTCTAGGAGTAGCTGAAGAAACTCTAGACAATCATGGCGCGGTGAGTCAACCAGTTGTTTTAGAAATGGCCGCAGGGGCACTCAGACATACCAAGGCTGACATTGCGGTTGCAATTTCCGGTATCGCGGGCCCTGATGGTGGCACTGAGGAAAAACCGGTTGGATTGGTTTGGATGGCATGGGGTCGTGAGGATGGTCTCAAAGCCCGCCAGTTTTTTCTTCCTGTAGGTAGGAAAGCGTTTCAAAGAACAGCTACGGCCATTGCCATGGACTTGGTCCGGCGAGAAGTTATGGGGCTGGATACAAGCGTCGATTATTTCAGTGAGTTAAAAAGACAAGGAAGCAAGTTAAAAAAGTAAGGTGAAACTTTGTCGTTCAAAGAAAAGCTTTTCTCGTAGTCAGTTGTTGATTGCAAAATCAAGCATCACTGTTGTCAGCTGTGTTAGTTGCTTATCTTTTATTACGTAGGGCGGCATAACATAAAGCAGATTACCAAAGGGCCGGATCCATGCTCCTCGCTCTACAAAGAACCTTTGTGCTTTGGCGACATCCACTTTCTCATGCAACTCTATCACCCCAATAGCACCTAGCACACGAACATCTTTAACACTGCTTAAATCCATTCCAGGAAGTAATTCGTGTTTGAGCTGAGATTCAATTGTTTTAACTGTCTTTTTCCAATCTTGTTCAAAAAGAAGATCTAAGCTTGCTTTTGCGACTGCGCAGGCTAAAGGGTTGCCCATAAAAGTGGGGCCATGCATAAACACACCATCTTGGGCAGATATGCCTCTTGCGATCTCAGCGCTGGTCAGGGTCGCCGCTAAAGTCATGTAACCACCAGTAAGAGCCTTACCAAGGCACAAGATATCCGGAACGATATCGGCCCACTCACAAGCAAATAGTTTCCCAGTTCTTCCAAAACCAGTGGCTATTTCATCGGCGATGAGTAGAACGGAGTATTCATCACATAATGCTCTGACTTTTTTTAGATAAGAGGGGTGATAGAACCACATCCCACCAGCGCCCTGAACAATGGGTTCCAGAATAACGGCAGCGATGGATTCATGGTTTTGTGAAATGACTGTTTCGAACGCAGTAGTTGAATTAGGATCAAAATCTTGTTCAAAACGAGCACTTGGTTTTTCGCAGAAGAACTGTTTGGTGACAGCTTCGTTGAACAAGTGATGCATACCAGTGTCTGGATCACACACCGACATGGCAGCGAAGGTATCCCCGTGATAGCCACCCTTGAGGGAGAGCATTTTACATTTGTTGGGTTTGGAGTTGGCCTGCCAGTATTGAACCGCCATTTTCATTGCCACTTCCACACTGATGGAACCTGAATCAGCTAGAAATACATGTTCGAGTGTCGAGGGTGTAATTTCTATCAGTTTATGACATAGCTCAATAGCCGGTCGGTGAGTGATACCACCAAACATGACATGAGACATGTTCGCGAGTTGGGATTTAGCCGCATTGTTTAGTCTCTCATGGTTATAACCATGAATAGCGCACCACCATGAAGCCATGCCATCAATCAGCTTGGTTCCGTCTGATAATGTAAGTTCACAACCTTTCGCAGATTCGACAAGGTAAGTCGGTAACGGTGACACCGCCGATGTGTAAGGATGCCAGATATGATCTCTGTCAAACTGAAGCATCTCTAGAGGAGATTTGAGCATGGTTGGGAATTGGTTCTAGATAAACAACAGCTTAATTATGAAAGCAACGATAACGATGTTTAGTGTCCATTTGATGGGGCCGATTCCTTTCTTGACTTGCATATTGGCTGCCAACCATGCGCCTATCCATGTGCCTATGCCCAATGCAATACCGTACTTCCATATCAGCTCAAGCTCTGAAGCAAATACGATCAACGCAACTACCGTGTAGCACATCACGATAAACACTTTATGGGAGTTGGTCGTGACTAAGTCGAGTTGCATGACTCTGTTCAACGTTGGCATGAGTAGAAAACCCACTCCTATATGGATAAATCCCCCCCAAAAACCAATCAGCACCATTAATGCGTGTCCCGCTATCATTCTGGATCTACTGGGGCTTTCATAGGGCCTAATTGTTTTTGGTTGCGGTAGAGACATAATGATCAATACCATCACCATGATTACAGCTAATAGCGAATTGAATTGATCATTCGGTACGCGTGAGGCCAAAGTAGCGCCGATCAGAGTGCCTGGAATTGTGCAAGCACCCAAGCTCAGGCTTAGCTTAAAGTTAGCGAACCCTTTGCGATAGAATGCCCATACCGCCGATATGTTTTGAGGCAATATGGCGATACGATTGGTGCCATTGGCAACAGTGCCAGGCACGCCTAAAAAGATCATAATGGGTACCGATAACATAGAGCCACCACCCGCCATAACATTAAGAAAGCCGGTGGCGATACCTGTAACCATAAGAAGCAGCAATTCCCACATGGCGCGCATTTTAAAGCAATGCCGCTGTTAGTGTGGATATTTTTGTCTAATTGCCCAATGAAATTGATAGTATTCAACTTATGAATTTGAACTACGTGACCTTTCCTTCAGACGAGAAGGAGCGACAAGACTTGTTGGGCCCTTTAATAATCATACCCGGTCTCTTTGGATCGACAGGAAACTGGCGTGGTTTTGCGAAAAAGTTATCGACCACGTATAGGGTGATTGTAATTGATCAACGTAATCACGGAGACTCGCCACATGCCGAGTCAAACACTTACTTTGATCTTGCGACAGACATTGAAAAGTTACTGGAGTCGCTAGAACTGACTAAGGCCACTCTGATTGGTCATAGTATGGGTGGTAAGACGGCGATGCTGTTGGCTTTACTAAAACCGCATCTAATAGATAAGCTGATTATTTTAGATATAGCACCTGTGGCGTATGGGCATTCCCACCTCAGTATTTTAAACGGAATTGATTCCATAAGTTTAGAGGGTGCCACATCTCGAGCCGATATAGAGCGGCAACTCGCTAATTCGATTCCAGATAAGGCCACTAGAATGTTTATCATGCTAAATTTGGCCGGTTCAGCTGGAAATTTTCGATGGAAAATTAACGTACCAGTACTAAAGCGGTTTATGGATGATATAGTTGATTTTCCAAAGTATGAGGTGGCAGGACTCAGTTATGAACGGGAATGCCTGTTTGTTACAGGTGGGCGCTCCGATTACGTAAAAGAAGAAGATAAACAAATTTTGTTAGGCTTGTTTCCAAACGCTCAGATAAACGTAGTAGAAGAGGCTGGCCATTGGCTTCATGTAGAGAAGCCCGATGCAGTCATAGGTCACATTAAAGACTTTCTTGAAAAAGAGTGAATTAATGAAAAATTCAGGCAAGGAAATTGATTCCGATCAGGTCAATTACGACATGATGGATAAAAAAAGAAAATATGCCTTGTTAATCGAGGCTCACTCGCAGGATTTGTACAAGTACGCGTTGTGGTTGTGCAAAGACAAAAATATGGCTGAAGATGTCATGCAAGAAGCATTCTTACGCGCATGGAAGTCTCTTGACAGTTTGCGAGAAGCCAAAGCAGCGAAAGGCTGGTTGTTTACCATATTTAGACGCGAACATGCCCGTCAATTCGAGCGTAAACAGTTCGATTATAAAGACGTTGAGCAAATGGACACGATTGCCGATGGCAATATGGGCTACGACGATCGTCCAGAAGCGTTTGCTTTGAGAAACGCGTTAATAAAATTACCTCAGGAATACCGTGAGCCACTCGAAATGCAAGTGCTCGGTGGTTTTTCTTGTGACGAGATTGCCACCATCTTGGACATCAGTTCGAGTGCGGTAATGACAAGATTATTTAGAGCGCGTAAAAAAATGCGCCAAATTCTAGGGCACGAAACAATGCCGCACCTAGGTGTTGTGGGTGAGTAAAAAAGGGTAAAGAAACCACTTACCGAGTTAGTGATCTAAAGAATGAATAAAGAAGTAGAGAAAATGAACTGTCTAGATTTTAAAAGGCTGGCGCTATCCGACCCAAACAGTAGTGAGCCCAGCTTTATTTTGCACAGCAAAAACTGTCCCGATTGTTTGAAATACGTTGGAAGTATTCGCAAGATGGATTCTGACCTTTCGAGCAGCCTAGACGTGCAAATGCCTGAAAGTTTGATGGCTCGCCTAGAGCTCAATCAAGTGTTGCAAGAAGAACAGAAATCCTCAAGCAAGTTTCGTCAGTACGCAATAGCAGCGAGCTTTGCCGCGGCTTTGTTTGTATCCGGTTTTGTGGCAAATAATTTCTATGGATCCAACTCCACGATAGAGCATGATTATCAGGCTCTTCTTGCCGGTGTTGTGGAACATATGAATGAGCAACCTCTCACACCGGTTTGGGATTCTGCCAAGGCCAACGAGTCCGTCAATACTCATCTTGCTAATTATGATGGCAATATGAAAATGAAATTTCTTGAGAACCTCCAGTTTTCTAGATTATGCCCAATGGGTAGGTATGTAGGATTACACGCAAGCCTAGAAACGCCAGATGGTCAGGTCACCTTTGCTTACATTAAGGGCAATACCGTAGAAGACATTCTGGACGCTTCCTATGATGGATTTGTGACAAGGGTGAAACCACTTAAAGAGGGAAATTTGATTATCATCTCACGTACTAATAATGCGCTTAAAGTCGCCGATGAGCAATTGGAAAAGGCCATCTACTGGGAGACTTAAATAGTCATCGTCAGCTCTACATGTGAAGTTTCTAACACAAACATAGAGTCTGTTTAGTCAAAGTGTTTGAGTAGATTTCAGACACTTTGGCTAATAAATCGATATTTTTGTAAATTAATTACAACTTTTTCTCAATTATGTTGGAAAGTTAGACTGTCGTTAGTGTCAAATAGCGATCTACTTTGATTAAGACACAAACTTCGACTGCATGACCAACTTAGATCCGTCGACTTTATTTCCTCATGATTTTGTCTGGGGCACAGCCACATCTTCATATCAAATAGAAGGAGCGGCTTTCGTAGATAAACGTTCTGCTTCAATCTGGGATACTTTCGCACACACACCAGGCAAAGTTGCTAATGGAGATCACGGTGACATTGCATGCGATCATTACCATCTCTACGAGCAGGACATTAAATTGATGTCCGAGATGGGCATAGACGCTTATCGGTTCTCTATTTCGTGGAGTCGATTACTTCCGGATGGCACTCCAGACTCTCTAAACCAAAGTGCGGTTCGTTTTTATCAAGGAATCATCGATACCTGTCTAGAGCACGGTATTACGCCGTGGGTCACGCTTTATCATTGGGATCTACCGCAATGCCTGCATGACCAAGAGCAGGGGTGGCTTGATCGTCGTATTATTGCTCGATTCTCAGACTACGCCGAAGTGTGTTTTGAGTTGTTTGGCACCAAGGTTAAACACTGGATAACCATTAATGAGCCGTGGGTTATTGCGCTTTTAGGGTACGGGCAAGGAATGTTTGCGCCGGGACACGAGTCTGACTCTGAGCCCTATATAGTTGGTCATAATTTACTTTTAGCGCATGCAAAGGCCGTGAAGGTTTACCGTCATAAGTTTCAAAAGTACCAAGGTGGAACGATTGGAATCACTTTAAACAGCGATTGGCGAGAGCCAAAAACGCAAAGCTCCGAGGATGTGACAGCTGCGCAGCGCGCTATGGAGTTCTTTCTTGGTTGGTTTGCCGATCCATTGTACTTTGGTGATTATCCTCAGACTATGAGAGATGCGCTAGGTGATCGACTACCTAGGTTCTCTGAGTCTGAACAAAAGGATCTTATTCATTCTTCGGAATTCTTTGGATTAAACCACTACAGCACCATGTACGCATCCGAACCCTCTGAAGACGATGTGCATGAGGAAGTTAAAGGTAATGGGGGTGTCGACAAGGATCAGAGAGTGACCTTATCGGTGGACCCAAACTGGGCGATTACCGATATGGGGTGGGCCGTAGTCCCCTGGGGCGTGCGAAAGCTTCTTCATTGGATTAGAGATCGTTATGAGAACCCCAATATAGTCATCACTGAAAATGGATGTGCCTATGATGACGCGCCCAATGAGCAAGGAATCGTTAATGATCAACGTCGCATAGAATATTATCAAAGCTACCTTGAAGAATGCGCCTTAGCTATCCAAGATGGCGTGGTTCTCTCAGGGTATTTCGCATGGTCTTTTATGGATAATTTTGAATGGGCCTGTGGCTACGAAAAACGATTTGGTTTGCACTATGTAGACTTTAAGACCCAGAAGCGAACCGCTAAACAAAGTGCGCACTGGTATAGAGAATTTATCCACAAGAGTAAATGACATAAAAAAACCCCCACCCATGTGCTCAGGTGAGGGTTCGCATTTTCGGTAATCACAGTCAGCACCGAACTTGCTATTTTGTTGGATTAATCACCATTGCAGATGAGAGTCATCCAACCATTTAGCTAACTCTTTATCTTCTCGGTAGCGTTCAAGCTTTTGCCGCGCATTCTGTTTGCGCTTGTTGCGTTTTTTCGATTCTCTCCTTGTATAAGAATCGAAAAATTCGTCTTCGGACATCTCTTTCAAAGTCCCCATTACATAATCTTTGTCTAGGTGAGAGGATTTAGAGCTGTTCTTGCGCATTTGGTCACGACTCCATAAATATGTTGGTCACATTTAGCTATCGTTTAGTAGACAACTGTTAGCTATGCAGTCATTATTGAATGCAAACAGGGGGGGGTGTAAAAAGAAAAATTTTTATCGTGATGATGAAAATAATTGCTCGATAAAGTCGTAAAAACTACTAAGGAAATGGACATTACTGCTCTCAAAACATTCCTTGAAGTCGCGAAAGTGAAGCATTTTGGCCGCGCGGCTGATAATTTGTGTGTAACGCAATCTGCCGTCAGTGCCAGGGTCAAATCCTTAGAAGATGCGTTAGGTGTTGAATTGATAATCAGAGAACGAGCGAACATCCATCTTAGCCCCGACGGTGAAGCGTTAATGCCGTTTGCCAGAAACATTGTCAGTAACTGGGAACAGGCAACCCAAACTCTCAAAATGCAATCTGGAGTAAAAAAGCAGTTAGCCATTGGAGGGCTTCCTGGGATCTGGGATATGCTTCTTCAACCTTGGTTGAGCAAGACCATTTTAACCATGCCAGAGCTCGCTATTACCGCAGAGGTCCTTAGCGAGGACAGTTTGCTCGAGAGGCTCGCTACGCGCTCATTGGATTTGGCATTTGTTTATGATGCGCCCAGAGGCAAATATTTGACCAGTCAAAAGTTCGCGAAGATAGCGTTAGTTTTAGTCAGTTCAGAAAAGAATCAAAGCGCAGTCCAAGCTCTTCAAAGTAATTACACCTTAGTAGATTGGGGAGCGAACTTTGCGGTTCAACATGCCAAGCACTATCCTGACGCACCGTTTGCACGGTTAAAAACCACTCAAGGTCGGTTAGCTTACGAACAGTTGAAGTCGCGAGGTGGGGCAGCCTATCTAGCTAGGCCGATGGTTGAAAAGGCGATTAAGACCAAGGAGCTGTTTCTTGTTAAAGACGCTCCTGAGTTCAAGCGAGCGGCCTACGCCGTATTCCACCAAAGGACCGAAAAGTCACAACTCATTCAGAAGCTACTTATCGAGAGGTAGCTTCTGAACTTATTCAGTCACGATGAGTTTTGCATCGGGTATGAGGTTAAAACGGGTCTTGGTTGCTGCCGTGTAAGCACCCATCTCTAGACCGATGAGCAGATCGCCAATCTGCAGTTCCGGCAGCATGATATTCTCGGCGACCACATCAATACTATCGCAGGTGGGACCCGCCAAGATGCTGGGTAATTTCTGAGCCGAGGAGGTAGAGAAAACCTGTAGTGGATACGTCGCATGATCAAACAGTTGCCCAGAATAGGATCCGTAGATTCCATCGTCTAAGTAGTACCAGCGAAAACCGTTGCGTATAGACCTTCCGGCAACCGAAGTAATGCTTATTACCGCAGGCGCGACAAGATATCTGCCTGGTTCAGCCAGTAAGTGCCAGTCGTCGGGCACATGCGAGAGAGCCTCTCTAATTGGAGCGCAAAAGGCATCAACATCGACTCCATTACGATCATAGTCTGCGGGAAAGCCGCCACCGATATCCAATACACTCATGGGTTTTGATGCTTTAGCATTGACCTTTTGCATTAATCTCAGACAGTGCTGAATAGCTTCAACGTGCTTGTTAGCATTCGGGCATTGCGATCCAACATGAAAGGAGAGCCCTTTGATATGAATTCCGAGCTCTGCTGCTTGTTGAACCATAGGCTCAACGTCCCTGGGCGCACAGCCGAACTTCTTCGAAAGATCTACTACTGCTGTCTCGCTACGAAAACTCACCCTCAGTAAAACACCAACACGCGAGCGATAGGGGACCAATTTAGCCAGCTCATCCAAATTATCAACAACAAACGTGGTTGCTCCAAATCTCAGTGCATCACGAATCTCTTTATCTTTTTTGATCGGATGTGTGTGGATGGTTTTCCGGCCTGAAACCTTGTGTTGTAGTAGCAATTCCATTTCGCCAGCCGAAGCAATATCAAACCCACCACCAAGTTGTTGAATCTCGTCAATTATGCTCGGATCCGGATGTGCTTTGACAGCATAGTAGAGTTCAACTCCAGGTAAGGAAGATTGCAAGTCTCGGTATTGTTGCCGCAGCTTCGACTTGGAAAACACAAGGAGTGGAGACCCGTGCTCAGCGACCAAGCCCTGGTAGTAGGTCTTGAGTCCAACGTCAGTTGAGCAGTCGACCGGTCTTAAATCTAAAGATGGATTTGACATGTTACTCGGAGATTGCGTCTACTACGTACTGAGGTAAGGCAAACGATGCGACGTGGACTTGTGGATTGAAATAGCGTGTGGAGATATTCAGTTGCTTGAATCGCTCCTCAATAAGGCTGCTTGGTGCCTGACTCGCTTTCTCGTCGTCGCTACCCCAGGCAAAAGTCATAAATCCACCGTAGTAGGTAGGAACTGGAGCACAATAAAAGCGCATGTCGTTAAACTGCTTTCCCATTCTTTTGTGCGTATCTTTAATTTCATCCTCTTGAAAAAACGGGACACCGTTTTGCGTCACTAAAATACCGGATGGCTTCAAACACTGCTTAGCAAAAGAGTAAAAATCTTCGGTAAACAAAACTTCGCCAGGACCAATGGGATCAGTGCTATCAGAGATAATGACATCGAACTTCTCGCTATCACCTTGCGCATATTCTCGAACGAAGTCAAAACCATCGGAGATAACGAGGTTTAATCTAGGGTCGTCGTAAGCCCCATCTGAATGATTAGGTAGATACTCAATGGCCATATCGACGACGGCTTGGTCGATTTCTACCTGCGTTACATGATCAATAGGGTGTTTTACTACTTCTCGCAGCATTCCCCCATCTCCACCGCCGATAATAAGCACGCGCTTGGCTGCACCGTGCGCCAACATCGGTACGTGCGTTAACATTTCGTGGTAGATGAATTCGTCTGCTTCAGTGGTTTGCACAATCCCATCTAAGGTCATGACTCTACCCAGCTGAGCATTGTGAAAGATCATTAGATGTTGATGATCTGTCTTACTTTCAAAGTACATCTTATCGATCCTAAATTCCTGACAAATCGAATCGTATAATGTCTCTTTAAAGTATTTGCTATTAGTCATTTGAATGCCCTCAGTCAGACGAAGTCGCAGCAGTGGCCACGGGATTGGCGCCACGTAAATGCTCGCTGATACCAATATGGTCAGGATTGAAGGCCTTTTGCAATACAGGCACGCATAATTCTGGCTTTGCATCGCCACACATAAACACATCAAAGGCGGCAAAATTTCGTTCAGGCCAGGTATGAACACTTATATGGGATTCCGCCAGCACAGCAACCCCAGATATTCCCCCATTTGGAGTGAAATGATGCAGGTGGATATGTAGCAATGTGGCACCAGCAACCTCGATCGCCTCACGCATGGCTGACTCCATCAATTGCAGGTCATCTAGCTGCGATGCACCCCATAAATCCAAAATGATGTGAGTTCCAGCAAACTCAACTCCATTTCTCACAATAAAATGATCGGCGTTCAGCGCTTCATTATTCTGATTTTCGAGTAATTGATTATGGGTCGGCCAGGCTTTGGCCTCTGCATCATTTGATGCGGGTACAGGTTGTGGTGCATTGTTGAATGCAATAACTTCGACAGTCATTGGCATGATCCCCAAAGAAAACAGCGATTAAATTTAGCTAACGCGTGTTTGTTCCTTTTTGGGGCCTGTACGTTATCCGATAGAGTATACGCTTATCGGATGCATTGGCTTTGAACACTCACGCGCGGTTAGCGGCGTAACATAAAAAACCTTATGGTTATAAATTCGCGCGTATTTTATTTTTTTTTATCCAAAACACAAGCGCTTTTGAAGGCCAAAAGTGCATTTCACATAAGTTGAACATTTCAGGCCAAAATAGAGTAAAAAATGCGATAAAAATGCCCCCTAATGCCTTGAACTCAGTGATTCTATCCCCATAATGCCCGCATCTGTTTGTCGGCTATGTTTGAAGCCATTAATCACTGATTACTAGACAAAAATGAATGACAATAAAAGTAGCGAAATCGAAACCAATGAGTCCGTTGAGGAAGCGGCAGTAGCCGGTGGACAAAATCCTGAGCAACCTAACAGCAAGGCTGATGCAGACCAAGACAACGTCGGCAGCGAGGTCGAATCAAAACAGGACACAGAGCTAGTCGCACAGTTAGCCGACGCTGAAGCTGAGATCGCCAAGCTCAAGGACGCTTTTCTGCGTTCAAAAGCTGAAGAAGACAATGTTAGACGTCGAGCTGAAAAAGAGGTTGCCAGTTCCAGAAAGTTTGCGATCGAAGGGTTTGCCAAGGAGATGTTAAACGTATTCGACAGCCTGAAATTGGCTACGGCGAATGAGCCAGCTGAGGATGCGGATGAGACGGTAAAAAGTATCTTCGAAGGGTCTAAAATTACGTTAAATCAGTTGAATTCAGCTTTCGCAAAATTTTCGGTTAAGGAGATAAGCCCAGAAGTTGGAGACAAACTTGATCCTAATCTTCACCAAGCGATGAGCTTGGTCGATTCTGAGGATATTAAATCTGGCTGCATCATTACGGTGATTCAATCAGGTTTTGAGTTAAACGATCGCTTGATTCGACCCGCAATGGTCGTGGTTGCCAAGTAGGGCAGAGTTAAGACAGAGAAATCAGAAATAGTTAAACGCTAACTTACGGATGTATCCATAAAAGATTGCATCAAACATAAGTTAGAACGAGTTGAAAAATAAATATATAGCCTTAGTAAAAAGGCAGTTAAGAATTATTTTGAGGTAAAGCAATAATGGGTAAAATAATTGGTATCGACCTAGGGACTACAAACTCCTGTGTTGCCGTCATGGACGGTGATAAGCCGAGAGTTATTGAAAACAGTGAAGGTGATCGTACAACGCCATCTTATGTGGCGTTTGTCGAAGATGGTGAAGTTCTCGTAGGCCAGCCTGCAAAACGCCAATCTGTAACAAATCCAGCCAACACGCTCTACGCAGTTAAACGACTAATCGGACGTAAGTTCGACGAGGAAGTTGTGCAAAGAGACGTCGATTTGATGCCGTATAAAATCGTGAAAGCGAAAAACGGAGACGCTTGGGTAGAGGCAAATGGTAAGCAAATGGCGGCTCCAGAAGTGTCCGCTCGTGTTCTTCAAAAGATGAAGAAAACGGCCGAAGAGTTTCTCGGTGAAGAAGTAACTGAAGCCGTTGTAACCGTTCCCGCGTACTTTAATGATTCGCAGCGTCAGGCCACTAAGGATGCTGGAAAAATCGCTGGGCTTGATGTCAAACGTATAATCAACGAGCCAACGGCGGCGGCACTTGCCTATGGTATGGATCAGAAAACTGGTGATCGTAAGATCGCTGTCTATGACTTAGGTGGTGGTACGTTCGACGTTTCGATCATCGAGATCGCTGAGATTGACGGTGAGCACCAGTTTGAGGTTCTCTCTACGAACGGTGATACATTCTTAGGTGGTGAGGATTTTGACAACCGAATCATTGATTATTTGGCAGAAGAATTCCACAAGGATCAAAACATCGATCTCAAAGGTGACCCTTTGGCAATGCAGCGTCTTAAAGAGGCGGCTGAGAAGGCTAAAATCGAGTTATCATCGAGTTCTCAAACTGAGATCAACCTTCCTTACATCACGGCAGACGCAACCGGTCCTAAGCACTTGGTGTTAAAGCTTTCAAGAGCCAAACTTGAGTCATTGGTTGAAGATTTGGTTAAACGAACCATTGAGCCATGTCGCATTGCCCTAAAAGATGCTGGTTTATCAGCGACTGAAATCGATGATGTAATCTTAGTGGGTGGTCAAACCCGTATGCCCAAGGTTCAAGATGCCGTTGCCGAATTCTTCGGCAAGGAAGCGCGTCGCGATGTGAACCCAGATGAAGCGGTTGCCATGGGAGCAGCCATTCAAGGTGGTGTTCTCGGTGGTGACGTGAAAGACGTGTTATTGCTCGACGTAACGCCGCTTACCTTAGGTATCGAAACCATGGGCGGGATCCGAACTCCGTTAATCGAGAAAAACACGACGATCCCAACGAAAGCAAGCCAAGTTTTTTCAACAGCTGAAGACAATCAAAATGCCGTAACCATTCATGTATTGCAGGGTGAGCGTGAAATGGCTTCTGGCAATAAGTCGCTAGGACGTTTTGACCTTACCGATATTCCGCCGTCTCCGCGCGGGGTACCGCAAATTGAAGTGACTTTCGATATCGATGCGAACGGCATTATGAACGTTTCGGCGAAGGACAAAGCCACTGGTAAAGAAAACAAGATTGTTATCAAGTCTAGCTCTGGTTTAAGCGACGAAGAAATCGAAGCAATGATCGCCGACGCCGAAGCGCATGCCGAGGAAGACGCAAAGGCTAAAGCCCTAGTTGATGCCAAAAACCAAGCGGAAAGCATGGTAAATGGTGTTAAGAAGAGCCTGGAAGATGGTGGTGACAGCATCGATGCTGCGGAAAAATCAGCCATTGAGGCGGCTATTGCCGAGGTTGAAGAAGTGGCCAAAGGTGATGACGCCGAGGCAATCAACTCTAAGTTAGAAACCTTAATGCAGGCCAGCCATAAGCTTGCCGAGCAACTGTACGCGCAAGCCGGTGGTGACGAAGCCGCGGCAGCGGGTGCTGGTCCTCAAGATGCTCCGCAAGATGACAATGTGGTTGATGCTGAGTTTGAAGAAGTAAAAGACGACGAGAACAAATCGGCTTAATGCTTCTAAAGCAAGGCTAAACTGATTGAAAAGCCTGCGCTTTAACTAAGTGCGGGCTTTTTAATGAATTGATATAGGCGTAAGTAAGATGTCAAAACGTGATTATTATGAGGTACTAGGGGTCGGCAAGTCTGCAGATCAAGCCGAAATGAAGAAGGCTTATCGAAGGCTTGCAATGAAGTATCACCCCGATAGAAACCCCGATAGCGAAGAGGCGGAGCTCAAGTTTAAAGAAGTAAAAGAAGCTTACGAAGTGCTTTCTGATACCGAGAAAAAAGCGGCCTATGATCAGTTCGGCCATGCCGCTTTTGAGGGTGGCGGTGCTGGAGCAGGAGCAGGAGGCTTTGGTGGTGCTGGTGCCGGCGGCTTCGGTGATATCTTTGGAGATATGTTCGGTGATATCTTCGGTGGTGGCGGTGGCGGCCGACAAAGACAACGTCGCGGCGCGGATCTTCGATACAACCTTGAGCTATCCCTTGAGGATGCAGTTCGCGGTACAGAAGTTAATATTACGGTTCCACGAATGTCGACCTGCGGTACTTGCAGTGGTTCCGGATCTAAACCAGGAAGTTCGCCATCGCAATGCGGTACATGCCACGGTCAAGGTCAGGTTCGAATCCAACAAGGTTTTTTCTCGGTTCAACAAACGTGCCCGCAATGCCATGGCAAAGGCACGGTGGTCACGGATCCGTGTGGGGACTGTCATGGACAAGGCCGAATTAAGGAAAACAAAAAGCTCTCTGTCAAAATTCCTGCTGGTGTTGATGAAGGCGACCAGATTCGTTTATCCGGCGAGGGCGAAAGCGCTGGAGCCGGCGGTGTGAATGGTGATTTGTATGTGTCAGTCTCATTAAAAGAGCATCCAATTTTTACTCGTGATGGTGTAGATCTACACTGTAATGTGCCGATCTCTTACACGACTTTGGCTCTAGGTGGAGAGTTGGAAGTACCTACGCTGGAAGGCAGAGCTAAGCTAAAGATACCTGCGGGAACGCAATCTGGAAAATTGTTCCGCTTGCGCGGTAAGGGAGTTAAAAACGTTCGAAATGCGGGTTTCGTAGGAGATCTTTATTGCGAGGTCAGTGTGGAAACTCCAGTAAATCTAACTAAGCGTCAAAAAGAACTCTTGCAGGAGCTTGATCAGACTATTCAAGACGGCGGCAGCAAACACAATCCGCAAAACAGTTCATGGTCGGATAAAATTAAGTCATTCTTCGATGACTTAGTGACATAGAAATTTAAGTAGAAGAGGGCGCACGTTATTCACTTTCCCTCCGAGAATAAAAAGCCGTTTGATGCTGACTGATCAAACGGCTTTTTTATTTTACGCGCTGTTAATTAGTTAATAGACTGACAGAGTCAGCTTCATTGAAGCTCTCGACAATCATGTTGGTCAAATACTTGTGCAATGGCGAGTTTTTTGTTCGAACATGCTGAACCAGGGATAGCGCATCGATTTTTAGGTTGATCAGATCATCCAATGGCTTGGAAATAAAGTACTCGGCGACGATGGATGAATCAATCAAGCGATCGGAAGCAATCATCAGCATGTCTGTTTTCTTTAGGGTTTCCAGGCAAACCATTAAGTTTGTCGTTAAGAACGGTACGTTGGAGAGAATTCCAAACGATGCGAATAACTTTTGAACTTCTTCTCTGGTTGTTTCAAAGTTCGGAAAGTAAACAGCCATATGTTGATACTTTCGGCGTTCCTCTAAGGTTATCTGCTCTGTTTCAGCCAAGGGATGATCCTTTCGCATGTACAAAACAGGCTTAATATTCATGAGACGGTGCGTCACGAAGTCTTGACTAAATTTCTTTTTTGCCACAATCGCAAAGTCTAGGTTTCCACTTCGGAGTCTATCTTCCCATTTGTCGTCAATATTTTGACTAATTAGCATCACCTTGGGCGCTTGTTGTCTAAGTTTCTCTAGAAAGATAGGCATCCCGACGCTGGCCGAGGTCCCCAATGTTGCAAGGGAAATGGTAGCCGCGCTGTTGGCTGGATCAAACTCTTGGTTGGTCACCATTAACTCAGTCAACTGTGAGAGTATATGGTTAACGGGCGCTTCCAGTTCTAAGGTCTTCGGTGTGGGCGTAAGTCCGTGCGAGGATCGAACAAACAGCTCGTCGTCCAGGAGGGTTCTCAGTCGATTGAGCGTTTTACTCATTGCCGGTTGAGTAACAAATAGTCTCTCGGCTGCTCTGGTCACATTCTTTTCTTGCATCAAGACTTGAAAGGCAACAAGAAGGTTTAAATCGACTCTAGATAATGGATCCTGCATAGTGATAAGTCGTCGTGAATGTCTCGCGTACCATAATCTTAAGTTATGGGGAGGCGATAAACAAATGAAATTGAATTATCTTCGATTATTCGTTGGGGTTCCATTCACGAATCGGTGCGTGCCCTACAAAATTGTTCGGCGTTAAAATAGTATCTGTAGCGTAATCACTGGTTTCAGGATAATCGAGTGTGAAATGCAAGCCCCGACTTTCCTTGCGGGTCATGGCGCATTCTATGGTTAACTCGGCCACAGTCGCCAGATTCCTCAGTTCGATTAGATCACTGTTGACGCGGAAGTTGCCATAATACTCAACAATTTCTTCCTGCAACAATTTGACCCGATGCTGAGCTCGTTCAAGTCGCTTTTTGGTGCGTACAATGCCGACATAATCCCACATGAAACGTCGAGTTTCATCCCAGTTGTGAGAGACCACAATCTGTTCATCTGGATCTGAAACCTTACTTTCATCCCAATCAGGCAGATTGGGTATTTCTTCTTTCTCGGGCTTCCTCATCCGCTTCGCGATATCTTCTGCAGCCGATTTGGCAATTACCAGACACTCAAGCAGGGAGTTGCTAGCAAGGCGGTTCGCGCCGTGCAATCCAGTACAGCTACTCTCACCGACAGCATACAAACGCTTCAAGTCGGTTCGTCCATTTAGGTCGGTCAGAATCCCGCCACAGGTATAGTGAGCTGCAGGAACAACGGGAATAGCTTGGGCTGTCATGTCGTAGCCGAAGCTCTCACAGCTTTCAGCGATGTTTGGGAAGTGGTCAAGTATGAAGTCCTTATCTTTGTGACTGATGTCTAAGTAGACCGAATCAAAACCGCCTTTTTTCATCTCATAGTCGATCGCACGAGCAACGATGTCTCGAGGTGCGAGCTCCTCCTGATGATGATGTTCAGGCATGAAGCGTTCACCATTGGGTAGCTTCAGTAGTCCACCTTCACCTCGCACAGCCTCGGAGATGAGCGATCCTTTCGCGTAAGGGTGATAAAGGCATGTCGGATGGAACTGTACAAACTCCATGTTCGCAATTCGACAACCTGATCGCCATGCCATCGCAATACCGTCCCCGGTAGATGTGTCGGGATTGGTTGTATATAAATAGGCTTTAGATGCACCACCAGTGGAGAGAACAACGGCTCTCGCAGAAAACGTCTTTACAGTATTTTCATCAATATCTAAGGCGTATGCTCCATAGCATCTAGATGAATTTCTTTTCTTGAGTTTTTGTGAGGTGATTAGATCAATGGCAATGTGATTTTCTAATATCTGCACATTGGCTTGGGATCTGACGTGTTCCTCCAATGTGGTTTCTACCTCTCGCCCGGTAGCGTCCTTAGCATGAATAACTCTGCGATGAGAGTGACCGCCTTCTCTGGTGAGGTGGTAATTACCATCTACGCCATCGTACTCAGGTCCTTCTTCGACGGTGAATTTTACGCCCTTATCAATTAGCCAGTTAATCGCTTCAGGTGCGCCTTTGACAATCTTTTCAACCGCATCGCCTTTGCACAGTCCAGCTCCAGCCACATGGGTGTCGTTTATATGAGCATCGAAGTTATCCTCGCTGTCTAACACAGCTGCAATGCCTCCCTGAGCATACAAACTTGATCCTTCGGTGAGTTCACATTTAGATAACAAGGTGATGGTTAAATCCTCTTGAGCCAGCCTAAGCGCAAGGCTGAGTCCTGCCGCGCCGCCGCCAATAATCAACACGTCGCTATGGTTTCTTTTCATGATTCGGTGAGAGAGATAGGTCGTATTTTTTGGCAAGTATAGCGGATGCAGATCATTGAAAATGATTAATTTCTCACTGGTCTAGCAAATAGAGTGTGTTCGACATAAGTGTTTGTTAAAATACGCCGTCGCAAGCGCTAAGGCGCTTTTTTTGATTAAGTTTTAAACTCTAGTTGGCAAGCAAATATTATGTCTCACGACATTAGTAAGATTCGTAATTTCTCTATCATTGCGCATATCGACCACGGTAAGTCGACAATAGCGGATCGCTTCATTTCCCATTGTGGAGGGCTCAGTGATCGAGAAATGGAAGATCAAGTGTTGGATTCCATGGATATTGAGCGTGAACGAGGCATTACCATCAAGGCGCAAAGCGTTGCCTTAAACTACACCTCAAAGAAAGACGGATTGACCTATCAGCTGAACATGATTGATACGCCTGGGCACGTCGATTTTTCCTATGAGGTTTCGCGTTCATTGACGGCTTGTGAAGGAGCTCTGTTGGTTGTTGATGCCTCTCAAGGGGTTGAAGCCCAAACGGTGGCTAATTGTTACACAGCCGTTGACCTTGGCTTAGAGGTTTTGCCCGTTTTAAACAAAATCGATTTGCCAGCGGCTGATGTTGACCGCGTTAGTGAAGAAATTGAGGATGTGGTTGGTATCGATTGCTCTGGTGCATTACACGTGAGCGCTAAAAACGGTATCGGTATCGAAGATTTATTGGAGCAAATTGTCGAAGAATTACCCGCTCCAGAGGGTGATGAAACAGCGCCGATGTCGGCCTTGATTATGGATTCGTGGTTTGATAATTATCTTGGCACGGTGGCGCTTATTCGAATTGTCTCTGGGACGATCAAAAAACGTGAACGGATCAAAATGATGTCGTCGGGTGTCGAGTATCAAGTAGAAGATCTGGGAATCTTTACGCCCAAACGAGTCCAGAAGAATGAACTGCGGGTAGGCGAGGTTGGTTACCTAATTTCAGGGGTAAAGGATATATCCGGCGCGAAGGTTGGTGATACGATCACCCACGCAAAGCATGGCGTATCAGAACCGCTGCCAGGATTCAGAGAAGTTCAACCGCGAGTATTTGCTGGCTTGTATCCTATCAATTCGGCGGACTACGATTCATTTCGTGACGCATTGGGTAAGCTCAGCCTGAATGATGCTTCTTTGATTTATGATCCGGAAGTCTCCGATGCCCTCGGTTTGGGCTTTCGATGTGGATTTCTTGGAATGCTCCATATGGAGATTATTCAGGAAAGGTTAGAGCGCGAATATGATATGGATTTGATCACCACGGCTCCCACGGTGGTGTATGACGTTGTTCTAAAAGGGGGTGAGAAGATAGAAGTTGATAACCCTTCCGCCTTACCTGATTTATCGAAAATTGAAGAAATCAGAGAGCCCATAATCGAGGCGAACATGCTGATGCCAGAGGAATACATCGGCGCGGTCATGACTCTTTGCATCGAGAAACGAGGCATTCAAAAAAACATTCAGTATCTTGGTCGACAAGTGATGTTGAACTTTGAGTTGCCCTTAAACGAAGTTGTCATGGACTTCTTTGACAGATTGAAATCAGTAAGCCGTGGATACGCGTCATTGGACTACGAAATCAAGGAGTACCGAGCTTCAGATATGGTGAAAGTTGACGTTTTAATCAACGGTGATCCTGTGGACCCGCTTGCCATTCTAGTTCATAGAGAGCAAGCCATTTACAGGGGCAGAGAACTGGTTAAAAGAATGCGTGAACTGATACCCAGACAGATGTTCGATGTTGCAATTCAAGCGGCAATAGGATCCAAGGTGATTGCTCGTGAAACCGTAAAAGCATTGCGGAAAAACGTGACTGCTAAGTGTTATGGTGGTGACGCCACTCGTAAACGCAAACTTCTTGAAAAGCAAAAAGAAGGTAAGAAAAGAATGAAGCAAATTGGTTCAGTCGAGATTCCTCAAGAAGCTTTCTTGGCTGTGTTAAGAACGTCAGAAGATTAAGCTAATATGCAAAGTTTCGAGATTTTATTGTTCGCCGTCATATGCATTTGTGGCGCAATTATGGCGTATTTTAAATGGCTTAAGCCTGAACTAGCAAAGCGCGATCCTGAGCCGGTAGCCTTGGATTACGCCCGTTCCTTTTTTCCTGTTCTATTATTGGTCTTTCTACTTCGAGGATTCATAGCAGAGCCATTCAGAATTCCTTCTGGCTCGATGCTGTCAAACTTAGAAGTTGGTGACTTTATTTTGGTGAATAAATTTACCTATGGCATTCGACTACCAATATTACAAACCAAAGTGCTAGAAATGAATTCTCCGGATCGCGGAGATATCGTTGTGTTTAGATATCCTTTAGACCCCTCGCAGAATTACATTAAGCGTTTAATTGGTGTACCTGGTGATAGAATTGCATACGATTATTCCAGTAAATCGTTATTCGTAAATGGCGAGAGAGTTCAGAAAATTGAAGACGGCACTTATCTTCCCTTTGGTAGTCAAAGTCACATTCAAAAGTTCAAACAGCGCATCAATCGAGTTGATGGTTCAACCGTCGAATTTCCAATCTTGAATGCACCCGCTCCGCCCTCAGCATTCCGAAGCCTGTTTTCCAAACGATTAGAATGGGTGGTGCCAGAGGGGCAATATTTTGTAATGGGAGACAACCGAGATAATAGTTTAGATAGTCGCAGTCAAAAAAACAGTCGAAGCAAAGGGTTGCGAGGCGGCTTCACCTTTGTGCCAGATGAAAATATTGTTGGTAAGGCGTTTTTTGTGTGGTTACACATGAGTTTTGGTGGTGACGGATTCAAACCTTCTCGCATCGGAACCGATATCACCGCTCAAGAAGTCGCTCAGTGACCATTACAGCTAAAGTTGTAAAATATCGATACTTATCAGCTGAATTCTATTTCGATATGTTAGATTTGCAGTCAGACAACTAACTGGGGATAAAAATGACCGTCATTCTAAGAAAAAAACATCCTGTTAATGCTCATATCCAAAAAGGATGGACGTTTTGGAGCCTTCTATTCACGCTAAGTGTTGTGTTCATAGCCGCTTATATAGGCATGCAGCTCGTCCCGGTCTATGCTTCAAACCAAAATGTAGTCAATGCCCTTGAAATTAGTCTGGACGGAAAAAACTTACGTACGATTACCAGAAACCAAATCATCAAGGGTGTCAGGGATCAGCTTTACATTGATGGCACCACCGACTTATTAAACTTTAAAGATGACTTCAAGGTCGCACGAAACCGGGAACGCTTAGTTGTGGAGGCTACTTACAACAGGGAGATTCCGTTAGTTGGAAACCTTGTGCTTGTCGCTAAGTTCAATCCCAGAGCGGAATGCCAGTTGAATGGTCGGTGCGAGGTTAAATAGTTGGTGAGATCTCTTGATAGTCTCGAGAATAGATTGGGTCATAATTTCGAGAACACCCAGCTGCTTAAACTTGCGCTTACCCACAGAAGTCGGGGCGCAAAAAACTATGAGAGACTAGAGTTCTTGGGGGATAGTATCCTTGGGTTCGTCATTGCTGAGCTACTTTATCTTAGCTATCCGGATCTAGCTGAAGGTAAGCTCAGCAGGATGCGTTCTTCGCTTGTGCGAAAGGAAACATTGGCATCCGTGGCCAGAGAATTACAACTTTCAGAGTTTTTGATTTTGGGTGAAGGGGAGCTTAAGAGCGGGGGGTTCAATAGAGACTCCATCTTGGCTGATGCTGTTGAAGGCATTATTGGTGCATTGTTTATCGATGCCGGTTTCGATAGGGCTAAGAATTTTATTTTGAAAAATTTCTCGGATCATTTGGACAGTATAAAACCCGATTCAACCTATAAAGATCCTAAGAGTCGGCTGCAGGAAGCAATGCAAAAAAGAGGCTATAGTCTCCCGGTTTATGAAGTGGTTAAAACGGAAGGTGCTCAGCATGATCAAGAATTTACCGTCGAATGTAGATTGATTGATCTAAATATTCAACAACAGAGTAAGGCCAGATCAAGGCGTGCAGCCGAGCAGGCCGCAGCGCAAGCCACAATGGATTCATACACAGATTTACTCAATCAAAATCGAAAAAGTGCCGTTTAGGTATAGCCCAAGTAAAGAATATGAAGCATAAGTTTGGATTTGTAACAATTTTGGGAAAACCAAACGTTGGCAAGTCGACGTTGATGAACCAAATAATTGGTCAGAAAATCAGCATCACTTCTCATCGCCCACAAACCACGCGACATAGAATTCTTGGTATACACACAGACAGCAATCAGCAAATTGTTTTTGTGGATACGCCAGGAATCCACTCTGTCGCGAAAAAGTCTAATCGTAAAGCCATTAATAAGGTGATCAACAAGACCGCGGTGGCTAGTATCGATGGGGTCGACTTGGTGTGCATGATGATAACAGCGTCGGGATGGACGGATGCCGACAAACATGTGCTGAAAGCGCTCAAGGAAGCAAATCTGCCGGTTGTGCTGGTAATCAACAAAATCGATAAACTCAAATCGATAAATGATGTGCTGCCTTTGATCGCTGAGTCTTCTGATCTTTTTTCATTCGCCGATATAGTTCCTATATGTGCATTAGGCAGAATACAAGGCGGCAATGTTGAACGTCTGATGTCTGTGATTTCCTCGCATCTCCCAGAGGCTGAAGCCGGGTTCGATGAGGACCAAATTACCGACAGAAGTTTCCGTTTTCTTGTTTCTGAACTGGTACGTGAGCAGCTTTTTAGGCGCTTAGGAGATGAACTTCCTTATGCCACCGCCGTTGAGTTATCTGAGTTTCAATTGGCAGATGGCAAAGCACAGATCTCTGCAGATATATGGGTAGAAAAAGACTCGCACAAAGCCATGGTTATCGGCAAAGGAGGCGAATCCTTGAAAGCAATAGGCACAGCCGCTCGAAAAAACTGTGAGCGCCTTCTCGAAAGGAAGGTGTTTCTGGAACTTTTCGTAAAAGTTAGGTCTGGTTGGTCGGATAATGCTCGAGATCTGTACAGCCTAGGGTACGACGAATCTCTGTGATGGTATGCGGATTTTTAATCAACCCGCCTACGCACTATTGAACAGACCCTATAGTGAAACCTCATTTATATCTGAGTTGTTTACGCGCGACTTTGGCCGCATCGGATTGATAGCAAAAGGGGCGAGGCGCATTAAATCTAAGCACAAAGCTGCGCTCCAACCTTTTCAACCTCTATTAGTAAGTTGGGTTGGTAAGGGAGAGGTTCCAACCATGACGGGCATTGAAATTGATCAAAGTGAATTCAATGTTCTAAGACACGAACTTAGTGGCGAAACTTTGGTCTGTGGTTTTTATTGCAATGAGTTGATTACTGGCTTGATACACCGCCATGACCCACATCCACGTTTGTATGATGAATACCATGCTACCATCCTCGACCTGAATCGTGCTCATTCGACCGGGCGATTAACCGAGACGTTACGCGCATTTGAACAAGTTGTTATGAAAGAAAGCGGCTACGAGATTGATTTTCTCGTAGAGTCCGATGGAAAAACCCTAATTGAAGATGAAAAAATGTACGAGTTCATCGCAAACGTCGGTTTTGTTCCAGTCCGCGGGCACGTAAGGTCAGCCGTCTCTGGGCATGTCATTAAAGCGCTACATCGCGTTCAAGAAACAGAGTCCGAAATTGAGCTGTCTAAGCAATCGAAGTGGTTGATGAGAGATATTCTCTCTAAAACCATGCAGAACAGAAAAATTGTCAGTAGAGAGTTGTTCTATCCTCGTACTTCTGAAAATTCACAGCATGACTCGTAACTCACACTCAAGTTGGCTACTTCAAAGGAAAATCACAGTTAGATGAAAGCACACAACAAGATCGAATTAGGGGTCAATGTTGATCACATAGCGACACTTAGGCAAGCTCGAGGTGTGGATTATCCCGATCCTGCGCAGGCTGCAGAGATAGCCAGAAAGGCTGGTGCTGACGGCGTGACCGTACATCTTAGGGAAGATCGCAGACACATTCAGGATGCGGACGTATTCAATATACGCAGAGACATTGCTCTGCCGATGAATTTTGAAATGGCTGCAACCGATGAGATGCTCAAAATTGCGAAGCTGGTTAATCCTGCAGAATGCTGTCTGGTACCTGAAAAGCGAGAAGAGCTAACCACCGAGGGCGGCCTTGATGTTGTTTCACAAATTGCTCGACTAAAAGATTTTATTGCCGACTTACAAGACGACACAACAAAAGTTTCCCTGTTCATTGATCCGGATGTTCGACAAATAGATGCAGCGAAGGACTGTGGTGCCAAGATAATTGAATTGCACACCGGTACATACGCGGAAACGTCGGGTTTAATACGAGTTGAGGAACTTAAACGAATTCGTGACGCTGCGTCATATGCTGCTAGCTTAAACCTGCAAGTGAATGCTGGGCATGGATTGCACTATCAAAATGTATCACCAATCGCGGCAATACCTGAGCTGGTGTGTTTGAATATAGGGCATTCGATCGTTGCCAGAGCGGCTTTAACCGGGTTCTATGAGGCGGTGTTTGCGATGAAGCAAATTATGAATGGAGCCAGGTTGGAGTCAGAAGGTGAAGGCACTTAGGTGCCTGGACCGGGTCATTTTCAAGGCTGGCTGAAGAACTTAAATCTCTCTTTGATAAAGCCTATATAGCTTCATCACTTTCACCACGTAGTTTTGCGTCTCCTTGAATGGAGGTATACCGTTGTATTTAGAAACAGCGCCAGAACCAGCATTGTACGCAGCTAAGGACAGCCGCTTATTCGAATCGTATCGGTCCATCAGGTCTCGCATATGGCGAACGCCAGCTTCTACGTTTCTAGATGGTGCAAAAGTATTGGTGGTCAATTCATAGTCAGCAGCGGTCGCTGGCATTAATTGCATCAACCCCATGGCGCCCGCTTTTGATACAGCGAGATGATCGAAAGCAGATTCAACATGGATAACGGCCTTAATGAAGGCAGGCTCTAAATTGTATTTCAGAGCTGTGTTTACTATCAAAGCATCGTATTGTGACTTGATTGGCTTCGCGAAGTAGGGAGCGTCTACAATGCCGCTACGGTAGGGTTTAGTTTTGTAGCTGCGTTTGAGGTTATAGCCTTTTTTATGAATACGTTTATCGGTTATTAGAGTTGACCCATCGGGCTTGGTATAGACAAACACGGAAGCCAACGCAGTGTTGCTAAAAAGCACACCTAAAGTGAAAACTGATGCTGCTACAATGCGTTTGCTTATACCC
Organism: uncultured Arenicella sp.; assembly: GCA_963669225.2. Lineage (GTDB taxonomy): Bacteria > Pseudomonadota > Gammaproteobacteria > Arenicellales > Arenicellaceae > Arenicella. Next base: position 505,633 of record OY769919.2, on the reverse strand, counting down.
ACGAGTGAAATCGTATTTTAATCAGAAACTTGCGGCCGAGTTTACAATTATTTTCTTGTTTTTGGTAATGAATTCAGACTGCTTTAGGTCTTTTTAACTAAACTGGCTTTAACCATGCTTTCGGTTGATTATGTTAAAGTTCGGGCCTAGCAATTTAATAAGAGAGTTTTATGCCTTCATTCGATGTTGTGTCTGAAATAGACAAACCCGAACTCACCAACGCATTGCACCAGGCCAACAAAGAATTGAGCACTCGCTTTGATTTCAAAGGTACTGATGCAAGGGTGGAACAGAGTGGTAATACTCTTACGGTTTTCGCTGACAATGAGTTTCAGGTCAAGCAAGCCGTCGACGTTCTTTGTACAAAACTTGCCGGTAGAAAGATTGACCTTGCTTGTTTGAGTTACGACGAAATACAAGAAATCGGGATGGGCAAGGCTAAACAAGCCATTAATTTACAAGAAGGCATCAACTCAGATCTTGGCCGTAAATTGGTGAAACAAATCAAAGACCAAAAATTCAAAGTACAAACGGCAATACAGGGTGACCAGCTAAGAGTGACTGGGAAAAAACGTGATGAGCTACAAGCCGTCATGAGTTTTTTGAGACAGTCGGATGCTGGCATCCCACTACAGTTTAATAACTTCAGAGATTAGTCAAATCTCGAAACACGATACAATCTTAATAAGGAATATCTAAATGAGAAAATTTCTCCAACTATGTGCAGTCTCAAGCTTGATACTGTTTTGTGCGTCACAAGCAGTAGCCCAAAACAAAGGCTCCACAGACCCGAACGTAGAAAAAGTGCGAGCGGAATTGAGCAAAATGATCCCAGCGGCAAGGTCCGCTGAAATCGTTGCAACACCAGCCAAGGGTGTTTACCGATTGGGCGTCCAAGGTAGCTATGCTTATGCCTACGTCAATGGCGACTTTGTGCTAATCGGCGATCTTTACAACACCAAAACTCGAGATAATCTAGGTGAAGTCGCGCAGGCTGAGTTTATGACTCAAGAACTGGAATCCTATCAGGATAAGATGATAGTTTTCGGACCAGAAGACGCAAAGGCACACATCACGGTCTTTACCGATATCGATTGTGGTTATTGTCGAAAGCTTCACCAAGAAGTTCCCGAGTTGACTAAGGCTGGCGTTCAAGTTCGGTATCTTGCTTTTCCAAGAGCAGGAATAGGTTCTGAGAGCTACAAAAAGTATGAGTCTGTTTGGTGCAGTGATGATCCGCAAAAAGCGCTGACAGACGCAAAAGCAGGTCGTTATGTCGAACCAGCCAGTTGCGATAACCCGATCGCCGACACCTACAATCTCGGTCGACAGTCAGGGGTAGGCGGGACTCCCACAATTATATTCTCAGATGGATCAAGAGCTCCTGGATACCTTCCTAGTGACCGATTGTTAGCACGACTGGGCATCACAGAAGGTCAATAGCCAAATTCATTTGAGTATACGGCTATTAAAATATAAAACTAAAAAAGGGAGCAAATGCTCCCTTTTTTGTTCTGCATGCTAAAACCTTTATCTCTCTAAAAGCTCTAACTTGCCTTCTTTCTCCGCCCATTCATCTGCGTCTTCCAACGCTGGCTTTTTCTCTGTAATCACCGGCCAAATTTCGGAAAGTTCGGCATTGAGCTCCAAATAGTGCTCATCTTTTGCTTCTAAATCGTCATCGGCGACAATCGCACCGACAGGGCATTCCGGCTCACATAGGCTGCAATCGATACACTCTTCAGGGTCAATAACCAAGAAGTTCGGTCCCTCATGAAAGCAATCAACCGGACACACCTCAACACAGTCGGTGTATTTACACTTGATGCACTCTTCTTTTACTACATATGTCATAAGGTATCTCCGATACTTCGCATAGATATTCGTTATTCAATGATAGCCAGCGCTTGAGTTCGTCTGGCCGAGGCGTATTTTATGTGTTCGTTACAGCCAAATCAATGGTGGGGGCTTTTCATCAACTATCAAGGTCTCAGTCACTCAGTTCTTTTAGTTCGTAAAGAATTCTGAGCGCATCTCGCGGGCTTATCGCGTCGACGTCCAACTGATCCAACTTCTCTTCGACATCAGACTTGTGAGTATCTGAGACTGGATTAAAATTCAGTGATTGCTGTGGATTAGCGGAATTAGCTTGAGTCTGCTGTTGTTGCTCCAGTTCGCGCAATTTAGAAGAGGCCGCCTTAATTACAGCAGTGGGCAATCCCGCCAGCCTAGCCACTTGAATGCCATAAGACTGGTTGGCAGGACCTGGCTTAACGTTGTACATAAAAACAATATCGTTGCCGTGCTCTACGGCATCCAAATGAATATTGTTTACAATGTCGATACGCTCTGCAAGATCGGTAATCTCGAAGTAGTGCGTCGCAAAGAGGCTGTAGGCTTTTATGCGCTGAGCTAATTCCACAGCACTGGCCCATGCTAGAGATAGACCGTCGTAGGTACTGGTTCCCCTTCCAATTTCATCTACCAAGACTAAGCTCTTCGCCGTTGCGTTACGCAGGATGTTGGCCATTTCAGTCATCTCTACCATAAAGGTAGAGCGTCCTCCGGCTAAGTCGTCCGCCGCCCCAATTCTGGTAAAGATTCTATCTACTGGACCAATTTTGGCCGAATCAGCCGGAACAAAGCTTCCCGTGTGGGCTAAGAGCGTAATCAGCGCATTTTGACGCATAAACGTACTCTTACCACCCATGTTTGGGCCGGTGATGACGTGCATTTTAGTGAGCTCATCGAACACCAAATCATTGGCGATAAATGGAGCAGACTGATTCGCTTCGACAACTGGATGTCGCCCCCCTTTGATTTCAATTCCGGGAGTGGAGGAGAGCTCCGGCTTCACGAAATCCAGACTTGAAGCCCTCTCAGCCAGATTGGCTATAACGTCGAGAGTTGCCAAAGCTTGAGCCATTAATCTCAGTGAGCTCAAGGCTGGTTGCAATTGATCAATCACGCTCTGATACAAGGCTTTTTCTCTTGCTAAGGATTTCTCTCTCGCGCTGAGAACCTTGTCTTCATATTCTTTAAGCTCTTCCGTGATGTACCTTTCTGCGTTTTTGAGAGTTTGACGACGAATGTAGTGTTCCGGGACGGATTCGCCTTGAGCTTTCGATACCTCGATATAGAACCCATGGACGCGGTTATATTTCACCTTGAGAGTGCTTATTCCACTTCGCTCGCGTTCCCTTGTTTCTAAGTCGATTAAAAAGTCGCCGGTGTTTTTACTAAGCGTGTGTAACTCTTTAAACTCATCATCAAAATCTGGATTAATTACGCCACCCTCTCGAATCACCGCCGCAGGTTCTTCTAGTATGGCGCACTCCAATAAATTCTGTGGCTCAGGAAACGGGCCTAATTGCTTCAAACAACTGAGAATCAACGGCGAGTCACAAAGCCTGAACTGTTGTTGCAAACTTGGCAATGACTGCAGAGCTAATCTAAGTTTGGTGAGATCTCTGGGGCGCGCTGATTGCAGCGCGATACGCGTAAGAACCCGTTCAATATCACCGCATTGACGTAAAATCTTTTGTGAAGATAGAACATCCACACTATTAAGGCAGCTCTCAATCGCTGCCTGACGCACTTTGATTGTCTCTTGATCAGTAATCGGTCCGTGTAGCCAGCGTCGCAGTAATCTCCCGCCCATTGGATTTGCACATTTATCCATCAGTGAGACTAACGTGAAATCAGTGCCGCCCGAGAGGTTTTTTTCAATTTCAAGATTTTGTCTGCTGGAGGCATCAATTATCAGACGGTCACTCTTGCGGCTTACTTTGATGGTCTTTACATGGGGAATAGCCTCGTACTGCATGTCCTTTGCATATTGCAGTAAAGCACCTGCTGCGCATACGGCAATCGGGATATCGTCACATCCAAAACCCACCAAAGAATTGGACTCAAATTGTTTGCAAAGAAGCTCAGAGGCCACATCATTATCGAAATACCAGGCTGGGACAGCGTGACTTTCTTGGATATCGAGCTCTGAAGATTCTGGGATCAATATTTCGGCAGGATTGAGTCGGGATAACTCGGATTCCAAATCTTCTTTACGCTCTAGTTGCTGAGTTTCGAAATGACCCAAGGACAGCTCCAAGGTAGCAAATCCAATTTGGTCATCTTTTTTATATACCGCTGCCAGCAGGTTATCTGCACGTTCATTCAATAGTGCATCTTCAACCAAGGTGCCAGGAGTTACTACTCGAACAACTTTTCTTTCTACGGGTCCTTTGCTGGTGGCGGGATCGCCGATTTGTTCGGCAATCGCAACAGACTTACCTAACTTCACCAGTTTGGCTAGGTATTGATCAACACTGTGAAAGGGCACCCCAGCCATCGGGATCGGCTCGCCGCCCGATTTTCCGCGTTGAGTCAGTGTTATATCGAGTAGCTTAGAAGCGATCTGAGCATCCTTGTAAAAGACCTCATAAAAATCTCCCATACGATATAAAACTAGTGTATCCGGATACTCCGATTTAATGCGTAAATATTGTTGCATCATCGGAGTGTGTTGACTTTGCTTGTTCACAGTAGCCGGCATGGGTGAATTCTTTAGATTACTTGAGCCTGGGAAGGGTTATTCAAAGTTGGATCAAACGTGCTTAACCAAATGCAGAACTTTTTCATGAACTTTAGGGGTGCCAGCGATGATGTCTTTAGCGCTCGAAATATCAGCAGCGCCATCGACGTCAGTTACCAGTCCTCCTGCTTCACGGACTAACAATGCACCAGCGGCAATATCCCATTCTTGAAGCCCGAATTCCCAAAAACCATCATAGCGGCCTGCGGCAACGTAAGCGAAATCCAATACTGAAGAGCCGGTGCGATGAATACTTTGCGCTCTTGGCATCAATCCGGCAAAGCTTTTCATCCAACGTTTCAGGTTGGGACCCGAACGGTACGGAAAACCAGTGCAAAGTAAGCTATCTTTCAATCTACTTACCGAGGATACACGAATGCGACGACCATCCAGTTGAGCGCCGCCACCTTTCTTCGCTGAAAAAAGCTCGTTTCGTATGGGGTCGTAAACAACGGCAGCCACTACTTCATTTTTAAACTTTAAGGCAATTGATATGCAGCAGTGTGGGTGTCCATGGAGGAAATTGTGGGTTCCATCCAAAGGGTCGATAATCCAGCAATAATCACTTTCGATGCCGGCGTCACCCGCCTCTTCACTAACAAAATTATGCTGTGGGAAGCTTTCTTTAAGCTCTTCAATGATTCTTTGTTCTGCCAGTACATCTATTTCTGAGACTAGCTCTTCTCGACTTTGGGAAGTCGATTTGACACTGACTTTAACTCGATCGAGTTGGTTTATGCTTTGAGCTATGAAGCTGCCTGCATTACGCGCAGCAGCAGTGGCGACATTTATCGCGCCGGATAAGAGGTTGGAATCCATAAGAAGTCCCAGAAACGAGTTATAAAATAGCTAGCGCGTAGTGTAACGGCGACCCCGAGTAAATGAAAGAAATTAGCGAAGCGATTCAATAAAATTATGAGTTACTGGCTTGGCATGCGCTAGAATATTGGAGTTTCATTTTGTTGGCGGAACCTGGTTTAAATATATCCGTCATTAAACCTAATCAGAGTAGTGATCATGTTAGATCAAGTCCGGATTGTTCTTGTTGAGCCCACCCATCCTGGAAATATAGGTTCGGTCGCACGAGCCATGAAAACCATGGGGTTGCACCGGCTCGTGCTGGTCAATCCAAAGAAGTTTCCGCACTATGAGGCCAGCAAACTTGCAGCGGGTGCCGAAAGTGTGCTCGATTCGGCAAGGGTGGTCTCTAGGCTAGATGAAGCAATCGGCGATTGTGATATGGTCGTCGGAACCTCGGTACGGGACAGGGAAGTGAAATGGCCAACGGTCAGCCCTAGGGAACTGGCTGTTAAAGTAAAGGACCGCGCACTCCAGTCTAGGCCAAACTGTTCCAACGCCGCCATCTTATTCGGTCGAGAAAGCTCCGGCTTGACTAATCAAGAGTTGGATCGTTGTGATATTCAAGTGCGAATCGATGCCAACCCGGAATACAGCAGTTTGAATTTAGCCAGTGCAGTTCAAATTTTGGCTTACGAGCTGAGAATGTCTTCGTTGGATAAGCACAGTGATTGTGTTAGGGGGGCTAGTATGACTGGGGCAGAGCGGAGGCAAGAGCCTGCATCAAAAGAATTAAAAGAAGGGCACCTGCAGCACTTGTTTTCTGCTCTGCAGGCCTTAGATTTTGTCAAATCGCAGTCGTCTGATGTGTTGATGCGAAAATTAACTCGTCTGTACAACAAGGCCGAACTAACCGTGGAAGAAATTCAGATATTGAGAGGAATATTGTCCGCGATTGAGTCAAACTTGGGTGCGAAAGATTGAAACTATTTATTTGAGATGAACTCCTCCAATTCTTGGTCTGGTAGTTAGAACCAGGAGCAAACTATGTTAAAGCGTTTTTTTGAAGACATTCAAACGGTGTTTGACCGCGATCCGGCGGCGAGACATACGTTGGAAATCCTCACCACCTACCCAGGGGTGCATGCCATATTGTTTCATCGACTGGCTCATGGGTTGTGGAAGGTAAAACTGAAATGGTTGGCAAGATTTATTTCAGCGATCAGTCGCTGGTTGACCGGGATTGAGGTTCATCCGGGAGCAAAGATTGGAAGACGTTTTTTCATCGACCATGGCATGGGAGTGGTAATCGGAGAAACGGCCGAAATTGGCGATGATTGCACGCTTTATCATGGTGTTACGCTGGGCGGCACAAGCTGGAATGGCGGTAAAAGACATCCTACCCTTGGCAATAACGTGGTTGTTGGAGCAGGCGCAAAAATACTGGGTCCGATTTTGGTGGATGATGGCGCTCGGGTGGGTTCAAATTCCGTGGTTGTTAAAGGAGTTGAAGCTGGAACGACAGTGGTAGGGATTCCCGCGCACGCCGTTGGATCAGCAGAGTATAAACGCGCAAATGGTACGTTTGATGCTTACGGACATCAGCCATCTGCTGATGATCCGGTCGCGGTTGCAATCCATGGCTTGTGCACTCAACTTAAAGCTGTCGATCAGTATAATAAAGCCTTGCTCGGTAAATTGAATGATGCGGGAGTTGCTTTAGACAACCTCGAGGCTCCTCAAATTAAAACTGATTGTATAGAATTAGAGCCCGTGAAATCCGGTGAATCTCAAAATATTTAGATAGACATTAACTTTTAAGAGTGGATAAATGATTACCTTGACCGAGTCAGCTGCAAAACGAATTGAAAATCAATTGGAGAAAAATGAGGCCTTAGCGTTGCGCTTTGCAGCAAAGGAATCGGGTTGCTCTGGTTATTCTTACGTGTTGGATTTCGCCAAAGAACAAAATGAAGATGACAGGGTATTCGAAAACTTCGGCGTAAAAGTGTTTGTGGATGAAAAAAGTTTCACTATTTTGAATGGTACGCAGATCGATTATGTGGCTGAGGGGCTCAATCAAACCTTTAAGTTTAGTAATCCAAAGGCCACCGACGAGTGCGGCTGTGGAGAGAGTTTCGCTATTCAGAGTTAAGTGATGGACTGAGTCGGTTTGACATTGCCAGATCATTAACAAATTTTATCGATAAGTCTGTGTGTTTTCTTTGAAAAAGACATAAAATATCGTTGTTGGCGCGAAGCATCATTGCGTTGACCTAACTTAAGAATCTACCCCTTACCCAGAGGTTTAATGTCGTGAAAAAGACTAACGCGAGCCTTAGCTTGAAGCACGCAAATAAAGGACTTGTCTCTCTCTTAATGCTTTCTATGGTGACCCTCGTGTCATCAGCGGTGAATGCTCAGGAATACAAAAAAATCAAACGCCTAGGCACATCTGAGTCTGTCTGCGCTGGTGGTGTTCAAACAGCAGCAGAATTACAAACCTATTTTGCCGAAAACCCAAATGTGATTAGAACCATCCTCAATGATTCCGGTTGGAGTGGCAGTGCGGATGCCTTGCTCGAAGCCGTTGCAAGTGGGCAGATGACTGAGAAAGCTTATCCTGTTGGGACTAAACTGGCATGGATGGGGTCAAAGAAATTTGGCAAGTACGTTGCGCTACCTTATCGTGAATGGGCAGGCAGTAAGTCATTTGAAGGATTCGAGGTGATGGTGAGCAGTGGCTGCAAAGTCTACGAAGTAGCCATTCCTAAAGCCTGTTGTAACGTGAGCCTGATCTCTGTTTCGGAAGATACTAGCGAAGCATGCGCTCCGGTAGCGGATCAGGCAAACAACGAAGCCGTTGTTCCAGCTGTTGTGGATGCGCCATCAACAGTTGATGCAACTAATAAAAAATCTTCTAACGCCGATCCCATGGCCCTCGTACCATTCTTTGGCGCTTGGGTTGGCACCGAGACACGTCCTCGCTTCGAAACAGCTTGGGCGATGGACATGCGTGATTCCTCAGGCGTTACAGGCGTGAAAGCAGGGTTGATGAAACCGCTCTCGGAGAAAACCTCCGTTACTGGAACCTTGTCATACTACGATAGAAATGGTGTTAATGAAGGTAATGTATATCCCGACGAGAACTTGGCTATCGACTTAGGTATGGAGTATAAGCTTAGTGATACGGCTTTTATCGGAGCCGGATTAGGGTCTTGGAATGTAGACGACAGCGATTTTCGTGACACCTCCATGTATGGCATGTTCGGCGGAGCCATTGGCGAGAGCAACATGCAATGGTTTGTTGAAGGTCGAATATTCGAAAGCGACTCTCCAGGCCACAACACCTATCATGATAATAAAATGGTCAGTGCAGGCTTTAGGTATCTAATCAAATAGAGCTTAGTAAGGAATTAATTAAAAAAGCGGCTCCTAGCCGCTTTTTTTTTACCACCCGCCTGTGGCAAACTCCGCCGCGACCCTACGTCGTGTCGTCATTGGCACTAATTGTGCGTGTTAAACTTGGCCTTATGTCTCAATCAGTAAATAAACCCTTCGAAATTAGTCTTGATTCGATCAGCAAGACGTCGTCATTAGCTAGAGCAGAGTCGTCTCCACATTCGCAGAGAGAAAAACTTTCGACATCGAGCGGACAGGGCAAGCGCGTAGGAATTACCACACTAGGTTGCAAGGTTAACACCTATGAATCTGAGTTGATTGCCGAGACACTTAAAACTCAGGAATGGAGCCTTGTACCAAGTACTGAAGTCGCTGATCTCTATCTTATTAACACCTGCACGGTTACACGTGAGGCCGACCGCCAAGCTCGCCAAGAAGTGCGCAAAGTTATAAAAACAAACCCAGAGGCCTTGGTGGTGGTGACGGGGTGTTATGCGCAAATGGATCCTGAAGCCTGTTCAGAGATACCCGGTGTCGATCTAGTGCTTGGCAATGATCGTAAGCTGGATGTGCATAAATTGCTTCCTGATCTCGAAAATGGGAACCTACCTCCCGTGTTGGTTGGAGATTTGGATCAACACGTCAGTCTTCCCGATCAACTTTTGGCAGGTTACGAGGCTCACACCCGAGCCTTTGTGCAGATACAACAAGGTTGTGATCAGGGTTGCACATTTTGCATCATACATGTTGCCCGTGGTCCATCTAGGTCTCTACCTCCGACACTAATAAAACGGCAGATAGAGAGGCTTGTGTTAAATGGGTACCCGGAAATCGTAATATGCGGCGTAGACCTCGGTGCTTACGGCGACGATTTTGACGCCAATCAATCAAATTTCGATTTGGTCGATTTGCTCGAGGAGTTGTTGACGATTGAAACGGATGAAAGCAATCCATTTCGAATTAGATTAAGTTCTCTAGATCCATTTCATATTAGCGATCGTTTGATAGATTTATGGAGCCGAGAGGATCGTTTAGTTAATCATCTGCACCTCTCCTTGCAGAGTGGAAACACACTTATTTTGAAGCGCATGAAGCGTCGATATGACGCTGATTTTGTGCGTTCTCGGGTGGGAAAATTAAAAAACAAAATTCCAGATCTCGTAATCAGTGCAGACGTCATGGTTGGGTTTCCTACTGAAACACAAGCTCAATTTCAGGATACGCTGACGATGGTCAGGGATCTTGAAATAGCCTATCCGCATACTTTTTCGTATTCCGAGAGAGCCGGTACTCCTGCAGCAAACATTCCGGCATCAAAACAAGTACCGGTTTCCGAGAGAAAGCATCGAAACTCTCAAGTAAGAGAGGCCGCGGGGCCAATATTGGAGAAAGCGCTCGCGAGTAAGATCGGAAAACACGTACGGGTGTTGCCAGAGCGAAAAGTAGACAACAAGGGCTCATACATTTGTCGATCTGAGGAGTATTTGCCCTGTTTGGTTCCCTCAGAGCTCGTGACAAAAGGGCGATGGTTGGAGGTTTTAGTCAGCGATAGCGATGGGAAGCATCTTCTGGCCGAGGGCTGATCCCAATCCAAACACGCAATTATCTGGCTTGTTTCCGTATTTCCTTTATTTTGGGGATTCTTGATTAGTAATTATCGGGCAACATGGCTAGAATATGCGGCCTTTGATCCTGTGCAGAAATTGCGCGGGTCTGCTTTTAATATCAACACACAACACTTTGTTACTTGGAGTCAAAAATGGCTGTTGAACGTACTCTTTCTATCATCAAACCAGACGCTGTCGCTAAAAATGTAATTGGTGAAATCTACACACGCTTTGAAAAAGCTGGTTTGAATATCGTTGCGGCTCGCATGATGCACTTGAGCGATGAGCAAGCGGGCGAGTTCTACGCTGTGCACAAAGAGCGTCCTTTTTATCAGGATTTGGTTTCCTTTATGACTTCTGGACCGGTAATCGTGCAGGTACTAGAGGGTGAAAATGCCATTGCTGCTCATCGTGATGTGATGGGTGCCACTAATCCTGCAGAAGCAGCACCTGGTACTATACGAGCTGATTTTGCATCTAGCATCGATGAAAATGCATGTCACGGTTCTGATGCGCCTGAAACCGCCGCTCAAGAGATCGAGTTTTTCTTCGGTGCTGATGGCGTTTGCCCAAGAACTCGATAGTTCTGGGTCTAGAGACATCTTATGGGCGGTTTAAACAACATTCCAGTCGAGTCGACAAGCGGTTCGGTGGATAATCGTGTCAACCTCATCGGGTTGGACCGTCCCGCCATGGAAGCGTATTTCGCTTCCATGGGCGAAAAAGCGTTTAGAGCATCTCAGGTGATGAAATGGATTCATCAGGTTGGCGTCAATGACTTCGATGAGATGACGAACTTGAGTAAAGCCTTGCGACTCAAATTATCTCAAGAAGCTCAAATCAGCGCGCCCGAGATTATCTCTGATAATTTGTCCGAAGATGGGACGCGAAAATGGCTTTTAAAGGTACCGGGGAAGAGCGCCATTGAAATGGTTTTTATCCCAGAGGAGTCTCGAGGTACCTTGTGTGTTTCTTCTCAGGTAGGCTGCACTCTGAATTGCTCTTTTTGCGCAACAGGAAAGCAAGGTTACAATCGAGACCTAAATACGGCCGAAATAGTCGGACAAATCTGGTTAGCAAAACATCTTCTCGCGAAGCAGTATCAGACAGATAAAAGGATCGTTACCAACGTGGTGATGATGGGTATGGGCGAGCCACTGATGAATTTTGACAATGTGGTTTCTGCGATGCACATCATGCAAGATGATTTCTGTTTTGGCTTGTCTAAAAGGCGCATCACACTTAGTACGGCGGGTGTTGTGCCGAAGCTTGATGATCTAAAACGGGCATGTCCGGTGAGTCTCGCGGTGAGTTTACATGCACCGAATGATGAGCTTCGAAATGAATTAGTGCCATTAAATAGAAAGTACAACATCAAAGCCTTGTTAGATGCTTGTAATCGCTATGTCGCTGATTCCACCAGAGGGCGGGTTACCTTTGAATATGTCATGTTGCAAGGTATTAATGATGAACTTGAACATGCTCATCAATTAGCTAAGCTAATGAAAACTGTCCCCTCAAAAGTTAACTTGATACCGTTTAACGCGTTTGATGGGATAGATTACAAACGATCCTCTAATTCCAGGATTAATCGATTTAGAGATGTGCTGCATTCACATGGAGTGACCGTTACCGTTCGGAAAACTCGGGGCGACGATATTGAAGCTGCCTGTGGTCAGTTGGCGGGAGATGTGATGGACAGAACGCGTCGCCAAGAAAAATTTAGACAAAGCCTTGCCGAAAAAATACAATGAGACTCCGTTTTTAACGTAGCGTCGAGTGTCTAGTGAAAAAAGTCTCTACCATTACCTGGTTTATTGCCATTACCCTGATTGTTGCAGGTTGCGCTAGTAATCCAGGTGCACCAAGTTTAAAAACACCTGCGTCGAAACCTACAGACGAGAGAGCCATGCTTCATGTGCAGCTTGCAAAAGGTTATATGGAGCAAGATCAGTTGGCGACTGCGAAGGCTGAATTAGAGAAGGCATTGCAACTCGATTCAAGGCATTCCGGAAGTAATTATCTGATGGGCCTTCTGATGCTGCGTCTGAATCAGAATGATGACGCTGGGTTCTATCTAGAGCGTGCGGTGGCAAGCGATGGTACCAATTCGGAAGCCGCTCATGATTACGGAATGTTGCTATGCCAAACTGGACGAGAGAAGCAATCCGTTGAATATTTTGAAATTGCGGCTTCCAATCCCCTGTTCGGAAAAAATGAGCTCAGCTATATGCGTGCCGGGGAGTGCCTAGCTAGAATTAATGATGATCGGGCAGAGCAGTATCTGCGCAGAGCGTTATCAACCAACCCACGTTTACGGCCCGCTCTGTACCAATTAGCGCTGCTAAAACGTTCTCAGGGCAACAACTTAAGTGCCAGAGCTTACGTAGAGCGATTTATGGCGATTACTAAACCGCAACCTCAAGTGCTTCTTCTGGCATATCAAATAGAATCCAGTCTAAGAGCTACTGAAGTGGCCGATAAGTATCGGAAACAATTGTTGAGAGATTTCCCCGGTTCGAAAGCAGCCGAAATTGTCCGAAGTCAGTAGCAGATTAACCTGGAAGTTTAGTTCCTTCTTCGAAATCGGGTATGGGTTGAATGAGTTCCTAAAATGGATGAAAGTACAAAAATAAATGAAGACACCGTTTCTGAACCAGAGGTCGGAAGTGGGGCACTCTTATCGCAAGAACGGAAAAAGATAGGTAAAACTGTTGAGGAAATCGCAGAGGAATTGAACCTGTCTGTGTCGCAGATTCGTTCGATCGAAAGGGATCAGTCAGAAGGGCTGCCTGAGCCAACGTATGTTCGTGGTTATATACGTTCATATGCCAAGTTACTTGGTTTAGATGCCGAGGAAGTGCTAAATCATTACCAAAACAAAAACTGGCAAAAGTCTACAAGCTTGGATGACATACCCAGAGGTATCAGTGATAACGAGGAATCAGATACGTCCGTATTTTCCCCGTTGAAGGTTTTTATTTTTCTAGCCTTGATCGGCGTAGCTGTCTACGCATGGTTTGCATACCAAGGCGTCGTCGGTAACCAAAATGAACCAAGTGCCGATGTGCAGCAGCCTACCTCGGTAGTTGCTCAGGGGCTTGAATCTGCAACGCCAGATAATGAAATTGAACAAGAGACGATAAGCGATGGAGACCTTGAATCGAATGAGAGTTTGTCGGCTCCAAATGATTCATTTCAAAGCTTAGACGAGAATGCCGAGTCAACGTCATCATTGGCTCGAGTTGAAAATACAATTGTGATGTCTTTTATTGAGACGTCTTGGGTGGATATTAGAGATCAGTCTCAGGAAAAGCTGGCATATCAAAGTTTCCCGGCCGGTGATCGTCTCGAATTAAGTTCTGCCGATACGTTGAGCATTCTTTTAGGTAACGCTAAAGGCGTAGAGATGACAATAAACGGTGTGGCCTATGACTTGTCTCAGCATACGCAAGGCGTATACGCAAAGTTCCAGATAGACGGGACGCAAACGCCGTAGCGGACGCTATGGTGTTTCATAATCCAAACTCGAATAATTTCAATTTTCGGTAAGACTCAAAAAAAGATGAATAAGCGAGCGAAGATTCAAGCAATCAAAGGCATGAAGGACATTCTCCCTGGTGAAAGTAATGCTTGGTTAAAGGTTGAATCAATATGTCATCGAGTATTCTCCAGAAGGGGATACAGTCAAATTCGAACCCCGATAATTGAGAGCACTGCACTGTTCTCTCGGTCTATAGGTGAAGAGACCGACATTGTTTCAAAAGAGATGTATACCTTTGACGATCGAAATGGCGATAGTTTGACATTGAGACCTGAGGGTACAGCTAGTTCGGTGCGAGCAGGCATTGAGCACGGCTTGTTCTATAATCAGCAACAACGGATGTGGTACTGCGGACCAATGTTTAGGCACGAGCGGCCTCAGAAGGGACGCTATCGTCAGTTTCATCAAGTGGGAGCAGAGGCCTACGGCTGGGCGAGTGCAGACGTTGAAGCCGAAGTATTATCAATGCTGGCTGAATTATTCAGTGAACTGGGGCTGAAACATACAACGCTGTATATTAATAGCCTAGGTGACTCTCGTTCTCGGCAAACGTTTAGAGAGAATTTAGTGGACTATCTGTCAGATCACTACGATTCTCTCGATGAGGACAGTCAGCGCAGACTGAAAACTAACCCGCTTAGGATACTTGATTCTAAGAATCCTCAAGTCAAAGAGATAGTACAACAAGCACCGAATATCCTCGATTTTCTTAGCGATTCTTCCCGAGAGCACTTCGAAGAGCTACAAACTTATCTGACCGCATTAGATATTCCGTACGAGATAGATCCCTTACTGGTGAGAGGTTTGGATTATTATAACGATACGGTTTTCGAGTGGATAAACCATGGCTATGGAGCGCAGGCGACGGTTTGCGGAGGCGGTCGTTACGACAACATGGTTGAGCAACTAGGTGGACAAGCTACCCCCGCATTTGGGTTTGGCATGGGACTCGAGCGCTTGATCGAGATGTTGCTGGAACAAGAAAACTCAGATCTAGAGCAAAGTGAAGTTGCTGATGTCTTTATCGTATCGATGGGTGCTAAGGCAAGAGTGATGGCCCTGATTATGCAGTCTCAGCTCAGCAAGTCAGGCGTTTCGGTACTTTGCCACCTGGGCGAAGGCAGTATGAAGAATCAATTTAAACGAGCGGATAAGAGTCGAGCTAAGCTTGCTGTTATTATCGGAGAAGAAGAGGCTGAGGATCAAACAGCTTCTGTAAAGATGCTGCGCAGAGAGCTTGCAACGAACGACGATTTTTTGAAGCAGCACTTGATTCCACAAGATCAAGTCCCCAATTTCGTGACTAATTTGCTGGATTCGCTATAATCCTGCGGTTGATCAATTGTGTTTAGACACATGTACCTACTTTTGAGTGAGAATTAAATGGCAGACGATATTTTTCTGAGCCCCGAAGAGCAAGATGAACGCGCACGTCAGTGGTTTAAAGATAATGGCCCTGCGCTGGCGATAGGCATCGGACTTGGCCTTGCTGCTGTGTTCGGATACAACAACTACAAAGAAGGCGTTCAGGTAGATGCTGAAACGGCTTCGGAATTATACCAAACAGCCTCCGCTGAATTGGCCGACTCAAAGTTGGCTAGTATTGAAGAGCAGGTTGTCACATTGAAGAACGATTTTGCTGCTACTACGTACGCTGCCAAAGCCGTGCTTTTGAAGGCCACTCAAACTGCGGTCAACGATCTTTCGGCGGCTTACGAGGAGCTTCAGTGGGTTGTAGATAACGCTCCGGAGTCTGGACTTGTGCACACAGCCAGAATTCGACAAGCTAAAATAAAGCTTTCGCAGAACGATTTCGAGCAAGCAAAAACGCTTGCCTCACACACTCCAACCGAAGGATTTGAGTCCCATTATCAAGAAGTTTTGGGCGATATTGCACTCAAACAATCTGATGAAGCGTCTGCTAGAGTGCATTATCAAAATGCGCTGGATGCGATAGAAGGCCTGCAAGATAATTATGCTCAGATACTGACCATAAAGTTAGATAGACTTCCGCCGGTGGATCAAGATATCGAGCCTAATCCTGAAAACGGTTAACCAAGTCGCCGCCCTCAACACCATCAGTAACGGAAATAAGAAATGAAAATAAGTCGTTCTCTGCTGCTTTTTGCTTGTATGTTGTTTATTGCTGCTTGCGGCAAAACAACAAAAACTGACTTTTTTGGTGTAGAAGAAGAGGCCGTTAAACCAAAAGTAAAGTCGATTACTAAATTGACTCGAAATTGGCGCATTGGTTTGGGCGATCGAATCAACCGTGGAGACGCAGTTCTGTCGCCAGCTCTTTTTGGAAACGATATTTACGTTGCCACCATCAAGGGAAAAATTGATAAGGTTTCGGCTGAGTCTGGCAAACGTGTATGGCAAGCCAAGATTGAGGATGAGCGGATCACGGCAGGCGTCGGTGTTGGCAGTGGTTTAGTTCTAGTCGGTACTGATAATGGCTTTGTCTATGCATTCAAGCAAGAAGACGGTAGTCAAGCATGGCGAGCCCAACTGGACAGTGAAGTTCTCGCCAGTCCGGTGGTTGGCAGTGATGTGGTGGTCGCCCGATCAGGCGACGGCAAGGTTTATGGTATCGATACCTTTGACGGTTCGATAATTTGGACCATATCCCGTCAGCTACCGAAGCTCACTTTGCGCGGCGAGTCTCGCCCAGTAATTACACAAGGTGTTGTATTTACTGGATTTTCAGATGGAAATATGGCGGCGCTAGAGGCCAGATCAGGCAGAGCTCTTTGGGATTTTCCGATATCCTTCCCACGGGGTACCAATGAAATTGATAGACTCTCAGACGTGGATACAGACCCGTTACTTGTGGGCGAATATTTGTATGTAACGTCATACCGCGAGGTTACGCACGCGCTTAACATACAGGCGCAGCGAATTGACTGGAGCGCTGAAGTATCGTCGTTCAACCCAATGGCGTTCGATGCCGCGAATTTGTATATCAGTGATCGAAACGGAGTTATCCACAAGCTCAATCGCAGAAGTGGTGAGAAAGCATGGTCTCAAGAGGCCTTGCGATTGTTTTCTACCAGCGCGCCAGCCTCTGTTGGTCCTTATGTTCTGGTCAGTGAGGGTGACGGTGGTCTCTACGTTCTCCGAAAAGACACTGGCGAAATCATCGGTAAACACCGTTTGGGCGGAGACACTATCGTCGGGCAGCCCATTGTCGACGAGAATACAGTTTACCTATTAGATTCAAGCGGCGCACTGCAATCAATAAGTGTTTCAGAGTAGCCAAACTGGTTAAGGCGTGCGAATGGTCCGGAGGAATTCTCGCTCTCGTTAACATTAATCCTCTGGACGCTGACTATAGTCAATATTTTGAGTAACGAGGCCATACGCCGTGCAAGATCCAAATTCGCCAAATCAGTCTGTAAATTTGGCTGACATAGAGGAACAGGTTAACCTCAAAGAAGAAGCGCCTAAGCCTATTATTTCAATTGTGGGAAGGCCGAATGTTGGCAAATCCACACTTTACAATCGCTTGACTCGAAGTCGTGATGCCATTGTCGATGATCGTCCAGGTGTGACCCGTGACCGTATGGTCGGTGTTGGACGAGTTGGAAAAAAGCCTTATTGGGTAGTCGACACTGGCGGTATCGAATCTGACGACGACGGGATTCACTCCTTGATGAAGGATCAGGTAGATATGGCGCTCCAGGATAGTGATGCCGTAATCTTTATTGTTGATGGACGCGACGGCGCGACTCCTGTTGATTTTGAAATTGCGCAACAGCTGAGGACCAATACTGACATTCAAGTTTATTTGGCGGTTAATAAATCCGAAGGTTTGAATAAAGGCATGGTGGCCGCCGATTTCTATCAGCTTGGATTAGATGAACCCACTATCATCTCAGGGAAAAATGGGGACGGCGTACAAAAACTTCTTAACCGCATCTTAGAAGAAACTGAAGGTCGTCAACAGGAGGATAGCTCCTATGAGATACCATCAGGGGTGGCTCGATTAGCTATCGTAGGTAGACCAAATGTTGGAAAATCAACGTTGTTGAACAGCCTAGTTGGTGAAGAACGAGTGGTTGTCTTTGACATGCCGGGAACTACTCGAGACAGTATTCATGTGCCCTTTGAGTTTGACGATAAAGAGTATGTACTGATCGACACCGCTGGAATGCGAAAAAAATCTCGTATCGATGACAGGGTAGAGAGATTTTCGGTGATGAAAACGCTACGTGCGGTTGAGCTTGCTCAGGTTGTGGCGGTTGTTCTAGACGCACGAGATGGAATTGTCGATCAAGATAATCGCCTTATAAACTTGGTATTTAATAGTGGTCGCTCACTGATGATTTTGGTTAATAAATGGGATGGCATGAGCAAATATGATCGCGAGCAAGTTAAAGCGCAAATCGATCGGAAGTTTGGGCACATGGGTAACATTCCCATTGAATTTATATCGGCAAAATTTGGTAAGGGCATAAATGTCATCATGCCTCTGGTGGACAAACTATACAGCAGTGCCATGACTGATATGGGCACGGGACGTATTAATCGAATTCTTAAACAAGCAGAAGAAAAGAGAAATCCACCAATGGTGGGGAACTTTAGAATCAAGTTGAAGTTTGCACACCAAGGTGGAATGAACCCGCCTCATGTGATTATTCACGGAAATCAATTGGATAAACTGCCCCAGACTTATCAACGTTACCTATCAAATACCTTTGAAAAAGCGTTTGATTTGGTCGGAACTAAGGTGAAGTTAAGTTTCAAAACGTCTGAAAATCCATTTCACAATCCAAGCGACAAACCTTCTAGAAAAAGTAAGGACAAAGAGAAGTACCGTGGCAGCCGCAAAAAGAGCGGCCGTTAATAAACGCTAGTCTAAATGACTAGCAGGTTGAGTTTTATGATCCAAGTGCTAGTTTTATGATCAACTCCTTGACTAGGCCATATTGGCGCCAAGGTAGGAAATGGCCCTCGTCCGGTAGTTCAAGAACCTCGATTGAGGTGAAATGATTGCTCCATTCACTTAGTACGTAGCTAGGATTTTTAGGGGACACCAGTTTATCCTTCTTGCCCTGAAGAATACTGATTTTCGCGTTGCTGAACTGGGACTTTATTTGCGTATCCATAGCTTCAAGTTGGGACTTTAAACCCATTATTTCCCTGTTAGAGTGTTTCATTGAGGTCCCAATTAAGCTAGCCACAACCCAAGTGCTGGCGGCACGGTTATACCATCTTGGAGAGCCCAGTGAGGGTTTTAAAGACCCTGCAAGTAATAGAGCACCTATCACCTTATCCGGATAATCCAGCGCTATTTGTGGCGCTATCGAAGCTCCGAGAGAGTGTCCGACAATAATCCATTTTTTTTCTGGATACTCCGAAAAAATAGCCCCTATGGCCGCTGATTGAAGTGCGAAGCTACCGTCGATTTGCTTCGAATCCAGTGGCGAGTTTCCCCAACCAGGTCGATCTAAGGAGGTAAGGAAAAAAAGCTCCCTCAGTTCAGTGTCTTGCAAGTACCTAGAGAAAGCATCCCAGCCACCAGGAGTGCCATGCACGAACAAAACCCCCGTTTGGTTTGAGTTGCCTGCATTTGCAAAGAATACCGTGTGAGTATTATTTTTATAGTCTGAGTACGATAACGACTCAAAGTTTATTGAATCAAAATTGGTTGAGCTATCAATTTCATTCACATTGGCAAAGCTGTTGATGGGAAGTGCCAGCAGCGCGAATGCCAATTTCAACAAATGATACATCGTTTAGTTTGCTTTTAATTGCGTTAGATAAATTGGATTTATGAACATGCCATTCAACTGTACTTGCCAGAAAACTTGGCCTAGGCTTTCCACGCTAGCATCGCGTGTTGATCCAGATTGAGCCGGTGTCGCTACTTTCCCTATGACCGCTCTATTGGTAACTCCATTGCCAATTTCTACGGTCAGATCGGTTAATCCGTGGATTAAACTATACAAACCTTGACCATGATCGATCACGATTGATTGAGTGCCATCATCTGAGTCTATGATGTTGCTGACAAAACCAGCCTGAGGTGCTCGAATCAATGACCGCTCTTTGGCGTAAGTGTAAAGAAAATTGACCGCTTGAATCTGATTATTGGGACTTGAGCTCAATGCACCATACTCATCAGTCCATGCTGACTCAAACGGAGTGGTCAACGGGACCTTTGGTGGGGCAGAGTTTTCAAAATCCAATTCACTCATTCGTTTGAGATTAGGTGGAAACTTTTTTGAGGACTCATTCAAAGTGCCTGTTCTTTGCGCTTGAACGTTAAACTTCATAAAGTTTGCGACTTCGTCCACAGCCGATTGACGAAAATACACTAGGTACTCGCCTGGCAATTGCTGCATCGAAATGCCTATTAGAGCGATCCACTCTTTTTCGTATTCCAGTACTGCAACTTCCTTGATGCCGAATCTGACTATTGGAGGGATGGACGACTGTTTCTCCAAGGACAATAAAAATATACCACCAGGGTGTTGATTAATCTCTTTTCCGAAACTGGAAAAAGTAGTGAGCAGCAACAAAGCAGATATGAGGCTCAAGTGAGACCTCATTTTACGACCTCGTTTACTTGACAATAAACTGAGCCTTCAGCAAATTCGATTTCAAGCGTATCTTCTACACACAAGTCTTTCGAGCTTCTCACTAATTGACGTTCCTCATCTCTGGCAATGCTAAAACCTCTTTGCAGAGTAGCCAGGGGGCTAACGGCATTTAGTTGGCCACCAAGACTGTCCATTCTCGTCCGCTTGCCATCAATTTGAGAAGTTGTGGCTCTGAAGAGTCTTCGCCCCAGTGCTTGGTTTAGACTGGTGAAGGATTTTAACTTGTTCTCTGGGCTAGTTGACTTTAATCGATGTTCTAAGGCCGCGGTTTGGCTCGTATAGCGTTTAAGCGTTAATTGCTGAAAAGACTTAAGTCGTCGTGAGAGCTGATTCAGGTTGTCCCTTTGCGTTTGCAGCCTTTGATGTGGATGCCTGAGCCTTTGCCCAGTCATATCAACTCGTTGAGATAGATTCTGTATATATCTTAGTTGGGCGTGTTCAAGCCTTCTTTGCAGAGACATTAGCTGTGAAAAGAGCTGATTACGATCGGGGCTAACCATTTCCGCTGCTGCAGTGGGAGTAGCAGCTCTTAAATCGGCCACTAGGTCAGCTATTGTTGTGTCGACTTCATGACCAACTCCGGCCACAATTGGAATAGGGCAGTTAAAGATAGTATTGGCCAGCTCTTCATCATTGAAACACCATAGATCCTCCAGCGAACCACCTCCTCGAGTCAGAATCAGAACATCAACTTGAGCATGAGTGACCGCAGACCTGATTGCATCCTGTATCGATTTAGATGCTCCGTCGCCCTGAACCAAAGCAGGGTAGATCGTCACTGGTATGCCAG
This sequence comes from uncultured Arenicella sp., assembly GCA_963669225.2. Classification (GTDB taxonomy): domain Bacteria; phylum Pseudomonadota; class Gammaproteobacteria; order Arenicellales; family Arenicellaceae; genus Arenicella. Next base: position 484,293 of record OY769919.2, on the reverse strand, counting down.
GGCAGCGCCTTGACAGAGTGGTCAATACGTCTCTAATAGCGGCCCCAGTGGGAGAAGTAACGACACCGATTTTTCTGGCCAAGGCGGGCAACTCTTTTTTGTATTTTTGGTCGAAGATACCTTGGTTTGCGAGTTTTTGTTTTAACTCTTCGTATCTTCGTTGTAGCAATCCTTCCCCAGCTTCCTCAATATGTTGGACTATGCATTGCAGATCGCCCCTGGCCGTGTATACAGAAATTTTTGCCCTTACTTTTACTAGATCGCCAACCTTTGGTTTGTACTTCGAAATAGATGCGCGGCTCTTGAACATAGCGCAACGAAGTTGTGCCTGTTCATCTTTAAGGCTGAAGTACAAATGACCAGATGCCGGAGAGCTGAGTGAGGACAATTCTCCTTCAATCCATATCTCCGGATAGCTACGCTCCAATAGTTGGCGCATTTCGGCAGTAAGGTCACTCACTTTGTATATTGTGTTTCGGGAATTCATGGATATTGTAGAAAGTAGCTTCGGATTCAATTATCTCAGCAAGGCACTAAAAATAGAAAGGATTCTTTTCATCAAAGCCATAATCAGTGGTGGGATTGCGAGCGAGTGTTGGTTATAATCGCCCGCGGTGGCGGCTAGTCTCCACAGTGGCGATAGGTTGTGAACCCGGTCAGGCCCGGAAGGGAGCAGCCGTAGCGACTGATTCGGGTGCTGTGATCAGGTTAGCCGTCATCTTTTCAAAATCCAAACAAGACCTTGTTTACTATTGAGTTTTAGCGCATTCTCACTGGTCTGATAGTTTTACTGGAATCCCGATTAGATGGCCTATCTCGCCTTAGCCCGTAAGTGGCGTCCCAAAGCATTTTCCGAAGTGGTAGGGCAACAGCATGTTGTACAAGCACTTTCTAACGCCTTGGACTCAGGCCGTGTACACCATGCGTTTTTGTTTACTGGAACTCGCGGAGTGGGTAAAACAACACTGGCTAGAATCTTCGCCAAATCCCTGAATTGTGAGCAGGGCACCAGCGCGGAACCTTGTCAGGTATGCGGAACCTGTCAATCAATTGATGAGGGAAGATTCGTTGACCTGATTGAGGTAGACGCCGCGTCACGAACCAAGGTCGATGAAACTCGTGAATTGCTAGAAAATATTCACTATGCACCGACCTCAGGTAAGTACAAGGTATATCTAATAGACGAAGTTCATATGCTGTCGGGCCACAGCTTTAATGCGATGTTAAAAACTCTGGAGGAGCCGCCAGAGCACGTGAAATTCCTATTCGCGACCACCGACCCTCAAAAGCTTCCAGTGACGATTCTTTCTCGATGCCTGCAGTTCAATTTGCGCGCCATGAGGCCAGAACAAGTTGAGAATCAAATAGTTAAAATTTTGGGTCTTGAGTCGATAGACTTCGACTCAGAGGCTGTTCAAGCCTTGGCTAAGGCTGCTGACGGCAGTATGCGAGATGGATTAAGCCTTCTCGATCAAGCGATTGCTCAAGGTGGCGGTGAGGTACGGTCTCAAGACGTACTGAAAATGCTTGGCACTATCAAAACTGAGCATATTAATGCGTTACTGGCGTCTCTATTGTCTAGGGACGTGTCACTGGCATTGCAAACGGTGGCGGATATGTCTGATCACGCGGTTGATTTCAGCGGGGCATTAGATGAATTGTTGATGCTGCTTTATCGTATCTCTCTCTATCAACTCTCTCCATCTGCTTTGGACGGCTCGACTAAGGTCGATCATGGTGTCCCTGACGCGGCCGCAAAACTATCTCCGGAAGCTGTACAGCTTTTCTACCAAATTGGTTTGGTCGGCAAGAGAGATTTGTCATTAGCACCAAACTTAAGAGTGGGATTTGAGATGGTTCTGCTGAGAATGTTTGCTTTTGAGCCGGCAGATATCGAACAATCCTCAGTACCTAATTTTAATACCAATCAGCCTTCAACATCTGAGACTGAACCAATAACTGCAGAAAAAAAAACTCCTGAAGTAGGCCAAGCGCCTTCCCACAGTTCCAATCGCATTGAGCAAGAAAATACGCAAGGGCAGGGGGCAGCCGCGCCACAGAGCCCTATTATGCGGGACCAATCAACTCCTGCGTCGGTAAAGAGCTCGGGTGACCTCTCATCACCGACGACAGATTTGTCATCTGCAGACGCCTCCCTAGATACTTCGCATCGTCCAGCTCCCCAATCTTCTGCTGACATGATGCCTCCCTGGGAGTCTGCCCCTAAAGAGTTTGTAAATGAGGAGGCTACTGGCGTTGTCGAGCAGGAATCTGCTACTCCGCCTGTTTCCTCATCCGACAGTGTGCCTTCGATTGAATACGAAAAGCAGCCCGCAGACATTGTCATAGATGATGCTCAACCGATTACAAACGGTCCAAGCCCAGTTGCTGTTACCTTGGCGGGTAACAATGAGTGGGGTGAACTCATCGAGCAAACCACATTAGTTGGTATGGCTAAGGAATTGGCAATGAACTGCAGTGCTGACCGTATGAGCGAAGAACGCATCGATCTCTGTCTTTCTCCTAAGTTAGAACATCTTCATAATCCGCAACGATTTGAGGAGATCCAAGAAGCCGTAGTGGCGGTTACAAACCCAAATATATTGGTCTCATTAGAGATAGATGATTCCGATAGAGAGACGCCATCAGAATGTTTATCACGACTGGGGTATGAAAAACACGAACAGGTGAAAGAAGCTATCTATAATGACCCTGGTGTCAAATCGTTGATTTCTGAATTTGGCGCCACTATAAAAGATACTTCAATCAAGCCACTTTAACGTGGCAAATTTATCAATTTGTATTTAGGAACTTTGAAATGATGAAAGGTGGACTCGGTAACTTGATGAAACAAGCGCAACAAATGCAGGAAAAAATGCAGAAAGCGCAGGAAGAGTTGGCATCTATCGAAGTTGTCGGGGAAGCTGGCGGCGGAATGGTGAAATTGACAATGACATGTCGACATGATGTAAAGTCTGTGCAAATTGATCCAGAGCTTTTTGGCGACCCAGAAGATAAGGAGATTGTTGAAGATTTGGTCGCGGCAGCCGTTAATGATGCGGTCAGGAAAGTTGAAAAAACCACTCAAGACAAGATGGCAGGATTAACGGGTGGAATGAATATTCCGGGCATGAAAATGCCGTTTTAGATCAGAAGATAGGTTCAGATGTCTACGTCAGCGGCGATTGAAGCGCTCAAAGTTGCATTAAAAGCATTGCCCGGTGTAGGGCCGAAAAATGCCCAACGGATGGCCTTTCATCTAATGGAACGCAATCGTGAGGGAGCACGACAAATTGCTGATGCATTGCAATACGCTTTAGACTCCGTGCGCAGTTGTGAACGATGTAGCACGTTTTGTGAATCCGATCTGTGTGATATATGTTCCTCGCCAAGGCGAGATGGGTCAAAATTGTGCGTGGTTGAGACACCCGCAGATTTAGAAGCCATTGAGCAGGTTGGTGCCTACGACGGACTGTATTTTGTCTTAATGGGCAGGTTATCCCCGCTTGAAGGTGTGGGGCCCGATAAGCTTGGCTTTAAAAAGTTGAGTCGTATCGTCGCTGAGAATGACATCAGCGAAGTGGTTCTTGCTACCAATATTACCGCTGAGGGTGACGCTACAGCAGATTACACACAACAACTGCTAGAGCCTTATGACCTCAAGGTTTCAAGACTAGCTCGTGGTGTTCCTGTCGGCGGGGAACTAGAGTATATGGACCAACGCACCCTGGCTGCAGCGTTTAAGGATCGCCGCAGTTCTTAGGGCAATACCTCAAACTTAATAATTTATATTTTTATTTTCCAGAGTAAATCCGACCATAAAAATGCCACTATTCGCTGGTCGAACGAATAGCGGCAGGGTGCTGAATGAAAATCCAATTTCACTCTTAACGAAACACAGCTCCTTGTTGTACCGAACCTGATCGCGTACGAAACCAAAAATTATCATACGCATTACTCGGTTGGACCACTTCCAGGTGATGTCTCGTTGAATAGTATTCTATGGAAGTGCAGCAGGCCGTACCTCACCCGTAAGGGTGAATACACAAGGCATTTGCGCTGCCTAGCTGCTAACTAAAGACAGAAATTCGTTTCGAGTAGACTGATTACTTCTAAAAATACCCAGCATAGAAGAGGTTTTCATCAAGGAGTTTTGTTTTTGCACGCCCCGCATCATCATGCACATGTGCTTGGCTTCAATGACAACACCCACTCCTTCAGCACCGGTGACTTCTCTCACTGTTTCGGCTATTTCTGTGGTGAGTTGTTCTTGAATTTGAAAGCGTCGCGCAAACATGTCAACAATCCGAGCAACCTTGGAGAGTCCCAAGACTTTCCCGTTCGGAATGTAGGCAACGTGAGCTTTGCCGATAAACGGTAATAAGTGGTGTTCACACATTGAATACAACTCAATGTCTTTAACAATCACCATTTCCCGAGAATCAGAGGGGAACAGGGCATTATTGATGACTTCATCTAAATTCTGGTGATACCCCTGAGTTAAAAACTCCATGGCTTTCGCCGCTCTTTTGGGCGTATCCAAAAGACCCGGTCGTTCTAAATCTTCTCCGCACTCGGTAATTATTTTTTTATATGCGTCTTCCATCAGAAAATACCTCGAATAAACAGTGGCGAGATTATGCAGCAAAAGCGTTTCGTATAGTGTGATTATGCGGGCTTTTTGTGCTTTTTTATTAAGTCTTCATGCTATTGTAACTCATCTTAACAGTTGCCTATCCGGCACTTCTTCTGGCTTAAATTATTTTGTCATCGATCGACACTCTCAGTTATGGAACTAAGATTTATTAAGTTTTTGCTCAAATATCGCTATTTGTTGGCTCTTTTCAGCTTAGGGGCCACATTGGTCTTGGCTTACGGAGCCAAGAATTTGTATTTGGAAACGGACTATAAAATTTACTTTCAAGATGATGAGCCCCAATTGGTAGCTCATGAATCGATGGAGGAAGCCTATACGAAGACGGATAACCTCGCCTTCATGTTACGGGCTGAAGATGGTGAAGTATTTAACGAAAGGATGTTAAGACTGATTTACGATCTTTCGGAGATTGGTTGGCAGACTCCGTATGCAATCCGGGTTGACTCATTAACAAATTTTCAGCACACCTACGCCGACGGAGATGATTTATTGGTCGAGGATCTCGTATTGGATCCTGATGACTTATCCCTACTCAAAATTCGTTCGGTGCAAGAAACCGCAATGAATGAAAAAGCCATTGTTAAAAGACTGGTCTCTGCCGATGGTTCTACAGCAATGGTGAACGTGACATTAGAACTGCCGCCTGAGGTTGATCCAACTCTTTCCGCTGACGAACAAATGGCGCAACGACAGGCTAGAGATCAATCGCACGGGGAAGTAGTCGCCTTTGGTGATGAAGTCATTGCTCAGTTTAATGCCACCCACCCTGATGTTGAAATTCATCTTTCTGGCGTATCGGTTATTACCAATAGTTTTGCTAGTTCTTCGAAAAAAGACGGTGAGACCTTGGTGCCCATGATGTATGGCATTATTTTGATTGCACTTGCCGTTTTCCTAAGGTCATTGGGTGCCATTGTCGGATCATTGCTGGTTATAGCCTGCGCCAGCGTGGCTGCTGTGGGTTTTGGCGGGTGGATTGGCTATCCCTTGAATGCCGTTAACATCACGGCTCCAACCATTGTGCTCACCATAGCGGTGTGTGATGCCGTGCACCTCTTAGCGGTTTACCTCAGAAACTTGAGTTTGCAGATGTCCGCCGAGGAGGCCATGAGCGAAAGTCTCCGCATAAATCTTGAACCGATCACATTAACCAGTGTGACGACGGCTGTGGGGTTTTTTACGCTCAATTTCTCCATTTCGCCTCCGTTTGTTGAGCTGGGTAATATGACCGCGGTAGGTGTTCTGTGGGCCATGGTGCTCACATTCACGATGTTGCCCGCTGTCACATTATTGCTGGTTCGAAAACGTAAACCTCGTGCCTCAAACGAAGCCTTTCTGTCTGGTTTTGCTAGTTTTGTAATCAATCATCGAACCCGAGTATTGACCGTATCGCTTGCTGTAGCCTTTGGCTTAATCGCGTTAATCCCTAAGAACGTCATTGATGATGACCCGATAACCTACTTCAAGCCGGGTGTTCCTTATCGCGATGCTTCGGATTTTTCATTGAAATATTTACCCACAGTGAAAGACATTAGCTTTGACATCGCTTGTGGTGAGGCGGCCTGTGTAAACGATCCTAAGTTTCTCGCTATGTTGGAGGAATTTCGCGTTTTTCTAGAAGCGCAGAACGGTGTGGAACACGTCACGTCCTACGTCGATGTGATCAAACGCCTTAACAAGAGTATGAATGCGGATGATCAGGCATATTATGCCATACCGACACGCGCTGATTTAGCCGCACAGTACAGCCTAATGTACGAGATGTCCTTGCCATATGGCTTGGACCTAAACAATATTTTGAACCTGGACAAATCCGCCACCAAGATTATGGTCTGGACCAATAACATCACTAACGCGGAATTAATCAGTTTGGCCGAACGAGGGCGTAAGTGGTTAGTCGATGAATATCAAGCCGATGTCGCGGCGCCAGGCAGCGTCAGCCTGATGTTTGCTTCGATCGGTGAAAAGAATATTCGTTCGATGCTATGGGGAGGTGTGATCGCTGTATTGGCAATCACCTTCACGATTCTTTTAGCGCTAAGATCTTTTAAATACGCATTGATTAGTATGATACCTAATAGCTTCCCAGCCTTTATGGCATTTGGTATCTGGGGAGTGGCCGTTGGCCAGGTCAATATGGCTGTAGCGGCAGTTTTCAGCATTGCTCTAGGGATTCTTGTGGATGACACCGTTCATTTCATTTCAAAGTATCGTCGCGCAAGACTGGTTAAAGGATTCAGCCCTGAGGAGGGCATCCGTTACGCTTTCGATAATGTGGGCCCTGCTTTGGTGGTGACTACCATTGTGTTGTCCATTGGCTTTGGTATGTTGAGCACATCCGATTTTAATCTCAACGCGATGACTGGCACTCTGACAACGTTGACTATCGTTCTGGCGCTTATATTTGACTTTCTGGTGTTACCGCCAATCTTGATGCTTTTCGATAAAGACTCTACACTCGAGGCTTAGTAAATATAACAGAGTTATAAAATGCCAAATTTTCTAGAACGTATCAACATCGAAGTTCAAGATCACGTTGCTCGTGTGTCCTTTTGTCGGCCCGAAAAGATGAACGCTATTGACGCCAAGATGTTCGAAGCGATCCCGCAGGCGGGGAAGTTTCTTCACGAAGATTCGAATATTCGAGTGGTAATTCTTACCGGATCTGGTGGAAACTTTTCAGCCGGATTGGATAAGTCAAACTTCGAATCCCTTCTGGCTAAGTCATCAATGGCCCTTGGTGCCGATGATGCCTCTTCAAAGCTAGAGGAGCGAGTGCATGGCATTGCCAATGTACCTCAGTACGCAGCTTGGATGTGGCGTGAACTACCAATGCCGGTGATTGTGGCTATCGAGGGCGTAGCACTCGGCGGCGGTTTACAAATGGCCTTAGGTGGCGATGTGCGTATAGCCCACCCTGAAAGTCGTTTCTCTATCTTGGAGCTAAAGTGGGGACTGATACCCGATATGAGCTCAACGCAAATAATGCGTCATATGATTCGTGACGATATCATCCGAGAGTTAACTTATACGGCTCGTATTTTTGGCGCTGAAGATGCGCTTCGATGGGGGTTTATTACCCATATTGACGATAACCCAACAGAGCGAGCCGAAGCATTGGCAAAAGAAATCGTCGGAAAAAACCCGCATGCTGTTAGAGCGTCAAAACGTGTTATTGAACAGAGCTACTATCAAAGCGCTGCAGAAGGCCTGTTAACAGAATCCATCGAGCAGGATCAGATTATTGGCTCAGCGAATCAAATTGAAGCGGTGATGGCACAGCTTCAAAAACGTTCACCAAACTTTACAGACTGATTTGTTGCTAGCTATTACTCAGAAGTAGTCAAAAAGAGCTCATTGGGCTCTTTTTGATTTTTCAAACAAACAGGCTAGCACGAGGACTAAGACGCCTCATGCTGCTGTTCTTTCAAGACGGTTTCTCTAAGAAATTTTTCGACTTCTTTCCAGGCGCTATTGGCTGATCCGTAGCCCATATTAAATAGATGCCAGTCGTGAATCTGATCCTTCCAAACTTGAAACTTGATTTTTGATCCTGAGGTTCTCGCTCTATTTACATAGCGATTGGCTTCTCCCAACAACATCTCATTGGTGCTGGCTTGAATCAGCGTCGGAGGTAGATTGGATAAATCTTGAAACAAAGGTGAGGCTAATGGGTTAGAAGGGTTAATACGCATTGAGACTAAACCTACCCAGGCCCGAATCGGTCCAGGAATTTTGCTTAGAAGCCCGAGCCCTTCGCCTAGCATTTTGTCGGTTGCTTGATTGCTCTTGATTGTGGGCGAAGAAAGCGTCATGTCCGTCGACGGCGAAAAGCCGATTACGGCATCAGGTTGTCTCTCGGCATTCAGCTTGCTCCAGGCTGACAGCATCAGGGCAAGATTACCACCCGCTGAATCGCCCGCAACAACCAATTTGTCTAAGTCCGATTGTCCCCCTGGTGAATTCTTCAATAGGAACTTATAGGCGGCCTGAGAATCGGTGATACTGGCGCCACGTTTATGTTCGGGCAGCATTCGGTAATCCACAGAAAGCACCACACCATTGGTGATTTTTCCAAGCTTGTCTGCAAATTTTCGGTGTCCTCTGGGGCTTCCAAATAAAAAGGCGCCACCATGCAGGAAAAGAACGCGTTTAGTCGGGTCCGCGTTTTTAGGGATTGCCCATTCACAAGGTACGCCATTTGCCACAACGCTTTCGAACTCTGTGTCAGTTTCGAGATCACTTGATAGGTTGTCCGCAAAGTCCCTGACAATTCGCAGCCCTCCTGAAAGTGATCGAGACCTTTTGACTGACTTTCGGACATCCTTCAATACGGCCAAGAAACGATTTGTGGCTTCCTGGTCCTCACTATGATCATCAAACTCTTCCCAAGCTGGTCGGTCATAAATAGAAAGATCAGGGCCGCTCAGATGATAAACGGCAATAAGGTATAAAACGATTAGCGTTATTAGAACTGCGAGCATTGTTGAATTAGCCTAATGATGGGTACACAACGTTTATACCTACGATCGCGACGATTTCAAGTAAAAAAGTGTTCCAAAAGAAAGGCCAGCTCCATCACTTCGTTACCCGAGACTAAAGCTACTGTTGGCTCTGGCTTTGTCTATAATTTCTCGGCGTCTTTCCTGTCCATGATTTGAATGCCCGAATAAAAGCGCTGGGCTCAGAAAATCCGACCATAATGGCGATGTCTTCTACTTTGTATTCTCCTTCAAAGAGTAGTTTGATAGCAATATCTCGACGCGTCTGCATTTTTATTTCCTTGAAAGAGAGATTTTCGGCCATCAGGCGGCGATGCATAACTTGTTGGCTCAATTGAAAGTGCTCAGAAGCTTCTTTCAGTGTGGCCTTGTAATTGCCTTGTTTGATGTTTTTCTCGAGCCATTGTCGAACTTGGTCACTGATTACACGGTAGTTCTTGGGTTGATACAATAACGATAGATTGGTCCCCTTAAGGTATTCATCAAGAGTTTCGGGTGTTTGTGTGATCGCTGTATCAAAGTATCGATATGCAAAACGTATCGACGCGCGAGCTTGTTCATATTCTATCGGTGCCCCGTAGTAGAGCGGATCGTATTCTTTATGTATGGCCGGCTGAGGGTGATCCAGCATAACTTTATCCAGAGCCATGAATTGACCACCGATCCAGCAATGAAATCGATGCACCGAAGATAGTATCGCCGAAACTAGGTAGTCATTGACGGGTTCAAAACCTTCTTTCTTTTCCAGAATATACTCACAGTACTCTTCGCCGACTTCAACACGATGACGATAGCCATTATCGAACAGATTCCAAAACTTCGCGTTTCGTTTCAATGAACGGCCAAGAGTTCGAGCACTGATCGCGGCGCGTGCCATCATGGCAAAACTTCCCGATGGCTGTGGCTTTTCACCAAGGCCTAAATACTCATCATCCAGGGCCACTATCGAGTTCCTGGCGAACGCCGCGAACGCCTCCAGCGGCACACGACTGTTTAGGTTCTTTACCGACAGTTGCGATATGCCCTGACTGAGTAACATGGGAGTGGCATCAAGGCCTCTGCGCTCGGCCCCTTCAAGCACCATGGCCAGCCAACGGATATCTATGGAAAAATCTTTCATTCAAGAATTAAAGCACATTTTTATATTTTTTTTAATAATGTCTGTCTATTTATTCGATGCTTTTTGCCATTGAGGGGATCTTCACCCAGCGTAGAATAGATTTATTAACCTTCCACGAATATTCGAGAGAAATCATGAGTAATACCGCTTTTATCTACGATGCGGTCCGGACCCCTAGATCTAAGGGTAAGGCCGACGGAACACTGCATGAGGTCAAGCCCATTGACCTTGGTGCTGGGTTGCTGAATGCACTAAAAAACAGAAACGACTTAGACACGTCGTACGTTGACGATGTAGTACTAGGATGCGTCTCCCCTGTTGGCGAGCAGGGCAGTGATATTGCAAAAATGATTGTGCAAAACGCCTCGTGGGATGAATCCGTGGCGGGCGTACAACTTAATCGTTTCTGTGCGTCGGGTCTAGAAGCGATCAATACAGCTGCGGCTAAAGTTGCTGCAGGGTGGGATCAGTTAGTCGTTGCTGGTGGTATCGAATGCATGTCGAGAGTGCCGATGGGCTCAGATGGTGGAGCCATGGCCGCCGATGCTGGATTCGCAATAAAAGAAAGCTTTGTGCCTCAGGGCATTGGGGCCGATACCATTGCCACATTGGAAGGCTATTCCCGTGAAGATGTTGATGCTTACGCTCTGGAATCCCAAAAGCGTGCAGCCCATGCTCGGGACAACGGATGGTTCGACGGATCAGTTGTACCTGTAAAGGATCTCAATGGCGTTACGATCTTAGAGAGAGACGACTTCATTAAGCCAGATTCAACCATGGAAGGACTCGGTGCATTGCGAGCCTCTTTTGCCGAGATGGGTAAATATGGATTCGATGACATCGTCATCAAAAAGTACAACACACTAGATCGAATCAATCATGTTCATACGCCTGGTAACTCGTCGGGAATCGTTGATGGTGCAAGCGCCGTACTCATTGGCACTGCACAAGCTGGCACCGATCTAAATATAAAGCCAAGGGCGAAAGTCGTGGCAACATCGATCATATCCACCGATCCAATCATAATGCTGACCGGTCCCGGCCCCGCCGCTAAAAAAGCACTAAAGACCGCTGGCATGACCACGGCAGACATCGACTTGTGGGAGATCAACGAGGCATTTGCATCGGTTGCCTTGCGGTACATGCGCGATTTGGATATCGGTCACGATGTGACCAACGTGGTTGGTGGTGCTATTGCCATGGGGCATCCATTGGGTGCCACTGGCGGTTGTATTCTCAGCTCTATGCTTGATGAGCTCGAGAGAAGAGACTTGAGCACCGGTATGCTGTCCCTTTGTGTGGGCGGTGGTATGGGTATTTCAACCATCATCGAGAGAGTTTAAGGAGATTTATCATGAGCGTATTTAAGTACGAAAAAGATGCGGACGGTATCGTTGTCGTCACCATGGATATGACTGGACCCGTCAATGCGATGAATGCGGAATACCACGAAGCGATGACCGAAAACTTAGCAAAGCTGCACGCTGAAAAAGATTTAACTGGAGTCGTGATCGCATCGGCAAAGAAAGTGTTTTTTGCGGGCGGAGATCTTAATGACCTGGTTGCCGCAAATCCAGATACCGTGGAGGAGTTTTTCAACGCCACAGAATCAATGAAGGCCGGCCTAAGACAGCTAGAGAAATTGCCTGTTCCTGTGGTGGCAGCGATTAATGGCGCTGCGTTGGGAGGCGGTTACGAGATTTGTCTCTCGTGTAACCGTCGAATTGCGTTTAACCATAAGTCAGTCCAGATTGGCTTGCCTGAATGTTCCCTCGGATTGTATCCAGGCGGCGGTGGCGTAGTGCGTTTGACCAAACTCCTCGGTGTGGAAAAAGCACTACCATACATCCTTGAGAGTAAGCGTGTGGTTCCGGAGAAAGCTCTGGCGGCTGGAATGATTGATCAAGTTGTTGATTCATTGGATGATCTTGTTCCGGCGGCGAAAGAGTGGATTCATAGTCAGAAAGATGATCCAGAAGCGGCCGTTCAACCCTGGGATAAAAAGGGCTACCGCATTCCGGGCGGTCCCGTTAATTCGCCAAAGAATGCGCAGTTAGCCGTCATGGCCCCGACGATGTTGCATCAAAAGACTCGCGGATTGATGCCGCAAATGACCTCAGCCATGGATGTCGCGTTTCAAGCGTCGATGTTGGATGTGGACACGGCACTAAGAATTGAAGGCCGTAACTTCGCCAAAGTGGCCACTAACCCTGTGGCCAAAAACATGATCACGGCCTTCTTCTTTCAGTTGAATCAAATCAATGGCGGTGCAAGCCGTCCAAAAGACATCGAGAAGAGGTTAACCAAGAAAATTGGAATCCTTGGCGCTGGAATGATGGGGCAAGGTATTGCTTACGTGTCAGCTATGGCAGGCATTGAAGTCGTACTAAAAGATATCTCTCAGGAAGCAGCTGAAAAAGGTAAAGCTTATACTGAGAAGCTTTTACAAAAGCGCATTGCTCGAGGCCGCATGGATGAAGCTAAGGCTAAAGGTATTTTAGATCTGATTAAACCAACTGCGGATAATGCTGATCTTGATGGATGTGACTTGATCGTAGAGGCGGTTTTCGAAAATATCGGCTTGAAGCACAAGATCACTCAAGAGCTGGAAAGGTATTTGTCTGAAGACGGAGTTTGGGGTTCAAATACGTCAACGTTGCCTATTACGCAGTTGGCTGAGGCAAGTGCAAAGCCAGATAACTTCATTGGTATTCATTTCTTTTCGCCGGTAGATAAAATGCCGCTAGTTGAAATTATTTGTGGTGAAAAAACCTCGGATCAGACCTTGGCAAAGGCTTTTGACTACACGATGCAGATACGAAAAACACCTATTGTGGTCAATGATTCGCTAGGTTTTTTCACTTCAAGAACTTTCGGTACTTATCTTGACGAGGCCGCTCACCTGCTTACTGAGGGTACTGAGCCGGTACGCATCGATAATCTAGGGCGAGCGATTGGTATGCCTGTTGGCCCATTACAAATCCAAGATGAAACGAGTTTGGAATTAAGCCGCAAAGCTCAGGAAACGTGGGCAGAGATGGGCGTAACCGATAAGTGGGGGAATGGCGATGTCATTCGACGCGTTATCAAAGACATGATTACAGATAATGGCCGTGGTGGTCGATATCATGGTGGAGGTTACTATGAATATCATGAAGACGGCACCAAAAATATATGGCCTGGTTTGTATGATCTCTACTTTAATGAAGATTATGAAATCTCAGATCAAGACATTAAGGATCGCCTTATGTTCCGCCAAGTAATTGAAGCCCTAAAATGCTTGGAAACTGGCGTATTGAGAACAGTCGCGGACGGAAATATTGGATCAATTTTTGGGATTGGTGCACCAGCGCACACAGGCGGGTTTATTCAATTCGTTAATACTTATGGACTGGATAATTTTATTGCTAGATGTGACCAGTTGGCCGACAAATTTGGTGAGCGATTTAACTGTCCACAAATGGTCAAAGATAAAGCAAAAGCCGGTGAGTGGTTTGCCTAGTAATGGTACCTAGCAATTAGCAAAACCTGGAAGGGACAATATCAAATTTGATATTGTCCCTTTTTTGATCAATGTTGACTGGATACAAATTTTAATGAGTAAATACAAACACATAAGGTTGGATATTCATGAACGTGTTGCGACCTTAACACTGTGTGCGCCGACTTCTCTCAATGCTCTTCATCAGTCCATGAGGTTAGAGCTAATGGATGCGGTCGATCACTTGGAAAAAAACGACGCGGTTCGAGTGGTCGTGTTAGCGGGTGAAGGTAAGGCCTTTTGCGCTGGGGCTGACTTGTCAGAGGGAATGCCAGGGCACGACAACTTTGTGCAACAATGTGAGGCAGAATATAAGCCATGGCTTATGGGGGTTCACGATTCCTCTAAAGTGTATATAGCCGCTGTACAAGGCGCAGCCGCAGGAATTGGCAGTGCGGTGGTGATGAATTGTGACATGGTGGTGATGGCCGAAGATGCCTACATATATCAGGCTTTTTCAGCAATTGGTCTGATCCCTGACGGTGGAGCAACTTGGTTACTGTTACAAAAGTTAGGGTATCAGAAGGCGTTTGAAATGGCCGCTAATGCTGGGCGGCTATCTTCACAAGAATGCTTGGATCTTGGAATAGCCAATAAACGAGTTCCAAAAGCAGAATTAATGGAAGTTACGCTGGAATTGGCCAAACAATTCTCACTTGGAGCGCCATTGGCGCAAAGTGCTCTTAAGAAGTTAATGCGCCGTGCTGTCCACATGACCTACAGCGAGGTCATCGACGAAGAGGCGAGATTGCAAAGTGAACTTATCCAATCTGAGGACTCACGGTCGGCCATAGACGCTTTCTTCAAAAAGCAGAAGCCAGTATTTAAAGGAAAGTAACGATAGAAATGATACGGAACACGACTCTAGCCATCATAGAAACATTCAAAGCTCAGCGGCTGCCGAAGAGAACATTTAGAGAAGACTTAATGTGCCGCCTGATTCGGAGAACCTTGGCAGAAGGAAATCAGAAGGGGGGTATCCATGGTGTTCGGAAATCGCTATCCAAGTTAAAAACACCAACATTGAGTGCATTTAAAGTACGACGTGAAGATGGTAAGTACGGGGATATACCGTCAATTAGAATCACGCCAAAAAAAGCGCATTCATCAACCATTCTGGTGTATTTTCATGGGGGTGGCTATGTGATGGGTTCTCCCGAAACATACAAACCACTGCTGAGTGATTTGGCCCATGCTTGTAACTGCAAGGTGATCGCGCCCGATTATGCTCTGGCTCCAGAGGCTACATTTCCAAAACCACAGGACGATTGCGTCACTGCCGTAGAGGCCATCGCTGATGCGTATCCTGATTCACAGATAGTGTTGATTGGTGATTCAGCTGGTGCCGCGCTGGCATTTAATACGGCTAGGCGTTTGATCGGCAGGGATATCTCAATCGCTTCGTTGGTGCTGCTATCACCTTGGGTGAACCCATTGGCTGAGGGAGGGTCTATAAATGAACTGGCCGAATACGATTTTTTGACGCCTGAGTTTCTAAAGACCAGCTATTCGGCATTGATAAAAGATGGAAATCCAAAGAATGAGCAATCTTACTTGGTGTCTCCAAAGGTTAAAGGCCTTCCTAGAACTCTGATTCAATATGGGACTGCGGAGATATTTAGGGATCAAATTGAGTCATTTATCGGTGCGCTAAAGGGTGACGGGCTCAATGTTGAGGTGCAAGCCTACCCGGATCAGTGCCACGTCTTTCAATTGTTAGCTTCAGTTTCCTGTACGGCTAGACAATCACTGGCAAGGATAGGTGTGTTTGTCCACGCCAGTGACTAATGGTAAATATGCCGATCAAGTGGTTGGCTAACTTCTAACTGTAAAACTCGACGCAATCATCAAGTCCAGCCCGACCAACGTCGAATTGGTTGATAGACTCTTCTTCCGCCGCATATCCGAAAGAGAGGCCAAACATAAGGGCATTTTCTTCAGGTATATTAGCTAGGTCGTGGATCGAGTTTCCGTACATGGCGAGTGCACCTTGAGGACAAGAGGCTAACCCATGCTCTGTCATTAGCAGCATTATGGTTTGCAAATAAATCCCCATATCCACTGCGTTAATCTCGCTCATAGTCTTTGGCATAGAAAAGAACGCGGCGTGTGGTGCACCGAAGAACTGCCAATTTCTTAACATTAGTTCTTGTCGCTTCTGTTTCTCCTCGTACTTTATGTCAACGGAATCATACAAAGAGATAGCGCAGTCTATTTGGCGTTTGCGATATTGATCTTTTAAGTCCTGATCACCCGGTTTGAAATGAGGTGTAGGAGCTTGTCCTGACATGATCTCTCCAACCATGGCTTTCTCAATATTATTGCGTGCTTCGCCAGACACCACAACTACATGCCAGGGCTGAGTGTTGCAATTAGAGGGCGCATCTTGGGCCTTCTCAAAAATAGTGCGGATCAGGTCTGCATCAACAGGTTGATCCTTGTAAGCTCTTACCGAACGTCGTTTTTTAACTGCTTCGCTGACATTCATTCAATGTTCTCCAATAAGTTTTTTTTGTTAGCGTGTTGATTGTATCTCCCCGAGTGAAAAGGGCAATGACATGTTTCGTTTAAAAATCGATAAACAGCATCAGTTTTTGCTTAGTTTTGAGGTGATCGTGATATCTTTTGTCTATTAAACCGGTAATGGCCGTCATTAATCCATTGCGCGGCAGCCCTTATACTACGATCAGAACTAATACTGTTTGGTTATAAAGATGAGAAATTTTACTGAAGAACAAGACATGTTTCGCGAGGCCTATCGCAAGTTTATCGAGACAGAAATTGCCCCGCATATGCCAAAGTGGCGTGAAGACGGAATCGTGGACCGATCTGCATTCAAAAAAGCGGGGGAGCAAGGCTTTTTGATGGTTTGGCCTGAAGAAAAATATGGTGGCTTGGGCGACAATGATTTCCGATATGAGCAAATCATTATTGAAGAAACCGTACGTCAACAGGTTGGGGAATGGTTTAACACCTTGCACAGTCGTCTGGTCGGTCCGTACTTGTATAAATATGCCAATGAAGAGCAAAGAGAACGCTTCTTGCCGCCATGTGTTAGCGGAGAAAAAATCCTTGCCGTTGCCATGACTGAGCCAGATGCCGGCAGCGATCTGTCGGGTATGCGCAGCACCGTACGTGATGCCGGAGACCACTTTGTATTAAATGGTTCGAAAACCTATATCTCTAATGGAATCCTAGCGGATTTGGTTGTGGTTGCGGCTAAACTCGAAGGCAGTGACAATCCACACGCTATGGTTCTAATGGTTGTCGAACGAGGAATGGAAGGCTTTGAGCGTGGTCGAAATCTCGACAAGATGGGGTTAAAAGCACAAGACACAGCGGAATTGTTCTTCAATGACGTTAAGGTTCCAAAAGAAAATGTCTTAGGTGAACCAGGAAAGGGCTTCTTTTATCTGATGGAAGGTTTGGCCGAAGAGCGATTACTAAATGCTGTTGGCACAATTGCCAGTGCTCGTAAAGCGTTTGACGTTACCCGAGAATTCGTTATGAATCGAAAAGCGTTTGGGAAAAAAGTATCCGATTTTCAGAATACTCAATTCAAGATGGCTGAAATGGACACGGAGATTGAAGTCGCTCAGGTCTACCTTGATCATTGTGTCGCCATGCACAATGAAGGCAAGCTGACAGCGAACATGGGAGCCAAGTTAAAGCTACATGGAGCAGAGTTAGAGTGGAAGATGATGGATCTTGGCGTACAGTTGCACGGAGGGGCGGGATACATGCAAGAGTACGAGATCTGTAGAATGTTCACTGATGCACGTATCAGTCGTATCTACGCTGGCACGTCTGAAATTATGAAACTCATTATTGGGAGAGAAATCTTCTCAGATGACTACACAAGTTTGATGGATTAAAAATTACCGGCAAGGTCGTTAGAAATGCGGCCTTGCCCTGTCACTTTTGGCGACCTCAAAAGCGACACCACGGTTGCCTGCACATTTGCGAAAGGCAATGGTGCCCGATGATTCAGAGGCGAGTCTTTAACCAAGCCTTCGGGCGCAGGTGTTTAAGGTAAGTGTGGATAGACAACGGATGTACCCAAGCTGCCTTCCGAAGTTAAAGCCTCATTAGTTGCATTGTCACCACTTTCTTCTTCAGTAGACCCCTTGCTGGCTCTCTGTAAAGCCGCCATCTGAAGTTGCCACATTTGTAATGTGCTCATTGTCTGCTTCACGTCGCTACTGTTTCGACCCTTCGACCTGTTTAATGTCATTTTGATTCCCTCAATCATTTGTAACTTAACCACCTTGAGGATTATCTGACGGTATCAGTTAGATTCCCATTACACGTCATTACGCCTCATTATTCCCCTAACAATTACATGTCCTATGCTTTGTAGTATGGGCATAGATTTTCAAAATTGCTTCACCCATTTAGATGAAATTTCAAATTTATTTAGTGAAGACTTTTAATCTCTTTTTGAATAAATACTGTCTAAATGTGTGATTTATAAACGGAATTGGCATTTTAGGACTTTTTTGAGTTATAGTGACACTGTCCAAAAGTTCATGTGAATGGGATCACGCACGGATGTTGGAGAAAATAATAAAAGAAAAATCATCGGCACAAATTGGCTTTATTTTGGCGCTTCTGGCCACGTTTTGTTACTCACTGAAGCCCATTATTATTAAGTTGATCTATCAATATGACCACGTCACCAGCGAGGACGTTCTAGCGTGGCGGGTCATAATCTCATTGCCTATCTACATCTTTGTCGGAATGTGGGTGCTAAAGAAAAAGTTCGGAGATCAAGACCCGACGATCATTGCTGACGCGCCGGCCAGGTCGTCGAACGCCTGGATCTGGAAGGCCATTGTGCTGGGAGCACTTGGTTTTTATCTTGCGGCCTTGCTTGACTTGATTGGTCTTCACTACATCTCTTCCCAGTTAGCCAGGTTGATTCTGTTCACGTATCCGACTTTGGTGGCTATATTGGGGTGGTTGATCTACGGGCAGAAGATCAGTCGGACGGTGATGATAGCCTTAGTACTCTCATATATTGGCGTGGGAATGATCTTTGCCTATGACTTTCAAAATCTAGGTGATGCCGTGATATTTGGCTCACTGATGATGTTTCTGTCGGTTCTTTCGTTTTCGCTTTATGTTTTACTGAGTAAGTCCGTCATTGATGAAGTAGGAGGCGCCGCTTTTACCGTGGTTGCGATGCTCTCTAGCGGCGTGTGCATATTGATCCATTTTCTAATCAGCTCCCAAACATTCAATTGGTTGTCACTAGATTCAATGGCGTTTTGGTTAATTGTGGTTATGACCATTGTGACGACGGTGATCCCCAGTTTTTTAATTGCTGAAGCAATAGCGCTGGTCGGGCCTCAAAAAACCTCCATCGCCGGAACCTTAGGGCCAGCAATCACCTCAGTATTTGCCGTGCTAATGTTGGATGAAGCTTTTGGAATATCTCAGTTCGCGGGCATTGTCCTGGTAGTGGCTGCGATTACTTACATGCAAAGAGAACCCTCTCCTAAGCCAGAAGCTGAACAGAAGTCTGCTTAAGTTTTTGGGTTAATAATGATATCCCCTAAATAGGGGATTGAGCTGAGCCAGCATAACCCGTATAGTTTTCAGAAGGTTAAATACTGTTAATTAGTGTTTGCTGAGCCAGCTTTTACGTCAAATGTCCAGTAAAGAGGGGCGGCTTACGACTGAGGGTAAAGAGCTGAATGACCACGAAGCACCATCAGTCATGGTGAAGGTGGTTGAATTTAGAATAAATGAAACAAGCGCGTGTTAAATGCGTTAACAAAAGTTGGGTCATCAATGAGGGGTTTATTGTGCGAGTCGTAACAGGCTATCGCGCTGTTTTTCCGTTTTCGGAGAACAAGCGTTATGAATTCGAAAGTATCTCGTTGGTAGGGAGCTCTTACCTGCATGGATGGTCGCTGAATCGGCATGTAAAAGGACAATCGCAACCGAACACCAAATTACCATTCTCATACTCTTACTCAAAATTCCATTTGCATCATCTCAGGGAGCAAATTATGTCCGACGCGTTGAGACTAGCCTTCGCCGTTATCTTTTGTCTGCTTATCATCTCTTTCTCAGCATCGACTAGTGCTCAGGTAGATGAGGTTATCGAAGAGAACCCGACTTTTGTTGTTACGGGTTTTATCGTGAATGGGGACAATCCACTTAGTGAGAGCGAAACCAGTGGTGTGCTGGATAGATTTACAAATAGGCCGCTAAGCATCGCTGAGCTACAAGAAGCTGCAAACAAACTCGAAGAGAAGCTTGCCACCAAGGGTTACAACTTCTATCGCACGGCTCTACCGCCGCAGACCTTAGATGCAGGGAGTGTGTCTCTTGAAATTAAAAAAATAGATATTGGTAAAGTATCAGTGTTAGGCAACCAGTATTTTTCTAACAAAAATATCAAACGAAGTTTGCCTCTAATCGCGGAAGGTAGAAGCCCAAATACGCAAAAAATAGCAACGGCTCTTCTACTTGCGGAGCAAAATCCAGCCAAGGATGTCCGGGTGATGTTTGTTAAAGGAGATAGCCCAGATTCGGTTAATGCCAATATAACCGTGAAGGATAAAAATCCTAACGATTTTTATCTTTGGGCCAACAACAGTGGAAGCCGTGCAACGTCCAGTTCCCGATTGGGCCTGCAATATCACAACCGAAATCTGTGGGGATTGGATCACCAAGTTTCCTTGAGTTATTCAACCTCACCAGAAGATACCTCCGAACTTAGCCAATACGGATTAAATTATCGCTTTCCGCTTTACAATCTAGGTGGGCAAGCCAATGTTTTTTATTCAAAGTCAGACGCCGATACTGGCAGAGTAGCTGACTTTTTTGATATCAGCGGAGCCGGCGAAACCTTAGGAATAGGGTATACGCAATACCTTGATAAGCGCGGAGATTACCAACATCGCGTTGGGGTTAGTTTGGTTGATAAGCTATTCGATAGTGATGTCTTCTTTGGTGCTGAAAATATTGGGCAAGATGTCCGAACCAGACCATTGTCAATCGACTATATAAGTCGTTTTGGTAAATCCAATTGGGCCGTAAATTCGGTCTTGTCGTATTCGACGAATCTCAGCGGCGGTAACTTTAACGATGATGTCAGTTATGCAAATTCCCGGGTTGGCGCCACCAGCAGTTGGAACAAGCAAAAACTGTCCATAAAGTACGATTACAGCTGGAGTCAGCAATGGCTTGGCAGTGTTTCTCTGTTTGCTCAAAATACTTCTGACGTACTTGTCTCAGGTGAGAAGTTTGGACTGGGTGGCAGCTTGGGTGAGGCCGGTCCCAGAGGCTTTTATGAACGAGAGGCCAGTGTCGATAAAGGCGTTAAATTTTCCTTGCAAGCGAACCGATTGTTTAGAAATGGTAAATACCGTTTAGGTGCATTCCTGGATTATGGGACCGGAAAGCAAAATAACGTACAAGTTGGGGAAAACGATAAAGAAACGCTGTCCAGTGTTGGGTTGACCTTTAACTGGAACATAACCCCTGCCATGGGGCTAACTCTTGACTACGGATACATCATAGACGGCGTTGAAACCCTTGACGGCCAGACAGATCAAGTTTCTGTGGATGGCGATGATCGCCTCCATGTCTCATTCCGCTACTTTCCAAAATGGCCGTTCACCTCTCAAGGAGGAGTAAGATAAATGAATAGAAAGTCTGTTTTTAAAAACGTTAGTGGTGCACTTGTAGCGCTTGCCTTGTTGATCAATTTTTCATTTACTGCTTCGGCAAATACCGGTGTAGCTATTGGTGAAGTGGCGGTCGCAAAGGGCGTGGCCACGGCGCGGTCTGACACCAGACAGCTTACTGCGTTGGCAAAGGGTGAGCCTGTTTATGTCGGTGATATTTTGGAGACCGCCGCGCGCAGCTTTTTAGTGGTTAAGTTCAGCGATGGAGGCAAGATCACCTTAAGACCGGACTCACGTTTTAATATCGAAGAATACGATGATACGCCTGGACAGGAAAAAGAATCGTTTAAGCTTATCAAGGGCGGCCTGCGAGCTGTTACCGGTGCCATTGGTAAAAACAGACCGCAGGAAGTCAGTTATAAAGCTAAGAATACGACCATAGGGATTCGAGGTACGACTTTTGTCATAAAGATCTGCGAGCCGGGCACTGATGGATGTGCTTCCGAGCAAAACAATGAAGAGCTCACCGCTGAGCAAAAATCAGAATTAGTAGACATTTTCGTCGTTGATAAGAATGGTGGTAAGCGAGAGCAGATTACACGTCAGAGTTTGCTTCAATTTTTGGATGGCGTATTTGTAAATGTCGTCGAGGGAGGAATTCGAGTTGACCTTGGTGAACAGTTCTTTGATATGGGCGCTGGGGACTCATGCCTAGTTGAAGGAGCAGGTTCGGTGCAGTGCTTCTTGGCTGGAATAGACTTCTCTACCGCTGATATCTATGTCTCTGGTGACGCGGAGTCGCTGTCTAACTTCAATCTGCTAGGAGATGATGAGGTGGCACCCGGCGATGAAATATGCGAAATCGAATAATGAGCAAGACTTTAATCAAAAAGAAGTCACTCAAGCGTGACGAGACGTCAGCGTTAGTAAAAAGCGTCGCGCACCCAAAGACAAAGATCTCGGTATTTATCGCTTCTTTGAGTTTAGCGGCCAGTGTTGGCGCGGCGCCAAGCGGTGAGCAAGTGGTAGCCGGTTCGGCCAGTTTTGCCCGAGAAGGAGCCTCGCTGGAAGTCCAAAACACTAACGGCACCATCATCAATTGGCAGGACTTTTCCATCGCCCAAGATGAGATGGTACGGTTTCTGCAAAGCGGTGCCGATTCGGCGGTACTTAACCGCGTTATCAGCGGCATTCCATCGGAGATTTTAGGTAGCTTAACGTCGAATGGCCGTGTCTTTTTAATTAACCCCAATGGTCTGGTGATTGGTGATGGGGCCACCATTGATACCGCATCGTTTGTGGCATCAACGTTGAACATCTCTAACGCCGACTTCTTAGCCGGCAATTTGCATTTCGAAGGTGACGGTGGGGCCATTGAGAACCACGGTTACATCGCATCTGGTCCAGGTGGCGAGGTGGTGCTGATTGCACCAACGGTTGAGAACCACGGTTTAATCCAATCCGAAGACGGCCGTATTTTGTTAGCCGCTGGCCGTGAAGTGACGCTGCATTCCTTAAATGAGGGGGGCATTTCCTATCGAGTATCGGCTCCAGGCGATAAGGTGCTCAACCTAGGCGAACTCGTTGCCAGCAATGGTTCAGTCAAAGTATTTGCTGATCAGATATTCCAATCTGGCACAATTTCAGCCAATCGCGCGTATCGCGATGCCGAAGGCCGCGTGGTTCTTGAAGCGGACAACGAATTAAGCGTTAGCGGTCGAATTACCGTCACGGGTGAAGGCGTTGACGGAGGGTCCATCCATCTGCTGGGTGACCAAGTCGACGTGGTTGGTGCCGAGATTGATGCCAGCGGCGAGAGCGGTGGCGAAATTCTGATTGGTGGTGACTATCAAGGTAAAGGCGATGTTAAGAACGCCGAGAACACCAATGTTGATGAAAGCACCACGATCCGTGCAGACGCGGGTAATAATGGAGATGGCGGTCGCGTCATAATTTGGTCGGACGATACGACCAACTCTTTCGCTAGGATCACGGCCCGGGGCGGTTTGGTGTCTGGTGACGGTGGTTTCGTTGAAACGTCCGGTAAGAAGATCTTGAACTTCGGGCAGCCAGTGGATGTCAGTGCGATCAATGGTCGGGCGGGCACCTGGTTATTGGATCCAGAAGACATCACGATTGGTGACAGTGAAGCGGCGTCGATATCAACCGCGCTCAATGGTGGCTCGAATGTTGAAGTTCGCACCACGGATGAAGGCGATGGTGAAGGAAATATCTACGTCAACTCGGCGATCACGAAGACAGAAGGAGATTCAGAGGTAACACTGACTCTGGATGCGCATAATCGTGTTGAGATCAATGCGCCAATCAGAACCACGGCTGGCCCGCTGAACGTTACGATTAAGACGGGCAGAGCAGTTGCGTCGACCACGGACAACACAGTGGATCAAGAATCGACGGCGAATCAGACGGATGAACCGGTCGAGGATAACGATGCACCTCAAGATGATGCGATTGAGCAAGATAATGAAGCGGTTGTTCAAGATGAAGAGACGTCTGTAGAGACTGAGTCTGAGGGCGAGTCAGAAACAAGTGAAGAAGCCACAGAAGAAGTGGTGGCTGATGCAACCCAAGAGTCTGAAGAAGATCAAGAGACTCAGGACCAACCGGATGAAGCGGTAGAGTCAGACGAAGTTGCGGTTACAGAAGATGAGCAGGCAGGCGATGCCGAATCAACAGATACGGCAGCCACAGAAGAGGAAGCACAAGCGAGCTCAGATGAGGCGGTAGCGCAAGAAGGTGAATCAGACGCCAGCGCAGAGAGTACAGAAGACGTTGCCTCACAGGAAACAAGTGTTGAGGCAACTGAAGAGCCAGCAGCAGAAGAGGCCAGCACAGAGAGCAGTGTTGCGGCAGATACGACCGAGACCCCGTCAACAGAAACCGAGGCAGACACTGGTGATAGTGTGGCGGCGGATGCGAGCGAGTCGGTAGAGACAAGCACATCGGAAGAAGTGGCTAGCGACACGACTACAGAAGCAGGGGATGTGGCCAGTGATGATGGTGCGAGTGATGTAGAGGCGCCGGAAGTTGAGATTGAAACGGTGGAAGTCCCCGACGTGGCCGCGGAAACGGAAGCCACGGACACCGGTTCGGATGTACAGATTGAAGAGTCGGTAGCGGATGCACCGACGGAAACAGAAGAAGCTCCCACGGAGGATCCTGCGCCGGAAGTCACTCAAACTGAGGCGTTGACGGAAGAGTCAGAGCAGCAAATAGTGATCGCTGCGGACATCGACACGGGTGGTGGCGATGTGGCGGTTGATGCGGGCGAAGACGGTGATGTGATCGTTGGTGCTGACATCGACACTAGCGATGAGGAAGATGAAGAAGCGGGTGATGTCACCATAGAAGGTGAGCGCATCGCGGTGGTAGACGAAGCCACGATAAGTGCATCGGCCAATAACGCAGGCGATATTAAGATTGGTGGCGGTCGACAAGGCCGCGATGAGACGGTCTCGAATTCGCAAATCACCATTCTTGCTGAAGGCACCAATGTCGAAGCCAATGGTGGTGAGACTGGGGATGGCGGATCGATCATTGTCTTCTCAGAAGAATCTTCGTTGGTGAGTGGTAACTTAAGTGCCAGAGGAGGAAACCAGTCGGGTAACGGCGGGTTTATCGAAACCTCAGGTCTTGAGAACCTGACCATTGAATCGACACCAGATGTGGGGGCCAATAATGGCGAGGGTGGTGAATGGCTGATTGACCCTAATGACATACTGATTACTGATGAATACTACCTATTTCAAGGCAATGTCACCCCGAATATAAGTATGTTCAGTTCAGGTTGGAATGTTGCTCCGACAGGGACTGGAGCAGTAATCGAAATTGGAAACATTCTTAACGCGTTGGAAACCGGTGATGTGACTATCACCACTGATAACCTGAATAACGACGGCCAAGCCGGAAACATTACAGTAGAGAGTCTTTACGGTGGCTTTACTTTTGATGGCCCTGTCTATAACGGCAATGGTAATACACTGACCCTAAACGCTACTAATAACATCTATTTTAACTCCCAGATAAACTTTAGATATCTGGCTCAGTATTCCGCTACCTACAGTGATCCTGCGTTTAACGTAGCTTTTATTGCTGGCGGGGATATCTTTTTAAATGAGACATTCGGTCCGCCTAACAGTCCACCTTATGCGATTGATACTGAGGGATCTATTACCATCGATGCCGGTGGCAGTGTCTTTAATAGCATGGATATTATGTCTGGAGGTGGTAGCTTAACTAATGATGGAGTTTACATTTCAGCGGGAGTTGACGTTAATAACTTCAGAACCATATCATCGCACGGCACCATTAATATATCGGCCGGAAATGATGTGAACATTGAAGGGCGGGTATCAACTTATTTTGGCTCCTACGCTGATATAGACATCCTAGCCGGCAGGGAAGCGGTGGTTAGAGATTCAATAGAGACTTATGGAAACATAAATATCACCGGCGGCCTCAATATGGGCGGCGATGGTCAAGTGTTTATCTTAGATGACTTGGGCCGAAATATTTCAGTGGGACTATCGGGTTCTACCAGCTCTACATCTTCCGTGAATATTACGGGTGATGACATTTTTATTAGATCAACCTCGTGTACAACTATTGAGTGTGGCTCTGGCATTAATATCCAAGCAAATGATATTAATTTAACCGCAAACGGTGGCTTTGGGATTGAAATAACGGCGAATGCGAACGTAAATGATACAAATTTAGCTTCCGGCGGTCAGGTCAGCATTATAAGTCGGAACGAAATGAATATTAACTCTGCCAGTAATATTCAGATGATCTCATCAGATACTGAGTTTATCGATGGACAAGGAATGCGGTCTACGCATATTGGTCGGTATGGTCAAAACGATTACTTCGCTAATCAGATTGTATTATTGGCCCAAGGGGGATATCAGAATATTCAAGCCCAAGGGGATATTAGATTACAGACAGGGCTGGGTGAAATGTCGAATGTATTTATTCAGCAAGGTCCTTCTTATTACGGTCCTGGAGGTGCACCTGAGCAAACTATCTCAGCGGGCCGTCTACTCATGTACGCGCAAGATAGTTTTGCCCAAACGGGCGAACAGGCTGACGGAGCGATAAATATACACAGCGCTTACCAGCAAACCATTACATCAACCGGCAGTATTCGTATGTTTGGTCGGTCGATGGATGCCGTTCCGCTTGATCCATATCAGAGTTCCCCCGGCCCGCTCTCGTACGGTAGCACATCGAATGTTTCTATCACCTCTTTTCAAGGCCAAACTATAACCGCGACGACCTATTTGGACTTGTATTCAGCTGAAATTGCTTCGATTTCAGATCCAGGGTTGGGAGCTCAACCTGCTGATAGCAGTAGTAGCGTGACGGTTCAAGGTTCTTTGGTTATTAATAATGGCCGCATAGGATTGGATAGGGACCCTAGTCTTGACAGTAGTTCATTTACACTGACCACGAACAATGTCGCCGTTATCCGAGGAGGCGCCGATACCGCTCAAAATCCAGATAATTTTGCTTTTCAACTGGATAGTGTGGATTGGGTCAATAATGGCTCGGTTTTCTGGGATCCTGGAGCTGGAGATGTAAACATAGTTTCAACCAGTGGAAATCCAGCGATTACTAACCATGGAAACTTTTTCTTTAACTCTGAAGATGGCGTGTTTTCGATTGTTGATGTGACGCCTACTGCTACGCAAGTCGGACTTTTCTTAAATGAAGACGGTGGCAGAGTTAGTAAGTTTGATGGTACAGGCGTCACCAACGTAGATTTTCGTATTGTTGGACTGGATGGAAGTCACATTGATGTTGAATCTGGTGAGCTGAACTTTGGAGCTAATGACATAGTGTTGACTGGTATGGGCACGGCTCAGCCTATTCCTTTCTTAGTGACATCCGGTGGAAATCTGCGAACCACCGGAAGTGTTATTTTAGATAATGCGGAAATTTTCGGCGGCCGAGGAACATCGTCGGTTCGTGGAGAAGTGACTACCGGTGGAAGTATTATTGCCAATGTTCAGATCACCAACTCGTTTATTTCACCAGGATTTTCTCCAGGAACACTCACCATAGATGGCAATTTGGATGCCAGCGGTGGCGGCAATGTGTTTAATCTTGAGGTGGATGCCGATACAGGCTTATCCGACCAGTTGGTTGTCACTGGTGACCTACAATTACCAGCCACTTCGACTAATGGTCCATCCAATTTAGTCAATGTGATTCAAACTGGAGAATTTGATCCTGATTTGACTAACCCTGTGGATAGTAGCGTGACTCTAATATCGGCCGGTAGCGGATCAATTGATCCGGCTGCGATTTCTAACTCAACCGGCGACGCGTCTATTACATCAGTGGTTAATGATGTGGTAACCGAGCCAGGTAGTCTTTCTACCACATTTAGCCGAGATCCAGTTGAACCACCCGTGGAACCGCCTGTAGAAGAACCTCCGGTGGAACCGCCTGTAGAAGAACCTCCGGTGGAACCGCCTGTAGAAGAACCTCCGGTGGAACCGCCTGTAGAAGAACCTCCGGTGGAACCGCCTGTAGAAGAACCTCCGGTGGAACCGCCTGTAGAAGAACCTCCGGTGGAACCGCCTGTAGAAGAACCTCCGGTGGAACCTCCCGTAGAAGAACCTCCGGTGGAACCTCCCGTAGAAGAACCTCAAACTGGGGGTGAAGAGTCACAAGAATTAGGCGCCGACATTACTGATACGATTGTTGGCGAGACACCTCCGGTCACGCCTGAAGAAACTCAAGAGACTCCGCTAGACAGCGGTGGTACATCTGACTCATCTGAAGACGAGGCTTCCGAGGATGCTTCATCGAGTGATGATTCTGAGGAAAGTGATTCATCGGGCGACGACTCTGAAGATGACGATGAAAAGACTAAGAAAAAGAGTGACACCACGTCAGCAAAAAATAACAAGTCTAAAAAGAAAAAGAAAACACCAATGTGTTCAGCTTAATGGTTTTTAGATTGAGTAATAGATTAAGCACTATAGAAATTTGACGGAACGAGCAGACAAACAGGTGAATAATGAAACCTAATTGCAATAAAACAAAGATCTCGGTATTTATCGCTTCCTTGAGTTTGGCGGCCAGTGTTGGCGCGGCGCCAAGCGGTGAGCAAGTGGTAGCCGGTTCGGCCAGTTTTGCCCGAGAAGGAGCCTCGCTGGAAGTCCAAAACACTAACGGCACCATCATCAATTGGCAGGACTTTTCCATCGCCCAAGATGAGATGGTACGGTTTCTGCAAAGCGGTGCCGATTCGGCGGTGCTTAATCGCGTTATCAGCGGCATTCCATCGGAGATTTTAGGTAGCTTAACGTCGAATGGCCGTGTCTTTTTAATTAACCCCAATGGTCTGGTGATTGGTGATGGGGCCACGATTGATACCGCATCGTTTGTGGCATCAACGTTGAACATCTCTAACGCCGACTTCTTAGCCGGCAATTTGCATTTCGAAGGTGACGGTGGGGCCATTGAGAACCACGGTTACATCGCATCTGGTCCAGGTGGCGAGGTGGTGCTGATTGCACCAACGGTTGAGAACCACGGTTTAATCCAATCCGAAGACGGCCGTATTTTGTTAGCCGCTGGCCGTGAAGTGACGCTGCATTCCTTAAACGAAGGTGGCATTTCCTATCGAGTATCGGCTCCAGGCGATAGGGTGCTCAACCTAGGCGAACTCGTTGCCAGCAATGGTTCAGTCAAAGTATTTGCCGATCAGATATTCCAATCTGGCACAATTTCAGCCAATCGCGCGTATCGCGATGCCGAAGGCCGCGTGGTTCTTGAAGCGGACAACGAATTAAGCGTTAGCGGTCGAATTACCGTCACGGGTGAAGGCGTTGACGGAGGGTCCATCCATCTGCTGGGTGACCAAGTCGACGTGGTTGGTGCCGAGATTGATGCCAGCGGCGAGAGCGGTGGCGAAATTCTGATTGGTGGTGACTATCAAGGTAAAGGCGATGTTAAGAACGCCGAGAACACCAATGTTGATGAAAGCACCACGATCCGTGCAGACGCGGGTAATAATGGAGATGGCGGTCGCGTCATAATTTGGTCGGACGATACGACCAACTCTTTCGCTAGGATCACGGCCCGGGGCGGTTTGGTGTCTGGTGACGGTGGTTTCGTTGAAACGTCCGGTAAGAAGATCTTGAACTTCGGGCAGCCAGTGGATGTCAGTGCGATCAATGGTCGGGCGGGCACCTGGTTATTGGATCCAGAAGACATCACGATTGGTGACAGTGAAGCGGCGTCGATATCAACCGCGCTCAATGGTGGCTCGAATGTTGAAGTTCGCACCACGGATGAAGGCGATGGTGAAGGAAATATCTACGTCAACTCGGCGATCACGAAGACAGAAGGAGATTCAGAGGTAACACTGACTCTGGATGCGCATAATCGTGTTGAGATCAATGCGCCAATCAGAACCACGGCTGGCCCGCTGAACGTTACGATTAAGACGGGCAGAGCAGTTGCGTCGACCACGGACAACACAGTGGATCAAGAATCGACGGCGAATCAGACGGATGAACCGGTCGAGGATAACGATGCACCTCAAGATGATGCGATTGAGCAAGATAATGAAGCGGTTGTTCAAGATGAAGAGACGTCTGTAGAGACTGAGTCTGAGGGCGAGTCAGAAACAAGTGAAGAAGCCACAGAAGAAGCCACAGAAGAAGTGGTGGCTGATGCAACCCAAGAGTCTGAAGAAGATCAAGAGACTCAGGACCAACCGGATGAAGCGGTAGAGTCAGACGAAGTTGCGGTTACAGAAGATGAGCAGGCAGGCGATGCCGAATCAACAGATACGGCAGCCACAGAAGAGGAAGCACAAGCGAGCTCAGATGAGGCGGTAGCGCAAGAAGGTGAATCAGACGCCAGCGCAGAGAGTACAGAAGACGTTGCCTCACAGGAAACAAGTGTTGAGGCAACTGAAGAGCCAGCAGCAGAAGAGGCCAGCACAGAGAGCAGTGTTGCGGCAGATACGACCGAGACCCCGTCAACAGAAACCGAGGCAGACACTGGTGATAGTGTGGCGGCGGATGCGAGCGAGTCGGTAGAGACAAGCACATCGGAAGAAGTGGCTAGCGACACGACTACAGAAGCAGGGGATGTGGCCAGTGATGATGGTGCGAGTGATGTAGAGGCGCCGGAAGTTGAGATTGAAACGGTGGAAGTCCCCGACGTGGCTGCGGAAACGGAAGCCACGGACACCGGTTCGGATGTACAGATTGAAGAGTCGGTAGCGGATGCACCGACGGAAACAGAAGAAGCTCCAGCGGAAGAGCCTGCGCCGGAAGTTACTCAAACCGAGGCGTTGACGGAAGAGTCAGAGCAACAGATTGTTATCGCTGCTGAAATCGACACCGGTGGCGGCGATGTGGCCGTTGATGCGGGCGAAGACGGTGATGTGATCGTTGGTGCTGACATCGACACTAGTGATGAAGAAGATGAAGAAGCGGGTGATGTCACCATAGAAGGTGAGCGCATCGCGGTGGTAGACGAAGCCACGATCAGTGCATCGGCCAATAACGCAGGTGATATTAAGATTGGTGGCGGTCGACAAGGCCGCGACGAGACGGTCTCGAACTCGCAAATTACCATTCTTGCTGAAGGCACCAGCGTAGAGGCTAATGGTGGTGAGACAGGTGACGGCGGATCGATCATTGTCTTCTCAGAAGAATCGTCGTTGGTGAGTGGCAACTTAAGTGCCAGAGGCGGAAGCCAGTCGGGTAACGGCGGGTTTATCGAAACTTCCGGACTTGAGAACTTAACTATCGAATCGACACCGGATGTGGGGGCCAATAATGGCGAGGGTGGTGAATGGCTGATTGATCCCAATGATATCTTGATAACAGATTATGGGGATGCCGGCCAAGGTGCGGTAGCACCGGATCTGACTATGTTTACGGCCGGTTGGAGCGTGGCACCAACAGGTAGCGGCGCAACGATTCAGATTTCTAACATACTCAATGCCCTACAAACCGGCGATGTTACAGTAACGACCGACAATGGTAACACTGGTGAAGACGGAAACATCACAATTGAGAGCTTTTACGGAGGTTTCTCGTTCAGTAGCCCGGTATATAGCGGCGATGGCAATACATTAACCTTTGATGCCAATAACAATATTTATTTCAATTCAGAAATAAATTTCAGCGGACTATCACAATATTCAGCAACCTACAGTGACCCAGCGTTTAACGTTATTTTTAATGCGGGTGGAGACGTCGAGTTAAATGGTGTGGATCCTATGGGGCAGATTGCTCCACCATCTCTTTTGGATACTGAGGGAACCCTAACCGTTAATGCAGGCGGAAATATAATAAATAACGTACAGATATTAACCGGTGATAATGGCCAAATGTATGGAGGCACATACCTCTATGCTGGCGGAGATATTGACAACAACGAGTCAATATTTAGTCGTGGTCAAGGCGATATCTACATGTCTGCTGGCGGAAATATTAACTCATCTGGGCGAGTTACCACAGACTACGGCTCCAATGGAAATATAGACTTCAGAGCCGATAATGACGTCATTATTCAGAGCTCAGCTGTGACGTACGGCGATATTACAATCCTTGCAGATGCCGATTCCAATGGGGTTGGAGATGTACAAATTGATGATAGAGCTGGAACTGACGCTACGCTTGGGCGTTACGGTTCAACAAACTCAGCGCAATCGGTGTCTATCTCGGGAAATAATATTCGACTGGAATCAGAGGCATGTGGGAACCCGGATTGTTCATCAGGGATCAATATTTATGCCAACGAAATTAAGCTCGACACCGCCACGTCCGTCGGTGGTGGAGATATTTTCCTTCAAGCCAATGCGAATGTCCTCGATAATAATCTTCCCAATGGCGGTATGGTTAATATCAATTCCAGGGAAAGAATGGAAATTTTAGCGGGCGGCAACATTTCTATAATGACAGGAGATACGGAGTACATTAACGGCTCTGGGATGCGTTCAAACCATCAAGGGCCTTACGGAGACAATCCTTACTTTTCAAATCAGGTAACGCTAGAAGCAGACGGTGGTTATCAAAATATCGAAGCGCAGAATTTAGTAATAAACACAGGTTTAGGGGAGCGCTCGAATGTTTTTATCCATCAAGGTAATTCACTGTATACGCCAACCAGCCCGCCAGAACAGCGTATTGCAGTTAATAACCTGACCGTGTTTGCGGATGACGAGTTCGATTATGGTAACGGCACATTCGCGCCAGCTGGTGGTGGCGTCAGTATTCACTCAAATTATCAGCAAAACATCGATGCCACATACAGCATCAGATTAAACGGAATCAGTCTAGATGGTTCTGGCCGATCCACAGGCTACTACACGGCATTTGGTCCGACATTGATGGGTACTACCTCGAATGTGTCAATCACCTCACATGCAGGTCAGACTATTACCACTAACGGCACCTTGGAAATGAATTCGGCAGAGATTGCCTCCACAACGGAATCTGGAGGTATTGGACAGACGTATGGTGCAGTTCCTGCGGATGCTGTCAGCACAGTGACCGCCGGACAATTTATAGCAAATAATGCAAGAATAGCGCTGGATAGAGATACCTCTACAGACACGAGTACCTTTACGCTGACAACGACTGGGTCTGGATCATTGGCGAGCACAATCAACGGTCCGGTTTCCTCCTCTGACCCCAATAGTTTTGCGCTGCAGTTAAATGGTGTTGCATGGAATAATTCGGGTGACGTTGAATGGCAATCGGGCGATGTATCCATAACCGATTCTACATTCACATCGCCACCTCTGCTCAATCCAAACTCGGATCCAAATTTGGGTTTTGCTACGGCGATTCAAGGCCCGCAGGTCCTGAACACAGGCACTTTCATCATGAATTCTGAGACCGGGGTTTTCTCTGTTACTCAAGATAGCGTTAATGGTCCAGTGGCTGGCTCGTTTTTTAACGATGGCCTGTTCGTTAAAGACATGGGCAGCGGTACGACAAATCTAGGTTTTACACTACTCAATCGAGATGGAAGTGTGTTGGCTGCTGAGTCTGGAACGCTAGAATTTGGTTCCAATAATGTCTTGATAGCCTCAATTGGGTCCGGACCTGCACCGATTCTTGAGTTGGCTGGAGGAAATATTAGTTCCTCCGGAACCATCCTATTACAAGGAGCAGAGTTACGCGGTGGTACATCCGACCAGGTCTCGGTTAACTCAGGTGGGACGATTTCTGGAAATGTCCAAATTCAGGACTCGATCGTCGCGCCAGGATTCTCTCCTGGTACGCTCACAATCAATGGAAACTTAGACGCATCAGCAGGAGGGAACTCATTTGAGTTTGATGTCGATGCTGTTACAGGACAGTCAGATCAATTGATTGTCACAGGTGCTGTCCAGATCCCGCTTGATGACGGGGCAAACGGCCCAACGAATAGCATCACAATTTTACAGACCGGAGAATTCGATACCGATTTAGCGAATCCAGTCTCAAGTGGCTTTACTCTAATTTCAGCAGCTTCCGGATCCATAAGTGCCAGTGCGATTGTGAACGATACACAGGATTCCACTGTCAGTGTGGAAAATGATGTTGCTAGTACAGCTGGTAGTTTAACAACGACATTCAATAGAGATGCGGTTGCTCCGCCGGTAGAACCACCCGTTGAGCCGCCGGTAGAACCACCCGTTGAGCCGCCGGTAGAACCACCTGTTGAGCCTCCGGTAGAACCACCCGTCGAGCCGCCGGTAGAACCACCCGTCGAGCCTCCAGTAGAACCACCCGTTGAGCCTCCGGTAGAACCACCCGTCGAGCCGCCGGTTGAGGAGCCAGACCCACAGCTTGGTGGAGAAGAGTCTCGTGAGTTTGCCTCGGACGTAACCGATACCATCGTCGGCGTAGCTCCTCCGAGAGAGCCAAGAGATCCTGAAGAAGAGGACGAAGAAAGAGTTAAAAAGCCGGACGAAGAGCGAGCAGAAGCCGAATCTCGCGAAAATGAAGGTACCGGTAAAGTTAAAAAAGCCCCAATGTGTACGGTGTGATACATTAGCTTTATTATTCATCGGGGTCGGAAATACTCGGCCCCACTTTGTTACAAGGCCGCCGGGTAGAAGCAAGCTATGCAAAGAAGACTTCTGATTTTTTTCAGCTTAATCGCAACCTTTGTATTTGTGTTGCATCAGGCAGACCAAAGCATCGAAGTCTTCGGCAAAAAGGTCCGTTTTAATCTGGCCTTTATCGACGCTCTTGAGCGACAAGCTTATGACTATCGAATCAATCTCTCAGCAAGGACAGAACGACACGAACAAGTCGTCATCATAGACATCGA
Organism: uncultured Arenicella sp.; assembly: GCA_963669225.2. Lineage (GTDB taxonomy): Bacteria > Pseudomonadota > Gammaproteobacteria > Arenicellales > Arenicellaceae > Arenicella. Next base: position 449,504 of record OY769919.2, on the reverse strand, counting down.
CGAGAAAAGTCTGTTAGCAGAAGGGCATTGGCCGTGGCGCCGCAGCAAGATTGCGGATCTAGTAAATAAGCTTTTTGATGATTATGGTATGGAAACCCTCGGGTTTGACGTGGTGTTCCCTGAATCGGAAGAGAGCTTTTCCAAAGAGCAGGTGGAACGAGCACTCGCTAACCCCGAAGAAGCCATGATAGATCTGGAGTCTTTCTCTGGAGATGCGGAGTTAGCCGCTGCGCTTGAAGGCAGGTCGGTTGTCATGGGTATCGTCTTTGAGCCAAGAGATGATGATGTTGATTTGGCTACCAGTGTTGGCGTTCTGCCAGAGCCCCTTTTTACAGATGACCCAGAAGAGGCGAAATACCTAATTGGCGAGACCAATGCATTGGTCGCGCGAAGGTACACGGCCAATTTACCCATCCTACAGAATGCGGCTACAACTGCCGGATTTTTCTCTATTTTGTTCCAAGATCCTGACGGCATCATTCGTCGCGTAGGATTGCTCAACGAATACGAGGGAAAACTATACGGAAGCTTATCATTGAAGCTGGTTCAAGCATTTTTCTATGATGAACCAATGCCAAAATTCACAGAGAACGCCACCGAAGACTACAACTCGTTCGAAGCAATTGAGATGATAGCGAGCACCGTGCCGTTGGACGAACAAGCTGGAGTTTTCGTTCCATATGCAGAACCTGGCAAAGGCTTTGAGTATGTTTCTGCCACCGAGATTTTAAACGGAACCTACGAAGGAGATATAAGCGGAACAATCGGTATCGTTGGTACCTCTGCGGCCGGTCTAGTGGATAGACGTGCTACGCCTGTTGCACCTGCTTTGTCCGGTGTGGAAGTGCACGCCAATGTCGTTGCGGCAATGTTAGATGATGAGTTCCGAGTTCGGCCTCCTTGGGCCATTGCCGGCAACACCCTGATGGTGTTGGCTGTGGGCTTATTGCTCAGTTTTCTGTTTCCGTACCTGTCAGCCATGTGGAGCGCGGTCGTGTTTGCCGTCTCCAGCGCCAGTGTAATCTGGTTTAACTGGTTCATGTGGGTAGAACAAAAAACAATTCTCGCTGTTGCTCCAGCGCTGTTGTTGATTGCCTTTTTGTACATCACGACAACGGTAGTCGGTTTTTTTATGGAGTCTGCGGCTCGGCGTGTTACTCAAAAAATGTTTGGCCTTTACGTGCCTCCCGAAGTCGTAGCCGAAATGCACGACACCGAGGACATCTTTTCGCAAAAGCCTGAAAAAAGAGTCATGACGGTGTTGTTTACCGACATCAGAAACTTCACCACACACTCAGAAAGCATGACGCCTGAAGATTTAGCTGAGTGGCTGAATGACTTCCTAACCCCAATGACGACCATCATTCATAATCATCGTGGTGCGATCGATAAATACATGGGCGACGCAATTATGGCGTTCTGGGGGGCTCCGCTGGCTGATGAAAATCACGCTGAGCACGCATTGGATGCGGCGAAAGAAATGATTGATTACTTGGACACATTGAATGCCCATTACCGGGACAAAGGCTGGCCTGAAATCAGTATCGGTATCGGCCTAAATTCTGGCGAGATGAGTGTCGGTAACATGGGGTCGGAATTCCGTATGGCCTACACGGTGGTTGGCGATGCGGTAAATCTAGGTTCGAGGTTAGAGGGTCTTACCAAACAGTATGGCGTACCGATCATTGTTAGTGAATTTACGCAGTCGATGATTTCCAATTACACATTCGAACGTCTAGACCATGTTAAGGTAAAGGGTAAAACAGAAGGCGTAACCATATTCGGGGTTGGCGATAAAGATTCCGGGGCCGTTACAGCCACCACGGCCTAAACCTATCCAATAGCATGAATCCTTTTTTTATCCGTTCTCCCTGGCGGCGAGAGCTGATCTCCACGACGCTGGATTTTTTGGCGAATGAGCATCAGGTCGCTCTTGTAACCCTTTGTAATATCGAAGGAAGTGCTCCTTATCCGCTTGGCACGCAGATGTTGGTAAGGGACGACGGATTCTTTGTTGGCCAGATCACAGGAGGTTGCGCTGAGCAAGCCATAGCCGATCAAGCGCTTGTTAATTTGCAATCAAAAACGAACGGTACTCAACGGTTTGGTTTGAACTCGCCATACTTTGATATCCAACTACCTTGCGGATCGGGGATTGACGTATTGGTTGATGTGGAAACTCCGATTGAAGAATACCAAGAGATTCAGACTTCACTTGATGCTCGCCGAGAGATTAGCAAAGTCCTCAAGTTTGATACGGGTTCAATTGAACGCAAATACCTGCCAAATCAGAGGCTGGTCTTAGTCGGGCAGGGGCCCATCCTGATGCACGCGGCTAAACTCAGTTTAGCCACTGGCTTTGATGTTTGTTGTTTAGCCCAAGATGACCGAACTCTAGACTATCTTCGTCGATATGATTTGCAGGCAAGCTTACTAGCTGATACCCAATTGGAAGAGTCTTTACTTGACCGATATACGGGTGTCGTCTCACTGTTTCATGAACATGAATTGGAAAATGACATACTCTCACTCGCGTTAAACAGTGAGTCCTTTTACATTGGTGCATTAGGCAGCCGTAGGACACACTCGCAACGACGCGAGCAACTCATAGCGCAGCATGGGCATGACATGCGCGAACTTGAACGTATCCATGGCCCGGTTGGTATCAATATCAATGCGCAGAGTCCATCTCAAATTGCGTCTGCGGTGGTCAGTCAGGCTATTGACGAACTCAACAAGGCGATAGATGGAATCTCCAACTAATATTGCTTGCGTGGTTTTGGCGTCAGGCTTTGGGCGGCGCTTTGGCAGCAACAAGTTAATGTATGAATATTCTCAAGGGAAAACATTACTTTCCAAGTCCTTAGAGCCATTGTTGAACGTATTTAGATCGGTTTACGTCGTCGTTCAACCCGAGGCATCTCATCGAATTAGTAGGATCCATCATCGGCTGGTTGCCGTGCCCAACCTCAATGCCGAGCAAGGTATGTCACAAGCCATTGTGGCTGGCGTCTCTGCCTCTGCCAGTGCCGGCGGTTGGTTGATTGCGTTGGGTGATATGCCATTAGTCAAAGAGAGCACTATTAATGCCGTTCTCGCGCAGCATCAAAGTGGCAAAATAGTTCAGCCGGTTCACGCTGGAATGCCAGGAAACCCAGTGTTATTTGGTTCAACGTTTCGTAGCGAACTACTGTCTCTACAAGGTGATCTAGGTGGAAAGCCGATTCTTCAGGCTAACCGAGAATCGATAGTCAGGGTCGAGGTTGAAGACAAGGGAGTTCTTTACGATGTGGATCGTCGTCAAGATATTGAAAATCTCAGATCACAAAGCTTCAGTTAGCCGACTGGTTTAGACTCAGCCAGTTGGTTAAGCGGCTCGCCCTCTAATCGATAGACAGTCCAGCCGGGCTTGGGTTTAGCGCCCATGGCTTCATAGAATTTGATTGAAGGTTCGTTCCAATCCAAAACGCTCCACTCAAACCGTCCACAATCATTGTTTACCGCAATGTGAGCTAACTCCTGCAGCAGCCGTTTGCCCGCACCGTGTCCTCTCGCATCCGGATCCACGTACAGATCTTCTAGGTAAATTCCATGTTTTCCCAACCATGTCGAATAGCTAAAGAAATAAACAGCAAAACCAACTGGCTTACCATTGAGTTCGGCAATCAACGCATGTGCCTGAGGACTTTCACAAAACAAGGTATTTTTAATGTGGTCGACAGACGCCACTACCTCTTCACGAGCCTTCTCGTAAACCGCAAGGTCAATCACAAATTGCATGATGGTCTGTGCGTCATCCAAGCAAGCTTCTCTAATGTGAATCATTGTTATGAAAGTCCGTTAAGTGTTTGAAAATATTGAATATATAAAGGTCTGATAAGGCTTTAAGATAGCCGTCTGAAAAGGAAAATATACTGGCAGCGTATTCGTCAAACAAGCTTTATTTTATTCAACTAAAGTTGTTCGAGGTCAGCCAAAATGCGGTTTGCGTGGTTCAAAGTTTCGTCGCGTACACGGTCTTCCATTTTATCAAATGTTCTGTATGCCATGCCGATTCTTGGGTTTTTTCCCAGCAGGTCCCTGTGTCTATCCATAAAATGCCAATACAGGCTGTTCATGGGGCAAGCTCTGTCACCGGTTTTTAGTTTGACGTCATAGTGACAAGATCGGCAGTAATCGCTCATTCTATTCACGTAGGCGCCACTGGCGGTGTAAGGCTTGCTGGCCACAATGCCGCCATCAGCGTACTGGCACATACCCCTGGTGTTGGGCATTTCAACCCATTCAATGGCATCAATGTAGATGCCTAAATACCAGTCATCCACTTCCTTAGGGTCAATGCCAGCCAATAAGCAAAAGTTTCCGGTGATCATCAACCTTTGGATGTGGTGGGCATAAGCATAATCCAGAGATTGAGACACGGCTTGATGCACACAGTTCATTTTGGTCTCTCCGGTCCAAAAGTATGAGGGTAGCTGGCGCCTTGCCTCCAACTTATTCAGTTGGCTGTATTCGGGCATGTTGACCCAATAGATCCCGCGTATAAACTCTCTCCATCCCAGTATTTGACGCACGAAGCCCTCAATTTGAGACAAGCTAATTTGGTCTGGACGCGCTCGATAGGACTCGATAGCGCGATCGACCACTTGCGTTGGTGACAGAATCTTGACGTTCAAGGCAAAAGACAATCTTGAATGGTACAAAGTCCAAGCATGTGGACTTTGATCCGTCATCGCGTCTTGGAATGTGCCGAATAACGGCAATAGTTCATCACAAAAGAACGTCAATAACGAAAGTGCCTGCTTTCGAGTAGTCGGCCATATGAGAGAGTCACCAATATTGCCAAAGTGTGGCACATTGAATTTCTGTATTCTTTGGAGGATATCGTCCACTGGGTTATCGAAAACGAGTGGCTCTGGGATACTTTGTATATCCTTTGCCTTTAGTTTATTTCGATTGTCTTGATCAAAATTCCAACGATCTCCCTCTGGCTTGTCATCAGACATAAGAACGTTGTGGCGAACCCGCATTTTGCGATAAAAGGTCTCCATACGAGTGGCCTTCTTGGGTTTGAAAAAAGTGTTTATCTCATCAAAAGGCAGATAGAAGTGTTCCGTATCGCACTCGGTTACATCGATTCTTTCATCTAAATTCAAATCACGTAATTGCGTCAGAAGTCTGTACTCATCGGGTCTTTGATAGCTAAATTTTTCGGCACCTTTATCAGCGCATATAGATTTAATTAGATCGGGTAGGTTTTTGTATTTAAACGTTTCATCTAGGGTTAGGTGTACTACCCTGTGGCCGCTCTTGGCTAATGCTTCAGCGAAGTTTTGCATGCTAAGAAAGAATGCACAGAGTTTTTGAATGTGATGCTTAACGTAGCGAGTCTCTTGATGTAACTCGCAAACTAAGTAGAGAACGTTATCTTGCTTTTGACGATACCAGCTGTGTGAAGCATTTAATTGGTCGCCAAGGATGAGTCTGATTTCAGTTGCCATGATTTAGATCGTCGAAGAATGGTTTCGTTTGGTATTTGCGGCTTTCGAGCGGTCGCTACTGCATCGCTTAGAGCAATACACAACGTCGTTCCATACTCGTTCCCATTTTTTGCGCCAGCTAAATTCACGATTGCACACTGGGCATACTTTGCTTGGGAGGTGAGGTTTCTTATGAGCCATTGCTGATCACCGTACGTGCCGGGCAAGAATTCTTTGTGCCTCGCGCTTTACGTCGTCGCGTTTTCGAAAAGACCATAGCCGGTCACTGGCTTGTTTGTAGGTCTGCTTTAGATCGACAATCGGATTGGGGTAGTGCTGCCCCAATTGCACGCCGTACATTTGCTGTTCTAGTGACGTCAGTAGCCATGGTTCGGCCTTTAACGGCATGGGAATCTCAGCCAGCTCTGGGCACCATTGTGAAATAAATGTTCCCTCTGAATCATGTTCTAGTGCTTGCTTGGTGGGATTGTATATTCGGATTGTGTTGATGCCGGTAACTCCTGCTTGCATCTGAAACTGTGGGTAGTGGATACCGGGCTCGAAGTCCAGGAACAGGGAGGCAAGGTGAGCGACACCATGCCGCCAATGGATATTTAAGTGATGTGTCAGAAAGCTAACTAACATGGCCCGCATTCTAAAATTAACATATCCAGTTTCATGCAGACTGCGCATGCAAGCGTCAATCAAGGGGTAGCCTGTGCAACCTTGCTTCCAAGCCTTTAAGAGCCTGTCGTGATCTGCATCCACAGAACGATAGGGCAGTTGTTGATAAGCCGCGTTGACAGATTTCAGCTCCATGGAGCATTCAGATTCAAACTTTTGGATAAAATGGCAATGCCAATGTAGCCGGCTACTGAGCGCGTTAGTGGCCCTGCGCCATCCACGTCGGTTTCTTTCGTGTAGTAAACGCTGATAAACCGACCTCAGACTTATGTTTCCCCAAGCTAAGTATGGTGATAGCCTTGAGCAGCTTTCTCGGCTAGCCAGTGGCTTGGATATTAGTCGATGGTAATTGATGCCGCGTTGCTCGTAAAAGTGATCCAAGCATTGATAAGCCGATTCTTCGCCACCTGGTTGGAAATTGTGATTCGGGGTCTTCCAGCATTTTGGTAGAGAGGTGGTGTCAAAATCATGAGTAATACCTTTAAGAGCTTCTAGATCGGGGTTAACCAGATCAGCTCTCATGGCCTTTTTCCAGTCTTTGTCCCAAGACTGACGGTTTTTTAGACCACGGATTACTGCACCGTTCTGGAACTCCGTCCAAGGAATTTGCCGCTGCTTAAACCAACGGCTCATAGAGCGATCACGCTCAAACGTATTCTGTAATCCAACTTCTTGATGGCTGAAGACCGCTTTTATTTGGTAGGCCTTATCTAGCTGCGAGAACACCGATTGGGCACTTTCATGTGCAACACTCAGACGCACTCCGAATCGCCTAAGTTGACGGTTTAGTGAAGTGAGCGATTCAGTCACAAAGCGCCAGTGCCTTGCGCGATAATGTGGATCTTTCAGTAACATCGGTTCAAAGATATAGAGCAAGATGGTTGAACACTCTTCTTGCGAACTGCTTTGGATGGCTTTGTACAGCGCCATGTTGTCAGCAAGGCGAAGGTCTCGTTTAAACCAAACGATATTTACCGGCTTGTTCATTCCAATCGACTTAAGCTATCGGCCAGTCGGCCGCATCAACGGAGTCTAGAACTTCAGTTGCTTCGGTTGCACCCCATGCCAAGCGATACTCTCCATCGGCATCGAACATCTCTGTTTGCTTCTCTAGATTGAAGTGTCGTTTTTGTCGCGGATCCGCTCCCACGCCAGCGAGATACTGCCAATTGCCCCAGTTAGATGCCATATCGTAGTCGATTAACTGGTGTTCGAAGTAGGCCGCCCCGTAGCGCCAATCTAGGGATAATTCGTTGACCAAGCAAGACGCCACAATTTGTCGTCCGCGGTTGGATAGGAATCCAGTTTGTCTTAACTGGTTCATGCATGCATTTACTAACGGGTAGGGAGTATTGCCATCGGTCCAGCGTTTAAATCGCTCCGGATAGAAACTGGTCAAGGGCTTTCTCTGCTTGATTCCATCGAAGCGAAACAACTTAGCTTCATGCTGTTTGGCGTACCACTGAAAGTACTCGCGCCACAAAAATTCGAAATAAATCCAATAGGTTGAGCCGTTTTTCTCAACTTCGTTCTCGTAGCGCGTCAGGCGTTCATACAGTCTCCTGACAGAGACACTCCCGTTGGCCAGCCAGGGTGAAAACTTAGTCGAGTTGTCCCATCCATCTATCGCGTTCCTGACTTCTTTGTAGTGGGCTGGTAACCGACCGCTAAAATAGTCTTCAATCTGCAACCAGCCCGAGTGCGAGCCTCCGCGGAAAACAGCTTGTTCTGCACTGTTTGCACTTTGTTCAGTATTTTTTAGCGCTCGATAGGGATGAAGCCCGCGAACTTTAAGCCGGTCTGGTGGACTCGGTATGTTCTCTGGCTTAGCCATCGCGGCCACTGGTGAGTCTCCGGCTTCAATCAATTTTCGAAACTTGCTGAAGGTCTCAGGCAGATCCGCCAGTTCGAACGGTAAGAGCGTTGAGTCGAATAGGGTATGAGTATCAAAGTTTAAAAACTCAATATCCGAAAACAAATCGATGCAACGCCGCCACAGGCGATTTTCATAAACGCCAACGGAATTTGATTTAAACACTTTCCTAATCGGCTGTTGTTCTGAAAGGGAGTCGATTACGCTGATCAAACTCTGATTTGAAAAATACAGAATCTGGCCATTGTCCTCTAGCTGTGCCTTTAGGTCACTTAAGGACTCAGACAGAAAAGCTTTACGATGTTCACCAAGCGACGTTAGCCCCTGTTGATTGGCTTGATGCTGCCAAGGTTCGTCCACGTACACGCAAACCAACAGATCGCTCTGATTGCAAGCTTCTGTGAAAGCGAGATTATCGTCGAGTCTAAGGTCGTTGGAAAAGACAAATAAATTGATGTTCATCGGAAACTCTCATGCTGATAGTTCTGCTTCTAGGCAGAAACGACAGCCATGAGGGTATCGGATGACTTAGAAGAAAAGGTGAATTAGTCGGTGCCGCGCAGCAAGGTACGCTCTCTTCCTAGGCCTAATTAGAATTCTAAGATTTGGCGATCGAATTAATCACTTTTAACGTGGCCTGGATGGCGGCGAAAACCTGGTTCGCGTTGACGCCGCGGGTGGTCATCTTGCGACCATTTGGAAGTTCCCACGTGATGGCAGCTTCAGTCAATGCATTTGTACGTCCACCCTTGGGAATATGCACTTGATAATCCACCAGACGAGGTCGTTCTATGTCGCTAAACCCCTCAAGAATCTTGTCCAGAGCGTTGGTGAACGCATCATAGCCACCATTACCTTGACCGTTTTCGGTTAACGCTTGGCCATCGACGGTCACGGTGAGTTCAACTTCGGAAACATCCTTTAGATTACTGGTCATTTTGCAATCCACCAGAGTCACTCGCTCTTGATCATTGGATTCCAAAACGTCGGAGATGATGAAGGGTAGATCATCGGTAGTGATCACTTGCTTTTTGTCGCCTAACTCAATCACCTTTTCCAAGACACGTTTTTGATCTTCGGGCGTAAGCACAATGCCCAAGGCATCTAAGTTTTGCTCTAATGAAGCCTTTCCGGACAGCTTGCCAAGGGCGTATGTGCGTTTGCGAGCAAAGCGCTCGGGTGAGAGTTTGGTGACGTAAAGATCGCCTTTCTTGTCGCCATCCGCGTGGATTCCGGCCGTTTGCGTAAAAACGTCGGTACCGAGAATAGGGGCGTTGCACGCCACAAATTTGCCTGAAAAACTCTCCACCATCTGGCTAATATCGACGATGTGTTTTTCATCGATGCTCAGCTCTATTCCCATTTTATCTCTTAAAACAACGCTCACTTCGGCTAATGAGGCATTGCCTGCACGTTCGCCAAGACAATTGACTGTGCAGTGTATCGAACTAATACCAGCTTCGACGGCCGCCATCACATTGGCGGTAGCCAGTCCGTAGTCATTATGCGGGTGAAAATCGAACTTCAAATCCGGGAATCGTGACACCATATCGCTTATGGCTGCACTCACTTCACTGGGAGACATCACACCTAGGGTGTCTGGCAGCATGAAATGGCCAACGCCACAGTCTTTAAGTGATTCGGTTAAGTCGTAAACGTACTCGGGCTTATCCTTGTAACCATTTGACCAATCCTCAAAGTACACGTTGACTTGAACGCCTTTACGTTGAGCGTACTCAATGGTCTCTTTAATGCGCTCAAAATGTTGGGCAGGCTGTTGCCTTAACTGCGTAAGACAGTGCTTCTCACTGCCTTTTGCCAATAGGTTAATAACCTGGCCACCGGCCTCTAAAATCCAATCTACGCTGCGGTTTACATCAACAAAGCCCAATACTTCTACTTTGTGAAGGTGGCCCTGCTCACGCGCCCAATCCGTGATTTGCTTTACCGCCTGTTGTTCTCCTTGAGACACGCCTGCTGAGGCAACCTCAATACGATCCACCTTTAAACGCCCAAGCAGTGCTTGAGCTAAGCTAACCTTTTCCGTGGGGGCGAAGGATACGCCTTGAGTTTGCTCACCATCACGAAGTGTGGTGTCCATCAGAGTGATTTGCATCGTCGATTCGGTTCAGAAGGTGGGCGTCGTAATCAGAGAGATAACATCATTGCGGTCTGTAGCGATGTTAACAAAGTTATTGAAAAATGATTAGTCGAAAACTTCGCTTTATTTTCGCCTCTATTGATTGAAAAATAAACAATTTAGCGGCTACTAATTCAACAACGAATGGCGGCCAAACTAATTATTAGGCCGCCATTCTAATTACCAACTATTGCTTCGATAGTCGGCTAACTAGCCCACAACCAAGGAAAGTTCTTTTTATGGCCTTCCTCGTAATCCGCGATCTTGTCGGTGTGCTCTAGTGTAAGACCTATATCGTCTAATCCGTTCAACAGATTGTTCTTGCGAAACCCATCAATGTCGAAGCTGACTGAGATTCCACCGGGAGTCGTTACCGACTGAGACTCAAGATCAACGGTATACTCAACACCTTCGTTGGCCGAAATTTCATCCATTAATGCTTTTAAAGTATCCGCATCAACAACAATCGGTAAGATGCCGTTTTTAAAGCAGTTATTGTAAAAAATATCGGCGAAACTGGTTGAGATGATGGTGTTGAAACCATAGTCGTCGATGGCCCACGGAGCGTGCTCTCTCGAGGAACCGCAACCGAAGTTATCGCCAGTAACAAGAATTTTTGCACCTGCAAATTCAGGCTTGTTCAATTCAAAGTCGGGGTTGGGTGTGACGCCATCTTCAAGGAAGCGCCAATCGTGAAACAAGTGGATTCCAAAACCGGTGCGCTCCACTTTCTTTAAAAACTGCTTAGCGATGATTTGGTCGGTATCCACATTGCTGCGGTTCATTAACGCCGCAACGCTGGTGTGTTTTGTGTATTTATCCATGATGAAGTTCTCTCTTATTCTTGCTCAAGTTCTCGGATGTCGACAAACTTACCGGCGGCGGCAGCGGCTGCCGCCATGGCAGGGGACACAAGATGAGTTCGCCCACCTTTGCCTTGTCGGCCTTCGAAGTTACGGTTTGAGGTGGAAGCACACCGCTCACCGGGTTTGAGCTGATCGCCGTTCATTGCTAGACACATTGAACAGCCGGGCTCACGCCACTCCCAACCAGCTTCAACGAATACCTTGTCCAAGCCTTCTTGTTCGGCTTGTTCTTTCACCAGATAAGAGCCGGGTACCGCGATGGCGGTGACACGATCAGGAACGGTGGTACCTTTGGCGACTTCGGCTGCTGCTCGAAAATCTTCAATACGTGAGTTGGTGCATGATCCCAAAAATACGAAATCAATTTCTACGTCTGTCATGGGTGTGCCCGCGTCTAAGCCCATGTAATCCAAAGCGCTCTTGCAAGCGAGTGATTTGCCGTCGTCATCAAAATCCGCTGGCGCTGGCACCGATTTATTCACTGGAATTACTTGTTCGGGTGAAGTACCCCACGTTACTTGTGGTGCTATCTCAGCCGCATCCAACTCAATCACTGCGTCATATTTCGCGCCGTCATCACTAGGAAGAGACTTCCAATAAGCCAAGGCTTGATCCCAGCCATCACCTTTAGGGGCAAATTCTTTTCCTTCTAGGAAGGCGTAGGTCTTTTCATCCGGGGCTACCAGGCCAGCTCGTGCACCACTCTCAATTGCCATGTTACACAAGGTCATGCGGCCTTCCATGGATAGCGCTTCGATAGCCTCGCCAGCATATTCGATCACGTATCCGGTTCCGCCCGCAGTTCCGATTTTACCGATGATAGCCAATGCAATGTCTTTTGCTGTACTGTACTTGGAAAGCTTGCCGTCGACCTTAACCAACATCGTTTTTGATTTTGATTGTGGTAAACACTGAGTGGCCATCACGTGCTCTACCTCAGATGTACCAATACCAAAGGCGAGTGCGCCGAAAGCACCATGCGTTGCGGTATGGCTGTCACCACACACTGTAGTCATGCCAGGGTGGACAAATCCGTGTTCCGGCACTACCACATGGATAACGCCGTTGTTGCGGCTCTGCATGTCATACAGCGTCAAACCGTGCTCAGCACAATTGTCCATCATGGTTTGAACTTGCTTAGCACCTATTGGGTCAGGCAAGTTAATGCGATCGGACAGCTTAGTTGGTACGCAGTGATCTAGCGTGGCCAGAATACTGTGCGGATTGCGAATACGGCGCTCTGCCATTTTGAGGCCTTCAAACGCTTGTGGAGATGTCACCTCATGCATTAAGTGTCGGTCAATATACAGCAACGGTGCTTGTCCTGGTTCTTGATGCACAAAGTGCGCATCCCAGATTTTTTCGTACATGGTTTTCGCCATGATTATCCTCTCAAAACAAATCTAATAGTCGATGAAGCAGTCCAGTGATGTCGGCTATGCCATGTGGTTCAGACATAACTTGATTCATGAACACTTTTAAGGTTCTTTCCAGAGCCAGGTAAATACCTATCTCAGCATGGTGCTAGTTTACCAAAGGCTTATTGATAATATAAATTCATTGTTTTTATAATATGGATTCCAATTTGGAATAGGTGGTTTTTAGTAGCAATGGATATTTCTTCAATTAGAGCGTTCCTGGTTGTGGCCAGATATGGTTCGTTCTCGAAGGCCTCAGAACACTTGTTTATTACCCAGCCCGCGGTAAGTAAACGAGTGTCATCGTTGGAATCAGAACTTGGAGTAGAGCTATTTAACCGGGTAGCCAGAACGATTACCCTCACGGAAGCCGGTAAGAGACTAGTAGACCGCGCGCAAGACGTGGTGGATAGAGCCGATGACTTGCATCGTTTTGCTCAGAGTTTAAGTGATGATATTGCCGGCAATCTGCCGATTTCGATTGCGCATCACATCGGCTTACATCGAATGCCTCCTGTTTTGCGGGCTTTCAATCGGCAGTTTCCAGCGGTGAACTTAGATATACGTTTTGAAGACTCCGACCAGGCTTTAGCCTCCGTTGAACGGGGTGATATTGAATTCGGAGTTATTACACTGCCGAGTGAGACTCAACCCAATGTGATTAAGGAAGTGGTATGGCAAGATTCGTTGACGTTTGTGGTTGCGGGTGACCATCCTTTAGCGAAGGTGTCAAAGCTGACACTGAGTGATCTTCAAGACTACGCTTGTGTGTTACCCAATAAAGAAACCGAGACGCACAAAATTGTAGCGCGCAGTTTCGCGGAGCAAGGTCATTCCTTAAACGTACAGATGCAAACCAACAGTTTGGAAACGCTTAAAATGTTGGTGGGAACCGGTATAGGTTGGAGTGTTTTGCCTGCAAAAATGCTTGAAGATGGAAATTTGGTCAGCCTAACGTTGGAAACGCAACTTAATCGATCACTTGGGTTTGTCTATCACTCAAAGCGTACTCAGTCCAACGCCGCTACGGCACTGATGGCGTCAATTAGAGAACATGCGGCAGCCTGATCCAATTCTCAAAGCTTTGCCACCTGTGAAGCCTTAGCGCTTGTATTGAGTAGGGCAATAAGCTCTACCAACGTCAAACCCTCGTTTAGAAAGATGTTTTGTGTTTCGGCCCGAGACTCGGTCTCGCCATAGATTAAACGATCTTCGTTTCATGGATCCACGCATGATCTTTATCACCTGAGCCTCTGATAGACCAAATTCAGACTTGATGGCTTCAAACGGCGTTCGATCTTCCCACGCCATTTCTACAACACGGGATAGGTCGCCTTCGGACAGTGTTTTGATCGGATTAGATGTCACTTTACGTTATCTTGAGGAGATCCTGATAGAGTCGCAAATTTAAACCATAAGGGGATAAGACAGATGAAGAGACTTCGTCAGGCAGTACCGAGCTCGCTTAGCATGGCAATATCATCAGTGTTATTGAGCTTGATGTTGATCAGCGCGCCGGCTCAGGCAAACAGCGACTGTGCAGAATTACTTAACTTCGAGGGGCAAAAACTACGCAGCACTGAAACGATTAACTTTTGTAAGCAATTCGCTGGCAAGCCTTTACTGGTAGTAAATACGGCCAGTCAATGTGGCTATACACCACAATTCAAACAGCTTGAAGAGCTGTATCAAGCTTACTCAGACAAAATTGAGATAGTGGGTTTTCCATCAAATTCATTTAAGCAGGAATACGCCGAATCTAAGAAAACCGCAGAAGTTTGTTATAAAAACTTCGGGGTCACTTTTACGATGATGGAGACCAGCCCAGTGAAGGGGGACGAAGCTAACGGTTTCTTCAAAGGTTTGATCCAAGCCTCTGGCAGAGAGCCCAGCTGGAACTTCAACAAGTACTTAGTGTCGGCTGATGGATCGGTCGTTAAACATCTCCCCAGTAAAGTGATTGGCGAAGAACTAAGTCAGCAAATCGACGCATTATTGTCTGCCCAATAGTCAAGCTATAAACAGCCCAGTAAGCGGATAAGCAGAGCTCATCGCTTCCAAGCGATGAGCTACTAACTCCGAAGCTTGAGATCTTTAAATTTACAGTCGCACGAAAAAGCGATCGGGTCTGGGTAGGTAGTAATCGTCGGGGTCTAATGACATGAATACGGATCGACTGCGTCCGATGATCTCTTGCCTAGGAATAAACCCAATGGCTCTGGAATCAGCGCTGTTATCGCGATTATCGCCCAAAACCAGATAATGGCCTTCAGGAACACGAATGCTGTTAAAGCTAGAATTTGGCGACCAAAAACGATCAACCCTTACCGGATGTGAAAAGTCACCCAGATGCTCTATTAGGTCCGTGTGCTCACCCGAAGCTACTTCATTTAGCATTTCGTAGCCTGAGGGCTCTCCATTTATGATCAGCCGGTTATTTTGCATAGCCACGACATCGCCGGGCAGCCCAATCACGCGTTTAACAAGACGGTCATCCAACACGGCAGATTCGAACACCACGATATCTCCGCGGGCGGGGTTGCCTAGCTGATACAGTTTGGTATTAGTTACAGGAAACTGGATGTCGTAAGCCAACTTGTTAACCACAATGCGATCGCCTTCAACGATAGTTGGATTCATTGAACCCGTCGGTACACGATTTATATCGGCAATACTGCTTCTGAACAGCACCATCAGAACAAGAAACACGATGACTTCCTTGTTGTTCTGGTAGAAACGTCGAATCATTTTTGTAAACCTATTAGTTGTCTAGGTAGTTGTCTATGCTCAATGTAGATGAGGTACCAAAGAATTCAATGCTGACTTACTAAAAGTTAACCCGTGAGCTACTCTTGCTGTCAGCGCAGATCAGGCGGTATGTCTTTTAATGTTTCGGAAAACGTGTTGATTTCTTCCAGTGTGTAACTTGCATGCACTCGATCAGTGGAGTTTGGTTGATGAACTAGGCTTACACCTTCTCGATAAGCCTTGGCGGGGCGAGCAGGGCGTTGACAAAAGCCACCACCGCAATTGGGGCATACATTTTCTAAAACAGACTCCACGCAATTTTTGCAAAAGGTGCACTCGTACGTGCAAATCATGGCGTCGGTCGAACTTGGTGGTAAATCTTTGTCGCACCACTCGCAATTTGGTTTTAACTTCAGCATCTCTTTCTTAGGCTAGTTGGGTTGGGGCGTCAATTAACCTATCATTATAAACAGAGTTTAAACCCTAGCACTCACACTCATGGTCTACCGCTTTTCCACCGACAAATCAGAGTTTGATTTGCCTCTGATACACCAGTTCTTATCCACTAGTTATTGGTCCCCCGAAATACCCTTTGAAACAGTAAAAAGGGCAGTGGAGAACAGCCTTTGTTTCGCACTGTTTGAGGAAGGCAAATCGAACCCAACGCAAGTTGCATTTGGCCGATTCATAACGGATGAAACCACATTTGCCTATCTAGCTGACGTGTTTGTAGTTGAAAGCCATCAGGGTAAGGGTTTGGGTAAAAAGCTGATGGAGCGAGCCTTTGCATTGCCTGAGTTGCAAGGTTTAAGGCGTTTGATGCTGGCAACCAGTACGGCTCATGGTCTGTATGAAAAATATGGATTTACGCCTTTGAAAGACCCAAGCATGATGATGGAAAAAACAGACTTAGATATATACCGCAAGGACAAATAATGGATACGCGTACCCTCAAAACCGTGCTCGGCTATCTACGTTCATTAACGGAAAAGTGGACTGGCTTGTCATTCAAGAGCAAAAAGCTCAAAGGAATATACAATCACCATATTATTCGCGATGGACTACACACATCTGGACAACCAACTAAGGCACAGATAAAAACCATCGCAGAGCATGGCTTTAAGACGATTATTAATTTAGCGCCAAGCGCAGCTGAAAATTCACTAAAAGATGAACGCCGTGTCGTTGAAGAGCAGGGCATATCCTATGTACATATGCCGGTAGACTTCAAGCGTCCAACTGACGAAGACTTTGAGCAGTTCTGTACCTTGATGGAGCAACATAAAGGACAACCTTTGTGGGTGCACTGCGCGGCTAACATGAGAGTCTCTGCATTCGTCTATCGATATCGAGTTGCCATAGAAAATGAAGATGCTGAAGTTGCCAAAAAGGATATGGATAAAATCTGGCAACCGTTTGGCATATGGAAAAAGTTTGTGGCTAAAGCGTTGGCAAACTAGTATCGAAATACTCATTACCAATATTTTAATATACTGTATAAATGTACAGTATAGTTGAGAGCCAATATGAAACCGGGGCTACTTATCCTCTCTACCGCGCACACTTTCGCTCATTCATCGGGCTTATAAGGCAATAAAATCAGCTATTTAAAACGACCGCAAAAAGTGTTACCGTGCGCAGATCAGGACAAAAACGAGCGCGCACACTTTCACGCCAAGGAGATTTTTAAAAAATGGCTGAATATCAAATTTATTCAAATAGATACAGAATAAATCTAGAGTTAAGTCTAGTAGGAAAACGTGCCCGCACGCTAATAAGCTGTTATGAGTGTTTGTGACCTATGACCGATACCGAGATTCAGGCATATAGGCATCTTCTGTACGTTGCAATGCTGTCAATTCGTAATCATTGTCAGCCACGTGCCGCCCTTAGTCTGAATCCTTATGTCTGGTATAAATTCTATATAAGGGGGCGTTTAGCGGGTGTTGAAGCTGATTGGCTTCATAACTTAGCTGAGTTTAGTTCTGTGGATTTTGAAGGTTTTGATCAAGGCGCGTTTTGGTGCGAACTTGAATCTCTTTCGAACCGATATAAGCAAGCTAACTTAGAAAAATATAAAAGAATTTTTGAAAACTATTTAGCAGGTAATATCCAAATTGTTTAAGGTAACTCATAACAAGTTTGCAAAATTTGCTACGTTCGTTTCACTCACTGCGCGGGACGCGTTTTCAACGCGCCCCTTGCAAAGGCGTTAGATTGGCCGAGAGGATCTCATGAACTACGAACATATTGTTTATCTCGAAGTTAAGGATGGAATACCCCATGTATGCGTTGACCGTCTTTTCGAGAATGGTAAAAGGGTGTTCATGACACACCATAAACTGACTCAAAGTTTAGGAGACAATGACGGCTTTGAGTTAATGTCTAAAGCTGCTGAATGGTTAGGTAATTCACTTTTAATAGATAGCCCAGCTTTTAGAGAACACATAGGTGTAAACGAGTGAAGCAATCTAACAAGATCAAAAACGAAAATGCCAGCAAAGCTGGCCCGGACGCGCAAAAAGCTGCGCGCTCGTTTTAAGGGCGTTAGGTTTATCAATGACTGTTTTAAAGAATGAGCGTCTTTCCTAAAATTCTCTTGGTATTTTTTTCGGGTTTGTTTGGCGTAGTTATGGTTTTAGTTGCACCACCTACAGACAAAGCAATATATTTTTACGTTTTTGGTGCGTTTTGTTTTGCAATATCTTTAGTGTGCGTTACTTCTGGGAGGTTACAAGAATTTATTGGCAGTTCTATTGCGAGTTGTGTGATTGTCGTTGGGCTGCTTTATCTAGGTTCGGAGCTACTAGAAGGTCCAATAGTTTCTGGTGCTCGCTCAGAGCCATCAGTATTAAATGCACTGATGTTTTTATTCGTTTTTGGTTATCCAAGTTTCCGTTATGTTGTTTATGCAAAATTTGGCTTCGGTAAAGAAAAAACCTAACAAGCATCCAAAGTTCACTCCGCTGCTTACAGCAGCTCCGCGGGACGCGTCTTCGATGCGCCCCTTGGCAGGGCGTTATATGTATCTAGTATGACTAACGAGATAATCTTGGAGGAAGGAGAGATTTATTTTTATGCTGCCTTCGCAGATAGCGAGCTGAGTATTCCCGTAATTGAGACTTGGATATACGTTGGTCTAGAAGAAGATGATGGTCATATTTTTCAGGATATAGATGGATCCGAACAATATTGCTTCCCCAATGGAATAACTACAAACGTTCTTGATAAAAAGAACCTGAGTGAATGGCTTTTGGAAGATCATTCACCTCAATTGGTCGGTAAGGAGTATGTGTATAAAAACATATAACAAGTTTACCAAGTCTGTTCCGTTCCCTGCGGTCACTCCACGGGACGCGCATTATGCGCGCCCCTTGCAAAGGCGTTATATGTATCTAGGAGAAATGTGTGGCTAAAATTTTCCGCGGTCGTTTGGATGGCATGGATGGAATGAAAAAATTTAGCTCATTCAAGCTATTCGATTTTGCAGACCAACTAGAAAAACAAATAGAATCACCTAAAAACACAGATGACCCAAGATACTTAAAAAGATGGGCAGAGAAAATTAGGGTTTTAGCTAGGCAGAAGGAAAGAGCTCTGGAACATAAAAAGAGGCAATGATAAAACAAACATATAACAAGTTTGCCAAGTGCACTTCGTTCGTTTCACTCACTGCGCGGGACGCATTTTCAACGCGCCCCTTGCAAAGGCGTTATGTGTACTAGGGAGGTTGGTATTTTGAAAATATTAACTTTTCTTGTCTGTTTATTTTTCGCGCAAAATACTCAAGCTTTATCCCTTGTGTGCTCTAAGGGTGAACATAGCGAATTAGATTTACCAGAAGAGTTCATTGTTTGGGAAACCGAAATAGATGAATTGCTAGGAACACATTATTCGTTTGAATTAAAGAAAACGATTGATACTGTTAAGCTTGAATCAGTATTCCTTCTGCGGCGCAATGAAGAAAAAATTGATTTTTTTATGAACTTGTCCTTTTTGGAAATGCCTAAAGGCCCTAAAGACAAATTCCCCTATGCGGCTGTGGGGTTTAGCCTTTCAGATCAAATTAAAAATGGTACAGAGCTCTACGCAGTTTTTAAAAGACGGTATGAAAATTGTGTGCCGGAATCAAGAAAGTATAGAATTGAATTACCACATAACAAGAACAAACACTAACGCGCATTCAGCGCTCGGACGCGTGCTACGCCCGCGCCCGTGTTATTGGCGTTAAGCATACGGAAGCGATGAAATACTATGGATGAATTTGAATTTAAGTGTTCTTGCTGTGGAGAGATTCATAGAGGAATTCCCACTTATGGGACCAAACTACCGCTTGCCGCATTCTTTATTCCAAAAGAAGAAAGGGAGCATCGAGTCGACGCGGGTGATAGTGATTGCGTCATCGATGAGGAATATTTTTTTCTTCGGGGTTGTATCGAAATTCCCGTGAACGGATTTAAAGATCATTTTATCTGGGGGGCGTGGATCAACGTGCGGAAAGAGGATTTTCTTGAGTACATAACGTGTCCTGATAATAAAAATCGTTCTGAACTAGGGCCATACTATGGCTATCTGAGTGCCCACTTTTTACCATATGAAGAAGACTGCGATGAACTACGTGTAATTATGCATCCGAGAGAGGAAGGAACTCGACCATTACTTGAGCTAGAGAAAAGCGAGCATCCACTTTCTATCGAACAGCATAATGGGATTGCAGCAGAAAGAGTCGCTCAAATTTATGAAATTATGGAGCACAGAAATGCTTAACAAGCGTAGGCATGTTCGGCCCATGCTACGGGCGTTAAGTTTACTGATGAAGAGTCTTTTATTAATACTGTTGCTTCTTAGTCTCAGTGCATGTGCTACCAAGCAATATAAAACGGGAGAGTGGTTTAATGAAGAAAGCCCTGAATTCTATATTTCACTTGCTCCTAGCTTTAAAGCCCCGTACGAGTATGAGCTGAAATCTGGTCAGATCACTTTTCGTAAGTATGGCGGCTTAGGGGGTTACGATTGGGGCAAAGTAATATATACATCTAATAGAATTATTAGCAAACAGCAGGAAGAAGCGATCCGAAAATTGGCTGTTACTGCGATAAAAGAAGCGGCAATTGAAGACGAAAAAGGAATAGATGTTTTCGTAGCTGATGGAACTGGGTGGTACATAATGACCGATTATGGTTTTGGTCCATTCCTATCAGTTTCCACAAACAATCCACCTGACAGTTTTTATAGTTTAAAGCAGTACATAGAGAGTCTATTTAAATGAAACTTAACAAGGCAAACCACAATAACGCACTGCGTTTGTTGGGACGCAGTAAACTGCGCCCCTGTTTGCGGCGTTAGTTCGACAAGATGAACCAAGCTAAAGAAATAGAACGTGCTCAAATCGAGCTATTTGAAAATAGAAATCCCAAATTAGCAGAAGAAATTTTGTTAAAAGTGGCAAATGCAAATAATGGTCATGCTTGTCATGAGTTAGGAGTTTTGTATTTGCATGGTAACGGCGAACTTCGTGCTAATAAAAAGCAAGCATTTTATTGGCTAGAAAAATCTGTAGAACTCGGGTTTGAAAAAACAATAGCAAGTGATCCAAATTGGTTTAGAAGTAATGCAAACTAACAAGAACCAAAACGCTGCCTACGGCAGTTCGGACGCGTTTTCAACGCGCCCGTTTGCTTGGCGTTAGTTTTACCAATGGATACATCAGAAATCGATGCAATTCCTTGGTCCTCCCTAAAACATGCATATGGTTCCGCGGCTGATGCGCCTAAATATCTGTATGATTTAGTGAATGGTAACGAAGACGAAATTGATGAGGCAGTGTACGGGTTTCTGCATAGTTCAGCATGTCATCAGTACACTACTTACTCAAGCACACCTTACGTTGTAAGATGTGTAATCGGGTTTCTTAATTCTCGCTTACTGTTAATAGAGCAAACCAGCGAAATCTTAGGCTTCGTTCATGCATGTACTTTTAGTGCGAAAGACAATGAATTTCTTAAGGCTGAGATAATGGAAGGATCAGATTGCTTCAAAAAATACCTGAAGCACCCTGATTCTATAGCTGTCGAAAATGCCAAGAAACTATTGAAATTCTGTGGGCAACACAATGCTTAGAAAACTAACAAGTCTCAAAACGAACGCCTTCGGCTCGGACGCGCAAATAATTGCGCGCCCATTTGAGAGGCGTTAGTGAGGCGATGTTGAAGCAGCATAAAATAATAAGCGATATTGGCGTCAAAAAAATTGGCATCATCGGTGGCAGCTTTGTGCTTACTAATTACATTCTCAGTATTCTCTTTAAATATTCATCCACTCTAGTTTTAGTATTTGTCGTTCTAGTTTTCCTATTTGTCCTGAATATTAATGCATTAAAGAGGCCAGAATTGAACTGGATAGAAAGAATGGAGACAACAAGAAAATCTTTAATCATTGAAAACATAGCATATGCAACGGGTATTGTTGCAGTAGCCTTGTTACTCTACAAGAGTATATGGCCATGAAAAACTCACTAACAAGAATCAAAAGTACGCCTAACGGCGGGACGCTCCTATCGTAGCGCCCCTTTGTTTGGCGTTAGGGCTACTTCAATATGGACAATATCTACGGAAAGGTTTTTAAACTAAATGATAAAAGTGAATTTGGCATCATTAGAAAGGCTATAGAGCCATACCCTGATTGCTTTTTAGGTAGTAAAGTTCTTGCTGAAGATGAGTGTGGCAATTATTTTATTCTTAAAGATCAGAGAGTAGTGTTTTGGGATCATGAAACTTTAGAAGAATTAACTCTAGCCAATAGTATGGAAGAATTTATAGCAGGCTGTAAAACACAAACCGAAGTAACCTTAGAATCTGGCCAAGTTGAGTCAACTTGGGTTGACTCAGAATTTGCAAAAAAGTTTGGTATTTAAATTGAGCCCCAACAAGTTTGCCAAGTGTACTTTGTTCGTTGCCCTCACTGCGCGGGACGTGTTTTCAACACGCCCCTTTAAAAGGTGTTATGACTACAAGTAGGTATGTCAGAGATACTGCGTAGAATCGAAAATACCATTGCTAGTTATCCTGCTGCTCTGATGAGCAATACAAAATGGCGTAGGGTACTTGAAACGGTTGGGGAAATTGATATCCCAATACAATTCGCATTTGTGCGAGAAGAAGAATTTAAATCCACAGTTCACTTTCCAAAAGACGGATGCAACGAAACATCGACGAAAGATTGTTGTGCTCATGGTCCTTTTTATTACAAAGAAATCTTTGCAATAAAATGTCCGGTCTACGAAATGAAAACAAACTTAAGGACTGGCGCCAAATATCAATGTACCGAACGCTCAGTTAAATTTCTTGAACTCTTAAACTCAATTGGTAAATTACCAATCGAGAAAGATAAAAGATTTATTTACATAAAAGGCTATGCGTAAAAGAGTCATAACAAGCGCTTCAAATACCCCTCCCTACGGTCGGGCGGGACGCGTTTTCAACGCGCCCCGTTAAGCAGGCGTTATGTGTATTAAGGCATGAGTAGAACATTCATAATTATTGGTGCCTTTATGGCTTTCTATACTTTAGTCGCAAAAAGTATAGGCATTCCTTTGATTACAGATTTCATGCCTTTGGATTGGTTTCTTAGTGCCACAGATGAGAGTGAGCACCATAAGATAGTTTCATCCAACGAGCCTTCGTATATTTGGATATATACAATTCTAGTCGGTATCCTAATTTCAGCCTTTGGCTGGTTTTTGAAAACCTTAAGATAAATTTGTAGCTCAAAAATGATTTTGATGGCAAAAACACATAACAAGGTCAAAAACTTATTGTGCTTTTTAAGCGCACGGACGCCGCAAACTACGCGGCGCCCATTTTAAGGGTCGAGTCCCAGATAAAATGAATATCGTCCAGGAATACGCAAATAGAATGATCCGTTGGTCTGGTTATGGCTTTCTAATCGGATTGACACTATTTTTAATTGGCACGTTCTTTTCAACTGGATGCCAAGAAGGTGCTATGTCGTACAGCGGATGCACAACATTTGGCAGAGACACGTCACGCGAAGTTACATTTTCAATATTGATTGGCGGCATGTTTCTTGCAGGCTCGTTTATAATTTTAATTCTAAATTTATTGTTGTTGAGCATTTCAACTAGCTACCAAAAAAGAAAGGATCAAAATGAAACAACACATAAGAAGCGCTTTAAATAAATCCTCCCGTTGGTCGGGCGGGCGTTATGTGCACTAATTAAGGGTTATTAAATGCCGGCATTATCTGCATATTCAAATGTCGAAAATACCTCGATGTGTATTCTCGTTGAAAAAGGCTATCGAGTTTGGTTTGAGAGAGATACGGAAATGTATTGTTGTGAAAAATCCGGATGGGATTTTATGGCCGAATCTATTACTGAATTACTCGGTGTTGTTAGTATTTATGAATATCATGGTAGTCCGCTTCAATATAAAGAATATTGGTGGAAGATAAACGAGCCTAATTTAGTAAATTCAATTTCGGAAACAAAGCCTAAATTTAAAGCCATCTATGAAAAGTAAAGCACATAACAAGTTCCCATAGGTTACTCCGCCCGTAAACGGGCTCCGCGGGACACCGCATAAGACGCGGTGTGATCAGCGCCCGTTTGCTAGACGTTACAAGCACCGAGAAATTTGAGGCTATGCCAGAATCACTAATTACAAAGACTCTTCGAAAGGATCGAGAGATTCGAGATGCAAGATTTGGGTATTGTTTAGCGGCTTGGTTATTTGGTTTGTGGGGCTTTATCCGTTTACCTAATCTAGCAATTCCTTTTCTTCCAGAGTTTTCTATTGTTCAAAAGTTGTACAATTTTTCGCTTACGATTTTCGTTCTCGCCGTAGCAGTTGTAGCGATAAAACGCTATGTAGAGCTGGGTAAAGTAAGAACTAAGTTGTCAGAGAATCCTGAACTTGCAAGTGACATTAAGGTTTCAGGGCCACCAATTTTAAACACCATAATTCCATTTATTCTGAAATGAGGCTTATAACAAGTTTCCAAAGTTCACTTCGCTCCCTCCGTGGGACGCACGAATTCGCACGCCCTTTGGCAAAGCGATGTAAATACTAATTTCGCTATCGTGCTAAATAGACTGTTCAGAAAAGAATCGCCTAGAGTTTTTCTTGGTACTCTTGCCGTTGCTCCAAGATCCGATTTCAAGAGTTCGATTGAGCAATGGACATTATTCAATAAAAATGTAGAAGATTTCGATGAAACACTAAGAAAGAGCTTAGAGGAGATATTTACTTTGCCACTAGCAATAGATGTTTCCGAACCAAAGGCAACGGATTTAGTTTTAGACGTAATAGTCCCTGACTATCAAGGTGGGGAATTTGCGTTAGATGGAACGGCGCTATTTCCCTTAGCCGCCATATGGAGGCCAAAGGTTAAAGTTGCATCAAGACTTTATTACCTTAAATCTAAGAAGACTAAAAAGAAATTTCTAATTACCCAAAAGATGACTATGAAAGAATATCTGAATAGATCATTTTCGTGGCGTGGTTTTATAAGATTTAAACCTTTGTTTGATAGTGAAGATCTAGACCAATTAATCGGCATGGCGTGCTACGACCTCTTAAAAGAGGTTAAGAAGGCAATATGATGTATGGCAAGTTCGTAAAGTACACTACGTTTGTTTCACTCACCGCGCGGGATGCGTTTTCAACGCGCCACTTGCAAAGGCGTTGCACCATTGATAGGGAGTATTAGATGAAAAAACTATTGATATTATTTTTGTTTTTTCCAATTGCAGTAAGTGCGGGTCAGGGTGCTGACTATGTAAGTTCTTACCTAAAAATTTGGTTGGAGAATCACGAATTCAATGATTTTGAAGTTAAAGACAACAAAATTCATTTCACTAAAAAGGATATTGTTCTGGATGGTGAGATCTATGGTGTAAATGAACTTGAGAAAAACGAACGTTATTCTATCGAAACCCGATTGACAGCAAACTTCGGGGAGCGAAAACTTGATGAGTTTGTTGTGGGTGTTGGAAAATCACCTGAAGCTGCATTTTTCGATTCTCTTGAAAATTTTTGTATGACCACTCTGCACCCCATTTACGCAGAATTGTTCAACCATGATGATACCCATGTTAAGAGAAAGAAATGGAAAATAGGAAATAGGGAGCGAAATATTTTTATTTCTGAGTGGGGAATTAGAGGGGAACTACCTGAAAAAAATAATTTGGAAGAAGTTGAAGAAGTTATTCGAAAAAAACTAAGTCAAATGGAGTTATCTGATGATATTCATTGGGTAAAGCTAGTCGCATCAAATATTGAAGGAAAAATGGGCATGGTAGTTCTGGCGGTTGATGGGTATGGTTTTGACGAAATTAATGAGGAATTAAAAAAGCTAGATTGGCCAAAAACAGAAACATTTTACTTGTTAAAACTATTTTTGGTCGTTGGTAAGATATAACAATGGGGTCAACTTCGCTCCGCATTTGCAATGCTACGCCGAGCAACAGCCGCAGGCCGGCGGTTGCCGTTTAACCTGTTGTTAGTGTGATGTCGTACTTAAAACATATTTCATTATTTTGTATTTTGGCAGCAAGCTATGTGAGCATATTTCTTGTTGTTATGCCCCATACATTACCGCTTGAGAGTCCTAGTTGGTGGTATGAATTGTTTGGTAAGAATGTATTTAGCGCAATA
Source organism: uncultured Arenicella sp. (assembly GCA_963669225.2). Classification (GTDB taxonomy): domain Bacteria; phylum Pseudomonadota; class Gammaproteobacteria; order Arenicellales; family Arenicellaceae; genus Arenicella. The sequence goes on along the minus strand of OY769919.2, from coordinate 423,619 downwards.
TCTTGGGCGCAAATTGCTCATTCATTGAGTGTGCTTGCGGCAGCTGTTCCTGCTGCACTCATAATCGTTCTGGTTTATCCGCTGTCTAAATATCGCATCGCCATGATGGTCGCTGCTGTGCTTGCCTTTTATATTGGGTATGATTTAGTAATAGGGGTAATAGAATTTGGTTTACCAAACTCTATTGCTGTAGGCATCTCACATATTTTTGATTTCGTTAAAGTGTTTCTGATCATGGTGCTAGCTGTATTCTTACTTAGCTTTGTAACACACACTGACAAGTTCAAATACGAAGATACCAGCGACACTGGCACAGACGCTGCATAAGATAGGGCGCCCGTTTTAAAAGGCTTTAGATATGGAAATTCGATTTGCATCCATAGAGGATTCTGAGACATTATCAGCGTTGGTATTAGAGGCATCAAAATCTGTTAGAGATGCTGATTTTTCTGATGAAGGCTGGGAACTATTAAAGAGTACAAATACCCCTGAAGCTTTCGATGAACGGTTCAATCAAGCAAATTACTGTTGCTGGCTATGCGAAATCGAAGGAGAAGTCAGTGGCTATCTTGCAATGATAGATTATGAAAAAATCGATCATATGTTTGTGTTGCCTCAGTATCGCAAAAAGGGTATTTGCAAAAGCTTGTGGTCTTTGGCTAGACAGCACTGTGAAGATTCTGGGCGTGGAGACTACTTTTGGGTTCGCTCATCATCTTATGCTGAACCAGTATACAAGTCATTTGGATTTCGTCCTACGGGCGAAAGAAAATCCGCGAATGGAATTTCATTTCAATTCATGGAGTTAGGTAAAAATGAGACTTAACAGGGCAAACCACGATAACTCACTGAATTCGTTAGGAAGTCGTAAACCGCTCTACTGTTTGCGGTGCTAGGCGAGTCAAAAATTGGAAGATAATCGCAACAGTTTAGATATCGAGAAATGCATCGAGATCGCTAATAATTTATGTGAACTAATTGATGCAAACACGTCTTACAGTGAATTTGAAGTTCCTACCACGGAAGGTCTCCGTTTTTTATGGGATCAATCAAACGTTTTATTTGATCTTGTAAAGGCTAGAGATGAGTCTCAAGGCCGCTCAGGTAAAGACTATTTCGATGGAGTAAAGCTAGGAGAACTTGCATATTCAATTGCTCAAAAACTTAAATCTAGAAACCTATTAATTCCTCAAGAAATTGCACTGAGGATTCAACTAAAAGCCTTATTGCAGGTTCAAGCCCACTATCACCATATTATTGGGCCAGCGATGCTTGAGCATTCTGAAGTGCTCGAAAAGCTTGATCGGAATGATGAGGCTATAGAGAACTATGGCTGCATTATTTCTGATGGTTTTTGAATGAATACGATATCAATGAGAAGATTGAACTAGATGAAGATCTGGTATCAGTCCAGTCATTGAATTTAGCCATCAAATGTCGTTTAAGGCATGATCTAGCGCCTAAAGAGAAAGAAGTGCTTGAGAATAAACTTTCAAAAATAGAGAAATTGTTATCAAATTCTTGAGTGAAAAATTGCCTCACTATGTTTTTGGCCCCAATGTTCTTCCTGACGGAGTAGAGTAAGTTAATGCAATTTGATGAACAGAAACAAAGCGGTTGTAAGATCTTAGCCGTTGATGTTGATTACCATGGCTCATCAGCCAATGTAGCCGGTGTTAGCTTTGAGCGTTGGGATGATGACGAGCCAAAGAATATTTATACGTCTCGAGTTGAAGAAGTCAGCGATTATGTTCCGGGTAGGTTTTTTGAACGTGAGTTACCTTGTATTTTGGCCTTGCTGGCTGAGCATAGTTTGTCACCTGACGTCATTGTGGTCGATGGATATGTCTACTTAGATGGCGTGGAAAAGCATGGCTTAGGAAAACACTTATATGATGCTTTAGACGGTGCGGTCATCGTGATCGGCGTAGCCAAGCGTGCATTCAGTGATATAGATCATGAGTTTGCTTTGTATCGGGGTGCCAGCAAAAATCCTCTGTATGTGACGGCGGTGGGTATGGATGCAAGAGATGCTCGTGATGCCATTGCAAAGATGCACGGCAAACACCGCAATCCAACCTTGCTCAAAAAGGCGGATCAAGTATGTAGAGAGGCGCGGTGAGTAAAAGTAAACCTATGTTTTTTAACCTGAAATAAGTAATGATTTTGGAGTAAGTCATGAAGTGCAGTAGGTGTAAGGACAAAGAAGGTACACGCAAACTATCTGCAGTATTAAGATATTTGCTAATACCCTTATGGCCATTTCTATATATTCAATCGTCATATAGGCAAGCCTTTATCGAAGCAACTAAGGTTTACTGTAGCGACTGTGCAAGGATTCTCAACACGTGCTTATTTTTCGTGTTCTTCATGTTCATCCTTTTTCCTATTTTGGTAGCCATAACTGATTAGCGCCGTCTAAAGAATTAAATCTCGAATTTTTCTGCCTCTACGATCGCATATCGGTTTAGTGTCGTCTGGTGTCGTGTATAAGTCGTGGCCGACAGTAAGTTTTCAACAGTATGTTTAACTCCGAAATACGGAGAGATAAAATGATAGTCAGAAAGTTAAGATCCAAAAAAAATTGGTCGCAGGAACAGCTAGCGGATTTCGCCGGTGTTAATGTAAGAACTATTCAGCGTATTGAGAGTGGTCAGAAAGCCAGTATTGAAACTCTAAAGAGTATCGCCTCTGTATTTGAAGTGGAAGTTTCAACGTTAACAGAGGAGATCACTGTGATTGATAAAACGTCGACAGCATGGAAAAAATTACCCTGGTTATACAGAGCCAATATGCTAGGGGTGGTTACGCGCCGCCAACTACTTAACTGTGAGTTTTGTTTTCTGGCGATAGCTTTAATCTATTGGGCCTTCAATATTAATCCATCGACTACTCCAATATTATTTATGTTGACCTATTTATTTACGTGGTTAGTTAGATATGGAGATGAGAAAGATGTTTGGACATATTGAAGTCAGGTGATGACTGAAATGAGTATATGCAAAACACACAAGCATAATTAAGGCGATCAGTTGAAGATTAAACGGATATTAGTGCGTTTGCGAGGTGCAATGAGTTCGCTGTATTTGTCTTTACCTATCGCCTTCTTGGTTTACAGTGCTCTAGCAGCCGCCGAAAATACTAGAATAATCGCCTTATCAACCCCGGTGGCTATGACAATAGTCATGTTGTTTTTGATACATGCTTACAGACGACCAAGAGAGTATCAAAGAGCCATTGCTTTGGTTTGGGGCGTAATGATTCTCTTATCTGGTTTGTTGTTCAACTAGATTTGGGTAAAACAAGCGATCTAGAGTCAATGAAAATTATGAGCCCAAGTTAGTAAGAAATTTATTGTTTATCATCGATGGATTGTTAGCTTGGACTGCGGTCGGCAGAGAAGATAGTATTGCATCACAAGGAATTCGGAGTGGAACAGTGGATAAAGAAAACGGTCTGAGAGTGTACGACTACCTCAATTCTAAGGAGAGAGCCGGAAAGCTCGTGGTTACGATCGCGCGCGAGTTGGATTTAGTAAGCAATGAGGTCAAACTTTATTTAAAAGAGCACCAGGATTGTTTTGTACGCGTGGGTGACTCTGATCGATACACTATTAATCGATTCAGTGGAGTGAATCGGAGTCAACTTTCGCTGGCTCTGGAAGAAGAGAATTCACAAGATAGGGAGTGGTACGACAATTGGTATTTTTGGCTTTTTGTCCTTTTGTTCTTTTTTATCATTATTTAAGTGCATCGAAGGCTGAGGCATTCATCTTATTGTTCAGCCGTTTTGGGAAAAGTGTTGAATAACTCAAAAGTACACACTTTCCATTTATGACGCTCTGTTTGGCACCTTCACAATCCCCCAAAACTATCTATCTGAGGTAGGTTTTGATCCTAGTCGAGAGGTTAGAGTCGCAGACAGGTTGTGGCTCAAAGATGTAAACGCCAGTCGCGAGGACTGAGGCTCGAATTTTTTCTGGAGATAAACTTTTGTGCGAACGATCCGAAATAGCCAAGAAACAAATTTGGATGGGTCGGCAGAAAGGTATGAAAATTTGGAGTGTCGAGCCTTCCTAATCTACAGTACTCAAGCAAGAAATCAAGCAAATAATTCAATAAGTTAGGACCTCGAAAAAAAGTGATGATGTTCATTGAAAACTGCAATAATTTTGTTATAAACAAAAGATAAGGTCGACCGTAACCGTGGGTGCAGGCCTTAACACCCATTGCGCCTAGCAGGTGATAGTTGAAACTCACGGTTAGACAATGGTTGTTTATAGAGTTGTTCGAATAGTTGTTCAAATCGCGGTGTGTATCGGAGGGTCAAACACGTGGAGTACGACTTTAATCAGCAGGTACTAAGAACGGACGCCGCAGGTATGCCACTAGATTGGATAACCTACAAGGAGGCCGTCCACTGTTATCATTTAGGACAAGTGCTCTACAGTTGTGGAGAGCCACTATATCGAGTCCGCGGCGGCGTTAACGCCGTAACCGGTTGCCAAAGTTTGATTGAAGTTAACTCAATCATTGCAACCGAAGGGGACGTGTATGGAAAGTTCCATGATAAATCCCACTACACCCCACCACTATCGAACAAAACTCTATTCTCCAGAGATAATTATTTGTGTCTATACTGTGGGAATGAGTTTCGCCGCATCGATCTGTCCCGAGATCATGTCACCCCCGTATCCAAGAATGGTGAAGATACCTGGAGTAATGTTGTTACGTCTTGCAAACGATGCAATAACTACAAAGCCGGCCGCACACCGGAAGAGGCTGGCATGCAGTTGTTAGCGGTACCATTTGTGCCAACGCATGCAGAATATATTTACCTGCGCGGCAGGAGGGTCTTAAATGACCAAATGGAGTTTCTGAAAGCGCACTTTCCTCGAAAAAGCCCATTGCGTCAGCGCACCTCTTAAGTCAGTCTGATTGACAGGGTTTTAACTGAAAACAGTTGGGGAATAACCGTGCATAATACCAACCTTCGGTAACGCTAAATTAGTCCTTGATCGGTAACCGCAGAATGGGAAATCAACCAGTGGAAAGTCGCTCTGTTTTTTGGTCTGCTATCGCCGCTATCTTGCCATTGTCATTGGCAGTCGTTCCTTGGGGCGTGTTGACAGGAGCGCTAGCTATTCAGGCTGGTTTCAGCGTAATGCAAGCCCAGTGCCTTTCTCTATTGGTTTTTGCCGGCGCGGCACAAATCTCAGGTATTTCAATGATTAGTGCTGGAGTTGCTGCACCGTCGATTTGGGGCTCGACGGTTGTAATCAGTTCACGGCATTTGCTGTACTCGATTGTGTTTCGTTCACACATTGATGGCTTGAGCTTTGGCAAGCGCGTTGTTTTAGCTTTTGTATTAACAGATGAAATGTTTGTAGTATCGGAAGCGCACACAAGGAAAACCGGGGCTTTTTCGTATCTATTTGCGTTAGTGTCGGGCTTTACATTCTATGTGATTTGGAACTTAGCGACCCTCGTCGGAATTTTGGCAGCAGGCCGTTTTGATCAACTGGGTTCTTATGGGCTGGACTTTGCGATTGTCGCAACTTTCATTGCAATGACATTTGACCAACTTTCTTCGCATCCAGAGATTCTCACAGTGCTAGTTGCGGGGGCCGCGGCGGTGCTTCTGAAACCATATCTGCACGAGAGTTATATTTTGGTGGCCAGCCTAATGGGTATGGCAGTTGGATATGGTCTAAGTCAGAGAAAAGATTCCACAGTTGATTCACGCGGAGGCTCATCATGATGATATGGTGGATCATCTACGGAATGGCTGTGATCACATTTTTGAACCGCTACTTCTTTTTAGCCAAATCCATTTCGATCAAGCCTTCTGAATCTTTCAGGCGCTTTTTAAGTTTCTCGAGTTTGGCTGTGCTAACGGCCTTATGGACGCCGATTGTATTTCGAATGGAAACTGATTTATCTTGGAGTATCGCGGGGTGGGATTACTTACTTGCCTCTGTAATAGCGGTGGCACTCTGTTTGGCTCGTGCCTCAAGCTTATTGGTTGTTGTTGTAAGTACGACCGCGTTTTTTTTGCTTAGAGCCTTTCTCTAGAGTCACCTTGATACGCAAAGATAGCGATCGATTTTTGTCAGCACCAGTGTCCTTGCTAGAAGCTTCCAACGTGAACACCGGCAATCTGATTTAGGAACCTTTGAGCAGGCATAAAAAAAGCCCCAAATTGGGGCTTTTGTCAGACTTCAATAGTAGAAGGCGGGTCAAATTGACGCCTCGTACATTGAAAGCTGCTTAGTCTTGTCGAGAGGTGATTTCCACAAGATGATATCCAAACTGAGTTTGGACAGGTCCGTGAACTTTACCTACTTCTTCATTGAAGACCACTCGATCAAATTCAGGAACCATCATGCCTGGTCCGAAACTGCCCAGGTCGCCACCTTGGCGGCCCGATGGACATTGTGAGTGTTCAGCGGCTGCTGCTTCAAACGTTAATTCACCCGCAATAATCTTGTCTTGAAGATCTTTGCAAGCCTGTTCGTTTGACACCAAAATGTGTCTTGCTGATGCTTGTGTCATGTAACCTTACAAATGAGTGGTTTTCGAAAGAGCGGGATAATACTTACTTTGATGTTTAAATCCCAGTTACAATGCGTAAAAAAGGGCAAATAAAGTGCGAAAATTGCTTTATTTACCGATGTTTCTGGTTCGAGAACGCAATTGAACAAATCCTTCGTCAAAGTCGCGCAAGTTATCGTCGCGATTGCGCTGTTAATCCTACTCATATCTCAGACAGGCTTGCTGACTTCTGAGGGGCGTAAGACGCTCCTGGATACACTCTCTGGGGCCGACTTGAAGTGGCTATTTATATCTGTATTGGTTGGTGTGTTGATCAACATGGTGTCGGCTTTTAAGTGGTGGATGATTACCAACTCCAGATCACTAGGCGCTGGCTACTTTCGGATTTTTTCCTATTATCTAGTCGGTCAGTTTTACAATCAGGTCTTGCCAACCAGTGTTGGTGGAGACGTAGTCCGCTCCTACGAACTCGGTCGATTTTCAGGTCGGCAAGCGGATTCTCTAGCGTCTGTGTTTGTCGAACGTTATACCGGCATTTTGGTTTTATTATTAATTGCAGGCGTCGCCGTATTGGCTCAACTATCGAGGTTTAACTCGGCCTATATTTTCGTCAGCTTGGTTGCCTTTACCGTGGGCCTGAGTTTGATCGCATGGTTGGTCTTCGATTTAAGAGCGTATGGGGTTGTCCGCAATGCCGTGGTAAGCCGTTTTTCTAAAGCAACCGCAATCTTCGAAAAAGTCGATAAGTTGCTGGAGTCGATCGCCTCCTACAGAAAAACTCCAAAGGTGATTGCGGCTGCGTTTGCTAATTCCTTCCTGTTTTATTTTGTCGCCGTCGTTAATGTTTGGGTCACGGCGAGAGTTTTTCAAGTTGACGTCAGTTTTGCGGATATGGTCTTAGCTACCCCGGTAATCATGCTTTTGATGAACCTGCCGATTTCGATTGGTAACCTGTTTTTAATGGAGGCTTCCTATACTGGTATATTAGCCTTGATGGGTTATCCGCCTGCGTTGGGACTCTCGGTGGCGTTTACCATGCGCTTAAAGTCACTATTTGATGGGCTGATGGGCGGAGTTTTACATCCTTTTTTTGTGACTCAAAAGCACGAATAGTCTATCATTGCCAAAAATTTTCTGGACCGCTGAGCGCGAGCATTGCGGACAAAAATCAAGTTAAAAACATAGCTTTATGAGAATTTCAATTGTTGGAACTGGTTACGTTGGGTTGGTAACAGGTACGTGCTTTGCGGATGTGGGCAACCAAGTCTTGTGCGTTGACAAAGACCAAGCAAAGATAGACATGCTGCTGGGCGGTAAGATTCCCATTTATGAACCTGGATTGGAACGCTTAGTGAAGCAGAGTGTTGAGCAACAGCGACTGCAGTTTACGACCGACATCAAACGCGCCGTTGAACACGCCGAGGTAATCTTTATTGCCGTTGGAACACCTCCCGATGAGGATGGCTCAGCTGACTTATCACACGTTCTGGCAGTGGCCAGAGCAATTGGTCAAAACCTTGATGACTATCGAGTCATTGTGACTAAGTCAACGGTCCCGGTAGGCACGGCGCAAAAGGTAAATGCGGCGATAGCAGAAGAACTGGAGAAGCGCGGGGTTGATATCGACTACAGCGTGGCTTCGAACCCTGAGTTTTTGAAAGAGGGTGCCGCTATTGAGGATTTCATGAAGCCAGATCGAATTGTTGTCGGAGCCGATGACGATCGAGCGGTTGCTTTGATGCGCCAACTCTATGCGCCTTTCAACCGCAATCACGAGCGCTTGTTGGTTATGGATATTCCCTCAGCGGAGCTGACTAAGTACGCAGCCAATGCCATGTTAGCGACCAAAATTTCGTTTATGAATGAGCTATCAAATCTCGCTGAAAGGCTTGACGCGGATATCGAGCTGGTGCGACAGGGGATTGGCTCCGACCCTAGAATTGGGTATCACTTCATCTACCCCGGGTGTGGCTACGGTGGCTCTTGCTTTCCGAAGGACGTGCAAGCTTTGCATAGAACAGCCAAGCAACAAGGGTATGACGCTCGCATATTAGATGCCGTGGAGGCCGTGAACCAAGATCAAAAGTTTGTGGTGCTGGAAAAGATAGTAAAGCACTTCGGCGATGACCTGTCGGGTAAGACATTTGCTATTTGGGGACTTTCCTTCAAGCCAAATACTGATGACATGCGCGAAGCGCCCAGCGCGGTGATTATTCGAGGGCTGATCGAGCGCGGAGCATCGATTAGGGCCTTTGATCCTGTGGCGATAGAAGAAGCCAAGCATATGCTGGCTGATGTAAGCGATTCAATTACCTACGTCACTGATATGTACGATGCAACTGAGAAAGCGGATGCGTTGGTGATCGTTACCGAATGGAAAACCTTCCGTAGCCCGGATTTTGATCGATTAAAAGATCAACTAACCGAAACGACGATTTTTGATGGGCGTAATATCTACGATCCAATCACTTTGGGCGAACAAGGTTTTAAGTATTTTGGAATAGGGCGCTCGAACACCAAGCTGGGTTCTGTCTAATGAGACTATCAAAGGATCAATTTTCTAAACTTAACGCCCTCGTAGTTGGGGATGTGATGTTGGATCGATACTGGTTTGGCAAAGTTGATCGGATTTCACCAGAAGCGCCAGTTCCTGTTCTGGCAGTTAGCAGCGAAGAGGTCAGAGCGGGTGGAGCGGCCAATGTGGCGCACAATATGTTGGCGCTGGGTGCGGGTTGTCATTTACTTTCCGTGGTGGGAGATGATGAACCTGGTCGAGAAATCAGAAACATCATAGAGGGTTATGGTGCAACGGCTTCTCTCACGGTTGATCAAAGTATTAAGACGATTGTGAAGTTGCGAATGGTTGCTCAAAATCAACAGCTTCTTAGAGCTGATTTCGATGAAAAACCCAGCGATGAGGTACTTGCTCAATGCCTTGAAGGCTTCAAGGATTTGGTTAAAGATGCCGATGTTGTGGTGTTATCGGACTACGGTAAGGGTGGTCTGACCCATGTTTCTCGAATGATTGAGATGGCTAAGGCGGCGTCTAAGCCAGTCATCATCGATCCTAAGGGGGATGATTATTCGCGTTATAAAGGCGCCACGCTGATCACTCCCAATATGAAGGAGTTTGAAGCGGTTGCCGGCGTTTGCCGTGACGAGGAGGATTTTTCTTGTCGTGCTAAGGCCCTACGTGAAGAACTGGAGTTGGAGTATCTGTTGGTCACCCGAAGTGAAAAGGGAATGAGTCTTTTTACTTCTGCCAGTGAAAGAATTGATTCGCCAGCCACTGCGTTGGAAGTTTATGATGTCAGTGGCGCTGGTGATACGGTTATTTCGTTGATGGCATTAGCGGCCATTAGCGATTTTAGTAATGAAGAAAAATTACAGCTGGCAAATACAGTGGCCGGCATTGTCGTTGGAAAGCTTGGTACAGCCGTGGCGACAATCGATGAAGTGATTAGTAAATTGACCGAAGAGTAAATCGTAACGTACTGTGTACTAAGGGTGCTTCTACCTACGTCGATTTTAGGTTTTCAGGTCAGGGTGAAATTATGATTATTGTTACAGGCGGAGCTGGGTTTATCGGCTCAAATATTGTCAAAGGCTTGAATAAGCGTGGTTTAAACAACATTTTGGTTGTAGATGATCTAAGTGATGGCAATAAGGTAAAAAATATCGAGTCTTGTGATATTGAAGACTACATGGACAAAGATGAGTTTATTCGACGAATAAACCAAGGGATGGAGTTCGGTGGGCCGACAGCTATCTACCACCAAGGCGCCTGTTCGGACACGATGGAATCCGACGGTCGGTACATAATGGAAACCAATTACGAGTACTCTAAGTCGCTGTTTCACTACACTCAGGAGCATTCGATTCCGTATATTTATGCGTCCTCGGCTTCGGTGTATGGTGGTGGTGAAACCTTCATTGAAGAGCCAAAGTACGAGCAAGCCTTGAATGCATACGCTTACTCTAAGTTGTTGTTTGATCGATATATTCGAAAACATCAGGCGTCTATCCAGTCTCAGGTTGTGGGGCTTCGCTATTTCAATGTCTATGGCAAGGGTGAGGAACATAAAGGCCGCATGGCTTCGGTTGCCTATCACTTTTTTAACCAGTATCACGACCAGGGTTTCGTTAAGCTTTTCGAGGGCAGTGGTGGCTATGAGAACGGTCAACAGCTGCGAGATTTTGTTTGGGTTGAAGACGTTGTTGATGTCAATCTACACTTTCTTGAGCACCCAGAGGACCAAGGGATTTTCAACGTAGGAACTGGGCGTGCGCAGAGTTTTAACGATGTTGCCACTGCGGTCTTGAATACGTTGGAAGAACAGTCTAAGACCACGGCGGAATGGGTTCAAGAAGGTAAAATTCAGTACATCGAATTTCCTCAAGCGCTGGTTGGTAAGTATCAGAGTTACACCAAAGCTGACTTGAATAATCTGACTATCTCCGGTGGTTACAACAAGACATTCGCCAAAGTTGAAGAAGGCGTCAAAGCTTACGTAGATCAGCTGTTAGCGGATCGATAGGCGGCCGATCATCACGTGTCGGTTGCAATATACGACAGTGGCGTCGGTGGGCTAAGTATCTATCGTGAAATTAAGCGCGCAGGCATCAGTAGCGATTGCCTTTTTGTAAGCGATAATCAAGGTTACCCCTACGGCACAAAGCCGGAAGGAGAGCTATTAGATAGGGTGCTAAAGGTTACGCAGGCGATTGTTGCAACATATTCTCCCAGCGTTCTTGTTATCGCCTGTAATACGGCCAGCACCGTTTGTTTGCCTCACTTAAGGAATGTTCTCGATATGCCTATCGTTGGAGTTGTGCCAGCGATTAAGCCCGCTGCGAGCCTATCTAGATCCAAAACTATTGGGCTAATAGCTACACCTGCGACAGTGCGCAGAGCGTACACGCAATCTCTTATCGATGAGTTCGCTGAAGATCGTCGAGTCATAAAGTTGGGTACGTCAGAATTGGTTGATATGGCTGAAGCGAAGCTACGCGGTGAATCAATCGATGAAGATGATTTAGAGCGGATATTAGAGCCCTTGATCGCAGAAAAAAATATCGATGTCGTGGTTTTGGCGTGCACACATTTCCCATTGCTGTCTGCGGAGATATTGAGTGTTTTTGAACGCCACGCTCACTCTATTCAGTTGGTTGATTCAGGCGCGGCTATCGCCAGACGAGTTCAAACTGTCTTAGGGGAGCAGATAGCGGATACCAGGCCGTACAAAGATCGAGCAGCGTTTACCAGCTTGAATCAATCCAAAACTTTTCGAGACAACTTGAAGAGTATGGGCTTTGACCGCATAGAGGAACTTTCCGTCTAAAATCACATTGATATGAACTCACATTATCAACTCCTGGTGAAACAGGTTGAAGCCTTAATTGAAAGCGAATCTGATCACATCGCTAATTCAGCCAACATTGCATCCCTGTTGTTTAACAACTTAGACAATGTAAATTGGGTTGGCTTTTATTTTGAGAAAGGCGGCGAGTTGGTTCTTGGCCCTTTTTCAGGCCAACCTGCATGTACCCGCATACCCATTGGCAAAGGCGTTTGCGGCACTGCTTTTGAAACTCAAGAAACACAAGTCGTGGATGACGTTCATGCCTTTCCTGGGCATATCGCTTGCGACGCTGCCAGTGAGTCTGAAGTAGTTGTCCCGTTTTATTCTGATCGAGTCAGTGGTGTTTTTGATATTGATAGCCCGATACTCAATCGGTTTGGTGAGGAAGAACGTTGGCTATTTGAATCGGTGGCGAGCTTATTTGCTCACAAGATTGAGTCCGATACCACATAGGCTGAACTAGCCGGTTATGAGTTATCCGCTCTAGACTTTGCTTTCTCTCCAATCGAAATTTATGATTGTGGACTTAAAGAAAAGCAAGGAACCTAGAAGTTGATATGGCCTACAAAGTACCGACCACAATCCAAACCGAGCGTCTGATCTTGCGCCAGTTTAAGGAAGAGGACTGGAAGGATTTACACCAGTATTATTCTAGCGAAAAAGCCACAAAATACACCGTTGGGCGTGCATTTACAGAAGCCGAGACTTGGCGCGCCATGGCCAGCATGGTGGGGCATTGGGAACTCAGAGATTATGGTCCCTATGCACTGCAATTAAGAGACAGCGATGTGGTTATAGGAATTGTTGGATTTTGGTATCCCAATGACTGGCCGAGTCCGGAAATCAAATGGGCTTTGTCACCAAAATATTGGGGAAAAGGGTACGCTAGCGAGGCCGGCAGAGCTGTGCAAGGTATTGGCCTAGCGCACTTACCCGATATCGACCTGATCAGCCTGATCCACAAAGACAACGCGCAATCAATACAATTGGCGACCGCGCTAGGAGCGGCGTTTGAACGCGAAATTCACTTTCGCGGTGATCATTGGCATATATACCGACATCCCAGAACATGAATAGGATTGCGGTGTTTGGTAAGCCGGGTAGCGGCAAATCAAGGCTCAGTCGCTTGGTTTCTCAACGACTTGGTATACCGTTGACGCACCTCGACTCTGTCATCTATCAAGCTGATGGCAAAGTAGTGGATAAACAAACACTCAATGACAAGCATCAAGCGTTAGTCGACTCTCCTTGCTGGGTGATTGATGGCTTAGGTCCTATGCCACTGTTTAACGCTCGCTTGGATGCAGCGGACACTTTGGTATACGTCGAGCTATCGTATTTAACTAGCTACTGGCTTGTGACGAAACGGCTGCTAAAAGGAATTTTTGTACGACCAGAGGGTTGGCCGGTTGGTAGCTCATTGTTGAAAGGTACTTGGCAAAGTTATAAAACACTTCGGCTCTGTCCAGGTTTTTGGAATGAAGGGTTTTTGAATCGACTGCATCGTGATCATGCCGACAAACAAATTTTTGTATTGAGGACACTGCGTGATATTGACGTTTTTACTAAGCATTTAACTTGATAATCGTGGTCTGTAAGGATTGTGCTGCCTCCGCTTACTAAATGATTTAAACTGGCGTTAACAACAGATATCTAACGGAAGGCTGAATCTAAAATGGCTGAATATCAACGTGAAAGCCAAACACTCAAGCTGTTGAACTATTTGCGGCAACATCCAGGTGCGGTCCTCTCTATCTCTTACGCTTTATTGACTATCTGTGGCGTCCTTTACTCGATGCGTTTTTATCGAGAATTTGATATCGCCATCATGAAGCTTGCCAATGTGTCTGACTTGTTGATCGCTGGCTTGAGCGAACCGGCTGCGTTATTGATGTTTCTGGGCGGAATTTTAATGGGCGTAAGCTTCGATTTATTGTCGCAGTACACGCACAAGGTACAAGAAAAATGGCGACAGAAACCCAAAGGAATCAAACGCACGATTATGCTGAGTATGTCCTACACACCCAAACGTAGCGAAATGGTGATGGTATGGGCTTTGACCATATTCGTAATGTACGCCTATTTGTTTGTGAGTGGATACGCGGTTCGACAAGCCGACCAAGTAAAGCTAGGCCACGGCAATAAAATACTATTGAACAGTGACTTATTTGAGTCAAAGCCTGTCGAGCGAATGCTATTAGGGTCAACAGCCGAATTCTTGATCGTCTATGACATCGAATCTGAGTTAGCTTCGGTGATGCACGTTGAGAATGTAAATAGTCTTTCGCCGATTGTAGAAAAGGATGAAAGTAGCGATTCCGATACTAACAAGCCATGGTGGAAAGTTGGCACTTAAGCCTGGTTCTGAAAAAGTTCCAGTGCATCTTGCTCTGACTGAGGTTTAAAAAAAGCGGTTTTTTATACTGACAGTATAAAATCTTGCTCATATTGGGGTAGCAAACTACGTAACTCCTGTATTTTGATACGATCAATTTAATTAGTTAGTTTTGTGGTACACAAATGACACAAACACTTCACCTATACAGTTTTGTCCTTTCGTTCTTAATAATTATAAGTGGTGACGCCATGGCTACTAAAATTGCGACAACCCCATTAGCACAGCTAGTAAACGGCTCTGACATGGTTGTGGAGGGCACGGTTGTCGATCTAACGATGACTGATTCCGAAGGCAATATGCCGGCAGTAGACAAGGCTAGAATCGGGCCCGGTTTTGATAATTCGCTAGAACTTACCGTATCTGTTGATCATTTTTTTAAAAATAAAACAAACAAAGAGCCAGATACTCTTAACGTTAATGTATGGCCAATGCGGCACTTAAAGCTTGAGTCGGCAAAGGATCTCTATTTAGATCAAAAGGTTTATCTATTGTTAGTTGGTGATGGATTACAACCTATTTCAGAGCCTGAATTTATCCGTTTGTCTTTCGAACGCGAAGATATTTTAAAGATATTGAAACATGTAGAGCCCATCAAGCAAGAGCAGTTACCGCTGGACTAAGACTAGCAACCGTGATGAATGAATCCATAGATATACGCGACGCCATACCCCAAGATGCTGATCGAATAGCCTCTATCTACAATCATTACGTGCTGTATTCCATTGTAACTTTTGAGGAAGATGCCGTAACCAAAGAAGAAATATCACAGCGAATTCTGACTACACTTGAGAATGGACTACCGTATTTGGTGATAGCAGATAAGGGCGAAGTGGTGGGATTTAGTTATGCCAGTAAATGGAAAGGGCGATGCGCCTATCGATTTGCGGTTGAAACCACCGTATATCTCGCTCCCGATTGCGGAGCGAGGGGCTTGGGTTCTTTGATTTATACGGAACTGCTTAAACAGCTCTCATCCAACGGGATGACAACAGCTATTGGCGGTATCTCACTACCAAATGAAGCGAGCATCGCGTTACATGAAAAACTCGGATTCGCCAAGGTGGGGCACTTTAAGCGCGTTGGTCATAAGTTCGGTAAATGGGTTGATGTGGGTTATTGGCAGAAGGAGTTGGAGAATGAAGTATCTGAATAGCTTTGTCGCCATACTTTTTATGTTTGCATGTTGTGGCACGGCTTTGGTGTCCGCAACAATATGGGGCCCAGGACTTTGGGGGACTATGTTTGCTGTATCAGGCCTCTTTGTGTTTGTCAGTAGAGCGTATCTGGCCTTGGATTTGTTCGCCAGAGGCATTGCTGGACTGATCGCATTGATTAGTATTCTGTCTCTATTGCTTGGTTTGATAGCTAGCACCATTGGTGGTTCATTCAGAATCGATCAACCCACCTTACTGTTATTTATCGGATTGTTTTTTATGTTTTCATTTGGATTGATATTTGCGTTGATGAGAGATTCAAAGAACAAATCAAAGGCTTCGCTCAAGGCTTAATATGCAATCAGGAACCGCTAACTTCAGCCGCTGTGGTCAATATCGGTATCAGTTAACCAGAATCCTAAACAACACGGAGCGACCTGAATCCGTGACATTTGTAATGTTGAATCCTGCCAAGGCGACAGCTGATAAAAATGATCAAACTATTGGAAAGTGCGTTGGATTTGCACAGCGTTGGGGTGCCGATGAACTGAAAGTCGTGAACCTTTACGCTTACTGTACATCGTATCAAACTGAGTTGTATGCGGCGACAGATCCGGTAGGACCATCAAACTCTACGTGGCTTAGGCGAGCCATGCACAGTAGCGAGAAAGTGGTATGCGCATGGGGTAAGGGCGTTGACCCGAGAAGGATTCGACGTTTTGCCAATTTGGCTAAGCGTGCGAATGTGATGCTTTATTGCCTAGGCACTAACCTCGATGGTTCTCCAAAGCATCCAGCCAGATTGGGTTATTCCACTGAGTTAGTTAGATATCAGCCCTAAGAAACCCTAGGGCGCATGTATGCATGTTGAATCTAACTAAGTTGACCTATCTTAACTGGCTTTGGTTATAGCCGCGCTCAGTAACGGAGCCAGATAGGTTCCGGTATGAGAATTGGGGTTTTTGGCCACGTCTTCTGGAGAACCTTCGGCAACAATAGTTCCCCCACCGTTGCCGCCCTCTGGGCCTAAATCAATAATCCAGTCAGCTGTTTTGATTACATCGAGATTGTGTTCAATCACAACCACGGTGTTGCCGTGATCTCGTAGTGTGTGCAGCACTTCCAGCAGTTGCCTGATATCTTGAAAATGCAATCCCGTCGTCGGTTCATCAAGGATGTACAGGGTATTGCCGGTGTCTCTTTTGGATAGCTCTCTGGCAAGTTTAATACGCTGCGCTTCACCGCCTGACAGTGTGATGGCGCTCTGTCCAAGCTTGATGTAGCCCAAACCAACCGACATAAGCGTTTCAAGCTTTTTGTGTATATTCGGCACCGCGCTGAAAAAGTCCACGGCGTCTTCAATGGTCATCTCTAGTACGTCATGAATATTCTGGCCCTTGTAGCGTATATCAAGCGTCTCTCGATTGTACCGTTGGCCCTTGCACACGTCGCAAGCCACGTAGATGTCTGGTAGAAAGTGCATTTCCACTTTAATCATTCCGTCACCCTGGCACGCTTCGCACCGACCGCCTTTGACGTTGAAGGAAAAACGCCCAGGTTTGTAACCGCGTGCGCGTGCTTCTGGTGTTCCTGAAAACAGCTCTCTAATTGGTGTGAATAACTGTGTGTAAGTCGCTGGGTTCGATCGAGGAGTTCGACCAATTGGGCTCTGGTTTATATCGACAATTTTGTCTATGTTTTCCAGCCCTTGAATGCTGTCGTGTGGAGCACTTTCAAGCCGACTTCGATTTATTAACTTCGCCGCAGCGGGGTAGAGTGTGTTGTTGATCAGTGTAGACTTTCCCGAGCCACTAACGCCAGTCACACAGGTGAGCACGCCCATCGGGATATCCACTGATACTTGCTTCAAGTTGTTGCCGCTGGCTCCTTTGATGGTAATAAATTTACCCTCTTTGGCTGCATGTCTAGTCGTAGGTAAAGCGATGTTTTCTTTCCCAGACAGGAACTTGCCTGTCAAGGACTTAGGGTTTTGCTTTATCTCATCAATTGTTCCCTGCGCAACCACTTCACCGCCGTGAACTCCTGCCCCCGGACCAATGTCGACGATGTGATCCGCGCATCGCATAGCATCCTCATCGTGCTCCACAACAATTACCGTGTTGCCCAGGTCACGTAAATGGGTAAGCGTGGCAATTAAGCGATCATTATCACGTTGGTGGAGCCCTATCGAGGGTTCATCAAGTACGTACATTACGCCGACCAGACCAGACCCTATTTGAGACGCGAGTCTAATCCGCTGAGCCTCTCCACCGGAGAGTGTTTCAGCCGATCTGTCCATGCTTAGGTAATTTAGGCCTACATTCACTAAGAAACCCAACCGATCGTGAATTTCTTTGACGATTTTTTCGGCTATTTCGGCTTTGTTACCAGTGAGACTGAGTCCTTCAAAAAAGCCAAGGGCGTCGCCAATGGAGCGCGTAACGATTTGGTCAATGGTGGTATCGTCGATGAAGACATTTCTTGCTTCTAGGCGCAAACGGCTTCCAGAGCAATCAGGACAGGTTTGCGAGTTAATATACTTGGCAAGTTCTTCACGAACACTATTCGATTCAGTCTCGTGGTAGCGACGCTCCATATTTGGAATGATGCCTTCCCAGGAATGATGACGAGTGACGCCTTTGCCTTTGTGTCTTAGGTAGCTAAATTCAATGGTTTCATCACCACTGCCAAACAGTAATTTTTCTTTCTGTTTTTGTGTGAGATTCTCAAGTGGCTCATCCACACTAAAGCCGTAGTGATCGGCAATGTTTTGCAGCATGCGAAAGTAGAATAGACTGCGTCTATCCCAGCCCTTGATGGCTCCTTGCGCAAGGGATAGGCCCTCATCAAATATTATTTGCTCTGGGTCGAAGTACTGTTTAGTCCCTAGTCCGTCACAAGCTGAGCAAGCGCCCACGGGATTGTTAAATGAGAATAGTCGCGGCTCTAACTCACTTAAGCTATAGCCGCAATGCGGGCAGGCGTATCGGCTGGAAAAAACAAGTGTTTGTTCTTCTTGCTCATCTGAGGGCATCACTAATACTTCGGCAACTCCTTCGGCAAGTTCTAGAGCAGTTTCAAACGACTCAGCCATGCGCTGCTCATTGCCTTCCTTGATCACCAATCGATCGATAATGATATCGATGTCGTGTTTAAAGTTCTTTTTAAGAGTAGGGGGTTCAGATAGATCAATCACTTGGCCATCTACTCGGGCTCGGACATAACCCTGCGCATGCATGCTTTCTAACAAGTTTACGAACTCGCCTTTTCGATTCTTTACCACGGGAGCCATCAGCATGATTTTGGTACCCATTGGAAGTTCCATGGTCTGATCCACCATCTGACTGACGGTCTGTGCTTCCAGTGTGACATCGTGGTCAGGACAACGCGGGTCACCGACTCTGGCATAGAGTAATCTGAGATAGTCGTAAATCTCTGTGATGGTTCCTACGGTCGAGCGCGGATTGTGAGAGGTGGCTTTTTGCTCTATCGAAATTGCAGGACTCAGCCCTTCGATAACATCCACGTCTGGTTTTTCCATCAAACTTAAAAACTGCCTTGCGTACGCAGATAGGGATTCAACGTAGCGGCGTTGCCCTTCGGCATAGATGGTATCGAAGGCAAGAGAGGATTTTCCCGAGCCCGATAACCCGGTTATGACGATAAGTTTATCTCGCGGAAGCTCCAGATCGATTCCTTTGAGATTGTGAGTCCGAGCACCGCGGATGGTAATATTTTCTAACACTGCAAACTGATAAATGTGGGTTTATACTGCGTCTTTGTAGAAAAGTTTTGTGTGTCAAAACAATTCTTCGTTGAGCGCACGAGACAACCTGTTAATATACGTCTCCAGCTGTCAAATCGGTATCGTTTTTTTCGAGTGTAAGCGAAAAAAACGACCGTAATTCAAACACAACATCAACTCTGACTTGTCGGTCAGACTCATTGAGTGAAGAGAGAGTACGTGGCTTCCGAAAAACTAAATTCCATTGAACGCCGGTCTATTTCAGCCCTAGCAGCCGTTTACGGCCTTCGCATGTTTGGGTTGTTTTTGATACTGCCTGTGCTAGCGCTCTATGCCGAAGATTTAGATGGGGCGACACCGATGTTAATGGGCATAGCATTAGGTGTTTATGGCATCTCGCAGGCAGTTTTTCAGATTCCTTTCGGCATTTTGTCTGATCGTTTTGGACGTAAACCCATCATTATCTTGGGGTTAAGCATCTTCGTCGTTGGTAGCATCGTTGCCGCGCTATCCGGAACGATAACAGGCGTCATTATAGGCCGAGCAATGCAAGGCGCGGGCGCCATCGCCGCAGTAGTACTGGCGCTAACCAGTGACCTCACTCGAGAGAATCAACGTACAAAAGCCATGGCGATGATAGGGATGACCATTGGCTTAGCATTCATGTTGGCGTTGATTGTGTCCCCTTGGTTGGAATTTTTTATTGGTGTCCCCGGTTTGTTTTTGATGACGGCGGTATTGGCGGCGCTTTCAATGATTGTCATTATTAAAGTCGTTCCAACTCCAGTCCAAACGAAAAATTTAGACGTAAAACCCATTCCGAGTCGCATGTGGCAACTACTGCGTGATCCAAACTTGTTTCGTTTGGACCTAGGAATATTTATTTTGCACTTCGTGCTTACTGCCATGTTTGTGGCGGTGCCGATTATTCTTCTCCAAGAATTGAATTTGGAAACCAGAGAACATTGGTCCGTGTATGTGCCTGCATTGCTGATATCGATTGTGCTGATGGTTCCCATGATCATCTTGAGTGCCAAGAAGCATTTGGTAATGAAAATTTTCTTCGCGGCGGTTTGCATACTGTTATTCGCGCAGATCGCTTTTATGGCGCGCACCGACGGCACCATGGCCATTACATTTGCCTTATTGGTGTTTTTCTGGGGTTTCAACTTGCTAGAGGCAATGTTGCCTTCATTGGTATCGCGTGTGGCGCCTGCCGCCTGCAAGGGCTCAGCGATGGGTGTTTACAACACGTTCCAATTTCTAGGCATTTTCTTTGGTGGGTTACTGGGTGGACTTGTTTATGGCCAACTTGGCGTCAATGCCGTGTTTGCGTTATGTAGTCTGCTGTTGGTTGGCTGGGCCTATTTATTGTATTCCGCGCCAAAACTCAGACTTCTTGATAGTCTGGTGGTGAGAATCAATCCGCAATCGAATCACAATTGCAAGCATGCGCTAGAGCAGGTTGAAGGCGTTGAAGAGGTGATCATTATCGAGGGCGAGCAAACGGCATACCTCAAAGTTGATAAAGAGCGACTTGATCAAGAGGCCCTCGACCAAATCATCGTACCGAGCTAGAATTGACTGGCTGAACACTACAAACCGTATCGTAGCGGGCAAATAATATTTATATCGGAGAAAATAATGGCAGGTGTTAATAAAGTAATCATCGTTGGAAATCTTGGGAACGATCCTGAGGTTCGTTACTCAAACAACGGTGCCGCCATCGCCAATATCAGCGTGGCAACATCTGAATCATGGAAGGATAAAAACTCAGGAGAGCGACAGGAGCGAACTGAATGGCACAGAATTGTGTTGTTTAATCGCCTCGGTGAAATCGCTGGAGAGTATCTAAGAAAGGGTTCAAAAGTTTATATAGAAGGCAAACTACAAACCAGAAAGTGGCAAGATCAACAAGGTCAGGATCGCTACACAACTGAGATCGTTGCGGATCAAATGCAGATGCTTGATGCGCGTGGCCAAGGCGGAGGCATGGGCCAGCAAGCGGGCGGCGGATATCAGCAAGCGCCTCAGAATAATCAGTTTGGCGGTGGTCAGCAGCAACAATATGGTGGTGGCCAACAAGGCCAGCAAAATCAAGCACCTAGCTCACCACCACCAGCTAACGACTTTGATGACGACATCCCGTTCTAGCTAGGAAAAGAACGGTGTAAAAAGCCTCCTCACGGAGGCTTTTTTTTCGACAAATTATGAGTTCTGGTCTTCTTAGACTCATGAAAATTCGAGTAGGGAACCGCTAAATGTCATTGAGACTTAATAGAGCAAAAATCAACTTTCTTAAAGATTGTTTGGAAGCTGAAAACAATGCTCAAGCAATCTGGCGTCTGCCTACGCGAACAGGAAAACTCTCGCGTAAACTCAACGACGTTGAGGAGCTTTTTGGTCTCAAAGCAGAGTATCGCCAACGCGTTGCCGAGATGCTAGAGCTCTACAGTCGAGAACGATATTTGCTGATCGGACTGTTTTGCATCCGCGGGCGATTTAATGTGCCGTCGTTTGGAGGGCAGATATCAGAAAGGAACATTAATTGCCCGGTTTTTACACTGTCGGGCGCTGCAACAAGAGACTTCTACGGACAACGCTCAGATATCCATCTCGATGTTCGAACGGCTGAAACAAACCCGGCGTTAGCTTCTATCATTGAGCAGACTGATGGCCTTAGCCAAGCGCATTTCGACAAACTGAAGTCGAATCTAGTTTTAAAGAACTCAGTCGGATTTCGTAATACTGTTTCAGAAATAAATGAAATTTTTTCTGAGAATCTAGCTTCAGATTTACACATCGAGCTGAGCGAGAATTATATTTCCGTCGAGAGGCGAGGATCCAGTTCGCAGGGTACTCTGCATGAGCTTTCTGAAATGCTGGATACCCCCAATTTGGCGGCGCCCGTCAGATCGATTCTTGATTCTGCTACGTCAAGTAGTCAGGGATTGTTTGGATGGTTGATTGATCTTTTTAGGTCATCTAAACAATCAATCCCGGTTCCTGAGGTTTTAAGCGATTCTCAATTGCAAGCCCTGAGAAACTCGCTAGATCAAACCTTGTCGGTCGTTTCTGGCCCACCTGGCACAGGGAAGAGTTTCACTATTGCTTGTATGGCATTACAGCAGTTTTCTTTGGGAAAATCGGTTCTGGTTGTGTCCCAAAATCAACATGCGGCGGATGTTGTGCGGCGCAAGCTGATTGAAGATATGAACGTGGAACCCGAGTTGACAATTCTCGGTAGTGAACACGGCGTATCGCCCCGAGCACGCGATCAAATTCGCCAGATCATGTCAAATAGGCCGGACAGTCAACATAGCTATTCGATTAGTCAGAAGCGCCTACAGAGAGCTATTTTGGAAAAAAGAAAGCTGGTCCAAGAATACTCGGATACGCTAGAGATGGTAGCCGAACATGAACCAGACATACGCAGATCATTTTGGACTTTTAATACCCCCGAACTCCCTGAGAAAACTCAGCTATTACAGGAGGTTTATGAAGATATTGAACAGCAGGATGAATTAATAAAAAAATTCGTAGCTCAAGTAATCTCGGCTCGTTACAGCCATGCCGTCGAACGGTTACAGGCTGACTCCGATGCTCGTGATTCAATTAGAAATTTCGCAAAATCTCTGACGGCTAGGAACCAGTATTACCAAGAGAACTATTATCGCTCGATCGATTTTGAGTATGTTCTTAGTGCCGTACCTTTTTGGTTTAGTTCTCTATCGAACTTAAGCCGGCTACTACCCATGGAGACCGAAATTTTCGATCTTGTTATCATCGATGAAGCCACTCAAAGCAATTTAGCCTCCGTCCTGCCTGCATTACAATGAGCGAAACGCGCGGTCATCGTCGGAGACACTAAACAATTGCGACATTTCTCGTTCGTCTCATTCGATTTACAAGATCAGCTGCGATCAAAACATGGTTTGCTCGATATTGATTTTAGTACGGATTTTCGCTCAAAAAGTTCATTAGATTATGCAATTGCTGCAAGTAACAGTGAGGATAATCACTGTCTGTTAAACGAGCATTTTCGAAGCCACCCTCAGCTTATCGCGTTTAGTAATTTGAAGTTCTATGAGTCCAAGCTTCGAATAATGACTGAGCGTCCCACTAAGTTATCGGCATGTATGCAAACCTTGATTGTCAACGGTGCTCGGCTAGACAAAGGAGTCAATCTTGTTGAAATTGACGAAATACTAAAGCTCATAAAGCAACTGATCGAAGATCAAAGGAAACTGCCTGAAGCTGAGGTGCATTCACTTGGTGTTTTGTGCTTTTTCTCAAAGCAGGCTGAGGCAATGGAGAAAAGGCTCTTCGATGCGGTTTCGATTAACGATTTGCGTCGGCACAATGTACGAATTGGCACGGCTTTTTCATTTCAGGGTGAGGAGCGTGATGTTATGTACCTGTCATGCAGCGTGGATGCGAACACGCCCGCATCGGCATACACTTACCTAAACCGAAATGATGTATTCAATGTGGCCGTCACTCGTGCACGAATTCATCAAACCCTGATGCTTTCCTGCCAGCCGAATGAGCTTAACTCAGCGTCATTATTGAGAGAGTTTGTCACTTTTCATGAGCAATACCAAACGCCAGGACACCAAGAGCCGAATACGAACAGAGATGTTTTTCAAGATGAATTGGTTCTTTGGTTAGAGAAGCGCAATGTGAGTTGCTTTAGAAATTTTCAAGTTGCTGGAATTTCCATTGACATTATGGCGGTGTTTCATGGGCGATCTGTTGCCATCGATTTGATTGGTTTTGAAGGGCAGTTGTCAGATGCTCTGTCTTTGCAACAGTTTCGGCTGCTTCAGCGTGCCGGTCTGGATTCGTTTTTGCTACCTTATAAAGAATGGCGTGACAACAAGGAGGAAGTGCTCGATTTACTTTTATTGAGGCTCGGAGTCCTTGCTTCGATAGATCTAGAAACAAAGTTTCTGGAGCGATTTGACCCGAGAACTGATGAGCTGTTCAGTCAGTTATCCGATGGTGTGTCTATCAACAGTCTCGCTAGCCGATTTTTACGCACGGATGAACGGTATGCACTTGAACAACTTAACACGTTGGTGGCTAACTACTTCCAGTTTAAATCGATGCTCGAAAAAAACTTTTTGGTTAATGAGCTTACCTATCGTCGATATCTAAACGCGATGAACGAGGTAGTGGATGCTGGTTTACACAGACTGGAAAAAGCATCAGTCGCTGCTGAGATTGCCAACAGTATGTTCGAACAGCAACGCGCGCTGATAGAGACTGGAGAGCATACAGACTTATCAGATGTATTGTTGGCTCGACAGGATATGATTGACGAGCAAAGGTTTTATGTTAAACAAGCCATAAAAGAAAATCAGAAGGCTTTCCTGTATATTGAGCGCTCGATAGCAAAGCTGAACAGTTTAACCATCGATACCTCAACAATTGATTCGATCACAATACTGGAAGAGCTGAACGGTAATCTAGAACTCTACCGAGGAAAAACACTCAAGGACAACATTGATGCAGACTAAAGTAAAAAACCAAACCGTAGATTTTTTTGACCTAGAACAGCAAGAAATTAATGCCCCTGCCGTTTCCGAAACAGGGACGAACGAGGGTAAGCAAGGCGAAAGACTGCAACACTTGGCGGATCAACTGGTAGAGGAACTTTTATCGAAATCTTCGGACGAAATTCGTTCTGATCAAGTCTTTGCGCAGGGTGTTTCGAATCTGGGTGCTGATATTCAGAGACAGTTGGTGCATCGAAGTAATCTGTTGCAGGAGCCAATGAAAGTGCTTATGACCGACCTAAAAGACGGTGGCTCAGTGGCAAAGGATCTATTAGATTTACAACACCAGATCAATCAAATAGACCCTAATCGTTTTAATTTTAAGATGAGTGGCTTTAGGCGGCTGCTCTCAAAATTACCCGGAGTAGGGACAGTGTTGTCTAACTGGTTGGTGCGTTTTGAGAGTGTGCAAAGTGTCATCAATGACATCGTCGAATCTCTCAAGGTCGGCAGAGGTCGGCTAGAAAGGGATAACATCACATTATCTACCGATCGCGATGCGATGCATGAGTTATCAAACAAACTTGGTATGTATGTAGACTATGGCAAAGTACTGGATGTGACACTGACCGAAAGAGTTGATCGCATCGAAGATCCAGACAGGAAAGACTTCTTGTCACAGGAGGTGCTATTTCCTCTGCGGCAACGGATTTTAGATTTGCAGCAACAGCAGGCTGTTAATCAACATGGAATGGTTACTTCGGAGGCGATTATTCGAAACAACAAAGAATTGATTCGCGGTGTGGATCGTTCGCTCAATGTCACCGTCGTTGCCTTTCAAACTGCGAGCGCACTATCTGTGGCTCTAGAACACCAAAAAACAGTATTAAAAGGAGTGGATGCGATTAATAAAACAACTGATGACTTATTACTGAGCACGTCCAAGAAGTTGAAAGAGCAGGGAGCCGATATTCAAAAGCGAGCCAGTCAAGCCTCCATCGATATTGAGGCCGTTGAGCAATCATTCAAAAATGTACAAAGCGCTTTGGAGCAGGTTCAAAGCTTTAGATTGGACGCTCTGCCAAAGATGTCTGCTAGCATCCAAAAAATGGAAAAAGTTAACCTGGAAATGGGTGATGTAATTGATAAGTTAGAGCAGTCAAAAACCCTTTCTGAAAAAGTGAAACTATGAACAATCTCAATACAATTCAATTTTCGATTAGTGATCGAGTCGCAACCATCTCATTAAACCGCCCGGACGCGGCCAACGGAATGAACTTGGAACTGGTGTCGGAGCTGGCTCAGGTTGCTAAAGAGGTCGCTCAAGACGACAACATCAAAGCGGTTATCATTACCGCTGAGGGCCGCTTCTTTTGTGCTGGCGGTGACGTAAAGTCGATGTATGAAGCCAAAGAAAATCCAGGTGCTGCGGTTAGAAAAATTGCCGATAAGCTGCACGAGGCCATTGTGATTTTTGCGCGCATGCAGGCTCCCGTTATATGCGCCGTCAATGGAACAGCCGCTGGTGCAGGCTTTAGTCTTGCCGTATGTGCTGATTTAGTTGTTGCGTCTAAAGATGCCAAATTTACCATGGCTTACAGTAATATTGGCCTGAGTCCGGATGGCAGTTCTAGCTACTTTTTACCGCGACTCGTGGGCTTGAGAAAGGCGCAAGAGCTGATGTTCACTAATAAGCTACTTACGGCTCAAGAGGCACTTGATTGGGGACTAATCAATGCGATTACGGAGTCTGATCAGGTATTAGCTCAAGCAAATGATTGGGCGAAAATGTTTGTGAAAGGCTCGAAGGCCTCTAATTTTGCTATCAAAAAGCTTTTGATAGCCAGTGGCTTTAATTCACTTGAGACTCAACTCGATTTAGAAAGCGACACGATTGAAGAGTGCGCCAATGGCGCGGATGGTCGGGAGGGCGTCAGGTCCTTTATTGAGAAGGAAAAACCGAGTTTTCAGTGATTAACGAGCGCCAACTTGGTTTCCTCAACGCTCAGCGCTGTCGATACTAAGTTGAAATGCTTAAGCAAAGCGACCGTGTAAAAACCATCTTTTTTTTACTCGGTCATAAAACACCCAGACCAACTCGCCACTGGTGCCTCTGCAGATAAAATAGTCTCGACTATGAAACTCTGACCACCAGTGACTTACCTTACGAACAGGGCCGTGAATTTGCCTCAGAATTTCACCGTCGAGTAGGGGCTGTCTGTCTTTGTCCATTGAAAGTGGTTTTGGATGATCAAACAGCCAAGCGGGCTCATAGGCCTGTGCTGAAGCGTTGCTCAGTCTTAAATCATCTGGTTTCGATTCCTCTAGCCATCTGCCTTCTGACTTTCCTTTGACTGTGCCAATCAGATTGGTGCGAGTGGTGTTAGATTCGGGTGGCACTTCACGGTTCTCTTGTAACTCGTAGAGCGCATTTTGCCCTAGTCGTGCTGCCAACCTTTCTCTTAGGATCTCATACTCTTGTATGCCCGCACATTGTTCAAATAGATCCCGAAAAGCTAGTGCTACCGGAGTCGATCGTGTGCAAATCAATTGAATTGAGATAAATTCTCTCTCCAGGGTAAGTCCATCTAACTTCAACTTGGTGAGTTCAAATATTGAGCCTTGTCGCTGTTCTCGATTTGAGAACGAACTCGATGAAGTAGCTAAACTCAAACGAAATCGGGTTGGTGGGTTTCCTGATGAATACCACAGCAGCCACTCAACTTCTTGGATGTATACGCCGTTTTGCTCTGCATAGTCGAGCATTTGTGAGATGAGAGCGTGAATTTGCGTTTCAATCCAAGACCAGTTTTGTATGGGCTCAGCAAAATCAATACTCTGATCGAATCGTTTTGGTGGAGCCGTCGGTATCTGTGGATCAGATGTCTGGCCGAGTAGTTTCTCTAGATAGATTAAAAACTCGCCCCCGAATCTGGCTCCAATTTCCGGTTTGGGAATTGTGGCTAGTTCACCCAGTGTATCGAAGCCACAGCTTAAGATGTGGTTCTTAATACCGTCTTCCACCTCCAATGTTTGAATCAGGGCATTTACGACTTGATTGGATTGCAACTCTTCGAAAGAGGCGTTCGGCTGAAAACTTAATAGAAAAGCCGCTTTGGGTGTAGTGGCTAAACCCAATTGATAGTCTAATTTGAATACATCGAGTTCGTTTTGTATTTTTTCAACAAGAATCTCTAGTGATTCGAATAGAATAACGCTTCGGTTTACCTCTAGGGCTAAGGTCGTCTGATTGTAGAGCGAAACAATTGAGCTAAAAGAGTATGCCCAGTAGGCAAGTTGATTGATCTTCTCGCGCTCCCAGCGTTCATCTCGAGCGAAAAGCTTGATTTGTGCCTCAAGCATTAAAACTTGGTTTTCGCTCATACCCATTTCAACGCCTAGGTCAACAGCGGCTCGATTACACTGCAAAACTCGTTGATTGCTCACGATGGCAATAGGTTCATCCTTGGAAAACACTCGTGTATTGGCGGCGTTTAACGCTAGGTGCGGGAAACGAATCGCTAACCAACCGTGCTCGGAGGCGTAATTACCTTGACCATTCTTCGCTGTCTGCTTGTTCACAGCCGATAGTGTACCTGCAAAAAAGGCCCCATGCGGTGAAGCAAATGGGGCCTTAGAATCTCGGAAAAAAATGGAGTATTACTTACTCGATTTCTTATCTGATTCCTTAATCACGTTTTTCGGTTTAATAATACCAAGCCGGTTTAATAGTCCTTTTTCTTTTTGAGTTGGTTCGGTAATGACAGAGCCACCATGCTGCCTGTCTTCAACGCTTGCTTCTAAGCTTTGCACATTGGCTAAGGAAACGTCGCCGCGCAGTTCAGTGAGCTTGTCATCAGTAAAAATGGCGGTAATTACTCTCTTTTCGGTCTCTTTTTTCTGTTGATCACGTTTAGAGTAAAAATAATCCCAGCGCTGCTCATTAAACGGATCGATAACCATTGGTGTGCCCAAAATAAACAACACCTCCTGTTTGCTCATCCCGTAACGTAGTTCTCTTAGGTCACTATTGTTGAGTATATTGCCTTGTTGAATGTCCGGTTGATAAGGTTTGATGCATCCACTAATTAGTGTCATACAAAACATAGCAATGAGTAGCGATTTCAAAGAAAGTGTTTTCATATTGGTATTGGTTTTATAGTTCTTTGAGCACTGCGATTTCGTCGCAGTTATTAAACTTGTAGCAGTTTACACAAATACCCCAGACTTTTTCAGGGAAAATATTTTTGTCGACTGTTTTGAAGAGCAGTTTGTGAAAAAATCCGGGAACGTAGGTTAACGCCATTACACGCTTGACGCCACGATCTTCAGCGACTTCCAATAATGACTCAACGATCTTTTTGCCCAAGCCTGCGCCTTTTATGGTTTCATCCACCATTAAACTTCTGATTTCAGCCAGTTCTGCAGTGAAGTTCTCCAAGGAGCCACATGCAATGATCTGCTCATCCCTTGAAATTACGCGAAAGTGCTCTAGGTTGCGTATTACGTCGTTCTTGGTTCTTGGCAGAAGGTTTCCCATTGCCGCGTAGTGATTTAGCAGGCGTAAGATGCCGCCAACATCGGCCTCAACGGCGAGACGAACGAAGTCTGATTTGTGTTGATCGATAGATACGGCTTGTGAAGTCATTGATAATTCAAAATGCAACGGACTCAAGCATTTCTTGCGCGTGAGCCTTGGTTCTGTCTGTGATTTCGGTTCCGCCAAGCATCCGAGCAATCTCGCCCGTACGCATCTCGCCGGTCACTGGAATTAGTGTGGAGTAGGTTTCATGTTCAGAACTTACTTTGTCGACGAGCAAATGTTGATGACCTTGTGCGGCAACCTGCGGCTGATGAGTAATGCAAAGCACTTGAGCATTCCGGCCAAGGTCTCTTAAACGCATGCCGACAATTTGAGCAATTTTTCCACCAACTCCGACATCGACTTCGTCAAATACCAAGGTTGGTGTATCGGATTTCTGACTGGTAATAACCTGAATAGCCAAACTGATTCTCGACAGTTCCCCACCTGACGCGGTTTTAGCAAGCGGTTTCATCGGCAGTCCATGGTTTGTACTCACCAAGAATTCAATCTGATCGATTCCATGTTCAGAGATGATGGGCTCATCACTGATTTGTGGTTCGACAGAAATCAAAAGCTCACCACCGCGCATTCCAAGGTCTTGCATTTGCTTGGTTATTTCTAGAGAAAGCTGTTCTGCTACGGTTTGCCGACGATCAGAGATAAGCGCCGCAATCTTATGATACTTTGCTAGTAACTCGTCTAATTGCTTCTGCAGTTTCTCTGGTTGCATGTGCTGATTTTCAAGTCGATTGAACTCATCCTGAAGCTCACGATGCTTGATATGCAGCTCCGACTCTTTGCATCGATGTTTGCGCGCAAGGTTTATTAGAGTGTCTCTACGTTGCTCAACTTCGCGGAGTCGTTCTGGATCTTGCTCCACGCGGCCGAGGGAAGTATCTAGTGCTGACTGGGCCTCTTCAATCTGAGCCAGCGCGCTGTTGAGTAGTTCGTTCGTCGGTGCAAGAGACTTGTCATATTCTGCCAGTTCCGCTACTAGATGAATTGCTCTACCGAGATCTGAACTCACGTTATTGGTTTCATTGTGAAACAAACGATCAAGAGCAGATGCAATGCCATCTTGAAGTGACTGTGAATTGCTCAAGCGCAAATGTTCGTCTTCGAGCTCTTCAAACTCACCATCATCGATAGCGGCTTCATCCAACTCATTCAGTTGAAAAGAAATCAGCTCTAAACGATCGTTGTTGTCGTTTTCTGTTTGTGATAACTGGGATAGCTCTCTTTGAATTCGATTAATATGAGAGGCGAGGGCTGCCATGGCTCGCATGCCATCTTCATGACCAGCGAATTGATCAATAATATGCCGTTGATGAGCCAGTCTCAGCAAGGACTGATGTTCATGCTGCCCATGTAAGTCCACCAGCATCAGTCCAAGCTCTTTCAGACTAGCGAGCGTTGTGGGCTGATCATTTATGTAGCATTTGGTGGGTTTGTTGCTTCGCACAATGCGTCGAACCAAGCAGTAATTTTTGTCATTCTCATCACTCAAGTCCTTGTGCTCGAGCCATTGTCGGACATTGCTCTGTTTTTCGATTGAGAATAGGGCAGTGATCTCACATTGATCCTCGCCATGGCGAATCATGTCGCTTTCAGCTCGTGAACCTAGTAGCAGGTTAAGCGCACCGAGAACGATCGACTTACCTGCCCCGGTTTCACCGGTCACCACAGTCAAACCATCATTCAACTCGAGTTCGAGCTGTTTAATGATTGCAAAGTTTCGAATACTGAGTTCTCTTAACGCCATTGTTCGATTATATCAAGGCATTAGGAGATTTCGTTAATATTATTTATCTTTCACTTCCCCAACCAAGCTTGGCGCGCAGCATGGCGAAGTAATTGTAGTTTTCCGTGTGTACCAGCCGTACCGAATAAGGTGATCGCGAAATCTCGACAATCTCGTCACCAACTAGGTTGTAGCCGATTAGTCCATCGGTAGAGACATGCGCACAATTAGGGGTTTTATTTTGCAGCGAAAGCTCAACCTTACTATTTGCGGGCAGCGTAATGGGTCGGTTTGATAGCGTGTGCGGTGAAACCGGCACCATCGAGATAACGTCGGTGCCAGGATGGACAATGGGGCCGCCAGCCGACAAAGCGTATGCCGTGGATCCTGTTGGGGTAGCTAAGATGACGCCATCGGATCGAGCTGAGGTTACAAACTGGCCGTTAACGTGCGCTTGCCACTTAATCAACTTTTCTAACGCGTACCGGCCTATGACGATGTCATTTAGCGCATGATCTTGATAAACACAATCACCATGTCGTGTCACAGCCACATTAAGCATAATGCGGTTCTCTATCTGATAGTTTCCTTCAAGAATTAGGTCTATTTCGCTCAACATCTCCGATTGAGGGATGTCAGTTAAAAAACCTAATGTTCCGAGGTTGACGCCCGCGACCGGAACGTTTTTCTCTGCCATTCTTCTCGCTACGTGCAATAGAGTTCCGTCGCCACCAATGACAATGGCAAGATCAATGTCTGATGTTAAGTTATCGTGCAGTAGCTCTTGTGGCAGATCTCTGGTGATTTCTTCCGCTGTTGTGTGCCCAAGTTTGACCTTGATTCCTTTGGCTTCTAAGTGCTCGGCTAGCAATTTGACCGGCTTTTCTACACTCCGGTCCTGAAATTTGCCAAACACTCCTATTGTTTTAAACATGCGAGATTTAATTTATGATTGCTAGCGAGGTGATTGTGGCTGGACGAGAACCGTTTGTCCAGCAAGCGTAGAGAACTTAGCTAATTGGCCAGGTTTATCTGAGCCTCTTAAACCAAAATTTCGTAAGACATTTATCCGTTTGCATATGAGTTTGGATCAGCGCGCTGAAAACGTTCTAAAAAATCTTGTAGAGACCTATATCCAGGAGGGGCAGCCGGTAGGCTCGCGCACGTTATCAAAGCTTCCAGAGCTTGGCGTGAGTTCGGCAACGGTGCGTAACGTAATGTCTGATCTTGAGGAATTGGGCTTGATTAAAGCGCCACATACCTCAGCCGGCCGAATCCCGACGGTGCAGGGCTACCGATTATTTGTAGACAGCATGGTGAGGGCCTCGCATCCCACACGAGAGGCGGTCACACAGCTAAGCGAGCGGTTTCAAGGAGAGTCAGACCCAGACAAGTTAATTGCTCATGCTTCAGACGTTTTAAGCGAGCTGACAGAGTTCGCCGGAATGGTGGTTTTGCCTAATCAGTCCGTTACTCGATTTCATCAACTCGAGTTTATGCGTCTCTCTGAAACAAGAGTATTGGCGATACTGGTTACTGAAGATGGGCGGGTGCAGAATAGGGTATTGCAATCCGCTGAAAAGTTTAAAGAATCTGAGCTAGTAGAAGCGGCCAATTTTTTCAATCAGCGCTACAAAGGTAATACGTTACAAGATGTTCGACGCTTGGTAGTGCAAGATATGCAAGCCGTAAACGATGAAATGCATAAGATTAATCAATCCGCTATGCAGGCTGCAAGTCAGGTAATTTCTGAAGAAGAGTCATCTGCACAGTCGGATGTGGTGGTAAGCGGCGAGCAAAAGCTTCTGGGTGTGCCAGACCTATGCCAGATAGAAACTCTTCAGCGTTTGTTCGATGCTTTCAAAACCAAGCGTGATTTGCTGGATTTGCTGGATAGAAGTATGAAGGCCGAAGGAGTGAGTGTTTTTATTGGCGAGGAATCGGGTTTCAGTGCTCTGGGGGAATGCAGTGTCATTGCCAGTCCGTATGAAATTGATGGAAAAGTAATTGGAACTTTGGGAGTCATCGGTCCCACCCGAATGTCTTATGACTCGGTGATCTCGGTTGTCGATATAACATCTAAGCTGTTGTCTCAAGCGTTGACCAATCGCTCAAAGTAGTGAAGTTACGTAGTTTCAAACCAACTGGAGGTCGTAGAAATGGACCAAACCAAAATTTTGTACCTAGCTCTGTTGTTACAATTAGCAATTCCCATTTGGGTGCTGTTGTTGAATGGAAAACGTAAGGCAGCGGATCGAAAAGCAGGAAATGTAAACCCAGACTCACCGATCGATAATAAGGCATGGAGCTTGCCAGTTATATTGACATCAAATGCTCTGGCAAATCAGTTCCAGTTCCCGGTAGTCTTTTACGTCTTGGTGCTAATCATTATCCAGATTCAAGCAGTCGGAACCACCATAGTCACCTTAGTATTGCTCTTTGTGCTAAGTAGGTGGATTCATGCCTTCGTTCACGTGACCAGTAATAAGATTCCTCACCGGTTTGGGTCGTTTCTGATTAGCTCTATCCTGTTATTGCTTATCTTTATTTACACCTCGGTTGCAGTTGTTCAGTTATAGGGAGAGCAAACCAGAGCATTTACCAGACTCGAAAAAATATAGCACTGTTATATTTTGCTGGTATCGTCACGCCTCTGCTTTTACACTTGTGACAATTTTTTGATGCTTTCACAGTAGGAGACAGGCATGAACGATAAGAAGTACGACATCGTCGTATACGGTGCAACGGGCTTTACCGGCAGACTAGTTGCTGAGTA
Source organism: uncultured Arenicella sp. (assembly GCA_963669225.2). Classification (GTDB taxonomy): domain Bacteria; phylum Pseudomonadota; class Gammaproteobacteria; order Arenicellales; family Arenicellaceae; genus Arenicella. The sequence goes on along the minus strand of OY769919.2, from coordinate 389,802 downwards.
TTTACAGTCTCAGTATGGGAACCACAAGGATATCACTTGGGCGATGGCCGGACGTAGCCATCAAAAGCTCGAGGCGGTGCGAGATGAAATGGGTCTACCCAAAGACACACCGTTGGTTGTAGCCGATTCTAATGAGACGGCATCAATGCAAGCAATGGTCGATCAGACCAAGGTGGTACTGACCACAGTTGGCCCGTATCAGCTATACGGATCAGAGCTTGTAGGTTTGTGTGCGAAATCTGGAACGGATTATGTGGATTTGTGTGGTGAATCTGTGTGGATGCGTCACATGATTGATGCTTATGAAGCGGACGCCCAGGCTTCCGGCGCTCGCATAGTGTTTTCCTGCGGTTTCGATTCGATTCCCAGCGATTTAGGTATTCTCTTTCTGCAAAATCACGCAATAGAAAAAACTGGTAAAGCATGCAATCAAGTGAATGGCCGAGTACGGCGTATGAAGGGAACCTTTTCCGGTGGAACCGCGGCGAGCCTGCAAGCTTCAGTCAAAGCTGCGAAGACTGATCCTGAGATTTTTAAGCTAGCGGTTGACCCTTTTTCTTTGGTACCCGACTACGCTGGTGTGCCGCAGCCAGACGGTGAAACCGTGCATTATTCGGAAGAGCTTCAAAGTTGGGTTGCCCCCTTTATCATGGCGGCAATCAATACCAGAAATGTCCATCGCAGTAATGCCTTACTCGATTTTAAATATGGCAAAGAGTTTACCTACGACGAAATGATGTTAACCGGGCCGGGTGAACAGGGTGAAGCCATTGCGAATCATGTGAAAAATGATCGCAGTATGGCTGGGCCGGATGCGCCAAAGCCAGGCGAAGGACCCAGCAAAGAAGAGAGAGAGTCGGGATTTTATGACATCATGTATATCGGTAAACAAGACGATGGCACTACCTTTGTTGCGGGCGTCAAAGGCGACCGAGATCCTGGCTATGGGTCAACCTCAAAAATGATCTCAGAGAGTGCTGTATGCTTGGTTAAGGATGCCACAGATACCCCTGGAGGTCTCTGGACTACGGCGCCTGCTATGGGTGAAAAACTCATAAAACGACTTGAAGATAACGCCGGTTTATCATTCTCTATCGAGAGTTAGTCTCTAAAACCCCAGTTAATTTAATGTCTAACTGATATTTAATTTAGCTGGGGTTTCCATTCTTTTGTCCAGTAATTGCCAATTTATGGTTGCGGTAAGTCTCTGAATTAATGGACTTTTGCTCATCTTCTCTAATCCCAATTCCTTGCTTACTAAAGTGTAATCCTACGTTCACTTGAGTGTAATCATCGCGCCCTTACTATCGGCGTATCGAAATTTTTCTTAGCAGTTGTATTGAAAGTAATGTTTTAGTCTTTGGCTGAGATCTGTTCAAGACTGTACAAATGCTGAGTGAAGTGAATGATTAATTTAGTTTGGAGAAGTTAATGATCAAAGAAATTGCCAAACCCCTTGTCCCCGCCGTGAAATGGCTCACGGTTGTCGCCGCCACCGCTGCGGTCGTGATTTCAATTCAGGTGAACGCGGATGGTCAAGCCGATTCTCAAATTCAGCCAGCCTTGGTTGATGCCAGTGTTGAAAAAGCCGCGTTGCTTACGCCGTCCCAACCTTGGTCACCAGCCACAGGCTTTGCGGACTTGATTGAGTCAGTCAACCCAGCCGTAGTTCACGTTTCCACTTCTGGCTTTATCAAGCGACGCGCTCAGAGTCGACGTGGGCAACAGTTCGATTTTAATGATCCTCGAGATTTCTTTAGACGTTTCTTCGAGGGCAATCCAATGCCTGATGAGCGTTTTCGGGATCCTGAACAAGAGGAAGAATTTCTCGAAAACGAACGAGGCGAGCGCGAGACACGTCCGCTTGGAATTGGGTCGGGATTTATTATTAGCGAAGATGGTTACGTCGTGACAAATCACCACGTGATAGATCGCGCTGATGAAATCGTCGTGACCTTACCTAACGGCGATGAGTACGACGCTGAAATTAAGGGGAGTGACCCTAAAACAGATTTAGCGCTATTGAAACTTAAGGACGCAAGCGATTTACCTTTTGTGCCTTGGGGCGATGACAAGAACTCAAGAGTAGGTGATTGGGTGTTGGCGATCGGAAATCCATTCGGTTTAGGTGGTTCAGCCAGCACGGGAATAATTTCTGCCCTGGGTCGTGACATTCGCTCTGGACCCTATGATGACTTCATCCAGGTCGATGCGGCGATTAATCGCGGAAACTCCGGCGGACCATTGTTCAATATGAATGGAGAGGTAATAGGTATCAACTCGATGATTTACTCGCCAAGCGGCGGCAGCGTCGGCATTGGATTTGCAATTCCAGCCTCATTGGCCACGGGCGTGATCGACCAACTTCGTGATAGCGGAGAAGTTGAGCGAGGCTGGATCGGCGTAGAAATCGGTGAAGTGACCGAAGACTTAGCCAAAGCGTTTGAAAGAGATAACGAAGAAGGCGCTCTAGTATCTCTTGTACGTAAGGACTCTCCGGCAGATAAGGCGGGTGTCGAGCAGGGCGACATTATCTTGAGCTTCAATGGTAAGGAAATAAAAGAAGTAAGAAATCTCCCGCGAGAGGTCGCTCAGGCAAGAGTGGGTAAAAGTTATCCTATCGAAGTCTGGAGAGACGGCAAAATCAAAAAGCTAAAGATCAAAACCGAGGCGTTTCCTAGTGATGACGAATTGGCCGGAAGGCCGACTCCCGAGAAGGAAGTAGAACCAGAGTCTGATGAGCAGCTTGGTGCCGAACTGACTGAATTGACTGATCAGATTAGGTCCAGATACCGAATCCCAGAAGATGTGGTTGGTGTCCTAGTGCTCTCAGTGGAGCGGGGTAGTTTGGCAGCAAGAAATGAGCTGCGCCGAGGCGATGTGATCGAACAATTCAATCGCGTAGTAGTAAGCGAGCCATCCGACGTGACGGATGCGCTTGAAAAAGCGTTGAAGTCTGATCGTGAATCGGTACCTGTCTTAATTCGCCGAGGTCGAAACGCTGGCTACATACCTTTTGATTTGAAGTAGGTTTAAGCCCATTGGTCCTCGACGAGCAGAACTGGATGTCGAGGACCTCAATGTTCAATTCTATTTGGGGTGCTATCTCAAATAGCGTAAAATTGAAGGAAACTATAAATGAACAAAAAAAATATGATTCGTGTACTAGTTGTCGAGGATGACAAAGAAACCGCGGCTTATATCGTAAAGGGGCTCACTGAATGTGGCCACATTGCTGATAAGGCAGAAGACGGCCGTGAGGGATTGCTCATGGCCGACTCAACAGAGTATCAGGTAATCGTGGCTGATCGTATGCTACCTAAGGTGGATGGGGTCACGATGACACGAACTCTCAGAGGTAGCGGCAATCGAACCCCAATATTGATGCTCAGTGCTCTGGGTGACGTTGATGATCGAGTAGTAGGGCTAAAAGCTGGTGCTGATGACTATTTAGTTAAACCATTTGCTTTCTCTGAATTGCAAGCACGAATAGAAGCTCTGGTACGACGTGCAGAACCTGAGTCACCCGACACTGTCCTTACCGTCGCCGACTTGGAAATGGACTTGCTGAAGCGCGAGGTCCGTCGCAACGATCAGAAAATCGACTTGCAACCACGGGAGTTTAGGCTACTAGAGTACTTGATGCGACATTCAGGCCAGGTGGTCACTAGAACCATGTTGTTGGAAAAAGTATGGGACTATCACTTTGACCCACAGACCAACGTGATTGATGTGCACATCAGCCGTTTGAGGGGCAAAATTGATAAGGAATTTGATGTGACTTTACTACACACCGTGCGCGGTGCCGGTTACATGCTGAGTGAACCAGATTAGTCCTTTTAAAAGCTCAGCCTTTAGGATAACGCTGGTTTATGTGTTGCTCTTTGGGTTGAGTGTGTCGATCATTCTTGGTTTTATCTATTGGTCGACCATTGCCTATACCACCAATCAAACTGAGGAAGCCATCAATGCTGAATTAGGCGTCCTCTCTGATGTCTATCAACGTCGTGGCTATGCTGGTTTGGTGACTCTGCTAAGTGAACGAGTCAGAATCCAGCAGCAGCGCCCCGGCGATTCTTCGGTTTATCTTTTGGTTGACGAGCAATTTCAAACCTTGGTTGGCAATATTTCCAGTTGGCCGAAGATTGCTCAAGATCGTAGCGATGGCTGGTTAGACTTCAAGTTAGATGACCCTCGCGATTCTTCGGCGGGTGAGTTCACCGCCAGAGCTAGGACCTTTGTCATTGAGAACCGCTATAGTCTTTTGGTCGGTCAAGGAATGCGAGACCTAGAGACTCTAAACAAGATGGTCGGTAGGGCGCTGTTATGGGGCCTGCTTTTAACGCTTGCTTTGGCCATTATTGGCGGGTTTATGATGCGTCAAACGCTCAGTGGGCGCTTGGCCGTTATTAACCAGACCGCTCGTAAGATTATGAAAGGCGATTTGCGTAAGCGAATTGAGACTAAGGGTAGTGGTGATGAGTTTGACGAGCTAGCGACAAACCTAAATAGCATGCTCGATCAAATCGAAGGTGGCATGGAAGGAGTCAGGAGAGTGTCTGACAATATTGCTCATGATTTAAAAACCCCACTAGCCAGATTAAAGAATCGCGTGGAGGAGCTACGATTCAGAGTCGCGGGTAATGTTGAGCAGGAGGCGTCAGTAGATCAAATTATTCATGAGGCAGATGGCTTATTGGCGACATTTAATGCGCTGCTCAGAATCGCTCGGATCGAATATAGCGAACAACGAAAAGGCTTCAAGAACGTCGATATTAATTCAATTCTCTATGATATCGAGGAGCTCTATGAGCCACTTATCGAGGATAAAGGACAGCAATTTGACGTGCAGCTAGGTTCCTCTTTAGAGCTTTGGGCGGATCGCGACATGCTATTTCAAGCTTTCGCAAACTTGCTGGACAATGCCATCAAATACACACCTGAGAAAGGCGTAATTCGAGTCCGCACGCAAGCTAAGGCGGCCTCATGGATATTGGAAATCAGCGACAATGGTCCGGGTATTCCTGAAGAAGAGTACGACAAGGTGACGCAACGCTTTTATCGTTTAGACCAGAGCCGGACCACGCCTGGTAGTGGTCTCGGCTTAGCGCTGGTTTTCGCAGTGTTGAAAGTGCATGGGATGACATTAGAGTTTGAAGACAACAATCCAGGCCTGTTGGTAAGAGTGACGGCTGACACGTTGATAAAACCACCTAGTTAAATCATAGCTAAGTTGCATCGGTGATGATTAGTTGGTTAACGGTGGGGTTGTGACTATGCGATAAGCTTGTGCTGTGTTTGCCGGAGTTGCTTTGTCATTTCGGTATCGAATAAGTCTCTTGTGCACTGGCTTGCCGACCCATTGATCCCACACCCATATTCCCTCCGGTCCGTGGGAAATATAAATTGCCGCATGCCAGCCTGTTTGGTTGGGATATCGTCCATTTCGAAAGGTGGCAATAACCGTGCCGGGCTCGATAGAACTGCTGGAGGATTCGGATACAAAAACTGAGGGTCGCCACAATGCAGTGGCTGGTGCCTCAGAACAGGCTTTGATGAGCGAGACGCAGTGACCATCTCCAACAACCAAGCCTTTATATCTTTGAGCATGGTTACAAACATGGGTGTATGGAATCGTGCTACCAGGCGCCGGTCTTTTTGTCGGGTACACTTTGTTTTGGGTACAACCGGAAATGATCAGGATTGCAGACAATACGATGACAAGCTGATTTCTAATTGGCTTTGATTTGGGTTGTGAATTATTCACGTTGCAATCACCAAACTTTTCCTAAACTTGAACGCATTATAGTAAAGCAACGCATTGAAATGACTAACAATACACGCGTTTTAATCATTGAAGATCACAAAGACATCGCCGAGATGTTGTACGACTATTTTGAGCGTCGAGATTATGAACTCGATTACGCCAGTGACGGGCGAATGGGTTTCAATTTGGCTAGTCAAAATGAGTACGATGTCATCTTACTGGACCTAATGCTTCCGCAGATGGACGGTTTGGATGTATGCCGTAAATTGCGAGAGGAATGCAAGAACTATACGCCAATTTTAATGCTAACTGCCCGTGACACGCTCGACGATAAGGTCAAGGGCTTGGAAATGGGGGCAGACGACTACTTAGTTAAACCCTTTGAAATACTAGAGTTAGAGGCGCGTATCAAAGCTTTGATGCGCAGAAAGGGGCAGATCGCCCAACAGGAAGTGTTGGAGGTCGGTGATTTGAAACTGGATACCGGCACTCTTGAAGTGTCTCGAGGTGTCACGCCCATCTACCTTTCGCCAATAGGGCTCAAGATACTCACCATTCTAATGAAGGAGTCTCCGAAGGTTGTCAGCCGCAACCAGCTCGAGCATGAGATATGGGGAGATATATTGCCGGATAGCGATACCCTGCGTAGCCATATGTATAATTTAAGGAAGCAGATAGATAAACCATTCGAGCATCCACTTCTTCAAACTATTCAGTCTCGTGGCTATCGTATCGGGGATGCGCCGTAAGAGTTTCGGTATACTCCAATCAAGCAATTCATCATCCTGGATACGATGCGTCGGGAGCTTAGAAAATGTTCTGATCCCCCTGCGTGAACGACGTAGAGGCATGCCATCGTGAACACGACCCCGAATACTAACCAGACCACGATAAAATCTAAGTTTAGCCAACGAACCACACTGCAGGTTTGTCTGATCGGCTTGGTCGCAATCCTAGGGATTGGGTTTGCCAGCGTGGTGCTCGAACAGTTCCTTGTGCGCGAGGCTTTAAAGGGTGAAGCTAAACATTTCTGGGAGAATCGTGCAATCGACCATAGTTTTCCAACTCCCAATACGGCCAACCTCAAAGGATTCATCGCACCGGTTGGCAGCACAAAACCTGTAGATGGATTACCAGAAGGTGTGGTTGGAATGCATCCGGGCTTTCACAAAATGCATGGTCAAGCAGCTCATTCACTACTTTATATCAGCGAGCTAGAGGGACAAAGAATATACCTGCTGTTTGATGGTAAAAGCGTCCTTCGTTTGGCGCTGTTCTTTGGCATTTTCCCTTTGACACTGGTGTTGCTATTGATTTATCTCACCGCTTGGTGGGTATATCGCGAGTCCAGCAGTTTATTGAGCCCAATTGTTTGGCTTGCTAATAAATTTGATCGGTTTGATCCTGCACACCCAGACGCCACGCTGGATGATCTATCAGATATTCCTGGTGATTCGGATTGGGAAGTCGAAAAGCTTGTTGGCTCGTTTGGTTCTTATTCGCGACGAATACAACGATTCGTGGAGCGCGAACGCGCCTTTACACGTGACGCAAGTCATGAGTTTAGAACTCCATTGACGGTCATCAAAATGGCATCGGACTTGTTGCTTGCTGAGCAAGAGTTAGACGACTATTCCAAAAAATACGTAAAGCGCATCAAGGGTAGCGCCCGAGATATGGAAGAGCTTATTGATGCTTTCCTGATTCTTGCAAGAGAGACCGACAAAGAGTTTGTCGATGAACACGTTATCGTATCTGAAATTGTAGAGCGTGAAATCAAAGGTGCGCAGATCTATATCGAAGATAAGCCAGTGGTGATAGAGGTGGATGAGCAGTACCCTCTAGAGCTATTTACAGCAAGAAAGGTCATGTCCATCGTGCTGGGTAACTTGATCCGCAATGCCGTTCTGTACACAAACGAAGGCTCGGTGCGGGTGTCTATTTGCGAGTATTCCGTAGTCATTGAAGATACCGGAATTGGTATGTCAGAAGAGCAGATAAAGAAAATTTTTCAGCCGTATTATCGTGCCGACCATAGCGGTAAGACTTCTCGAAAAGGATACGGCGTTGGTTTAACCATCGTGAAACGCCTCTCAAATAGATTCAATTGGGTTGTCGAGGTCGAAAGCAAATTAGATATAGGCACTCGAATCGAAGTCATATTTCTAGAGACTGTGTAAACTAACTCGATAAAAGCCAAACAATATCCCTAAAATGCTGGCTTTAGCTCAGACGGGCGCGCATAATTCGCGCAGTGAACTTCATCGTATTTTGGTGAGATCAAACCGCCGTTATGAGTGATTCTGAATACGCAATCCGACCCAATAAAACTCAGCTAAAGAGAGAGATTAAAGTACTCAATGATCTGGGTAAGGAACTCATTGCTCTTCCGCCTTCCTCCCTCAAAAAGGTTCCCTTAAGCGACCACATGCGCGAAGCAATTGAAGATGGAAGACGTTTCTCGCGCGGAGCCTTGCAGCGTCAACTGCGCCGCATTGCCAGTTTGATGCAAGAAGAGGATGTCGAAGCCATCAAGTTGGAATTGATGCGTCAGAAACAGCCTAGTAAGCAGCAAACTGCTGAATTTCATCAACTCGAACAATGGCGAGATAGACTGATTGAAGGTGATGACAACTTATTGTCAGATCTGATTGAGCAGTTCCCGACGATCGATCGTCAACACATCCGCCAGCTTGTCAGAAACGCGGCGGTGGAAAAGAAAAAAGAAAAGCCGCCAAAGTCGGCTCGCGCTTTGTTTCGCTATCTTTCTGAACTAAAAAAAGCGAGTTCCAGTGCTGACCTAGTTGAGGATAATCCGCAGTAGGCCTTCACAGTAATTAGTTCGTATCGATAACTTTTTAATATAGAAGCATCTAACCAGTAATCACCATGTTTCACAATCTAGAGACCCTTCCAGCCGATCCAATATTGGGATTGAATCAAACCTTTCAGCAGGACAGTAATCCCGACAAAATCAATTTGTCAGTTGGTGTCTATCAAAACGCGTCAGGCCATACGCCAATCTTCACTGCAGTAAAGAAAGCCGAGCAGCAGCTAATTGACGCGCAAACAACCAAGTCATACGCGCCTCAAGCTGGTGATCCTGTGTATTTAGATACTATCTCCAGACTCCTTTTGAGTAACGAAGTCGTTGACTCCCTAGCAGGGCGTTTGGCGTCTGTTATGACGCCCGGTGGCTGCGGAGCATTGCGTATGGGTGCCGAGTTGCTTGTCGCAACTGGGTTTACGGGTAAGGTTTGGGTAAGTGATCCTACGTGGGCAAATCACTTTCCGTTGCTGCAAAGTGCTGGCTTGACTCTTGAGTCTTACCGTTATTACGACAGTGAGCTCAGAGGGGTCAATTTTGCGGCCATGATGGAAGATCTTGAACAAGTCCCAGAAGGCGATGTGGTTTTGCTTCATGGCTGCTGTCACAACCCGACTGGTGCGGATATAACGGCAGAGCAGTGGGATCAAGTCGTGGAGTTGCTGGGTCGCCGAAACTTAACGCCGTTTATCGATGTGGCCTATCAAGGATTTGGACAGGGACTCGAGGAAGACGCCTACGGCGTGCGGCTAGCTGTCAGCAAGCTTCCTGAAGTAATCATTGCCAATTCATGCTCTAAAAATTTCGGTTTGTATAGAGAACGTACAGGTGTCGTGATGGTCGTTAGTCAAAATGATGCGCAAACGGTAGCGGCCAAGTCGCATGTGCTGAGTGCGGCTAGACGTTGTTACAGTATGTCCCCGTATCATGGTGGCGGAATAGTGGGTCATTTATTATCCGACCCGGCTCTGACCCAGGAATGGAAACAAGAACTCGATTCAGTGCGCGAACGAATGAATCGGTTGCGAAACCAGTTGGCGTCTGGCCTGAATCAGGCACAAAACAAAATAAATTTTGATTTTGTCGCAAGGAGTAATGGAATGTTCTGCTATCTAGGGATACCGAGAGAAGATGTCCTAACTCTTCGTTCTGAGTTCGCTATTTATCTCTTGGAAAGTACTCGCATCAATGTTGCGGGCTTGTCTGAAGACAACCTCCCTGTTATTGTCGAGCGCGTATCAGAGGTGCTCACACGCTAACCAAAATTGGTGCCTCTTGTAGTTCAACAATTAGAATAATAAGAGGCATTAAAGTATGGGTGCTAGAGGAGAATTTAGCTCACGATTAGCTTTCGTGTTAGCTGCGTCGGGATCGGCGATCGGGCTGGGGAACATCTGGGGATTTCCCATTAAGGTGGCGTCTAACGGAGGCGGCGCGTTTTTGTTTACGTACATCGTTCTGACCTTCCTGCTGGCTTACCCAATATTGATGGCTGAGTTGGTAATTGGCCGCCATGCCAAATCGGATACGGTCAGGTCATTGACTAAGATTAGTGGATCGAAAACGAGGCCTTTGGCGTTCTTAACGGGCTATTGGGGCATTTTGACCGCGAGTCTTATCTTAAGCTTCTATGCGATTGTGGCAGGTTGGATGATCGCTTTTGGATTGGGATCTGGGTTTGAGCTTGCGGGCATGGATTCAGTAAAAACGTGGTTGACCAGCTTTTCCTTAGAGCGAAACCTTGTTTTCGTAACGCTGTTTTATTTTCTAACCATCGGGATTGTGGCTAATGGCGTCACCGCGGGCATTGAACGGTGGTCTACTCGATTGATGCCGATGCTTATCTTGCTGATCGTTGCGCTGATTATTTACATCGCGACTCAAGAGGGCGCAATGGAAGGTTGGAAAGTCTATCTGCAACCTGATTTCAGCCGAGTTCTCAATCCCGACTTATTAATCGATGCGCTTGGTCAGGCATTCTTCTCTTTATCACTGGGTGTCGGTACCATGATGGTGTATGGCTCTTACATCAGTAAGAAAGAAAACTTACCTCAAATTGGTGCTACCGTTGCTCTAATGGACATCGGCATCGCATTCATGGCTGGATTGTTGGTTGTTCCGGCAATGTACGTGGCTCAAACCAATGGTGTCACTATTTATAATGAAGCCGGTAAGCTCATTGATAGCGACGGTTTGATTTTCAATGTTCTTCCAGCCTTGTTTGAAACCATGGGTTTTGCCGGTGTCATTGTCTCGCTACTATTCTTTACACTAATGACAATCGCCGCGGTTACATCCTCCATCTCGATGTTGGAAGTCCCAGTAGCGCATGCTCAAGAGTCACATGGATTAACACGCAAGCGCTCGGCTTGGAGTGTTGGACTTGTGATCTTGGCAATCAGTATTGTGATCGTATTTAACTTTGGGACACTATTTGGCTTTGTGATTGATCTCACAACCAAATACAGCGAGCCACTAATCGGCCTTCTTTTTTGCATATTTGCTGGCTGGGTTTGGAAACGAAATGAGCTGCTTCAGGAGCTAAAAGAGGGCAAGCCAGACATAGAAAGTTCCTTTTTCTGGAAGGTCTGGCCGACGTATGTGAAGTTTGTCTGTCCTGTAATTGTCTTGGCTGTATTTATGCGTAGTTTTGGCCTACTGAATTTTTAAAGTCTCTTAATTTAGAAGCCAACTTAGTAAGGGCTGCATGGGTTGTGTCCCAACTTATGCAGCCATCGGTTATCGACTTACCGTACTCCAATGCGCTTTTGTCATCGGTCAACTTCTGATTACCACCTTGTAAGTGGCTTTCAAGCATAACGCCGATGATGGATTGATTGCCCTCTAAAATCTGTTGGCAAATATTATCCAGGACTAATGGCTGTAACTCAGGGTCTTTGTTTGAGTTCGCATGGCTGCAATCCACCATGATATTTTGAGGCAACTCTTTACTGCGCAGTTCGCGCTCTGTTAATCGCACGTTAACCGAGTCATAGTTGGGTTTTCCGCCGCCACCCCTCAGCACTATATGTGCGTACTTGTTACCTGAAGAGTGCACAACAGACACCTTGCCGTCGCCATCAATACCCAGGAAACGATGGCTGTTACTAACGCTTTCAAGCGCGTTGATAGCGACACCCAATGAGCCGTCGGTGCCATTCTTAAAACCGATGGGAACCGATAACCCACTGGCCATTTCACGATGTGTTTGAGACTCGGTAGTTCGTGCGCCGATGGCAGACCAGGCGATTAGATCTTGCATGTATTGAGGCGAAATTGGATCCAGCGCCTCGTTGGCAATTGGTAAGCCTAGTTCATTGATTTTGAGCATTAAATTTCGCCCAATTTTCATCCCTTCTTGTATCCGGAAAGACCCATCCAAATACGGGTCATTGATTAATCCTTTCCAGCCAACTGTAGTACGTGGCTTCTCGAAATAAACGCGCATTACGATGAACAGTTGATCTTCAACGGTTGCTTTAAAGTCTGCCAGTCTTTGGGCATACTCTAAAGCCGCTTTGGTGTCGTGCACTGAACAGGGACCGACTACGACGATTAGCCGCTTGTCCTTTCTATCTAAAATGTTCTGAATCGTCACTCGAGATTGCTCGACATGTGCTTCGATCTCGGGAGTAATCGGTAATGATTTTTTGAATTCTCGTGGAGTAACTAGACGCTCTAAGCTACTAATATTGGCGTTTTCGAGAGACATACTGCAAAAGGTGTGAATTTTGATGTTAGATACTAAGACCGATTTAAACACAGAACTACCGCAGAGCGAATGCTAATTCTTGTGTAGATCTGGATTTGTGGTTTTCTGCTACTTTGCTGGTTCCAGTGCAACCCCATGTTTAGACTTTTTTCCGACTTCCACCAGTATTGTCAGAGAAATAGCCCAAGCTACGCCAAGACCTATTGAGACGAGTAAGACACTTTCGGTATAAATAACAGCGCCAATCTTGATGCCTGCGAAATAGGTAATTGGCGCTGCAATACCACCTACTAAAGCAGGTAATGCAGAGTGCGCCATCAGCCACTTTAATGAATGATTAATGGTGAGTGCGAAACCGACCCAAAGCAGTACTATCCAAGCGGGAGCCAGACCAATAAAAGGGCGTTTTTCAGTGAAATCCATCCACCCTAGCTGTATCCAAATGCTATCAACAAAGATGCCCATTAACAGGCTGATCCAAACTAGCCTCAGATCATTCGGATGTCGGTTTTTCGGATGTAACTGAAACGCGGCTAACAACCCAACGCTCAACACCGCAGGCCATATTAAACTTCTCGCACTGCCAGCCACACAGGCAATCCAAACCACATTGAATAACATGGCGTTGATGAACACGTTCACCTTGAACATGCTCTTGATAAGATCGAGCATAAATTAAACTGATACCTTGGGGGGGCAGTCTTTGTTCGCGCTAGATGTCAGCTTGTTTTCTAAATAATAGCTGACCAACACTGGTGGCTCTTTCATCAAAAGCGCCCTCGCAATAACAAAGGTAAAACTCCCACATACGTTGGAACGCTCTATCATACCCTTGGTGTGTGATGCTCTCGATATGATCATAGAATCGGCGGCGCCAGTCACGTAAAGTCTGCGCATAGCTAAGTCCCATATCATGTAGATCTTCGAGCATTAATCGACTCTTAGCGGCGTGTAATCCAATCACTGAGTAAGAGGGCATGAATCCACCAGGGAATATGTACTTCTTAATAAAATCAACTCGATCACGAGCAGCTTCGTAGTAGGCATCATCGATGACAATGGCCTGTATCAGTGCCTTGCCTTGAGGCTTTAAGATTGAGTTTATTTTATTAAAGTACGTATCCAAGTACTGATGACCTATGGCTTCGATCATTTCAATTGATACCAATTTATCGAATTGTCCCTCGATGTCACGGTAGTCTTGGAGGCGCACCTCCACCAAGTGCTCTAGATTGAGGTCTTTGATTCGCTTCCTTGTTTCGTTGTACTGCTCCTGAGAGATGGTTATGGTCGTTACCTTGCATCCTGAGGTTCGTGCCGCATAACAGGCAAAGCCACCCCATCCGGAGCCAATTTCGATCAAGTGATCCGTCTCAGAGAGTTCAAGCGCTTGGCAAATTCGGTTTAGTTTACGTTCAGAGGCGGTGTTTAGATCATCACCTTGTCGATACAACGCAGATGAGTACATCATTCGATCATCAAGAAACAAACGAAAAAAATCATTGCCCAGATCGTAATGCGCGGCGATATTACGTTTAGATCCTGCTTTGGTATTTCGGTTGGACGCATGCCAGCGGCGGTAGGCAAACTGAGCAAGCTTAGCTAAGCCTGAGTCCATTTGTTCAAGTACCTTTCGATTACGCACAAATATTCTGATCAATTCGCTCAAATTGTCCGTTGACCAAAGGCCATCAATATAGGCTTGACCAGAGCCATTGGCACCACTTAACGCAATGTGTGTATAACTTGAAACATCTTTGACACAGACCGTGCATTTCAACTCACTGTTTACAGGACCAAGGTGCAGCGTCTCAACAGGGTCGATCAGAGTTATTTGGCCGTGTTCCAAGCGACTAAGCGTGCGTATAAATTGCTTTCTGAAAAAACGAGAAGTCGCAGAGATAGCACTCTCGGCGGCATGTATCTGAGCATTGTTTACGGCTTCAAAAAATATAGAAGGGATTGAGTCAAAGGTGTTGATTGGAGCACGGTCCTGTAGTGTATGGTTATTTACTTTGTCATTGCACTGAATATTGGATGCAATAACGGCGTTAGTAGCACTACTTTGAGGCTCAGCTTTGGCGCTTTTCATAAGAATTTTAGTCTCGAATGTGGTCACTGTCTTAGGGTTTATTCGTGCTTTTAGAGCTCATCGGGTGTCGATAAAAAGGCACGCGTTTGAACCAGAGCTTGATTGCTTGAAAGTAGATTCCCCAAAGAACTTTCAAGCACGCTAATGGATACTTAAAGGGTAGCCAATTTGCTCTTGTGCGCGTCAACTTTGCACCCTTTAAAGATAGGGTTGCGTTGAAAATTTTTGTGCTGTCTTGACGCAGATTCATACTAATTTTGATCTTCTTGGAGTCGATCTGATAACGCCATTGATACGTCAAGTCCATTGGCATAAATGGCGACACGTGGAATGATTTGTCAAAGTGAGCTTCGTGAGGTCTGTTGGTTTCACTCATCTCCACTTTGTGGACATAGCAAAAACGCTCGCCCCAAGGCGTATTGTGTATTTCGCTAATAAAATACCTGAGCAACCCATTTTCGTAACAGGCAAAAAAACTAACGGGGTTATAGCAATACCCCCAGTAACTAAGATTAGCCAGCAGAAAGACATCACCAATAAAACTGTCACCGGTTTGCTCCTTGATAACCATTTTTACTTGAGTCTCAAGGTCATGCGGGCCAGGAAGATAATTTTCTCTCTTGAAACCTACTAAATTGCCAGATCGACTAGACCACCATCGACTAATGTTATCGAGCAAATC
Source organism: uncultured Arenicella sp. (assembly GCA_963669225.2). Lineage (GTDB taxonomy): Bacteria > Pseudomonadota > Gammaproteobacteria > Arenicellales > Arenicellaceae > Arenicella. The sequence continues at coordinate 374,722 of OY769919.2, read as the reverse complement.
CAATTTAGAGACATCAAGCCACACTTGAAACACATCATACTTAAATCGGTGCTCCACCGGTTCGTGGCGAATGTGAGTCAAAGTACCGGAGTAGATGGCAAGATCGTGCACTTAGGCAGCCTCTGCGGAAACAGGCTGCGCCATAAGTGTCGCTTTAATCATCTCAGCCGCCTGAAATCCGGTGCGCGCGCCATCTTCATGAAAACCCCATCCCCATCCGGCTCCGGCGTAAAACGTGTTTTTTTTCCCATTCAGTAATGGCAAGTTTTTCTGTGCTGCGACACTTTTTACATCAAAGATTGGGTGTGAGTAGTTACGCCTGGTGAGAACTTTTGAATCATCAATATTTTGGGAGCTATTGAGCGTAACAAAGACGTTACTTTGCAAGTTTAGACCTTGTAACGAGTTCATCCAGTAATTGGCTGTGCAGCAAGCCAGTGAATTTTGGTCTTCGGGAAGTGGCACGTAGGTGTTCCAGCTTGCCCATGAACGCCGATTAGGGTGCATAATAGACTCATCAGTGTGAACGATAACTTCGTTCCGCTCATATCTCATTTGTCCTAATGTTTGCTGTTCAATCTCGCTCGGGTCACTCAGAAGGTCTAGGCTAGTATCAGGGTGGGTAGCTATGACAACGAAGTCAAAAATTTCTTTTTTACCTCTCGACGTTTCTATTTCAATCCGATCATTTATTCGTGTGATCTTTTTGACGGGTGTATTAAGACGCCAGTCACATCGTAACTGTGATTGTAATGCTTCCACATAGCTCGCAGAGCCGTTTTCGACAACTAGCCATTGTGGACGCCCAAAGATTTTCAAAAGTCCGTGACGTTGAAAAAAATCAACAAGATGATGTATTGGAAACTCCTTGACTCGCTCGGGCGTAGCTGACCAAAGAGCACTAATCATAGGGAGCAGATGGTCGTCTATAAATTGTGCACTGTATTTTCCTCTTTGGAGGAATTCGATTACGGTCCGATCAGAGTGTTGTTTATCGTCAAGAATTCTCGGAGCTCTAGAGTAAAACCTCAGAATATCGAAAATCATCCTCCAAAAGTTTGGTCTAAAGATATTCTTTCGGTCACAAAAAAGCTTGTTTGGATTGGTTGCGTTATAGACCGTTCCGCTTATCCTGTTATAAGCCGAAAAGCTCATGTCGGTGGGTTTAGATGAAACTCCAAGCTCTTGGAGCATTGAACTGAAGTGAGGATAATATTCAGGACAGAAGATGATAAATCCACTGTCTATTCGGACGGTTTGTCCATCCAAATTAAAGCTGTGCGTGTCTGTATGGCCACCCAGATAACTTTTGGCTTCATAGAGAGTGACATCGAAATCTTTATCTAGATGATACGCGGTGCTTAATCCGCCGATTCCTCCACCGATGATGGCAACTCGTTGTTTACCGTCTTGTTGTTTTCGAACTGCACGAGAGCTGATGTCAGGCATGATCGCGTTAGTAGATATCCTTTTTGAATAGAATCAGTTTGAACCTCTATTCAATTCAAGTCGATAGTCCATTTGATGTATGTTTGCTATGAAAGTCGTTAGGGAAGGCTACAAAAAGTACTCCGTCTTAAAAAGTTTGCAATATTCATTCAATCTTTGAACAACAAAAAGTATCATCTACAGCTAAAGCCTAACCAACACCAATCTGCCCAAGCTGTGTGTGCGTTTGATTTTAATTGTCTAAGGAAGAATCAAGAGCTTATGGAAATATTCAGAACGACTATTTCTACGACTGCCGGTATTGATGGTCTCCAAATCAAACTGCGCCCAAAGCATTAAGTTAATCCATGAAGTTGTTGTCTCAAAGATTAATCACCATCTTATCCCTGTTTCTACTGGCGTCGATCAGTGGCGTTGCCCAAAGTTACATTCCGGCGCCTGTGTCAACTTACAAGCTTGATTGTAATGATACTTTTTCGTGTCCAGACTCATTAATGCCGAGAGTGGCGTTTTGGGTAGAAGTGTTCAGTCGCTGGGATACAAATACGGCGATATTTCATGATAAGGATAATCCCCAACGTGTTTACTCTACAGTTCGGCGGAATGATGGTTGTCGACGAAGTCGTTCTGGCGACAAGATTGACAAAGAACGCAAAAAGCTTAAAAGAGATATCAACCGCTTAGCAAACAAGCTTGAACGAGGACAGTCACTCAGTCGAACCGAGTCTAACTTGAAAAAATTGTTTGCAAATGAGTCCGTGCGGCAAATTCGCTCAGCAGCAGACCGTATTAGATGTCAGTCCGGTAACAGGGATCGTATGGCCAATGCCTTGTCTCAATTCATGACCTATCGCCCGGTAATCTTACATGCTTTGGAAGAGCAAAGTCTGACAGAGGAGCTCCAATATCTTCCTTTTGTTGAATCAGCTTTCAATCCTGAAGCGCTTTCGCACGTAGGCGCAGCGGGCTTATGGCAAATTATGCCAAGCACCGGAAGAACACTTGGGCTTAAGATCGATACACACGTTGATCAAAGGTACGATCCAAGAGATGCCACTTATGCAGCGGCTCGTTACTTTCGAAATAGTGTGGATAATCTCACGGAGACGGCGTTTGAAAATGGATACACCGTTGTCACCAAAGATTTGAATCCCTTCGTTATTACCTCGTATAACTATGGTGTAAGGGGTATGCAAAGAGCGATCAAGCAAGTTGGCTTGGACTATGAGAAGTTATTACAGGAGTACAAGTCGCCTAGTTTTCAGACCGCCGTGAAGAATTTCTATGCAAGCTTCCTGGCGGCCAGACATGTAGCGAAAAACTCGAACAAATTTTTTGGTGAAATCGAACATGATTCCTCAAATTCGATTACCTCATTCAACACTTTGAGTATGACGCGGGCTACCTCCGCCAAGCGACTTAGTGAAGCATTAGATGTGCCGATAGAAACCCTGAAAAAGTTCAATCCTGCGTTAAAACGAGTCATTTGGCGACACAAAGCTCTGGTACCCAAGGGATTTGCGCTGAGGTTGCCGTATCGCGAGCAAGGCTGGGCGGATCAATTAACCGCAATGAACGCGCTACCAAGAGAAATTGAAAGACCTGGGTTCCTATGGCACAGAGTTAGGGCAGGGCAAACTGCCTGTGGGATCGCGCGTCGCTATAAAGCCTCATGCACCGCACTCAAAAGAATGAACAATTTGAATCGTGAAGCTCTTATTTACACGGGTAAACGAATCAAAGTTCCTACCAGCACAGGCGGAATCTCTGTAGCGTCCGCTAAAGGAAGCTCTACCGCATTGGTCCCTGAGCTCGAGGCCGCAACAACGGTTCCTGGAGCTTCTTCTGCTATGACTCGATATAAGGTAAGAAAAGGAGATACCGCTTGCAATATTGCTCGCCGACATGCAATGAAGTGCGATGAGCTGCTGGCTCTCAATGGATTAACGCGACGCAGCGTGATCAAGATCGGTCAAAATCTGAGCGTGACGAGCCAGGGAAGTTGGCATCGTGTAGCGAGGGGGGAGACGGCCTGCGAAATTGCTGAGAGTTATCGAGTCAAGTGCAGTTTGCTACTTGATGCAAATAGGCTTAGCCGTTCAGATACCATACGAGTTGGTCAACGTCTGCGCATACCCACGCAAAGGTATTAGTGGATCGGCAATTTATTGTACTGGTGGTTTAGAGGAAACTATTCTGTGGCTGCTCATTGAGACTAAGGCTGGCATTTGATTGTCTTTTAACTGATTCTGACCACGATATAAAGACGCTGAATAGCAATTAGTTGCTTGCAACTATAGGATTTGCTTCAGCGAGTTGTTAGACTCCAGCCCCTATAACAAGGCACACTAATCGATTGCACCTTTCTGATGAAAGGGCTCTTCATATTAAGAGCAGCCGCTTCTGCCAACACCAGAAGATGATCAATTAGCATAAAAACCAAGTGCCAAAGACAATTGTTAAACCTAATAGATCGCTAAATATGACCACGAAAAATCAAGCGTTAGCGACTTGGGTGCAAGACGTTGCTGCCTTAACACGCCCACAGAATATTGTTTGGTGTGACGGTAGTGATGAAGAGTATGATCGTATGGTCAGCCTGATGGTCGGCCAGGGGACATTGTCCCCGCTCAACTCGGAAACGCACCCGAATTGCTACTTACACTTATCAGATCCTCAAGATGTTGCTCGAGTAGAGCATCTCACCTTCATTTGTAGTGAGAATGAAGCTGACGCTGGGGAAAACAATAACTGGATGTCCCCAGAAGATGCCAAGGCCAAAATGAATTCACTTTATGATGGCTGTATGGATGGGCGTACTATGTATGTTGTTCCGTACTGCATGGGACCGGTGGACTCTCCTTATTCTCGATGCGGCGTCGAACTTACTGACAGTCCCTACGTCGTCATTAATATGAAATTGATGACTCGAATGGGAAGCAAGGCTTTAGATCGAATCGAAAGAGAAGGGACCTTTGTGAAGGGGCTTCACTCTACCGGTGAGTTAGATCCAGATCGACGTTTTATCATGCATTTTCCTGAAGAGCTCAGCATTATGAGTTATGGGTCAGGTTATGGTGGCAATGCCTTGTTGGGTAAAAAATGTCACGCATTGAGAATTGCCAGCTGGCAGGCCAGAAGTGAAGGCTGGTTGGCTGAGCATATGTTGATTCTCGGGCTTGAGAGCCCAGAAGGGGAAACCCACTACATTGCAGCAGCTTTCCCCTCAGCTTGCGGTAAGACCAATCTGGCCATGTTGATTCCACCGGAGAAATTCAAGGATTGGAAAATATGGACATTGGGTGACGACATTGCCTGGTTGCATACTGACGAACATGGGCAATTGAGAGCCATCAATCCCGAAGCAGGATACTTTGGTGTTGTTCCAGGAACCAACGCCAAGACAAATCGTAACGCCTACGACATGATTCAACAGAACACCATTTTTACCAACGTCGGTGTTACTGATGATAATCAACCTTGGTGGGAAGACAAAAAAGTTGGCGAGCCCTCCGTCGATTGGAAAGGCAATCCTTTTGATTCAGCATCAGGACCAGCGGCTCATCCCAATTCAAGGTTCACGGTGTCTGCCAAAGAGAATCGAGCGTATTCCAGCCTTGCTGAAGCGCCCGAAGGCGTTCCGATTTCAGCCATTGTATTTGGTGGACGACGCCGTGAATTGGCGCCACTAGTCTATGAAGCGAAGTCATGGAACCACGGGGTCTTAATTGGTGCCGGTGTTGCTTCGGAAACTACGGCTGCCGCCACGGGTGAAGTCGGTGTGGTACGAAGAGACCCTATGGCGATGAAACCGTTCTGTGGTTACAACTTCGCTGACTATTGGTCTCATTGGCTCAGCTTTGCAGAACGAACGGATAAACTACCGAAAATTTTCCACGTTAACTGGTTTCGCCAAGATGAAGATGGACAATTTATGTGGCCTGGTTTTGGTGAAAATCTGCGCGTGCTTCAGTGGATCATCAAACGTTGCAAAGGTGACATTGATGCAGTTGAAAGCGCAATCGGATATCTTCCAGAAGAGGATGGTATCGATATCGCTGATCTGAATATTGATCATGGTGTTTGGAGCTCTCTGATCTCGATAAACGACGATCAATGGCGTCAAGAAATGCAGGAGTTTGGCGACTACCTGGATAGTTATGGGGAGAGACTTCCAGCGGCTCTTAAAGAGCAACATGAGGCTGTGTCAAAAGCACTAGCTGGCTAGTTATTTGGCTTAACAGCCCCAGAACTAAATAAAAGCCCGACCGAGATATCTCAGTCGGGCTTTCTATTAATTGTGCTTTTCGAAGAGTTGTGTATTTTGGCTAGCGTTCTTTGAATGCTCTTACTGCCTTGTTAAACTCTTCGGCTACCTTAGTCTCAAGATCAATTGATTCATTACTCCTAGCAACCAAAGCCTTTTTGGCATCCTCATAGCCTTCCGATTCGGGATCCAGTTCTCTCTCCGCCGATAACAGGCATTCGCGAAAGTCCAGCAAAGAATCTTGATAGTACTTAATTCTCGCTTGAGCGGAGACCAGTTCATCTTTACTCGCGACGTTTCCATCCGGAATGATGGGTGTGGTCGCATTGTAGCTGCAATTGTCTCCAGGATTGATTGTTTCAACCGTTGTTACCTCCTGTGCATTAATCGTGGCAGCCATAACCAAAAGTGAAGAGGCGACGTATTTATGAATTTTAAAAGGCATATGTTAGATATTAAGTTGTTAGCCGGCGCGAAGGTGCCGTTTCCAAATGCGTATTTTTAGGATTAATTGAGAAATTGTCAAATTGCAACGGATGCAAGATAGTTTCTAACGAACATGAAAAAGCCCGCACGAGGCGGGCTGTAAACTATTCTTTCTGACCTTAATTAGAAGCTTTTGAAAATCTTAGCTTCAGGAGCAGATAAGCCGCCTTGCTGCGAGGCGAAGTAGGCAGACAATGCTTCGATATCACGAATGGTCAAGTTTTGAGACTGACCGTTCATAATCAAGTTATTTCTTGCCCCTGATCGGTAGTCTTTTAAAGACTGGACAAGATAGCTTTTGTATTGGCCAGCCAGCTTTGGAAACGCATCGGATGCCGCATCGCCGGTCGTACCATGGCAGGCAGCGCAAGCACCGGCCTTTTCTTTTCCCTGGTCTATTAAGGCTTTGCTGGCTAGCGTTGGGCGAGAATTACCCTCCATTTCAGCAAAAAATGCTGCGATATCAATCATGTCTTGATCACTGAGACTCGCCGCTTGGGCCTGCATTGTCGCGTGATCTCGCTCTTTATTTTTGTAAGCCTGTAATGCGGCAACTATGTAAGAAGCGTGTTGCCCGCCAACCATGGGGATTTCATAAACGGGGCCTGGGTTTCTAAGACCGGGTGCACCGTGACAACCCAGACATGTTTGCGCTAGTTGGCTTCCTCTTAGGATATCCGCATCAGCAGCAATCGCGCTGCTAGACCAGCCCATTGCGGCTACTAAGATCAGCACAGTGGACTTGATTGAGGTTTTTAGGGCGGATGCTTGACGATTTACATCACTCATTCTTTTAAACATATCTTTTATTTCGGCGTTTAATGTTTCGCTCTGTCACAGGATCTCGATTATAGCCTAAAAGCGCTGTTACAATCGATTTTGCACTCTCTTTAGAGTGCATTGTGACGTCTCAAGGTCGCAGATTTAAAATGCTAGCGCGACTTTAAGGAAGGTTAGAGTCAAACACAAGACTTTTCGCTATAAATTTAAGGATTCTTGATCATTTACTCATTGAGCCGGATGGTGCCTCATTGAAAGATGCGAGACGGCAAAATCTCAGCTAGAATAAATTGAAAGATGTTCGCGTGAGCACGTTCAAAAGAGAACAAATCTCGACGATAAAAGTCGATAGGATAAACATTGTACAATAATAAGAGTCGCCACGATCCGGAGCGAAGTTCAGATCAGTCAAACCGTCTACAAGCCAGAATCGAGTACCGCGTGTTCTCATTAATGAGTGGCTTGGTTAGATCACTGATACGCGGAGAAAGAAACCTATGAGCGTCTTTGAAGCGAGCTCTGGAGTGACTCCAGACGAGTGCTACGCCGCCGTCGATCTTGGTTCAAATAGTTTTCATATGGTCATTTCTCAGTATGTGAATGGCCAGTTTACCGTGATTGATCGTCAGCGAGCCGTTGTAAGATTGGCTGCTGGATTAGATGAAAACAGCATGCTCAAGGAAGATACAGCGGAACGTGCGTTACGAACCCTAACTGAATTCGGACAATTACTCAGAAATTTGCCCAACGAAAATATTCGAGCGGTCGGCACTAATGCGTTGCGCCGATTGAAAGATAAGAGTCGATTCTTAGATCGCGCAGAGAGCGCACTGGGCCACAGCATTGAAATTATTGCAGGACGTGAGGAGGCCAGGCTAATTTATCTTGGAGTCTCGAAATGGTCCTCTGGCGGTGATGAGTCCAGATTGGTGATAGATATTGGCGGGGGTAGTACCGAAATAATCGCGGGCAAAGGAGACGAATCAACCGTGCGCGAGAGTTTAGAAGTTGGGTGCGTAACGCTCAGTAGGCAATTTTTCGAAGATGGAAAGCTCAGCGCCAAGCGTTTCAGAAAGGCCACCCTAGCCGCCGAGCTTGCAATACAACCTGTGGTTGATCAGTTTCGGCTTCAAGGCTGGAGTCAAGTTATCGGCTGTTCAGGGACTATGAAGTCGATCGCGGCTTCGATGATTGGAGGAGGGTGGTCCAAAGATGGTCTCCACAGAGAAGGATTAAACAGGCTTTTGAGCCAAGCTATCGAAGCAAAGCACATCGACAATCTTGTCTTGCCAGGCCTTTCCAAGGATAGAAGTCCTGTATTTGCCGGCGGACTTTCGATTATTCTTGCCTTATTTGAGTTGTTCGATATTCAAGAGATGTCTGTCTCAGATATTGCCCTGCGAGAAGGTGTTCTGTTTGACTTAGTAGGAAGATCTTCTCCTGAAGATATCCGAGATATAACGGTTAATGCTATGCAGTCTTTCTGGACCGTTGATGTTGGTAAAGCTAAACGAGTTCTTGAGACGGCTGAGTATCTTTATCAACAAGTCAATATGGATTGGGATATCCAACAGCGTTGGTTTCAGAATCTGTTGGCGTGGTCGGCACAATTGCATGAAATAGGGCTAAGGATTAGTCACGATGGATACCACAAACACGGAGCGTATATAGTTGAAAAAGGCGATATGGCTGGGTTTGCTCGATTAGATCAAATTCTATTGTCTGCCCTCATAACAGGTCACCGACGGAAGTTTCCATTGAGCACCTTTGAATCATTGCCCGCGAGCCTGGTGACTCCCGCAAAACGTTTGGCTGTTTTACTCCGGCTTGCCGTTCTGCTTAACCGGGGACGATTCAAGCTGGATTTAGGGAAGCTGCAAGTTCGAGCGGGCAATCAGGAACTTATGCTCACATTTTCGAATGATTGGTTAGAAGCCCATCCTTTGACTATAGCTGACCTTAAACAAGAACAGCTGTGGTTAAAAAGCATCGGAATAAAGCTAAAGATTAGTTAGAAACTGCCAGCACTGATGAATTTTTAGGGCCCAATGACTCTCTACGAGTGTGGTTAATAGTTCTCGGTATTGTCCTCAAGTAACTGAGTTTGTGCGCAAAATTCTCCGGGATCACCGGCGATCACTTTACAATACTTGCCATCGGGGAGTAACAGCCATGCATTCTTGGTGTCATCTAAGTAGTAAGTCAAATCATCCAGCACTTTCTGTTTGAGCGGCTCTTCAAGAATCGGTGTGCATTGTTCGATGCGATTCCTTAAGTTTCTTGGCATTAAATCCGCGCTAGAGAGGTACATTTCAGAATTACCGTCATTTGCAAAGTAATAGACTCTAGCGTGCTCTAAAAAACGTCCTACAATGCTTCTCACTTCAATGTTCTCGGAGAGACCCTCTATTCCGGGTCTAAGACAGCATATTCCACGTACGATTAGCTGGATCTGCACGCCAGCTTGAGAAGCACTATACAAGGCATCAATAACGCTCTTACTGGAAAGCCCATTCACTTTAGCGATAATCCTTGCTGGTTTGCCTTGTCGTGCATGCTCTATCTCACGTTCAACATTCTCGATGAACATGTGGGCGATTCCAAACGGCGATTGGTGCAGTCTTGATAATTCCGGATTTGGCCCTTGGGTCGTTAGCTGCATAAATAGTTCGTGTACATCCTGTGTGATCTCTTTGTTGGACGTCAACAATCCATAATCGGTATAGACTCTCGTATTTCCTTGATGATAGTTGCCGGTGCCAAGGTGTACATACCGTCGCAGTCTTTGACGCTCGCGCCGCACGATCATCAACATTTTGGCGTGGGTTTTCTTGCCCACCATCCCATAGACAACGTGAGCACCCGCACTCTGGAGTTTTTCAGCGGTGGCTAGGTTGTTTTGCTCATCAAAGCGTGCCATTAGCTCTACGACGACGGTAACTTCCTTTCCTGCTCTGGCGGCATCACAGAGCAATTCCACTAAAACTGAGTCCGCGCCAGTTCGGTAAAGCGTTTGTTTAATGACTAAAACGTCGGGATCGGTTGCTGCCTGGCGAATTAAGTCCACCACTGGCGCAAACGATTGAAACGGATGGTGCAGTAAGATGTCACCGTTGTGAATAGCCTCAAAAATATTGTTCTGAGAGCCCAGGTAAGTTGGAACCGCGGGTACAAAGCCTTCGTACTTAATGTGTGGTCGGTTTACTAAGTCAGGCAAACTCATCAGGCGATTCAAGTTTACTGGTCCATCAACTTGGTAAATAAAGTCATCCGTAAGTTGAAAGCGCTCTTTTAAAAAATTGACTATGCGTTTAGGGCAGTTCTGAGACACTTCTAGACGGATGGCCTCGCCATACAACCTCGAAGGTAACTCACCCTCCAAGGTTCTAGCTAAGTCTTCAACTTCTTCTAGATCGACATAGAGATCGCTGTTTCTGGTGATTCGAAACTGATAGCAGCCTAAAACCTCGACGTTAGTAAAGAGTTTTTTAATATTCGAATGGATGATCGAGGAGAGATAAACGTACTCATATTCGTGTTCGCATAGCTCTTCAGGAAGGCGAATAAATCTTGGTAAAGCACGTGGGGCAGGCACCACAGCGATGTTGTGTGAATCATCGCGCTCAGGGTCATGTAAGTCGACAACGATACTCAGACCTTTGTTGATCGTTAGCGGGAATGGGTGAGCGGGATCCAATCTAATTGGTGTCAAGATTGGTAAGACCTCACGCTTAAAATACGATTTTAGCCACTTTCTTTGTTCATCCGACCATTGAGATCTTGGCAGAAACTTGATTCCATGTTCTCGAAGCTCCGGCAAAACCTCGTTATTAAGAGTTTCGTATTGAAGGTCTACCAGTTGATGAGCCCTTTCACTGATTCTCTCCAGTGCTGTAATTGGAGGCAAGTTATCGATACCTTCACCAGATACCACGCTATCAGCCCGTGCTTTGAGACCCGAAACTCGGATTTCAAAAAATTCATCCATGTTTGAGCTAAAAATACATAGAAAGCGTAGACGCTCTAATAACGGAACTGCAGGATTCATTGCCATATTAAGGACCCGCTCGTTGAAGGACAACAAACTGAGTTCCACATGAAGGTAAGGGTTTTGCATGGTTATTTTTGAGTGTCCAGAATCCATGGTTTGAAGTATCAGCAATATTTGTTACATGAATGTTGATGTAGATCAAATACGCCGTTCATAGGTTGGTCTTTAAGTTCAATTAGTTTATCATTATTTCACCTAATGGCTTAAATACGGTCGCCAACGGGTTCGTCTAACAAATATCAAACTGAAGACGACCTCCTAATATATTCAAAACAATCTCGATAGAGAAAAGGATCTAGGCTTTTTGAGTCTTTTGCGCCTCTGCTTATCATAATCGCGGCTGGCTCCTTAAAATGCACTTGGCGAACGTTTGACTAGTCAAACATTTATATCAGTATGAATCATGATCAACACAGATGACCTTCGAATAGCTCGAACCAAAGAATTGGTATCCCCTCAAATCATTCATGAGCAATTCCCGATTACGGAGGTGGCAGCCAAGACCACCGAAACCGGACGAGCCGAAGTACAACGCGTGATGGCGGGTGAGGATGATCGTTTGGTCGCGGTTGTTGGGCCTTGTTCCATTCACGATCCAGAATCTGCACTTGATTATGCTGGTAGGTTGGCACGGCTCAGGAACGAGCTAGCTGACGACCTAGTTATTATTATGCGAGTCTACTTTGAGAAGCCAAGGACCACCGTTGGATGGAAAGGTTTAATTAACGATCCAGATTTAAATGGCAGTTTTTTTGTTAACAAAGGGCTGGGGATAGCTCGTAACCTATTGGTTTCTATTAACGAGCTTGGAGTACCCGCGGGATCCGAGTATCTAGATCTTATTACACCACAGTACACAGGTGATGTGGTTTCGTGGGGGGCGATCGGCGCTAGAACCACCGAAAGCCAGTGTCATCGCGAATTGGCATCTGGATTGTCTTGCCCAGTCGGCTTTAAAAATGGCACCAGTGGGGATCTGAAAATAGCGGTCGACGCCGTTGGTGCGGCGAGTAACCCGCATCATTTTTTATCGGTAACGAAAGAAGGGCGAACCGCGATTGTCGAAAGTACTGGCAATGAGTTTACTCACATTATTCTACGTGGTGGAAACGGAGAGCCAAATTATTCGGCAGAACATGTCGAAGAGGCTTCCTCAATGATTTCAGCAGCTGGTTTACGCCCCAATATAATGATCGATTTTAGTCATGCAAATTCGTATAAAACTCCTTCTCGTCAGCGAGAAGTTTGTGAAAACGTGTGTGAACAATTACAACTTGGGGAAACCAGAATCTTTGGTGTGATGATAGAGTCTCATTTAATCGAAGGTGCTCAAAAAGTTGTGGAAGGCGAAGAGTTAGTCTATGGACAAAGCATCACGGATGGATGTATCGGTTGGGCCGAAACAGAAGAACTTTGCCGAAACCTCGCAAATGCGGTACGATCAAGACGTTCACTGAAAGCAGCTTGATCATAAAGGGTTGTTGTAGTTAGTGTTTTTCGGTGGATTCATTCGCAAAATGAGATGCGCCGGAGGCTACTGACTTTCACCAATACATCGTTGCATCTCATCAGTTTGAGTTAATAATTAATTAACCGTGAACACGGGTCAAAGTGATCGCTGTTTTTGGCGTTCGGTGTTTGCGAATAACGACGGAAGATGATTTGAAACGATTTGCGTTATTAGGGGAACCTTTGGGCCACAGCATGAGCCCAGCCTTGCATAAGGCGATTTATCGTCAACTTGAGATTGACGATGCTTCGTACCGAACTGTTGAGATACCTGAAGAGCGGTTAAAAGGGTTTTTTTCCGGTTTTCGAGTTGGTGGGTTTGATGGCGTCAATGTCACAACACCTCACAAGGCAACCGTGATCTCTTTGTTGGATGAAGTTGAAAACAAAGCGAAGGTTATCAATGCAGTCAATTGCATTCACCGTGTCAGCAACAAGCTCACTGGTTACAACACCGACATCTTAGGCTTTGACTATTCCTTACGCCAATCTGGCTTGAACGTAGAAGGGTCGAGCTTTGCGATTATTGGCGCGGGTGGCAGTGCTCAAGCCGTTGGCGCAGTGTTAGCCGATGGCGGAGCGAGCTCAGTCAGCATTTTTAACCGATCTGAGGACAAGGCTGCCGAGCTACAAACGATGATATCCACGTTAAACCCGGAAGTCACATCACAGGCTTTCTCGCTAGACGAATTGGGGGCCGACTCTTCTACCTTTGATTGCGTTGTTAATACGACGACGGTAGGTATGAGCCCGAGTATCAATGACAGTCCGGTACCTGAAGGATTTTTTGATTCCAACACCTTGGCGTTTGATCTGATTTACAATCCTAAACAAACAGCTTTTCTCGCGGCGGCTGAGGCCGCTGGGAGTAAAACCGTCAATGGTATGCAAATGTTAGTCGCTCAAGCGGTTTATTCAGTTGAAATATGGATGGGCGGCAACATTGTTGCTCATGTGGACATGAATGCACTAGTAAGAGACCTAGAGAAGTTGATAAAATAGAGGAACTATCCTTTTTATCTAATGCGCTCTTGTCGCGCAACTCAGATGACTAAACCTAACTCTCAAGTGATTCCACTTGAACTAGATGAACACTCTTACAACATAGAAGTCAGTTTCGGTCTGAAAGATCACCTTGCTGACTTTTTGGAGCCATGGAATCAAGGCCAGCAGTGGGTAGTGATCACGCAACAAGCGATATTTGATCTCTATCAGCCCGTAATCGAAAACTTGAAGAAGTCTGGATTTAGGGTGGGTCACATTATTGTGCCCGGTGATGAAAGCGCTAAAAATATTCAATATGCTGAGCGTGTTTGGACACAGATGGTTGACATGGGCTGCGACCGATCCTCGGTAGTGCTGGCCATGGGGGGCGGCGTAGTCGGTGATTTGGGGGGATTTGTTGCAGCTACGTATATGCGAGGCATCCCATTTATTCAGTTGCCTACCACGTTGTTGGCCATGGTTGATTCTTCCATAGGCGGTAAAACAGCGGTGAATTTACCCGCAGGAAAAAACTTAGTTGGTGCTATCTATCAGCCCAAAGCCGTGTTGGTAGATCCGAGCTTTCTTGAAACATTGCCAAAGCGAAATGTTATTTCGTCGCTTGCTGAGGCCATCAAATACGGTTTTATTAGAGACACTTCTATTTTCGATACCTTCGTCGAACGTTTTGATGACTTGCAATCCATGCGTGATCAGCCTCTTGTAGCTGAGATAATCGCAAAGAGCTGCGCAATCAAAGCTCAAATTGTGTCCAATGACCAGTTTGAATCTGGTGAAAGAAAGTTGCTGAACTTCGGGCACACCATTGGTCATGCTTTTGAGACCATCCAAGACTATGGCGGTCTTTATCACGGAGAGGCCGTGGTTTATGGCATGAAATGTGCGAGCTTTATTTCACATAGAAAAGGTCTCTTGAATGACGACCAGTATTCAATGGCACTAAAGGCGCTGAATCAGTTCGAGCTACCTAAATTAGGAGATGTTGCTCCAGAGCGAGTGCTAGAGATTGTCGCGCATGATAAAAAAAACATTAATGGAACCTTGAGTTTCATATTGGTTGACGGAATCGGTAATGGGGTGATCAATACTGAAGTCACTGCCGAGGACATTGTTGATAGTCTCAGTGTGGTTGCTTAGGTTTTAAGGGGCTAATTTGAAAAAAGTACTCATCATTAACGGACCAAATCTCAATCTCTTGGGTGAACGTGAGCCTGAGGTGTATGGTCACGAGACCCTAGCTGATGTTGAGGCGTTCATCTCTATGCACGAAAATGCAGATGGATTTGAGCTAGTGTTTTTTCAGTCAAATCATGAAGGGTCTATCATCGACTTTATGCACTCTCATCGAAAGTCAGCTTTTGGAGCGGTGATAAACCCTGGTGGCTTGACCCATTATTCAGTCGCGCTACGAGATGCCATTGCAGGTTGCCAGATTCCAACCGTGGAAGTCCATATTTCTGATATTCACCAAAGAGAAGCCTTCAGACAAGTGTCCATGGTGAAAGACGTGTGTATTGAACAAATCAGTGGTCGTGGCAAGCAGGGCTACGTTGACGCACTTCTTGTGCTCAAAAAACTGTAATAAAGCCGAAGATTCCTGAGCTCTAATCCTCGTGATTTTGGTTTTATCGTAGGCTCTCAGCGCATATAATCCGCGCCATGAAATTTGAATTAAAGTCTACTGAGGGGCGAGCGCGTCGAGCCCAACTCAGCTTTCCACGCGGCGATATCCAAACGCCCATTTTCATGCCTGTAGGTACCGCTGCGACCGTGAAGGCTGTCACGCCCGATGAGTTGGAACAGGTAGGGGCACAGATTGTGCTCGGCAACACATTTCATTTAATGCTCAGGCCTGGCACTGATGTCATTCAAGCACATGGTGATTTGCACGATTTTATGCAATGGCAGAAGCCAATTTTGACGGACTCTGGTGGCTTTCAGGTATGGTCATTGGCTGAGTTGCGAAAAATCTCTGAAAAGGGTGTGACATTCAGATCACCGATTGACGGAAGTAAAAATTTTTTGGGGCCAGAAGAGGCCATCGACATTCAGCGCAAACTTGGGTCAGATATCGTAATGATCTTCGACGAGTGCACACCATATCCAGCAACAGAAGCTGAAGCTCGCGAGTCCATGGAGTTGTCGCTGAGATGGGCTGCGCGGTCAAAAGTAGCTCATGGTGACAGTTGCTCGGCCTTGTTCGGGATTGTTCAGGGCGGTATGTACGAACACCTAAGGGATGAGTCCTTGGCTGGACTGACTGAGATTGGCTTTGATGGCTATGCCATCGGTGGGCTCTCCGTTGGTGAGCCGAAGGAGGACATGTATCGAATTCTAAAGCACCTTGCCCACACCATGCCTGAAGATAAGCCCAGGTATTTAATGGGTGTGGGAACGCCTGAGAATCTGGTGACAGCGGTGCACTATGGGATAGATATGTTTGATTGCGTGCTGCCGACTCGAAACGCTAGGAACGGTTGGTTGTATACGAAGACAGGTGTTGTAAAGATACGTAATGCAAAATACGAGAAAGACACAAGGCCGATCGATGAGTCATGTGACTGCAGCACTTGCGCTAAGTATTCTCGGTCCTATTTGAAGCATCTTCTGAAAAGCAATGAGATATTGGGCGCACGTCTTGCCACTATTCATAATCTGCATTTCTTCCTAAATCTAATGAAAGAAATGCGTGAAGCTTTGGAGCAGAATCGATTTGATGACTTCAAGTCAGAATTTTTTGAGATTCGAGGCGCAGAGGACCCAACTGTGGCATAATCCGCGCTCAAATTCGGGGCTTTGGGTTTGTTTTTTGTGATCAACCCTTTTATTCGATGTGCTTGCCCCCAAGAACCTAAAAAATATCAAATTAGTCTTTAACCCGAACGCTCACTCAACGCACTTGCTTGGCTGTGACTGAATCGGTGAAAAAAGACTGAATAACGTC
The DNA here is from genome assembly GCA_963669225.2 of uncultured Arenicella sp. Classification (GTDB taxonomy): domain Bacteria; phylum Pseudomonadota; class Gammaproteobacteria; order Arenicellales; family Arenicellaceae; genus Arenicella. The sequence goes on along the minus strand of OY769919.2, from coordinate 358,231 downwards.
ATCGCCATTGACAAAAATAGAGGACTCTAAGAAATGACACAGTTTATTGAACAGACGATTGGATTCTTTATCTCCGATGCTGCAGCACAAACTCAAGCAGGGCAACCAGACTCCACGTTCAGCTTGATAATGATGATCGGCTTATTTGTCATTTTTTACTTCTTGCTTATTCGTCCCCAACAGAAGAGACAAAAAGAGCATCGTAATATGGTAGCTGGACTAGCCAAGGGTGACGAGGTGGTCACCATGGGTGGGGTTTTGGGAAAAATTACAGCTATTGATGATAATTTCGTGACGCTTGAGATTTCTAAAGGTGTTGAAATTAAGGTTCAAAGAATGGCGGTTCAAGCCATGATGCCTAAGGGCACAGTTTAATTTAGTCATTTACGTAAAACATAGATCAGCCTTGGTCTTAAACTCGCTAGCATCATGAATAGAAACCCGGTTTGGAAATACTTAGCGCTAATGCTTATCGTGGCATTTGGGTTAGTCTATGCGACACCTAATCTGTTTCAGGCGGCCCCTGGAATCCAGGTCATAGGTGATAAGACGCGAAATATCGCCGTTGACCAACAGGTATTGGACCGTGTTAACAGAGCGCTCGAGTCAAAGGGCATCGAAGTCCAAAGCATTGGTCTTTCTAACGGTAAGATCTTGGCAAGGTTGTCATCTGAAGACGAGCAAACCGCGGCCAAAGATGCGCTAAAACAGTCTTTGGGAAGTGATTATCCTGTCGCTATCACCGATTTTCCTACCACCCCTTCTTGGTTGCAAAGTTTGGGCGGGGCACCCATGTATCTAGGTCTCGATCTCCGTGGTGGCGTGCACTTCCTATTGCAAGTTGATATGGATGAAGCCGAGAAGAAGGCTTTAGAGAATTATCTCCAAGACATCCGCACGATGTTGAGAGAGAACAAGCTCTATAATCAAGGTGTAAAGCGATCTGGTGGCACCAACTATGTTGTGACCTTTAATGACAAGGAACTAAGAGATAAGGCCCTGGTAGAGTCCATCCAACAATTTAGGGAGCTAACGGTTTCGGATTCAGAACAGGACGAGAAATTTATTTTGACCTTGTCGCTGACTGAGCAATCCCTAGCCGAAATCAAAAAAGCGGCTCTGAAGAAGAATATCGAGGCCCTCAGAAACCGAGTTGATCAGCTTGGCGTGTCTGAGCCGGTAATTCAGCAACAAGGGCTTGATCGTATTGTGGTTCAGCTGCCTGGTGTAAAAGACCCTCAAATCGCTAAAGATATATTGGGTAAAACCGCCACATTGGAAGTGCGCATGGTTGATGAAGAGAATGCTCTTGAATCAAGTTTACGTGGCCGGGTTCCACCTGGATCCCAGCGTTATTTTTTCCGTAACGGCACGCCGATATTATTAAAAAAGCGATTGCTTTATTCAGGAGATAATATCATCGATGCAAGCGCCGGTATTGATCAGCAGGGAGGAGGGCAGGTAGTACACATCACGCTTGACTCACAGGGGTCGGCTATCAACTCGGACATTACTGGCAAGAATATTGGCAAGCGAATGGCTGTGGTCTACGTCGAAATTGTCAACGAGCCTCGCACAAATGCGGCTGGCGAAACCGTTTTTGTTAAGAAACGGATTGAAGAAGTCATTACGGCACCGGTTATTCAAGATCAGCTTGGCAAAAAATTTCAAATCACTGGGTTGAATGAGCCTGGCGAAGCTCAGAGCTTGGCATTGCTACTGCGCGCCGGGTCTCTGGCCGCGCCTGTGTATATCATCGAAGAGCGTACTGTTGGACCGAGCTTAGGCGCTGAAAATATCGAAAAAGGTTTCAAATCAGTCGCTTATGGTTTTCTTTTGGTTCTGATATTCATGGTCGTCTATTACCGATTGTTTGGCATTGTGGCGAGTTTTGCGTTGTGTCTGAATTTAGTCATAATCGTCGCCGTTTTATCGTTACTACAAGCCACCCTAACACTGCCAGGTGTAGCTGGTATGGTGCTGACCGTGGGTATGGCGGTGGATGCTAACGTCCTGATATTTGAGCGAATACGGGAAGAACTTAAGTCGGGGTCACCACCCCAGCTTTCCATTCATCGCGGCTACGACAATGCGTTTTCTACCATTATTGATGCTAACTTGACGACGTTGATTGCAGCGCTGGTGTTATTTAACTTTGGTACCGGGCCAATTCAAGGTTTCGCGATTACTTTGAGTATTGGTATTGCAACGTCCATGCTCACCGCCATATTCGTATCCAGAATATTGGTGAATCTATTTTACGGCAAGCGACGACTTGAGTCGCTTTCGATATAGCGGAGAAAACTGATGCAAATTATATCGAAAGAAACCAATATCAATTTTATCGGACTGCGCTTCATCGCAGTATTTGTCTCAATTGCACTACTGATAGCGGGCATTTATTCGCTAGCTACTCGAGGACTCAATCTCGGGATTGACTTTTCAGGTGGTACTAAAGTCGAATTGGTGTATCCAAATGATGTGGCAATTGAAGATATACGTGACGTACTCACCCGTGGCGGTTTTGGTGATGCTGTGGTCCAGTATTTTGGATCGAATAAAGACGTACTGATCCGAGTACCATTGTCAGAGCAAAATAGTGATGTGGGCTCCAGTAATCGCTTGGTTGACTATTTAAACGGATCTAGTCTGGGTGTGGCCACACTTAGAAGCGTTGAATTTGTTGGTCCAACCTTTGGAAAGGAATTATTAGAAAAGGGCTTGCTTGCATTAATTTACTCACTGATCGGGGTCATGATTTACGTGGCATTCCGCTTTGAATGGAAGTTTTCGCTGGGCTCGGTCACGGCACTGATTCACGATGTGGTCATTACTCTTGGCGCATTCTCCATCTTGGGATTGGAGTTCACATTGCCGGTATTGGCGGCATTATTGGCGGTTATTGGATATTCACTCAATGACACCATCGTTGTGTTCGACCGAATTCGTGAGAACTTCAGAAAAGTCCGCGAAACGGCCACTGAAGACATCATGAATTTGTCGATAAACCAAACCTTACCCAGAACGATTTTGACCTCCTTAACCACCCTGTTGGTATTGCTGGCTCTCTACCTTTATGGCGGTGATGCCCTCAACGGTTTTGCCGCCACTCTGATTATTGGTGTGTTAATCGGTACTTACTCATCGATATTTGTGGCGAGCCCAACGGTGCTTGCTTTAGGTGCGAAGCCAGAAGACTTGATTCAAGAAGAAGTTGAAAAAGAGGGTGCTGAGCACCCCGATATGTATATGCCTTAAAAGGCTAAGACACCACTTCTTTTTTCCCAGTTTAGAGTGGGAAACTCAGACCAGTTTTAAAATTTTTAGCGGAGAAATCTGATGTTCAGCAAAAGTAATACTATCGCGGCGAGTGATCCAGAGATTTGGTCGGCCATTCAGGAAGAGAATACCCGACAAGAGGAGCACATTGAATTAATCGCTTCAGAGAACTATGCCAGTCCTGCGGTAATGCAGGCTCAAGGAACAAAGCTCACAAACAAATACGCCGAAGGTTATCCGCGTAAACGATATTATGGCGGATGCGCTCATGTTGACGTAGCTGAAGAGCTGGCGATTGCTCGCCTTAAAGACCTGTTTGGGGCGGATTACGCTAACGTGCAGCCGCACTCAGGGTCTTCCGCCAACATTGCTGTTTATCAAGCCGTATTAAATCCAGGTGACACTGTCTTGGGTATGAGCCTAGATCATGGTGGACACCTGACACACGGTGCCAAGGTGAACTTTTCGGGTCGAATATACAACTCAGTTCAATATGGCTTGGTCGAGGAAACTGGCGAGATCGATTATGATCAAGTTGAGGCACTGGCATTGGAGCATAAGCCCAAGATGATCGTTGCCGGCTTTAGCGCCTACTCTCGGGTGGTTGATTGGCAGCGATTCCGTGAAATTTCGGATAAAGTTGGCGCAGTCATGATGTGTGACATTGCTCACGTAGCGGGTTTGATTGCCGCGGGTTTATACCCAAGCCCAGTTCAGATTGCCGACGTGTGCACTTCCACAACGCACAAAACGCTGCGCGGCCCTCGCGGTGGAATTATCATGGCTAAGAGTAATCCAGAGCTAGAGAAAGCACTTAACTCCAGAGTTTTTCCTGGCTCCCAAGGTGGCCCACTGATGCACGTAATAGCGGCAAAGGCTGTCGCTTTTAAAGAGGCGCTAGACCCTTCTTTTAAGGACTATCAAAAACGCGTTTTGGATAACTCCCGAGCCTTGCAAAAAGGCTTGGAAGAGCGTGGTTATGGCACCGTTTCCGGTGGAACAGATAACCATTTGTGCTTGATCAGTCTTATCGAGAAAGGCATAACTGGTAAGGCCGCAGAAGCTGCACTGGGCGCTGCCAATATTACCGTCAACAAGAACAGCGTTCCAGGTGATCCTCAGAGCCCATTTGTGACCAGCGGGATTCGCATTGGTACGCCTGCGATTACCACACGTGGTTTTGGGTTAGAGCAGATGACACAACTGGCGAACTGGATGGCAGACGTGATGGATTCAGTTACTCCGGAAGGTGGGTTTGATCAGTCAGTGGTCGACCGTGTCAAGGGTGAAGTGCTGGAACTCTGTACTGAATATCCCGTTTACGACTACGCGGATTAAGCTAAACTGACAAGATGCGTTGCCCTTTTTGTCAAAACGAGGAAACACGCGTCATTGATTCTCGACTTACCGAGGATCGTGATGCGGTGAGACGTCGCCGCGCTTGTGAGGCATGCGGCGACCGTTTTAGCACCATCGAAGAAGCCAACCTTAAACTCCCTTTTATCGTTAAGTCCAACGGCAATCGTGAGAACTACGACGAGTCTAAGCTCGCAAGAGGGCTAGAGCGGGCGCTGGAAAAACGTCCGGTTGATTCTCGCGAGATAGAGAATATCTTGCATCGAATCAAACGGAGTCTGTTAACCTGCGGTGAGCGTGAGCTTCCCTCATTGGCATTGGGTGAGATGGTAATGGATGAATTGCGAGAAATAGATCAGGTTGCTTACGTCAGATTTGCATCGGTCTATCGCTCTTTCCAAGATGTGGATGCTTTTAGTCAAGAAATTAAACGGCTGCAAGCTGAGACTGTGCGTGGCAGAAGACCAAAGGCTGACACACAGAGCGATTAGTCTTGTGCATGGAAACTTCCTGATCATTCATCTCAATGTGGTACTCTGCGATCACTTCTGAAGAATTTATCATTGACCAATTTGTTTTTAGGTCACTCATATTATGAATAAGTCTGAGTTGATGCAGCGAGTTATCTCGCTTGCCGAACGGGGATGCGCCACGACGCAACCAAATCCAAGAGTAGGTTGCGTCATCGTCAAGGATGGAGAGATCGTCGGTGAGGGCTATCATCATTCAGCGGGTGAATTGCACGCGGAGCGAGTCGCGCTAGCGCAGGCTGGTGAAAACGCGCGTGGCTCGACTGTGTTCGTGAATCTTGAGCCCTGTTCTCACCAAGGTAGAACTCCTCCCTGTACAGACGGGCTTATCGATGCAGGTGTTGCCAAGGTGGTGGCTGCAATGACCGATCCAAACCCGCTAGTTAGTGGTGCTGGATTCGAACTTCTTAATAACGCCGGAATAGAAGTAGAGTCTGGTTTGTTGTGTGACGAAGCGGTTTGGCTAAATCGAGGCTTTGTCAGCCGTATGGTACGCAAACGGCCCTGGGTTCGATTAAAAAGTGCCGCGACCTTAGATGGTCGTACCGCTGCATTTGATGGCAAAAGCAAATGGATCACAGGTTCCGACGCTCGAAATGAGGTGCAAAGCCTGCGCTCTAAGTGCTCTGCCATCATTACCGGAATTGGCACTGTATTAGCCGATGATCCACAAATGAACGTCCGAACAGAGTCAGCTGACACCCGACAACCCTATCGAGTCTTATTGGACACACAGCTTCAACTACCTTCAGATAGTAAAATTTTTGGTAACGACGGAAATCTGATTGTCTTTACGCTTTCATCAGATGAAGAAAAAATTAGCGCCATAGTTGAGCAAGGAGCTGAAGTCATTGCCATGGATGATAGTGGCACAGGTAAGATTGATTTGAATTTGGTTTTATCCGAGCTCGCCAAGTGGCAGTCTAATGAAGTACTGGTCGAAGCAGGGCAAGAACTTTCTGGGGCTTTCCTACAAAGCGGGTTGGTTGATGAGTTAACTCTTTTTTATGCCGGTAGCTTGCTCGGTGACCAGGGTAAGTCCATGTTCAAGTTTAATGAGGCTATTGAATTTGAAAGCAGGGCCGAGTTTACGGTAAGTTCGGTCAACATGATCGGCGAGGATGTGCGCGTCGACGCATTTAACTCTGAATCCTTACGGGCCATCAAGAGTGGCCAAGCACAAGGTTAGAATCTATGTTTACAGGAATAATCGAAACCATCGGGGAAGTCGTCGCAAGCAGGCGTTTAGCTGGCGATGTACGAATTAGTATCTCAGCGCCTGATTTTCGCGATCGAACTGTCGCGCTCGGAGATAGTATCGCAATCAATGGTGTTTGTCTGACGGTGATTCATTTCGAGGATGGAGTCTATGATTTCGATGTTTCAATTGAGTCAATTAACCATACATTGATCGGCGACTGGAAGGTCGGCAAAAAAGTAAATTTGGAAATGGCGTTATTACCGACCACGCGTCTCGGAGGGCATCTGGTGTCGGGACATGTTGATGGTCTGGCAACGCTCACAAAAATGGTTCAAGACGCAAGGTCTTGGCGGATGGTGTTCGAAGCACCTGCTGAACTAGTGAAATACATTGCCAAAAAAGGATCTATTACCATTAACGGTACAAGCTTGACTGTAAATTCAGTGGCAGGTCAACATTTTGATATTAATGTTATTCCGCATACTTTCGAAGTCACCACTTTGGGAGAAATCAATGAAGGAGATCAGGTTCATATCGAAGTTGATTTGATTGCCAGGTATCTCGAGCAACTCCTCAAAGGTGAGAAGCCGTCGAGTTCCAATCTTACCGAGTCTTTTTTGAGTGATCACGGGTTCGCGTGATTGTCAGTACGATATTTCTTAGAGGTTTGTCACCATGCTAATTACTCCCTTGTTCGCTGTTGTTTTGAGCCTAATTTACATCGGCTTATCTTTTAACGTGATTCGACATCGATTTGGTAAGAAAATATCCATAGGTTCGGGTGATGATAAGCGCGTGGAGTATGCGGTTCGAGCTCATGCTAATTTTATCGAATATGTACCGTTGGCACTTATTCTATTTTATTTTCTAGAAGTCATTACATTGTCTAGTTTCTTGGTTTTTTATCTTGGAACAGCACTGGTCGTCGCCAGAGTTATGCACTTATTGGGAATGTTAAATCCCAAAGAGCTACTGGTTTTCAGACAAATCGGCGTGATTGTAACGATGGGCGTTATTCTTATTGCATGTGTCGCTTTGGCTTTACGTTATATCCCAATCAGTGTCTAATACGCCCCTGCGTTAAAAGGCCTCCGTAAAGGTACCAATCATGGCTCTCAGTAGTATTGAAGAAATCTTAGAAGATTATCACAACGGTAAAATGGTCATCATCACCGATGATGAAGATCGTGAAAATGAAGGCGATCTGATGATGGCTGCAGATCGCGTTCGACCTGAGGACATCAACTTCATGGCTCGCTATGGCCGAGGCTTAATCTGCCTTACGTTGACTGAGGAGCGGTGTTCGCAAATCGGCTTACCCTTAATGGTTGGCGACAATAACGGGGCTCGGTTCTCAACCAATTTTACGATGAGTATTGAGGCTGCTGAAGGTGTTACTACGGGAATATCGGCCGCAGATCGTGCTCGAACAGTGCAAGCCGCGGTTGCGGCTGATGCAAAGCCATCTGATATTGTGATGCCCGGTCATATTTTTCCGATTATGGCGCAACCCGGTGGCGTACTTAGCCGTGCTGGGCATACTGAAGCCGGTATCGATTTCGCACGTCTTGCCGGAAGAGACCCTTCTAGTGTTATTTGTGAAATCCTCAATGAGGATGGAACGATGGCAAGAATGCCCGATCTCATCAAATTTGCAGAAGAACACGACCTTAAGATCTGCTCGATAGCAGAGCTTATTCGATATCGTTTGGAGAAAGAGCCTACGGTTGTACCGGTTAAAGATACCACGATCAATACCGAGAAGGGCGCTTTAAGAACCGTGGTATTTAAAGATACGGAACGCGAAGAAACACACGTTGCTTTGGTTTGTGGTGAGGTAAACAAAGACACGCCAATCCCAGTTCGAATTCATGTTGAGTCTGACTTTCTTAGTGTTCTAAAAACCCTGAACAATAAGAACATTTTCCCAGTGCAAGATGCGGTAGACTATATTCTTGAGCAGGGTAGCGGCATTGTGGTGATACTCAGGTACTCACAGAATGCCGAAGAACTGGTTTTTGATGTGGAACAGTTCCAACAGAACAATCGGCCCAGTAATCAAGGCCATCTGAGGCTGCTTGGAGCTGGTAGTCAAATACTGTCGAGCTTGGGAGCTGGAAAAATCAAGGTCATGGGTCGTGCAAGAAAGACTCATGGACTTTCTGGATTCGATATTGAAATCGTCGAATATATAGAATCCTAAACAACACTTTTGATCGAGTAGAGAAGAATTATGAGCTACAACAAAATTGCTGGTGAATTAACTGGCGGCAATCAAAAACTCGGCATCGTATTAGGTCGATTTAATAGCTTCATTGGTGATGCCATGCTTACCGGTGCAATTGACGTACTAGAAAGACACGGAGTCAGCCAAGAAAACATCTCAGTAGCCTATGTCCCCGGAGCTTTTGAAATCCCGTTGGCGGTTCAGAAAATGGCACAGAGTGGTGATTACGACGGAGTCATTGCACTGGGTGCTGTTATCCGCGGCTCAACCCCTCACTTTGACTACGTTGCAGGCGAATGTGCTAAAGGTTTGAACTCTGTGCAGCTAAACACTGGTGTTCCAATTGGTTTCGGTGTGTTGACGGTGGATACCATTGAGCAGGCCATAGAACGTGCTGGCACAAAAGCGGGGAACAAGGGCGCAGAAGCTGCGATGACGGTTCTTGAAATGGTAAACCTAGTCGCTAAGCTGTAAGTTAGATGTCATCCAATAGACACAATGCACGCAAAGCCGCAGTGCAGGCTTTGTATCAATGGGATCTCACCGAACAGGATGCCGACCAGATTGAGCCCCAGTTTGTGCAAATCCACGACCTTCAGAATGTTGATCGTAAGTATTTAAAAGAGATATTAAAGGAAATTCCGCAGTCAGATGATGACTTAGTCGCCGAGATTGGACCGTTTCTGGATAGAGACTTCGCGTCCTTAGATCCTGTTGAGCGGTCCATTTTGAGGCTTGGTGCTTATGAATTGATGCACAAGCAAGATGTGCCCACCAAGGTGGTGATCAACGAGATGATCGAGTTAGCTAAAGTATTTGGCGCTGACCATAGCTTTAAGTTTGTGAATGGCGTGATGGACAAACTCGCCAAGAAGTTACGCAAATAATTGAAATAGGGAAAAGTCATTGGCTGAATTCACCATAATCGAGAAGTACTTCACGGAGCTCGGCAGTGATCACAAAGAAACCCTGCTCAGCGTTGGAGATGATGCGGCGGTTGTTGAGGTGCCAGAGGGATTTGAGTTAGCTATTAGCGTAGATACCATGACTGAGGGTATCCACTTTATGAAGGGCTTATCTCCAGAATTACTCGCCCACAAGCTTCTCACGGTGAATCTTAGCGATATGGCAGCAATGGGGGCTAAACCCCGTTGGGCAACATTGGCGATGGGGCTAGATGCGCATGACGAAGAGTGGCTAGAGCGGTTTTCGACCACCTTACACAAGACTGCCAAGGCCTATGGTGTTCAAATCATCGGTGGCGATACCACAGAAGGCCCCTTAGTGTTGACCCTAACGATTATGGGGTTGTTGCCTATTGGTATGAGAATGACCCGTTGCGGAGCTAAAGTCGGTGATAAGGTTTATTGTTCTGGAGTTGTTGGCGATGCCGGACTAGCACTTACTAAATTATTGGGTGAGCAAGCCCTAGATGATGAATTATTCGCTCAGGTTTTACCGGCGTTGCATATGCCGGCCCCTCAAGTCACATTAGGTCAGCGACTTCTAGGACAAGTAAACTCTTGTATTGATATTTCTGATGGCTTGATTGGCGACTGTGAACACATTGCGAATAGAAGTAACGTATCCATCAATATCGAGTTACGAAACATTCCATTATCACCAGCCTATCGTAATTACATAGAGCAGGGTGGTTTTATGCGCTACGCGGTTGCTGGTGGAGACGATTACCAGTTGTTGTTCACGATATCTGAAGAGAAGGCTGCCGTGCTTGAGACCATCTCAAAGGATCTTGATGTTTCGTTAACTGAAATTGGCTCAGTTGTTGCCCGTGATGATGAGTTGGTTCGTCTCTTTGACGATGGCAAACCAACAACAATGAAGCTAAAGTCTTTTCAACATTTTAGTTAGGCAATCCCACATTTTTTTAACACAAGACCAAAATGCCCTCAGCAGAATTCAAGCTCACTAATCCAGTTCACCTATTAGCGGTTGGCTTCGGAAGTGGTTTGATTAAACCTGCCCCAGGTACGTGGGGAACTCTGGCCGCGATTCCGCCATTCGTTTTGGTTGCGCAATGGGTGTCGACCTCATCAATAAGCTATTTGCTGATCCTCATAACTTCTTTTTTGATTGGAATATATCTTTGTGGAAGGACAGCTTCTGATATCGGGGTGCATGACCACGGTGCTATTGTCTGGGATGAGTTCGTGGGTTTATGGGTGGCTTTGGCCTGGTTTCCTCTTAATTGGCAAACAATCGCGCTTGCCTTTGTTTTATTCCGTATTTTCGATATTGTAAAACCTTGGCCAATCAAGTTGTTGGACAAACATGTTCACGGTGGATTCGGTATCATGATCGATGACGTAATAGCTGGTGTCTTTGCGTGGATCATTTTGTACTCGCTTTTTTATTTTCAGTTACTTTAGTTAATGCCAGAGACAGAACGACAAGATGGTTGGCTGAATTGGGCAACGATCTGCCCGTCGCCTAACTTTGATCAAAGAGAGCTCTTTCAAGAACCCACCAGCTTAGTAATCCACTGTATTAGCCTGCCTCCAGGAGAGTATGGTTCGGGATGCGTACAGCAATTTTTTCAAAACAATCTCGACTCCGATCTACATCCTTATTTTAGATCCATTCGCCATTTGAGGGTTTCCGCTCATTGCTTGATCGATCGACATGGGGCAGTTTTCCAGTTTGTAAGCTTCAATGATCGTGCGTGGCATGCTGGAGAATCTTTTTGTCTGGAATACCCGAAAGTAAATGATTTCTCAATCGGTATAGAGCTCGAGGGCTTAGATACAGACGAATCTGGCTTTACAGAAGCGCAATATCACGCACTAGCGCGCCTTTCCGGTGAGTTGATGCTTAAATACCCCATGATTAGCAAGAAATCGATTTTTGCTCACAGTGATATTGCCATTGGTAGAAAGCCTGATCCTGGTGAATTCTTTGACTGGAAGATGTATCTTGCATTGTTGGACGAATTGTCTATCTAGTAATTATTCATCCTTTATTGGTAGAATATCCCTACATTTACCAATTGAGAACCTAGTATGTCTGCAAGCTCAGAACGTGTCGCCGTTGTAGCAGGATTAAGGACCCCTTTTTTAAAAATTGCCACTGGCTACCTAACGGTTCCAGCTCGAGTACTATCGAGTCATTTAGTCGCTGAACTGACTGCAAGGGCGGATGTGGATCGCAGGGAGATTCAAAAATTGGTTTTTGGGCAAGTGGTTATGGCACCAGACGCGCCGAATCTTGCAAGAGAGGTTGTATTAGGTGCAGGGCTGCCTGTAGACACTGATGCGTACAGCGTTTCCAGAGCTTGTGCAAGCAGTTACCAATCGGCCGCGGATGTTGCACTCAATATCCAAGCTGGAATTATCGACACCGGTATAGCAGGAGGTTGTGATGTGATGTCGCAGCCACCGATTAGTTTCAATAAAAAAATGACCGAAGCGATGGTAAAAATGAGCTACCACAAGGGCTCAAAGCTAGCGGCATTCAAGGGGATAAAACTCAAGGACATCATGCCATCGCAGCCAGCAATCAAAGAGCCTTCCTCGGATCTCACGATGGGACAAGCTGCTGAAAAGATGGCAAAAGAAAATGGCATTGCCAGAGAAGAACAAGATGCACTGGCTCATCGTTCTCACACCAACGCGGCGAAGGCTTGGGAAGAGGGCTGGTTCGACAAGCAAGTTATGAACGTGGTGTTGGATCCCAACTACAAGTCCATCAACAAAGACAATATCTTCCGTGGTGACTCGGTTTTGGAAAAATACGCCAAACTTAAACCCGTTTTTGACCGAGAAAACGGCAGTGTCACCGCGGCCAACAGTTCTCCTTTGACCGATGGGGCGTCAGCGGTCATGTTGATGAGTGAATCCAAGGCTAAGACGTTGGGATTAAATCCGTTAGGGTATATCAAGAGCTTCGGCTTCGCGGCCCTCGACCCAAACTGGCAAATGTTGATGGGGCCATCGTTTGCGACGCCAAAAGCACTGGAAAATGCTGGTTTGGATTTAAAAGACATGGACCTAATCGATATCCATGAGGCTTTTGCGGCTCAAGTGCTGTCAAACACTAAAGCGTTTGGCTCTAAGACGTTTGCTAATGAACGGCTTAATCGTGATCAAGCAATAGGTGAAGTGGATTTCGATAAATTAAACGTCAGCGGTAGCTCGATTTCTCTAGGCCATCCGTTCGCAGCTACTGGGACGCGCCAATTAACTCAAATGTTGTACGATCTAAAACGCACTGGTGGACAATTTGGCCTGATAACAGCATGTGCAGCTGGCGGTCTTGGTGCCGCTATGGTACTGGAAGCAGCCTAGGAGGTGACCATGAGTGTATTTACGTTAGAAAAGCAGGACGATATTGCGGTTGTATGGATGGATGACCCAGATCAACCTCAGAATGTCTTAAATCAAGGAATTCAAGAGGACTTTGTCTCGGTTTTTGATGAAATCGAAAATGACAAATCTCTAAAAGGGCTAATATTTACATCATCCAAACCAAATTGCTTCCTTGCCGGTGCCGATATCTCAATGTTGCAAAACATTGAGACTAAAGAACAGTCTGTTGAGTCCTCCAAGCTCCTGCATGCTTTCATTCAGCGTATCGCGGATATGGATTTGGTGACTGTTGCCGCAATTGATGGTACTTGTTTAGGTGGAGGTCTGGAGATCTCACTCGGATTTGATTACCGCGTCGCCTCTACAAATAAGGCGACAAGAATCGGTGTGCCCGAGGTGCAGCTGGGCGTGTTACCGGGTGGCGGGGGTACCCAACGTCTACCTCGGATGATCGCACTACCTACAGCACTAGATCTCATGCTAACCGGCCGACAACTCGATGCAAGGCGCGCGAAGTCAGCAGGTCTGGTGGACAAAGTCGTTGACAAATCTACGTTAATAGAAGCTTCTAAGAGTTTGATATCAAAGGGAAAACCAAAGAGACGCCAGCCTTTGATACAGAGACTCATGAAAGTCGGGCCATTACGAAGTTTTGTAATATCGCAGGCTCGTAAACAGGCTATGAAGCTTACTAAAGGTAAATATCCGGCTCCGCTGAAGATATTAGAGGTTGTCAATCGAGGGTTAGGCACCAGTCTGGCCAAAGGTTTGGATATTGAGGCCCAAGGTTTTGCCGACTTATTGATGACCCCTGAATCGAAGCAGTTGGTTAACATTTTCTTTGCATCGACAGACCTCAAGAAGGATTCTGGTGTGGATTCAGATGCCGAGGCGCGGGATATCAATCAAGTAGGCGTACTGGGTGGCGGTTTGATGGGGGCAGGCATTGCTTATGTCAGTGCCGACAGGGCTAAAAAGCAGGTTAGGGTTAAAGATATTAGCGATGAAGGTGTCGCCTCCGCACTCGCCTATACAGGAAGAATTTTGGACAAAAAGCGTCAAAGACGCAAACTTAAGAGCCACGATTATCTGCCAAGTAAACTGCGTGTCACGGGAGGCACTGACTATCGAGGTTTTAAACAGTCCGATGTTGTCATTGAGGCGGTTTTTGAAAAGCTTGAACTAAAGCAACAAATGGTTGCCGATATTGAGGGATTACAATCGTCCAAAGAAACCATATTTGCGACGAATACATCAGCCATCCCCATCGATGATGTTGCCGCAAAAGCCAAGCATCCTGAAAGAGTTGTGGGGATGCATTATTTTTCACCAGTCGAAAAAATGCCGCTGCTTGAAATCGTCAAAGGAAGTAAGACGGCAGATTGGGTGACCGCCACCGCCGTTGCGTTGGGCAAACAACAAGGTAAGACTGTGATTGTTGTGAATGACGGCCCTGGCTTCTACACCACTCGGATTTTAGTTCCGTATTCAATGGAAGCAGTCAGGCTGGTGCTTGAAGGCGTGGCGATTGAAGAAGTGGATGCCGCATTGGAAGAGTTTGGTATGCCAGTTGGGCCCATTAAATTGATGGACGAGGTCGGTATTGACGTTGGCGCTCATATTGTAGAAACGCTCAACGACGCTTTTGGGGAACGAATCCCGCTTATTGAGGGTGTCGATCGTGTTCTTGCCGATGACCGTAAGGGTAAGAAAAACAAACGAGGTTTCTACGATTACAGTGATAAAGCTAAGGGAAAGGAAGTTGATGAGTCGATCTACAAAACCATGGGAGTTCAATATCCTGGTAGATCTGAAATTAGCCACAAGGACGGTATCGCCGAAAGGGTAATCCTCACCATGCTAAATGAAGCGGCGTATTGCCTAGAAGAGGGCATCCTTAGATCGGCGCGTGACGGCGATATTGGTGCAATTTTTGGGCTAGGCTTCCCACCGTTCTTGGGCGGTCCATTTCGTTATATGGACAGTATTGGAATAGCCAACGTAGTGGCCAAGCTGAAGGCGCTTGAAGCAGAGCACGGTTCTAGATTCACTCCAGCGCCAAGTTTGCTGGCCCTTGCTGAGCAAGAGCAGACTTTTTATTAACTCAGAGTCTCTTCCATGAATGTCATACTCTACGCCATCCCGTTTTTTTTCCTGCTCATCGCCATTGAATTGATAGCGGAGAGGGTGCGAAGGACTGACTATTACAGAGTCAATGATTCGCTCACGAGCCTAGCCACCGGCGTAATCAACCAAGTGGTGAACGTCAGTAAGCGTTTGATACCATTTACCGTCTACGTGCTGGTAGAACAACAGTTCGGCATATTTGAGTTCGGCAATAGTTGGATCGTTTGGGTGGTCGCCTTTGTGGCCTACGATTTTTTCTATTATTGGAACCATCGAATGGGTCATGAGATGAATATCTTATGGGCTTCGCATGTGGTTCATCATTCGAGTGAAGAATACAACTTAACCACAGCTCTAAGACAAACTGGTACGGGCTTTTTTAGTTTTATCTTCTATTTGCCGTTAGCCATTCTTGGCTTTGATCCCTTGATGATACTCACTGTAGGGGCACTTAATTTGGTTTACCAATTCTGGGTTCACACGCGTCACATCGGTAAGCTTGGGTGGTTTGAATGGCTATTTATTACTCCTTCCAATCATCGAGCTCATCACGCGCAGAATTCGGTCTATATTGATAAAAACTATGGTGGCGTGTTCATCGTGTGGGATCGCCTATTTGGCACTTATCAAGAGGAATTGGATAACGATCCCGTGATTTTTGGCATTACTGGAGCGGTTAAAAGTTGGAATCCATTGTGGGTTAACGCGCAGGTTTATGCCTCCCTTATTCACGATGCTTGGCGAACGGAGAGTTGGTTTGATAAATTGACCATATGGTTCAGAAGAACTGGTTGGCGCCCGGCAGATGTTGCCGCTAAATATCCAATTCCAAAAGTCGACCTTTCTAAATTCGAAAAGTACGATACCCCGGTGCCAACATTTCTGAAGGCTTATGCGGTGCTTCAATATGTACAAGTTGCTACCATCTCATTGATCTATTCGACTCAAGCTAATGCGCTAACCTTGGATCATGGTATTGCGATTGTGGTGTATGTGATTGCAGGGCTTTTCGGAATCGGCGCAGTGATGGAAGGTAAGCATTACGCCGGTGTGTTTGAATGGTTACGCAACTCATTATTAGTTGTGTCGTTGTTGTATTTTCCTGCTCCTATTGCGATCGGTTTGGCTATGGTAACTGTGGTTAGTTTACCTCTTTTATTTATTGGGCGAATGCAATACGATCGCGTGTCTACCGCTAGGGTCTAGTATCCAAGCAATCCACGATTCAACTGACTAAACGCCGAAATGGCATCGTATAAACACGCTTGATCATGAAAGTCTCGGATTTTAATTTCGACTTGCCATCGGAGCTGATTGCCCAATTTCCTCCAGAAAATCGTACCGACAGCCGACTGTTAAAACTAATGCGCGGCAAGTCTATCCAAGATGCTCAGTTTCCAGATATCCTTGATGAACTTGAGAAGGGCGACCTAGTTGTTCTCAATAACACGAAAGTGCTTCCGGCTCGGCTATTCGGGGCTAAGGAAACTGGTGGACGTGTTGAGGTCCTCTTAGAAAGAATCACCTCTGAGTTTGGCTTTATCGCTCAAATTCGCTCAAGTAAGTCTCCAAAGCCTGGTCAGTCTTTGTATATTGACGGCGACGAAGAAGGACATTTAAGCATTGTTGGTCGTCAAGGAATATTCTTTGAAATTGAAGCTTCGATTTCTGGGCCGCTTCATGAGTGGTTGGCTTCCGTAGGCCACATGCCGTTACCACCCTACATAGAGCGTGGTGATGAGGAAGAAGATCTGGATCGCTATCAAACGGTCTTCGCTGAAAAACCCGGGGCCGTCGCAGCTCCTACAGCAGGCTTGCATTACGATGAGGAGCTCCTTCAAGCTATGCAGGACAAGGGAATTCGCTTTCAAACAGTGACACTGCATGTGGGCGCTGGGACGTATCAGCCAGTAAGAGTAGATAACTTGGACGAGCATGAGATGCACTCTGAATACATTGAAGTGTCAGCCGAAGTGTGTGAATCCATTAATGAAACTAAGCTTAATGGAAATAAGGTCTTAGCGGTTGGTACGACGGTAGTCCGCTCACTCGAAACAGCAGCAAGACATTCTGACAGCGGCTTAATTGAGCCTTTCTTTGGTGAGACTGATATCTTCATCTATCCAGGGTTCGAGTTCAAAGTGGTCGATCTAATGCAAACAAATTTTCATTTGCCGGAATCCACCTTGATCATGCTGGTATCTGCGTTTGCGGGCTACGATGAAGTGATGAAAGCCTATCAGCATGCTGTTTCTAAAGAATATCGATTTTTTAGCTATGGTGACGCGATGTTGTTAGAAAGAAAGCCGTTGTGACCGAATTTAATTAAGTTTCTTAAGACATTGCTCTAACTTAACAGACATTGGCCAGACTATTAGGTATTCTTTTACTAAGGTAGGGGAATATTAGTAGTATTGTGGTAGTAGAAAAAATCCAATTAAAAGACATTAAGCTAGAGCAGCTCAATGCGGATTGCTTGTTGGCCGTGAACCGGTGCGTTCGCTATATTAAACAAAACCATGGTTATTCGCTCAAACTTCAAGAGAAGGACGTCTTGATGCAGCTTTCTCGCCTGGTTCGCAAGATAGACGACGACGAGCTTGATGTTATCTATAAAGATCTCAAAAAGAAGATGGTGGTGTCGGTAAATAGTAATCGTCAGTAGGGCTGGCCACTAGCCGTTTCCGACCAGGACAGAAGAGAGGCAGTCACCGGCATTCCTACGCACAAAAGAAGAGCGGATGTACAAAAGGAGCAGAAAAGGAGCAGAAAGTACAAGACCAAGCCAGAGTATTTTCCTCCGGCTCTAATTAGCCCTTGTCCCTTCTTGATACTCCGGGGCACCTACAGATGTCATAGGACTCGGACTACTCTTTAAAGTTCAGTGAGAACCGCTCGTTCTTTAGGCTCAAATTTGGATTGTAAAATGGGTCGCCCTTGGCCAAAAAGTCTTTCCACTTGTTATTAAAAGCATTCTGCTCGCCCTTGAGTCTTTGAACCTTCTCTTCAGTATCCTCATAACCACGGCTAACTGACTCGTGATGCGTGGCGGAAGCATGTGGCGTGAAAAGATTTAGATAGCCACTGTCTAACAGTTTCAGACATAGGTCAACATCGTTGTAAGCCACGGCGAATTTTTCTTCATCTAAGCCACCAACTTCATCAAACTTAGCTTTGGACATCATCATCATGGCCCCAGTGACCGCACTCACGTTGTATACCATGTGTAATCGTCCGTGGTATCCGATGTGATTGTCTGGGAAGAATTTGTGAGGGTGGCCAGCTGCACCCAACATTCCCGCGACTACACCGGCATGCTGGATACGACCATCGGGGTAGAGCAACTTACAACCGACTGCTCCGATTTCATCTCGTTGTGCGTGCTCTAGCATACGCTCGATCCAGTCAGGCGTAAGAATTTCAATATCATTATTGAGCAATACGATGTACTCGCCTTTTGCTTTACTGACACCGTAATTACAAATTGCCGAAAAGTTAAACGGGTGATTGAATTCCTCAAAACGCACACGGGAGTCTAGCTCACTATAATGAGCCATTCGCTCAAAGGTGGAGTCGGATTCGCTATTATTGCTGACGCCGACGATTTCGAAGTTTTCATAGGATGTGCGATTCAAAATTGAATCTAGGCAGCTATTTAGTAGCTCTGGTTTATCTTTAAAAGGAATAACAATACTTATTAGTGGTTCGCCTTTGATCTCTCTGAACACTCGATATGTTCCCTTTAGTGAACCAAAATCGACGCGTAGTCCATCCTCGCGCTTCTTTAATACGTCTTCTACGGCTCGGCGGCCAGCTTCCCAAGCATAGGACTTTGAGTCATAAACCACCGCTGTTGATCCAGGAATCTTGCGCCAGTGGTAGAGAATTTTCGGGATGTGCACAATTTTCTCTGCGGCGGCGGCGGCTCTGAGAATGACATCATGGTCCTGAGAACCATCGAGGCCTTCGCGAAATCCACCCATGTCATCCATGATCGACTTTTTTATGACGGTGAAGTGGCAAATATAGTTGTTGGTATCCAGTAGATCAGGCGAATAATCCGGTTTGAAAAATGGTTCAAGACGACCACCTTGCATATCCATTTTGTCTTCATCACTGTAAATTAATCCGACTTCGGGACTCTCATTAATCACTTTGGCATTGTGATACAGGGCATCGATACTCAGCTCGTCATCATGGTCTAGCAGAGCAATATAGTCTCCAGTAGCCAATTTCAAGGCGTCGTTAGTGGTGACCGATATTCCCTGATTGACATCGTTTAACTGAACACAAATTCTGTCGTCTTGCAGAGCCTCATGCTCAAGAATGCGCTTTAAATAGGACTTCGGTGATGAGTCGTCAACCAAACAAAGCTGCCAATATGGATAAATCTGCTTTCGCACCGATTCGATCATCGGCAGCAAGTATTCTGGATCGGTGTTGTAAATTGGAACCAATATCGAGAACACGGGCTTGTTTGGCATGGCTTCGATCTCGGCTTTTGCTGCCTCAATTTCATCTGGAGTCATCGAGTTTTCTGATACCCAGAGATCATAGTCTTCCAAATTTTGGCCCAGTAATTCTCCGTTATTCGCCGCTGGATCTTGCTTTTTAGGTTGCTCGACTTCTTCTACTTCTGTTTCTTCGACAACTTCAGGTGCAGGACTTCTACGTAAGAGTTTGTCGATTATTCGGCGCATAACCCGTGCAAATCGTGTGCTCGGCCGCATAAGCAGAAATCGGTGTAATTCGCCGTTTCGAATATGTTGGTGGTGGAGCTGTTCC
Organism: uncultured Arenicella sp.; assembly: GCA_963669225.2. GTDB lineage: Bacteria > Pseudomonadota > Gammaproteobacteria > Arenicellales > Arenicellaceae > Arenicella. Next base: position 338,401 of record OY769919.2, on the reverse strand, counting down.
TCTAGGTGATGAATACGATCAACAAGATGTCCCCTCTGAAAGCGATCTATCGTCTCATCTTTTTTCTGAATGATCTTTGTCAGGCTATCGCGGTGATTAATCAAGCTATCTATGTGGATTTCCTGGGTGTCAATAGTCGCAAGATATTGGTTCAGTCGACTAGCTTGCCCTATCAAGTCCGAAACCATTTTTGAATTGGCTTCAGTGAGTGCATTTAAGGCAGAGCTGTAGCGTTTGTCCCATATCCAGTCTAACTCAATGGAAAGCTTCACAAGTTGATTGTCTTGGATGTCAGAAAGATCGAATAGCCAGTATGGATCATCTCCAGTAGAGACAACAATTCCGTCGCTATCGAGCATCTGATGGGATTCATGAGCATCGCCAGCGGTGCTGTCCCAGACGTTGTTTCCAGCTTCATCACTTATAGATACAGATACGGCAGCGAGAGCACCTGGCTCGGACATGGGGTCAACTCGTAAAAGCCCGAACTCTTTTGCAGGTCTAGACGGCAAATCGATCGTAATAGTCTGCGGTCCTTTCTGTCTGGGCCAATACTTAATGACAGCGTGCTTCATATCCACGTTCTTGTTTAAGTCACTCCATGCGACTTGTAATTCAAGATCTTTTTCAGACACCGATTCCGACCCAAACGGTTGGAGCATGGAAAGTGAAACCGCGTTCGCGCTGAAGTTGTTATCAATCTGAGATTGGATTAGTTCCTCTAACTCAATGTGTTCATTTAGATCCTCGATACGGTGAGCACTGGGCAGAAATCTCAGCACAAAAGTACCGATCGAATACAAATTGTGCTCTTCAGCAAAATGACTGAGTAGAGTTTTATTGGTGAAAGCAAACCAAAACAAGGCGCGAAACAAAATAAAGTCTACAGAAATGTCCTTTGAAATCTGCCATTCAACATCAATGGTTTGATAGGCTCCTGATCGACCATTCACCACGATATTAAATGGCAATAGATCGTAGGCATAATCAGACAGCTTACTGCTTTCATTGAGCTCTGATAAGTAACGATGGTACTCAGAGATCAACGATTCGAACTTATTTGAATCTTGCTCAAGTAGTGCGTTCAGCCAATCACCCACGAGTAAGTGACCCTTATAGAATGGCTGCGGTTCTAGGTTTTGACTTATCAGTGAGGAGTCAGGTTCTTCCCCGGGGTAGGCAGAGTATTTTTCAACTTGTTGAGCCTCACGCTGTCGGCGGGTAACCGTTCGCCATGCGTGCTTTCGTCCGATGCCGGGAAAGTGACTGAAGTCGTTGTTATAAAGCTTACAGACCTGTTCCTCGGTCGCACCCGCCACTACTACGTAACGCGTAGCCAAATCAACGAGATTTGCTTTCTCTCGGACCAGTCGTTGAAAGTATAGGTATTCTGATATGTCAGGGTTGTCAAAGAGTCCACATCGGTAGAAGTGATTTAGCCCATCTACTGCAGATGTAAGATAGTTTTCACTGAATAAAGTGAGACAATCGTCTGAAGGGGAGAATACCGCGTTAAACTGTGACTTAGGGTAGCCAGAGCCTAGTAGAAGGTTTCTAAGTTCCAGCCGAGACAGACTCTGCAGTTCGTCACCTGAGTTTTCGCTCTCGTATAAGTCTTTATATTTGAGTTCCGACTGTCCAACATTAAAGGTTTTACTGATTCTATTTGAATTCTTGGCTCCGAGTATTAGTGCGCCATTGGGTTTTAAGGCCGCTCTTAACTTAGCTAGAAACGGGCTGACTTGATCTTCTGGTAAGTTTAGTGATTCAAGCTTTCCAATGACAATCAGGTCATAGACTGAGGCTGGAAAAGATAACTTATCTAAGTCCTCACTCACATTCAGTACATTCTCCTTGCTAACACAACGAACATCGGCGAGCCTGCAGATGCCCGGATCCAATTTAACCGATTCTACGAGCGCACACTTGCTGGCTAAGAAGTGCGTAACCCCACCAAAATCTTGTGTCAGGTCTAAACAATGATTGACGTGTTCGAAGTTGATCTCGCGCATGAATGCGTAAGGTGCCGAGTTCAACGCCGACTTTAATTCATTTGTGTCGGAGAGAGCCTCTAGGTCTTTAGAAAATAGAGATTTGGATGAGCTCTTCGAGAAAGCCTCATTGACCGCCATCTGAATATAATTTGATAACTTTGTATCTCTGAAAAACTCTTTGTTATCTTGGTAGATACCATCTTTTTGCTCGAGTTGAGGATTTACCTCTAGCAATGGAAAATTTGTGAACATGCGGTTTTTTTACTTATAAAATCAGGACATAGCCGCCCAGATTCTATTGATTTAGTCTCTTTTTTATAAGGCGGAAATATATCATGCTTGATCACATAAACCGACCACTTTGCGGCTAACTTGCTTTGCCCAAGACCTAAGTACTGAGGTGTAGATTGAATACCATAATAAGATTCGTTCTGAGATTTTTAGCCACGACTGTAATCCTTGCAGTATCAGTCACCATCATTTTTTGGGAAGGAGATTTCAGTAAAGAGCAGGCAACTGAGAAATACGCAAATGATGAGTCCGCGTTTTTTAAAGATAGTGCTGGCTCATTAGTTCATTATCGTGACAGAGGAGAGAAGAGCGCTCCGGTGCTGTTATTTATTCATGGCACTAGTGCCTCATTGCACACCTGGGAACCCTTGATTGCCCATGAAAAACTCCAGGATTTTCGTTTGGTGTCCCTAGATTTGCCTGGACATGGGTTGACTGGTGCGAATGAGTCAAACATCTACACCAGAGAAGTTTTTTCACAAGCTATTGTCGACACGTTAGATTATCTGGATGTCGAGAAGGCAGTACTAATTGGGAATTCACTAGGAGGAAGGATTGCTTGGCAAACTGCTGTCAGTTTTCCTGAGCGGGTTGAAAGCTTAGTGCTTTTGGCTCCTTCCGGGGCTAACAAGCAGGGGCCGTCTTCTTCAAATATTGGATTTAAAATATTGGCCACCAATTGGGGTCAGTTATTGATGCAGCGTTTGACTCCTAGGTTTTTGATTGAGAGATCATTGAAACAAACTGTGGTGGATGACTCAATAGTGACTCCATTCATGGTGGATCGTTATTGGGAATTGTTGAAAATGCAAGGGAATCGGAAGGCGATGGCCAGTTTAGCGTCTGGACGACGCTTGCAGACTGTCGGATTCGACGAGTTTGCTTCGGTTAGACTGCCTGTATTAACGATCTGGGGTGCGGAGGACACGGTGTTACCAGTTTACATGTTGGACCAGTTCGTACAGAAACAACCCGAAATGGAAGTGTTGAAACTGGAAAATATTGGACATTTGCCCCAAGAAGAGTCTGTCGACGCTGTTGCAAACAGAATATTCTCCTTTTTATCAGTCAATCGTTAATTATCGTCTTGTCTTTATTCTTCTATATTATATGATAAATAGCGTAAGTTGTTCTGTTCGTCGCTATTTCCACAGAACAATCTGTTTTTGACTGTAACACTCGATCTTAGCTTGCAATTTTTTACAATTGTTTGGGGTTCCTGAGTAGGAATACATCGTACTTTTCCGTATAAAGTGCACAAATTGTCAAGCAAAGTTATGCCAAGGGGTATTTTATGAAGTTGACCGAAACCGTTATTGAATTGATGTTTGAGCTTAGTAATCTCGAAGGCGAGAAGAATGCCCATTATCTTGACGGAGATCGTTATGCGCTTCGCAATAACCTGATCAAGTTATTTAAGGTGACTGACAATCCTGTTTCGCATGAGTTAATTATCGATATCATGAACGAAGCTGGTTACCCTTGGTTTGGCAAGTTGGCTCGATCAGAGAAAGAAAGAGTGCGTGCTATCGCTACCATGCCCGCTCAAAACGATGGTCAGCAATTGCTGAGTGACGATGAGTTTATGGATTTATTGCCCATCAACGGTCAGATTCACTAAAGACCTTCAAGATCAAGCAGGCCCATCAACGCTATTAAACTAAAGAGAGCTGGATCCATCGTATTTAGAAAATAACTGCTATTCCCCCCAATAGTAGAAAAGCCCTGTCGTTTGGGAGCGACAGGCCTTTTTTTTGACACTACTTTATTGGTGTTTGTTACGCCTTTGTGTTGACTAATGTGTTCCGGCTATCGACACGCTGTATTCGCCGCGACCTTTTCGCCAGAAACTGGAGCTTCTGTATCGGTCATCCAATTCGATCGCTTCCACCGTGGCTGGCCTAGAAGTCTCTTTGATCGCAACATTCATGTTTCCTTCGGCAAGATGGCGGTTTACCTCACTGAGCAAAACCTTATAGCAACGATGCACGTCTTGATGGTTGCTACGTATGTAGCTTGCATGTACGTGTTTGAATACGTTTAAAGAACTCAGTTGAATCACAACCCCTTCGTGCTCTTTAATGATTTGAGCATACTTCGAGAGAAGCACCATAACCCTAGCTGGTAAGACGTTAGCCTTGACAGCATACAAATTTTTCACTTTTTTCATTCCATTAATTCCCCGACTCGCAAATACTGTCGCCAAATAATATTTTTGTGTGGTTAGCTTTGGCTGCAGCAGTTTTGTTTTAATCTAACGACTAAGGGTGTCCGGCCTTTATTTAGTGGCCTTTGAGCCTTGCGAAGTAAAAATCAAACGCCTACTACCCCTAGGGCGCTCAATCAACTTCCATTTACTTCTGTGCTCTTATTTAACACTGGCCCGAAAGTTATCAGTTGTTTCACATTCAGACCAGTATTTTCATCGTGAAAAAGAGTTATTTGGGACAAATTCCCAGTTTTACGGGATTTACGGTCGCTTTTTGGGGATATACAGATCGGTAATGGTGCCTTCGTATACCTCCGCAGCCATTGCAACCGTCTCGGACAGAGTAGGGTGAGGGTGGATTGTTAGCCCAATGTCTGTGGCGTCTGAACCCATTTCGATGGCTAAGGCCACCTCAGCGATCAGGTCGCCGGCATTCGGCCCAACGATTCCACCGCCAAGTACCTTGTGCGTTTTTGGATCAAATAGCAGTTTTGTTTTGCCTTCAGTGCGATCATTGCCGATTGCACGACCGGATGCGGCCCAAGGAAAGGCGCCAACTTCATATTCAATTCCTTTGGACTTGGCTTCAGTCTCGGTTAAGCCCACCCATGCTATTTCGGGGTCAGTATAGGCCACTGAAGGGATAACGTTAGCTTCGAACCCGCTTTTGAGCCCAGCGCATACTTCGGCAGCAACCTTTGCTTCGTGAGTCGCTTTGTGAGCTAGCATGGGTTGACCAACTATGTCACCGATCGCAAAGATATGCTGTACATTGGTTCGCATTTGCTCATCTACCGCGATGAATCCGCGCTCGTCAACATTCACGCCGGCTTTGTCGGCATCTATCAAATCGCCATTTGGTCTGCGCCCGGTTGCCACCAAGACCTTTTCATATACTTTTGCTGCTGGGGCATCGCCACTATCACCTGCAGCAGCGAAGTTAACTTTAATGCCTTTCTTTTGTGGCTCGATACTATTGACCTTAGTGTTGGTCATGATCTCTTTGACCAAGCCTTTCATGCGTTTTTGTAACGGTGCAATTAGGTCTTTGTCCGCTCCTGGTATGATTTGCGGCATAAACTCTACAATTGAGACGTCAGTACCAAGCTCGCTGTACACAGTCGCCATCTCAAGCCCAATAATGCCACCGCCGACAATCAACATGCTCTTGGGTATATTTTCAAGTTCTAAGGCGCCAGTTGAGTCAATGACCCTGGGATCATCGGTCTCAAACATCGGGAATATGGTCACACGAGAGCCGGCAGCGATAATGGCATTGTCGAAGGACAAGCTAGTTTCAGATCCATCAGCTTCAATCGAAAGTGTATTCGACGATGTAAAGCGGGCATAGCCAGTGACGACGTTTACCTTTCTGGCCTTCGCCATTCCCGCCAGGCCACCGGTTAATTTGCCGATTACCGACTCTTTGAAGTGTCTTAATTTATCAATCTCTATTTTTGGTTTTCCAAAACTGATGCCGTGCTTTTCCATTTCACGAGCCTCTGAAATAACAGCGGCGGAGTGTAATAGCGCTTTTGAAGGAATACATCCAACATTGAGGCAAACTCCGCCTAGAGAGTCGTATTTTTCAATCAGTGTTACGTTCAATCCGAGATCCGCCGCGCGAAAAGCAGCGGTATAGCCACCAGGTCCTGATCCAATCACCACTAAATCAGCGTGAGAATCGACGTTTGCAGTCATTCCAGAGTCTGCTGGCGCAGATGGTTCAGGTTTCGTTGCTTCTTTGTGAGTTTCGGTTGATGCTGTGGATTCTATTGCTGCGGCTGCGGTTTCATTTACGCTTAATGTAACCACAACGTCGCCTTCGTTGACGGTGTCTCCAATCGCCACAGAGATCGACTCAACTGTGCCAGATGCGGAAGAGGGGATGTCCATAGACGCTTTGTCGCTTTCAACAGTGACCAAAGACTCTTCGGCCGAAATGGTGTCGCCGACACTGACCAGGACTTCGATTACTTCAACATCGGATGCGCCGCCCAAATCTGGAACTTGAATATCTACTTTAGACATAATTCTTATCTCTATGATTTTAAACGGTTAGTCTTCTGATGTCTTCGAGTACAGCGGCAATGTGGCGAGTAAACCTAGCCGCTTCCGCGCCATCAATAACACGGTGATCGTAAGACAGACTCAGTGGCAACATTTGACCTGGTACGAACTCGGATCCGTTCCACACAGGAGCGATCTTGGTTCTGGAAACACCCAAAATTGCGACTTCTGGAGCATTTACTATTGGTGTGAACCCAGTGCCACCAATACCTCCAAGACTCGAGATGGTGAAACAAGCGCCACTCATGTCATTCATGGTAAGCTTTTTGTCACGAGCCTTCTTCGCAAGCTCTCCCATTTCAACGGCGATTTCAGCAACGGATTTTTTGTCCGCATCTCGTATAACCGGAACAACCAAACCGTTCGGAGTATCCACGGCGATCCCAACGTGAAAATATTTCTTGAGAATTAAGTTTTCACCGCTCGACTCAATAGAGCTATTGAATTGAGGGTAGGTTTGTAGGGCGCTTACCACGGCCTTAACGATAAACGCCAGTGGCGAGAGCTTTACGTCTTTTTTCTGAGCTTTGTACTCAGCGTTTAGCTGTTTTCTAAATTCTTCTAGATTAGAAATGTCCGATTCATCGTTGTGCGTAACATGTGGAACATTTACCCAAGATCGATGTAGGTTTGTGGCTGTCAGACGTTTAATCTTATTGAGAGGTTGAACTTCAATCTCTCCAAATTTACTGAAGTCCTGATCTGGAATCGTTGGTATGCCAGAGCCTGACGCAGTGGGCTGCGCCACAACAGGATTGCTGATAACGCCTTTTACGAAAGCCTTGATATCGTCTTTGGTAATTCGGTTTTTACGACCACTACCAGTAACTCGAGATAGATCTACGCCGAGTTCGCGAGCAAAACGGCGGATAGACGGAGAGGCATGTGAATCTCCACCGGCCGATATAGGAGCTGGTGTGGTGTTCGCCGCAACATTGCTTGCAGGCGCGCTTGGTGCTGCCGGGGCCGAGGATTGGGAAGAAGCGGGCGCTTGTTTAGCGACTTCTGTCGACGGCTCGGTTGACGCCTCAGGTGCTGATTCAGAACTTGCGGTCTCTAATTCCACCACAATCGTGCCTTCGCTCACATCGTCATCAACGTTGACCATAATTGCCGTAACCGTGCCTGCGTGTGAGCTAGGGACTTCCATACTGGCCTTGTCGCTCTCTAGCGTAACTAAGGGGTCTTCGACTTCAATTGCGTCACCGACGGAAACCAGTACCTCGACCACTTTGGCCGAATCACCTCCAATGTCCGGGATACTCACTGAAACCTGGCTCAGCTCGCCAGCAGTTTGGGGCGCTGTTTCGGGTTTTGCCTCAACTTTTGATTCGGAAGAGACAGGCTCACCCGCATCTCGTGAATCGGTCTCCAACTCAAGAAGTAAAGTACCTTCACTAACATCTTGGTCAATCAGTACGCTGATGGAAGAAACCTTTCCTGAGGTGGGCGAGGGCACATCCATGCTCGCTTTATCGCTTTCCAATGTGACCAAGGGATCTTCAGCACTCACCTGATCACCTACTTTGACTAAAACTTCGATGACTTTTGCTGAATCTGCGCCGATATCTGGCACGCTTACATTGATGGTGGATTGCTTAGACATTTCTATTTTCTCACTGGGTGATTCGAGTGGAGCTTTCGATTCGGATTGTTTCTCAGTTGTAGCTGGAGCGCCGCCGGTGTCGCTCTCTAAACCGGCCAATAGATTCAGTGACTGCTGCTCTAATCGTTTGGCGATAGTCTCAGATGCCTTCTTGGTGGCTTTCTTACGGCTTCGTTTTTTCTTGTTGGGTTTAGTTTTTACTTCGCTTGCCTTGGGCTCGGAAATGGGTGCCTTGTCGTCGAATTCCGAGCTGTCTGCGATCGGTTTTGATGCCGTGCTGCCGCTCACCTCTGTTTCCAGCAGTATTAACGGGGTTGAGAGGCTGATATTTTCTTGTTCGGTGACGATGAATTCGACAATTCTTCCCTCTCTTGTTGAGGGCAGGTCAAGGACTTTTTCACCGGCCTTGACCTTAAAAAGGGTTTCCCCAACCTTGATGTTATCGCCTTCATTTTTCTCAATTGAGATGATTTTTGCCTGACGATACTTGCTTGAGTCGGGGGCTGTCAGTTCGACATATTTGATCATTGTCTATCTTCCCTAGGTACTACTCTAGACGGCTCGGATCACAGTCGATCCGGTGATGGTTTCTTAGGGTCGATATTAAACTGTTTGATCGCTTTGTTCACGATTTCTGCATCAATGCTGCCATCCTCATAGAGCGCCGAGAGAGCCGCAACGATGATGTATTGATGATTGACTTCAAAATGATTTCTCAGTTGTTGTCTATCATCCGAGCGTCCAAATCCATCTGTACCCAATACCACGTATCGGGTTGGAACAAACTCGCGGATTTGATCTGCATAAAGCTTCATGTAGTCAGTAGCGGCAATGACTGGGCCGGTTTGGTCTTGTAAGCACTCCTCAACGTACGAAATTTTGGGTTTTTCGTCAGGGTGAAGCATATTCCAACGTTGCACCTCTAAACCTTCGCGCCTAAGTTCATTCATACTTGTCGCACTCCAAACATTAGCGGCAATACCGAATTCGCTTTCGAGAACTTCAGCGGCAGTGACACATTCATTAAGAATAGTGCCGGACCCCATAAGCTGTACTGTCGGAGTTTTACCATCATCCTTCTCACTTTTAGCGAGCTGATAAAGACCTTTTAAGATACCTTCCTCAGCGCCCTCAGGAAGTCCAGGGTGAGCATAATTTTCATTCATCACCGTTAGATAGTAGAAGACGTTTTCCTCGTCTTGATACATACGACGCAAACCATCTTGAACGATAACGGCTAATTCGTAGCTGTAGGTCGGGTCGTATGAGACGCAATTGGGGATAGTGGCTGCTTGTAAATGCGAGTGGCCGTCTTGGTGCTGTAAGCCCTCTCCAGCAAGCGTGGTTCGGCCCGCAGTACCTCCGACTAAGAATCCTCGTGCTTGCATGTCGCCAGCGGCCCAAGCTAAGTCGCCGATGCGTTGAAATCCAAACATACTGTAGTAGATGTAAAACGGGATCATCGGCAGTTCATTTGTAGAGTAGGATGTGGCAGCGGCAATCCAGGATGACATTGCTCCGGCCTCATTAATTCCTTCTTCAAGAACCTGACCCTTTTTGTCCTCGCGGTAGTACATTAGTTGATCGGAATCTTCCGGCTCGTATTTTTGACCTTCGCTGGCGTAGATGCCAATTTGTCTGAACAAGCCTTCCATACCGAACGTTCTTGCCTCATCAGGAACAATCGGAACAATTCTATCTTTCAGTTCTTTGTCGCGGATTAGGCTCGACAAAATACGCACGAACGCCATGGTTGTAGAGAACTCACGATCGCCTGAAGCTTCAGTCATCTTGCTGAAGGCTTCCATACCCGGAACAGATAGTTTGTTTGACGTGGCAGGTCGTGCAGGCAAATAGCCGCCCAACGCTTGACGTCTGGCGTGTAAGTATTTGATTTCAGGAGAGTCTGGGTCAGGTTTAATGTACTCTAGCTTTTCCAGCTGCTCATCGGATACCGGGATTTTGAAACGATTTCTGAAGACATTTAGTGATTCCAGATCCATTTTCTTTTGTTGGTGCGAGGTGTTCTGACCCTGGCCAGCTTCACCCATACCCAGTCCCTTAACTGTTTTGGCAAGAATCACGGTAGGCTGACCCGAGTGTTTTACGGCAGCACGATATGCAGCGTACACCTTATCGGTGTCATGGCCACCACGTGACATGAGTTCTAAGTCTTGATCGCTCATATGAGCAACCATGGCTTTCAATTCGGGCGAGTTCCAAAAGTGTTCGCGGATGTAAGCGCCACCTTTTGCCTTGAAGGCTTGATATTCACCGTCTACGCATTCTTGCATACGCTTTTGTAATATGCCGTCGTGGTCTTTCTCAAGTAAGATATCCCATTGTGAGCCCCAGATAACTTTAATAACATTCCAGCCAGCACCACGAAATTCAGATTCCAGCTCTTGGATAATTTTGCCGTTGCCTCGAACCGGGCCGTCTAATCGCTGCAAATTACAATTAATGACAAATACCAAGTTATCGAGTTTTTCACGTCCAGCCAGACCCAAGGCTCCTCTCGATTCCGGTTCGTCCATTTCACCATCACCCAAGAACGCCCATACTTTGCGATTCTCAGCTTTGATCAACTCACGATTTTCCAAATATTTTTGGAAGCGAGCTTGATAAATAGCCATGATCGGACCGAGGCCCATCGAAACCGTGGGGAACTGCCAGAAGTTAGGCATTAACCAGGGGTGAGGGTAGGAAGAAAGACCATTGCCTTCGACTTCTTGGCGAAAGTTGTCTAATTGTTCTTCGGTAAGTCGACCTTCGAGAAAGGCACGTGCATACATGCCGGGTGCTGAGTGACCTTGGTAGTAAATCATGTCACCGCCGTGCTCTTCTGAGCGTGCACGCCAAAAGTGGTTAAAGCCAATCTCATAGAGCACTGCAGCCGACGCATAGCTGGCAATGTGACCACCGTACTCGGTACTGATTTTGTTAGCACGCAAAACCATTGCTGCTGCGTTCCAGCGAATGATCGAACGAATCTTGAACTCAAGTTGTCGATCAGCGGGCAGGGCGGGTTGCTGCTCAACAGGGATGGTGTTGATGTAAGGTGTATTCAACCCATACGGTAATTGGGCGCCCGCTTGTCGTGCCTCGTCGGCCAATTGTTTGAGTAAAAATCGTGCACGATCCGATCCATCAGCTTCTATCACACTCTTTAGTGCATCAATCCACTCTTGCGTTTCAATTGCATCAATGTCGACGAGTTGGTTTACTTGTTCTGTACTCATTCTGTAAGGCCTTACTGTGTAAAAATACTTGGTCGGTTTGTGTTCGGAAAATACCTTATATTTGCGGCGTGAATGATATCCATAAGTTTGCTAAATGTAAACTACTAGCACGGCATTCCGACGAAAAAAGTTGCTGCAAACAAAATTAAATGCAAAAAAAAGAGCGCTAAGTGCGCTCTTTTTCGGTATCTGAAATAAATCAGTCTTGTACACTGGCAGTCACTAAGCTTGTCAGGTTAACGATTCCGCGCGGTGTGGTGGTTTTAGTTATAGAGTGAATCGGCATTTCTGTCCCCAGCACGATCGGGCCTACTGAAATTCCATTGGCCATCGCCTTCAGTACCGTGTAGGTGATGTTTGCAGCATCTAAATTGGGCATGACTAATAGATTTGCATTGCCAGTCAGTGTGCTTTTTCCAGACTTCTTACGTGTCAATTCATTGAGTGCAGTGCCACCTTTCATCTCGCCATCAACTTCTAGTGATGGTGCAATTTTGGCTAGTATTTCTTTTGTTTTGGCCATCTTTGAGGAAGATTCGGTGACATGACTTCCGAAACTGGAATGTGACATTAAGGCGACTCGAGGTTTCATTCCAAAGCGCTCGATCTCTTTTGATGCCATCACGGTAATGTTAGCCAACTCTTCTGCCGTTGGGTTTTCATGGACGCTGGTGTCAGCAATGAAGATGGTGCCCGTATCCAGCAGTAACAGATGCATTACCGCCAAGTGATTGTCGTCGCTATTTGTTCCGATACATTGCTCCAAAGCGGTGATTTGTTCATGTAGCTTGGCCCCAGGGCCAGTTAGGGCAGCGTGCGCAAGCTGGTCTTTTACTAGCTCTGTTGCTTGAGCAATTCTTGCATCGTGATCGTCGGAAACAGGCTCAATGACTTCATAGTGTGTTCGTTCATGCATCTTCAAACCAAGTTTGTCGATACGATCAGCAATTTGATCGCGATCGCCGATAAGCACCGGTCGGGCATAGCTTTGCTCGACAACGTCTTTGATGGCTCTTAACACTCTCTCGTTCTCTCCATCCGTGTAAACGACTTTGTGAGTGGTATTTTGCGCCTTCTCGAAAATAGGGCGCATCACGTTACCAGTACGATATACCAGAGGCTCAAGGCTTTGACGATAATCCTCTATATCCGCAAACGGGCGCGTTGCCACGCCAGAATCGATCGCCGCTTGCGCTACCGCGGGCGCGATCGTGGTGATGAGTCTTGGATCGAATGGTTTCGGAAGAATGTAGCCAGCACCAAACAACATTGACTCGTTTTGATAATAGCTAGCGACTTTTTCATTGCTCTCAGAGTGGGCAAGTTCGGCTAGGGCATAAACGCAGGCTTTTTCCATCTCTCGAGTGATGGTGGTAGCCCCGACATCCAATGTGCCTCTAAACAGAAAGGGAAAGCACAGCACATTATTTACTTGGTTAGGGTAGTCGGAGCGGCCAGTTGCCATCACCGCGTCTGGGCGATGCTCGTACACCAGCTCTGGTCTGACTTCAGGATCTGGATTAGACATGGCCAAAATAATGGGTTTGTCAGCCATGCTTTTTAACATGGCTACACTGACCAAATTTGGCTGTGAGACGCCAAGAAACACATCACAATCGACCATAGCGTCATCCAAGGTTCTCGCTGAAGTCTGGCGCGCAAAGCGCTGTTTAGTTTCGTTTAGGTTTTCCCGTTCTGAATGGATTACGCCTTGGCTATCCAACATCGTTACTTTATTGATATCAACACCAAGGTCGATCAATAAGTTAGTGCATGCCATTGCGGCGGCGCCGGCACCCGACACGGTTAGTGTGACATCTTCGATATTCTTGTTAACCACTTTAAGGCCATTGATAACCGCTGCCGCAGACACTATGGCCGTCCCATGTTGATCATCATGAAAAACAGGAATGTTCATACGCTCACGCAGTTTACGCTCAATCTCAAAGCATTGCGGAGCCTTGATATCCTCCAAGTTTATTCCGCCAAATGTTGGCTCTAATTTGGCGACTACATCGCAAAAGGCATCCACGTCTGTTTCATCAACTTCGATATCGTAAGCGTCTACATCGGCAAAGTTCTTAAACAGAATGGCTTTACCTTCCATAACCGGTTTAGAGGCAAGTGCTCCGATATTTCCAAGGCCTAAAACGGCAGTACCGTTGGTTACCACACCCACAAGATTGCTTCTAGAAGTATAGTAAGCGGCTGTGATCGGGTCCTTCTCTATTTCTTTGCATGGTTCAGCTACGCCTGGTGAGTAAGCCAGCGCGAGATCGCGTTGGTTAGACAGTGGCTTGGTCGCCTGTACTCGAATTTTTCCGGCTTTCGGCGTGCGATGGTAGTGCAGCGCGGCGTCTTTTAAATCGTTGCTCATAAGAATTTCGTGGTTCTTTTTTAACATGTTGTAAAAAAGCCGCTCTATTTATTGTTGTAGCGGCTTTGTGTATTTAGTTTTCTTCAGCGGCGTGCGCTTGAACATCGGCATGGTACGAGGAGCGCACCATCGGTCCCGAGGCTACGTGTTTAAAGCCTAGGTCTTCCCCAAACTCTCGCAGTGCCTCAAACTCATCGGGGTGGACATATCGCTCGACTGGAAGATGATTAAGGCTGGGTTGTAAATATTGGCCCAATGTAATCATGTCACAGTCGTGATCTTTTAAATCTCTTAATACGTCTTTAACTTGATCTATTGATTCTCCAATACCCAGCATCAGTCCTGACTTGGTATTAACTTTGGGCTGTGCGGCTTTAAACCGCTTGATCAAATCTAATGACCATTGATAGTCTGACCCAGGGCGCACCTTGCGATACAAAGCAGGGATGGTTTCTAAATTGTGATTGAATACATCAGGAGGGCAGCTAGACATTAACTCGATAGCGATATCCATGCGTCCACGGAAGTCGGGAACTAGTATTTCAACCTTTGTATTTGGATTTAATGCGCGCGTTTCTTCAATACAGCGTACAAAGTGACCAGCGCCACCATCACGTAAATCATCTCTATCAACTGACGTTATCACCACATAACTTAAGCCCATGGCGTGAATGGTTTCAGCAAGATGCTTGGGTTCATCTTCATCGAGAGCCAGAGGTCGACCATGAGCCACATCACAGAAAGGACAGCGGCGTGTGCAAATGTCACCCATAATCATGAATGTGGCAGTACCGCGATTAAAACATTCTGACAAATTCGGGCAACTTGCTTCTTCACAGACAGTATGCAGCTTATTCTCGCGGAGTGTCTCTTTTAGCTCTTGGACTTTATTGCCATGCGGTAGACGGATTCGAATCCAATCCGGTTTTCGCAAGGGATTGACGGTTTTTTCAATTTTTACAGGAATGCGCGCCATTTTTTCTGCGCCCCTGAGCTTTTCACCCTGAACTACGGGTTTGATTGCAGGTCTGTTTACTGGACGGCTTTGGTCTTTCATGCGTTACACTATGTGTGATTCGAATAAAACGGTGGAATTATACAACTAATGTCAACGAGTGATGTGCTCAATCGTCAAGATATAGAGGATATCGTTACCCGATTCTATGAAACCATGCTGAAAGACCCAATAGTGGGCTTCATCTTTACTGACGTGGTAAAAATCGAGTTGGAACATCATCTTCCGATAATCGTGAATTTTTGGGCCGATAGTCTTTTTAATGAGAACAGTTATACCGGCAATCCTCTACAAGCTCATGCCGATGTTCACAAGATGATTCCATTGAGAGCCGGGCACTTCACACGCTGGCTGTATTTATTTTCTCAGGCAGTAGATGCTAAACATGCTGGAGAAAACGCAGCACGCATGAAGCGAAAAGCCGAGGCCGTGGCTAAAAGCATTTCGGCTGCGCTGACCACCCAAAAACGATCTGATATGCAACTTACTCTAGGCAAAGAGTAATTCGAGCTTTCGAGCTAAGGACGGCTTTATCGGTTAGCGATTTTTGCTCCGTGCTTACCTAAAATTTCAGCGGATTCCTAATTGTCTTGTTTGCGCGTGAATAATGGATTGAGAGGATCAGAATCATTAGGGCTAAACTGGTAGCCATCCAAATTGAATTCAACCAGTGATTCAATATCTTTGACCTGGTTTTTAAGTATCCAGGAAGTCATTAATCCGCGCGCTTTCTTGGCAAAAAAGCTAATCATTTTGTATTGACCATTTTTCCAATCCTTGAATGCGGGGGTGACAATATCAGCGTTGAGATTTTTCTTTTTAACGGACTTGAAGTACTCATTTGACGCCAGATTCACAAGTGTATCTGAATCCAATGATCTCAACTGATCATTCAGTGTATCGGTAATTGTGTCACCCCAAAACTGATACAGGTTTGTGCCGAGCGGATTTTCGAGTTTTATACCCATTTCTAATCGGTAAGCCTGCATCAGATCAAGTGGACGAAGTACACCATACAAACCCGAGAGAATTCTTAGATGCTCCTGCGCGTATGACTGTTCTTTCTGATTGAACGAATCAAATTCCAGCCCTGTGTACACGTCGCCTTTAAAGGCAAATGCGGCTTGGCGAGCATTTTGTTCAGTAAAGGGTCTAGACCATTGATGGTAACGCTCAACATTTAGCTCCGCTAGCGCAGGACTTATTTTCATAAGCTTTTGGATATCATCGGGGGACTTGGTTACCAAAACATCTAACAATGCCTCACTTCGATCGAGAAGGTCGGGTTGAGTGAATGAACTGGGTTCGATCTCAGTAGTGAAGTCTAGGGTCTTTGCTGGGGAGATAACGACAAGCATCGGGCAATTGGTTAATACGTTAATTCGGGTGGAACTATACAGGGTTAGATGTGAGAAACCAATTCAACCAAGCTGACCATGTTTTCAAAAAAATCGAATAATAAGTCCAAGTTTTTCGAACGATTGCCGTGACATAGTCAGTATAATAACGATTACGCTATTTTTAAGGACAATATCGATGCACGCTAGCTCAGAATCCGCCATAACTCGCTTTTTAAGACTTGAATCAGCAGGCGGGATTATTTTGATTATGACCGCTATGCTGGCCATGGTTGTGGCTAATACGCCGTTGAATATCTATTACAATTTGTTGTTGGACACGCCAGTAGAGATACGAATAGGCGCGCTGCAAGTTGCTAAACCGCTTCTGTTATGGATTAACGATGGTTTGATGGCTCTGTTTTTCTTTCTAGTGGGCATGGAGTTAAAACGAGAGCTTGTGGAAGGTGAATTATCGGAGCCCAAAAACATCGTCTTGCCAGCGATTGGCGCGTTAGGAGGAATGGCGGTTCCCGCTTTAATTTACCTGTATTTTAATTGGGATGATCCAGTGGCTGCCTCGGGTTGGGCTATTCCGGCTGCGACTGATATCGCATTTGCGCTGGGAGTATTGAGCTTACTCGGTTCTCGAGTACCTATTTCATTAAAGGTATTTTTGACGTCATTAGCGATCTTTGATGACGTGGGAGCCATTGTAATTATTGCCATTTTTTATACGTCGAAGCTCTCTATATATGCCCTGATTTTTGCGGCAATTTGTATTCCAGTTTTATTGTTACTCAATATAAAAGGAGTAAATTCAAGGAGCCCTTATATGTTTATCGGTGTGTTGATGTGGGTAAGTATGCTCAAGTCTGGCGTTCATGCCACCTTAGCAGGTGTGATACTCGCGATGTTTATCCCCATTTGGGCTGATAAGGAGACCGGTCGCTCTCTTTTGAAAAATTGGGAGCATGATCTTCATTCAGTGGTCGCGTTTATCGTGTTGCCTATTTTTGCATTTGCCAATGCGGGTCTCGATTTACGTGGGATAAGCTCCGATGTGTTGTTTCACAGCGTACCTGTCGGTGTTGCTTTAGGTCTTATTGTCGGAAAACAAGTGGGTATTTTTGGACTGTGTGCTCTTGCGATTAAGTTAAAATTTGCGGAATTGCCGAAAGATGTTAATTGGGGAGCGTTGTATGGCGTTAGCGCCTTGTGCGGGATCGGCTTCACCATGAGCCTGTTTATAGGTAGCTTGGCGTTTCAAGAGACCGGCGTGAATTTGCTTTTTGATGAGAGACTGGGAATCATTGTTGGCTCATTGGTATCTGGGCTAATAGGGTATGTGGTTTTGAATTCGACTCTCAAAACCAAGGTAGAGTCCTAAGCCAAGCGACGTCTTCCTATTTCAGTTATCAGGACCTTGATTGGCGGATCCAGCCGAATTCGGAGCTCCCGCCAAGCTTTTGACGGGGCTGGATTAATCAAAGAAGTACTCTAAGCCGATTTGTAAGAAACTGCTGTCCTTAAAAAAGAAAAGCGGATCACGTTGATCCTCGGCGTCAAAAATACGCATCTCTACGTTTAACGAAAGACGGTTGCTGAGGCGAGTATTGCCCTCAAGAAATAATGATTTGCTATCGCTAAAATCGTTGTCTTCAGAGACTCCGAGTAAAAACTGAGAATCAGACAGGTCGTTCAGCGATAACCTGGCACCCAAAGTGATGTCGTCCTGAAATGGTGAAGTCGCCCGTAGACCACGTTCATCCCAAGAATATTCACCTAATAGTCCAAGGTCATAAGGAGTCCCTAGAATTCCCACTAACGTGTATTCAAAGCCAGCGGTAAGGGCTCGAAAATCTTCGATAGTTTCTGATTCATAATCTCTGTCGATGGCTTCAAATTTGAACAGCCATCCGTCTACCGTCAGTTGAATATCCGTGGCTAGTTGATTGATCTGAGGGTAAAAGGGCATTGTGGTGCTAGTGGTGGGATCAAGCCCTAGGAGTAATTCTGGTTCCCTTGAGGTGCCGGAGAACCACGAAATTCCTAAATCAATTAACCCAAATGTATTTGAATAGCGAAGTGCATAATCAAGATTGTTTTCTTCAGCAGAGGATTCGTAATCGGGATCATCACTCACAATAATGCCACCATTAAGCCGTCCATCCCGGCCTTCGAAGGTCCTCTCTCTAAAACGAGGCAATAGATATGTCTCCAGAGCCCCCCAATCGGCAAAATATTGGTACTTAAACATTGGTTGGCCAAGCTTATCTTCGCCATCGATGTTTTCTACCAAATCTGTTTGATTAATGATGTCGACAAGATGTTGAGTCTCGGTAACGCCCCAGAAAACTCGACCTAGTCCTACAGAGACTTCCCAGTTGTTGCCGAACTTAGTCCAAAGGAACTGACGCAGGTCAAAGTGTGAGCGCTCGCTATCTTGGTTATCAACCCTCAGAAAAGTCTCTATTTCCAATCGATCATTGCCTTGATTCCACTCGGTTAGATAGTCCAGAGAAAGAGCAATTGAGGTTTGAGTATTCGATGCTTGATTAGTCGAGCCATCGAAAAATTGCCGATGTTGTAACTCCACACTGCCGTCAAAACTAGACTGCCCAAAGGAATTGGTCGAAATTGCCATGCCAATAAGAGTTATGGCGAAGGCTTTGTGAATGTTCATGTTGGCAATTTCCTCTGGTGCTCGGGACGCGTCTATCTGACTCGGTTTAATCGCTTCTCGTTGAAATCGGCTGCGGTTAAACCGACGTCAAATTCCAGATCCTTCAGAGTGATATCTGTGGACTTGCCGGTTTTGTGGTTAACCATTTTTTGCTGATTTGCTCTCCAGAACTTTCCAAGATATTGCCTGTAGTCTTCGAAAGTTAAGGTTTTCAAAAGAGTATCTCGCCGGTCATAGAACACGAGCTTGAAAGGGCGGTAGTGCTGTTTATCTACCCATCCGTGAACCTTGGTGTATCCTGAGAACTTATCTGTCGGATCCATTTCAATCACGAACATGTCCTGACCTTCAAGCTGTTCGTCTCTCAGGTATTTGAAATTAAATTTTTCGATTTCAAAAGACGATAAATCCTCAAAAGCAAATTCGCTTCCAAGGAATGGACCAGACTTGTTTCTGGATGCGATGCGTTTGACTCGTTTCAAAGCAGGAAGAAAAATCCATTGGTCGTCATTTTTTTGGGTATGCGAATGGCTTAAGAATGCTGTCCCTTTGACATCCAATGGCGTGTCGAAAATTGTCAGTCCCATATCGCCATCGCCGGCCACTTCAAAGCTTTTACTGCGCATTTGACGAACCACTTCATCGCCTTTTTTGGTTCGCAGAGTCATAATGAGATTGCTTTGAGAGTTACCCCATCCCTCATCTCTGGCTTTCATCTCTTTGGCAATGTTTAGGCCTTTCTGTTCTGGAGTCTCAGCCATCGAAAGATTGGGCAATAACAGCGCACACAGCATGATGAATAAGCCCGTTACCGGAATTTTTACTCCGCTTCTTCGCTTAAGCAATGCGGGGTCTTTAAGTGGATGTACATAGGTCATTTGAGTGATTCCAGTTTCTCCTTTCTCGATATAAGAAAGTATAACTCAGAGCCGGTGCTTGAGGTGATATTGCCGCCAATTGTTTAAACAAGTGCCATTTGTATGCGCGCTCTCCGCTTTTAGTGAGCGTGAGCCCGAAATTAACTGAAAAGCTTAGCGCGAACAGTGGCTCGCCATTTTCCCGGTGCCACTCCAACGCGTTGTCGGAACTGACTCACAAAGTAGCTCACGTCCTGGTAGCCAACGCGAAACGCCACATCGCCGATCGACACATCACTATTTTTGAGCAAATCTTTTGCTTCTTTAATTCGTTGCTCTTGAAGATACTGTAGCGTTGTAATACCAGTGGCTCTTTTAAACCGTCGACTGAAGTTACGCTCGCTCATGCCTGAAAGATCGGCCAAGGTTTCAAGATTCAGACCGGATTGATGTAAATTGTTTTGGATATAGAGCTGCGCCTGTAAGATCGTTTCATCAGGATGGGCATTTTCCTTTTCTTGATCAAAGCTAAGTTGATCATAGGGTTGTCTTACTTCATGAGAGAAGTGTCTGGATAAGTGCTCTGAAACCGATTTTCCTAAAAATCGATGGACATGATGCAATACCAAGTCTGTTTGCGCATTGATGCTTGCAGCACAGAAGAGTTTTCCTGCCCCCGTGATGAAATGTTGGCGCTTCAATTCAACCTCAGGATAGTCTCTGGCAAAGGCATCAAAGTAGTGCCAATGAGTGGTTGCAACTTTGTTATCAAGAAGACCAGATTCCGCAATGAAGCAAACACCTGTTCCGGTCGCGTTGATTATCGCGCCTTTCTCCCATTGCGCGCGGAGCCAAGTAACAAACTCTTTATTTTTTCGAACGTAAGGCTTTGGGTTACGCCACAAAGCCGGTACAAAAACCATATCGAATCGGGAATCGTCGAGTTCCATATCGGGAACAATTGAAAGGCCTGAACTCAATTGAATGCGGTCACTTTGTGCTCCAACCTTGATTAGTTCTATTTTCGAGGCGCTGGTATTACGCTCAGAAAGCGCTTTCATGCGAGCGGCAAACATAAGCTCGAAAGCATTTGAGAAACTGGTTACCAGCATTCCCTCGAATACGGCATAAGCGATGCGCATAATGTGGCATAAATATTATATAAAAAGGCTTATATATCATAAATGATGATGGTTGACGCTCATATAATCTGACAATTGCTAAATAATTAGGAAGTCAAAATGACTCAGTTGCCCGTAATTGTTGGTTTTGGTGGTTACAACGCTGCCGGTAGAAGTTCGTTTCATCACGGTTATCGTCGAACCGTATTAGAAAGCCTGGATTCCACTAAGAAGCAGTCCACATTGATCAGCTTGGCCGCATTGATGAAGTTGGTTCGTTATGAAAATGGTGTGTATATCGATCGCGAAGAAATCACCCTGACGCCCGAGCAGGTGGTTGAAAAGTACGAGGATGACATCCTGGATAAGACTCTCATTCGCCGAGTTACCAAAGATCATTTTGATGTTATGCACGTACCGTCCACTCAAGATATGAGGTTGGAGTCAGATCATCTGTCTGAGTTTGTGATGGCTAGGAAAGAGCTGCCAAATCCAGTGCCCGCAAATTGGGTAGTTGAGACCGTGGACGACAAAGCGGTCAAGATTACGATTAGTGGTGGTGTATCAATGAAAATGAGCTCAACCAGAGAGTTTGAAGTTCAATCCGCTGGAATTTTACCCACCGGCTTCAATCCTGCCGATGAGTATAATTCACGCTTTCATCCGCGAGGGCTCCAACTATCAATATTGGGTGCTTCTGACGCAATCAACTCCATGGGGTTTACTTGGGAACAGTTAATGGAAAAGGTTGACCCGGATGACGTCGCGGTATTCGCTTCAAGTGGATTAGGCCAAACCGATGACTACGGTAGCGGTGGGTATATGCAAGCGCGTCTTAAATCTGGAAGACCTACGTCCAAGCAAATGGCCTTGGGTTTAAATTCAATGCCAGCTGATTTCATCAACGCTTACGTGTGCGGCAGCGTCGGCACCACAGGCGCCACAACAGGGGCCTGCGCCTCTTTTCTCTATAACTTACGTCTGGGTGTGGACGATATCAAGGCGGGTAGACACCGTGTTGCTATTTGTGGATGCAGTGAGGCGCCGGTGACCCCAGAAGTAATGGAAGGATTTGCCGCCATGAGCGCTCTGGGTACTGATGAGCGATTGGCTAAGCTAGATAATTCAGAGGAGACCGATTATCGCCGCGCTTCAAGGCCTTTTGGAGAAAATGCGGGTTTTACGATGGGGGAATCCAGTCAATATTTTATTTTGATGGATGATGCACTTGCCGTGGAGCTAGGTGCCGAAGTCTATGGGGCAGTTACCGATGTGTTTGTTAACGCCGATGGATATAAAAAGTCTATTTCATCTCCCGGTGCCGGAAACTACATTACGGTTGCAAAAGCGGTTGCATCGGCTATGTCTATCGTTGGAGAGGAATCTGTCCGTAAACGCTCATTTATTCAGGCGCATGGCTCCAGCACACCACAAAACAGGATCACTGAGTCTATGATTTTCGACAAAGTGGCAAAGGCATTTGATATCAATGATTGGCCGGTTACGGCGGTCAAAGCCTTTGTAGCCCACCCATTGGGTCCCGCGAGTGGAGATCAGTTAGCCAACACCCTAGGCGTGTTTGCCGATGGCATCATCCCAGGAATCAAAACCACTTATGAGGTTGCCGAAGATGTCCTAGATGAACGCTTAGATATTTTGTTGAAAGACAAAGAGGCTCAGCTAGATGTGGCATTTTTGAATTCGAAAGGCTTCGGAGGGAATAACTCTACCGCAACCGTATTATCTCCTGGTGTGGTTGAGAAAATGCTTGAAAAACGCTATGGCTCAAACCAGATGCAAGCGTATGTTGAAAAAAGAGAGTTGGTACGTAAACAAGCAGCCGACTATGATGCCAAAGCCTGTCAGGGCGACTTAAATGTGCTTTATAATTTTGGCTCGGGAATCATTGAGGATCATGAAATTTCCATCGATGCTGAATCGATTGAAATAGGGCAGTTTGCAAACAAGGTATCACTTAAACTCGAAAACCCATTTGGAGATATGGTTTAAATCGTGATTGAACGAAGAATAACGGGCGTTGGAAATTTTGTTGATGGA
Organism: uncultured Arenicella sp.; assembly: GCA_963669225.2. Taxonomy (GTDB): domain Bacteria; phylum Pseudomonadota; class Gammaproteobacteria; order Arenicellales; family Arenicellaceae; genus Arenicella. The sequence continues at coordinate 315,538 of OY769919.2, read as the reverse complement.
CTGACAGACGACTTAGTTCTGAGCGGCAATCATGTGCTGCTACGTCCGATGAGTTCAGAAGATGTAAGCGGCCTAATAAACGCCGCTTCACACGGTGATTTATGGAATTTGGCATACACCGGTGTACCGTCACCGCAAACCATGCAGACCACCGTTGCCGAGGCTTTGCGTCTGAGAGACAAGGGTGAGCAGTTTCCATTTACCGTGAGGCTGGCTTCCACGGGTGAGATTGTTGGATCAACGCGCTACTATTACATTAGTCCTGAACACAGAAATCTTTCGATCGGTTTCACGTGGTATGGCGAGCATGTGCACCGAACAGGTGTCAATACAGAATGCAAATATCTGTTGTTGAAGCACGCCTTTGAGACGTTAAATTGTATTAGTGTCCAATGGCACACAGACCACCGGAACAAGCGCTCACAAAACGCCATTTTGCGCTTGGGCGCCAAGTTTGAAGGTGTATTACGGAATGCACGCATTATGCCCGATGGCGTAATTCGTCATACTCATTGTTTTTCGATGCTGGATACTGAGTGGCCTAAATCGAAAGAGTTTTTGGCTTCACGGCTGGCGTATTACTCATAGTCCAATGCGTCTTGGTCGGGAATGCGGTGGGCGGGGCTTGCCGCTTATTTTGTTGATTCCTGAAGCCAATAAAAAAGCCAGCGATAGGCTGGTTTTTTTATAACTACCTATTCGGCGTCTTCAGTCTTACTTACTCAGCTTCATCCAAATCTTCTAAGGCCTCGCGGATTTCCACGGCGCGTTTTTGGAGCTCTAACTCCTGGCGTCTTAAGCTTAATTTTTCCTGTTCTATTCGAAGTAGTTCTTCATCTACGGAAATTTGGTTTTGAATTTCTGCCTGCTGGGCCGCAGCCTGACGTGCCTGCGCTTGCTGCTCTCGTGCCTGAGCTTCGCGGCGACGCTCAGCATCACGTTGTGCTTGTTCTTCGCGTCTGCGTTGGGCCTCAGCTTCAGCTTCGAGCTGTTGAGCTTCTAATTGCGCAGTGTAGTCTGCACCACACACTTTTTCAGAGGTTGCGTCTTTAGTGCCACCACAAAATCCATCAAAGTCTTTTGCGCACCACTCATTCCCATCAGTCTTGCGATGAATAACTCGATTAGGTGTGTCGTCTTCGCAATCCACCGTAACTACCCAATAGGCTTCTTCTGGACCGTATTGCTGAAGCTCCTCATTGGACAGGGTGACGGCTATGCTACTCGAAGTAAATAGCAGTGCTGCTAGGCTAAAACCCAACTTGCTCAGACTGTTGTCTATCTGTTTTGAAATGTTGTTAATCATGATACTACCCCGGTAACTGACTAAGCCAAGTTTCTGACTATTGACCCACTTGGCGTTTCAACTCGAGCTCGGTTTGCATTAGTTCCAACCGCTTTTGCTCAATTAATATTCGTTGCTCTTCTATTTGAACCTGTTCCCTTAACAAGGCCGTACGGCGAGCTTCTTTGGCTGGATCAAGCGTCATATCCAGCGCAATTTGACTTGCCTGGGCAGCTAATTCGCTTTCATCCCCTTGGCCGGATTGTACTACATCGCTAGCGCTATCTAAAACTTGAGATTCTTCTTTTAATATGGCCACCGCCGTATTCGCACCACAGATGGCTTCGGAAAGGGCAAACTTGCTCTCGTTGCATAGATCGGTATTCTCTGAAGAGCACCATGGATTGCCTTTACCAACGACACGACGCATGAGCTGTTCTCGTGCGTCGCCAACGCATTGCACCGATACTTCCCAATATTTAACGTTACCTGAACCATTAAATGATTCGAGAGACATTGAGCTTACTTCAGCATTCGAAGCCCAGCTAATTAGCAGCATACCCAATGCCAACGAGCTTATAATCTTATTCATGTTGATTTCCTCAATCACAATTCACGTTTTCGACGATGCTCTACCCGCGCTTTCGTCGTTGATTCTCTTTCTCTAAGTGTTTCTCTTGTCTGTGTAATTCAGCCGCCCTGGTGGATTCAATGCCTATGTGCGCTTCTCCACGTTGCTTAGCCAGCTGCACTTGCTTTTCTCGCTCTCTAAAACGAGCTTTTTGTTCCTCGGTCAGCAAATCATGGCACCTCGGACAGCTAACTCCCGGGATGTACTCTTCCTGCTGCTTTTCTTCTTCTGTAATTGGATGTCTGCAAGCGTGGCATTGATCGTACTTGCCTTTCTCAAGGTCATGATTAACCGCGACACGCTCGTCAAATACAAAACACTCTCCATTCCAAAGCGTGTCTTTTTGATCCACTTCTTCGAGATACTTAAGAATACCTCCTTTTAAGTGAAATACTTCTTCAAAGCCTTGTTCCTTCATAAATGCCGAGGCTTTCTCACAACGAATTCCTCCGGTGCAAAACATGGCCACCTTCTTATGTTTAGCTGGGTCCATCTCACGTGCCACATAGTCAGGAAACTCTCTGAACGTCTCAGTGTGTGGATTGACTGCGTTGGCGAAGGTTCCAATGTTGTACTCGTACTCATTGCGCGTATCGATCAGAACTGTTTCTGGATCCGAGATTAGTGCGTTCCAATCTTTAGCTTCCACGTAGGTGCCAACCACTTTGTTTGGATCGATACCCTCAATTCCCATGGTTACGATTTCCTTTTTGAGCTTAACCTTGGTGCGATGAAATGGTTGCTCCTGGTGGTAGGAGAGTTTGTAGTCAATATTTGCTAATCTAGCATCGGTTTGTAGCCAGTCTAAGAACTTATGAATATTTTTATCCGATCCCGAGATAGTGCCGTTGATGCCTTCGTTAGCTAAAAGCAGCGTGCCTCTAATCTCCAGAGCAACCATGGTTGAGCGCACTGATTCTCGCATGGATTCATAGTCAGACAGGGTGACAAATTTGTACAGTGCACAAACAGTAATCGGACTGGTTTGAGCGCAGTCAATGGAGGAGACTGGATCGGTCGATGGCATAGCGGCTTGCGCATGCGCATTCGACTCACTTTGAGAGTGTGTAGCGTTTTTCATATTTCCTCGCTTACCAGAGCGTAAATCTGGCGCAGAAAGTAGTTAAATGTCCCACAAGTCAAATAGACTTGGTGGCCGTATTATCTCTTACTCGACAGCAATTGACAACAAGACAAATTGTCAGTTATCTTCCGGAACCCTCAGTATTTACAATATTTTGCACGGAGACTTATTTCATGGAACCAGTATGGCTAAACTCATACCCCAAAGGCGTGCCGCATGAGATCGATCTTGACGAATTTAGTTCAGTGACCGATGTGTTTTTGCAGTCATGTGCAAAACACAAAGAGCAAGCTGCCTACACTAGTTTCGACCATACCGTATCTTTTGGTGAAGTGGAGCGGCTAACCAAGCAGTTCGCGACCTATTTACAGAGAGACTTGGGCTTAAAGAAAGGCGATCGTCTTGCGATCATGTTACCTAATGTCATCCAGTATCCCATCGCCGTTCTTAGCGCGATGCGGTTGGGCCTCATTATTGTAAACATTGACCCAATGTACACCCAGCGTGAGTTGAAAATTCAATTCAATGACTCAGGAGCGGAAACGGTAATCGTACTTGAAAACTTCGCAGCCGAGGTGGAAAAGGCCATGGCTGAAGTGCCAGTCAAGAACGTGATTGTGACAAAGATTGGGGATTGCCTTCCTTTAGGAAAAGGATTTTTAATCAATGCGTTAGCAAAGCATGTTAAGAAAGTAGTTCCTGGTTATAACATCCCGAAAGCACTTAGTTTTAAGAACGTAATGACCAAGTACCGTGGCAAGACAGATCAACTTGTAGAGCCTGATCTCGGCCACGATGATTTGCTCTTTTTACAATACACCGGCGGCACAACCGGGGTACCAAAGGGAGTTGAAATCACGCATGGAAACATGGTGGCAAATATCCAGATGTCCAAATCATGGATTCAGCCATCATTGGCGCCGGGGGTACAACATCGAATTATCGCACCATTGCCGATGTACCATATCTTCTGCATGTCGGTGAACTTGATGGTAATGATGAGCCTAGGGGCAGAAAATATCCTTATCGTTAACCCAAGGGACTTCAACGGCTTTGTCAAAATACTGCAAAAGAATAGATTTACTGGTATCACCGCGGTGAACACGTTGTTGAGAAAACTGCTGGACACACCGGGCTTCGAACAGATCAATTTCTCTGAGCTTGATTTTACCTTTGCAGGGGGTATGGCGGTAACAAGGGATGTTGCTGAGGAATGGCACCAAAGAACCGGATGTGCCGTAGTAGAGGCTTATGGCTTGTCCGAGTGCGCTCCAGGTGTATCTTCGGTTCCCATGGATACCACTGAATTCATGGGCTCAATTGGCTTGCCATTACCCAGCACAAAGATCAAGCTTCTTGACGATGACGGAAATGAAGTGGGCTTTAATGAATCCGGCGAGCTTTGCGTAGCCGGTCCTCAAGTTATGCGAGGCTATTGGAACCGACCTGATGCAACAGCTGAAGTGATGACCGATGATGGTTATCTGCGCACTGGAGACTACGTCAGCGTCGATGAACAAGGCTATATTCGCGTTTTGGATCGAAAGAAAGACATGATTTTAGTGTCTGGCTTTAATGTCTTTCCAAATGAAATTGAGGATGTGGTGAATCAACACAAGCTTGTGGTCGAATCCGCAGCAATTGGGATCGAGGATAGAAATGCCGGACAGGTCGTCAAGCTATTCGTTGTGGCCAATGATGACTCGCTTTCAAAAGAAGATGTGATGTCGCATTGTAAGGAGCATCTAACCGGGTATAAGCGACCCAAGGTGATTGAGTTTATGGATGAGCTACCCAAGAGCAATGTAGGAAAGATCTTGCGCAAAGAATTACGCTAAACAGCCAAAATATTTATTTTCTTTTGCGACACGGATCTTCGAGTAAGTATCGTATAGGCACTGGCTCGCACTCTTTACTATTGGTAATTAGCCGTAGGAGTGCGAGTGAGCCATGCTAGGCTTGTTATGTTGTTTGAATCAAAGACCACTTGGTGCTGATGTTCAGAAAGTTTGTCTGGCGAATTTTTGCGTTTCTTATCCCGTTAGCAACCCTGTTGTTTATCTACGCGGCATGGCCCTTTGCGATCATTTGCTTTGAGAAAAGTGAGTTTCAAAGAGCGCAACAAGAATTAAAATTGCTCGGAGCTGCTATCCAGCTCTACTAAAAAGACTTTGGCTACTATCCAGAAGATGACATCGGGCTGAATGCCTTAGTTGATTCCCAAACTCCATACATCTCCGAATTGCCAAATGACCCATGGGGCAAACCATATGGATTCAAGCGATTGGGCCCAGAAATTGGAGTTGTGATATGGACCTTGGGGACCGCGGGCGAATCAGATGATTCTGTACTATATTCAATACTTTATGATGAGGGCAAAGCAATAATTAGGGTATCTCCGAGTTCAGAGTAAGCCTCAATCTGTGCAGCCCTGTGTCATTACTCCAGATGCATTAACTGGCGGGCTCCCAACCTTTTCAAGATATCAATCATTGCTATAGTCAGCTCTAACTGATTTACTGTAGTGATGAAAATGTCTCTGCGAAGATCAGTCGTTTCTATTGGACTACTCTCCATAGTTGTTTTGTCTATTTTGGCTCTTCGAAGTCATTCTGTGCAAGATCGCTTGCTAGACAATGTGATTGCTCGATTTATGTCGAGTTCTCCAAGTGCGCTCTTTAAAGATGATGCCTTGCGTGGCTTGATCTGCGGTAGTGCTGCGCCGATGCCTGTAGAGGGCAGGGCGGCTGCGTGTGTGATGGTGATTGCGGGAGGCAAGTACTACATGGTAGATACAGGCAACCGCAGTTCTAATAATTTGGGGCTATGGAGGATTCCAGCCGATCGTCTGGGAGCCGTCTTTTTGACCCATTTTCATTCAGATCATATCGGAGATTTAGGCGAACTTAATATGGTTACGTGGGCACAGGGACGCCCGACACCGTTGGATGTTTATGGGCCGTCGGGGGTTAAGCAGGTCGTTGCCGGGTTTGCGCAAGCTTATGGCCTTGATAGTCAATACAGAACAGCTCATCACGGAGACGATCTATTAAATCCCGAAAAGGGCAAAATGATACCCATCGAAATTGTGATAACTGAAGAGCCAAAGTTGATTCTAGATCAAGATGGACTCAAGGTGACTATGTTTCGCGTAGGGCATGACCCAATTGATCCTGCCGTGGGTTACCGATTCGATTATCGAGGCCGATCGATCGTAGTCAGTGGGGATACTGTTAGGAGTGAAAGACTTATCTCGGCGTCAAAGGAAGCGGATGTCCTTGTCCACGAGGCGCTGGCAATGCACATTGTTGGTAGGATGCAAGCCCAAGCTAAGAATCAAGATCGCCCTAGGTTAGAAAGAATTTTTCATGATATTCAGGACTATCATACGAGCCCGATAGAAGCAGCCGAAGTTGCGAATAGGGCTAAGGTTGCCGAACTCGTGCTTTATCATTTGGTACCAGCCCCCACTAACATGTTGGTAGAGAGTATTTTTCTTCGAGGAGTTTCCTCGGTTCGTCCTGATGGAGTAACACTCGCGGACGATGGCATGGTAATAGATTTGCCATTAGGCTCCGAGAAGGTGTTTTTTAATTCTATATCGGATTATTAAGTAAAAGCTCTGACCCTCAGTGCTTATTCGTTGAGCCTAAATTCACCCGATACGGAGTTGATTAACTCTTGAATTCGCTCTACCACAATGGCTTGCTTTTCAAAGTGCGGGCGGTGTCCAACTCCCGAGAGCTTTATTACTTCAAGTGAGTCCGATAGATTTTTGAAATCCTTCACCAGCGCTTCGGTTACCACAGGATCGTCGGTTCCGTAGATGAACAGAGCGGGTGTCTCTAGTCTTGATTCTTTGCTAGGCCAATAACTTGAGTTCGTAATTTCCTCAGGATTTGGGAAGTTTGCACGATACCAATTGATGAACGCATTAAGCCGCTTAGCATTCCCGATGTCACCACGAAGTCGATTCGCTTGTTCTTCGTTTAGAAACCCGCTTTGTTCATACTGTGAATAAACGTCAGCCCAAATCTTGTTCTTAATTCCCAGGAGCTTTATCAGAGCGGGGTTGGCTTTTGAAAACTCTTTAGCGTAAGAAAACAACTCTTGATGAAATTTGTCGTGTTCCAGTCTGGCGACAATCACATTGTGTGGCAGGGCGCTCATCACCGAGACAGTCTTTACGTTTTCAGGAAAAGCTTGTGCGTACGCAACGGCAATCGCGGTACCCCAGTCATGGCCGACAAGGTGCACATTTTCTAAATTGAGTTCGTCAATTAATCCTGACAAACTGCCGATCATGTTCTCTAACTTGTAGTCTTGAACGGAAGAGGGAGCATCGGAGCGCCCCACGCCCAGCCCATCGATCGCAATTACTTGATGCTCATTTTTAAATTCTTCCATGAGGTTGAACATGGTGAACCAGTAGGAAGGGAATCCATGTAAGAAAATAATGGGATCTCCCTGGCCAGCCGCCACGTAATGTAGCTTTTTATCTGTAGGCCCTGCATACCCCTCTCGATACATTGGGCCTGGCTTTGCTAGCTTGTTAGCCAGTGTCACAGCCGGATCAACCGCTTCATAATTTACCCTGATCGGCGATGTGGCCCATAACCATACAGCCGCAGTTCCAGTTATTAAGGTTATGAATATTGTTGAGAAAGCTAGCTTTAGCTTGCTGTTTGAAGTACTGCCTACCATATGAGTTTCTTATACATATATAAAAATGAACATGTTCATTTTATGATTAAGCTGAATTGACAGTCAAGTGACTGGTCTGGGTACAGTATCTCTATTGAGCTTAGCTTGAGAGCGAACCGTAGGCCTTAATTAGCGTCGGACAAGTTCAGTAAACGCTCGGCATTTGTCCTTAGAATTGAGTCCCGTACTTGTTGAGGTTGGTTGTCCGTCGCAATCAGCACTTTAGCCAATGATGCGCCAAGGTGGTAGAAAGGCCAGTCACTACCAAACATCAAACGTTCTCCATTTGTTTTTCTGACCATCTCATGCAACCAACTTAAACTTTGGCCATGTATATCTAACCAAACGTTTTCATAGCGCGAGGCGATCTCGACCATGCTTTGATTGTCACGTGCACCTGCGTGTCCTATGACTATCTGTAACTTAGGAAAGTTGGCGAAAACCGCCTCATAATGGCGAGGCATGGCGTAAGGATGAGATGCCGTGGGTTCGATTCCTGCTCTGCCTCCGTGGAAAAAAATGGTAACGCCAAGCTTTTCAGCCAGTTCATAGGCTGGCATCATTTGTTCGTCATCGGGGTAGAAGCGTTGAACAGTTGGGTGAAGTTTAAGTACGGGGCGATTATTGCCTTGAGTATCTAAGGCATGTTTTTTCAATTCATCCAGGCGACTGTCATCGCGAGGGTGGATCGAAAACCCCGTCAAAAAATGGTTTTTATTCGATGAGGCATTCACCGCGGCGCGCCATGTCTCGGTTTGTTTATCTCCAAACCAGAGTCCCAGCTTGATGGGAAGTAATAGCGCTTTTTCCACTCTCATGTCATCCATTTCTTTAGCGAAATTGGGAAGGGTTTGGGACTCTGAAAACGAGTTTCCCCAAAATGCTTGAGATCTAATCACCGACTTGAGTTGCTCGAGATCGTCTTCAGTGAAATTGCTATTAACGTATTGATCAAGGTCTAATTTGCATTCAGATTCATTGAGATCACAATCCAGTAAATGTTTGACCCTTTCTGTTTGCGCTTGAAGGTCCAAGTCTGGTTCAAAAAGGATCGACATGCCTAGGTGACTATGAATATCAATGGCTTTTGGAAAGCTGTCATCGACACAAACCAGTCTACCTTGCGAATCTTGTTCGAACCAAGGCAGTTCCGAGAGCCCCTTGTAGCCACGATAGATGTGTTTTCCCAGCGGACCTGTGCCGGATTCCAAGGCCTCATAGCGCCGCTGTGCGGCAAGCTTGTTAATATCTTCTTGGTTATATCGATGATCAGGAACATCATCGGAGCATGCACTCAATAATGCGGGTAATGACGTAGCCCCAAATAGCTTAATGAAATCGCGTCGGTTTACTAAGTTTTTCATGCTGCTTTGACTTTTGGTTATAGATAGAAGTGTTTAGAAAATGGATTGTCGCTCCCAGGACACACTAGAAAGTTTCCATTCTGTTTGCTCTAGGACGAAAGCACCCGAAACACGCTGATTGTCCATTCTAAGACCTGTTAAGCGAGAATTAGTACGTGCAGCGGTTCCAACCATGGTCACCGTAGCTTCAACCGCGATGGATTGCGAATTTATTTGCTCGATTGAATTTATATGAACGATCAATTCAATATTTTGATTTGCAAACAGGTAGACTTGGGCTAACTTTCGAAGATCGTCTCTGTCTTTACCGCGATGGTCTTGATAGTTTTGGCTAACGTGATCAAAAATGTCTGAAGTGTCGCGGTCTTCAATCCCTGCTTCGATTGCACTTATCACGGCTCTGACATGCTCTTCAGGGGTTTCCGGAGCATCTTCTGTGCACGAGCTGAGACCAACTATTAGGAAAACACACACTGCATATTTTGCTACGTTCTTAACCTGCATAAAGCTACTGTCGCCGTTAACTGAAAACTCATCATAAAAGGCATGAATTATCTAAGCCATCTCTTTTTTTCACGGCGTACGCCACTATCGTTTACCGGCAATTTAATGGGTGACTTCAAACCAGACGCCGATCTTCGAGAAAGGTTGCCCAAGGCGGTTCTGCTTGGCATCGAAAATCATAGGTTAGTTGACAAGACAACCGACACCTTTGAGCCGGTTAAAATTTTGAAAAAGTCTTTTGATGCTGATCGTAGGAGATACGCTGGGATTATCTCAGACATCGCATTTGATTACTTTTTGATCAAGCATTGGGATGAGTTCGCCGTTGTCGAATTCGATGAGTTTAGGCAGTCGGCTTATCGGGGCTTAAATGAATGCATAAACTTGATGCCTTCCAGAATGCAATCGGTGGTTAAGAGCATGATCTCCCATGATTGGTTATCTACCTATGCAAGTTTAGATGGAATTGCCCAGTCATTGGACCAGGTAAGCCGACGGATTCGGTTTGAAAATAAAATGGCCGGATCCATCGAGGAGGTCGAGCGACTATATGATGAGATAGAGGCGGTTTTCATGCTGCTATTTGCGGAATTAACGCGCGTTGTTCGATTAAAATCAATCGAAACTGGCTCGTAGACAAATGATTATTCGATGCCCAAGAATTATGCAAAATAATCGTTAAAAAACATCGATTTCTCTTTGACACTAGACGCCTGGGTCTATATGATTCGGCCAAATTTTAATGAGCGTAGGAATGTTCCTCCGCTGATTTCGGCAAGTAAACTGTTTTGCTTAGTCCGAAGACGATAAACCGGTTAGGTATTTGGCTCTGAAAATGATTAATTTTCAGCAAGGGCATTAAAAAATCCAGTGAGCTAAAGCCAAACTACATTGACCATAAAAGTATTTCAGCGAGGTAGACCATGGCTGTACAGAAAAGTAAAAAATCTAATTCACGACGTGGAATGCGTCGCTCTCACGATGCAATGGGTGAGCCAACATTGTCAACAGACTCAATGACTGGCGAATTGCACCGTCGTCACCAAGTTACGGCGACTGGTTACTATCGTGGTAAAAAAGTTGTAAACGTTAAGTCAGCTAACTAAGGTTTTCCTTGACGTTTGTATAAAGGCCTCGACTTTCGAGGCCTTTTTTGGTTTTATGGTCTAAAGAAAAAGTGTTGTATGACTGACACTTTGTCCATATTGTTCCGGTTTTTAAAATCATCAATCAATTCTAAGAAGAGCTTGGCAGCGCGGTCGATTAAACTTCTTTCATATGGTTTTGCTTGAAATCGACGTTTGATTTCATATGTAATCAATTCGAAGCGAGAATTTAATTTATTGATGCTAAATTTAAGATTGAAAGCTCCACACTAATACCCTCTATGAATCCACAACTGTCTAACCCGATCTTAGCAATAGATGCTATGGGCGGGGATTTCGGCCCTAGCGTTACAGTGCCTGCGGCTTTGAGTTTTCTCAAAGACGATGCCAAAGGGCAAAACATCATACTCGTTGGTCGCGAAGAAGAATTGACTCAGGAGTTGACCCGCCATTCAGCCCAACATTGGTTAGATTCTGGTCGCCTCTCATTAGTTTATGCCTCCGAGGTAGTGGGCATGGATGAAAGTCCTGCACTTGCGTTAAAGCGAAAGAAAGATTCCTCCATGCGTGTGGCCATTAACTTAGTGAAAGAAGGTAAGGCTAACGCCGCGATTAGTGCGGGCAACACTGGAGCCCTGATGGCTACGGCTCGTTTTGTCTTAAAAACCATCGGCGGCATCGATCGCCCTGCAATCATAAGCTCAATGCCTTGCAAAGATACGTCCCAGACTATTCATATGCTCGATTTGGGAGCAAACGTTGATTCTACGCCTGATATGTTGCTTCAATTTGCGTTCATGGGGTCAGTTTTAACGCAAATCGTCGACAAGAAAGAAAACCCTAAGGTTGCGTTGCTAAACGTCGGCGCAGAAGAGATTAAAGGTTCTGAAAAAGTTAAGAAGGCATCGGTGCTACTGGAACAATCTGGTTTGAATTACGTCGGATATATTGAAGCCGACGAAATTTACGATGGCCGAGTTGACGTCATCGTTACTGATGGATTCGAGGGAAATGTAGCCCTCAAGGCCAGTGAAGGCACCGCCAAGATGATCATGGGCGTCATGCAGGAAGAGTTTAAGAGAAATTTATTCACGAAACTTGGTGGCGCTATTTGCATGCCAATACTAAAAGCTATGCAGAAAAGACTGGATCCCAGAGCCCACAATGGAGCAACGTTGGTCGGGCTTAATGGAATTGTGGTTAAGAGTCATGGTGGTACCGACGAGATCGGTTTTAAACAGGCTATTCACGAAGCATCAGCGCAGGCTGAGCGCGGATTAGTCGATCAGTTATCTGAATTGTTCGTGCAGGTCGAAGCAACTGCCCCAAAGCTTGCCACTAATTAATTTCACGGAGTAAATACAGCATGTCTATTGCGTTCGTTTTCCCTGGCCAAGGCTCACAAGCCGTTGGCATGATGAGTTCGCTTTGCGAGTCTTTTCCTCAAGCAAAACAAAGGTTTGTGGAAGCATCTGATGTTTTGGGTGCCGATCTTTGGAAGATGACCCAGGAGGGTCCCATCGAACAGCTTTCGCAAACCGAAAACACACAGCCGGCTCTTTTGACGGCGGGTGTCGCTGCTTGGGAGGCTTGGGTGGCTCGCGGGGGCAGTCAACCAAGTCTAATGGCCGGACACAGTCTGGGAGAGTACACCGCATTAACTTGTGCCGGTGCTCTTGAATTTGCTGATGCGGTAGCGCTGGTAAGAGATAGAGGGCGCTACATGCAAGGCGCTGTTCCAGAGGGCGAGGGCGGTATGGCGGCCATCATTGGTCTGGATGATGACAAAGTAGCCGAAGTGTGTGCTCAGGTCGCTGGCGATGATGTATTGCAAGCTGTGAATTTTAATGCGCCTGGTCAAGTGGTTATTGCTGGCTCGGCGGCAGCGATTGAGCGCGCAGCGCCAGCCATGAAAGAAGCGGGTGCTAAACGAGCACTTCCATTGCCTGTATCAATTCCCGCGCACAGCAAATTGATGACACCCGCCTCAGATCAGCTAAAAGAAAGACTTCAAGGCATATCCATATCCATGCCGAGCATTCCAGTGCTGCACAATTGTAATGTGTCTGTTGCAGGTAATGCCGAAGATGTGGCCGCCAATCTTGTCAGCCAGTTAGATTCTCCAGTTCGTTGGGTTGAGTCGGTCAACAAAATGCAGGAGATGGGAGCCACTCGGTTTATCGAATCGGGCCCAGGCAAAGTACTTGGTGGCATGATCAAGCGGATCGCTCGTGGAGCCACGGTGGCTTGTATTGACTCTCCAGACTCACTTGAAACTGAATTAGGTGTTTAACCGGGCGGTGGATATCGCCCTCTAGATCGAAGCATAGGAATATTTTCATGTTTGAATTAAAAGATAAGGTTTGTTTGGTTACAGGCGCTACCCGGGGAATTGGTAAGGCCATTGCTGAGAAGCTTGGTGGACAAGGTGCAACTGTCATCGGTACAGCGACTTCAGAAGGTGGCGCACAAAAGATTACCGAATCATTGGCGGCTGCCGGTATTAACGGTAGGGGTATGGTGTTGAATGTTTCCGAAGCCGACTCTATCGACTCGGTATTGTCCGATATTGCCGGCGAATTCGGGGCAATCTCTATCCTAGTTAACAATGCAGGAATTACCCGTGACAACCTGATGATGCGCATGAAAGAGGAAGAGTGGGATGACATCATGAACACCAACCTAAAGTCAGTGTATCGACTGTCTAAGGGTGTAATGCGCGGAATGATGAAAGCCCGTTCAGGACGTATCATCAATATCACATCGGTCGTTGGTGTCTCAGGTAACGCAGGGCAAGCAAATTACGCGGCCGCCAAAGCTGGGGTGATTGGATTCACCAAATCACTGGCTCAGGAAATTGCGTCTCGTGGCGTCACAGTTAATGCAGTTGCTCCTGGGTTCATTCAAACCGATATGACCAATGCATTGACTGAAGATCAGGTTGAAAAAATGACAGCGACGATTCCGGCGGCAAAACTCGGTCAACCTGACGATATTGCGGCTGCGGTAGTGTATTTGGCTTCAGATGAAAGCGCCTATGTTACCGGAACCACACTGCATGTTAATGGCGGAATGTACATGACATAAATGACTTTCTGGATATTTGTGTAGTTTCCCGATTAATTGTTTTGCATTGCGAGCGCTTTTTTATATAATTCCGCCGCAAGATTAACCATCTGATGAAGAGGACGACTGGTCATATTCATCAGACAATTTTCAAGGCCGAGAGACCAACCCGATCGCAGTAAAGCACGGACTAAGTTGATTGGCTGATACAGCTCCCATATAAGAGGTATTCTCATGAGCAGCATTGAAGAACGCGTAAAAAAAATCGTAGTTGAACAGCTAGGTGTTAACGAAGACCAAGTTGTTAACAGTGCGTCTTTCGTAGACGATCTAGGCGCTGATTCACTAGACACAGTTGAACTAGTAATGGCTTTGGAAGAGGAATTCGAAACTGAAATTCCTGATGAAGAAGCTGAGAACATTACGACAGTTCAGCAAGCTATCGACTATGTCGTTAAAAACTCTTAATTAAGTTTCGAGTTTTAGAATCATTTTGAAAGGGCCGCTCTGGGATTCCAGAGCGGCTTTTTTCATTTAGGTTTAAGAAGCTGGGCAAATTGCTCAGTAATGACTTCATTTAGGGCTTTTTAGCCATGCAAAATGACGTCATAATCGGGCCTATCTATTCGCAATAATAAACATCCTCAGGATTTAAGATGAGTAAGCGTAGAGTTGTAATCACGGGAATCGGTATCGTTTCGCCAGTGGGTTTAACCCTAGAAGAAAATTGGAAAAATATCGTTAATGGTGTCAGCGGGATCGACAAAATTACCAACTTCGACCCGGAAGGATATCCCTGCAGTATCGCGGGCGAGGTAACTAATTTCGATCCAACCGAGTATTTACCGGCTAAAGAAGCTCGAAAGATGGATCGTTTTATCCAGTTTGGTTTAGCGGCCAGTATGGATGCCTTCAAGGATTCTGGTCTAGAAGTCACTGAGGAAAATGCAGAGCGCATTGGCGTCTATGTGGGTTCGGGTATCGGCGGTATTGAATCGATCGAGAGCGCAACACTCACGCTAGAAAATCGCGGAGTGCGACGTGTTTCTCCATTCTTCGTGCCAAGTGCAATCATCAATATGATTTCCGGTCATCTGTCGATCAATCTCGGATTAAAGGGACCAAACTTATCCATGGTAACCGCTTGTACGACGGGCACTCACGCTATCGGTGATGCTGGAAGAATGATCGAATACGGCGACGCTGATGTGATGGTTGCTGGCGGAGCAGAAGCTGCGATACGCCCGACAGCGATTGCCGGCTTCGGTAATGCACGTGCGTTATCGACCAGAGACATAGACCCGGCACTGGCTTCTTGCCCGTGGGATGAGGCCCGAGACGGTTTCGTGATGGGCGAGGGCGCTGGCGTGCTGGTACTTGAAGAGTATGAACACGCAAAGGCACGGGGTGCTCGTATCTATGCTGAGCTCGCGGGTTTTGGCATGAGTGGAGATGCGCACCACATGACATCTCCTAGCCCCGGTGGCGAAGGGGCTTCTCGTTGCATGGTAAATGCGATGCGAAACGCCGGAATCAACGCAGATCAAGTGGATCATTTAAACGCTCACGGCACATCAACACCATTAGGCGATGCGGCTGAAACCAATGCCACAAAGCTTGCTCTGGGTGATCATGCGAAGAATGTAGCCATTACCTCAACAAAATCGATGATAGGGCATTTGTTGGGTGCCGCCGGCGGAGTAGAAGCCGTTTACACAGCGATGGCGTTGCACACACAGACTGTGCCACCAACGATTAATTTGCATAATCCATCTGAAGATTGCGATTTGGATTACGTCCCAAATACAGCTAGAGAAATGAAATTAGAATACGCGTTGAGTAATTCATTCGGCTTTGGCGGCACAAATGGCACTCTAGCCATGAAGCGTTTTAGCTAGTATTCGATTCAAACGCCTATCCTTTGAAGGTATTAGTAAACGGCATAGAAACTCAACAGACCTCGGTGACCAGCCGAGGTTTGTTGTATGGACAATCAGTTTTTGAAACGATTGCGGTTGTGTCAGGCAAGCCAAGGCTGCTCGACCTTCACTTGGAGCGACTCCAGCAGGGATGTGAGCGGCTTCTTATTCCTATTAACCTAGAATTACTGGTGTCGGAGGTTTGGCAGAGTTTGGCTGGACTTTCTCATTCAGAAAACGCAGTCCTGCGTGTCACGGTCATGATGGACGAAGGCGGCAGGGGTTACAAGAATCCAGATAACCCGAGTTCTTCAAGGGTTTTAGCATTGCACCCATACCCGGTCTATGACGATCATCAGGAGGCTGATGGAATCCTGTTGGGTTTAAGTGATGTTCAACTTGCCACACAACCTTTACTGGCCGGGATCAAGCATTCAAATAGATTAGAACAGGTATTGGCGCGAAGCCGTTGGCAGAAAAATTGGCATGAGGCCTTACTGCTAGATGATCGTGAAAATGTGGTCGAAGCTACGCACTCTAATGTGTTCATACGTAAAAATGGGCTTATGTCTACACCATCGCTAGATCGTTGCGGTGTTGCGGGTGTCATGCGCGCGTATGTGATCGGAGAGTTAAAAGAACTTGGGTATTTAGTCCAGACTGTGAGACTATCCGTCCAAGAAATTTGCGAGGCCGATGAAGTGTTTTTGTCCAATTCTCTAATAGGCGTTTGGTCTGTCAGAGAGTTTCAAGATAAAACCTATTCAGATTTTTCAACTGCCAACTCATTGAGAGAAAGATTAAGACAAGATGAAGTTATTCCGCGTTATTAGACTTAGCTTTTATGCTGTTTTTCTTACTGGATTAGCTATCGGCTACTATGTTTATTCGGAATCCGTATCCAGACCGTTAGAGAATCGCACTTTCAAACTGGAAATACCAAAAGGGGTTGGTGTTTCTTGGCTGGGCTCCCATCTGCAAAAAAACGGTATCATCGATAATCGATATTTATTTAGAGCGTATATTTGGCTGAATAATCGAGATATCCAGATTAAGGCAGGTGAATACACATTAGTGGATGTTGTCGACATTCCCGACTTGGTCAATAAAGTGGAGAATGGTGAAGTAATTCAATACTCCATCACGCTGGTGGAGGGGCTTACGTTCAAAGACTATGTTAAACAGCTAAGTTCACAAGAACGTCTGGAAGATGAACTCGGGGGGATGTCCGAACGGGATGTAATGAGAAGGCTAGGAGCAGCAGGAATGCATCCAGAGGGGTGGTTTGCTCCAGAAACCTACTTCTATCAACGCGGCGATAGTGATTTCGATGTTCTTAAACAAGCCTATGATCGAATGCAAGTTGTGCTGGAAGACGCCTGGAATAGCAGGGATACGTCGATCAAACTGAAGAACAAATATGAGCTGTTGATTATGGCTTCAATTATTGAGAAGGAGACTGGCGTAGCTCACGAGCGACCAGAGATATCGGGTGTCTTCAACAATCGCCTGCGTATCGGCATGAAGCTACAAACCGATCCCACGGTGATTTACGGCATGGGAGATAGCTACGACGGAAATATCCGCCGTCGCGACTTGACCACTGACACCCCATACAATACATACACGCGATACGGACTGACGCCAACTCCTATCGCCATGCCCGGCGAGGCTTCGATTCGAGCCGCCGCAAACCCAGCAACTACTGAGGCGCTTTATTTTGTTGGTAAGGGTGATGGCACTCACTATTTCTCCAAGACGCTTAGGGAGCACAATAACGCAGTGATAAAATATCAACTTGGTGGCAAACCAAGAGCGTTCTCGTCTAATCCCCAGGCAGGAGAGGGCTAGACCGACAGCTATGCGTGGAAAATTCATCACAATCGAAGGACAGGACGGTGCAGGCAAGAGTACTAACCTGGATCACCTAGCTGAATTGATTCGCGAGCAAGGCATCGACTTGGTCATCACTCGTGAGCCTGGCGGAACCACTTTTGGTGAACGGGTTCGCTCACTGGTGCTGGGGTCCACTGATCAAGACTTTGGAGAAATGGCCGAACTTTTGATGATTTTTGCCGCCCGGGCGCAGCACTTAGAAGAGGTTATCTTGCCAGCTTTGAACGAGGGGAGTTGGGTGTTGTGTGATCGCTTTACCGATGCCACCTACGCTTATCAAGGTGGTGGTCGAGATATGGGCGCTGAAAGAATTTCCATTCTTGAGGACCTGGTGCAGGAAGATATTCGTCCTGATCACACATTTTTGCTTGATGTGCCGGTAGAAACCGGTGAACAGCGTGCTGGGAACCGAAGTGCACCAGATCGTTTTGAGCGGCAGGCGATTAGCTTCAAGCAAAAGGTTAGGCAGTGCTATTTGCAGCGGGCATCAGCAGAGCCAAACAGGTTTTCAGTCATCGACGCCGCTAAATCATTGGACGACGTTAAGGCTGACATTGAAACCGCTTTTCTAGCCTTCATAAAAGAAACACTAACGCAATCTGTTCAGCCTGACTAAGGTTATGTTTACTCCAACCATACATCCTTGGAATCAAGAGTTATGGCAATTGCTTACGTTGGAACCAGAGCGATCTAATCACGCCTTGTTGTTTTATGGGAACGAGGGTTTAGGCAAGAGAGATCTGGCGTTAGCACTGGCGCATTTTGTTTTGACCGACAATCATTCTCAATCGGCCAAGCTGTTCAATGCTGCCTCTCACCCGGACTTCCATGTAGTCATGCCGGAAATAAAGATGGAAGTGGTGAAGTCGAAAGAGGGGAGCTCGACACTTCTTGCTGAATACGCAGCGCGTTACATTGAGCAACACAGCGGTAAACCCAGAAAACTCATTACCATTGATCAGGTTAGGTCTCTCTCAGCCAAGCTATCAACGCACCCTCACATCGGCAAATTCCGAGTAATTTTGATTGCAGGCGCCGAATCTATGAATGTGAACGCGGCCAATGCCCTTTTAAAGAATTTGGAAGAGCCACCAGCTAACACTCTATTTTTACTCGTCGCGGATGAAGTTTCAAAGTTACCCAAGACGGTTCGAAGTCGTTGCAGCCTTGTTCCATTTAAAGCGCCTGATCGTGAGTCTGCGGTAAATTGGCTGCAGTTGCAGCAGGTGATTCCGGACCAAGACTGCGAAACCTACGTCAGTATTTCGAACAACCATCCATTGCAGGCCATAGAGTATTATCAGAACGATTATTTGGATCAGCTTAAGACATTGTTGACCTCGATTAACCACATGTGGATGCGGCGCAGCGAAGTCACGAGCACGGCAAAGCAGTGGCAAGACTTAGGAGCCGACGCCAGTGTGGACATGATTCAAAAGCTCTCAACTGATTTGTTACGTTTTCAGCTATGCGATGATCCCTCGGAAGTGTTTTTTCCAGTACAAAGTGCTTGGGTAAAGACCAGCAGTGACAAGTTGGACCGGTCTCGCTTAATAACACTGCTCGATGAACTCAATCAGGCAAAAAGACTATTAAGCACGACGGTAGACGAACTTTTGGTACTGGAAAGCTTGGCAAATCATGTCCACGGACTGCCTAAAACCTAACGCGCAGGTAAAAACTGATCTGGGCGTGCAGGATTAGTTGTGCAAATGATCAAATGACGGTATAAAACTCATCTATGAGCGAACAAGATCTAAATAACGCAGCGAAACCACGCAATTCGGTGATTTCAATTGCGATTAAGGATAAGCAAGCGCTGTATATGTCCTACATGCCGTTTGTGAAGGGTGGTGGATTGTTTGTGCCAACTCAAAAAGACTACAATCTTGGTGATGAGATGTTTTTGCTGGTCACCGTGATGGACGAGCCCGACCCGGTGCAAATCTCGGGAAAGGTGGTTTGGGTGAGCCCTCCAGGGGCACTCGGCGGTCGCCCACCTGGCGTTGGAATCCAGTTCGTAGGCGAAGACAGCCATCATACGGTTCGACTAATAGAATCTAAGCTAGGTGCTTCCATCTCGCTAACTCGATCAACCCACACGATGTGAGTCTCTTATTAGCTCTTTGATTCTTTACTATCTGGATTCCTGATTACTTGTAAACTTCAATTCTTTACTGAATCCAAGCTAGGCATCCCTAACTAATTCATAAACTTAAAGTCAGCGACGCTTTGTCTAAGGTTTAATCTCATGCAACTGGTTGATTCTCATTGCCACATCAATTTCGAAGAGCTACACAAGCGACTGCCTGAGTTGCTAGACAATGCCAAAGAAAACCAAGTGGAGCATATGCTCTGTGTTTCGGTAAATTTGGAAGACTTTCCTGAAGTCAAAGCGCTCTCGGATCAATATCCTCATATCTTCGCTTCTGTCGGCGTACATCCTTGTTATCAAGACGTGAAGGAGCCAACCGTGGAGGAGCTTATTACAATTGGCAGCGATGACAATATTGTCGCAATTGGCGAAACTGGTCTCGATTACTTTCGGGTAGAGGACCAAGATATGACGTGGCAGCAACAACGCTTTGTTCGTCACATCGAAGCGGCAAAAGTGGTTAACAAACCGCTAATTATCCACACCAGAAACGCAGCCAACGATACCATGAGCATGCTCAAGGAAGAGGGTGCTGATGCCTGTCGAGGCGTAATGCATTGTTTTGCCGAAGATTGGGACACCGCCGAAAAGGCGCTCGACTTGGGTTTCTACATATCCTTTTCTGGGATAGTGACATTTAAAAGTGCCTCCAATGTGCAAGAGGTAGCTCGAAAGTGTCCGGTTGATCGGATTCTAGTCGAAACCGATGCGCCTTATTTGGCGCCTGTGCCGCTTCGAGGCAAAACTAATGAACCTGCGTACGTGAAACACACTGCGCAGTTTGTGGCGGACCTTAAAGGGCTGCCCTTCAACGAATTTGCTGAACAGACCACTAACAACTTTTTTGATCTGTTTCCTGCAAAAAGAAAAGAGTCATGAATTAAGGGCGGAATACTAATAACAATGAAACCTGCCGTACTAACAACACACCACGAGGAGATCACAGAATGAGTGAATCAAATTCTGTCACACCGTCAGCTCACAAAGGCTTTCTGGGCTGGGTTGAGCGAACTGGTAATGCGTTACCAGATCCCGTCTTTCTTTTCCTATACTTAATCTTATTTGTCATCGTTGTCTCAGTGATTTCGGCCTTTTTTGGCGTATCAGAGACTTTGTCGCCAGAGATATTGCAAGGCATGCCAGATTCTCAAAAAGCTCGATTTGGGATTGGGCCAGATGGCGTGGTTGCTGCGCAAAGTCTATTGTCGGCTGAAAAATTGCAAAAGCTTTTTGTTGAAATGCCAAAGACCTTCACTCACTTCCATCCGTTGGGCATGGTGCTCACAGTGATGCTAGGAGCGGGTGTGGCTGAGCGCACTGGGCTTTTTGGCACCGCCATGCGTGCCGCTGTTGGTAATGCCCCACAATACTTATTGACCCCATTGGTTGCCTTTATCGCCATGATGGGTAACTTGGCTGCTGACGCGGCCTATGTGGTTCTGATCCCTTTGGCAGCGATTGTGTTTGCCGCCGCTAATCGACATCCTATTGCTGGTATCGCGGCGGCCTTTGCTGGGGTATCCGGCGGCTTTTCAGCAAATTTAATAATGGGGCAGTTAGATGCATTGTTATTGGGTATTACTGGAGAGGCGGCGAGCATCTTGGTAGAAGACTATCCTGTGAACATCGCGGGTAATTGGTACTTCATCGCGACTATGCTTTTCATCTACGTACCGGTTATCTGGTATGTAACGGATAAGATCATCGAGCCTCGTTTAGGCCCTTGGGATGCCGACGGCGTATCGACAGAAAACTCAGGAGATGACGAAGTAAAACGCGACATCAGCGCTGATGAAAGAAAGGGTCTGCGATACGCTGGCCTTGCACTATTGGGTGTAGTCGGCTTTTGGGCCTTACTCACCTTCGGGCCTGGAACCCCATTGGTAAATGAAGCGGCATGCCCGGATGCAAAATTAGCGGAGGGCGCCTGTTCATTTCAGGCTAGGTTAACTCCATTCTATCAATCCTTGATTGCTGGATTCTTTGTGCTATTTATTGTGACTGCATGGGTTTACGGTAAAGCCGTGGGCACCGTTAAGGATCATCGGGATATAGTCAAGATGATGGCCGAAGCCATGCAGGATATGGGCTATTACCTTGTGCTCGCGTTTGCCGCGGCTCACTTTGTGGCTCTTTTCAATTGGTCGAATCTGGGTTTAATCTTTGCTGTTAAAGGCGCTGCGGCGATCCAAGCTTCTCAATTGCCGCTTTACGCCATCTTGGGTGTCATGGTGCTTTTTGCGGCATTACTTAATCTATTTGTGGGCTCGGCCAGTGCAAAATGGGCTTTCTTGGCGCCAGTGGTTGTTCCGATGCTGATGCTGTCAGGGATTAGCCCAGAAATGGCAACCGCAGCCTATCGCGTCGGTGACGGAGCTACGAATATCATCACGCCGTTGATGTTTTACTTCCCGCTCGTTTTAACATTTGCCAATAAGTGGCAAAAAGACTTTGGAATAGGAAGTCTGACGGCGACTATGATTCCGTACTCTATATGGATGTTGATTACGGGATTAATACTGACTGTATTATGGGCAGCACTAGGATTGCCGCTTGGCGGCGGCGCTACGGTTGAGTTCAGTATGTAAAGCCTCCAACTAAGAACACCGCAGATGGCTGATAAATGATAACTTTTTATCATTTGAATGCTGTTTGCGGTGTTATCTTTAACAAATAACTAGAAAAAACGTCTAATAACGAGCCATAGCCACTCTTGTAAAGCTCGATCTTTTGGACATGCTTTTACCGTTGGGGAGTATTAATGAAGCGAGCTTTATCTTTTCTCAGTTTTTTGTCGTTTGTGCTGCTACTCGTAGGTTGCTCTGATCAATCCAAGGAAACAGTTAGTCAGAAACCATCAGTCGAGGGCAGTGACTCCAGCCCAATAGTAGAAAAAACAGAGTTTCCAACCAAAGTATTTTGGGGAGACACCCATCTTCACACATCCAATTCGGTAGATGCCTTTGGCTTCGGGAATCGCCTGGATGCAGAATCAGCCCTTCGTTTTGCTCGTGGGGAAGAAGTGACCTCTACTCGCGGCATTAAAGCCAAATTGAGCCGTCCCTTAGACTTCTTGGTGATATCTGATCATAGCGACGGATTAGGCGCTACCAGAGCATTGTATGAAGCGCCCAGACTGCTGGTGCGGGATGAAACCCTCCGCCGTTGGTGGGACATGATGCACGAGAGTGAAGAGGGGAGTCTTCGGGTTACCGCAGAGCTGATCGACGGAGCCGCCAAACGTACATTACCCCAAGCTTTATTGGATGAGGACAGCCAGTCTAAACGCATTGGCAAGCTCTGGAAGGCGCATAACAAGATACTGGATCGCTATAACGATCCTGGAAAGTTTACTGCGTTCAGTGGTTTTGAATATACCCCAATGCCACAAGGAAACAATCTGCATCGAGTAGTAATGTTTCGGGATTCGGCGGAAAAAACCAATAAAATCATACCTTTTCCTAGTATATCTAACCCTGATCCTGAGCAACTGTGGGCATGGATGAAAGACTATGAAGAGACCACAGGTGGCCGTGTATTGGCTATGCCGCATAATAGCAATGTCTCTAATGGGCTGATGTTTGCTATGACTCGCCTAGACGGCAGTCCAATTGACGCAGCCTATGCGAAAACTAGAGCAAAGTACGAGCCAGTCGTAGAAGTAACCCAAATAAAGGGTGACAGCGAGAGCCATCCGTTCTTGTCACCTAATGATGAATTTTCGAACTTCGGTAATGCCGGTTGGGATACATGTAATCTCAGCTGTACCGAGGATATGCCCCCCGAAAATCACGCCGGAAGCTACGCGCGTGAGGCACTCAAGCGAGGGTTGGCGCTTGAGCGTCAAACCGGCATAAATCCATACGCATTTGGTTTGATCGGGTCCACAGATAGCCATACATCGTTGGCCACTAGTGATGAGGACAATTTTTACGGGAAACACACCGGCAACGAAATCAACGTAGAGAAAAGGGCATTAGTACCGCAAAATTTGGGCACGCGTGAAGGTCGATTCGGCTGGCATTACCTGTCCAGCGGGTATGCGGCTGCTTGGGCTGAGGAGAATACGCGGGAAGCAATATTTGATGCATTCCAACGACGCGAAGTATATGCCACAACAGGGCCACGGATGACGGTTAGGTTATTCGCAGGATACGAATTTAGCGCAATGGATATGGCTAATATGGTACAGGCTGGATATGCGAAGGGTGTCCCCATGGGGGGAGAGTTAGCAAAATCTGATGCCGCCCCGCAATTAATGATACGGGCTACGATGGACCCAGAAAGTGCTGCGCTGGATCGAGTTCAGGTAGTAAAAGGGTGGATTGATGCCGAAGGTAAAACCCACGAAAAGGTATTTGATGTTGCTTGGTCCGGTACCGATGAGCGGCAGCTGGACGATAATGGCAAGCTGCCTGCTGTTGAAAACTCAGTCGATCTAAGCAAGGGTACTTGGGACAATAGCGTCGGTGAGGCTGAGTTATCAGTTGTGTGGACTGACCCTGAATTTAACCGTGGCGATAACTCATTTTACTACGTCCGCGTGCTCGAAATACCAACACCTACTTGGCCAGTGTACGATGCCTTAAAGTATGGATTTGAATTGCCGGAAGATGTGCTAAAAGTGCAACAGGAGAGGGCATACACATCCCCTATTTGGTACAAAGCGAATTAACTAGTACTTAATAAATATCGAAAAATCAGCGGTTTATAGAAACTTTGAGCACTAACTTCTTTAGTTCACTGTGCAGAGAGCCTTTGGTCCATTTCTTACTCGTCGCGCTGTTGATAGGGGCTTACTTTAATTTCATTGCTGAGCCCGATGACGGCGACCCCAGAGTGATTGTAATCAGCGAAGAGAATGTTACCCAGATCGTTTCACATTGGCAGAGTCGGTGGAGAAGGCTACCAACCGAAGCCGAATTAGAGAACGAAATCGCAAACCTGGTCCAGCAAGAATTGTTGTTCAGAGAGGGTGTGAGTCTTGGTCTAGATAATGATGATTCTTTCGTAAAAAACAGAGTCATCCAAAAGACTCGTTACCTAGTCGATGCATCGATTGAAGACCCGAGTGATCAACAATTAGAGCAATGGCTAGAAAGTCGGGTGAGTGAGTATCAGGGGGAGCCAGCGTATAGTTTTGAGCAAATACTGTTGCGTGATCAAATGTCTGAGGCTGAAACTCAAGCGCTGATTAGAGAGTTGAACCAAGGAAGTGTGGATGCAGACAGCGTTTTGAAGCAGATCAGTCTGGATAGAAGGATAATCGGGGCGTCAAAATCAGATGTGCAAAGACAATTCGGAGAGCGCTTTGTTGATGGTCTGTTAAACCTAATTGATGAAAATAGCATTGATGACGGTCAATGGACTGGAGTGGTCAAAAGTAGTTTCGGGGTCCATCTGGTTAGGAATGTCAATCTAGAAACTCCTAAAAATCCCAGTTTACAAGATAGTGAACTGAAGCGACGTATAAGAAATGATTGGATAGCCGATGCTAAAAAGAGGGCGCTTGAATCCAAACTTATAGAGCTCAGCGGTCAGTATGAAATACAAATAGAGAAGTAGGTGCCCTGTTGAACCACTTCATGATTAAGCAGATGACTCGTTCCTCCTTGATATTTGTTGAACTAGTTATTGTCTTGCTGTTGTTACTGCTTTCTCCATTTCATGTGCTCGCCGATGAACTAAAACCCATTCTGATTGAAGCCACTCAGCAGGATCAAAACCGTTGGCAAATAAAGATTACTCAAACATCGAAGGTTGCATCAGGTACTGCTGCATCGGGTCTTATACTAAACATTGAAGGTTGCTCGGATAATGATGATTGGATAACCAAAGAGTTAGAAAATTGGACTCGTAAAGTAGGGTGGTTCACTTGCTCTGAAAATCAATCGACATGGAATGTGGCCTTAGAAGGGCTAGAAAATACACGAACAGACGCCCTATTTGTTGTAAAAAACGATAAAAATCAACGCTCTACCGTACTTTTTACTGCTCGTAGTCCGCAAAAGACGCTTGAAATTGCCCAGAATCGACCAAAAAACACGTTCTTTTCCTATTTGAGACTCGGTTTTGAGCATATTTTGGCTGGCTATGACCATCTGTTGTTCGTTTTTTGCTTAGTTTTGCTGATTGCCAATATCAAGGTACTGGTAGCCGCCATAACAGCATTCACGATCTCACACAGCATAACGTTGGCTGCAAATACCTTCGGTTTGGTCTCGTTAAACCCCAGAGCTGTCGAAGCCATCATAGCGCTGTCTATCGTGTTTTTGGCACGAGAGCTGGTCGTGGTAAAAGCGGATTCACTAACTCGCCGTAAACCATGGCTTGTCGCTTTGTTGTTTGGTTTTGTCCACGGATTTGGATTTGCCGGCGCTTTATCAGAAATTGGATTGCCTGGTGACCAAATACCGTTAGCCTTGTTTTCATTTAATTTGGGAGTAGAACTAGGGCAACTATTAGTTGTTTTTTTGGCTGTAGTATTACTTTACGTTATCAAGCAAATATCTTTCTTCAAAAGAAATACTTCATTAGCGCAACTCATTTTTGCGTATCCCATCGGCATCGTTTCCATGATTTGGCTTTTACAGCGTCTCTGAGTAGGTTATTTGAGCCGCTGGCTTCATATAACTATTTATTATCTAAAGTAAAATCTTATTAAAACACTATAAGACACTGTAAATAAAGGAAAAATAGTTAAAGTGGTTTCTAGGTGCTTGTTTGTGTTACTGCGTTTTGATGAGTATATGTAACTGCGCATAATATATATTATGTTAAATTAGCACTTCATAAAATTCAAAGAGTTACCGAAATTTGAGATTTTTCACATAGGTTTGAATTTTCTTTGCACATGGCTTTTGATTTTTCACATGGCGATTGATTTCGTTGACCTGAGGAATATCACTCTCTCGCGAATATCTTTTAATTTTCTGAGTCTGCGGTTCTTTATATTGATGATTCAATAACTTTAACTTGGCCTATTGGCCGAGATTAGGATTGCGAATACTATTGTCAGTAGTAAATTAAGCTAGCAGGTCAAACTTATGAAAACTATCGATGAAAGAATTTGGGACGATAATCTTCGTATGCGAAAGGAATACATCGCAGATAGTAGTTTTTCTGAGGTCGATGAGTTTGATCCTAATCAGCTTAAGCTTTGGAGAAAAAACAAATTGCTATTCTCGGTCAGCGATCAACAGGGTAACGAGCTGTTTCCCTCCTTCCAGTTTGAAAACGAGAAGCCGTTGGAAGTTATTTCGAGAGTCCTGAAGAGATTTCCAGATGATATGACTCCGTGGCAGACGGCTTTTTGGTTCTCGACATTCAATGGCTATCTTGATGGCAAAATCCCGCAGGAGTGCCTAAATGATATTGACGGACTTCTTTTTGCTGCAGAGGAAGAAGCAGCCAAAATCTTTGGCTGACGACAATCCGAATTAGCTCGTCTCTATCTTAATTTTTTCAGCGCTCTATTTTACTCGTGACCTTTGATTGCACTTTCTTTTTTATCTGGGCACAGTATTTCCTTGCCAACATTAGAGTCAAGCCATCCTCGATCCTCATCTTCCGTTTTATAGTCGTCAGGTTTTAAGTCTTTCAACATTTTCTCTAAACTCAGCTTTGGGTTGCTTTTATCGTCGCTCATATTTGCCCTTTAGATTAATTTAGCCATCCCGTGAACAGCGTTATTCTTAAGTGAATCTCTAGTATCGTAATATTTGACCATCTCGACCGTTGAGTGGCCCGTGGCGTTAATAATAGAAATGAAGTCTTCCTGGTTATTAAGTGCCATTTCAATAAATGATTTACGAAATGAATGTGGCGTCGCATTCTTACCATTTGCGACCTTAGCTACGACTCGTTTAACCAATGTGTAGACGTAAGAAGAATTCAAAGGTTTATTTAGCCGTTTTGTCGCATTATTTCTTACTGGTGAAAAGACGTAATCTGAAATATGGTTGTATTGATCTCGATACCAGTTTAAATGATCCAGTAGGCTTTTCGGTAATGGTAAAAGCTTGTAAGAGCCGCCTTTTTGAAAAACGTTTACGCTGGAGGCGCCTTGGTCGATATCACTCCACTTAAGCCCCACCAATTCATTTCTGCGCAATGCTAATACTGATAAGCAGCAGAACACTAAGTAATCTCGAAATGCTGTTTGTGACTTTTTGCGACCTTTAGACATATGATTCAAGACATCTATGACTTCTGATCGCGTCAAACTCGGCGTCGTGCTTCTTCTATCAAATTTATGCGCTTGGTACTGATCCAGTGGGTTTTTTGGGTAATTATAGGCGTGCATCAAATACTTGAAGAAGCTTGATAATGAGTATGCTTTACGGTTAACCGTCTTCGGATTAACCGGCCTCTTCGTCTCTAAATCGTAATCAGTCGCGTTTTCGAGGAATTCTTGAATTTGAGAAACGAGCTCAAAGAACGGTATCAGCCCCAATTCATTAAGCGTTTTCACGTTAATCGACTCAAACAAGTCAGCAATGTCTCGAGAATACGCGCGTCGAGTATTTTTTGAGCGCTTGGTAGCAACGAACTCATCAATTACGTTGTCTATGTCAATTGTGTCGCTATTTTCAATAATAGCTGTTTCAGAGCTTAAAATGAGGTCCTTTTTCATGCTGAAAATATAGCATAAACTAATACTGATAACTCAGATTATCATTATTAAAAGGGGCGCGTTATTCTACATATAATTGAGTTTTCTATTGCTGGCGAGCGAATATTCGCAATTTTACTTGCTTTCGGGACTTGCGTAATTCATTCGCTGTCTAGATAGTGACAATCAGTGTTTTGGTCCAATAAATCCCTAAATGAATCAGTGCTAATTCTGTTTGAGAGGCCAACCTTAAAACTGGATTTGGCATAGAATAGATCTATGTGGTTCGTCGGATGTAGCCTTCCATTTGCCCTCTTTTCGTCTATATCAAACCTGATGTACGCATCTTCGAAAGTCATTAATTTTTGAACTAGTGGCCAGAAATACTCCATCCCTCTCCCTGCTCGCCAAACGGAATCAATGAAGCCTGTTTCACACTCTGAGCCAAAGTTAGGACTTAGGAATACCTCTAATAACCGTGATGTTAAAAAGCTGTCTAACTGGTACCCATTCGAAGAAAAGTGAAGCTCCCCTTTTATATCTTTAACCTCAAATGGAAAATTTATAGAAAAATACTTGCTTTTCATATGATAAAAAAGTCTAGAACATTTATCTATATAAAGCACAATTTCAAGTGCGGGTTCACGCGGTACTAAAATTTCGCGCTGGGTGAACAACTTTATTGTGTTCATCAAAAGATCAACAACATCTTTTTTTGTTCTAACAGGTCTAAAGGCCTGGGGTAAATGAATTCTATCGACTTTGATAGTATATCTTTTCACTATTAGAGGCCCTGCTGCTTACTCATAACAAAAATCACGGAGCTTCTAATTTCCTCTCTAACGAAACTGTCACTATCACCAGCCGAGTGAATAGCAATAACTGCCTTTGAGACATTTGGACGCCAAAGCTCAGGAATTGCCTCCTCATCCATCAATTGGTAAACAACTTCTTCCAATGAAAGTGCGTGTTTTGAAAAGCCAATTTCTTTGTTACGTTTCATTGCATCAATCTCACCGGGCCGCAATGGTTTCAACTTCATAAAACCATATTTATTGATATGTTCCAAACCTTCCGAGATTTGGTTGACTAACAA
The DNA here is from genome assembly GCA_963669225.2 of uncultured Arenicella sp. Classification (GTDB taxonomy): domain Bacteria; phylum Pseudomonadota; class Gammaproteobacteria; order Arenicellales; family Arenicellaceae; genus Arenicella. Next base: position 286,114 of record OY769919.2, on the reverse strand, counting down.
AGGCTCGTTAGCATCTGAAAGGAAGAAGTAAGTTTTCATAAATGAGCGAGTTAAAACCATGTATAGAGAGTTCCTATAGCTCATACTATTTGAGAATTGATTTGTCACACAGATGACAAATGGAAACTCTAGCCCCTTAACATTGTTTTTGTTGCTGATAAAAAGAGCTTGTTCGTTCTTAACCTTTGATTCATAAGCCTTATTAACGTCCCAGCCGAGCTCTTGTTGAACGAGAATACCGAGTCTATCCGCAATTGGATAAGACTGCTTGGCGGTAGAAACAAAAATCACGCCTATATCCGAAGCTATGACAGTCGGATTTTCGGATTTGATTTGCTTTATCTGCTGGAGAATCTTTTCTGCTAACTCTTGGTAATTAGACGTATCTACAGTGGATATTTCTACGCTGGGTTCTCTAGAAAAATCCAAGTCATCAAATCTCCTAATGGGCTCTCGAGATAGAGAAAAAATCTGATCAGTGTCTTCTAGAATTTTGTAGCCACAAGCTGCCCAAAGATCTTCTTTAAGCCACTCCAAACGCTGGCTTTCAAATAGCCCCATACCAACAGCATGTGCAAACATTAAAGTTCGAGGGTCTGTCCGATAGCATTTGTTTAAAAGAAACTCTGGATTTACAGCTCCATCAAGATTAGTGTCGAAGATGTCCTGAAATATATCTCCCGCAATATAAACGTTAGTTCTAGTTGCGAGGCTACACAGTTCAAAAAAGTCCTCAGAAAAATCTTGGCTTTCATCAATCAATGTGAAATCCAAAGCGTAACCATATTCATCAAAATTAACTAACTTAAGTTCTTCAAGCGCTAATTTACAGGCTCTCTTAAAATCCATTCCATCTGAATAAGGGCGGAATGTTAATTCGTAATGATCACAAATATAACTATATAAACCAGAACTCGGTGTCGAACGTGAGCCCCAAGCATTTGAACACCATAAACGTTTTTGCCACTCAATTTGAGCGTCAACTCTCATAAAGTTAAAAAACGAAGGTATGCGCTGTCTTAGGCTTTCAGCTAAAACATGATTGTGGCAGGTGAAAAAAATTTTTGTATCGTCAGAGTCCAGATAAAGCTCTTTTAACTTATGAAGAAGAAGCTCAGTTTTACCTGTACCACTAAGCCCTTGAATTCGAACCTTCTTGGAACTAGCTTTTTGGTATATAAACCTAGTTTGGTCAGCATCAAATAAGACAATTTTTTGTTTGATCTTATCTAAAACATTATCGGGAATCTCACTTTGAACGCGGTTTACATCATTAATGCTTCCTGTAAGCAGTGAGATCAATAATTCCGTATTCCGTTTTTCCCTTGCATCGACTAAGCATGTGTCTTCTAAAAATTGTTCAAACAAAAAGTCTTCGTCAACATTGGCCTCATAAATAGCATAATTTTTCCACTGCCGTTGCCTACCTATGATTTGTCTATAGCGGTACTTATCTGAAATAGAACCTAAGTCATCAAGCACATCATCCACATACAGTTCAAACTCCTCACACTGTGGTCCAAAGTTAAGAAATGAGATCTTGTGATTCGGTATAAGAACGATTATTGCGTCCTTGTAATCGTATTCATAACGGTTCTCGCCTAAAGGCCCATCTATTACATATACATGTTTTCCCTCAGATGTAGACAGCTCGTTTAGTGACTGTTTAATGTTGTTTGTTCTGTCGTCGAATGTGGTTTGATCAAAAAAGGAATTTTTATTCATTATATTTTCACGTGCGCATTGCGAATGCCTTGTTTAGTTACCGTTATGACTAATGCGTCATCTACCTAGCTTAAGTTACAGTGCAATAAAATGCACGTGACTAAGTATTTTGTAGGGGTGTTGTTAAGCTGATAATTTTGGGCATAGATAGCAAAGGAATTACCAATATAAAAATCTCCAGACCACACTTTCGATTGTTTCATAATTATGTAGATGTGGCCTCGATAACTACCGAGACCACAAAATAGTTATTGGTTAACTCTCTGACGGCGATGAACCCATTCGTAGAGGACAGGCAATACCAGCAATGTCAGTATAGTCGACGAAATAATGCCGCCAATCACTACCGTGGCAAGGGGGCGTTGTACTTCCGCGCCAGTACCAGTATTTAGCGCCATTGGGATAAAGCCGAGGCTAGCCACCAGAGCCGTCATCAGAACCGGGCGCAATCGAACCATGGCGCCGTCGATGATTGATTTAGTCAACTCGCCTGTTTCTTGCCAGAGCTGACGAATAAAAGAGAGCATGACAAGTCCATTTAACACCGCCACACCGGACAACGCGATAAATCCAACTCCTGCTGAGATCGACAATGGCATCCCGCGCAGGTAGAGAAACAAAATGCCGCCGGTCAACGCTAATGGCACGCCACTGAAGATGATAAGTGCATCTTTAATCGAAGCGAATGCAATCACCAGAATGCCGAGAATGACGAGCAGTGTGAGCGGCACAACGACGGTAAGACGCTGACTAGCTGATTCCAATTGCTCGAAAGTTCCGCCATAGTCTAGCCAATACCCCGGCGGAATATCGCCCTGCTCTTTTACCGCGGTTTTTACTTCCTCCACAAAACTACCCAGATCGCGACCACGTACATTGGCCGTCACCACTACGCGACGCTTGCCATTCTCGCGACTGATTTGTGCCGGCGCTGGGGCAATATCGAGTGTGGCTACTTCCTCAAGCGGCACGTAATCGCCATTTGGCAAGGGTACCGGTAAATACTTCAACCCGTCGACATTCCGCCTTACTGTTTCAGGTAAGCGGACAACAAGCTCGAAACGCCGGTCGCCCTCATAAAGAATGCCCGCAGACTCACCTCCAATCGCAGCCGCCACCCAGTCTTGCAACTCAGACACATTCAAACCGTAACGGCCCAAGGCCGTTCGCTTAGGTATGATTGACAGGGTTGGAAGCCCCGTTACCTGCTCGACTCTTGCGTCAGCCGCACCTTCGATGGAGTTGACGATCGAAAGCACGTCGTTTGCTGTACTCACTAATTGATCAAGGTCATCGCCAAACACTTTGATTCCAAGATCAGCACGCACGCCTGAAATGAGTTCGTTAAAGCGCATTTGAATCGGCTGCGTGAACTCGTAGTTGTTTCCAGGAAGTTCTTCTAGTGAGCCCTCCATTTCTTCTACAAGTTCAGCCTTCGTTTTGGATGGATTCGGCCATTCGCTGCGAGGCTTCAAAATAACAAAATTGTCTGCCACATTTGGTGGCATAGGGTCGGTCGCGACCTCAGCGGTGCCGATGCGAGCAAACACCTTATCGACCTCCGGAAACGATTTGATTCTCTGCTCCAAGATGGCCTGCATTTCGACTGCCTGCTCAAGTCCTGTCCCAGGAATACGCATCGCGTGCAGTGCGATATCGCCCTCGTTCAGTTGCGGAACGAATTCAGAGCCCAGCGTTGACGCTAACCAGACACTGAATATAACCAGCGCACTTGCACCACCGACAACGGCTAGTCGAAACTTCATCGCTAGTCTGAGCACAGGCTCATAAACCCGTTTAGACTTCACGATGATGACGCTTTCCTTCTCGCTGATTTCGCCATTCATAAAAACCGCTACCCCAGCGGGCACCACCGTCAGGGATAAAATCATAGCCGATAGCAATGCCATGACGACAGTAGCGGCCATAGGATGAAACATCTTGCCCTCAACACCTGTCAAACTGAAGATCGGAATATAGACAATCGTGATAATCGCGACGCCGAAGAGACTGGGTTTGATGACCTCAGACGTTGCTTCAAAAACGGTCTCTAATCGCTCGCGCAAGTTTTGTCTGCCCTGCTGATGTTGCGCCTCGGCGAGTCGCCGTACCGCGTTTTCAACGATGATCACTGCGCCATCAACGATCAAGCCAAAGTCGAGCGCGCCGAGGCTCATTAGGTTGGCAGAAACTCCTGTTCTGACCATCCCAGTGATAGTCATCAGCATCGAAAGTGGAATGACCGCGGCGGTGATTAGCGCGGCACGAAGATTCCCGAGCAGTAAAAACAACACCACGACCACTAAAAGTGCGCCCTCTAACAGGTTTTTCGTTACAGTCGCAATTGCCTTATCAACCAGCGCAGTGCGATCGTACACAGCCTCAAGGACGACGCCTTTTGGTATCGACGCTTGAATGTCATCGAGCTTCGCCGCGACATCTTGTGCCACCTGGCGAGAATTCTCGCCGATCAACATCATTGCCGTGCCAAGCACTGTTTCGACACCATCTCGTGTCGCAGCACCCGTGCGAAGCTCTTTGCCTATGGCAATGTCCGCCACATCCTTGACCATAACTGGTACGGAATTCTTCTCAGTGATGATAACGCTAGCAATATCATCAAGCGTCGCGAGTTGCCCCGGTGATCGGACTAAGAGCTGTTGACCATTTCGCTCGATATACCCTGCCCCGCGATTGTCGTTATTAGTTTGCAGTGCTTGAACCACATCCTCAAGACTCACCTGGTGGTAGAGTAGTTTTGTTAGATCTGGAGTGACGTGATACTGCTTATTGTATCCGCCGATGCTATTCACCTCGACGACGCCTTTGACCTGAGCGAGCTGGGGCTTGATGATCCAGTCTTGTATTTCTCGAAGTGCGGTGGCGGTGTAAGGTTCACCATTAGCCATTCGTGCATCTGGCTCGGCCTGCACGGTGTACATGAATATCTCACCCAAACCCGTTGAGATTGGCCCCATTTCCGGTTCTAGACCTGGCGGTAATGCGCTCTTAATTGATCCCAATTTAGCGTTGATGAGATTACGCGCAAAATAGATGTCGGTGCCCTCTTCAAACACGACTGTGACTTGAGACAATCCATAGCGCGACAACGACCTTGTATACGAAAGCTTGGGCAATCCCGCAAGGGCTGTCTCAACGGGGTATGTGATCCGCTGTTCTGCCTCAAGCGGTGAATAGCCGGGTGCAGAGGTGTTGATTTGGACTTGGACGTTGGTGATATCTGGCACAGCATCAATCGGTAGCTTTTGATAGCTCCAGATACCGATACCAACGATAAAGAATATGCTGCATAAAATCAGCGCGCGTCGCTCGATCGCGAGGCGCAAGATTGCGTTAATCATGGTGCGCCCCTAGTGATTGTGTTCTGCTTCGGATTTTTCCAAATCAGCTTTAAGTAAATAACTGTTATCGCTGACATACTCACTTCCCTCAGCAAGTCCCTCAAGGACCTCAACAAACGCATCGTCTTGCCTACCCAATACCAGCGGCGTAAATGAGTATGTTTCGCCGTCTTTAACGAAGACACCTTGCCGACCATCGATTTTTTGAATCGCATTTCTACTCACCGCTAAGTCAGCGGAAAATTGACTAATAATAACCTGCGCTTCAACTATCAGGCCTGGTGCCAGTGTCTGGTCGGTGTTATCGAGTTTGATACGTGCGAGCTGATACGGGGTTTCCAGCGACGGAACCACATGATCAATCTTGGCATCGATGCGGTTCTCTCTATCCAGAATGCGCACTGCTTGCCCTTCGCGAACGGAGGATTGATGCGATGGGAAGACTCGCAGTTCAGCCCAAAGAGTATCTAAATTAGCGATCGAAAAAAGCACTTGGTCTTGAGTGAACTCTCCCGTGTTCGCGTGCCTTTGCATGATACGACCTGATATGGGGGCACGAATCTTATATACCTTAAGACTATCATTGGACTCTACTTCGGCAAGTAAATCTCCTGTTTTGACAGGGTCTCCAATGGTTACAGCCACAGATTTGATTAGGCCTTCATATCGAGCACGAACATGACTCAATTGTTCCGCTCCCGATGCTAATGTTCCGAACAGCTTGCTCGATTGCTCAAGTTGTTCAGGCCCTGCAATATCCGTAACAATGCCAACTTTAGATGCCATTTCGGCTTGTATATAGCTACTTTGCTCTTCGGAGCTATGACCTGAATGAGATTCCTCTGAATGAGAGTCGTGTTCAGAGTGATCGTCATCTGAATATGCAGACGAATAGCCAATCAACACAAATGCCGTTGTTAGTAATATGATAATTAAATGTTTCATTATGTTTAGTCCTCGAGATAGTGAAGCGCACTAATCTCGGATAATTTATCGGTTCAAAGCCTGACCGGTTAATTTTTCGATGAGCGCCTGACTGATTAGTGCAGTCGATGCGGCATCAATCAAAGACTGCTTGCTTGCCAAAAGCTCTTCTTGAGCGGCTACCAATTCAACGTATCGATAGCGGCCGTTCTCGTACGCGCGACGCGTTAATTCAAGTGCATTTGTAAGTGCCGGGATGGCGGTGTCTCTCATTTTTTTCACGGCTTCAATGTTTTGATTTCTCAGCGAATAGGCCTGAAACAACTCGCCACGCAAACGAAGTGAAGCTAACCTTCTAGCCGACTGCGCGGAATTGCGCGCTGCTAGCGCTGCATCTAAATCACCTTGATTGCGTTTGCCTGCAAACAGTGGAATTGAGAAACCAACGACAAATCCAATATCATCTGATTCCTCAAAGCGTCTTACTCCGGCTTGCCAATTCAAATCGCTTCGCCCTTTCGAACGCGCCAAGGCGACCTTCGCCTCTTGCATTCGGGTCTCGCTGGCAAACACTTCCATGGCTGGAGATGTTTTGACGCGCTCGTAGAGTTGTTCAAAACTCTCAGCTTGTTCATAGTCAAATAAGTCGCCATCAAGCCGTGCGAACGAAGCCTCTGCCTCTCCCCAAAACTGCGCCAACATCAGTTTTTGGCGGTCAAGTTGATTGCGCTGTGAATCCAGTCGAATCTCCGCACGAACCAGAGACGCTCTCGCTCGCATCACCTCGGCCTCAGACGTAGCGCCCTTTGCAGCCTTGGATTTAACAGTTTTAAGTAGCGACTGAGATAAGGTAAGCGACTCTTCAGCAAGCTCAACGTTTGCTTGCGTTAAGAGCCCTTCGATAAACGATGTCGTCAACGCGCCGAGAACATCCAACGTAGCCGCTTGACGCTGCCATGTGAACTGATCAAAGCGTGAGTCGGCGAGTGCGAGTCGTGCTTGCCGTTTACCACCCAGCTCAATGATAGATGATAGCGCCACGGTTGTTTCTGCTGAATCGAGTCCTTCGTTTTCTCCTGATCCTGCGAAGTTTTCGACTACCACGCTGAGCTCCACGCCTGGACGTAACGAACTGGTTTGTCTTTGAGCACTTAAGGTCGCCTCAGTGAATTTGAATTGATACAGCTCGGGGTTGTTCTCGAGAGTAAGCCTTAGTGCTTGATTAAGGTTTAAATTCTGAGACGCCTGCACCACACCGCTAAACACGGAGGCACAGACCATTAATAATACGAGACTCAAACTAATCGGCCTCACTTCGTTTAAATTAGTGACTAACATGAATTTTCCTAACAGATTGGAACGAGTCCGGTCGACGTATATGGTCGATTCGGCTAATGATCCTATGGATACTTTCAATTTATGGAGGATGAGCGCGTTTATGTTTCTCGGCGTGTCAGTTCAACCCGAAACGTGGAGTGACTGATTTAGTCAGTGTACGTCTACGCTCTAATTACGTGAAATTGACGCGTTTAAACGCAGGCTATGCAAAGCTAATTCGCCGATGGGTCATCTTCCATAAATTATGCGAACGACAAATGTGATCAGAACCATTAACGAGGTATAGAAGCGCACGTGCCGCGACAAAAAGGAAAATGTGCTAGACGTTGGGAGGTGGTGTTGGTGGACCCGATGCCGGACCGCTTTTACCAATCTGGTGATCGAAATGAGTTTCAGTCGAACAAATTTTAGTTTTGGGAGAGTTGTCTGCCGAGAGGTTGCTAGCGTGACTATGACAACAGTGTTGGCAGTGTGTGTCGTCATGCACATCATCCGTGTGCGCAGCCGTATCCGTGGTTAGCACAATTTCTGAGCCCGAATCTTGGTGAAATAGCTCGCCCGCGTCACTCATGGCCGCTTGAATATTCATCATCAGCAATAAAGCGGTAATTAAATAGGTGACGGCAGTTCGACTCATAGTGACAGTGTAACGCAAGTTTATGAAATTAAGGTGTGGTTTTACAGGAATCGTCAGTCTGCGAAATAGTCGACTCTTCTGACGTTACCCGCATTTCTTGAAACGCAAGCTTTAAAACTGTGTAAGCCGCACTTAAGCTCAGTGAAGCGATTATCATCGCCACAATCAAATCTGGCCAGCGTGATGCAGACGCTCTAACACCAACAGCCGCGATCAGTACAGCCACATTACCGATCGCATCATTTCGACTGCAAAGCCAGATGGACTGCATGTTCGAATCGCCCTCTCGGAATCGATACAACATAACGGCCACGGACATATTGGCAATTAATGCCATTACGGCGATGGACCCCATAATCAAGGGCTCCGGTTCACTTCCGACAAATACTCGATACAATGCGGCCCCGATTACCCAAAGCCCGAATACAGCCATCGTCAAACCTTTTACTACAGAGGCTCGTGCACGCAGGTGCAGCGCCATACCCAGCACAAATAAGCTGATAGCATAGTTTGCTGCGTCGCCAAAGAAATCAAGTGCGTCTGCCTGTAGAGACATCGAATCACCAATGTGACTCGCGATGATCTCGACAAAGAACATAGCCAAATTAACCAATAAGGCGATCCACAGAACTTTTCGGAAAACAGGATTTTGACTCTGATCTTTGCTGGCTACAGAGCAGTCATTACACGCGACCATTATTCATCCTCCACACTGTGTGGCTCCGATACATGCGCGGCCATATCTTCGATAACACATTGAACGTGTTGGTCCGCCGCTACGTAAAATACTTGCTTTCCCCGCCGCTCAGCGCGAACCATACGTGCGGCTTTAAGAAGTCGTAAGTGATGGCTCACTAACGATTGAGAAAGTTCGAGCTGATCTGCGATATGACTCACACTAATCGGTTCATGAAGACAACTCAATATGATTCTAAGACGGCTGGTATCTCCCATCATGCTAAATAAGTCAGCCAGCTGAGGCACAAGCTCTTCAGAAATAAGGCTATTAGTCGAGGTTTTAGTTTTATTGGTCATTTTACAATTACACACTTGAATACATATTCATATGTTTGCATAATAATAATACATAGTCAATAAACTTAATTTCTAATTATCAAAGAGGCATTAGTAATGGCACTCACCTTAATCATTCTCTTTTTAGTATTTGCAGTCGTTCTTCGAGCAGCTATGCAACGATTTCGGACCGGCGACTTCGGACTACGAGCCGCACCACTAAATGCTCCGTTAATCGAAATTCTTCCAGGAACTCTCTTTGTATTGTCGTTTGCCAGTGCCTTAGTCTTGATAACACTTGGATGGGTTAGTTATTACTCACCGATTACAAGACTTTCAAACACCCTAGAATGGTTGTTTTTCGCACTGGGATTAACTGGCGTAGTGATCACCGTCGTATCGCAGCATCAGATGGGAGATTCGTGGCGGATAGGCGTTGATCAAACTGAGACTACAACGCTAAAAACAAGTGGCCTTTATGCGCTATCAAGAAACCCGATTTACTTTGGCATACTGCTTTTTTGGATCGGGTTATGTGGCCTATTTCCGCACCCCCTACTCTGGCTTTGCGCGGTGATTTGTTGGTGTTGCATTGAAGTTATCGTGCGAAAAATCGAAGAACCTTATTTGAGAAGACTGCACGGTGATCAGTTCGATACCTATCTGGAAAGCACGAATCGGTATCGATTGCTATAACACGAGTACACTGCTTCGACATAGGCTTAGGGATTGCGCGGCTAATCGATTCACGGAGTCCTTAGCAGTACGCAAGGACAGCTGCATGCAAGAATCATCGATCAAACTGCCGCCCAATCCAAAGATAGTAGACGGTTGGAATCACGAAGAGTGTCAACATCAAAGTTGATACCATACCGCCGATCATCGGTAACGCGATCCGACGCATGATGTCAGCACCCAAGCCATCACTTAGAAAGACCGGCGCTAGCCCGACCAAAATAGTTAAGACTGTCATAAGCTTTGGGCGAACACGCATTACGGCACCGTGACTGATTGCGTCTCGCAGTTGCTCACGGGTTTGCGGAGTAACTTCTCTTACCTGAGCATCAATGTACAGCAGCATGATGATGGCAGTTTCTATCGCGATGCCGCCCAATGCGATAAACCCAACCGCGACCGCTACGGATAAGTTGTACCCCGCCAGCCAAACCAGCCAAAGCCCTCCAATCAAGCCAAACGGCAATGACAGCATGATAATAATGGTCCGATCTAATCTCCCAAAATGCAGTATCAACAATAGAAAAATCAGCGCTATCGCGGATGGAATGGCAATCTTTAGTCTCTCACCGGCTTGCTCCATTTGTTGATATTGTCCAGCAAATTCAATAGCAAAGCCTGGAGGTAAATCGACTGAGTTTGCAATCACCTGTCGCGCTTCATTGACATAACCACCAAGGTCGCGTTCGGCAATATCGACAAAGACCCAACCCGTTAGTCGAGCGTTCTCCGAACGAATCATTGGCGGTCCTTCACTGAACGCAATACTGGCGAGTTCACCAAGAGGGATATGTGCCCCCGAAGGCGTAGGCACTAAAATACGGTACAGGTCTTCGTGTGTTTCACGAAATTGGCGGTCGTAGCGCAAAATAATATTGTAGCGTTCTCGCCCTTCCACCGATTGAGATAACTTCATTCCGCCCAGCGCGGTTTGAATCACAGTTTGAAACACGCTCATATCGATGTTGCGTCTCGCAAGCTCGGCTCGATCTGGTTTAATCTCCAAATATTTTCCACCCAGCACGCGATCAGCAAACGCAGAGCGAGTTCCCGCTACCCCCGTTACCACTTCTTCGACCCGTCGTGAAACCCGTTCTATTTCAAGAAGACTGTCTCCAGTTACTTTGATGCCTATTGGTGTCCTGACACCCGTAGACACCATGTCCATACGAATTTTTATCGGGTATCCCCATGAATTTACGAGGCCAGGAATTTTCAGTTTTTGATTCAGCCGATCAACGATGTCATCTACCGTAACACCCGCATTCCATGTTTCTTTGGGCTTTAACTTGATCCAGGTTTCAATCATTGTCAGCGGCGCTGGGTCAGTTGCTGTGTCCGCCCTGCCTGCCTTACCAAAGGCCCTCTCTACTTCAGGCACTGACATTATCACCTTGTTAGTCTGACTCAGAACTTCTCGCATCTTGGTGGAAGAGACGCCCGGCAAGGTAGTTGGCATGTACAGTAGCTCACCTTCATACAGCGCTGGCATGAATTCAGAACCTAGATACTTAACGGGTATGGCGACGCTGATTGTCAGCAGTAACGCCGCGGCTATAGTGTGCCATTTAAAGCGCAATGAAATTGAAAGCGCCGGCCGATAAAGACGCACAAAGAATCGGTTTAGAGGGTTAGCATCTTCGCGACGAAACTTGCCTCGCATCAGACTCAGCATTAACACAGGTACAAGGGTGATCGAGAGAATGGCTGCGAACGCCATTGCATAAGTCTTGGTAAACGCCAACGGACTGAATAAGCGGTAGCTCTCACCGGTTAAAGCAAATACAGGTAAAAAGGACACCGTAATGATTAGCAGTGAAAAGAAAATGCCAGGGCCAACTTCTTGGGCGGATGCCAAAATGGCTTGGTATCTAACCTCCTTATTCGGATTTGGTCCTAGGTCAGCCAGTCGCCGAGTGGCGTTTTCAACCAGAACGATGGACGCATCAACCATCGCTCCAATGGCGATTGCGATGCCGGCTAAGCTCATAATATTTGCCGTAATGCCTTGATACGACATCACAAGAAACGCTCCTAGCACACCAAGCGGCAAAGTGATCAGCGCCACAAGAGACGAACGCGCATGCAGAAGAAAAATTAGAATAATCAGTGCAACGACTAAGCTTTCTTCAAATAGCTTTTCTTTGAGATAACGCACTGCTCCTTCGATTAACTGCGCACGATCATAGACCGTGACAATTTCCACACCTGTCGGCAGCCCCTTTTGCAACTCAGCAAGCTTTGCCTTAACTCGATCAATGACATCAAGGGCATTCTCGCCGTCTCGCATGATGACAATACCCGCCACCGTCTCGCCTTCACCATTGAGTTCAACTATACCTCGTCTAAGTGCAGGGCCTTCGACTATGCGCGCAACCGACGACAGCAACACTGGAGTTCCATCACTGGCCGTAAGAACAACTTGTTCAAGATCGAGTTTGTCATCAACATAACCAGATGATCGGATTACGTATTCAGTTTCACCTTGCTCCAAAACTCGACCACCAACTTCACTTGATGCCGCGGTCACAGCTTCCGTGACGCGACGCAATGGGATGTCGAAAGAACGCAATAAATTAGGGTCTATTAATACCTGATACTCGCGGACGAATCCGCCAACTGATGCTACTTCAGATACACCATCAACTCCCGCAAGCTCCAGCTTTAAAAACCAATCCTGCAATGAGCGTAGTTGAGCGAGATCGGTAGAGCCACTTTTGTCGACTAAGGCGTACTGGTAGACCCAACCGACTCCGGTGGCATCGGGGCCAAGCTTTGGCACCGCGCCATCGGGTAGTTGGGAGCCTAGGCTAGAAAGCGCTTCAAGCACTCGTGATCGTGCCCAGTAGAGATCCACATCATCTTCAAATATGACGTAGACAAAGCTGGTGCCGAACATGGATGAGCCACGCACATCCTTGGTCTTCGGCAAGCCAAGCAAGGTGGTGGATAAGGGATACGTCACCAGGTCCTCCACAATCTGTGGACTCTGACCGGGAAAGTCGGTGCGGATAATTACTTGTGTATCGGTCAAGTCTGGAACCGCGTCGAGTGGCGTATTTTGTAGAGCCATCCAACCTGAAATACCTAGTGCCGCACTTAGAATCAGCACAATAAGCTGGTTCGCCATTGACCACGCAATCAATCTAGCTATTGATGATCGCGATGGGTCTTTGCTCGCGTTAGAATGTAGTTCTCTGTTGTTATCATTCATAACATGAACCTAGCGATGAGCCGCGTGAGGGTCAGGCTCTAACTCACCCGATTCGTTTGGCACTATCAAGTGCATGTGCGGCTTTTCAGCATTAGAGCCAGTTATAGGCGCTGGCCAAGCCAAAATTTCTGACTCGTCATTCCCGTATGGATTTTTAACCGGCTCTTTAATTTGCAGCCATAGCCTTCCAGTATTCAATTCCCGAAAAAAAAGTAACCCCGCTCCTGAATAGTGCTGCGGTGCACCGTTGAGCAACCAAGGCTTCAGAGCAGTTACCAAGTTATTCAAGTGATTCTCGAGCGTCTCATTATTAGGATTCGACTGTGCAGCGATCAAAGCAGTTTTACTATCACGCAAAATTGGAACAAGTTCTGTACCAGCATAGCGTTCCGCTAACGTGTCGGCGGCCTTAATGGCGGGATCAACCTGCTTCGGGTCTATCGCTTTGTTGCCGGTCAAACTTGCATGAAAATACAGCGCCATATCAACAAGATGATTTATTTGAGCAAGCGAATTAGCATCCGGGTTTATTTCCGACAGAAGTGTTTTAGATGCACTAGCTGTCATGTCCATTACTGCAGATGGTGCTTGAACCGGCTTTGGCGAAGCAGAGGATAACTTCGAGAGCCCTTCACGGAGGTTAACCTCACTGTCGAGCATAAATTGGCCGCTAGAAACAACGAGATCACCCTCTTGTAAACCCGCTAAAATTTCGGTCCGCCCTTCAGCAGAGATCCCCGAGGTCACGATACGCGTATCAAATCGCCCGTCACCCAGCGCTAAAATGACATGATCTCCGCGACTGTCCCGCAGTATTGCCTCACTGACAATTGATAGCCGCTTCTGCTTGGAAAAACCTAAGGTAATATCGGCGTAGGCACCAGGTAACAAATCACCACTGTCATTATTAACTTCAATGCGCACCCTACCCGTTCGCGTCTTTGGATCTACGGTTGGGTAGATATAATCTACTTTGGCATTCAATGTCGCTTCTGGTGCGCTAGGAAATCGCAGTTTTGCGGTAATACCAAGATCTATCAGCGATAAGTCTGTCTCTGGAATGCTGGCGATTACCCAAACCTTGCTGTAAGACTGCAACCTTAAAATAGCGGTTCCCGGCTTGATATAATCACCGTCTCTCACATTGAGCTCGGAGACTACTCCGTTGGTTTCAGCGTATACGGGCACTTTATCAATCACAGTTTTGCGTTGAGTCAGTTGTTGTATGGCTTGCTCCTGCATACCTGTTGAAAGCAATCGCTGTTTGACTGATTTAGTCCGTGTCGCATTACCTGAGCCTAATGCGCCTACATAATCTCGCTGCGCAGCAATTAAATCTGGGCTATAAATACGATACAGCAGGTCTCCGTCAACCACAGTGTCGCCCTCCGCGCGAACGTTGAGGTCTTCTATCCACCCTTCAAGGCGAGACACGCTGACGTTTTCCAGACGTTCATCAGCTTCAACTGTGCCAAACGCTCGGAGTGTGCGGCCAAACTCAATGACTTCGGCCTTGGAAATGCGTACTCCCATGGTTTGAAGCATGGGTGATGATACGGTAATGCCACTGTTCGTTTTTATACCTGTATCGGCGTTAGCATTGCTCTTCACTGGCACCAAGTCCATCCCACAGATAGGGCAAGAACCATCTGGGTCAGTCGAAATATAGTGCGGGTGCATCGGGCATGTGTATTGCGCCACTTGATCGTTTAATTCCAGATCAATATCAGCGTTGCTAGGCGTCGAAGAATCACTACAGGCGCTAACTAATAGCGCAATGATAAGTGCGCTGACTAAGTTTTTAATATTCATGGTGTCACCAACAGTGCGTTCATTTGTGCTGCGGCTACCGCGCCACGGGCTTCTTCAGACGCGATTTCAGCTCTGAGTTTCAATATGGCAATTTCGCCATCAATGATCGGCGCGTAGTCACCTGCTCCGGACTCATAATTTGCCCGTTGAGCGAGTATTTCATTGCCGATAGCGTCTATTTTTTGCTCGAGAACTGCCCTGGCCTTATTGGCCGCCGCAAAAGTTGCATTGGAGTACGCATACTGCGCCGATGCTTGACGCCTCGCATTACTGAGTGCCTCTTTTGCTGAGGCTTTATTTGCCTCGGCAGCTCGAAGGTTGGGAGCTTGTTTCCGCTTTGCCCAGAAAGGCACAGTCACCGTTACCATTGCTGATACCCAGTCATCTCCTGCAAAGTTACTGCCTGCTTCTCGTTGTTGGTAAACCAGTTGTGTACTCCATTCTGGTTTCCATGCTGATTTAGCTTCATCAATACCGCTGTCGCTGATTTTTAGTGTTGCATCGGCAACCCTGCTCGCATAAAAATCCATCGCATCACCAGACCAAATTTCAACACGTTGAACAGGAGGGCTTGTTTCAGGAACGCTACCAACCAAGTAGATCAATCGAGAATCGACTTGTATCTTCTGTGCCTCCAGGTCGAGCAATACTCGCGCTACTTCAGCCCGTTCGGCTTCAATTTCTGCCAAGCGAAAAACGGGTGAACGACCACCGCCAACTTCGGATTCTACAACCTCAATAAGTTGGTCATACTTGGCATCGCGTTGCATTGCCAGCATCGTTTGTTTGTCGATGCGATTGGCTTCATGCAATAAAGCGATCAACTCTGCGCGCATGGCCGCATATAGTTGCTTACGCATCTCATCGGATTGGTTCGCCTTAGCCAGTTCACTCTCTGATCGAGCTTTCCTACTGGCGCGATTTGGAAATCGTTGCGTGAATCCAATCGCCTTATTGGTTGGTAAGAACTCGCTAAAAGACGGATCGAAAATTGGGAAATTATTGACGCCTAAGGACACAACCGGATCTGGTAATCCCATGGCAGCGTCTGAGCGCTCTTTGTGGCTCTGAGCTTGATAGCTCATCGATTGTAATTGAGGATGAGTCAATAACAATTCTTCTAGATCCTCAAAACTTTGTGCTTGCGAAGGCGGACTGAATACTAAAATTGAAAATAAAACGGACACTTTTAGCAACGATTTACTAAATTGGCAGACACGAGTTAACCTGCACAAATTGCACTGGATAAGTATATGGGAAGTGACTTTTGAGCTAACACCGAATATTGAACACAATACCCAGTGCGCACTCGACAAACTAATTGGGGTGGTCATCGGACCCTCCTGACAAATTGTTATGAAAAACGAATAGGTTTCAGGAAGCTATTTTGGAGGCTGGTGTTCGACCGTGAGTTGTCGGGTGGTCAGGCTGCTAATTTCAGTATTAGGAGATGTAGGATGAAATATCGAAATAACGACTGCTGCTTCTGATGAAAGAAAAGCATGGCCGATGGCAGAACAAAAAATCTTGCAAAGTCCGGATGCTTTGACGGTGTCTGCGGAAGTGTCGGCGCTTTGATGGCAAGCCATCATAGTCGTAGGCTGTTGATCATTAAAACCATCACCCTCGTCTTCAGCGCTGTTCATTTTCGTCATCGAGGTGATTCGATCCGAGCTACCCATATTGCTTTTCATGGGGAAAGCATGAACAGACGCAATTGACGACGTTGCTAAATAGCAAACAATCGAAATTACCGCGAATATTCTGGAGAGAGCGCTCATATATAGTTAGCATACTACTTAGACTCGACTCTAGGTCAATCATTTTTTCAAAAGCAGCGTTATTGATGTTGCTTAGTTGTATTACTTAGGAATATCCCTTCGACTTTTGGAGTTCTGAGTCTACTGTGCTCAATCAAGATATGAGGCCAGTTAGCCATCTATATGGTTATCGATGTTTTATGCCAAAAAACATATCAGCAGGTATTGAACTAATAAAAGCCAGGATTTTGGTATTTGAGCACATGATCATCAATGTAGCTGCGAACCGCTGCTAAGTCTTCTATATCGCCACCGAGCATACGATCTAGTAATGTATTCCCATCAAATTGTTTGGTGGGCCGCAGCAAGCACGATGTCCACTGCTCTTTTGGATACAGTATTTCGATGCCCTTTTGAATTCCGGTGATAAGGCTAAGGCGCTGTATCAGATCGTCAGAAAAATGATCAGCGCCATTCTCTATTTCATCTGAAAGTGAGTCGTTCTTTAGAGCCTCTAGTTGTGCCTGATCCTTTAAACCCATTATCACTAATTGTTGCCCTTCGCTCAGACTCCATTTACTAGATAGATTAAAGAATAATCGTAACCCAGCTTTTGCCAGCCGCACACGGTCAGAGGTGTGAAGTTGTGAGATTGAATTGCTGATTGTCGGTCTCCATGAAATTGATGGGAATACGCAATGTCATATGAAAGTAAGATATTAGCTCGATTTAGCGATGTCTTTGCCATCCCCTCTCTTAAATTTTTTTCTCATTCTTGCCAAATCCATAACATCTTTTTCAATGAGCGTTTTATCTGCTTTATTACGCCCTTCACGCCATTTATCGTCGATAGTCTGCATTAACTTATCCAAAGGTGCGACGGCAAGATCGTACGGGTCAGTGTCGGGCATGTCATCTTCTTTATGATGCAGAAAAAGTTCGTCTGTAGTCCAATCATACATAATGCTGTATTGGGTTAGAGTATCAAACGAAAAATTGCAAACCTCAAATATAAACTTAGCTCCGTGCGGTTTTAACACAGGTAAAGTCACCCTTTTCTTAAGAATTAAATGCTGTATCACGGCATAGCCCAATAAATCTCCATCGCTGAAGTGGCCGCTTGGAGCGCCTTTTAATGCGCGACGCCAAGAATCGTAATTCGTTTGTGAGACACCAGTAATACGCTTGAGCGTTTCGGGTTTATGATCCCCACGCTTAGCCTTATCACCATTATCTTTGGCAATAGTTTCGTTTTTGTTACTGCTCATTGCGAGCCAGACCGTTTGTTGTTGAAGTGCTTGTGTGTGTCTCTCCATTAAATCATAGAATTATATCGTTATCATCCATAAAAATTGTAAAATTTACAAATTTATTTGTAAAACTACGAAAATATTTAATATTTTGATAAATTAATTTCTAAGTTTGACGTGGATGTTGAACCAACTCGCGTAATTAACCTTAACGAATAGCCCCGTCAGGCCATATTTTTAGACATGTTCTTACGATGAAAGTTCGATGTAAAAACCTAGATACGCCCTATCAGCACCCTACTCGAAGAGGATTCAAGACCAAAGTAGATTGTTATCAAACCAGACTTACTAAGTTTCCAAAGGAAAATGCGGTCGCGCATTGCATCCATGAAATGTTGTTATGGGGGATATTTGAAGGCGATCCAACAGTCAATTACTTGGTTCCTCAGCCCTATTTATTCTACATGGGAACCAAGACATACCAACCGGATCTCTTTTATATGAGAAACGGGCAACGCTTTATTGTTGAAGTTAAAAGCGAAGCAGGGTTTGAGGGCTTTACTGAAAGATCTGAGCTAATTACTGAGTTTTTAAAACCAACGATATACGAGTTCCAACATATTACTAATGAGAGCATCGCTGATAGAGAGGTGTTTGCCAGAAATTGGTTGATCATTGTCCATACGTTAGTCACAGCGACGAATATTGAAACACTGCATACAGAAGTTAATGTTCTAGATCGCCTCTATGGTAACGATTTGCAAGTGGGCGATATTGTCGACTGTGCTCATAGGATTGATAGCAGTCTGAATGAAATAGCCTTATATAGATTAGCCCATACTGGAAAAGTTGAACTCGATCTAGAACATGAACGTCTCAACTCCGAAACCGGCGTCAGACTATGTCGATAAACTGGAAGCAACGCTATGCTGAAAACCCTCACCTTGATAATGAGGCTCTCTGGCAAGTTGATATCAGTTCACTTCCGGTGCGCAAGAGAAAGACAACTCAACGAAATCAAAATATATGTTATGACATGCGTCATGGCGGTGTCGGCCGTATTGTTGCTGAAAATTATGGAGTGACTCCGCAACAAGTCACGTATGTAATGCAGCGCGTGTTTAGTGTTGATGAAAATGGTGAGTTTTTTCTATCTCGAGGCCTGATTACTGGAGACAGGCTTAAAAAACCAAAACGCAATGCGCCGCTAAGCACAAAAGCCAAACCAACTAATGCCAAATGTTGCCTAGGCGCCGTATGTGAAGCGTTGCCGGATTGGCTAAATGAGTTGTTTCAATTGGTGCTGGCGGATGAGCGTCGTGACCCCTACGCGCTTAATCTTACACCTCAATGTTTCTGGCAACTGGCGCTAGCGGGTCTTAAGGCAAGAGACTGGCCATTGGATACATGGCCATTTAGTCATGATACGAAGGGGTATTCGACATTCCGTCGGCTTCTGATAAAACTTCGCAACCAGATTGCAAAAGAGCGCTCAAACCTACGCAAGACTCTCGAGGGCATTCATAGAAAGGATTTGGCTACAATGCCCTTCGATGAGGTTCAGATTGATTGGCAAGTGTGCGACGAAATTTGCCGGTTAACGACTGAGTGCGAGGGCGACGTGGTCGATACGCGGCTCGAGCGATGCTGCTTATTGGTCGCATTTTGCGTCAAGACACGTTGCGTCCTAGCCTGGCACCTTGCGCTAACTCGAAATCCAAATCATGCGGACATCCTGCAAGTCATTGACAATATCTTTAGACAACGAAAGCGGACCATTAGGGTAACGCCGGAACTTGAGCATTTTCCGGGAGCCGATTACCCAGTTTCGGTCATACCTGAGATGCATATGATTGGGATTAACACCATTTCAATGGATAATGCTTGGGCAAATATGGCTAGAGCGGTCTGCGATAAGGCGTGTGACATTGGGGCACTAATTCGATTTGGAAAAGGCAACACACCGCTGGATCGAAATTTTGTTGAAAGCGTATTTTATTACATCAACGGTCTAACCCATCGGCAAGCAAACACTACCGGTTCACACCCCAATGATCCAATTAAAGAAGCGCCGAAAAACGCCAAAAAACCACCAGTTGTCAGTATCCAATCGTTTCAAGAGCTGTTAGACGTTTGGATTAGCAAATATAACGCTGACATTAGTTTTCACAATATGGCGGAAAGCCCACTCCAGCGCCTAGAGCAATACTACCGAACACAACCAATTCGCTTATCACATAACTTTCGGCATCAAAAGCGTGATCTCTTCATAAGCGAACATCGCGCTAAGATCTACGCCCCAAAGAAAGAACTCAGACGACCGGAGATTCACCACCAGAAACTGGTTTATCGAGGTTCTGATTTAACTGACAGAGACCTCGCGGGAACCGAGGTTAAGTTTCGTCGAGACAGAAGGGATATTAGGTCAATCGAGGTATTTACTCTCAAAGGGCAATACCTCGGAAAACTTCACGTGCAAAGAGCCTATCTAGAATACCCGTTGAGTGAAACTACGTACCTGAGAGTAAAAGCATTTGTCAAAAAGTATGGCACCAAAAGTCAAAACCCAGTCATTGCTTATCTGCGACATCATTTTCTAAATCGCGAAAGTACTCGATCCCAGCTGGAGTTTTTGCGAGTTTCGGAAGAACTCAAGGGGCAAAAAACGCTGTTCCTTAATGATGCCGACGAAGCAACTCAGGAAAAAGAGACTGAGTTCGTTGAGAGAAGGGTCACTAATGTACCTTCGATTAGAGAATTAATGAAGCAAAAAAACTATGGAGAAGATCTATGTTATTAGCCGACGAAAAATTGCCACCCAGCGCTATACCTAAAAATTTAATTTCGCGTAGTAAGCACCCTGTTTTAAATCCAATAAATTTGGTGATTAATGCTCCTATGATGGAAGAAATTGTTGCTCATGTTAAGGAAGTACTCTTCGACGAAGATAGCGGAACATGTTTTCTAGGCGGGCATCGAATTGGAAAAACAACGGCAATCGAGACACTGGTTGTCAAGCTCAACGCTGACAAGGCAGTTTCGGCTTACTTTCATTACTTTGCAGCGGAAAAGCTGGATGTAAGGTCAATCAAGCAAATGTTCAAACATTTTTGTAGTCAAGAGAACATACACACCAAAGATCGCGCTCCATACTTAGATATGCGCGATCTAATCATCTACAGGTTACTCGATCGGTTTATTCTGTCAAGAAAGCAGCAAATCGTACTCTTTATCGATGAGTTACACCGTCTGGATGTCGACCAACTCGAATCGTTGGCATCACTGCATGACACATTCCGCAAATTGAAAATCAATCTATGCATGATTTTTATCGGGAATGAAGCGCCATCAAAAAGGATCATTAAGACCTCCAAACTAAAGAAGCATAGATTAATTTTTGGGCGATTCTTTGAAAGCCAAAAAAAGATTTACGGCATACGTAGTGAAGAACAGCTCAAAAAGTGTTTAAGTGAGTTTGATCGCCTTAGGTACCCTGAGGGTGGCCCAACGTATACCCAGCATTTTCTGCACAAAGACGCACCAAAAAATTGGAAGTTAGCCTCGCTCAGCAAATTAATGTGGGAAGTCTATACAACCGAATATAAGCCTAAACTCAAAGGTATGCATGATTCATTCGGGATGAAATACTTTATTTCAACTGTAAGAAGACTTCTTGTGTTTTACCTAAACTCTGCATGGACGGATGATCGAGATGAACTTCGAGAAATGATTTCTCAGAGCATCGCCCATTCGCGTATTTATGTTGACGGTATTAGGGTAGAGTCATGAACTTAGGTTTAGCAATCGCAAAGCCCGGCGAAAGTAGACTGGGGCTATCGTTACGATTGTGGCGTGTCAATCGAATTAGCTGGAATTTAGATCGAAGATCAATCTCTGATCGAGTTACAGAGGAGCTCGCTCACGGTTTTAAAAATAGCCTACTAAATATCGATAGTTCTGAAGTCGGACTTGATGCGATTAACGCGCTGGAGCACCACCACTTTCCTGAAATTGCACGTGCCAAACTCCCGAGTTATTTGCGCAAGACTAAACGTGTTAGAAATTGCGTCGCCTGTGCCTACTCGGGCTACCATTCTCTGTATTTTGATTTGCCCTGGTTAGAAAAATGCCCTGTACATAAACGAAGCCTAGTAGAGCGGTGTCCGGAATGCCGAAAATACTGGCCTGGCCCAGATGACGTACAGCTTAGAAACTGCGATTGTTGTGGTATACGGGAAAAAGCGACTGCAAAAATAAACTTAGCGCTTTTTAATTCTAAAATCTACGACTCTGTTCTCCGACTGGACCAATTTTTCTCTGAACGTATATCCTTATGCCAGAGTAACTACAAACATCATCAAAATGTTCATGATCGTAGAACACCCGGCTACTCTAAAACATTGCTCTACCCTAGTGTTTTGGCGGCACACAAATATGACAAGTACCAAGAATGGTGTGATTTACTGCCGATAGAAAGTCGAATTCACCCTTGCATTAAGAAAAAATTTCGAGCCAATACCGACTTTAAAGTTAATACCCTGAAGTACATCACGGAAGAAACGCGCGATAAGATGTCTAAGGTGAGAAAGAAGGTTTACAATCGTGCTCTTCAAGAGCTAGAAGAGTTAGCAGGTCATGAGTTACTCTCGTGTGAGAAAAGAACGGGTTACGGTAATGTCGATTACTGTTATCACTGTCATATAGCTAATCAGCTTTCGACAAGCTTCTACCGATATGCGGTATCCAGCGACGCTTATGGAAGGGTATACAAAGGACGGCTGTTTAGCTACAAGCTGAGTAAAATCGGTAAAATTTCTTACAGCGATAGCCTATTGAGCTACCTATCTCATCATCGCTCTACTTTCGAGACAGAGCATTATGAAATACCAGAGAGAATTCGCTACAAATTGTACGAATTAGACCTTATTTCCTGCATCAAGCAGCTTGCAATCCAAGTAAGGTACGGCCACGAATATGGCCATAATAGCTCGATATTTTCATCCATAGATATTCATGATCACCCGGTACTCCACAATCAGTTTTTTCATAATTATTACTCGTTTATTGTAGAAAACTCCTACGTCCATCTTTACTACCCAAAGGAGTACGAACAGTTTTCGTTTGACACTCCTCTTACTTGGCTCGCTATGACCGAGTGCTTCTAAGTCATGAAGGGATCTGATGATTTTAAAGCCTGTTTGAATCACGGTTTTATTTTACGCAAGCCTGGTGAAAGTGATCTTGGAGTATCGATGAGGCTTTGGTCTGCGAACCAGGGATCTTGGAGAAAACTAAGCGAGAGCTGGCATGCGAGAGTCATGCGCACCGGTCTGATTGATCATTTACTAGGGTCGTACATAGACCTTTTTAAGTTAGATCTCGAAGGGTTTAAGCGCATAGAAACGGAACTACTCGGGGAACCTCTGACGCCTGAAAAAACCGGAACAAACCAAACCTTTAAGCACAAGCGCAAGCAGTGTCCAAGCTGCGCCAAAATTAAATATCACTGCTGGTTGTTTGATCTGCCATGGGTGAAAGTATGCCCCGCTCACCGAGAGCGACTTTTAGATCGATGTCAGAAATGCGGTCAAGCCTGGCCAACGGCGTCTAACGTGGGAATGCGAAGTTGTGAGGTCTGCGGAATTCAACAAAATATAGATGAATTAATTTCTCAAGGTGCAATGGCGTCACTTCCTAATCAACCGGCGTTAGAGCGACTACTGGCTCTTTTTCAACAAGATGTCACAATCCTTCAGCCACTTCGAAACGAGTCGCCGTATGTAGCCCCGCGCTACGAAACAATTGCGCAGAACAACCTTTTACCTTGGGTGCTACCAAATTTTGATTCCTATTCAAGTGACTTCAACGTTTTTTCAATTAAACGACATGAATTCTTTATCCGTGAATATGAACTCCAGCAGGGCGATTCGCCTTGCCCTGATGCTCGACATCGGCCAAGACTTGGCATAATAAATCGTGCAAGACGCATCGTTTTTAGACAAGTGCAACGATCACTACATCTTGGTGCAAAACACACTTTGGGACAATGTGACAAGCATTCGCTGCTTGGGCACTATGAGTGCTGCTATTGTGAAACTTGGCGACAGCTAAGTAACGGGTTTAAGTCAGAAATGCGCGATGGCTTGGACGCCATTCTACTTGAGTACTCGCCTCCATTTACTCGACGAGTAACGATATCTGACCCTGGGCTGATATCAACACTCTACGATCCAAAACGCGACCATTATTACACTTTAAATTATAGGGCTCAGGTGCTCGTATATTCAATTGAAGTGTGGCAAGCCATTCAAAGAATGATCCATCAAATTAATTTTTACCTTCAAGGAGGCAATGAGATGGCGCGATCGATTGATAATCACCCTGGCGATATAAAACTCTATCTATCTCATCAACTACAACACTTTTGCTACTTTTATTTCGTCAAAAAAGATGATGGGGTTACGCTGCGCATACCTAAAGACTATGTCACTTCAAGCTCTGACCAACAACAGGACGTTTCTGATATTTTTAAAGAGCTGGACTAATGCCAAGACCAAGTCGTAAAACAAAAATTTTAACTCCCAAAGAAATGCGTCATGCATTGAAAACGGTAAAAACCCATCGTTATCCAGAAAAAAATTCAGCCATTTTATATTTGTGTTTTTGTCTGGGACTGACGGCGAAAGAAGTGGCCGGGTTACAGATTAATCACGTCGCGAAGATCAGCGAAAGTGGCAGTTCTTTTGAGCTGCTTGAACGAATCACTATACCCATCTATGAACAACAGAATAGCAGCGTGCAAGGATCATGGGGCTACAATATTTCTCTAGAAAATTTGAAAAGTATGATTTTGAAGGTAGCCCATGATGCTAGAAAAGGTATCGCGATAGACTATGAAGAATATTTACCGCCTAGGAAGCAATACGAAAAGGCCGCTCGTGTGTTACCGCTAGTCACCCCTTCACTCCGAGATTCGCTGGTTGACTATCTAAGCATCCGTGAACATGACTGTAGGAGATCAGACAGCCTTCTAGATGCCCCGCTAATTCTCAGTCAAAAGGGCTGTGCTTATTCGGCAAATACCCTCCAAGACCATATTAAGCTAATGTTGGCAGATTGGGCTGGAATCACTGACGCTACGTCTTTATCAGGCAGAATGTCTTTGTTAAACCATATGAGAAAAAATGGTATCTCAGTTGTCGACACACAACAATTTTTAGGCCACATGTTTCCCGCCACAACGGCCTCGGCAGAGCTACCGAATTTGGGCAGTGAATCAGTGTACTTCGATTTAGGTGGGAACACCTCATATAATGATGTATTGGAAGCCTACCCTGTATAGTCTCGTTGGAACTCTACTTTTTTGAAGACGTAATTTCCTTGCGGTGTCTTTTCACGATCTTCGGAACTTTACCCATGTTCTTAAAAATGTGATTTTTCTTCATTTTTGGATATGACTCGAATAAATTATCCCAATACCAACTGTGATCTGGGATCGTCCATTTCACGATCCCAATTAGCGTTTCGCGAACCTCTTCTTTCGTTAGAGATGAGTCTAAAAGTAATCGTTTAGTTTCAGTCAAACCATAGATATATTCGTGCCCTTCCTTCATCCATCGACCTCCCCTGACACATGAAGGATACTTTGTATAAGCCATCGTCCAGAGGGTCAATGCATCTTCTATAACTAAAGCTTCGCCCAAGCTGTGACACGGAACAGTTTTAGCAATCGCTGTAGGAGGGTAAACGGAAGTCCACTCAGATCCGCTACCTTCCATATGCTCAAGGTATCGACGCTCTACATCCTTAGTGCTTCCTGCGTAAAATCTATCGTCTACTAATTTCAATATATAAACCCAGTGAGTGACTGGTTTTTCCATTTGATTTGAATCCGTCTTTTTCGTCAAAAATAGTATAGAACTTACCGTAGCATAGCTAGCTCAACGAAATCCAATACAATGTGAAAAATGAAACAGCCAAAAAAAATAATCTTGTAAATTTAAAACTATGTGAAAAATTGATATTTTAGAACAAGGAAATCACTAAGGTTTGGCTCCCTGATAATTCAAAGCTATGTGAAAATTCTCATAGAAATCAATTAAAACACTAAACGCTGTGTCAGGTGGATTTATTGGCGCAGTTTTCTGATTTATTGAAACTGTTGGTTTATAAAGCTAACCGAAATGTATGCGTGGAAACCTTTCGACTGTAGATCTTCCTTCACTACATCAACTTACTCATTCCATGCACTGCATTGTTTTTAAGGCTGTCCCTAGTGTCGTAGTATTTCACCATCTCTACAGTTGTATGCCCCGTAGCATTAATTATAGAAATGAAATCTTCTTGATTATTAAGTGCCATTTCTATAAAAGCCTTCCTAAAAGAATGTGGTGTGGCGTGTTTTCCATTTGCAACTCTTGATACTGTTTTCTTCACCAACCGATAAATATAGGACGTATTTAGCGGCTTTTTGACTGATTTCGTGGCGTTATTGCGTACAGGACTAAAAATATACGCGCAGGAAGGCTCATATAAGTCTCTATATTCAACCAAGGTTTTTAGAAGAACCGTTGGAATAGGTAAAAGTTTATAACTCCCGCCCTTTTGAAAAACGTTGATGCTCGAGTTATCAATATCTAAATCTGACCACTTTAGCCCTACTAACTCATTTCTGCGGAGCGCTAGAATCGCGAGACAACAAATGGCCATGTAGTCCCTAAATGCTGTCTGAGACAATCTTCTCTTTTCTGCTAAATACGAGATTACATCGAGTACTTCAGCCCGGCTTAGACTTTTGGTCGTACTATGACGCTCAATCTTATGTGCTTGAAACTGATCTAACGGGTTCTTTGGATACTCGTAAACATGCATCAAGTACTTAAAGAAGCTCGAAATTGCGTATGCTTTCCGATTTACTGTTTTTGCGTTGAGCGGTCGCTTAGTTTGCTCATCTACTTTTGTCACCTCTTCCAGATGTTGGTTAATCTTCCTAACTAAGTTATGGAACATCACGTTGCCAATCTGATCTAGGTAGTGAATGTTCAAATAATCAAGTAAATCCGATATGTCTCGAGAGTATGCTCGTTTTGTATTTTCTGAGCGCTTTGTAGACAGAAACCCATCGAGAACAGTATCGATAGGTAAGCGTTCACTGGCTAAGCTGCCTTGGTTTTGCCTTTGTATTACATCGTTTTTCATGCTCTAAAAATAGCATAAATCTAGTACTGATAATTCAAGTTATCGTTATTAGATGAATAACATACTTAAGACAGACTATGTAGGATTGGGCTTCAACATCTTTAGTTTTAAGTTATCAAGAAACCTTTCTAACTCGTCTTCATTTTTAGCCTTATCCTGTAAGAGAAGTATGATTTGAATTCCTATAACCGTCGCTATCTCGAATTTGTCTAGTTCTTGCTTTTTCATTTACCAATCCATTGATAATTTTTTTCAATCACAATTCTATCTATGTATGTTGTATTGAGCTTCACTCGGATGGGTGAATCTTTCCTACTGTAACGTGCCCCCTTCCCTGTCGTATTACTGTATTACTGTCTGCTGCTTGCCCTTTACGGCCATTCAGATGCCGTCTCCTCAATACTAAGCACCCGTGTAGGGACTGTCACGTAGAGGGTGGGTTTGCAACTTGAAAATTGTAATGAAATCACTTCGGTTCATGGTCCGTATCACGTGATTTAGGGCAGCACTTATGCCATCTTCACGATTAGAGTCCCAGTTCCAATTGGTTTTGGATAAGACTGAAATATAATCCACGCTTTTTTATGAGCTGAATGTGCGATCCACGTTCAACAATTCTACCGGCATCAAGAACAATAATTTCGTCTGCGTTCTTCACGGTAGACAACCTATGCGCCACAATCACTTTAGATACACCCTCCATTTCTCCCTCGATATTTTCCACTATCTTTCGCTCGGTATTGGCGTCAAGGGCGCTAGTGCCTTCATCCAGAAGTAGCAAAGATGGTTTCTTGTAAACAGCTCTTGCAATCAGTAATCGCTGCTTCTGTCCCCCTGATAAGCCCTGTCCCCCTGCACCGATGCGCGTATTATAGGATAGGGGCTTCTGTTCAATAAATTCCCGCGCTTGAGCAATCTCTGTTGCAAAAGCCAATTGGTTAGGGTCGATTGCTGTTTCTCCAAGCGCCACATTTCTTGCAATTGTGTCACTGAAAACGAAACCATCTTGCAATACTGCGCCGCAAGCAGGACGCCAATTTCTTTGTGGAATCGAGTTTAGTGCGTGAGACCCGACCATAATTCTTCCTTGCTCAGGTTCAAAAAATTGCATTAAAAGTTTAAGAAGCGTCGTCTTTCCGGATCCAGACTGCCCGACGATGGCCACTGTTCCGCCAGGAGGTATCGAGAATGAGATATCGTTGAGAACATAGTCGCTCCGTTTATCTCCATAGCGAAAAGAGACATGCTCAAATCGAATTTCTTCCGAAGTTGTTTCGCCGGTGCTTCTTTCACTACCTCGCTCTTTAGGTTCAGTATGTATTTCGGCGGCACGAGCCAGACTCAAGCCTGCATCCTGAGCACTTTTCAGAATGTCTACGAGTACTGTGAGTGGACCATTGAGCTGGCCCATGATCAACCCAATCGCGAGTAGCATGCCAAGGGTCATTGAGCCAGAGACAACATTCAAAGCCGCAATGACACTAACGGTTACCAGAGTGACATTAATAATCGCCATTGCACCGGATTGCTGCCACTGTTCTAATCTCAGGCGCTCTACATTAATCGTAAAGATTTGAGCTTGAAGTCCTTCCCACATCCATCGTTTTTCACGCTCTGCTCCTGCAAGTTTGATTTCTGC
The DNA here is from genome assembly GCA_963669225.2 of uncultured Arenicella sp. Classification (GTDB taxonomy): domain Bacteria; phylum Pseudomonadota; class Gammaproteobacteria; order Arenicellales; family Arenicellaceae; genus Arenicella. The sequence goes on along the minus strand of OY769919.2, from coordinate 257,506 downwards.
AATTCCCTGTACCAACTCTATCTCGTTTGCTCTGATCTGGGCCATTTCGTTAAATAGCTTGTAGTCAATTACTTTGCGACGTTTCATGAACGACAACGTCCAAAAGAAGTAGATCAGAACTCCGACCATGAACACAGCAAGAATCTGGGAACTGTAGAGTGCCAGTGCGATCGAAAATGTAACCAAGCTGACCACACCATAAATGGCGTTGAACGCATGAACTGTAATAAATTCACGGATCTTTTCATGATCGTTCAAGCGTTCAAGAACGTCGCCTTGGTTCTTGCGTTCAAAATAGCTCATCGGCAATCTAAGTAGATTGGCAACAAACTCAGTCAGTAAGGATATATGGATGCGAGACGACATATAGAGCAGAAGCCATCCCCGGATAACTTCAGAAATTGTTATGCCACAGTAGATCGCAATCTGGGATCCTGCTACTAGGTAAATGAAAGAAAGATCGTTGCGAAGCACCCCCTGGTCAATGATCGCCTGACTAAGAAACGGAAGGCAAAAGATGAGTGTGGAAATACTAAAAACTGTAAACAGTAGACCATTCAACAGTTTTCGGTTCTGCTTTATGTGTGGGATCAACGACCGCAGAGCATCGGTTCCAGGTTTTACTATATTTGGATCGTTGTCCTTCGAAAATGCCATATTCGGTTCCAGAAATAGAACCACACCCATAGCTTCGTCAGCGAAGTTCATGCTTGCCCAATGCCGCTCGAAGGTCTCTCTGGAGATAGTCATCAAGCCACAGGCCGCTGGATCGGAGACATAGGCTTTTTCATTTGTAAGCTTATAAACAACAAGGAAATGAGCCTGTCGCCAATGTGCCACAAAGGGGAAACGAGAGTACTCCATTAACTGAGAATAGCTTACCTGCATTGGTCGAGCACGCATGGCTAGACTCTCAGCAGCATCACACAGTGCAAGTAGTGATGCTCCTGTCCGATCTAGATAGGTTAGTTTTTCGATCGTAGCTTGCGGCACCGTGCGTCCGAAAAACTTGGCGACGATTCTCAAGCAAGTAGGACCGCAAGACATTTCGTCAAATTGGCGATAATGTGGAAACTTTGACATTAATCCAACAAACCCAATTAGACTCGGAATGCAGCCACTAGAGTCCGAAAAACCGTTGTGAGGACGCTATTGGGTTCGGTCACAACCTCTACAGTTACTGGCCCACCTTGGCTGAAACGTAAATTCCGACCTGTGTTTGTGCGAAGGCCATTTGGCAAATAAATAGTCAATCTTCGTTTGCCGGCATCCGTAATAGCAGAGATCGCTTCTACATTGCCATGAACTTTACCAACTTCCAATGCATCATAGGATCGAAGAGAAATATAAACTGGGCTACCGACTTTAACTTTGCTTATCCTATCTGAGAAGAAGAGTGCGGTAACTATGGGCCTCGGCGCAGATGGTTCTATTACGGCAAAAGTGTGCCCCGTTTCGATGTGCTGGCCTTTGTCCCAATCACTGGTGTATCTAACGACTCCTGAGCTTGGAGATGTGATAACGTGCTCATATTGCCAATCGGCTATTTCTGCCTCGAGAGAGTTCAATGCAGAGGTATAACTCATCGAATGGCGCGTGATGCGATCAGCGTGCACTGCCTTCAACCTCTGCGAGCTTCCAAGAAGCCGGACCGACTCGGCTAGAGCTAGTTTGCGTGCTGATTCGCTCTCAGAGAGTGCCCGTTCTCGAGTAAATAATGTATTTTCCACTTCATCGAGGTGCCTTAATGTAGTCCACCCCTTCTTGAGATCCTCAGATACATCCCGAACCCTTTCGCGGGCTCGCGATACAGAGATCCTCTCATGTTCAATCGTAGCGTTGAGATGCTCAATGCGAGCAGATAGTACTTCAATCTCAGCTAAGATAGCTGAGAGCTGAGCTTTCCCTGGTTCGTTTCTTTGCGCTAGTCTAAACTCTTGTTGTGTCAGAACAACGTCAGCAAAAGCCTTTTGCAAGGGCCCAAGCCGAATTGGTCGTGACGGGGTGGGGGTTAACTTTTCTGCCTCAAACCATTCTCTCTTCGCAATATTCATCCAATCAGCTACCAGGCGAAATTCATCAAGATCCACGTGATTGGCGACAACAGCTAACTGTGCCCCAGCTTCGACTACAATACCGTCTTCAACTAAAACTTGAGACAACTCGCCACCTCGCCTCGCAAGCGCAGAAGTCGGCAGAGTTTGCGAATTAAGTTTCCCTGGCGCCGTGATCGTTTGAGGATATGGGACGATTGCGGCAATTAAAATTAGAATGCCGAATGCCAACATCAGAGCCAAACCTCCCAATATGACCACCGCACTTGGAACTTCGTTTATTATGGCGTCATACGCTGGACTTCGGCTAAACCCGTCGACTCCCCCTCCACTAGCACTAAGATTTGGTATAGTAATTGTAGAAGTATTGTTCGATGTCTCTGGAGGGTCTTGGTACATACGTACGAGCTCAATAAGTATGTACTGTCGGTGTAGTAACAGTTAGAAGACCACGGTCAATCAGCATGCCCACAAAATATGCTTTGGCACGATCGTCTAGCGTATCTGGCAGTGATCCAATCTTAAAAGAACCATCCGACTCAGCAATATAGCGCACTGCTGGAGCGAGCTGTCTTGGTCCTTCTATCGTGCCACCACCCGGCACTTGTAATGACACGGTTCGATCGTTAACTTTCCATACCATTGGGAGATTCTGCCTTAACGACACCAATGTATCCGAACGAAGATCGCTCCTCCCCAAAATTTGCAAACGAACGTGTTCATCATTCGCTGTTCTCACGGTTTCCAAAAACTTAGAGCGGTAAACATTGAAAGCATCGCCGACCGCCTCTTTACTGGCTAGCTCTTTAACCATCTCAACAAGCGATTCTTGTGCGAACTCAAGGTCCCCTTCATTACGAAGAGCAGCAAAGGGCACATACCCTCCTAGGCCTTCTCTCTGATCATCATACCGATCAAGCATGTTCATAATCATATCTGCCCACGTCGGAGGATGAATCCCAAAACCCAAGTGGAGTGAATAGCCTTCTCTTATGGTTACCGCATGTGGTGTTCCCCAGGGCAAGTAAATCAAGTCTCCAGGCTTTGTATCAAATTCATAGATTGGCTCACCCAGTGACTGTTCATCAAGATTATTTCCAGAATTGCTCCTCGGTACGTTGGTCAGTGTATTCCATATACGCCAACGCTTTGATCCAAAAATCTGCAAAGCAAAAACATCGTGACCGTCATAGTGATAATAAGCTGGAAATTGATTGGCATTTGTAAGCCAAAAATCGGCTTCAAAGTTGCATCCAAGTTGCTTCTGTACCGAGCGGCAAAAGGCCCCCACTGGGGGCCAGTATTTTTGGACGTTAGTGACATGAACCGTGCCACCATCATCAAATAGTGAAAAGAGCTTGCCTATTTCCACATGGTCGCCGTGTCCACAAAAGGCATCGCGCTTAACCGCGGTACCTGCAGTAAAAAAGTCATACTCCTTGCCTGATGGAGCAGTTCGTTCAATAAAATCATCGATGTCGTCAAGAGTGAAGAGTGTACTGTGCGAAACTTTGCGATCACGAAGTACCACAGGCTCTTTCTGCCAATAGTTAGCAACGAATTCGTCAAGTGTTAATGGGGCGAAAAGATGATCGATTGTAAAAGTCATGCTTTCCTCTTCCGGCTGTTTTTATTGTTGTCCGTCCAAGCTCTCTAATTGCGACGTTTATAAAAGCGGCGCGAGCGGTTGCGGTTTACCAGATTAAATGTGATGAGAGGACCACAGAAGCGTATAGCTCAGCGGCCCCTTCATTCTAATGATCAGGCTCGAACCTGACGATTGGAAGTACCAGACACACGAATAAAGCGACCGCCCTTAAGCTCCTTGAGATCATCAACGGTGAGTGGCATGGGTGCGTCAGAAAGGGGCCGGTGTTTGTTTTTTGTTATTTCTTTATCAGTCTTTTTTTCGTTCATTTTTCTATTCATTTTTTAGTCCTCATAACTTTATTTTCCCCTGGTTTTCTTTACAACAAACGATGCAGGGACACCACTTGCTGCTACGCCGGTTGAGCATAGAGCCCTTTGCGGATTTCCATTCAAAATCAAGCGCGAACCTGACGATTGGGAATACCCTGACAACCAAAGCGTTTACCGTCCTTTAGCGTCTTTAAACTATCTTAGTTGAGTGACTTTGGTGTGTTAGAGAGTTTTGCTCAACACTACTTTACGCGCTCGCCATTTCACAAGGTCGGATGAACGGCCATCGCATCTGACCAACAAAGTCATTTTCACCAATCGTCTAAATAGCTAAAGATTTGGTATTTCACAAAACAATCTACATAGATTCTTTGCTCTAATACATGCAAAGCATCCGGGTGGTACACATCGTCGGATGAGTACTTGTCGCTTACATATCTATTTGGTCTCTATTAATAGATAATTAATTTCACTGTGTCTGTATTATTCTGATCTATCTTTGGAGACCAGTTTCTCAAGTCACTCATCTCGTGTTATCAAGACAAGTCTCATGGCTCGACTGCTCTCGACTCAACACCTCTAGCATTCCAGGCGATAGCCCAAGCATCTCCGAGCAAGTATTGGTAAAATGAGCTTGATCTGAAAAACCAGCAAGGTGTGCGGCATCAACAAGAGAGCGTCCTTTAGAAACGAAATGCAATGCACTTTTCAGTGAAGACCATCGGCGCCACTTGCTTAACGACATCCCAAGTGATTTCTGTGCGATCTTTCTTACTGAAGAGGACGTTAATCCAGTGGTTTTTGCTAGCTCTGAAATGTTTATCTTCAAGCCGTCTGGGCCGGTTAAATGTATTAAGATTTGCTCCAGCCTTGGATCCATATAACTAGGACTACAATCTGCCTCAGGAGATCGAATAAATGAAATCAGACTAGAATTTAACTGTTTAATGCCTGAATCAAATCCTCTAGCTTTCAACATTGATGCCATAAAAGATGATGGCTCGATGAGATATACTTCAGCGTATTCGACATCTAGCATTCTATGAATGTCCAATGAGCCAATGAAAACGCCACTGTAATATGTGCCTATTCCAAAGTCTGGACTTTCGACTTTGACTTCTGGAGCAATCACTATCTGAATAGCTAGATGTCGATGAACACTGTTATCGCCGATTGATCCCTTATAAAAAAGTACATCACGAGTTTGAAAGCCCTCACCAAACCATTTTTTCTCAACTTTTCTTTTTGGCATTAGTTATCTTCTGATTACGGGTCTAGTTGTGTAAAGCGCATAGAGATCTATGCGCTTTCTCTATCTCGGACTAATCATTCTTACTCATCTAACGTTAATATATTACGAAAGGTTTATATTGTATGAAACGGGAATAAGTCGGAGTAATCATTCTAGGGTTGAAAGTTCGAGGATCCAACGCCGACCTCTTCGCAATCATGATATCTAGGAGAATTGAGCTGAACTATTAAAGACGGCATCGCTAGAGGGAGTCCCGATCCAAGCATGGGACAAAGCTACCTCACATAATACCTATAAAAATACGGAAACCCTGTCTCACCTGATCGGATACAGCTTGGTTGTTGATGCTAGCGATATAACCTTCAACAAACCACAAAAAGCCTTTAACTGAAACCATGTCGCCATTTACGAACTTACAGACTCTCAGTTTTTAGTTTGATCTACCCAAGTTAAGGAAAACCTTAGCTACATCAGGGGAGGAGCCTCTTCGTGGTCTTTTTTGATGACGATGGGTTCGCCTACGAATACGGAGGCATAAGCTGATCCAAAAACGTCACGAAACATTTTTAAAACCTCATCACTTGTGTCATGAGCTCCTAGTCCGATAAGGCTGATCTCTCTGTCTAGTAATAGGCCTATATCTGCGTCTACCTCTTCGATTGTAAGTGGACTCCAGAATCCACGGCCTGATGCTAGTCGTCGTTGAGCATTCAATCCCATAAGGATCAGCCTTCCATCAGGAACTGGATAGTGAAGGTCCCCAACGATGCCGTACAGACGCTGTTCAGGAAACAGCAAATCGAATCGGTCGAGAATCTTTTTTAGAGTTTGATGCCCACAGCCCACAACTAGTAACATTCCCTTTCCATCAATATTTATCGCGAGTGCCTGCTCAACGATACCGCCAAAAGTTAGCTGACGCTCTATTCCACCTATACTGTAAACTCCCTGAAACAACATTGTCGGTGTTGGAATTGTTTCTATTTGGGTTTCTGGATAATGAATTGAAACTGGGGAAACAATCCGCTTCCCCGATAAGTCTAATTGCCTGTTCCCAAGAGAAAAAGTACCTTTTCTAACCCAGTCTTGCCCACCGGAATGGTCTAAATGATGATGACTTAAATAAATATAGTCGATATTTTCGACTCGCACCCCCAGCTTGTGCATATTGTGTTCCAAAGGTGACGGATTCTCTTTCTTCGAATTGAATCCAACATCGAATAGAAGTGAGGTTCCATCGACTTCAATTAAATAAGAAACACCCGCCTCTGTTTTCAGATCTGGATTATTTGTATACCAATTTACTAATGGGGTGATCTTAACTTCACTCACTGATTGAATATCGTCAAAAGGGACAATTTCTTCTTCCAGCCATCTTTGTTCTACCTCAGAGCTCTTAAAGATTTGATAGATGGCTGCTGTCACGAGGAATAGCGGTATAAAAAGTAAAGGCACTAACAGGAGTCTTTTGAAGAAAATCATAATTTATATAGTTCACTCTGCGAGTAGACGAAAGGCTCGCTCAATAATTACGGTATTTAGATATCCAATTTGCAATGCGATACCGAAGGCCCAAAAGCAGCCCCAACAATAAAGCCATTCCTATGGTCGCTAATTGCTACTGAACTTGAAGAATGATATGTACCGTCATCTTTGAAAACGGTGGTCACTTCTAGTGTCTCAACATCTACGATCGCAACCTCTGAGGGTGAATTTGTTTCCTCAGAAAATTGCGACCTTGCCAGAGTAACCAATTTGGGGTGACCCGATACCAATAGGCGCTGTTCATCCAACTTTGTTATGTTGTCCACTGAGAACGGTAACGGAATTCTCACAATCCTGTTGTCTGCCCTGTCTTTCATGGTGGAGGAAGAACCCGGTAAATACAATTTAACAGAGCGGCCAACCAGCTCTCCTACGGCAAGCCGCCCATCATCAAATAAAACAACACCATTACTAGACACAAGATTATCAACGACCAGGCTCATTTGGTCTTGGTTTATTTTAACTACTTTTCCGGTTTTTAATCTTAAGGCACCTTCAAGAATCTCGGACCAGCTACCGGCTCGAGAGACCTTATCTAGTGTTACGATTGCACTCACTGGAGAGACGGCAACCAAGTCGTTTGGGTTATCAAACCCCTCGGCTTTCAAGTCGTATTGATGTTCTATCCGAACCTCAGGAAACTCACCAAGAACTCTGAACACACTTATAGAATGGGTTTCGGAATATCGGTTGGCTACCAACAACCAAATATTGCCATCAATATCTTCATAAACGTCTGAACCAAACCCATGAATTGGACGGTCGCTTGTAACAGGTACTTCAATAAAATCTATCGGCGAATCCAGAGGTATCATCCAAACTCTTGAGCTACCTTTGCCCCCTAAACGAAATGACCTTCGATCGCCTCCAACTGCTAACGCAAAATCTTTGTTCGGAAGAACAACGAGGTCCTCAACCCCTTGCATTCCTGGAATCGCTTTACATTTGGGATGAACGATTTCAATATCTGTGAACTCACCAGCGTTGTTGAGCACCATTACACCAAAGATGAAAAGACTGAATGCGAGTAACAGACAACCATTTTTTACGATTCTAATATTCATAAACTTCAGATTTTGGAGCTCTATTATCATCGTCTGAAAAGTTGGGGGGCCGGAGCCCCCCTAAATAGAGGAAAAGTTAAGAAATCCCTTGCATTCCAATTGGGGGGGAGAGATTTCAAAGCTCCACCAAATAGCGGATACAGACAAATGCTCTTTTGGGGGTAGAGGTCTCTTTCTCAATAATTCAGAGATCAAAGAATTATGTATGCTAAGAGTAGAAGAGAAAAAACTAAGGCTCTAGCGAGAACATCTCTGAATACACTAAAACCATCTAAATAAGGCCTCATATCCTCTGGTAGTGGCATTGGTTTGATAGCCGAGACGTTCGCTCTGCCAGTGTTTCCTTTTGGTACCCAACCCGATACCCACCCCAGAGGCACTGCGAAAAGCCTAGTAATCTGCCCCACTATTTCCTTTACATCTACTGTTTTAAAGGCTACTAGCAACATTTGATAATGAACAAAACCATGCCTATAGAGGGATCTTTGTCCCAAAATATGGGCCCTCTCTAGATGGTGCATCGCCTTAGAGAATTGCTTTTCGCTTATGTATCTATTTGCTTTTTCGATCTCAAATGAATACTCACTATTGATCTTAGTTTGGTCTATATTCTGCATACCAAATTCTCCACTTTGTTTTCTCGATTTGTCGAGGTATTTTTTGTGCTCAAACCGCACTCAATTAAATAAATATAGCATCGTAGTCGATAGCCGAAAGTAGCCCGCCCCATCTCTAGCGCAAGCTTTGGTTGAAACAACTTGACCTGCAAGACCAAGATGCAGGGGCAGCACGAAGAAGAGCATCTTAAACAAATCGTGAGACACTGTTCAGCGCAGCTATTTGTCTTATCGAATTTTGGGCTATTCTTCGAAGTTAAAAGGATGCAACCCCAGCGGTCTTTAAGAATCCTGTAAGGCGATTTGCAAATCAATTGATCCTTTATAACGACATTGCAAAGATACCCTTTCAGCCAAGCGAAGTTTCATCAACACTCACATTGACAGTTCTCACATTGACAGTTCTCACATTGACAGTTCTTTGATTTGTGCATTTTACTTACCATTAACTTGTTTGATGCCATGTTAAGATAAAGTCTCGAAAGTATATTGTGCGAAACGGTAATTTTGAGAAGTCTATAGTTGAATCCATATCTAAAAAGTAAATTCCTTGCATCACCGCATACAGAACGGCCGAAATAACCGAAACAACCGAAATTCAAGTGGAACTATTACGGGAAATGGCGTCAAGGAGGCTCCAGATCCTAGTGCTCTCTCCAACTGATTCGTGGGCTCTATTTATGCAAAAGGCTCACTTGTCACCGGCAAACCCGCCTGTATTAAAATTTTAAGCCTCGATGCATCCAATCGACCGCGTCGTCTTTCATTTTCTCTCTAAGATTCGCCGCAACACTGTTGGATAGACTTAACAAAATCAACTAGACGAACCCTCTGGCCACTCAGTACGACTAAATCTCCAGGTTGTACGAAATTATCTTCTGAGCCATTTTCAACTACTCTGTAGCTCCACTCCTCTGATAGAATTTAAACGTCTGAAGAAATCTCTATTAATAGCCTCTTTCTCACGATCACTTTGACTTGGTATCACGTTGCTAGTAACTCTAAGTTTTCTTCCCGCAACTGTCTGAAAGAAATTTCTTTGAGCGTTTGAGGTTTTGCTCTTCATTATATTTACAAAGCTCACTCCCCACTCCTACAACATCGTTCTACTCTCCCCAACTCTTCGTTTTCAAGTAAATCCAACCGGGCAGGCTAGAACCACAACCAAATAAACCTAGTATAAAAACTAGCGAAAAGATGATTTTAATGCTCACGCCCTGCTTCATTAATCACCATATATAACTGGCGTGTGCTGGTGCCTTCGAACGTCCGTTTTGAGTATGCGGCGGCCTGGGCTTAATATCAATTTAGACTTTTCCAAAAGTGACTCTGACCCCATTAGCTGCCATTACACGCTTTTGGTGTTCGTAATCTTCCTGACAGCCAGAGAGAACGATATCCATACTACCTCCTTGAAACCTAACGCCTGAGGTTATAGGTGGGCGCGTTGAGCCCGGAGGGCGAATACCCTTTCTTGTAAGGTATTAATTTTGCTATATTAGTCTTTACAGGGCTCCAAACCCAAATATCCATGCTTCTTGGTTTGGGCTTCAAACCAGGAAGTAGCAGTAACCTTCCATATAAGGTTTGCATCTTTCGGTAACAGCTTGATATTACCCTTGTCGTTTTCCTCAAAGAAGGAGTACGAATCTTCCATTTCATAGCCGTACAGTTTATGGATTTGTGGATTCACTAGCTCTTCCATAGTTACCAATGGCGAATAGCTAATGCCGGAACATGGGCGTGATTTGAGACTACTTTAATGGTCAATTAGCTCAAACTCAGCTCTTCGCATATTCTTTTGAAGCTGAGCATTGGAACTCTGGCGTCCATTTCTAAATGCAATCTAACAGTGTTGCTATTACTTCTTAAGAAACGCAGCAACCGATTTCTACGATGCTGCACGTTGTTGTGACCTTTCCCCCGATATTAACACCATGACATGGATGAGATTTCTAATTAATCTACTATTTAGGAGATCTCAAAATGAAGCAAAAAAGATATACCGAAGAGCAAATCATTAGCGCCATAAAGCAGCACGAATCAGGCGTTAAAGTCGACGAGATATGTCGTCAGATGAACATATCAAGCGGCACATTTTATAACTGGCGAAGTAAGTTTGCTGGCATGGAAGTATCAGAAGCTAAACGCTTGAAAGAGCTTGAGAGTGAGAACGCTAAGCTCAAGAAATTGCTCGCAGAGAAACTTCTCGAGAATGAAGCCATGAAGGATGTTCTCTCAAAAAAGTGGTAGCGCCTGCCAGTCGTAAGCAAGTCGTTGTTTACTTAAAGAGCAATTTCGCGATCAGTGAACGACGAGCATGTATATTGGCAGGCGTGAGCCGCACAGGATATCGCTACCAAGCTAGACCGAGTAATGATAGTGAATTACGTACTCGGCTTCTAGAACTGGCAACACAACATTCAAGTTACGGCTATTTATTCCTGCATCGGTTGCTTCGAACTGAAGGCCTCGTAAAGAATAAGAAACGAACATACAGAATTTACACCGAGCAAGGCCTTCAGGTACGTACCAAGAAACGTAAGAAACTAAAACGACCACGGATGCCAACGATCGTACCCAGCGCACCGAACGAACGATGGTCAATGGACTTTGTGAGTGATCAGTTATCGAATGGTCGACGCTTTCGAGTTTTGAACGTGATCGATGACTACTCCAGAGAAATGGTTGGCCAGTTGACCGACGTGTCAATTGGAGGTCGTCAGGTCGCTCGATTTCTAGATCTGTTGATTGAACAACGTGACAGGCCTGATCAAATCGTTTGTGACAATGGCCCAGAGTTTACCTGTAAAGCAATGTTCTTCTGGCAAAAAGAAAGTCAGGTCAAACTGGCGTTCATCCAGCCAGGTAAGCCTACACAAAACGCGTTCATAGAAAGCCTTAATGGAAAGTTTAGAAGCGAGTGCTTAAATCAGAATTGGTTCAGATCAATCGACGACGCGAGGACAGAAATTGATCTATGGCGAGACCACTACAACACGGTCAGGCCTCATAGCTCACTTAACTATTTAACTCCAGTGGCGTTTGCAAACCAAGCAGCATAGAATGAACAAATCTCATCCAGCTGGTGGCGCTAAATCTGGGGAAAGGTCACATGGACTTAGGGCTAGCTATTTGAATTTGTTGTCTCGGGCTGGATACCGCGTTTAGTTTTTTAGTTGCACTAATAGCGAAAGCGCTGATAAGACGAAGTTATTTAGATATTTGGTTGCAATGTTCAATAGAAAAGTATGTTAACTGTTTGATTTTTATCTGTTTAGTGTTTAGTTATTTAGTTGCATGACCAAAATTTTGGACGTACAACTAAAGTATTAAAGAAACACCAACTAAAGCCCTAAATTTCCAATTAAAGTCCTAAAGTTAACGTCCACCTTTCTATTGCGAATATTCTGTTAGAGTTTCGATTTCATCGAATTCATAAACTTTTATTCCTGTATCGGCAAGAACACGGTTCTCATTTACAGTGTGGCTTATTGGAACTATCTCGCTAAACATGATGCAAGGGATTATTTCTGTCCTACCTTTGCTAAGCTCCAACTTTTTTAGTAAGTCTTCTGAGTACTTCATCAAAACTTCAATACGCTTTACATGTTTTAGTAGCCTATCAGGTTTACCGTCTGTTCCTGCCTGCCCTCTAAATTCACTTATTTGACGTGCTACATCACCTTCAGTTTTTGCAAATTCTAACGACTTACATTCAATGATTAATAGAATGTTTTTACTAGCATTCCATGCGACTACGTCCACATCACCATAATCTTGATCAAGTTTACGGTTAAGTAGGTCATCAAGCTTCTTTTCACTTTTCGCTTGCCACCCCAGGTCTTTGAATTTCTGCTCCACAATTAGATTGAACTTTAATCCTTTCTCTTTTCGTTTTGTACCAACCCAACTCCGCATTGCCGGCGTGCTAAAGCGTTCTGCTGGAATTGTTCCATCATAACAACTTGATAGAAAATGAGAAAAACCCTCTCGAAGCATACCAGGCGTTACATAATAGGTTTCGTTGTAGAATATTATTGGTCTTCTGTAGAGAGATAAATCTCGTTTAAATCTCCACGGCATTATGTGGAAAGGCTCTATGCCGTCAGGAATATCTGTCCATTTTGATCTAGCCCTTAAAACAAAGTGCTCTAGAAACCCGGCTCTCCTAACACTATCAAGGCCTAAGTCCTGACAAACTTTGTTAATCTCGTTTTCAGAAAGCTTGAGTACAGCGGTAGAATTACTTATTCCGTCGTTTTCGAACGCATCGATTAGACGTCTTAAGTCATCAATGCCGATTTCATATTCTTCTAGCCAGGCATTAACAAATTTTGCATCTAATTTGGGGCTAATATCGCCAACGATATCCGGAGACTTAAAATTGCGACTATAGGTATCGGCGTCATATTTAAGAAATTTTGTTTGTACTCGATTCCCATATTGATCGATCACATCGGCTTGAAAATTTTGATCAAATAAAACATCGCCTAACGGAGAAATTTTAATTTTTGCTGGAATTAAACCGTGATGAATTGCGTCAGATGAATTGCCTAGCTGAAACATAAATGCTGCATAGGCGCAAAGTCTTGACATTTCCAAGCGCCCTATTCTTCCTCCAGATTCATCGCTGCACTCGCAAATCGCCATTTCAAGGACTATTCTGCTCGACACAGACCCAGAGTTTCTAAATCCAATTTGCTCAGTAACAACTTTCTTTGCATCTAATTTGTCAACATGTGAGGCGAGATTAGATTTATTTGTGCGTCGCCAATTCTTCGCATCAGACTGAATAGACTCATGGTTAAGAAGCATTTTATTGACAACATCATCTTTGTTCAGAGACTGAAGAATATCTCTCATCTTCAGCCATACTTCATGAACCAATTTTTGAAGGTATGCTGTGCAATTACTCCTCCCTCTTATTGCATTTCCCTCATCTGAATTTCTAGCGAGCCAACCAAGGCCCATTTTGATATTTGCGATATCTACTTCGTCCACCAGTACGGGCAAAGGAAGTGATTTTTTTATATAGTCTCTAAAATCCTGTGCCACAAACATATGAATGTGTTTGATATCAGGAGAGGTAAAAATTTTTCCCATTACTCTTGGCAAAACGTCAGGAGTGTCGAGGTTAAAAACCTCTGTACTTATTAGAGCTTCAAGAAAGCTGGTCACAAGCGCACATTCCGCATCATTATTTTCCTGGTGAAAGCCATTAGAGAATCCTTTATGAATTCTGGTGCGAATATGTATCGAATCGTCCATGCTCTTGGCTGTTGAGCTAACTAGGTTCTGGAGTTCATCCTTGCTCGGCACCATGGGAACCTCTTCAGCGTAGTCCAGGTCTTCTGAGGACCATTCCCATATAATTGAATCAGGCAGAGCAATATTTCCGATATCGTCAAACGCACGAGCTATTCTTTCGACCCACTTGCAATTAGCCTCCCATGCTTTGAAAACAAAATCCTTTCCATGCTGATCACTGGTTTCTGGGTAAAGCCACCAGTTGGTTTTGTTTCCCTTCACCAAACCAACTAGTATGCCCCGATTCAAATCACTCACAGAAGCGTAGATCTCTGCTTGTCGATCTTCTTTGAAGAATGCAGTTCTTGATTGGCGAGCAATCCGAACGCATTCTCCACTTGGATTCCTTATTAACTGATTTCCTGCAACTCGGTGTGCATCAATCCGAACGTCGCGAATGAAATTTGTGGCTATCATGAGATTTAAACCTTGAACATCAGCTGCAGTGACATCGTCTTTGCCAAAGGAATCATTTTGGAACGCTAGATAATCATTAGCTTTTAGATGTCCATACATGTTCAATAGCCCATTAATATTCGATACATGAATACCTAACTCCTCGATAGTCTGAATCGCCTCCACGAATCTCCAAAATTTTAATACTGATATATCCCCCAAAATAGAAAATGTCTCCAGATCATGCGCGCTTGTATATTCTCGCCGCCAATTTTCTGAATTGTCTTCCGATGAAAGTCCCATTACAGCCCTTCCCCACCCAGCGAGTATCACCAGACAAATACCTTTTCTAAAGTCACTTTCTTGCTCGAGTGTTTTAGACACCTTGCCAATGTGTTTATCGATCGCAGCACCAATCGCTTCTGTATTTGGAGATCGGTTATTGACATAATTGGGTTCAAATCCTTCGAAATCATCAAACTGGAAAACAATGAGCAAGTATTTTCCAGGGTCAACCGAAACAACTGTGTCTGCGCCGACAACTTGATTTGCGTCGTTTTGGACTGGCCTGAACCCTAGTTTACTCAACTCACCCAAGATGGGTATTTCTGAGGAAAAATGCCGGATATACTCTAATTGGAACTGGTGATTCAGCGCGGATAGTAAATTATTTTGCTCACAGCGCGATATGAAATATGTCCGTATAGCAGCCCCGATAGCAGTCGGCAAAATCAGATAGTAACTGTCTCCTTCTAGTAATAAAGGTGTGACTTCCAGTGGGCTGGCACCCAGAAGGCTGTCTGCGAGAGCGCTTCTTGTATCTAAATCGAACACAAAGGGGGAAAGTGCGTCTAGATCAATTCCTCTAGACTCCAGCTCTTCTACATTGAACGAAAGCTTCGTGGCATAGTTTCTCGCTTTCTTTATTGATGAACTTTTGATATTTCTTATAGGCAGGGGGTGACCAATCTCGTGATCAGACAGATCAGTGAGACTATACGCGTAATCAGAAATCTCAAGTAGTGCTTCTATCGAAGACTTGATGCGGCTCGTAAGTTCTGTATCTGGAGTCGCTTCCAACGTATTAAGCATTCGTTGTAAGAAAAAGGAATTGCCCTCATATATCCCTTCTAAAATATTGAATTTTGAGCCTCTGAAATAAACTACGGAAGACATGAAACCTTCGGCCGGATCCATGTTGTATTCAAATGATGTGCCTTTGGTAGCTTTTAACAGTTTGGATATCTGTCTGGATCGAAGCTTTTTTTTACCACTACCTTTCGCAAGTACGAGATGCACCAGTCCTTCGAGTTGAAGAACATTGCTTTGGAATTCAGGTGCGTAAAATAGTGAAGTTATTAGTTTGGTGCCTTGAAGCGGATCCAAAGTAGCTACAAAGGCAAATGTGGATTCATTTATTTGGGCGTTTAGTGTGGTGTTATTCATGCTTGCAGCGATAGCCGCTGCGTACATACTGATGTCAAATTCCTTTTTTCTATCGTCCATTATTATCTAGCTAGAAGCTACGAATTTTCATTGAGAATCTTATAAACGGTGGATCTGCCGATATTCAATTCCTTAGCGATTCTAATAGCACTCATTTTTGATTTGTGCATCATCAAAACCTTCTGACGATCAACCACTCTTCGTCGACCAAACTTTACCCCTTTTGCTCTAGCTTCAATTCTTCCTTCATTCGTACGTTCTAAGATTCGTTCTCTTTCGGCTTGTGCGACAGCAGATAGAATCGTTACCACCATCTTACCCATTGTCCCCTCTGTGCTAATTCCATCTTGCAAAAACTTTATAGCAACGCCAGCTTCATCAAAGTCCGTTATTAGCTTAATCATATCTGCGGTATCTCTACCAAGGCGGTCAAGTTTCGTCACGAGTACCAAGTCCCCCTCTTCTACCTTAACTCTCAGTAAATCAAGTCCATCCCGGCCAAGACTACTCCCAGTACTTTTATCACTAAATATACGCGACGGTTTTACTCCTTGGTCTAGGAGAGTCTTTGTTTGGTGTTCCAGAGACTGTTGACTCGTAGATACACGAGCATATCCAAAAAGGCGCATAAAAAGTGTCTATTAAGTCGAATAAGAGACTTTTTGTCTCTTATATATCAATATTCGATTTAGTAGACAGTCTAATCTGGTAGTTAGTGGCTGTCTACTAACTTATAAAATAATAGACATATTTGTTGGGTAAAATTGTCGGTCCTAGCTTTCGTTGTCTCAGAATTGCCCTAAGCGGACAGTCAGAAATCTGTTTTTTAAGCGTTTTGTGTCCACAAAAGTGGTGTCAGATCACGTCGCGTCATAGGCGGCGTCCGTACGCTTGAAAAGCGAATCTTGTTTTGTGACTTACTAAGTATCATTTCCTCCCATTTGGAATGTAAGCACTATTTGACATTGTTCTTCTATACCAGTTGAGTATTCATACAATTTGACCGAACGTTCTGCTTCAAACATAAAATAAGAACACCGTTTCCTAGATGGAGAGCTACCTGTTACTTTCACGTTTCCATTTTCATCTAAAACAAAGTCAACAGTAACCGAGCAAGAACCATTTCGATTTATCTCCTGATCAAGGTGCAGCGGAGATGTTGGAAATCTTGGTGGCACACGCTTCTCTAGTCGATCTTCGCAGTTAGCAATTGCATTACCTGTGATCATCAAATTCAGAGTGATGATTGTTTGCAGTAATAGTTTGCAGTTCATTGGGATATTTAACGCCCGCTTAACGGGGCGCGTTGAAAACGCGTCCCACCCGACCAGAGGGAGGGTTTATTTGAAGCGCTTGTTATGTCAGTTGACACGGTAGAAGTTCTCTTTTTTTACCTTTCCAGTAATCGGTATCCAGGTTTCCCTTGAGCCAATATACTGAAGTGATAGTTTTACTTTTGGTGGTTCTTCAATAAAGAACACACCACCGCAAATCGGAAGCAGAACAGGTGACTCAAGTAAATTACTTGCATGCCTTTCAATCAAAGCCCTAGCTTTGATTTCAATATTTGGAGTAGGAGCAATGAACTCATATGACTCAAAATGATCAATTGCTATTTGAGCGTGGGCTGTATTAAAAAATAAAATCGAACCGAAAATGAGGATATTTTTCATAATTGGATATTTACCTACATAACGCCTTTGCAAGGGGCGAGATCTGGATCCATTTCCATGGACACTTTTTTTGACAAGTTTACCCCGCAAATCTTAACTACATACGGTTATTTTCGAATGGCCGTTTTGAGTATGTTTCATCTACAAAGACTTAGGCTCCTTCAGTCCTATTGATACTCGTATCAAGGTCAAGAGGCCCCTTCTTTCTATAAAGCTGCAGATCAACAATTTTGTTTTCTTCTTGATCTTCTGAATAGTCACCCTCGTTGGATTTTGCGAGAATTTCAATTAGATCTTCAATCATTACAATCACAAGTTGTGTTTGTCTTCTTTTCTCAGGGAAGTAATCATCTTTTTCCATCAAATGAATTTCGCCATCAACCTTGTCTACAACAAATTTAAAATCTTCGATTCCAGGAGAATTACAAGCGCGAAATATAAACTTCCAGTCCAATTTGCGCAGACCTTCTGCTTCTAACCCGCCCCATACAATTAGTTCATACATCAACAAGTAAGCAAGTACATGAGAATCGTTGAATTTTTTTCTCGTAGGTGTAGGGTCGAACAGTCCCCGCCAATATTCAAAATGGTTCTTTGAAAGGCCGGTACGATCCTTAAATTGAGTGCAGTTGTACCACATTGGTTTTCGCGGATTGTCTGAATTTCGTTTTTGGAATTTCGCTCGCTTTTTCATAGTGTAATTAAACCACTATATTTTAAATATACTATAGGTTTATCAGATAGTCTTCTCAATATTTCGAATGATTCGAATAATTATTCGAATAAATGAAAAGTATATTCGAATATGCAAGTATTTTCTCGATTAACTTAAGAGGAAATCATTGTGCAAAAAACTGATTTAAGTGTTCTAGACATAGGCGCAGCAACAGCTGCTTCTGATTCTGCATCTTTCGCAATACAAAAAAAATCTGATTGTTATAGACGTAGATTTCTCAAATTTGACGGGATTGGTGTTTTTCATTCGCTCTCAGAGTTGCTATATGCGGCACTTTTAGAGTCCGATGCATTGGTGTCTAAATTTACTCCGCAACCGAAACCTTTTTTAATAAGAGGTCAAAAATATTTTCCAGACTGCTTTTATATTAGAGAAGGAAACCGTTTTTACGTAGAACTCAAGCCAAATGGAGAGTTTGCTGACGACAAAAGACTGCCGATGGAAGAATACGGCAAGTTGAATGGTTTTGAGTTCAAGGTCGTTTCAAACGAAGAAGTTCTAACCCAGAAAGTTAAAGCGGACAATTGGCTGAGGATTGTCCAAGTTCTGGTCTCTGGTGCTAGTGAGAACACTACAGGCGAAGAGGCTGAGATTATCGAAAGACTAAAGTTTGAAGAGTCTATTGAACTATCCCAATTGATTGATTTTGGTGATCGCTTAAATAGAAGGTTTATGGAAATCGCACTCTTTCGATTGGCACACAAAGGAACCGTCTCGATTGACCTTGATTCAAAGGTGATTTGCCCATCAATGGAGGTGAAATTATGCGCATAAACGGACGACAAAGGCTTGAGCTAGAGCCAAATTTGAAGGACTTTAATCAATGGCCATTTATTGATGTTAATGATTTGCCGACCAATAAGCGAAAAGGATTCCTTCGCAATCGTAAAATTATGATGCTTGTACTGAGTGGCATTTCACAGGTTAAAGCCGCGAGAAGATGCGGTGTTCACCCTACCTTTATCAGCTACCTCTTAAATCGTTGCTTGGGTGGTGTGCCTGAACGCACTCCGGCGCTAACCTCGGGGCTTGTACCATCTAATATCGTAAAAAGTGTGACAAGGAAGTTACCCATAAGCACGAATTGTGATTCGGGTGCTCGTGGGTCATTTACAGCGATTCTGTTGGAACATCCTGATATCACGGAACACTTAGACGACCTAATACGTAAATTCATTCGCAGAGATCGACGTGCGGAGAATCTCAGACCGGGACGTTTTCATCGAGAGTTTTTGAGGATTTTGAGAGAAAGAAATTGGCCCGAAAATCGTTATCCTTTTGATCAACTTGGACAAGGTAGAGAATCTTGTCGCAAGTATTTTCATCAAAGGGTGCAAGCTCTTCGTTTGCCAAAACCGTCAGAGAAGAAGACACGCGTAGTTTTACCTAAATCAAAGTACGCTTATGAAGAGGTTCAAATTGATGCCTGGACTGCAGATTTGACCACTTCTATTGATATTTATGTAGGCGACGATTTAATTCCAATAGGCCTATCAAGGTTCACCGTATACCTTGCCACGGACGCCGCTACTGGCTGTAGGCTTAGTTATCACATAGCATTGACGGCTCACCCATGCAAAGAGGATGTGTTGGCGGTTATTGAAAAAATACATTTGCCCATAGAGCGTAACATCACCGCGAGGGGCCTACAGAGCCTACCTGGAGCGGCCTTTCCTTCACAGCTTGGCAAGATTTATGAGCATGCGGGCATTCAAATGATCCGACTCGACAATGCCTTAGCCCATCATGCGGGCGCTGTAAGGGAGTATGTTTGTAATGAACTAGGGGCGACACTTAATCTAGGTATTCCTGGCCAACCGAAGGCTAGAGGAGCTGTGGAATATGCTTTCAAGGAACTAGCTGCTCTTGCAGCTCGATTTCCATCAGCGACAGGCAACCACCCAACACATCCAATTAAATGCGTTGGCAAAAATGCAAAGTTACCCCCCGTTACAAAGTTCCACGAGTTTGAGGATGTCCTACATTCTAGTCTTGCCTCATTTAACGTTACTAATAGACAAATTTCTGCTGGATCAACGCCTCTAGACTTGGTCCGATACCAAATGGAATATGGTTATCTACCTCTTTCTTTTTCAGGAATCGGGAAAAAACGTTCAGCTTTTATGGCCACAAAGAACTGTAGTGTTAAGTTTCTAAAGAATGAACGGCGTGCACCATTTATAAACTTCCAGACTTTACGTTACAGTGGTCGATGCCTTAACTCGGCTAAGCTACTTGATCGAAAAATCAAAGTGGAATATGACGTTAGAGACATACGCTCAATACGCGCGTATACATTGGAAGGTAGCTATTTGGGTGAGCTAAAGGCTCCCATGACGCGACAACACTTCCCATTAAGCATCCAGACTTTTAAAAAGATTCGAGCAAGATGTAGAGATTCTGGAGCAACCGTAGCCGGTACGGTCGATGGATACATGCTGGAACTTGCGAGAGACACAAATTCTTCTAAGTCGAATCTTGAGCTTGTTCGAGTAGCGAGAGAGCTTCAGTTTAGTCTGACGGGGAATCGAAAAGACGAGGAGCCAACGACTGAGCCAAGGAAAATAACCCAAACCATCGGGAGGACAAATACGAGAAAAATAGTCTCGTGGTTACAAAAAACACCTAGTAGGAGGGAGGCATCATGATTAATCACCCTTCGGAGGTTGAACACCCGATTCTCAATCCTAGCAGGTTTGCGATAGAAACACCTATGATGCTCGCTCTTATGAATCAAGTGAGTCTCTGGATATGGAACGGTGTTACAGGAGCCTTGATTCTTGGACAATATCGAATTGGTAAAACGAAAGCCATATCATATTTACGATCAAGGTTGACAAGCCGTTTAGGTCAGCCCATACCGAGTGTAGTTATGACTATTCCAAGGAGAGATCGAGCCACGATCGCATCTCTATGGAAAACACTATGCTTCTCTGTAGAACTTACGCCAAAGAATAGAGCTACGGCGGACGATATGTCTAATCTTCTGTTTCACTTTTTTGCAGATCTAGCCGCCTTGCATAATCAAACTCAGGTGGTTCTTTTCGTGGATGAAATGCAACGTCTAGATATTTCACAGATGGAGGTTTTTGCAGAGCTATATGACCGACTTGCCGAAGCTCACGTTAATCTTAGTACGTTTTTTATTGGCAATAAG
This sequence comes from uncultured Arenicella sp., assembly GCA_963669225.2. Taxonomy (GTDB): domain Bacteria; phylum Pseudomonadota; class Gammaproteobacteria; order Arenicellales; family Arenicellaceae; genus Arenicella. Next base: position 236,336 of record OY769919.2, on the reverse strand, counting down.
AAAGCAGCTCAAGGATTAGTAGCTAAAGCTCAATGTGAGAAATATGAGCTGATCCGAGGACGTTTTTTTACTCAGTGCTGCAACTACCATGGAATACGCACCAAAGCAGAACTTAGTGCTTGCTTAAAGGAATACGACATCAGTAAATTTCCGAAAAAAACAGGTAGTTCGTATACCAGTTATTTTGTTGGTGAGAAGTGTGGAGATGATTGGAAGCTGGCTTCACTCAGCAATCTAATATGGGAGGTTTATACGGATAATTTTAGGTCGGCGTTAAAACTTGAATCATGGCAAATGCAGTACTTTGTCGCTACTATTCGAATATTGCTCAAAGACTATATTGCTGATTACGGAGCAGAAAACGAAGATGAACTTCGTCAAATGATTGTTGGAAGTATTTCTGATTCGGGCTTAGTTCCAAGCCTAGTTCAAGTAGCATGAGTGCTAATACCGGTATGAGTTTAAGGAGGCCAGGCGAAAGCCTCTACTCTATGTATAGACGTTTTCTTATTGTAAACAAGGGAAGCATATTCAACTCACAGACCTCGAGAAAAGCACTCATCGAGTTAGCAAACGTTACCTTGGGTGACTATGACGCTAGTCTCAGGAGTGTTGAGTTATTTTCTAGGATTGAATGCGAGATTGTTGGGGTAAATTCGCTTGCGAAGTCATCAATGTTGTCTCCGATAACCTTTTTCGCTAAATCTATCAAGAACTGTGATGAGTGCTCTAAGATTGGTTTTCACAGTGAGCTGTATAACCTTCCTTGGATTACTAGGTGTCCTGTTCATAAAACTGATTTGTCTACTAGATGTGGCACGTGTAATAAAGTCTGGCCAGTGGTTAGCAAATTATTAGGCTCTGATTGTGAAACATGTGGCGTAAAAATAACATTTTCAAAACTATGTGAAAGAAATGCTTTTACCTCAGACAATAGATTTAAGAGCTTTAATGAATTTACCAAATTCAATGCTCGCGCAGTAACAGCCCATCAATACTCAATCAAGGAATACAATAGCCAGTATTCTCCTAGCGAGAGAGCCATTTTTAGGAAGGATGCCAATTTATATAGTCGATTCACCCCATCAGCTTTACTTTCTAATGTGGATAATACGTTTTGGACTCGTTCCAGACTCGAGATGCTTGGAGTGAAAACATATAGGCGTATGACTCTGACTTTTCCTAGGTCTCAATTTGAAGCGAAGGAAAAACCGTTGCTATCAAGCCATGATGCTGAACAGATACTAGAACGAGTTAAAATCCGCCTTCTAGCTGCACTATTCCGAACACAAAAGAGATTTTCGACAGATACTTTTAGAACTCGCCTTATGCCGTGGGGCGAAAACATCTCTACTGCTTCCAAGGCCTGGCACTACTTTATTGCGTTCGGATCTTGGATAAACAATCTACGAAGAGGCCTAGACCCGAACCGAAGCGAATTAGAAGCATTTTGGGAAATTGATTCAATACTAGCAGATAAAAGTATCCTACCCAGGCCAACCTATCCTGACCGATTTTTGAATCGGTACATATCAGTTGACGGTAGTTATTCTTCAACTAAGGACAAAGTTAACATGATAGGGATACCTAAACCTGTGCTTGAGTGGATGTACTACACTGAACTTCTAATCTGTTTCCTACATACGTATCTGCAGCTCTCATTTCTAAAGGAGTGCGAAGAGCGCGGAGATAAGTATCTAGTAGATATTGGTGGGATTAAAGCCCCCGACTCCTTACGATTTGATGGGCTTCTAGCTAATCCGTACTATATACACGCCGATGAGAAAAAGGTCTCTATAACTATCCCCAAGATTTTGATGCAACCTCGGCTTTCACTCTCCCACGAGCTTCTTACGTCATGAGGGTTTTACATAACACCCTCTTGTATCCAGATTAAACATTTCAGTTTAAACTCTGTGTTTAAAAAGGCGATCCAGCACTTATGGATAGATTTCTCTCGTCTTGCTTCATGGCTACAACATGTTCTTTCGTAGTTTGCATGAACAGATAAAACTCAGACTTGTAGAGAACTTCAAAATTGTATTCTTTCCATGAACCTACAAATTCAGAGACTAAGGTTCGCGCTTGTTCATTAAACTCCCTGCTGTACTCGTACCCATCTGGCTCGGGGAAACTTACTTGAATACTAAGCTTCTCGTTATTTTCAAATTTCTGCAATAGCTCTTCATATAACCCATCATCGATAAACTTTTGATCATATACCTTTTGCACTTGTCTCGGGATTACTCGGCCCGTTGGTGTATGTAGGGTGGTAAACGAGTTTGCTGGATTGAGGGAGTCAATAATATGTATATCTCTGATGTCATTTTGAGAAACTAATAAGTAGGCAGTTTTTTGGTCAACCACAGTATCAACTCTTTGAAAACAATGATTTCCCTTGCCCTTAAAACTGCTCTTGTACTTTATAGGAACTCGGTTTTTGACTTGAAATTGTTTCAGTATATTTTCAGTTTTTAGCCTACCTATTGCTTTCTCTTCTGTTTTAGGTGAAAAGAGCTTCTTAAAAAAGCCCAGTTCAGGTTGATTCATTTCTTCAGTCACATCAACGATAAGCAGAACTGCTTTCTCTTTTTCATCGTCGAAGTCTTGTTCTATTCGCTTGTTTAAAAAGGCTCTGTACTCCGAATCAGACATGCGCTTTACGCTGTCAGTTAAAGCTTGATAATCGGCATCCTCTTGGGCTTGAAGGCTAGCAATGAATCCGAGGTTTTCATTTAATTCCTCTTTAGCAATTGCGCTAGTGTTTATAGTTAGGATCAATACTGCTAATAGAGTTAGAGACACAGATGCCTTTCTACAAATAATAATTTCCATTAAAAAAACTCCAAATCGTCCTAAAGCACGAACTAAGATAGCACTTGATCTTCCTAAATCTTTCCTGATTTAAAAATATCGCTAGCGGTATAAGGGTTAAAATAACATGCAATAAAAAACCAAAGGTATTAAAACGAAACTTATTACTTAATACGTGAGGCTGGAGAACTGATTAGCTTTTATTTTTGCTGTTGAACCACCAATAGAATGGCTGAGCTATTGGTAAAACAAGTAAAAGGATGAACCAGACAAGCCTTTTGTGCTTGATTGAATGAATAGCGAATACTAGCCATAAAGCTGCGAAAAAAGCTGCGGTATCTCGCCACCAATTGATAATCCAGTACTCATATTTTAGGTTGAACAAAACAAAATCCTGATCCTCTGCTCCTGAATAACCTACATGTATGCCGATGATTAAGGGAGTAAAAGCCAATAGACCCCAAAAGAAATTCCGTCTCATGATTTGATTTTAATAACCCCCAGTACACGTATCAACATTGCGCACAGTGATAGATTTTTGCTCCTTATAAGTCGTTTTTAGAGTTGCCAATTTTTCAATGCACGACAGATTTGTTCTTGATCAGATGATGCAATTTCAGTTGAACACCATATCAAAAAGTTGGTGACAACTTTTCGTTGCTCAGATGAGCAACGAAACATAAAGTTTAGATGCTCGTTTTCAGGATTTTTACACCTACCATATTCAGCTAACGCATTAACAATATGCGTATCCACTAGAGCCGAATCTTTGTTCTTGAGGCACCACAACATATACGACGGAACATATTGCATCAGTTCTGATTCAACTTCGATTTCCATTATGCTTGGATTTTCTTCAATAAAACTATCTTCGATAATGGATTCCAATGAAAGTGAAAATGATTTAATGATCTCAATACGAAGATTCATTTGATCAACTTGCCCTTACCAAGCGGTTCGCTGACAAACGCATCCGGCGGAGCCAAATTTTTAATAGAGTCCAATTGCGCAAGCTGCTATCTTCTTTTATGCACATAATACGCTTGCTTATGCCCCAATTTTTCATACCTTCCTTGAACATACTTTGCAGAGCTTTCTTCAAGAAATCTCTGCATCTCAATTTCATTTCCGTTGTCATCCACTCGGCTCAAGACCCAATTTGCGGGACCCAACGTTTCATTTAACCAATCCACGCTTTCCAATTTAAGTACTTGAACAAGTCTCTCAAACGCAATTTGCGAATTGGCTTCGTAACTTGGTACGTCTACGAAAATGAAGGGTCTTTGATCTTCATAATCAAGGAAAGATCTTACCCAGTACTTTGAATTCTCTCTTTTAAATAGAAAAGCTGTACAAGTACTAAGACCATCCTCATTGTAAACCAATGGTTCGAGACCAAACTTTTCTCGAAACAATAGCGCATCAAATTTGACTGTGCATAGCGCATATGGCTTTGCCATCTCATTCCATTCAGACTCGTGGAGGCTTTGGATATTCAAAACTATCTCCTAGTGAATATTCAGCTGTAAGCATAGTAGCGATTTATGTGTCTTACCAGAGCACGGGTCATTCGCGATGTTAGATACCTCGAAATACTAGCTCTTAGTCTTTTCATACACATATACTAATACCTTGATCTGTTCGTTGCATGTAAGCAAATAACCTAGGTAATTTTTTGGTGAATCAACACCCGATAGAAAAAGCTTTTCGCAAGAAAAAGTCTCTGAATAATGCTTAAACCATTCAAAATATTCAACGAGATAAAACACCAACCTTTCTTTTGAGTCAGCTCCTAAAAACTTGCTAATTTCTCTTTCAAAGTCAGCGTCTTCATTCTCTGATCTAATCAATTTATATTCATTAGTACTAACGATATCTGCTATGCAAACCTCGCTATCAAGAATCCTCGAAGACGAAGCGATTAAACTTTTATCAGTTGAAAATTGCCGACTAACAGCATCTAAATAGCCATCAAAAAAAACAGCGAGATCTCTGATTTCCATGTCCTAGTCTGATCCTAACACCCAAGAAATGGGCGCGCAGGAACTGCGCCCAGGGCCCGCAGGGCGAAATATCTTTTCATGTTAGTGTTTTTCATCTATGTCCTGTAGGTACGGAGAAATATACTCATCTTCCCAAGATGGTTCTAATTCTCTTAGTTTATGAAAACTCTTCTTTGCATTTTCATTGTCCGACAAGCTTAAATAACAACGCGCCAACCAATAAGTTGATGTAGGGCAGTTGGGGTGACTTTTAAGTTCTTTTTTTAGAAACTCAACAAGTTTAGAGTATTCTCCCCTATCGTACATTTCAGCAGCAGCACCGCGGACTCTATTGGTACGAAATGATCTCCAGTTATTCGAGATGTCGCCGAGTATCTCAATGACTTTTCCCGCAACGAGTAATCCCAAAAGGATAACTATTATCGCTAGTAAATCTTTAATCTTTGAAAGTTCTATGACCAAATCTTGATCCATAATTCCTCCGTGAGAGTAATGCCCTTAGCCGCCATAAGCGATAGCGAGTCCGTTGTGGGTTTTCCAGGGCGAGACAGGTTAAACATGTTAAATGTTTTGCTCGCGCCGTTTATAGATTAACCATCCATACAGACTCAGCAACACAGGTGAAGCCATTACAGAAAACGTGGTAATAAGCACAAGTATTGTATAAGCACTATCGTTAGCGGATTTCTCGTGACTTTCGAGGCCCGCCATAACTTTAAATACGACATGCTCTAGATTTAAAGCCGTTAGAGCCCCCACGATTAGTGTCAATGGCAATAATGTAGCAACGAGAACACACAGACCGGATAAACGAGCAACAGTGTTTAAGTATTTTAGCAACAGAGCAACGCGCCAGGTAGCCACTATAGCAAGGAACCAGACATTGGTTAACTGGGCAGATTGGAGCGACATGAATCGCTCGACTGGAACTGCATATAAAATAGCCGGAGGGGATGTTAGTGATACAAAGAGAAGAACATTTTTATAGCTCCAATTTGCAGGTTTTAATGGCAAGATGAGCAACCATAAAATGAATGCTAAAACAAAAATATAACCGAGCGAACCGAGCCCCAAATATTGCCAGAGATCGGCTCTAGGATTATCCCAGTACCTACCAATGCCGCATAACCATGTGAAACTAATCCCAAAAGCTAAATACCAATTGAATATTGATACATCCAATTTGAATTGGCGAAAGCTGAGTAGTTTTAATTCGTCCGACAGGACTTTCCTTAGTTTGTTGATAGTGTACCCCACAGAGCTAGTTAAGAACTATATAGCCATTCATCCTTGTTTGGTTTATTGAGAATTTTTGTGTAAATTGAACGTAACAATATGCGCGTTTTCTGGGTTTGAAAAAGATCCTATATTGGGATCCTGGTTCAGGATGTCTAAGCCTGTATTACTCAACTCAACAGTTGCATGACAATCGCTTATACCCTGCAGCATTTCAAGATTTGAATAGTCGTCATACCCAAGCGATCCGAGCGAGTAAAGAATAGTGTTGTTTGTAACCTCTCGCACTTCAGATGTACTCACATATCGATCGACAGTGGTGAACAGCCCCAGTTTGACTCTGTTGATGTTTATACAAATTTTCTGTTTTCTTGAGGATGTCTCCTTCATTTTCTCTTTGTAATATTCGTAGTAACCCTTTTTCTGGAATGCGTAAATAGCATTAAGTCTTCGATCTCCATCTGCTCGAAGTTTTCTTGATTCTTCCTTGGTCTTTTTGCGAAATATTTCCTTGGGAGGAGTTTGTTTCGCGTTTAATGAGCGATAATCCTCATTTCTCTTGCGGAGCAATGATTTATAAATTGATATGGATTTAGGGTTTTTAAAGTCTATTTTGCTGACCTCTGAGTCTGATTCAACTGAAATCAGATTTGGAAATCCAAGACTTTTCATCACTAAGTAGTAGTCATCAAACGATTCATATTCTTCTAAACTCGATGTTTGATAATACTCCGCTCTCTCCTTGCCTTTTTCTTTAGCGCCGATAGCATGACTCGGTACATTTAAACCAAAGATTAACAACGTAATGAAAGTGAGTCGCGACAAAAAGTCCGTGTCTATAGGTTTAAGAAAAACCATAATGAAAGTCCAAAACTTATTTTTTCTGCGGACAGTTTAATTAATCCGTGTTTACTGATCAAACGCAGAAATCATCTATAACCTTACCCAAGGTAGAACAAATTAATCATTCAAGCGCCGATATTGACTCTACTTTACCCCAGTGATTACCAACACAAAAAGCATAATTCGCATGATAGCTGTTTTCATAACCTTTTCCGTCAGGATGGCTTTCTGCAGCAATGTTCAGCTCTAAAAATATGTATGGTTTATAGCCAAGGATTAATGAAATCGGACAACAAATTTAGTACTTTGGTTGTAGATATTCCCTACTCCCATTTTTGATGCAATTGAATAAAAAGTTTAGTACTTTAGTTGTCGTTAGAAAAACTCAAACCCAGCAAATTCAATAACATATGAATTTTCAAAGTTTAGTACTTTGGTTGGATGTCCAAATTTCGGAGATTTAACAAACGTTGAATAACTGGTGTAATATGCCCTACAGGCGTTGGGATATAAAAAAGGAAAAGGACGCGCCAATGACGACGCTTTTTTTATGGCAGTTGTGAAAATGGATGGAGTGTTCCAAGGTTGGAGCTACGACGATGTAAAAGGAGTAATTTATGATGAAGGCGGAAACGAGTATCACGCTGGAGAAATTCGGAGTTTGTTCTTCCTGAAGCAATTACACATACATGAGAGTGGCCGTCAAAGTGAGATCAGTTTCCTGAAATCAGAATTAAGCAAGCGATTAGACGAAGCAGAAAAAAAATTGCCGATAGTGACAATTGATTGGGGAGATGTGCAAGAAACTGTGGTTCATCCGTGGAAGAGGCGTTACTAATGCCCTATCTGTTGTTATGAGAAAAAAATTCGAATGTGGAATTAAAAGTAATATGAACTAACTTGAAAAAAAAGAGAAAAGTATTAACCGCCCTTCTCTTTTTACATAACGCCTTTGCAAGGGGCGCGTTGAAAACGCGTCCCGCGCAGTGAGTGAAACGAACGAAGTGACCTTGGCAAACTTGTTAGGTATTTTCTTTTTGGTATTTGTTGAATACATTTTCTACTTCTTGAAGAACACTTTTATACAGATGTTTTTCCATAGTAATTATGTTGAAGCCTTCCGCTTCTACAACTGCTTTTGTAAATCTCTCAGCAGTTTTAGGGGGAAACTTGACTAGTCGATTTGAAACATTCCGAGGCAGACAAAAACCTAAGTCAACGCATAATGTTGATAGTAAACCTTCAATAACGTTTTCCGGTATCTCCATTTATTTACCTAACGCCCAAATAATGGGCAGGTGCAGCGGCTCCGCCGCGTCGTGGCACCTGTCCCCGCGAGGAGCGCAGCGACGAGTGCTTGATTAATTTGTTTGTTAGAGCTCAACAAGCTGAGATTCGCCTTCGAACTCTGATGTAAGGCTATTGGCAAATTCAATTGCATCTTCGACTGACTCACCCTCATGGCTCGATGTAAGGATGTAGCGACCTTCATCAGAGCCATCACCGACAACCAATTCGTCAATAATGTCTTCGACCAGTGAACAATCCTTCCCAACAACACCGACAAAGGAGACGCCACTCGCTATGAAGTCTTCTACCATGCCATCCAGCTCATGCTTGTAGCCATTTGGGCAGTGCAGCACGACTTTATTCTTGTATCGCATAGGGATAATTAAGATCTAACGGTGGTCTTTAGTAGGAAACCTATTAACACAGTAACTAAATAGATTTGGTATGAGGTTTAGGTCATTGAAAAACATATTAAAATATATCGTTATTCACAATAACGAATGGTTTAAAAGTTACCTAAGGCCCATTAACGCGAACTCAAAAATGATGCTAAAAATATGAAAGCAAGAGCATTTTAGAGGCTGCCAAGAACCATAGGTTTCCTATGTGCACCTAGACAGATAGTCTGTAAACAAACAACTAGATTACTCATGCGGTCAACTTTGGCCAAAAAGTGCAAAATTACTAAACGCTGCACTGTATCAACTACTCCATTCCATGGATCACCTCAATACTCATAATTTCGATTTTTTGTTCTCTATTCGCTGACCATGAGTCGGGCATTCCTATTACAACACGCACTCGGCCTTGGCCTTGCGCAAGTGCAGAGTAGTCAAAACTAAAAGGCTGCAAACCAGAATCGGTAGTCATGGGCCAATGTTCGCATTCTTTGGTGCCAGGAATCATAGTGTTGGTATCAACAGCAACTAACGCAACGCAGTAACGAGTAGTTTTTGCACTAGTAGTACTATTATTTGAAAATACGCGGACTTGGCCTGAAACCCTAAAGTTATCTTGACCACCATAGTCAAAATCTCGGTACCAATTTATGTCTAAATCTGCTGCCTCAGGCGGATTTGGGTCCAACCCAGAACTTACTTCCTCTCCAACAAGTTTTCCATTAGCCACGGTGTACTGGTACAAGTTGGAACTTGTGTTCAACCATCCCTGACTGCCATTTGAAAAATCGAAACTAGAAATACGTGGTTGCAACGGACAATCTACTGAGCATATCTGACTATTTTCACCTGTCTCGCAGATATTGTTTCCGCATGTAACAGTTGGAGGATCTAGCTCTGTTAGACCTGCTATCTCCACTGAATTGATTTCTAGCGTTTGGCCCTTAAATGCTCCCCATGAGTCAAACGTGCCTATAACAATTCGATACAGCTGATTATTCGAAAGTTCCTCAGTAAAATCATATTCGAATTCATGCTCACCGGAAGAAGTTGTGTTTATCCACTTTTGACACCGTTTAACTACAACTGGATAACTACTTAAACTAGGGTCTACAACCGCCACACAAATATTGTTTACTGGCCCAAAGTTTGCATTCGCGGTGGAAACAACGACCTGTCCTTTTAACACGACGGGAACATCACTCTGGCGTTCAAAATCTTTGTGCCAGGCTAGCTCTAAGCCTGCTGTCTCGAATAAATCTAAGTTATGAGTACCTCCTTGCGCGTTTTCCTCAGCCAGCAAGGCTCCATTAACATTTGAATAAGAGTATCCGTCAATGTCTGCACTTGACCAACCTTGAGTACCCCCTTGAAAATCGTAGCCCAGCACATTCCAGTTTAGTTGGCAGTCAGTTGGACATGATTCTGGGGTCTCATGGCTTGCGCAAAAATCGTTTCCACAATATTCAGTGCTGCAAATCATTAATTCGTCCAACAGTAAAGACTGGTTGTGGTTGCTTCCCCACGAGTCTCGCATTCCAACTACCGCTCTGATTTCAGTTTTTCCAACTGGTTTGAGAAAGACATTAAACGGTTGCCAAAAACTATCCTGTATTCCTACGAAATTTAAATCTTGAGTCGAAGTTAAAGCCGAATAAGAATTATCCGAGTCAAGAAAAAATGCAGATCGATTTGTCACTGCAGAAGTCGTAGATGTAGCCGTCGATTTCGATCTGGAAAACCCCGCAAGTTCGATTAACGGCTCATCGCCAACAAGAGATATATCTCGATATAGAGCTAAATCTTTGGATCCAAACTCTTGAGAGTTGCAGGTATGATCTGAATTTTCTTGTTCAAAAATTTCAAAGTACCCTTTTCCATCTCTAGCTTCCAATCTGGCAGGATCATCATCTGAGTAATATATATGGTGCATAGAACCATAATTATCATTGCAAATTGCAGAGTTACTCTTTTGCCACCCATTGGAAGCTGTTTGAGAATTAAAGGTGGCATGGACAGCTGTTCCAGGTGAACTGGGGCACCAACCAGGACAAGATAGCTCAAGACCTCCCAATCTAAGCAATGTAGCGTTAGCATGGCTACCGTTGTTGGTACATCGCCTGTCACCTATGTCTAATATGGGTCTATGATATTGACCAAGCAATGCCCAGGCTGGTCTTATGGAATTGATTTTTCCTTGATTTTTTGCATATGTAGTAAGTTGGCCATTCACTCGAAAAGCGAAATTTTCATCACCCCTATTAAGCCTGTCAGTCATTGTGGCAACAAACCGGCCAATATCCGTAGTCGAAAATAGTTTCGAACCACCATCAGAATATCCCGATTGATGGACCGCCACTACAAACTCAATGTCTAAAGCCCCATGGCTTATGTCTTCTGCTTTATCATCGCCGTTTTCTTGGTACACTTCTGAAAAAGAGGGCCAATATGGCCATTCATAATGATTAGCACCGTTTGGGATCGTCAAATCAAGCTTGAGCCCTCTTGCGATTTCAACTATTTTGGTTTCATAGTCATTTTGATCGTTATCGAGCCCTAACTGAACAAGTAGATCTAATACGGTGCCCATAACCAAAGTCTGATTGTGTGGCCCAACACGAAATTCAGGAGGATCACTACAAGGAGTTTTTCGTACCTTGGTGGCTTTATAATAACCAACAGTTTTACCCGCATGCTGTTTGAATGAATAGAGCTGATCAAGAGCACTCATCACTTGAACGGCGTAGGCTTCATAAGCATTTGCCTTGGTTTCTAAAACCTGAGGAGCGTGATCTAGGGAACGGACATGTTTAACGTATTCAAGAAAAGCTATTAGAATCATTCCTTGATGAACAGCTGAATAACTAGCTGGGCTCGTTGGTGTAACCTCTTTCCACCCATAAAGAGTCAGTCCGTAGCAAGTGAAATAATCGACGGGAGTATTTCCAGCGACATCACCCCTGTATGCAAAAATGACGTCTAATTCTTCCGCCATTCGTTCAAGCCAATCCACGTCGCCGGTGACTTCATATATTTCGCCAAATGATCTCACATTAGATGCCTGAGTCCATGCAAAGTGGGCCGCATTCCCAGGTTTGGTCCAGTTTTTTGAGGTTTCTAACTCTGCTAAGTCAAAGCCCCTCTGCCATTCGAGCCAATTCTGGTATAGCCGATTTGAGGTCAGTGTTTCTGTTTTTACTGGATTTTCATGGGTGATTCGCGAATAAGCTATTTGATTTGAGGCACTAAGCGCGGATAAGAAGAAAAATACAATTATTTTTTTGAGCATATCAATTCCATTTTGTTCTAGCTTACTTAAGGAGAGAGCCTCAATATGAAGCGAAGTTTGGACGCAGAGTTTAGTACTTTAGTCGCCAAGAATCAAAACTAGGCGAAAGAGCCCAAATACGATAAATAATTTAGCATTTTAGTTGTGCTGAAAGACTGCAGTTTATAGCAAAATCAATGCCTTATCAGGTTGCATAATGCAATACTTTGGTTGTACTTCCATCTCGGATCGACAGAAAGCACTTTTATTTCATTACCTCAAAAGACTTCTGTTCCTTGAGAATCAACCGTTTCCATACACTTCCTCTAGGCACATATAATGCCTTTGCATGGGGCGCGTAGAAAATCCATCCCGCGCAGTGAGTGAAACGAAAGAAGTCAACTTGGCAAACTTGCTATGCATTTTTACTTTTGATGCCGGCTTAGCGCACTTTATTAAACTAACAGTTTAAAACACACGAAAATAATCAAAACCCAAGCCAAGAATCCAACGACAGTTTCTATTGAACTATCCACTTCATTTTTCGTAAAAAGTTTACAAAGTAAAGAACCGAGACCTCGAATTAATATCTCGACTATTATTTCTAAAAACACCCAACCAAAGAACCTAAGGATAGAGCTTAGTAACCCTCCAGCTATCTCCTCAACAGGCATGAAATTTACCTATATGCATAACAGTGGTTTTTAATGGGAACCTATTAACACCGTGACTAAATAGGTTTGATATGAGGTTTAAGTCATTGAAAAAAATATTTAAATCCATCTAAATAACAATAACGAGAGGCGCCGAAGTTGATCTTCGCACGTTAACACGAATTCGAAAATGATGCTAAACATATGAAGACAAATGCGTTTTAGAGGGCTGCCAAAAAACATAGGTTTCCTAGGTGCACCTAGACAAATAGTCTATAAATAGGCAATTAGCTAATTCATTTGGTCAACTTTGGCCAAAAAAGACAGTATTACTGAACACCCTATTTTCCATTATTGTCGGCATGAAGACCGCAAGATTATCCATCTTCTTTGTGTCACTAGCATGAATCGCCCAATTAACTTACGACCCAATCATTTGGGTAAATCTCGCTCCTTGCCGCTGGCTTTAACTTCATACACTTCTTTACCTTGTTCATCCACATTGAAATACTGTGTTTTATCGTCGCTTAGCAACCAGTCTTTAATGGAATAATTGTTGTATGAACTTAGAGGAACGGGATCAGGGCACGCTACACAGTGTTCAAAATTTGGCCAACTGCCCGGCGTTTTGGCGTAAACGCCTTTGACTAAATCGTTGAAATGCTCTGACGAGATATCTGCAGCTGTTTTGATTTTGCCATCATCAAAATCTTCGCTAAGTTCATCACCAAACTTATAAGCAGACGTGGTGGCTTCTGGTTCCTTTAACTGCCACTGTCCTTTGTATCCAGGGATAAAATCTTCGTACAGAGAAACCGCGGCCGACATGGCCCCCTTCACATAGCCCTGCTTCATCGTATGGCCCTTTTTACGCTTTTTCTCTGACTTAGAGCCTTCGTGGGCGGCACCACCCGCCTTGGCATCAAACTCTGGCAAGTATAGTTGATCGGCCACAAACCCGAACATCGTATCGCTGAAGACATGCAGCGGGAAACAGCGACCTTTAAACGTAAAACAGGGGTCGCTGGATGCGCATCTTAACGTGGGGCATGTCGTTGTTCCTTTCCAGTCACCGTATTTAGACCAGTAGTCTATATTGCCGCCGTTGCGCATCATAAATTGATTGCCATCGATTATCCCCTTTTCATTATTGGGTACGGATTTCATTCTCTGATGTATTCTTGCGAGCGACTCCATAAATGGCTTGGTAACATCGGGGCCACAGTACCCATAAACGTCTTCAGGTTTTTTAAGTAGTTCTTCTGCTGCGCTTTCGAGGTTACTTTGTAATTCTTCGCCAGCCTCCTTGAGCTCTACTAGAACTGCATTAACTTCTTGAGCGCGCATTGTGCGTCTTGCCTCCAGTTCTTCAAGAAATTTCTTAATCTCTGGGTCGTCCTTTGGATCTTTAACTTCCGTCACCGGTTTTGTGTCCGAGGTAGGCGCTGGCGTGTGTGGTGACGAGCCATATATTTCATTGAGAACCGAATGAAAGTCTAAGGGGTCCTTTAAAATACTATCGGTGAATTCATTATTTATATTAATGATGTGCGAGGGAAGTAAGCTACGATTGTAACTAGAGAGACTGTCCAAGCCTGATTGCCCCTGTTCGAGTATTAAGTCGATGAATATCTCATGATCCAATATCTCTAATTCGAGACGCTCGATTTCTGCATTCATTTCCACACCAAGCTCGGTGTTGACGATGTTATCTCGGCGGTTAATGAGTTGCTCTAGCCGGTTCCACAATCCATCTAAATCGACAAAGTCAGTGTAAGCATCTGCAAGGTCACGGCTAAGTAGTGCTTGATCAAAAGCGGATTTAATCTCATCGGTGGCGTACTCAGAATAAAGCTGAGCCAATTCGAGCTGTTCAGCACTGGCGATTCCGTGCTGCAGGTAGTCTCTTGCCAATTGGAAAAAGTCGTCTCGGTCTATGGCATCTTTGATTGTGGAACCGATTAGCTCAGATGAATAGTGACCGGATAGTTGCTGCTCCCAATCGGCGTACATCCAATCAAAGGCTTCATTTTCAAGGTTGGTAAGCGTGCTGTTATCTGGGCTTTGAAACACCGATTGCAGTCGACTTAACGGCGCTTGGTAAAGGAACGAAGCAATATTTGACGCCATCAAATCGGTAATAGCTTGATCATCGATCATGCCCATTGAACCATTCAGATTGTCCGCTGATGCCCCGTCATTCGCGTTTGAATGACTGCAATTTGATTGGCGGTTTGCCACAGTGGTTTCTACCGGTTCAGCTACAACAATCCCTTTAGAATTTAACGATAGCTCAAAGATATACGGAACCGTGATTACCGGATCTTTCTTGGGGTCGGTTACGTGTATCACCAGATTCCAAGGTTGTTGTTGCAACATGGCTGGGGAGACAGGGAACAGAGTTCCTAAGGACTTTGCCCCGGACACTGCCGTGGTAAAACCAAGTTGCTCCCACAGGGGTTTTGTGGGTACCAGACCAAAAATAGTTTCCTCGCCTCGGGCTATTAACTCCCTCCAGCCTTCAGTCCAGCCGCCCTCCTCGTGTTTGACAAGCTCCCCATCAATGTAGGTGTCTCGTGTCCAAGAGACGCTCAGCTTCCAATCACGCCAGATTTCATACATGAACAGCGCTATTGGAGTTAAACGCCATCCATTGGCATTTTGTAGGTAGATGGTCTGAAAGGTACCCTTGCCGGGTGCCTTTTTGATATCGGAACTGATCAGCAGACCATCGGGGGTGAAAACGCCGCCGGTTCTGAGTTCGCGCTTGGGCTTTTTGCTTTTGACTTTGGTTTTATACTTATTTTTAACCGGGTCTTTGTATGTCGTAGGCCCTGAGTCGCCACCCGTACCGCCCCCGCCAACACCAGCGAGTTTGGCTAGTGCTCCTACGGCTGCTCCGGTAATTTTCTTTTTGGTTTTTTCTTTAAAGTTGGCTTTGGAGCCGACTTGGTTATTCGGTCCCACCGTGATGATGTCGTTTGCCGCAGGCGCATTACATATGTCGGGCGTGCCGATCAAAGTCTTGGTGTCGTTCAACAAAACATTTTGCTCTGCACGCGCTGTACAGTACTTCTTCTCACATGCGCTCAGCTTACCTAAGAGGGATCTAAACAACCGATTCAGTGCGGTGATCTCAGCTCGCAATTTTGCGACCTTAGCTTCCAGGTTTTTAAAGTCGCTCTTATCCGGATGCGTGTACTTAAGAAAGTCCAGTTTAATCTTGTTAGCCTGGTCTCTCATCCTGGAGTACTCAAGTTGGCTCTCAGCTATTTGCAACTTCATATGTGCTCGCACAATCCAACCAGGTACGGCGTTAAGCTGAGTTATGATGGGTTTGCAAGGAAGGCAATTACTGCTGTAGGGGCCTTTCCAATCAACTTTATGCTGTTTTAGGATAGAGTCGATATCAGGTTGCCATGGTTGTTTAACCGACTGCCCCCCTATTTTAATGTCTTTAATTTTGGGCTTTTTGGCCGTGCCACACGCGGTCATTTCACATTGAATAATAGCCCCGCGCAAATAGCTCGTCTGCCGTTCGAGTGTGCGAACCAAGCTTTTATGCAACTCCAATTGTGCGCCTTGTGACTCCATTAGCTCTAAGTTTGCGCCAATGGCTTTGCCTTCAAAGTTGGTGATATCACCTTTGCCGGGCCAAAATGGGTCGGCCTTGCCTTTCTCTCGATTGGCATTTACCGATCGCCAAAAGTTCACCCAGTAACGACTGTTGAGTAATTGTTGCATCGCCGAATTGTATTGCTCCACCATTTGTGAACACTTGTCGCATTTGGCTTTGATGGGCTTCCATTCCACAGTCTTAGAATTTGGGTGTTTGCCGACCCAGCCTTTGTGATTGGGGTCACTGACGGTTTTGGCTTGGGCTGAGTGTAAACCGGCGCTTCCCAGAGCGAACAAAATCGCCAGACAAATCATCATGGTGTGCCGAATCAATGCGTTCACTTTAATTACCTCTTCTCAACATTTGTCAATTTATATCAAATGGCAAAGCTTAGCTTCAAGGTAGGATTGGAAACTTCTTCAACGAATTGTGGTGAATAGAGCAAGCAGCGCTGGGCATTACTTGTGATCCTAGCCCCACTTTCACTTCTCGATTTAGAAGCTCCTTTTGCTCAAACCATGGCTGAATTCTCTGCGCTAATTTGAAGGTCATGCGATAAGATACAGGATTGCTTGTCGCTGCTCGATTTTAGGAGAAACACATGAGATTAATTTTTATATTCTTTGCAATGCTGGTGGTCTCTGGCTTTGCACTGTCTGGGTCGGCTAATGCAGAAGGCAGCTCGGGCCACCACAAGGAAGATCAACAGCAGCTTGTTGGAACGATCAATAATCTTGCTTTGTCAGAGTTTCCCTACCGAAATTGGTTTGAAAAAGCTCACACAAGCTATATCCCAAATGAGAGCACTATCGAGGCATTAACTAGCTCTCTGAAAGACGTTCAGGTGAAGGCGTTTATGGGCACCTGGTGTCACGACAGTAAACGAGAAGTGCCAAGGCTGTATAAGATACTGGAGAGCGCCAACTTTGATTTGAGTAATGTAAGTTTGGTGGCACTTAATCTGGATAAAAAGACGCCGAGCGGATTAGAGCAAGGTTTTAATGTCCTGCGTACACCAACGTTTATCTTTCTAAAAGATGATATCGAGATCGGAAGAATAGTAGAAACGCCGCGTGAGTCACTAGAGAAAGATATGTTGAAAATAGTGAGTGGTCAGGAATACAAACATTCTTATGAAGATTAAGATGTAAACGATCGGTAAAAGTGCCTCTGCCAACGGATCAGAATTTCTGGCATAGGCACTTTATTAATCGTCTTGAATCTTGTGGTAGAAGTAGCCAGATTATTGTTAACTAGCTACTGCCTTGTTGGTATGAACAGTCAGCTGAGGGAACGGAATGTTCCAATCGTTCTGATTACATACTTCGACACAGGCTCTATGTATGCGCCGTTTAATTCGATTGTAGAACTTGGCGCCATCAGAATCGAAAGTAGCAAGCAGTAAATAATTCAATGATGAATCTCCAGCTGAATCGAAGTCGGCATTTAGATCTTTCACGTATTCGCTCATTTCCGATTCATCGAAGGCTTGTTTCATTCCATCAATAAATGCTTGTTCAATTTTGGTGGGGTCTATGTTCTGGGTCGCATAATCAATGCCAAATCTTAGCGCGATTCGAAAGCTTCCCGCTCTGGTGATGTTAGGGAATCCGGCCTCGAAGTATGTCGATGTCGGAGTGGTATAAGCGATAGAGTTCAAGTCGCGTAGCTCAACCGTATCGACCGACTGCCTAACCACTTGTTCTGGGTTCCCATCTGTTCCCAACACCCAATCTCCTACTGAGCTGGGAAACCATGGATCTCCGTTGTTTGGTCGAGATTTCATCTCGTGCATTTGGCTAATAGGAATTCTGATCTTGCCATTGATCTTGGGGTTCTCGAATATTGAGTGGACGTTAAGAGATGACACTCTCCATGGAACTCCCTTGTACATCACACGTTCATTTTCTCGAATGCTTCCCATATTGAGAAGAATTCTGCTTTCGGTAATGTACTTTGGCAGTAAGTTCTTTAAAGTAAGTATTAAGCCGAACAGAACGACAAATGTGATAGCTAGCAACAGTACATCTTGACGCATGTAAAGAACGATAATGATTGTCATAACCACTATCACTGCCGTAAGTAGTTTATAACCATAGGCGGCGAGTCGATAATATGGTTTATCGCCATTTTTATTTGTATTAACTACCCGTTTCCTTATTAACCACAATGCACCGCGCATTAAAAACAAGGCTGTGGAGATAGAAACAATTAAGACGAGCAGTGTTAGTCCCCTGCCCTCAATAAAAGCCGAAATATTTTCTTTTAGCGTCTGTAACCAGGACACGTTTCGTCTTTCGATACTTTCTAGTTGAAATTCGGCCAACTGAATTTCTCTACCTAGCTCCTCAACCTTGTAGTTCCATTCTTCCAAAGAGATTTTTAGTCGTTTTTTCAGTTGAGAGTTGCTTGAAGCTTGAGCAAGCTTTTCGATCTTAGAAATTGCACTTTCCGAGGCATTCAGTGCTCGTTTCTTTTGGTCGATGACTCTGCGTAGGCTCTCAATTTTTCTTGGCTTCTCGGTAAGGCTTTTCAAGTTCTCAAGTAGAGGTTTTATGATGGTTACGAGTTCCTGTCGCCAATCCAGTTGTTTCTCTTCAACTCCGAATACACTCAAATCGATCCCGCCGATCGCAATCTGTTCGAAGGAGCTGTTGAGTCCATCGATCTCGTTGAGAACTACGGAGAGTTCGTTGTTCAAGTCTCGCTTTTCTGGATCGGAGGCGGATTTCATTTGTGACTCGATTTTATCGATCTGCTCTCTTTTCTCTGATATGGATTTGAGGATGTCAGTAAGCTGATCGATCGCATCTGGGCGTATTTCCTTTGTACCGTGGTGCTGGTCTTCCGAGTACGAAGATCGCCCTTGATCTAATTCTTCAGATAGCTCAGTTGAACTACTGATATTCGTGAGGGTGCAAAGCAACAAAAACAACGCGGCTGAAAGACTCAGCCGCGTTGGCGTAGGTGCCAAATTTAATGAATACATTTTTCTTTGTAGTTTGTTAAAGAGAGAGGCAAGTTAACGGGTGTAGCTAGAAAGCCGCCTAGTGCTCTGCATCGTACCTTTCAAAGAAAAGATGACCATATTTGATGGCAAAGCGATAGCCGTTCTCCTCTAGGATTTTTACGGTACGTTGAGTTCGTTGCTTAGATGGCGTCATCACTATCAGGAATACTCGTCCCTTTTCTGCCTCCTTTACGAACTCGTCGACTCTCCGCAGTTCTGAGCCAAGCATCGCCAGTGGGCTTTGATTCATCCTGAGATCGTCCACCATTTCAGTGAAGTCAGAGCTGTCCAGAAATGTGACGTCGTCAGAATCGATGCCCAGTTCGATGATGTCCGTTTTAGCGGTTTGTGCTTCAGTCTTACTGTCGAAGACAGCAACCAGGTGTCCGACAGGCTTAAATGCGCCGAATGAAGTATTTGGATTTTCTTTACTGAAGGGTTTCATATTGCTCCTATATCAGTGTTTCTGGTTAACGTTGACTTTCTTTCAGCAACTTTGATGCCAAGACATAATTAGAGCCAATCAAATCTTATTAGTTGTTTATAAACAATGGGATAGGATAACTTTCTCAGAGCTAACTAAAGTTATCGCAATCAGCAAGCTTCTTAGTTTATAGCCGTGGTTGGTTGATATCCCCCATCCGAATGGTTTAAAGCAACCGATGATGCTCGTATGTGATTTGTGCCTAAGAAAGACGGCTACATGAAGATTGCGCCATTCGCTGGCAAACGGTTTGTGCTTGACGCAAAACAGGCTGACTCTTGGGCTCAATGCTTGGTCTTGTTGGGTTGCCACTGCGCAGTTTGATTTTCAAAAAAAAGGGGCAGCCTCTCTATCAAGGCTGCCCCTCATACCTCCCCCTCCCCAGGAAGTGTGACTAACGTGATTCTATGATGCGATCAAGGATCTGAGCATCCAAGCGTTCTCTTCTAAACGCCCGATCCGTTCTGTCAAGAGGTCGGCGGTTTTGACATCGTCGTGATGTTCCGCGAGCTTAACAACCTCGCGTATGTTGCGGCTCAACGTCTCGTTGTCGGAGACTAAGGTCTGTAACATTTGTACCGCGCTGTCATAGTCGATGTCGCTCTCAAGATAACTGAGTGACTGGAGCTTGCCGAGCCCAGCTGGAGCTTTAAACCCGAGCGCTCGTATTCTCTCCGCAATTTCATCGATTGATTTAGCCAGATCAACGTATTGTTCTTCGGTAAGCTTGTGTACGCTGTAAAACATAGGACCGACAATGTTCCAATGTACCCCTTGAGTTTTTACATATAGGGAATAAGTGTTGGCTAAAACCGAACCCAGTTGCTCGGCGAGGTCCAAACGATCGTTTCGTTCTAAACCTGTTTTAGTTACTGTTTCACGAGCTCGTGCATTTAAATTTGGAATGTTCATTTTTACTCCGTTGTTTAGTTTGATAGGCAAAGCCGAATCGGCTAGATGTTTCAATCGGCTGCGTGTTTTAAATAAGCCTTCTCGGCCGCTGCAGCTTGATTGCGGAAAGCTCAACTAACGTTTTAACTTTCCTTGAAGGTGCCTTAATGCTTGTCTAAAAACTCATTCACTTTCGCTTCGGCTTCCTCTTTGGCGAGGCCATATCGTTCTTGGATCACGCCGCTGATCTGCTCAAATTCGGCTTCTATGCGTTTTAAGTCGTCATCGGTGAGCTTTGCAAACTCTCCTTTTAGTTTTCCCGAAAGCTGTTTCCAATTTCCTTTAATTGCTTCGAAGTTCATTTTTACTCCTATGTAATACTGGTTAACAAAAAGTGATTAGCTTTTAATCACGCTCGTAAACCAGTCAGCAGAAAGCGTGCCAACACTCATGTTTCATCCCTGAATCAACTATAAGTATTTGATATATATAAATTAAATTATCAGAATGGCGCCCTTTCCTTGGAAAAATGACAAATCATCTTGAGGTGATTTTTGGCTTTTAATTAAGTGATTGGTGTATTTCAACCACCAGTGTGGTTTAAATACACCAGTCGTCAGTATGGGTCGTCCTTGATACCCTACTGACTTGAGTTCGATTAATCAGTATCTAACTCATATTTATTGATCCGGTATCTCAAGGTTTCTCTGGTGGTACCCAGTAGTTCAGCCGCTTTGGAAATATTATTTTCTTGAAGTGCCAAGGCGGTTTGAATGATCTTTCTGTCCATTTCTTCTAGTGATAATTGACCATCTATTTTAAAAGATACGGTTTGTTTATCAGTTTGACGATCTTCAATCGATTCGGTGATTTGATTTAGATTTTTGTCATTGCGTGAACAAGTCTGCTCCTGACCATCGTCAAGTTTATTCTCCAGAAGCGTATTGTTAAGGTTCAGCCAACTTGCATTCAATTCCTCCCCAGTAGAGAGTAGTACGGCTCGTTCGAGGGCATTTTTTAGCTCTCTTATATTTCCTGGCCAATCGTAGTTCATCATCTGAGCCCATGCCGTATCCGGAACAATGCCAACCTTTTTACCAGACTGGTGATTGAATTCCGCGATAATGGCTGGAACCAGCTCCAGTAGGTCTGACTTGTATTCTCGAAGGCTTGGCACTGTAATCTCAAAAACATTCAAGCGATGATATAAGTCTTCCCTAAATTCACCATCGATGACCATTTGCTGTAAATCTCGGTTACTTGCAGCGAAAACCTGAACGTCAACTTCGACCTCGTGCTCACCGCCTACCCGTCTAAAGCTTTGTTCTTCGATCGCTTTGAGAAGCTTTGCCTGGACATCAAGCGGCATTTCTCCGATTTCATCCAGAAACAAAGTTCCGTTGTCAGCTTGCTCCAGCAGGCCTCTGTGTCTGCTTTTAGCCCCTGTGAAAGCGCCGGCCTCGTGACCAAACAATTGAGACTCGACTAAGTCCTGCGGCATAGCCGCGCAGTTCATCTCGATTAGACAATAGTCTTTCCTAAGCCCGTGGTTATGCAGTATTCCAGCAGCATGTCCTTTTCCTGATCCAGTTTCACCTTTGATCATGAGTGCGGTCATAGGTACTTGAGAGAGTTGTTGTAAACCTAATCTGTACTCCTGAATGACTTTGCTTTTCCCTACTATTGAGTCAAAGGAACATTTTTTGAGATTGCCCGAAGCATACTCGGCTAACCTCCGTTGAACCAGTGTTGAGCGGATTGCCTTTTTTACAGTCGCGATCACGCGTTGGTTTGAGCAAGGGTTTTTTATTGTTCGATAACAAACTTGATCGAGTCGGTCGGATAGCTCATCAGATAAATCATAGGTTATGAAAACCCAGTCCAAGACACCCAATGAGTCATCAATACTTTCCAGCATTTCCATTTGCGTTTCTGAAATTTCGGGAATGTCTACCAAGATTGCACTTGGCTTGAACCCATTGTCATCGATAAGCCGGATGGCAGAAGCGACGTTCTCGGTTTTTTTTAAGTTTATTCCTTCCGCAAGCAGACTGTTTTCCAAATCTTCGTGCGCTGATTCCGTATTTTGGATAAATAATAGCTTCGCAGCCATTCGCTGGTTCCTGTGTCTTGATTTACTAGTACACGCTAATTATAGAAAGTGCGGCGTAGTGCTGTTGTGTTTCAATCTGTCTATGCGGCTCTATATTTGTAACGGCAAAGACGCGTATATTGCAAAGTCTATAACCACTTTAGTCTTCTAAAAATGGCTACGATGCCGATTGAAACAACAAAGAGGCCCGCGCAAACGATCCAGAAAGAGCTGGGGTTGTCTACGCCTGGTAGGCCACCTACGTTTATACCCAATAGCCCAGTAATAAAGCCCAGCGGCAAGAACACGGCGGTGATGATAGAGAGAGCGTACATGCGATTGTTTTGTTGTTGAGCTATCTGAGAAACCAGGGCTTCTTGAATTACCATTGCCCTCTCGCGAGCCAGATCCAGATCTTCCAGATACCTTGAAATCCGATCAGATTCTTCCCTCAACCTCATTTTCTCTTTCTCATTGAGCACCGCTGTATCGATATGATTGAGTCGGTCTAGCGCATCCCTTTGAGGCGCAAGATATCTACGAACGGTTGCTATTTGCTTGCGAAGAGATCCCAGAAAACTCCTTATATCGGAAGGCGCGATTTGTTCAATTCGCTCTTCCGTGTCTTCAAGACTCTCGTCGATTGATTCAACAAAGTCGTTGATCCTGGTTGCGAGCTTGTTTACCAGTTCCACTAAAAACTCGCCGCTAGTTTCAGGCCCCTCGCCTGTATCTAGGTCATTAGCAATATCTGAGATTGAAACAACTTTGCGTCTGAAAGCTGAAATTATCCTGTTAGGCTCTAACCAGATTCGAATGGAAACCATATCTTCTGGGTCTTGCCCCGGATTTGTATTCACGCCTCGTAGAATGATCATGATTCCATTTTTTAGCTTGAATGATCTGGGCCTGGTTTCATCCGCAGAAAGCGCCTCGACGAGAACGCTGTCTAATCCCAGCTCATCCTTTAACCAATCTTGGGCAGAGTTATTCTGTAAGTGAATGTGTTGCCATACGACATTTTGCGACTGATCTGAATTCTTTGGTAAGTTAAAGCTGTGGATAACAGGATTGTTTTGATCACTAAGGCTCATACTTACCTCGCTTATTCATTTGATTCATTGCTTTGAAGAGTGACCGACAACGGCTTCCCCGCGTGTAGATGTATATCTCGTTGCGGGAATGCAATCGTGATATCGCGCTGATCAAGTTCTTTGGTAATAGCCATTCTCAGGTCACTTCGGATCAGCCTTAATGGCCGCTCTTTATTCATGTCAGCCCAGAACAGGATCTCAAAAATAAGCGCGCTGTCGGCGAAGTCCTCAAATACATATTGGGGCTCCGGGTCTTTTAATACATTTTCATTAGAGTTGATCGCCGACCGTAACCCGTCAATGGTTGCCTCGACATCTGATCCATAAGCAACGCCAACTCGGATTGAATTGCGGATAACACCATCCATCAAAGTCCAGTTAACAACCGTATTTTCCAAGAGCTTGCTGTTTGGGACCAAGACGTGAACCCCGTCAGTTCTGTGAATTAATGTGGAACGTGTGCCGACTCTTTTTACAAACCCCATCCAGTTATCCATTTCGATGAAGTCATCGACCCGTATCGGACGCTCTGCCATGAGAATCCAGCCGCTGATAAAGTTGTTAATAATATTCTGTGCGCCAAAGCCAAGACCAATGGCAATTGCGCCGGTTGCGAAAGCAAAAGCGGTGATGGGTATACCGAGGAGACCGAGTATGGTCATCGCTAACAGTATAAATATGGAATAAAAAAGGATTCGCTTTATGACGTGGACAGAATCTGGCTTGATGCGCGTTCGCGCTAATCTTTTCGCTAGAATACTCTCAGCGAGTCTTGAGATGCCATAGCCAAGCAAAATTAAGACTAGTACCAACGCCACGTCGCCCACTGAGATGACGGTCCCACCTTTGGTGGTGATTAGCGTAAAGTTCCAAATCGGGTAAATAGTTTCCATGGTAGGTATGACCGAAGTGTCGCAGACCAGTTGTCTTCAGTTTCAAGTGTATCCAGATATTGCAGAGCTAGCTATTACTTTGATGTTTAACTGCATCGAGCGTTTAGGGTTATCTCTTCAATAGACACATAGAGAGCTGACGCTTGGCGGTCCTCAGACTACTTATCCCAGCTTATCCAATTGGTGCCTTATCTATGCTCGGCCCTGCTCACTGATTGGAAATGCCAGATTTAGGTCAGCCTGCTTGTGTTTCATATTTTCCTGTCAAGATGTTGGTCAGTGCCAACCAACTCGCTGTGATGGCATACATGCGAGAGGTCGTTTTGTATTACGCCGAGCCTTTTATCACGATATCGTCAGGAATTGATCAGGTTATCAATGCCCAATACTAATAAGCCTAGACAGATAGACCAGAGCGCGCAGGCAAAGAGGTCATTGATAGTGAACTTAAGCCTGGTCATCCCACTGACTCCAATAAGCAGTGGCAAAACACTTCGAATTGGCGTTAAGAAACGTCCCACGAATATCGCAGCCACCCCATATTTAAGAATACTCTGTTCTGCCCTTTTGATCATTCGAGCGCGTTTTATTGCGAACTGAGTGTGCTCAAAACGGGGGCCAACGAACCGACCGATATAATAGCCACTGTGGTCGCTGACAAAAGCTCCCAAAAAAGCTAACGGCACCATTTGTTGCAGCGTCGCTATTTGTTCCACGTAAAGAACGGTGCACACGGAGAGCAAAATCGCACCAGAAACAAACAAGCCAATTCCCACAAATGCTTCAAGAAATGCAAGGAGTGGTACTACCAAAATGGCGTATTGTTGATGCTCGCGCAACCAAAGAGTGATGTAGTGTTCGATGGAAATACCCTTAAACTAGTGAGAGGTTTAACTTCGCGGCCCTTGCGGTAAGTCGTACGATATTGCTCTAATCCGTACATAGTAACTCATCTTTTGGAAGAGGAAATAAACAACCGGTTACTAAAGAGCGCTGGTTTCTAATGACATTTTTCTCGCCGAAGAATAGGTTAGGACATAAGGCTGGCTGATATTGTCCGATTTCAAATCATTTGATTTGTATTGATAAGTTTTCCTAGAACAGAAAAAGATGTAAGCACTTAGGCATTACAGTCGGTCTTTCTTTGCGTCGTAGGTTTTGACACTCTTTAAGGGGTTTATCCCTAATCCACTAATTAGAGGTTTAATGATGGAATTTTCACAAAAACAAATAATAAAAACGATCGCAGTAATTCTTCTTCTCGCAGCGGTAACACAAGCGGTGTACACCGTGTTGTATATGGCTGCCAATGACGTGCCTCGCAAATGGTTATGGGGCTTCGAGGCGCTGATTTTTGTCTTTTTGGCGGCGTTTGCTGGTGCTGCCATGGTACAGGCAAAAGAGCATGCGCTTGGTTTTTCGGCAATTTTTGCCAGTGCGATACTCAATGTTGTACAGGTAGGCATTGGGCTTACTCAATTTGGACCCTTTTATGAAGCGGCAGGTCAGGTAGAGGGTTTAGCTCCTGCGGCGGGTTCTGTGGTGGCTTTGTCTTTCTTTATTTATAACGCCGCCAAGATTCTTTTGGGCTTTGCAGCGTTCTTATTCGGCGCAGTCGTCTCCAAATCCGGTGCAAACCTGATGGGCAAATTGACCATGTTGGTTGGTGTGGTTGCAGTGTTTGCCAATGCTATCGTGATGATGTTTGGCCGCATGGAAGTAGTCCCCTCTGGTGCAACCGGGGTTATCGCCACTGTGCTTCTGGCTGTTTGCTTACTTAAACTAAAGTCTGAAGATTAGTACGAATCGAATGTCTGCAGCGCCCTGCTATTTCAGGCGCTGCAGATAATCAAGTTTTCAAGCTGGTCGCATTTCTTAGAAAACCAAGTTGGCTCCGCTGCCAGTCTCAATGGTGACACTCTTCACCGTGTCATTTAGTTTTACGTCGTAGGTTCCCGGAGAAAGCTTGATTGCGACTCCACCAACGATACCGGTCGTTATGGTGACCCCGTCTTTAATAACCTCATAACTTTGCTCAACGGTTTGAGTAAAGGCCTCAGTTAACTCCTCACCTGACTGGGCATCAATATAAACGCCATTGCCTCGTTTTGCCCAATCTTTGAAGTTGCTTCGATCAATATTGTCTCCCAATTGAAAGCTAACGATATCAACTCGGTCAGCCGTTCCATCAGCGATCAAAGAATCAATAACAAGGCCAGCCTCACCTTTACAGGTTTCTTCACCATCTGACAGCACAATAACTTGTACCTTTTGGTCAATGCCTTTCAAGTCTTCTTTTAAGGCCGCTAAGGACTGCGCGATAGGAGTTCTGGCATAGCTCTTTGGACGGATTGATTCGATTTGTTCTACGAACTCTTTGATCGATCCGTCGGTTGGGCTTAATCGTAATTCAGTCTCACATTTGTCGGGCTCACCGCCGAAAACACGTAAACCGATTTTTTGTTCGTCTGTTAGCGTTTCATTAACAAACTTGGTGATTGCTTTCTTGGCGGTGTTTATGCGTCGTGTATTTCCAGTACGTTTTAACATACTCCCCGAGGCATCAAATAAAACGTGATAGAGAGTCGAATTTTGGTTGGATGCTTTATTCTCACCTGTCTGAGTGACTGTGAGCGTTCCCGGCGCTATCATTCTTGTGGAGCCGTTTGCACTAATTGTGTAGGCTTTTGGTCCGAGTAGTCTTGTCGAGATTCGTTCGTAGGCGGTAGTGATATCCTGTGTTCGGAATACGTAAGCCAGCTCGCCTTGAGTTAACTCGGTCCATTGCTGCGCAACTTTGATTGATTGGAATGGATCACCCCACATCTTGGCCGAGCTAAGTTTAATAACAAAGACGCGGATATTGTGTTCAGCTAGTGCTTTTGTCAGCCCTGCTTTTGGGGCAACATCTCCGTCGGTAAGTATCACCACCGATCTCAGCCCCGTTACGTCACTTAATCTCTCTGCGGCACCTAGTAGGCTCCCTTCGCCGTCGCTGTTTCCGCCGGTTTGATACTTCAATAGGTTTTTGCGTATTTTGACGGGGTCACTCATCCATTGTTCATTCGACCATGCCCTTCCCAATGCTCGCAACAAAAGCCGATCTTTGCCTTGAATCATCGTATCGGCGTAGTTCATCACGGCTCTTCGTGCCCTGGATATATAAGCTACCGCGGAGGGACTTTGATCCATCAAGAAAATCGTGGAACGAGGTGGTTCAGAAACGGTTACCTCCAGTCCATCACTCGGCAGGTCAAAAACCCATGTTTCCTGGCCGGTCAATGGGTTTGTTTTTTTATCCAAGGGTGGCGACTCTTCTTCGCTTTCGTCACCAGCCTTTCTGACAACGATGTCGGGTGAAAAACCGGGTTCACCATCGACCAGAAGCTCCAGTGTGTTTTCTCCGTCACTTGGTTTAACCAGCCATGTGTTGGTGTTTTTGTCCAGTTCCACGTTACCGGAGAAGAGGCTGCTGTCCATTGTTAATGGCATCAACTCTCCTTCATAGGGTGTTGCTTGCACTGTGTCTTGGGCATCAAACTCATAAGGTCTTGCGCTGAATTCCTCCGCTGTACCAAGCACTGATAGATATTCTGTGCTCTCCGGTCTTTCTATAAGCCGAACATAGGGGATCACCACCTGTTGTGCTTTTTCCTCACCAGTCGAGAATTCGATGTTCACCGCATTTGCTACAAGTCTCTCGGGTAAGTCAATGAAAGCTTCCTTTCCAGGTGAAAAGTCGGCTGGCAGCTCAAGTTCTATCTCCGTATCAAATGGCCCCGCAGGTCCGTTCACCGAGCCTCTAAGCTTGATGAACTTCGGAACCTTGTAACTGCTTTCGCTGGTGCCATGCGCAACGAAGATTTTCTCAATCTCCGCTATTCCTTGATTTTTAAAACTGAAAGTTTTACCAAGCTCTGTCCAACCTGATTTCCTTTGTCGGCCGCGGTTTGTCGTTCCTACTTTTTCAAAGAGGCCCTCTTTAAAGGATCGGGCAAAACCACCGCCGACTACGCGACCAGCGGCCCCTAGGTTATCGTCGGTAATCATAATGCCCGGCAGACCCGACAGACCCGGTTTTGCAATCACTTCAAATTCAGTCAACAGGATTGAAGAGTCTTTTTCATTGTCCTGAAATGTACGCAGGCGCACAAACTTGGCTGTGGCGTCCTCAACTGAAAACTCAAAAAACTGTCGTTTGGTCCAGCTTTCGACATTACTCTCAAGCACTGTTTCCCACGTAATACCATCCATAGAAAGGTCCACCGCAAACCGATTAAGGTGGTTATTTGTCGCCACCCTGTTAGTAATCGCTACTCCGACTAAGGGAATGGGATTATCTCCAGGTAGATCCAGAATGGGTGTATAGATCTCATTCGCGACTTTCGATAACGTGGTTGTATAGTTGCCCTCACCCGCCAATGGACGAATGCCATCGTTTAATGCAAAAAGGCTAGCCGCTCTGGCGCCGTTATACTTCGGTAAGTAACCTTGTTCATCAATTTCAAAACCCGGTTGTTCCATCCAAGTTGCTCCAAGAGGAGCCCATGCCACGTTCAAGCCGCCTATCATGGAGGTGGGTATCTTGTTTACTCGTGTTGGGTTGACTGCTGTGGCGTCAGGCCTTGCATTTATTTGATACTGGCTGATGCTTTTAATCTGATCTTGCTCCAGTTTCGCTATCCAAATTGGCGTAGTGCCAGTTTCAAAGTCTGGTTCGATTGAAAGCCTGTAGTTGGCTTGAGCTTTGTCGAGGCTTACTTTGGTGGATGGTGTCCACAGTTGCAGTTCTTCCGAGTCACCCAGTCCTGAGATATCGGGTAACGCGATACTTTGAGAAAAAAGACTAAACGATTGAATATCCTCTAGACTTTTGATTTCTGAGATTGAGTTTAAATTCTGTGCTGGAGAATTTACTTGCTTAAGAGTTAGGTCCTCAAACGGTTTGTAGTTAAACTTGAGATTATATTCTGCTGGTGAAGGTACGCTGGGTCGCAGGCTTACCAGTATTTCTCCCGCGGGAAGCTCAACATCAAATGCCTCGGTATTTTGATTCAAACTCTTATTAAGCAAATTACTGCCACCGTTAGCACTGAACGAGACTGTTGAAGTGGCTCCTGGTGGTAGATTGAAATTGGCGGCAATCGTCATGGGTTTTTCTAGAAAGAAAACGTACTGATCCGTATCGCCTTCTGAAAGAACGCCGATGTACTCTTGATCAAACTCGATTGTTCGATAGAAGTTTCCATGGTTAGGCTCACGTTCTTCATTAGGTCTTGGAGGCCCGAGAGGTTTAAGAAAAACCTTATATTTTCCAGCCCCTCCGCTTAAATTAAGCTTTACCGGTCCAGGCCCCATATACAAATCCGGAACCTTTAAGCGTCGTGATTTATCGCTCCCTGGTCTTGCGACTCTTATTAACTCTTCGAATGGAGAGCTCACTGCCAAGCGCGTTATGGAGTCCCCCAAGATCATAACTCGCCACATTTGAGCAACATCTCCCAGCTCAAAGGTCAGTATGTCTGCGTCATTTGAAGCTGAGAGCTCACCCGAGACTCTGTCTTTGGCCTCGAATTGATTTGCGATATCCGCATCGGGTTCTGTAACGACTTTTCCTTTGTTGCGAACCACTTGTTTGGTTATTGAATATTCCCCAGCGTATTTGGCGCCGGACAAGCTTAGGTTGATGGCCTCTTTGCCGAACGGGCCTAGTTTTAAATCGCGACCATAAAGTCTGTATGTAGCGTTATCCCGTTGGACTTCCGCAGTGGCAACTGGACCTTTGTATTTCAAGTAATATTGTTGATTAGAATCTAAGCTTTGATCTGAAAATTGGATTGTGTCTTTGTCACTCTTATCAAGCCAACCCGCAACAATGGCCTCCGATTCAAGCTCAGATGCCTCGAGTACGTTTGAACCAACTTCGGGCAACATTTTCTGATTTTCAGACGGCTCAACTATCAGTCGCCACTTTCCATCCGGGATTTTTTTTGCAGATGATTGGAAGTTAACGCCCAGTAAGTTATTGGCCAAGTCTTTGCCTAAAATCCCCGAGATCGTTAATGGTGATACGCCGGTTTCCCTTGTTAGCCACTTTCCATCTGCGCCAGTGTAGATTAACTGGCCAGTGCCTTCAGCAAACAACAGTTTGGCGGTGTAGAGTTTGTTTTGATCTAAATTCTTGGGTTTTAAGTAGAATATCTCCGATTTGAAGTCACCGCTTACGTCAGGCGGTACTGAAATAGGCTGTTTAACTGAACCAGTTTCACTGATATTGATTTCAGGAGCAGACAGCTTTTCTATGTTGATCACCATGTCTGCTGGTTGATCTGATTTGGCTATCGCCAAATAGATTCCAGGTTTAAGCGACAGGTACTCAATTTTTGCGGGTTTAACCTGCAATGTTGAGCTTCTGATTGATCTCAAGGGGGATTCAGACTCCTCCGGCTCATTACCTGCGAATAGCGCTAAATTAAAGCCTACCTCTGAGATCGTATTAGCTGAAACGCTAATGATTTCGAGCTCAGATTCAACGTTGAATTTTTCTTGAAAAAGCGCTGTTCGTTTTGCCTCCGTATTACCAATCGCTTGTTTGTCAGAACCTCGACGGTTTTGGGGAAGTTCACCTAATCTTATGTCTGATTTTTCGAGGGCTATCGGGCTTACACTAATTGATTGAAGTGGCGACGGTGAGGAAGGTATAAAGTCTAGCTTTGATTTCTGATCGGGAACCATCGGTGCGGTGTTGCTAGTCATGACCGCATTTGATGTTTCATCAACTACCTCGTTAGATTCGACTTTGTGACTAGTTTGATCGCTACAGCTGGATAAGAACAAACAAATCAGAATAAATAAACATCTTTGTCTCATACAGCGTTCCTTTATCTCAAAAATACAGCTGAACACATATCAACTGATCTTCCATTGATCGCATTTCCATAGGTCGGCACAAGTCCCACAAAGAAATCAAAGCCAATGCTGCTGATGGCTCCCATGGCTGCTCCGTAGCTCGCTCCCACCGCCGCACTACCGATGAAACCAGCTCCGGCAAACATTCCATTCATTATTGTGACGCTGGCTAAACAACAAGCAGTGAAACTGCCTGTGCGATTTCCTACCTTTTGACATGCACTAGCACCGGAAGCTACGCCATAACTAAAAAAGATGCCTGTGACAGTGTAGCTAGCAACATTTAACACCTGCTCGTACTCTGTCAACTCGCTGCCGCCATCCTTACTCATACCCAAGGTCTGACCAGTTTGCGTATTTACCTTCCACCAATGCTCAATTTGATTGTTTGGGATTAGTAGTGAACCTGAAGTATTTAAGTCTGCTAACAGTCTATCTTGAGTATTTCTGGGTGAAGCGTTCCAAATTGGATCTGATTTGAGTTCATCAACACTAGAGATTAATCTTAGTTGATCGCTCTTCTTCCAGTCTTGAATTTTAGAAACACCAATCAGCTCTCCTTCAATTAGCGTTTCCCATACTCCCTGTCGAATCGCAAGCTCTGGTGATTCTACCGGTGTCGAATTTTCGCCACGCAGTGCGAACGCTCTCGATTCATTATGTTGGATATCCACAATAGCCAGAAAACCTGAGTCTCGGGATGGCAGCAGACGTCGCATAATCACCAACGGGGATGTTCTGACAACTCGTCCTCCAACGCGACTAGCCTCAAACTTGTTCGAAAGTTGAAGGGCTGGTAACCAGCCATGACTTGGACGTATCGCGCTGGATGGGTGTCGAGTTAGATCTTCGATACTGATTTTTTTTTCTAAAAGCGCTAACTGATATGGAAATTGCCGAGCCATTACCGAAAAGCTCTCAAGCATTGATTTCAAATCTCTAGCGCCATTTTCTGCACCAATATTTACCTCTAAAATACCGTCGAATACTATTTCAAGCCCCGGTTTTTCTGGAGCTCGGTCTCTGAAATCGGCAAGTCGTCGAGTCGAGCGGGTCTGTTTGCCTCCCGGAGCGATATGCGTCGTCTCGACAATAATTCCAGTTAGTTGGACACTATTCTTTCCTTCTTCACCTTCCTTGTTTAGCTCATTTAAAGCGCCACCAAAGTTATTCGCGACTGTTGTAAAAATCGCTGGCCCTGCAGCAGCGTCTTCGGTAGATATGGTAGACCCAAGCGATGTGAAAGATTTTGTTCCTTCTTGAACAATCCCATCAATAATAGGTGTATAAAATAGTACCTTACCATTTGAATTGGGTGTGTTTGGTGATATCCCAAGCCGTATTTGAGCTTTTGCAAGGTTGGATACTGGTCTCGAATATTCTCGTGTGATGGCTACTTTAGAGTATCTATTGTTTGCTCTGCGTTCTATGTAGAATCGTACATTTAATTTGTGAAGCTTTTCATCTGGCACTGTTCCGGCAATGAACTTCTCCGGCTCTACCGTTGGAGTTAGCAGACCTTGAAAAGCGGGATGTGCGACTTGCCAATCGTCATTGGGGGTGTCACGATATCTAACCCAAACATAGTTTTTCGCTAACTCCTGAGCATATTGAGATGCATTGCTCTCGCTCTCTTGTAATAGAGAGTCGTCCAGCCCCCTCAAATGCGCCAATAGCCTAGCGGCAATTTGGTTACTCTCTTCTGTATACTCTAAAAAGCTAACACTACTTGGATTAAATTCTGGAGGAGAAAATGTTTGGTTTAACTCTTTCTCTAAGAACTCCTTTACATCAATTTTAGTTATTTCTTTCGATGATTTCGTTGGTGTGGAAATGCCTATTTTTAATAAGGTAGTAGCATCATTTGTTCTTAGTTTGCCTACCCCTAACATTGCTTCGCCGCCCATCGCATTGATAAGTGCGGCTAACAGAACCGCTTGATCCCAGGACGATCCGGAGCTTGCAGAAATAGTTCCGCTAGGACCACGCATCACGCCGATGTAAGGATCGTAAGTGATTTGCTTAGTAACGTGATCAACTGCTCTTTCAATATCGTAGTCAAGTGCTTCGGCAAGGCCGTCTACATCGTAATGTTTTGGCTCAATCTCATCAGCTAACGCACTGAAGGCTTCAGAGTAAGCTGCTGTTTTCAGTCTGACTTCGGCCGGCGCCAGATACGTCCCCGATTGTAATTGAGAGAAACCAGTGCCGGATGCAGCGATGGTTAATAAGACGGCGATAGAGCTAATGAAAATGCGCATCAAAACGACTCCTTTTTGATTTCGATTTTGCAAGTTCACGTTTAAGAAACTTGCTGATTTTTGATCAAGTTATTCGCTTGTTGGGACATCAAACAATATCGCCCCCGTCTCGTCTAAGTTCAGCAAATAACGAGTATCTACCTTGATCCAATATTTTAGATGGACGCGTTAACGGCTCAATACCCCATTCGGGGTATTTTGTGATGTAAAGTGCTCTTTAGATGTCTGACCATTTGTGAATGCTCTTGAATGCAAGATGGATGCAAAACGTAGACGTCTTTGTTGCAAAGATTAGACTCAAATCCAGAGTAAAGAGATCAAGTGCAATTAGTGGATTAACTAAGGCGAACAGACAGCACAGGCAATCATCGAAAAAGTGCCCTTAATCACATTTTCTACACAAAAGTGAGACATTCACTTTGTAAAATACAGCAATCAACACCAACAGATTGTTTTTGAAATCCTTCAGTCAACTATCGGAGACATCCCTAAAGTGAAAAGTAGGCTCACTGCGTCACTCTTTTTGTTTTTTATTCCATTACTGCTGGCAAATACAGCTCGTGCTGTCGAGGTGCTGTCTGCGGTTGAGTTGGCGGGTCATTGCAAAGCCTTTCCTGAGGCTAAGTCCAGTTCAGACGGCGTTTATTGCATAAGATATATACAGGGTTTTATCGATGGTGCAGTGGCCACCGATGTTCGAGTGATGATTAATGTCGAAGCTGAAACCAAGCGTGCCGAGACTATCAAAGAGCGGGCCTTAAGAACGCGGTTACCAAGCCGGTCTGACAGTCGCAGAGCTTCTGGATACGCTGAATTTTGTTTAGGCGACCCTGTTCCCTTAGAGGAGGTTGTCGGGAAAGTCGTAAATGATTTAACTAAACTCGTTGAATCAAACACAGGACCAGGCTCAGCGCGTGATAGTGTGTATAAGTCACTCAGAGAGCATTACCCTTGTGAAGATTAGTTAAGCAGGGATTCGAAATGAATAGTAGTAGGAAATTTGTCGGGCGAGTTCTGAGCCTGTTGATGGTTCTGGTGGCCGCTTGGCTACTTTGGTCTGGAATCTATAAGCCGATACTCCTAATTCTCGGGGTATTTTCGTGTGGATTAAGCGTGTATTTAGCTTACAGAACAGGATTCTTTAAAAGCGTAACTGGTTTGCACCTAATTCCACAGCTTCCGAAATATTGGTTGTGGCTATCAGGTGAAATCATCAAGTCCAGTTTCGAGGTTGCCAAAATCGTGCTCGACCCGAAACTGCCAATCAGTCCGACGGTTATTGACATTGAAGCCAAGCCGGAGGGACAAATTGGGCAGGCTATTTTAGGTAACTCGATTACCTTATCACCAGGAACGGTGACTCTGGATGTGTTTGATGGGCGCTTGAAGGTCCATTGTCTAACTAAAGAAGGTGCAGAAGATTTAATCTCGAGCGGAGTTAATGAACGCTGCGCTGATCTCACAAAATATTAAATTATGTTCGCAATCGTCGCTATCGCTATTTTGATAACCATGGCCCTGGCTGTTGTCAGAGCACTATTAGGTCCGTCTGTCTATGACAGGGTCTTGGCGGTGAATGTGTTTGGAACAAAAACGGCGCTTCTGTTGGCGGTTGTTGCGTTCCTGTATGGCAGGCCTGATTTTTTAGACTTAGCTCTGACCTATGCACTGATCAACTTCGTTGGAGTATTGGCTGTGTTGGAATTTTTTCAAAAACGCACGTTGGCCAGAATGGCCAAGGATGAAGATTGATGGAGTTACTAGTCGAAGTCTTTAGTTGGGTACTCCTGATGTCTGGCAGTGCCTTTGTTCTGATAGGAGGAATCGGTGCGCTGCGGCTTCCTAACTTCTACACACGCATGCACGCCGCGAGCCTCACTGACACTATGGGAACCATTCTTATATTGGGTGGCACAATGTTGCAAGCGGGACTATCGCTGGCAACAATTAAGCTTTTTGCGATTCTAATGTTTCTTCTGTTAACCGGCCCCACGGCAAGTTATGCGTTGGCGAATGCCGCAATAATGTCGGGTTTAAAGCCAGAATCAGAAGATGATAGTTCAACTAATTCGAACGACTCATGATCATCATTTTTGCCGTATTCTTGCTGACATTACTTGTCATCACTGCCATCGCCATCGTTCGCTCTGAGAACTTGTTCGTTGCTGTGATGCTGATGGCTATTTTTAGTCTGTTAATGGCCGCCAACTTTTTCATACTTGACGCGGCGGATGTAGCCCTGACTGAAGCTGCAGTGGGAGCCGGCGTTACAACGGTAATCTTTTTGAGCGCTTTGGCATTGACCGCTGAAAAAGAACGTTCTCGACAGTCTGGTCGTTTTCTTTCCCTTGCAGTCGTTGCTGTGAGTGTTCTGGTGCTAATTTACGCTACTTTTGATAAGCCAAGGCTTGGTGATCCGCAGGCACCCGTTCATCAACATGTGGCCCCATGGTATCTAGATAAGACCCCAGAGCTGATTGACATTCCCAACGTGGTTACAGCCGTATTGGCTAGTTTTCGTGGCTACGATACGCTGGGAGAAGTGTTCGTAGTATTCGCCGCATGCATCGGCGTATTGTTTGTCTTAAATGTTGGTGTCAACAGCGGTCCGCCCGTAAAGAAAGTAGAAAACTTAGGGCTCCGACATCATTTAATTCCGCAAACTGTAGGTAGGCTTTTAGTGCCCTTCATCGTCCTGTTCGGCTTATACGTGCAGTTTCATGGAGAGTACGGACCCGGGGGTGGTTTCCAGGCCGGGGCAATTATTGCGACTGCGTTCATTCTGCATGCTTTGCTGGAGGGGGAAAGTGCGGCCCTAATGGCGATACCCAGAAAAGTGTTGTTGGGCATGGCCGCAGGTGGCGCAATGCTTTACTCAGCCGTTGGTATTGTCAGCATGTTCATGGGAGGCAGTTTCTTAGACTATTCTGTGTTACACAGCGACCCAGTGAAGGGACAGCAATACGGAATCATTGTCATTGAAGCAGGCGTCGGAATAACAGTAAGCGGCGCATTGCTGGCTATTTTTCACGCCTTTGCGGCGAGGGAGCAAAGCTGATGGAGTTGCTTGGTTACTATAACTACTGGGTGTTCGCCCTGCTTTTAATGATTGGATTCTACGCAATCATAGCTAGGGGGAATTTGATTAAAAAGCTACTTGGGCTATCTATTTTTCAGTCAGCGGTCTTTTTGATGTACATAACTATGAATAAAGTTGAGGGCGGAACTGCCCCCATTATTCAAAAAGGGGTCGAAGATCAAATCTTCTCTAACCCATTACCACAAGTGCTAATCCTGACAGCGATTGTTGTGGGAGTGTCAACAACGGCCCTCGGCTTAGCCATTGTCGTTAGAATCAAGGATACCTATGGCTCAATAGAAGAGCATGAAATATTCGAAGCGGATGAATCTGAATGAATATCTCTGAGCACCTTCCTGCGCTACAGGTAGTAGTGCCACTTCTCAGCGCGCCAATAGCCGTGTTGTTATCTCCGAGAGGCCTTGCATGGGCCGCTGCGTCAGCAGCGAGTCTTATGGCCTTTGCGATTGCCATCGCAATAACCACTGGCGTGCTAAATGGGCACACTTTTTATTATGAAATGGGAGGATGGTCTGCACCGTACGGTATCGCTCTAGGAGTGGATGCTTTCAGTGCGCTGTTGCTTTTGATTATAACGGGCGCGTCTTCTGCCGCCCTAATTGGCGGACGGGCCAGCTTAGAAAGTCAGATTGAAGATCATCGTCAGCCCCTATTCTATTCGGCATGGCTGTTAGCCGTGGCAGGATTGATAGGAATCGTAATCTCAGCGGACGCATTTAACATTTTTGTGTTTATGGAGATCTCGTCATTGGCCTCTTATGTCCTGATTTCGGGTGGACCAGATCGACGCGCACTGCCCTCTGTATTTAAATACCTGGTTATGGGAACTATTGGCGCCACGTTTTATCTGATTGGCATCGGTTTGGTTTACATGATGACGGGTACGTTAAACTTGGCAGACATGGAAGCGCGAATTCTTGACGTCGCGGATCAAAGTCCCATATTGGTAGCCGCGGGCTTTATCACTATCGGTCTTGCCCTCAAGGCGGCCGTTTTTCCTCTCCACGCATGGTTGCCTAACGCTTATACGTTTGCCCCCCATGCGGTGACGGTGTTTTTGGCCGCCTGTGCCACAAAAGTAGCTTTGTACGTTTTGTTACGGTTTGATTTTTTTGTATTTCAACAAAACTTAGACGGCCATAATTTCCAGTTTTCGGCATTCTTGATGCCATTGGGCATACTGGCCGTTTTGTGTGCTTCTGCTTACGCAGTATACGAGAAGAATCTTAAACGCTTACTGGCCTACTCCTCAGTTGCACAAATTGGCTACATCATTTTAGGCGCCAGCCTCGTCAGTTCTGAAGGGCTGACTGCGGGTAGTATGCATATGTTCAACCACGCTTTAGCAAAAGGATGTTTGTTTCTTGCAGTGGCCTGTCTGGCTTTGAGGTTCTCAAAACTTAATCTATCCGATCTGGCTGGAGCCGCCAAAGTAATGCCTTGGACGATGGCGGCATTTGTTATCGCAGGGTTAAGCTTGATTGGTGTACCTGGTACGGCGGGATTTATCAGCAAGTGGACCCTATTGACGGCGGTAATGGGTATCGGAATTGGCGGTCTGTTTTTGGCCCTAGTCATCATCATTAGTTCGTTAATGGCCGTGGTCTACATTTGGCGCGTTGTCGAAGCCACGTACTTTGAAGCGTCAAAAAATGACCAACTAAAAGTTAAAGAGGCGCCTTTAGGGCTACTGTTGGTAACTTGGCTGGCGGCGTTAGCTAATATTTATTTTGGATTTAACTCCGCCTTACCTATGGAGCTTTCCTCGGCTGCGGCTGATCTGTTGATGGGACACCTAAAATGAGTGCGGAAAATATCATATTAGCTTCGTTATTCGTTCCGATCATCGGGGCCATCGCTATAGCGCTTGCAGGCCGTATTGGCCCAAATATTCGCGAAAGTGTGACTCTACTGACGGCAATTAGTCTGTGCGCACTAGTTTGGAGTTTGGTACCTGCCCTCCTGGATGGTCAGAGGCCTGGTATTGGCTTGCTTGAGGTGTTGCCGGGAATCGAAATTGCGTTTCAGGTCGAGCCTCTAGGGATGCTCTTTGCTGCCTTGGCATCTAGCTTATGGATAGTAAACTCGATTTATTCAATCGGTTATATGCGAGGCAATAACGAGAAAAAGCAGACTCGTTTTTACGTTTGTTTTTCAATCGCATTAGGTGCTGTGGTCGGAATAGCCTTTGCCGCTAACTTATTTACCTTGTTTTTGTTTTACGAGATTCTGACCCTGTCCACGTATCCTTTAGTGTCCCACAAGGGAGACGCAAAGACAGTACGCTCCGCCAGAGTTTATTTGGGCATATTGCTAACAACATCCATTGGTTTGTTGTTGCCGGCCATAATCTGGACCTATTCGGTGGCGGGGACCGGCGACTTTATCAACGGCGGTATATTAGAAGGACGCATAGAAGGCCCAGCGGTTGGCCTGTTGTTGGGATTTTTTGTGTTTGGCGTTGGCAAAGCTGCCGTGATGCCAGTTCATCGCTGGCTGCCTTCTGCAATGGTAGCGCCAACTCCGGTTAGCGCCTTGCTTCACGCCGTTGCGGTGGTGAAGGCCGGCGTATTTACCGTCACTAAAGTCATCGTTTATATTTTTGGTATTGATTTCCTATTCGCCCAGCCCAGCAGTAGCTGGCTTATGTACATAGCGGCGTTTACAGTAATCGCAGCAAGTGTGGTTGCGCTACGACAACAAAATCTAAAACGACTTCTGGCCTATTCAACCGTAGCTCAGTTGTCTTATGTGGTTATGGCCGCTGCGCTTTTAAAGCCACTGGCTGAGATCGGAGCTGCAGTGCACATGGTTGCCCATGCATTTGGAAAAATCACTCTATTTTTCGCTGCCGGCGCAATCTATACAGCTGCAAAGAAAACTGAGTTATCGCAGCTCAGAGGTATCGGGCACCTCATGCCTTGGACCACCGCCGCATTTACCATCGGTGCGTTGAGTATGATAGGAGTTCCGCCGACCGGTGGCTTTGTTTCCAAATGGTACATTCTTGCTGGCGCCTTTCAAGCGGACAACTACCTGGCGATTGCCACAATCATACTGAGTACCGTTCTCAATGCGGCCTACTTTCTGCCGATAATTTACATGGCTTGGTTTATCAAGCCAGAAAAAGTCAAAGAAAACGCGCATGGGGAAGCGCCGTTTGCGGCGGTTTTTGCACTGACGATTACTGCCCTGCTTACTCTAGGCTTCTTCTTTTTTAACGGACCCATTCTTGAGCTAGAGCGACAGCTAGTCGAAGGAGTACTGCCATGAATCCTGGCGATAAC
Organism: uncultured Arenicella sp.; assembly: GCA_963669225.2. Classification (GTDB taxonomy): domain Bacteria; phylum Pseudomonadota; class Gammaproteobacteria; order Arenicellales; family Arenicellaceae; genus Arenicella. Next base: position 196,191 of record OY769919.2, on the reverse strand, counting down.
AATAGTTGGTTGAGCAAGCCATCAACCATTAAGAAGCTGTGGATTGGCTTCGTGGTGGTGTTGGTCTTGACTGTAGTTGCTCAGTTTTTCGTTAAGGTAAAAGGCTACTTTGGCGTGGACGATTGGTTTGCATTTCCCGCCATATTTGGTTTTGTTTCTTGTCTGATTATGGTCATTTTTGCCAAGCTATTAGGGGCTTTTTTAAAGCGAGACGAGCGCTATTACGATGAGGGAGATACTGATGTTTGACGTATTGTCCCCTGCGCTGATCTTAATTATCAGCGCTGCTCTAACAGGAGTGCTAAGAGGAAAATTTAGGACCTTATTAATACTGGTAGCACCATTAGCCACTTTATGGGCAGTTTGGCAGGTTCCGGACGGCGTTTCGGGGACGGTAACGTTTTTAGACTATCAAATAGAACCTGTTGAGGGCAGTCCCTTACGACGTTTGTTTGCCACCGTGTTTGCCATTATGGTTTTTGCTGGTGGCTTATTCGCGTTTAGGCAAGCTAGATGGTACGAAATAGCCGCAGCGCAGGCCTACGCCGCCGGAGCAATCGGTGTTTGCTTCGCTGGTGATTTAATCAGTTTGTTTATCTACTGGGAGTTGATGGCTTTATTTTCCACCGTCATTGTATGGTGTGGAGGCACGGCCGCATCAAGATCGGCAGGCATTCGCTACGCGATAATGCATTTGTTGGGTGGGATTCTGCTAAAAGTTGGTATCGAGGGGGTGGTTGTTCACACTGGTTCGATTCAGATTCAACCAATGCTAGCCAATAACTTCGATACATGGATGATTCTTATTGGCATATTAATTAACACTGCTGCGCCCCCGGTATCGGCTTGGCTCGCTGATGCTTATCCGGAATCCAGCCCAACTGGGTCAGTATTTTTATCTGCGTTTACAACCAAGACAGCTGTACTGGCTTTAATACTCCTATTTCCAGGAGAATCCGTTCTCATCTGGATTGGCCTGTACATGGTCATGTACGGGATCATTTATGCACTGTTAGAGAACGATGTGCGAAGGATTCTGTCCTACTCTATTGTGAACCAAGTAGGTTTTATGGTGTGTGCTGTTGGAATTGGGACACAAATGGCCATTAATGGCGCTGCGGCTCACGCGTTCGCTCACATACTGTATAAAGCTCTATTGTTCATGAGTGCCGGAGCGGTTATCTACCGAACGGGAAAAACACGATGTACAGATTTAGGGGGCTTGTACAGAACCATGCCCATCACCACGATTTGTGGAATTATTGGTGCGTTAGCGATTTCTGGCTTTCCACTGACATCGGGATTTATTACCAAAACGATGACTTCCCAAGCCGCCATTGATGATGGCCTTGCGATGGTTTACTTTTTATTGGCTGCCGCGTCTGCAGGGGTTTTTCTACACGCTGGCATTAAGTTTCCATGGTTTGTTTTCTTTCAAAAAGATTCTGGCTTGAGGCCGAAAGATGCACCTTGGAACATGTCGCTAGCGATGATCATTCTCTCTGCGTTTTGCATCGTTATCGGGGTGTTTCCTAGCCTGTTCTATACTTTGTTACCTTATCCTGTAGAGTATCAACCGTATACGGCTGCCAAGGTGGTTTACTATCTCCAGCTCTTACTATTTTCAGGTCTTGCGTTCTTTTTATTATTACCATTGATGAAGCGCACCGAAACAATTAGCCTGGACACCGACTGGATCTGGAGAAAAGCAATACCTAGTGTCATCGCAAATTTGACCAGAGTGGTAGAGAAGATATACAGCTTTGTTGCCGTGGGTTTTAATACATTGCTTCTTCGACTAGAGGGTGGAGTCAGGAGTTGGATATTGCCCTCTTCGACAGGATCTGAGTCAGAAACCAACAACAATCGCTATTTCTTTTCTAGATCTCAACCTATTGCGCAAATTGCATTTTGGATAGCTGTTCTTCTTAGTGGTTACGTTTTAGCTTATTATTTGTAGATATCTTCATTCTAGTAAACAGCCAACGTGCGGTCTGTGGTTCGATAACTCAAATGCTAATCAAAACCAAGAACTTTTCAGATAAGGAATTTGACCGGTTTAAAAAATATCAAAACTTATCGTTTGAGATTCTGAGTACGGTTGCACAAGAGCTGGTTGAGGGCGTGACCGAGAAAGAGGTAGCCAGAAAGTTAGTAAAACTTTATCGACAGGAAGGCGTAGCCAGCTTTTTTCACCTGCCCGTTGCCCTATTTGGTGAGCGTACAGCACTTCCTGGTGACTGGAGCATCGGACACTTTTTTCCTAGATCCAGAACATTGATGCCGAATGATCCGGTTATCCTTGACGCTGCACCGCTTTTCAACGGCTTTTTGGTCGACACGTCATACAGCCTCTGTTTCGGTAAAGACTCTGAGCATGACGCCATGATGCTGCATTTATCTAGCTATCGAGAAAGTATTCGCGAGGCGGTAAATCAAGGTCAGAGTTTTAAGAGTATCGCCGAAGCGGTTGAAAGTACGATGCTCACAAGTGGCTACAAACCGGTACATCAAAAGCATCCAGGTGAAGTTTTAGGCCACCGCGCGATAAAGACAACTAACCTGCCCTTTCGACCTAAGATGCAGGGCTTTGATGCTATCTCACTGAGTTGGTTTAAGTTTATGGATGGTTTGGCTCACCGTAAAACCGCTCTAAAAAGCCCACTTTGGAACTCTTCCGAGGCTTCTGAACATGCCCCGCACGACGGCCTATGGCTGGTAGAGCCACATGCAGGGAACGACAGAATCGGCGCTAAATGGGAAGAGATATTGGTTATTGAAAACGGCCAAGCACATTGGTTAGACGATAACCCGCCTCATGTTGAGTATTGGGCTAAGCTTAGTTCCGTTAATCACGCTCAATAGCCGGATATCTATCCATATTGTTTTATTAGTCTTGATTAACCGACCATTCGTTTTAACGCTTTGTCATGTTTATCTACCCAATGATGTTTGAGTGCCCCAAGTATGTGTGCGCCTAGGATTAGATACAGCACATAGTGCAGTACATACTTATGGATTAGCCCCCACACAATATACGCCTTGCTCTCTTCCCAGAGTGGTTGAAGTTCCCAAAAGAAAAAGAAAGCTGGATACCCATGATAGCTTGTCATCACGTAGCCAGTTATTGGAATACTCAACATCAACACGTAAAGACCTATGTGCGCGCGGTGTGCCCATTTGCGCTCCGAAGGCTTGAGATTCCTATCCAATGGAGGACGCTTTGATCTTCTATTCCAAATGATTCTAATCACGAGCAAAGCTAAAACAGTGAGCCCTATGGTCTTGTGTAACACATAGTAGTGGTTCCGAAACCAGAATTGCTCCGGGATAATGGTTGCAAAAATACCTAATGGAAAAAGTGAGAGCATTAATACCGCCATGGTCCAATGCAGGACTCTCGAGATATATCCGTAACTTAACTCATTATTATTCACGGTGAGCTGCAAGGCTTGAGGATTCTTCAGCGTCTTTTTCGCCCTAAGTAGCAATAAAATTCCGCCGATGATAGCCAACGTCACTTGAATGAACAGCAGAGCCGGTTTTGCCGAATCCATGGGAGTTTGATTGGGTTTTGGATTTTCTAAAATGCCGGTTATGTAACATCATAAGAAACCAGATCACCAAAGAAAAACATGCCAACGACGCGGCAAGAGTGCCTGCCGCACGCATAATATGTGAGCGATGATTAATAGTCGTTGCGATCAAAAATGCCGTGAGAACAATGGCCAATGATGCCCACGCGCCTAAGATGATCGGTAAACACAGAGTTAGCGGCTTGCGATTTTGACGTAATGCCCGCTGTTAAGACTGCGCCCAGGACCGTTAGTTTGAATTTGCACATAACTCATACCCCTTCGTGAAAGTTGAAGGCATTGGATCGTTTCCCAGTGCCTATGAAAATGGCTTTCACGCATTATTGCTATCTAAAAAGCATAGATATATGAGGCTTGATGGGAATCTTTATTGTTTTATAGGCAACAATAAAGCTTGCTTTGGATATGGTAGGCGGTATGCCTTACAGACTTTAGGAGTTATATCTGTTGCTATTCAAAGCCTTACCGAAGAAAAGTACCAACATCCATGTTGGTTCGATTAACTCTTTTGGGGAAAGATTAACTGGCAAACTGCTGCATGCGTTGTGACCATGCTCGGCTAAGCTCAAGGTGAACTACACTATGGTCTTGCTCAGTTAACTTGGCATCCGCATGGCTTGCCGCAAGCTCATAGTTAACTTCTGTATTGCCTGTCGCTGATCCAAACAAATCTTTGGTTTTTTCAGCGGTTAGCTCCACTACTCGATTGGTTAAGATAGCGACTCTGGCACGTAGTTCGTCCCGCTCCGCTCTGGCGCGTTGCTTGAACTGCTCAGCTTCAGTTTCCATTTTTTCGATGACTTTAGCTGGTACGCTGTAACGTGGATCTTGGAATTTACGAGCCCAACGCTTAGAACTTTCAGCCATGTAGCTGTTTTGGTTCTTTAAGATGGCGTTTTCCTCTTCCAACATCTTAATTTTTGTAGCTAGTTGCTTTTCACGCTCTGTTACTTTTCCAAACATGTCAATCTCCTGTTGTCTGATCCGCTTTGTGAATCCCTCGACTCACTCTCAATATGGTTATAGTACCCATTTGATCTAATCAGCGAATCACCCCAAAGGGGGATTTTTATCGGTTTGTCGGAGAGTGAAAATTGTCTGATCGTTGCCCTTAGCGAACATTCGGAAACTTTGTTTTTAAACGTTTTGTGTTCAAAAAAGTGGTGTCAGATCAGCGCGTTAGTTCGTAGAGAACCTTGAAAATTTGTCAGTGACCTTTCCATATGCCTCTCAATATCGCCTTGAATGTATTTACATTGTAGTTACCGCCATATGCTTTTACTTTCTGTTCTATCTTTTCTCGAATATAGATTGTTCCAATAAAAACCAAGCCGATAATTGTCACGATTAATAGGACTAAATAAACTGTCGTAATCATCCCTGATGTGATCAAACTAAACCAAAATTCAATTGGTGATTCGGTTTGTGAAACTACCCCACAATTGCGTTTACAAAAGGGAACATCGAATTCTCCTATTGTGAACGCGAGGTATACTTGATAGGTCGCGTAACCTATGTAGATAGGTACCACAAAGCCAATTAAAACTTCAAATAATCTCTTCATACCATTAACGCCTTTGAAATGGGCGTGATCCGGAACCATTTCCTTGGACACTTTTCAAACATATTTATTCTGGAAAACATAGCTATACTAAAGTCATCCTCGAATGGCTGCTTTGAGTATGCGGCGGCCTAGTCTTAATATCAATTCAAACATTTCCGAAGGTGACTCTGGCCCATTAGTTGAGTCTGTTATCTTGCTATATTGTTTCCAGGTGCCTTTTGACGAATTCACATATCTTGTCATTAATACAAAGCCTATCAATTATAAAATTGTAAATAGACTTTGATCCCTCCTCGAAATATTCACTTATTTCAGTATCATGATCATCGTTATACAAGATATATATATCTTCTTTTTCCGGACGAATTACAACTTCCCCGACAAAGCCTTCTTCCCCGATACATAGGCATCCAGAGTCAAGCTCTGATTGCTTTATATCGTTTCGAGAAATTGTTAATTCGGAATAACTAAAGTCTGACAACGGATACGAATCGAAAAAGTCTCTTAGATAGCTGGGTAACAAATGCTGAACTTTTTCAAAGTCACCGTTGCATTCAGATTTAATCCAAAATTGATTACCAAAAGCTTCGCTTACTTTGGAAAAGAGGTCTTTGGCAGAGTGCTCTGGCAACTCAAGTACCTCAGAAACTACACGTTCATAAAGTTGTTCTTGTCTTAGTTTTTCCTTTCGACGCTCAATAAACCCCTTGATCATATGATTAAAAAACGCACCTTAAAAGCACCATAAAGGCTCTGTATACTTGATTCATAGATAAGAACATATCACTAGAAGCGAGGATGTTCGAATGGCCGTTATGAGTATGCGGCTGCCTGCGCTTGATATCAATTTAGACTATTCCAAAAGTGACTCTGACCCACTTATTTTTTAAAGTGACTCTGACCCACTTATTCTGCCTGTTTTAACTTGTTAGCGATGCTTTTAGCTTTTTTGTGAATATCAGGAATGTAAAGAACAATGAAGATAGTCGATACAAGCCAAAGGGAAGCAAAGACTATAGCTTCAAAAGGACCTGATATTTTTACGTACACATCCTTTAGGCTAGAGTTTTTATCTGCAGCGACTATTGACTCGGAGTCACCAGGAAGCATTAGAACGCCAACAATAGATTGTTCTTTTAGTTTCTCTTGAAATTTTACTGTGTATTTCTCGTTATCTATCACCAAATCATATGTGTATTCAGGTGAAGAGCGCCTTTTATCCTCCATTGAAATAAACTTATAGACGAAGGCTTCTCTCTCTATTCCATAGCTTAGCAATCTCCTTGCATCAATAAGTATTCTTACGGACTCAAATAAAAATATAGGCACGATGATACCGATAAATAGTATTTCTAATTTCTTTGCCATGCTCTTCATTTATTGTTGCTAACGTGACAAAAAGTTGCGCTGATCTGGTATCAATTCCGCGGACATATTTCTAACACATTCAACCTGCAAATCTCAGCGGTATGATCGCCATCATCGAATGACCGAAATGAGTATGTAATCGTCTTGCACAAAGTTCAACTGTACTGTTTTCTTCAAACTAAATTCTTTTAGTGAATCTCCCCTTTTTATTACGCGCCTTGTAATAAGTATTACTCAATGACAAAGGTTACCTTGAGTTGGTGTGAACATTTTTCAGACTGAGGAGGATATTTATACAGAGAAACCGCCTCTAGTGCTAAATGGCCAAACCTTATGTGACTCGATTCTACAATAATTGGGTTTGATACAGCACCCGACTGCTCAACTATGAATTGAAGAAAGACCTCACCATTCATCTCCTTGGGTTTTTGAGGTGAGGTTGGATATCTAGGAAGTTCTATTTTTTCCGGCGTTAGGTCTTTTGCGCATCGCGGCACTTCGTTAGCTTGTGCGTTCATGGCACAAAATAGTGTTCCTAATATTATTATGCTAAAGCAATACTTCATATACTTGTAACGCCGCAAACAGGGACATGATTTGAGAACTCCTTCGAGGATAATGTTGAAATCATATTCATTCTAATTATTGAGTTTGTCGGAGGCAAATCGAAGAACCGAAATGAGTATGCTATTGGATAACCTTAGTTTAAATTTAAGTGCTAAAACGAGATTACTTCAAAAGTGGCTCTGCTCCACTTATTTTAGACCCACTTAAATTTCAGAGCTATTGTTTGCAAAGTTAAAATGACTTCATTCAAAAATAATCTAGATGCCGATAATTCTCTTAAGATTCTGCATCGTCGAAAAGATTTGGATTGTCTTAGAGCGGTTGCTGTTCTAGCGGTTGTGCTCTTTCATCTCGACGTGCCGCATTTATTTGGAGGAGCCTTTAGAGCTGGATATTTAGGTGTCGATATTTTCTTTGTGATTTCAGGGTACTTGATCACAGGCAATATTCTTCGTCAGCTTGAATCAGGATCTTTTTCTTTACTAGAGTTTTATTCTCGTCGTGTCAGGCGTCTTCTTCCGGCTTTTTTTGTTACCGTATTCGCTGTAGGCTTAGCAGCGGTTTTCTTGATGACGCCTACGCAATTCGAAAGGCTTGGCGATAGTATTTTTTACACAGGAATTTACGCGTCAAATTTCTTCTTCTGGTTGGAGAGTGGGTATTTTGATACCGGCTCGGATTTCAAACCCTTCCTGCATACCTGGTCACTTGCTGTTGAAGAGCAATTCTATTTGACGTGGCCATTGTTGTTGATCTTATTGTTTAAGCGAAACCTTCTGATATGGATTTCAATTATAGGAGTAATGTCCTTATTTGCCGCCGAGATAATGATCGATTCGGCACCAAGTGCCGTATTTTACTTAATGCCATTTCGAGTGTTCGAATTTGCAATAGGTGCCATCCTAGTATTTCTAGAACGTAGTCAATATCGGTTCAATCACGTCAATTTGCTAGTTTTTTTGAGTAGCCTCATTGTTGTGGTTTTATTCAGCTATTACCAAGAAAACAGCCGAATGCCAGGACTTGTAGTATTGCCACTTCTATTAGCTACGGCTTTGTTAATTGCACTACAAGCACCTTTTTTAAATAGTGATGCCTGGCTAGTAAAATCTTTTGCTTGGGTAGGAAGGGTTTCATACTCCTTATATTTGGTTCACTGGCCAATCATAGTTTTCTATCGAATCCGCAATGAGGGAATGATTGCAAAAGCAGATTTGCCTCTTCTATGTATCCTAATTATCGGCGCGACACTATTACTGTATTACTTGGTTGAAAGAACGACTCAATTCGGTAGAACAGATGCGAAACCGTGGCTGATGATTTTGCCAATGGGTATCGTTATTTCAATTTTGTACAACAGTCTTGGAAAACAAGTATTCGAAGATTCTAGGACTGCAGATCAAAGAGGCTTAGACAAAGTACTTGAAACGGCTGCAAGCGTTAAACAAAAGGAAAACCATGCCTCTGATGGAGTAGTCGATAGCTCGGACTTAGTATCACTTCCAAAGGTTCTTGTGCTTGGTGATAGCCATTCGTTCGATTTTCTTATGGGGCTTAAACGCTTAAACAAACCCAAAACAATGCGTTTGGATACGATTCGATCATTTTGTGATCCCTTGTTTATCGACCCAGAGAAACATGACATTGCACAACGCTACTCATCCCACATCAATCAAAGGGAAACGAAAAATGAAAATTGCGTAGAGTTTCATCGAAGTTTTTATGACTCCATCAAAAAGAAGAAACCTCAGCTTATTGTTTTCTCTGAGCGTTGGGACATGGAGAGTGCTCCTTTCGCCTATGAAACATTCGCATATCTCAAGAACGAACTGAATCTGAATGTAGTGGTTCTAGGGCCGAATCAAGAGTTTCTGGTCGATCCAGATATGATGTTAAGTCAGGTTCAAAGCGCCAAAAATGTAAACAAAATCGCAACTGCAATGCGAAGGGAAAAAAGTAGTCGCCCATTAATCGGTCGAGATATTCCCGCGATCAATAAAGCCATAAAAGCCGAAGCAGAACGAGCAGGTGTAGTTTATATCGATAAAGTTAAAGCCGTTTGCCCTAATGAAAATCATTGTGACTATTATCATGATGAAAAACTAACTTATACCGATAAGCATCATTGGTCGGCTTATGGAAAGATTCTCTTTACCCAAAGAATTTTGGCAACCGATGAATTTCAGTCAGTCTGGAGCGAAATTCAAGATCAATATAATCAATAATGCTCAGAGCTCTTTCTTCCAAAGCTTTTTAGCGTAGCCACCCTCTGATTTATTTTTGATCGACCAAAGAGGATTATGCCCTGCCCTATTTTCTTTCTTCCTTACCGCGTTGTTCGACTTACAGGTGAATTAACTTTGCCAAATCCCTCAATTGGCGACCACAAAAGGCGACAGACTTTGATTACTCATCTTCTTTCGATCCAGCAACTTTTATTCTCTCAGATAGGTCAACCGGTATCTGCTCACGAATAACCAATGCTCCGCCGTTATCTTGGTGTCTCACGCCTGGCACAACTTCATATGATATCGGAGGGCTTTCAGACCAAAGCGACTTGATTCCTTTTTCTTCTTTTGAAACGTAAATACCAAAACCGCGATCCTTGGGGTTTACGGCTGTGCCGTCGCCATCGTTCTCAAATTTATAGTACTCGCCAAACCATGTGTATCCAAAAAGGCGATAAGTGCCTGCTGGTAGATTTACGTCGGGTTTTTCTGACGTTAAGTTCTCATTGAGAATGATTACCTTAGTAGAGTTTTCCACAGGATAAAACGGCGGCGGTTCATTAGTTTGGCAAGCGCTAAGGAGCACTAAACAGAAAGACAGAAGTAGGGTTTTGCTTTGCATTTTTATTAAGGAATATGACTGTTGGCGAATGACTCTTGTTATCTAATTAAGTGCCACTGAGTTTGTCGCCCCGCAAGATACCAGGCTTTGTTCCCATTAAACACAGCGCTCTGCTCTAGCTTGATTTGAACCCATTGGTTGTCCCACTCTGGTACCTGAGTGACGATGTTTCCTTCTATGGCATAGGCCGTATTTGGATAAAGTTCCCAGTCTCCTTGAACCGGAGTCGGTCCTTGATTATCCCACATGCCGATAGTCGGTCCACTGGCGTGTCCTACAAAGCCAATTGGATGTGTGTAAGTGCTGCTTTTGATGTTAGCTGATTTGCTCTGCTTTATTGTATTCGCCAAGATTTGATTTCCAGTTAGCCCTGTTTTGAAATTGCCGGTCAAAATATCTTGCCAGCGGTTTCCTACGGCTAGCGCTCGTTTTAGTCCTTTAGGCGCATCGTCTTCATCCATTTTAAGAACATAAGCCATCTCTTGTGTATCTGTGCACAGATTGAAATAACAAATGCCTACGTCTGTGTGAATCACATCCCCTGGTAATACGGTTCGTCCGTAAATGCCCATAAATACGTCATCTTGACTGGTTGTGTCGCCCTGCCTTTGGATATTGACGTAGGGCTGGAACCACGGCCTGAGTTGCAGTTCTTCAAACCTTTCTCTGAGGAACCACGCTATATCATCGGTTGTTGTAACACCTGGAGTTATTACTTTGTTTGAAAAGGCCTCAGCGATTACGCCTCTGGCGAGCGTGACTATCTGGGGATAGATGTCTAATTCTTTTTCTGATCTGGTTTCCATCCACCGAACCGCTAAATCCTCCGCGCTTACTAGGCGGTTTTTATAAGTCTCAGGTAGATACTTAAGGAGTTGTTTGTGTAAACCGACACTAAGCCCGTCAGCCAGTGCCCAGTCTTCGCTAATATTGATGCCTATTTTCTTAGGATCTCTCTCTGCGATGACCTCGGCCAGTCTTTTCCATTGATCTTCCTTAGTGCCACCGTCCCAAACCGTAGGATAAACCTCTCCGATTGGGTATCGACTGACGCTAAAGCGCTCTACCGAGCCATCTTCATTCTTAGAGAAAACCAGTAGCGTGGTTCGGCGTGCTGCAAATGTTGGCTGTGGTACTAACGTGTAAAAAAGCCTGTCTTCACCGTACTCTCTATTGATCACCAACCACATATCTAAATCCACTTCCTCCATCAACTTCGGAAGTAGATTGTCTAACCTGTCCAAGACAAGGCCGTTAAACGGCCCTACTCTGTCTTTAAATGACAACACATCAGGTAACTCAGAGATTACTCTGCCTTGCTCAAACTCCTTAGCGTGACTTGAAAAAGTTGATAAAAGAAATAAAAGTATAAGTGCTCTTTTCATGGTTTATCTTCCCGGTTCCGTTGTGTCCCGAAACTAAGTCAACGGGTTAACATTGGCCAGCTGTTTAAGTTCTTATTTTTTGAAGTTGAATGGAACATTAGTGTCTGTTTCCAGTCCTATGCATTAAGCTCAATTCTATGTCAGCTAGTATGCAGAAGCCGTTTCTGGGTTTCAATTTATTACTTGCTCCGCTGCGTCCGAAAGTCCGCGATCGATCTGACATGCATTATCTCCTTGTTCCCACTAACTATACATTCTCTTTACGAAACTTGCGGTAATGTTATATCATAACATATGTGCACGTTAGCAATTTACAAAGCTAAGGGCGCAGATTTACTGGGGTCTGTCAGCTATCTGTTTTAATTTTCACTTTGATTTCAACAAAGTATTTTCCATTGTTGTTTGTAATCAGATGATTAAACAGCTGCCCTGCTTTGGACCCCACTACTGAATCTAGGCTCATTTGGATGACTGATCCAAATGGCCTAACTCTGTCTTGAACAAGACTAGCGTTATTGAAACGAGATCTGCATACAACCGCGGGAAGATTGACAGTGAATCGGTATGTGCAGCAAAAACAAAAACTTGAGAAAAGAAACCATGAAGAATCAAACCTATAAACCTGTAGCGATGGCAATCAGTATTGCCTTGGGTCTGACAAATATAAACCCGACTATGGCACAGACAAATATCGAGGTCGAAAAAGCGGAGATCGAAGAGTTGTTTGTTTTGGGTCAACGTCGCGCGTATCGAGGTAATTTTGATGACTTAGAAAACCCTGCTGCAGATCAGTTGATCAACGAAGAACTGCTGCGTGAAGTTGGTGCGATTAGCCTAGATGATGCACTCGACCTTTCTGCTTCCGTCGCCAGGCAAAACAATTTTGGTGGACTGTGGAACAGCTTTTCCATCCGAGGATTTTCTGGTGATATAAATTTACCAAGTGGTTTTCTAGTGAATGGCTTTAATGCTGGTCGCGGATTTGGCGGGCCTCGCGATATGGTTGGTATTGAGTCAGTCGAAGTTTTGAAGGGCCCGCGTTCTGCGTTGTTTGGTCGTGGCGAACCAGGTGGAACAATTAATTTGGTAACTAAAAGGCCTCAGTTTGACACAGGCGGCTATATTCAAGGAACTATCGGAGAATGGAATCAATATCGTGTTGAGGGTGATTATCAGACGGTGCTTGGAGACAGCGATAACGTTGGTCTACGCTTGGTAGGTTTTTATGAAGACAGTGATAGCTTTCGGGAACCGGCCGAGTCCGAAAAGTTGGGATTCTATCCATCATTAAATTGGAAAATATCAGAGAAAACTGATCTAACTTACGATTTAGAGTTCACCTCTCAAGAGCTTCCTTTTGACCGCGGTGTCGTACACTCCGACGAGTTTGGCTTTTCTCCACGAGATTTCTTTGTTGGTGAGAATGTACCTATTGAAACAGAGGTTATAGGGCACCAGTTTGAGCTTCAAAACAATTTTAGTGATAACTGGAGCTTTTTGGGTGGCATAGGTTTTCGCGAGACCACTCTAGAAGGTAATGCTTTTGAGCCACAGTTTGGCTCTCGTCAGACTTATTTCCAGAATGGCGAAACCATTTCTCGGTTTTTCCGATCACGAGATTTTGATTCAGAATACTTTGTTCTGCGTGGTGAATTGGCGGGCGAGTTCGAAACGGGTCAACTGCGTCATCGAGTCATAGTTGGAGTGGACTACGACAGATTCGACAATACGCTAGTGATCGATCGGTATCGATCTAGATTCAGAGGAGATATTAATGCGCTGACTCCCGCAGATATTGCGACTCATCTAATATTGGATATCGATAATCCAACCTACGCAGCCAACCTAAATCCGGCGGCCGGAGCGAATACAAATCGAAACGAGGTTTTGAAAGGCTATGGCGTCTATATTCAAGATCAAATAGACATCAGCGAGAAGCTGCAAATTCGTCTTGGCGCAAGGTTTGACGATTTCGAGCAAGATTTAACTAATCGTTTGGCATCCCCTTCTACTACGATCACGTCATCAGATGATCGATTCTCTCCTCAGTTTGGGGCGGTGTATCGAGTTAATGATGGTGTCAGTCTCTACGCTTCCTTTGGCGAAGGATATCGTCAACAAACTGGGCAAGATTTTCAGGGAAATCAATTTGATCCCAACATAACGGAATCCACTGAGGTTGGTTTAAAGATCGATTTAGATCAGATGTCAGAGACCATAGACGGGTCCGTGAATGTAACTTTGTTCCAAGTCGAGCAAAGTAATTTCTTGGTTAACGATGATCGTCCTGCAGCGACAGCGGTTGGTTTTTTCTCAATCCCCGCTGGTGAAGCGGAAAGCACGGGACTGGAGTTTGACGCAAACCTCGAATTTGAAAATGACTTTAATCTCTGGATTTCGTACGCTTATACGGATGCTGAGTTTAGCAACAGTTTTGCGGATGTGGACGGCTTTGGGTTTACTATCGACGCTGGTGATCCCGTAATTAACTCGCCGGAACATCAACTGAACATCCAAGCAAGCAAAGGTCTGAGTATTGCTGCTATGCCTGCTCGAATAGGTGGCGGTCTGCTATACACGGATGAGCGAAACGGCTTTGTAGGTTCAGACTTTACTCTTCCTGATTACACCACGGTGAGAGTATTTGGCGAGATTGAGCCTTCCGATAGACTCTCGCTACGTTTGGACGTGGATAACCTTTTTGATGAAACCTTTTACACAAACTCCTTTGCTAACGTTTGGGTCGGACCTGGCGCACCCCGTCGCTGGAGGCTGACCGCGAACTACTCTTTCTAGAACCGCTTAATTCATTAAGGCACATTCAGTGAATGTGCCTTTTGATAGCTGGTGATTATTTAAATCGAAATAACTATGGGAGCTTTGCATGACAGCCATAGCAGTCAGCAACTTGTTTGTCAGTCGTAACGGTTCAGAAGTGCTTCAAGGCATTTCTTTCGACGTGAATTCGGGCAGTGTTTATGCCCTACTGGGTGGCAATGGCGCTGGTAAATCAACCACCTTGCTCACCCTGTTGGGTTTTCTAAGGCCTGACAAAGGTAAGGCTTTGATACTGAATAGCGATGTGACAGAGCAAGTAGCACAAGTTCGTCAACAAATCGCCTACTTGCCTGAAGCAGCCACACTGTATCCGCATCTTAATGCATATGAAAACTTAGAGTATTTTCTTGATTTGGCTGGCAAAGACGTTCTTCGAACTCAGCTTGACGATGCTCTTGATGAGGTCGGACTTCAAACTGAATCTCGAGGCCGGCATATGGAAAGCTACTCAAAAGGTATGCGTCAAAAGGTCGCCATTGCTCTGGCTATTTTACGTGAAACACCGATTCTATTGCTGGATGAGCCCACTTCGGGTTTAGATCCCATTGCAATTGACGAGTTTAATTTGCTGGTTAGAAAGCTTGCTGAACAGGGAAAAACCATTTTGATGGTGACACATGATGTATACGGAGCATGTCAAGTTGCGGACAGGATTGGTCTTTTACGGCGCGGAGAGCTAGTTGGTAGTTTTGATGCGTTGGAAGGAAAAAGAATAGAAACTAAGCTCGTGCATGCAACCTTTGCTGAGCGAGCATCCTGTTAGTTGAATTCCGATTTTTCATATAGCCACTTTCTAATGAGCAACCTAACAAACAGTTCAATTCGTATCGCAAGAGAAGAATGGCGCCAATGGCGTCGTTCCCGCCTAGCTGTACTTTGTTTAAGCGTATTTGCTGCCCTACTCCTTGTGACGACCTTACTCAACACTCTGGGTTTATGGGAAGCGCAGCATCAACGTCTTCATCAACAACAACAGGCTGAGGAAACCTTTCTAAGTCAGCCTGACAGGCATCCTCATCGCATGGTGCATTATGGCCATTATGTATTTAGAACGCCTCCGCCTTTGGCGATATTTGATCCTGGTGTGGATGCGGTAACAGGTCAGTCGATGTTTTTAGAGGGACATCGGCAAAATTCGGCGATGTTTGCAGATGCACGGGCTCAAGCCCGGACGGGCGGGTTCGGATCACTAACACCCGCTAAGCTTTATCAACTGTTTCTGCCTCTTCTTATTATCGCTCTTGGGCATGGCTTGATATTGCGAGAACGAGAAGCACGCACAATAGGGCCTTTATTATCTCAAGGGGTGTCTGGAGTTCAACTATACCGAGGCAAGCTGTTGGCAATGTCAGCTGTGATTGCGTTCTTGTCATTGCCGGCCCTTTTTTCTTCGCTTATATCCAGTTATTCCGGAGAAAGCCTATTAACCAGCCTGACGCTATTTCTAGCAAACTTGCTTTATCTGGCCGTTTGGGCAGCTCTAACGCTCTTGGTGTCAGTCTCGACGCGCTCGCGTGCAGTTGCTCTTGGAGTTCTGTCCACAGTGTGGGTACTCAGTGTGCTTGTAGTCCCACGTGTTGGGGTTACTTCCGCCAGCGCGGCGATACCTTCAGAAGGAAAGATTCTTACCGATATGCGTATGAATGATGATCTAAGAAAACTGGGTGATGGCCATAACGCTGCTGATCCAGCATTTGCAAAGTTAAGAGCAAACTTACTATCGCAATACGATGTCGAACGTGTGGAAGACTTGCCTGTTAATTTTCGCGGGATGGTTGCATCAAAAAGTGAAACCGATCTCACTGAAACCCTTAACGCTTATGCAGAAAAGCGAATGCAAAGAGAAATCGAGCAAGCTGAACATCTATCGAACTATCGCTGGCTGTCGCCTTTCCTCGCTATCAGTGGTGCATCGCGAAACTTAGCAGGTACCGATATTGAGACACACCATCGATTCTTAAGGGAAGCTGAGTCATTACGTTACGAATTTGTTCAAGGATTGAATAAAGCTCATATTGAAAAACTCTCCTATATTGATGATATCAATCGAAATAAAGGCGAAGAAGGTTGGAAGAAAGCACGCGTTAATGCGGAAAACTGGAACGTATTAAATGAATTTAGATTTTTTCCTGATCCAGCAATGGATCGCTTGAGCCGAGCGACACCTAAGATCTTTTCATTAATTATTTGGTTTTTGGGACTGTTGATTCTAGGCACGGCGGCCGCGCGGAGGTTAGCACCATGATGCGTGAACTGCGTTTTATGCTGCGAGACAGAGCTATTTGGGTGTGGCTCACTCTAGCGTTCATATTTTCGGGCTCTTCTGTAGTTTTGGGGCTAGTTGAAATCCGTCAACAACGCATCGAAATCGCCGAGTTAAAGCAACTTGATCAGGTCGAGCGCGAAGTGGTTCTATCGGAACAATCTGATTGGGGTTCGGCAGCTTACTACACATTTCATTTGACCTATGACCCACCTTCTGAGTTTGCCTACGCAGCATTAGGGCATCGAGACATCAGTCCTTGGAAGCATCGTGTGCGTATGCTTGCCCTGGAAGGCCAGATATACGAAACCGATGCGAATAATCCTGACTTTGCGTTAATTGGACGATTTGATTTTACATTTGTTATTAGCTTGATAGCGCCTTTGTTGGTGATTCTACTGTTATTTGATCTGCGTTCAGGTGAGCGTGTGGCTGGTCGAATAAACCTATTAGAGTCAAGTGTACAAAGTGCGCAAAAACTCTGGTTGCTGCGTGCATCACTTCGAGTTTTCGCTTTGATATCCGCTCTCTGTTTGCCCGTGGTTATTGGCGGTTTGTTTTCGGGAACTACACCGTCAACTTTAGTCCTCTGTGTCATTGCTGTTACGCTTTACCTGTTGTTCTGGATGATCGTGGCGCTATGGTTAGCGAGTGACACACAAACAGGGTCATATAACCTTACTGTTCTGCTCGGAGTATGGGTTTTACTTTGTGTTGTTGTTCCGGCGGTACTAACGCAAACCATTGAGAGAATCGTTCCTGTTCCCGATGGTGGTGAAATAGTATTGATGCAACGAGAAGCTGTGAATGATGCTTGGGATCTTCCCAGAGAGTCTACCTATGGCCCCTTTTTGGAGAGGCACCCCCAATTGAGTGCTTACACTGCATGGAATGATGACGATGGATTTGAGTGGAAATGGTACTACGCTTTTCAACAAGTCGGCGATCAGACTGTCGAGCAGATCAGTCAATCATATCGAGACGGGCAAGCAAAAAGAGATCAATTGGCTCAATGGTTTAGCCTAGTATCACCAGCTACGCTGCTTCAAAGAACGATGGAAGCCTTGGCCAACACGGATATGCACTCTGCCTTGGCTTTTGATAATAGTGTTCGACGTTATCACGCTGAATTACGATCTTGGTATTACCCCAAACTGTTTAAATCTGAAGAGTTTGATGCAGAGCGTGCGATCAAGACAGTACCAGCGTACACACCAACGCGGTAAATCGTTAGCCTGAAATCGGTATCGTGGTAGGTATTCTCTGGACTTTGGTGTGTTCCAAGTTCAGAGAACCAATCGATGGATTCTAATCTCTGATTTGATTCACAGGACTGTATAGCTTTTGAGACTCGTCTAAAATCTGATGAGGTCACTCACTTTTGGGCACACCTTTATTCATCTTACTTCTTTGTGGGACCCGGGAAAAAAATGTTGGTAGTTGCTTGATACTCTCTGTAAGCGGGTCGTTTGAGGACCGAATAATGCTCAGCGGGTTTAGCTCCGGTGTAGTGCACTAACGTTACGTACATAATGCGTGAAACGAAGATCAGGCTCAGCCCTAACAATACCCAAATGACCATCGAATCATGTTGATAACGCGCAAACCAAGACGGTATTGCCGCCACGATCAGTCCATTCCAAACCATCCATTCGGCAAAGTAATTGGGGTGACGGCTGTACTTCCATAAACCAACGTTGCAGACTTGGTTGCTCAGGCCCTGCGCTTTCATTTTCTTTAAAAAGCGTCGTTTTTGAAGATCCGCTGTGTGCTCAAACGAAAAGGCGAACAACCAAAGCAGTAGACCGATAATTTCGAGAATATGAATCTGCGGGCTAGGATTTGACGCCATGATAAACGCTGGGAACGCCAAGAAAGACATATTAGCCATTCCCTGAGAAATCACTTCAACCTGTTTCACTAAGGCTACGTTGTTGATACCTCTTTTCTTCCAACGTAAACGCTGATACGCGTATCTTGGTAACTCTTCATCAATTTCGCCCTGTCGCCACATTTTTATGGCTTCTAACGCCATACGCCCGCCGATAAACAGATATACGACGCCAATCACCAGTGCTCGATTAGAGTCTACCGGTGCATAAAAAAGACTGACTAACCCGATAAACGTTAAACCAAGCGGCCAACCGATATCCACATACGACATGCGTCCCGTTTTCCAAGTTGGAATGCAGACAATTAGTGTAAAAATGAGCGCCTGAGCCACAGTATTAAGGGCTGCCATGCCTCTGATATCCTCATTCACCAATAAAAGTAGTAGGCCGGCGAGCAGTGGAAACAATGGTTTTAGTAGATTCATTATTTGGTTTAGGTGGTGTTTAACCTTAGTAATTTTATGGCAGAGAAAAACTTAAGTGGATGACACTTATCTTGGTTTTTCCCATAGCCGAAGCTCGTTATGTCTATTCACATTCTCAGTGGCGGTCATTTTATCGATAAGTTCACAGAACTCATGGGCTTGTCTTCGCTATGGTCTGCGAGAAAAAGCTCATATTCACCTTTCTCGATTTTAAAACAGTCATTTTGCTCACTGAAGATAGCAAGTCGCTTGAGAGGTAGTTGTACTGAAACTTCCTTAGTCTCTTTTGGTAATAGGTCTACGGCCCCAACTTCGATTAGCGAGCGAGGTGCTTGCGGAGTGTCAGTACTTGGTGGCGCCGAATAAAGCTGCCACACATGAGTCGCCTGAAGCTCGCTTAGGTTAGTCACCGTAAACTTCAAATTGAGCGTCTGCTCAACCGCATCTTCGGCCTGTAAAGTGCCTGCTGATGCGGTCAGTGAATTCAGCTCAAAGTCATAATAACTAAGGCCAAACCCAAAGGGATAAGCGGCTTTATTATTTTCTCGCGCTAGCTTTTTATACCCATGCCATAAGTCATACTCAATCTCATTGGCTTCTGGATCAAAACTTGGCAAATCACTTTCTGACTTTGGTATTACAAATGGTAATCGCCCAGACGGAGAGTAATCACCAAACAGCACATCGGCAATGGCATTGCCTCCCTCCATGCCCGGATACCAAACCATCATGATGGCGGCTACCTGTTCTTCCCAAGATGACATAGTGACAGCGCTGCCTGACATCACTAGCACGATGGTATTACTATTCGACTTAGCAACCGCTCTAATCAGCTTTTCATGATGTGCAGGAAGAGTTAATGACTTTCGATCACCGCCCCGGCCGAAGGTGGCGTCTTCTTTACTCATGACGCGTTCGCTCAGCTTCTTAGAGACAAAGCCAATGACACGGCGCCACAAACCACGAAACAGTTTCCGCTTTAGTATGGGTTCGATAAACCAAGGAGCGGCTATGCCATCCGCAAATGGTTCCATGGATATTGGGGCAATATACTCACCCTCTTCCTCAAAGGTGTAGCCAACTACCACGACTGCTGCATCGGATCTTCTTGCTAGTTGGGCTGCAGAGTCATGATTTTCACCATCATGGAATGTGACGCTGTCAGTATTCTTTGCCGCGGCAAGTATCCCATCTAATGGTGTTATCACATAATCCGGCCTACCATCGCTGGAGCCGTGATCCCCGAGATTAGCTTGATTCGCAAGCTGGCCAATCACTGCGATGCGTTGATCTGGTTTGAGTGGCAGTACACTACGCGTGTCTTTCTTCTCATTCTTTAGTAACACGAATGATCTTCGCGCAGCCTCTCTAGCTAAGTTGGTATGAAGCTCACAAGCCAATACGCTTTTGGGAGGCACGGCAATATGTTGATATGAGAGCTGTTGTTCAACGATTCTTGTAGCAGCTTCATCAATTAGGGCTTCTGGAACTTCTTCTTTCAGTACCAGTTGTTTTAAAAACCGGGCGTAGTGCATTTGAAATGGCATCTCGATGTCTTGCCCAGCGAGTGCAGCGAGTCTTGCATCCCGCATTCCAAATAAAAAATCCGTTATTACAAACCCCTGAAACCCCCAGTCTTCTTTCAGAATGTCGCGCAACAATACTTTATTTTGTCCGCACCATTCACCATCCATGGAGTTGTAGGCACTCATCACCGAAGCAACGCCTGCATCCACTACCTGCTTAAAGTGCGGCAGATAGACTTCGTGAAGTGCCCTCTTTGATACACGGACATCCACTTTAAATCGCGCATTTTCAATGGAATTTAAAGCAAAGTGCTTTACGCAGGCCATTACGTTTTCTTGAACGCCTTCCGTTAACGCAGCTCCCATACTTCCTAATAATACTGAGTCTTCACCGTAGGTTTCTTGTGCTCTACCCCATGCTGGGTGGCGCAACAGGTTGATGCAGACACCTCCAAACAAATTACCACCCAACGTTCTATGCTCTAATCCGATAGCCTGACCGATACGCCGTTCTAGATCCACATCGAAGCTGGCTCCGCGCGCCATCGGGACTGGAAACATGGTGGCACCACCGTGGATAACAACACCCCTAGGTCCATCGATAAAACGAATTCCATTGAGGCCATGATCTGGAAGTGAACCGGCAACAAATGGTTCATTATGATAAGAATCTTCCTCCAGAAGAGATTTCATTCCGGTAGCGAAAGTGGGTTCGCCGTGCATGAGCCAAATTTTTTCGTCCAACGACAACTTTTCTATTAGCTTTTTTGCTCGTTGCTGAACCTCAGCGCTGATGTGTTTCGTCATTGTTGATCACTTTTGGCCAGAATGTAATTGATCTCCTCAGCTTACACCAGGTAGACCATAATCTTAAAAGCAGCAATGGTAAGTAAGGTAGGATCGTGTGTACTGGAAACACAAAAGCGGTCTTATTCTAAACGATGAAGATAAAGATGTAGCGGTTTCTAGATGACCTTTTTTTGAGCAAGTTTGGCCACGGCGAACCTGTTAGCTGAGTAATCCTAAACAATAAATTCTAAGATAACTCTCAAAATGACATCATTAATCGATTATTTTTAAAGGCCAAGTGTAGCCATACGAAAAACTCATGTCAGCAGGTAGAACCTCTGGTCCGATACTGGAATTTGCTGAGATACTTTGAAACTCTCTAAAACTTGAGTTAAAGCCAACCTCCGCTCCTACTGTCTCAAGAAGCACTCCGAGGTTTGCTCCAATACCCCATCCCCAGCCCTCTAATTCGTGCACTGAGATACTAGGATAGTAACCCACAGAAAATCCTACCCCAGCACTCATATTGAATTCATATTGAGGAGCTAAAGTTAAGATTACTGCACCTTGCCCATCAAAGTTAGTGAGCAGTGAAACTGACATGCTTAGGCCGGGGCCTGCACCCGCACTCACTACATCACCAATGATCAGAAAGCCACTCTTTTGGCCTGACGCACGGGCATTTCTAATTAGAAAGTCTGACCAATGAACCGTTGAGGCCACCAATGGAAGCTTTGGTTTTAGTCCAAGTGAAATGAGTTGCTTGTCAATTTCTGCAATGTTTGAGTTGCATAAGTTTTTGGCTTCAAAAATTTTTTCAACGGCTTTGACGTTCGATACTATTCGATTGGAAATACGCGTTACTTCCGAGGCTAGGCCGCTTGTTTGCGCAATATCTATTTTTAGCTTTGTTATTAGGTCTTCGCGCTTGGGCTTAGAGGCGTATTCATCTCGCTTGTGATGCGTTGAGGACACCATCATCTTCTCAACGTTTTTAAAAATGGGTAGGCTTTTACCCGCATTGATTGCTGTGAGAGTGTCCATGCAAAGTTTGCTTGCTGATTTTTTGGGTTCACACTTACCGGTTAAGAAATTTTGAGCTAGCCCTGAATCGCATGATGGTATTCGCTCTGTAACTAGACATGCTCTACCATTATTTGCACCACAATCCTGTGTTTTGCAGGCTTTCGATGAATCGATGGGATTTCCTGTGAGTTCAGGATGGCTTGAAGGACAACTCCAACAAGTGCCTCCCTGTATTGGATCAAATGATCCTTCCTCGCAAAATAGGTTTCCCTTCATGCGAGATGCCTTTGAGTACTTATCAGGTACTTTTTTCCAACAAACGCCCTTTTGATCGTGATGCAATGTATTGTTATGAGTGTACCCCGACGAACATCGGTAACACTTACCGTTTTTAGTATCTAACCAGTTGTTCTTTGAGCAAAAACCAACTCTAGATTTTTCTTTATAATCAGCCGTTTTTTTTATTGTATGAGCTGCAAGCTTACATACCTTTGGGTTGGTTGGCGGTAAAAAAATGCTGTCGTGCTTGTATCCTTTAGGACAGGACCAGCAAGAGCCATTGATGTCAAAGAATCCAGAGCCACAACCCGGTCCATGGGCTTTTCCTATTTTATTGGCCTTGGAGAAATCATCTCCAGCAAGACTGTTTAACGAGAAACAGCTAAACAAGAAGATGGCCGATAACCAAATCATTAGAGAGCTTGTATTAAATTTCATGCCTAGAAAGTCTCTCCAGTTTTCACGACAAGTAATCTCGATTTCCAATCCTTGCATTTTTCTTCACTAGAACATGCATTCTTTTTATCTTTTATCCCTTGGAATTCGAAGATTGGCGTTTTGCCCGAAACCAATATGTCTATAACCTTGCCCATAAGAGTGTTCATCTTTTTGCTAGCATCATTTATCCCTCCTTTATGTGTCACAGGATTAATAGATGGGCACCATCTTTTTGCGGGATCAATGCCGGCGACTGTTACGGCCCATCCCTCTGCCTTCAGAATGTCTTTCTCGTAGTCTTTATTTGCTTTGCTGATACTCGAGCTTTTTACCTTGTAATTGACGGCCGAATAAACTTTGGTTATGTCTTTTGGGTCTACTATTCCTTTGGGTCTGAACCTTTTGGAGTCAGGATAAAGTTCGTAGTCCACTAGTACATCAGTCCAAAATTGAGAGCCTGGTGCATCTTTCCACCCCCCCAACGCTTTTATTCCCTTCCCTTTACAGGATAACGATTTGGGCAAACCTGCCGTGGGATGAGAACAACCATTGGTGTTTCCATTCCATTTTGCGCACTTTTTTCCGTTTCCTTCTTTAATCACGGATGTCAGGAACTCTGAATCATGATATTCATCGGTGGCTACATGAAGTAGAACACCAAAAAAATGAGCATATTTTTCACGACATGTTTTTTCTGTAGTCCAGCCGCCAGTTTCCTTCTTGCACTCTATCAGTTGTTTGACGTATTCATTAAGAAAATATGGATTGTGGGCCCTGTCGCCCCCGACGCCCTGCATTGCATCTGGAAACACCAACCCGCTGTAAAAATGTTCGGGGGATAGCTTTAATAGCACCTCAGAAGTTCTTTTGTGCCCAGACTTACGAAGCATCTCAGCGGCGCTATGCCCCACTAACAAATGTCCGGTGGCTCCGTTAGCAAAACTGAATTTTGTGGAGAACAAAGAACAGATAACTGCCAGTGTAATTATTATAGTTTTCATTTTAGCCTCTATTAGTGTTATGAGTCGTCTGGATCGTCTGCGTCTTCCTTGTTATCGGCTTTGTTTTCGCCGACAATCGGCAATGAAGTATTTTGAACTTTAGTTGCAGAAATAGTAGGAGTCGCTCCAATCGATTCGTTTGATCCCGCGATGTCTCTCGAAATATCGAGAAGGCTTTCGTATAGTTTTATTGCCTGTTCTTTGCTTAGGTCGTAGTTGGCGGACATTTCACAGGCTCGATAAGCCAATTCTCTTATTATTAGTACCGACTCTGATCGCCCCCCCCAAGCCGACAGCCCCTCTGGACACCCCCTCGTTAATGGACTCACCTCCATACGCGCCCGATGTAACACCCAGCCCCAAGCCGATACTGCTCGTGTCGGCAACATCGGCCATGCGGGAAGCACACACTTTTGAACCGTTATTATTGTCTTTTGAGAAAAGTGTTTGAATATCTGCTTTGGTACTAAATAGCTCGATCCCAGGAACTTCATTCTTAATTGGCCTAGAGCTTCCTGTACATGCACCAAACAAAAAACAACAAACGATTGCAGACAATATATGCTTCATAAATGACACTCCCTCAGTTCTCTAGACACCTTAATGGATCAACATTTGAGTAACACCTAGCCAAAAGTCGTGGTTATTACTCGGTTCCTTAGCGCAGTTGAATTCAAAATGACATAATCATCCGGTCTTACATTTTATTAAAAGAGCAAGCCAACCAAGGAATTAACTTTAACCGTGCACAAATCTCAGTCTAGAAAAATTCTAATCATCGACGATCATCTTCTTTTTGCTGAAGGTCTAAAAGCGCAGTTAAAGGCACTTCCCGGTAACATCAAAATAGTCATTAATACGAATGGTAAGAATGCGTTAAGTCTGCTTCGGACCAGACCAGACTTTCATCTCATAATTTTGGATCTTTCTATGCCAGAGCTCGATGGCAGAAAGGTCTTGAGCGTTTTGTCTCGACGAAAGATCGGATGTCCCATATTAGTGATAACCGCGCATCTCGATCATCTGGTTGCTAAGGAGGTGATAAAACTTGGTGCTTCTGGATACTTGGGGAAGAATGCCAGTCCCAAATTAATGATTGAAGCAGCCAAACAAGTTTTGGCTGGTCGGGTTTATGTCGACCCTAATCTACCTAAAGTCGTGCTAAGAAATCAGGACTCTAGAGGCAGTGAAAATCCAGAGTGTAGCAATTCACCCAGAGGCATACCCCCTCGAACATTAGAGGTCTTAAACTTGATGGCAAGAGGTCACTCAAATAAATCGATTGCGAATGTTCTTACTATAAGTGAGGCGACTGTTAAGTGGCATGTTTCGAGACTTTTCGAAGTATTTGAGGTGCAAAACAGGACTGCATGCGTCGCCAAAGCGGCTCGTGGTAAATTTGTAGAGATCGAATAGCGTACAAAGAAGAAATTTGTTTTGACGATTCCAGACAAAAAGCACGCTTTTGCTAGAGACTCACAAAGGCAAAGAAAAATCAAAGCTCAGCAGACTGCTTTCATTCACGAGTTGGCGTTGAGCTCACAGGCCGGAGGTGTGGTTTTATCGGCTTTACTGCTATTTACCTTATGGGGAAGTATAGATGCCTTAGTTCTACTAGGTTGGTTCATAGTTTTGAATATACTTTCAACCTTTAGATTTATTTCTTGGCGCGCTGTTAGAGATAAGCTCGAAGAAGATGAAGTTCTTCTCGATTGGTTGCCGAGGCTACAAATTTTGTTGTTTTTATCCGGATGCATGTGGGGACTTGGCGGTTGGATGTTTATTCAACCTGAAGCAGTTGTACAGAACTCAATTGTTGTTTTGTTCCTAGCTGGTGTTATATCTGGTTCTCTCGGAGCTTTATCTCCTAATTTTGCTACCTATATTCTTTATGCCATGCCGGTTGGTGTTCCCACGGTATTAAAACTATTTACCTCATCCGAAAGTTTTCATGTGTCGATATCTTTCGCCCTATTTCTGTTCTTGATCATAAATGTGGCATACGCCAGTAATTTTAGAGATACGATTCTTAAAATTATACTGTTGAGATTTGAGAATGATAGATTAGTTAAACAGCTTAAATCTTCAAATGAGCAAGCAAATCAACAAGCGAAAATAGCCGAAGCAGCTAATTTGTCAAAATCCAAATTCATGGCCGCGGCCAGTCATGATCTTGCCCAACCACTTCATTCACTTACGCTTTTTTTATCAGCGATGAGTGAAGAAAAAAAATTACCTAACCAACAAGACTATTTGGAAAAAGCGCAACAATCCGCGGCTGCGCTAAATAAGTTGTTTAGTGAATTGATGGATATGTCAAAGCTAGAGGCAGGTGAAATAGTACCCACGATGGAGTCATTTTATAGTTTAGACTTGATTCACCCGATCGCGGAAGAATTCGAATTAAAGATACAGCATCAAGATCAAAATCTTGAGGTCGATGTATCTAATCACGCAATTAAAACCGATGGAATCATTTTTCAGAGGATACTAAGAAACCTGCTATCTAATGCGGTTAAACACAACAAAGAAGGAACCATTGGTATCAGAACTGAGAGGCTACAGGATCAACTTCAAGTTGAAGTATTTGATACTGGAGATGGGATTCCAGAGTCGGAATTAGGCAATATATTCAAAGAGTATTTTCAGCTAAACAATCCAGAGCGCGATAGAGAAAAGGGACTAGGATTGGGGTTAACTAATGTACAGAAACTCTTGAAGCTTATTGAAAGTCAAATTGAAGTAGACTCTAAAATTGGTGAGGGGACATCATTTTATTTTAAAGTGCCTCTGAGCAAAGAAGATCCACCAACAAGGCAAGCTCAAGCGCAGACCATTAGCAAACTAGATGGAGGTCTGATTGTATTCATAGATGATGACAAATCAATTCGAGATGGAATGAGGGCTCAGTTCCATCTATGGAATGCGAACTGTATTGTTGCAGACTCAGAGCAAGATGCCATTAGCAAGCTCGTTGCCGAGAATCTCACTCCGACCGTAATCGTCAGTGACTATCGACTTAGAGATAAGAAGACGGGTTTGGATGCAATCGCAACCATCCGTGAGGAGTTTAATCTTGAGGTGCCGGCAATCATTATCAGCGGGGACACGTCGAAAGACCTGCTAGACCAGATGAATGGGCTAGATATATCTTTAGCCTATAAACCACTTGATCCTAAAGAATTAGAACGCCTTATAATCGCATCGATAAAAAGCTAGGGGCTTTGATGAAACTAGGGCTTTTATCAACTTCTTTTTAGTATCTAAATTTGGTTTTCGGTACATCAAAATACTCTGATTTACATCATTTGATATACGACTGGGCACAGTTTCTGAAAGGCCTTCCAAAGAGGATTTGATTCAACAACTATACAAGTCAGTTAGACCAGCAATGATCGATGTGATGCGCGAGTTACGAAACTTAGGGGTTTCAGGTCAAATTGATGAGACTGATTTAAGACTTGTGTTAGTTATTCACGGAGAAAAACTGCAAGTTGACTTTCAGTATTCAGCTAGAGTCATTGCAAATAATTCGCACAGTGATATTCGAGTCTGCATAAAAGACGTTGAACATAGTAACGAATACAGCATTTTGGGTTGGTCACCGGATGCAATTCGGTTAGACATCGTTGAGTGTTATCAGAGACACATCTCGCTTTAGCGCATCCAGGTTTTGATGACTGGTCACCCAAGTACCATAAGGCTTAATGTTGTTGATTTGGTCCCAGAAACCAAGAGGTTTACCTGCATTAGCTTGACTTTGAATCGGGGGTGTCGAAAAATGGACAGTTGACTAATAATGACTGGATTGCTAGCTTTAAGTTGTTCGATCATGTTGGAGAGTTCCGTTGAGCTCAGGTCGAATTAGACCCTAGATTTAACCGCAGTTTAATTAGGGTTTAATGAGATTACGACTGCTTAGGTCCCCCTAGTTCGCTGCCAAGCCCCCCCAATACTTGGCCGGCGAGTCGTAATCTCATTACTCAATGTAACCCTTTCAAAGCTTTCTTATCACCTTGCTCTTGTTCTTTATGTAGCTTCTATTTGAATGCAGCTTCTATTTGCAGCGCTGCCATCGCTATTTTGTTTACTCGGTTTCAGTCCGCTGTAATCTTTAGAGCTTCCGAAATAGCAGTTTCCAGAACGGGATCTTCCCCATTCCAAAATGACTCTACTGTTTCTCTAACAAGTATATCGGGCGACACTCCCAACCCTGATTCAAACTGAGAAACATTATTGTAGTATCTGAAAAAAGGGACCCTTGTCTTGATATTACTGTTGGGTAGGGTTAGCGTGAATAGTAGCCCTGCCGTTGCACCCTCAGCACTTCCTCCCGTTTTCTCACCTACCAAAAGTGCGTTCCTATGCTCTTTCAGAAAGGCAATCAGAGCGGTACTTCCAGAAGAGTTAGCGTTACTGGTTAAAATGATCAATCTGCCCTCGAACGCATTCTTTTTTTGTTTGATTGCATCGTAATCATCAGACAAAAAAGACCTCAGTGAATAGCTATTGTCTGAGTTCTTTCGAAACCCTAGCCGATTTGGTTTTAGAGCCCGTTTATCCCATGTCCACAAATGCTTTCGTAGATCGTCCAGCTCTATCGATGCTACTCGCATGTCCTTTACTAAAGCTCTCTTTTCATCAACGAGATAGGATAAAAGAGAACGCTGAGCATCAGAGGAACCGCCACCATTAGCTCGTAGATCTAAAATCAGAGTCTGTTTCTTGCTCGCATTAATCTTCTTGAAAATGGGATCAAATACGGAATCCGGATCTATCGGATCTCGATAATTGACGAACGTATCAACCTTTAAGACTGCAATGCTCTCACTAAGCTCCCGATACGTTGTTGCATTTCGAAAGTTGCCCGATGGGATCATTGAGCGCCATTCGCTAAAGATAGCTCTTTTTCCATTTATTAAACTCGTAGTGCCGTCGCGTTTTCGTATTTTCAGTTCAAGTGCTTCACTAACGGGATGAATTAACGCTCCAAAATGGTCTACGGCTCCACCTGCAAATTCCAGTGACTCCGCTATACCGCTACTGCGGCTCCAGCTTGTTGATCCATCGAATGGAATATATTCCATTACTTCAGCGATCATATCGCTTATGTTGCGACCATCGATTTGCAGTATCTGATCTCCTGTCTCTAATCCTGTTAAGCTGTGAGAATCAGTCACGATTGCCTTGTCTTCGATGACTTTCCATCGAAAAGGCAAGTACATTGGTCTGGTTTCTCTTTCCTGTCGCAGAGACTTAGGTAACTCCGCTTTTGTGTGATCACAGCGAATTTCAGTGAGCACTTTTTGAATATCTAAATAGAGTTGACTGACGGTAGAACCATTATTTTGCTTTGCCTGTTCAATAATATTATTCCAGGCGAGGTTGAGATCCTGACGATTTGTATATCGATCGTAGCCTGGATGAATTCTGTTATAAGCCTTTTTAGCAAGCGAAACATCCTGAACAACTTGCTCAATCGTCAAGCGCTTTGGTGACAATGGAGAACTTGCATGCGCGTTAGAGAAGTAAGTAATAAACGCGGCTGTGATGGTCAATAGAGTTATTAGTTTCATGGTTTTCTTTGTATCTGGATTGAAGATACAGAAACTCTATTCTCTACTCGTTCATTGATCGTCTCAGTTCATAAAACCCGGTGATAAACTCAAAAATTGAGACGTTTTTATGATTTGAGACCTATTCTGATGGGGTTTCAGGCTGTTTTGTCATGCGTTTCCGATATTGACTTGGCGTTTCTGATGTAATTTCTTTAAATACCCGATTGAACGTAGCCTTAGAGTTGAAACCAGACCGGTTGGCAATTTCTAAAATTGAGATTGATGAGTCTTTAAAGAGAGATTTTGCATGCTCTGTTCTGAGGCTATTAAAGAGTCTATTGAAGTTCATTCCTAAGCCAGAGTTGATACTCTTGGATACATACGACTCATTGCTGGCCATTTTACTGCTTAGTTCGGAAAGTGTGATCGAAGGATTTAAATACCACTGGTGACGTTTAATTGTTGCTACGAGTTCCCTTCCCTCGCTTTCCCAGTTACGGATGTTGTCTTCAGTATCTCCTTCTGATTCAAATTCATACAGCTTTGGATACTTAACGGTTGTGTGAGCTAGCGCCTGTAAACTTAGCCAAGAAATGACAAAAGCCAGGATGAGTTGAAATGGAAATGCATCGAAGTAGTTTAGCCCTCCTAAAACCAACTCAAGCAATTGAAAAACAACGAGAATGATACCAACGAATATGCCAATAGAGATCATTCGGGTTAACCAAACAGGGTTAAATCGATCTGCTATGGACTGCGTCGCGTACAAAAACTCTTGATACTTTTTAGTGAGGCGATAAATCGCTACTAAGGCGATTACAACCGATAAGGGAAACAAAACCGTTACTACAGGAAGGACATACGGCTGGTGGATACCGTCATTGAACTCCCAGCGATCTAAGTAGTTTGGAAACCACAGTACCAAGACGACAAAGTAAAGTTGGTAGATTACTCCCGGAAGCAAAAGCAACCATTGTCTACCTATCGGAGAACTGCTGATCAGTGCTCTAGCATGTAGAAATAGCAAAGGCCCTAAGTAGAGCTCAGTATTAAAAGGCATATAGGTGAGTTCCGGCCACAAATCATAGGCACCTGCAAAGCCAATTATCTGTGGTACCTGAACGACAACAGACGCGATTAGGAATAATCCTAAAAATGCGTTTGCTCGGCGCTCGACAGAACGAGTCAACAACATGAATGCAATTACCAGCATGGGCAAACACACTGAAAACATGATGGCTGAACGCCAATTTAGACTGAGTTCCTCGTAGCCAAACACGCCTGAGTCCTAGGCTGATAATCTACTGCTCAGTGTGTCTCAATGATGGGTAAAACACAAGAAAAACCAAACGGCACCTTTGGAATGCGAGTTTGACTAGCAGATTTGCGCTAGCTACTTCTAGACGCACACATGAGCGTTCTGACGTAATCCTAGTATTCGGAGCCCGTTGCTCTATTAAACTGAGCCTGCGCCGCTAACAGTCCTAGCTTTGCTCTGGCTAGATCTGATTCCGATTGAGCAAGGCTGGCCTCGGCGTCGAGTAACTCATCTACATTGAGCAATCCCTCTTCGTAGCGCTTCCCGGATAAGCGCAAACGTTCTTGGTCCAGTTGAACTGAGCTCTCGGCTAGCTCCAATTGGGATTTAGCTATCTTTATTTGCGCTCTGGCTTCACTAATTTCAGTCTGAATGCCCTGTTGAAAAGCAGTTAGGCGATGCTGTACTGACTGGTTTTGTTCTTTCGCGGCCTTTATGCGGCTCAGTCGCTGCCCCCCAGAAAAAATGGACCAAGAGAATTCGAGCATTGCTCGTCTGTCATCATCAGCCATGAATAGCTGACCATCACTTCTTGTTTCGGCGATACTCAGATTGACGTTAGGAAGAAAACTCGCTTTCAATGAACGCTGGGAGATCAGGGAGCGTTCCACATCCAGCTCAATGGCTTTGCAATCCAGGCGTTCTAAGCAACTAAGATTTGGGTCCAGGCCACCAGTAAAACTAGGCAGTTGATCGGCCTCAGAGAGTGACAGGTTTGTCGCCATGGGCAAACCGAGAAGTGACTTCAAGATCATGCTTTGGCTTGTAAAAACTGAATCATTTTCCACTAACTGCTGTGAAACACGATTGACGGCAACTCGCACTTGAAGACTGTCTGTTTTTAGCGCCCGTCCGACGTTTACTTGCTTGTTTATTCTATCGAGTCTGGCACTTAGAGATGTCTTAAGTTGCTCTAGAGATACCCGAACCTCTCTTAAAGATAGCAGCTGATAGTACTGAGCTAATGCTAAACCAGTATTGTTGTGCAGTGCTGCATCGGCAAGGAGTTTCGCTCCATCACTTTGTAACTTTGAGGACTCGGTGGCATAGCGTTGCTGAGACAAATTAAATATCGGCTGGGTCAATTTTGCTTCGAACACGTGCGCTGAGTCGTCAGCTACTGAAATAGTACCAAAGGGTTGCGGCAATCCAATCGTCGATGCTTCATCTCTTTGAGAGTAATTGCCACCTAGAGTAATTTTTGGCGCCCATGCTTCTCTTTTAGTTGCTTGATATTCAAATTCAGAGCCTTGCGCGGAACTGTATAAACTGCTCACTTGCGCATTATTCTTCACTTGTTCAATGATGCTTTGCTTGGACACTAAGAACGTATTCTCTTGTGCTTCGACTTCTTGTGATACAGGCAGTAAAACCAGAATCAAGGTGGTAGCGATAACGCTGGCTAAACCCGGTGTCATCCTAATTGGCGCTGTTTCAAACTGTTTTCTTCCTAGCAATAGTGTGCAAAGCGCCGGAATGGCCACCAGTGTTAACATGGTTGAGAGCATTAATCCTGAAATAATCGCCCAAGCCATTGGCGGCCACAAGGTAGACGAGGACAGTGCCAATGGCATTAAACCTAGAATGGTTGTTGCCGTAGTTAACAATATTGGTGCAGTTCGCTTTTGTAGTGCCTGACGCACGGCCTGATTTATGTCAGCCCCCTCGTTTAGTGATTGATCCACCACGTCAATGAGGACGATGGCGTTATTCACGACAATTCCGACCAATGCGATCACACCAAGTAATGATTGAAAACCAAAAGGCTCTCCGGAGAACGCTAATCCAGGGATCACTCCCACGGCTGCCAGCGGTATGGACACAAAAACTATTCCAATTCGTCGAAACGAGTTGAACTGGAACATCATAAAAAAGATGAGCAATCCCAGAGCTAGAGGAGCTGCTGCCGCAATGTTGCTGTTGGATTGCGATGACGCAGAGGCGTCACCTCCATATTCAATTGTCACATCCGCGGGTAAGTTTGCTGCAGGTAGATTGGCTTTGAAATCATCCAAGATTTGATTAAAAGCGAATCCAGGCGCAATCTGCGACAACACGGTTACAGTTCTCTCGAAGTTGTGGTGCCGAATGCTGGTTGGTGTCCATGCCGGTTGTATCGAAGCAAGTTGATTCAATGGAACACCGGTTTGATTTCGGTTGTAGATCGCTTGATTCTGAACCACTTCGATATTGCTTCTCTGCCCTTGGCTAGATCGCACCCGGATGGGCACAGGATCTGTGTCATAGCGAAATTGACCAGCACTTAAACCACGACTTTCCGCAAAGATGGCAGCGGCTACTTGGTTTGGTTGCAAGCCATAGTTCAAGGCCGCAGTATCTTGAATCGATAGTTTTAATTCAGGCGTTCCAAGATCAAGATTCGATCTTAATTCGGTTACGCCCGGTGTTTTCAGTAACAACGCCCTGACTGCTTGCGATGCAGAGTGCAGCACAGCAGGGTCAGCATGTTTGACACGAATTTCGATGGGTGCCGGGCGAGGTGGGCCTTGACCTAGCAATTTAGGAATTAGAATTGCATCAGGGTATCTAGGTTTGAGTTCGTCTCTCACCCAATCCACTAAAGGGATATTTTGCGACTCGCCTGTGGTGTTGATGGTAAATCGCGCGATATGAGATTCGTTGGGTGTGCCGCCCATGTTGTAATAAAAACGAAAACCTGACCCACCTACATGGCGATAGATTGAGTCAACGCCCTTGTGTGCCAACAGTTCGAGTTCAATCTCGGTACTGATTTTTGAAGTGAGCGCCAGCGGAGTGTTGTTAGGTAGTTCCAGATCCAGCACAATTTGCGCACGATCCGTTGATGGGAAAAATTCTTGTTTTAAAAATGGTGCCATAGCGGCTGATACGCTCAGCAAAACTAGCACAAAAAACAATACGCGCTTTGGGCCTTGTGCGACGAGGTCGGCGCTTTTTTCGGCTATTTTGTCTGTAATTTCAAAAGCCACTCGTTTTGACTTTTCCTCTGGTTTCAACCAGTAAAAAGCGATCAACGGCAAAACAAAGATTGACAAGAGATAACTAACTATCATGGCAATGACTACCATGGTTGGAATAGCGCGAGTGAAGTCTCCAACACCGCCCTTGGCCAGTAAGAGCGGAATAAAGGCGGCTACTGTGGTGCCGGTTGATGCCATCAGAGGCTTGGCCATTACGTGAATAGATTCTCGGATCGCTTGCCCCAACTGAACTCCCCTTCGCAGAGCTGACTCGATGTATTCAACAACGACGATGGCGTTGTCGATCAGTATTCCTAAGGAAATCACCATGCCGATGACAGCCATCTGATGAAAGACGCCGCCGCCCGCACTGTAAAGGCCAAGCGTAATCATGGTGACCATCGGTAGTACAGCCGACACCAATGCACCGGTTCGCCAGCCCATGGCAAAGAAAACGATAATGGCAATGATAGAAACTGAGAAAATCAGATTTCCACGCAAGCCATCTAATCGGTCCTTGACATAGTCAGGCTGGAAGAAGCTCTCTTCTATCTTTAAGGGTGCTAATTTGGGCGCGATCAGATCGACCCGAGACCTCAGTTCTTTTCCAAATTGAACAATGTCGACCTGCCCTCTTTGTGCAATGATGCCCAGTGCCACTGCACGCTTTCCATCTTGGAACGCCTGAGTGGCTAGTGGTAAGCGCGGCTCTAGCCGTACTTCAGCAATAGACTGGAGTGAAACCATTTGACCGCTTGGAAGCGTAATCACGGTTTGGCGTAATTCATCCAAGGAATCAAAATCGGATTGAGTGTTAAGACGAATGTTTTTATCCCGACTGGACACAATGCCACCGGGAATGATCGAATTTCTCTGCGCAATGACATCGGCAACAAACTGCCGTGAAATACCAAGCCTGCTCACCATGTCTTGATCTAACCTGACAATGACTTCTTTAGCAGGCGCGCCTTCGACTTCAATGCGAGAGACTCCATCGAGGCCGACGATAGCACTTTTAAGCTTTAGCGCCGCTTCTTCAAGTAATATCGGATCATCAGAACCGGTAATGCTTAATACGGCCGCGGGCATGTCTATTTGTCGATCATCAAACTCGATTCGACTTACACCATTTGGAAACTGAAGTTGAGCGCGGCTGATAGCATCCTGAACGCGATCCCAAGCAGAGTCGGTATCGTAAACATAGTCACGCAACTCGATATTAAAGATGGCTATGTCATCTCTCGACGTGGAGATGACTTTATCTATTTCGGCGACCTGCGCGAGCTCTTCTTCCATGGGCTCGGTAATTAATTTCTCTATCTGACTTGGCGTGCCTCCTGGATAGAAGATCTTCACCAGACCAGCTCGGTAAGGAAAGCTCGGATCCTCTTGGCGCGCCATCGAACCAAGTGCGAAGTAACCCACAGCAATAAAAATAAACACCACACTGAACACCAGACGGCGGTACTTGATCAGAGCTTCTATCAATGAGCTCATTTGATTTGAGTTTGTGGACATCACCTACTCCGCCTTGTTGTATGTCGTGTTTGATGCTTCGACAACGGACGCGCCATCGTAAAGTTGGGAAAGCCCTTCTATTACGATGTCGTCGCCAGCATTAAGGCCGTCCTCGATCACAACGCTCGTGGTGCTTATTGAAACAGGCCGAATAGGCACCAGCTTCGCGACTCCCTCTTCCACCCTGTAGACTGCGACGGTGTCTTGGCCAGTCATTAACACTGATCGTAGCGGCAAGCCGATACCTCTGATGGCTTCTACTTGAATCTCGGCGTTAACAGGAACGCCCGGACTAATTTCTCTGGAATCAAGGCTGATTATGACCTCTGGAAGAGAGCCAGGTTCTCGGTGTGGGCTGAGCTCAGAGATCACCCCCATGGAGCTAGGAAGAGCTGGATCGAGCGTTGATCGAACCGATACTTCCTGTCCAAGAGCGAGCTGACGCAAAATTGAATCGCCCATGGCCAACTTAAGTTCCACTGCGTTTGAGTTGGATATTCTAACTGCTGGGGCACCTCCCTGAATGACCTCACCAACATCGATAAGTATCTCCGTAATAGAGCCATCAAATGGTGCTGTTAATACCAATTCTTTAGCTAACTGAGTTGCCCTTTCCAGCTCTGCTTGAGCGGTTAACTGCGCATTACTTGCCGCGCTTAACCGTGTTTTGGCTGTTTCCCATTCTTGTTCTGTCACCGCCTGTTGACTGTATAGCTGCTCAATTCTGAGAAGGTCTCTTTGAGCTTGCTCAGCCTCAGCCGTAAGACGCGCTAAGTTATTCGTCGCCGCATCTTTCAATGGCTCAAGTTCTGGGTTGTAAATCTTGGCGATTACATCCCCCTTTTTCAATTTGTCTCCTAATTTGACACTTTTGCTATCTACGCGGCCCCCAACCTGAAATCGCAGAAGCGTTGTCTCCGCAGAACGAGTAGTTCCAGCCAAAACCATTGTCTGCTTTGGTTTATCAGGAC
This sequence comes from uncultured Arenicella sp., assembly GCA_963669225.2. GTDB lineage: Bacteria > Pseudomonadota > Gammaproteobacteria > Arenicellales > Arenicellaceae > Arenicella. The sequence goes on along the minus strand of OY769919.2, from coordinate 160,059 downwards.
TGACACTGGCTGTTCGGACAGATATCAGCGTCGGTGCTTCCTCTATCTCAGGTTTTTTCGCTATTAGGACAACAACCGCGACGGCAGCGGACAGGATTAAAGCGGGTACAACAAATCGTTTATTTTCCATGAGTAAAATCACCAAACATCAGTTTTATTGACATTATGTCATTTGTTGACACAATGTTAATAGTGCATATGTCAAAATTAGATGATAATGATGAGAATCAGCGAAATAAGCACAGTTATTTCAACTTAAATGCGGTGACGTAGTCGAAATGACGGTTAATGTTGAATTCGAATCCGAGTGAGAAAGGCCATTTCTGGCCTGCTGACGCACACTGTCTATATAATTGCGAGAAAGAATCAGTCGATCTTAAGAATAAGAGTTATGAGATTACGATCTAGAAATGACCAAGAAAAGGCCGAACGACGTGAAGCGCTGCTAAACGCAGCGCAAACGGTGTTTTTCAAGAAAGGCTTCCAAAGTACGTCAATGGACGACATCGCAAACGAAGCCGGTTTGAGCCGTGCCCTTCTCTACGTCTACTTTAAGGGTAAAAAGGATATCTATCGTTCCTTAAGAATCCGCAGTGTAGAAGCTTTACGAGACAGAATGCACGAGCAAGTGGATACTGCTGCCCCGGGAATTGATAGAGTGAAACAGGTTGGCTTAGCGTTCTATGATTTTTATCAAAACGACAAGAACCACTTCGACTGTTTGTCGTTAGATATTAGCCTAAATAATCAATCCAAATCGGTTAAAAACCAAACCAAGAATGATCCGGAGTCTATGGCCGTAGAGGCTGAAACCATGCAAATTATGGTTAGCTCCCTCGAAGCCGGGATGGCTGACGGTTCCATTGACAAATCTCGCGTGCCCAATACCCTTCAAACCGCTATGTTTTTACGTGGTTGTTTGCATGGCGTGATCTTGTTACAGGACGAAGACGGAAGCGCGATACTTGACGCGGCCAATATTGATCGAGATGAGCTAGTCCATTATGCGCTAGATAAAGTCACTGACACATTGCGGCCCACAAGACGTAAATAAGCACTCAACTCGCTCAATAGATCATGAAAACTCCGCCCGTGCTGAACAATTGTGTCAAATAGACGATTTAGGTCAGCACGGACGGCCTTTAGGAGGCTCTTCATAAGTAATTTCCTCTGAATGAGGAGATTTTTACTAAAAGAGGCACCTACTCGGCATCGCTGTAATATCAGCTCATCGAAAGAACCGATCCTCAACTCATTATATTTTTAATTGAAACTCATTCGACGCTGAGCAGATGGCCAATGTATTGATTGATGAGTACTTTCTCTCAGCTCATTTAGCCACCTCCTAATTGTCACTTTAAAACGTCAGCTCGACCTAAATCGACATTTTTTATGGAAACCGTGGAACATCGAACGTTCATCCTTTTGTATTACGTAAAAACGAACGTTTAATGTGATATACAGTTTTACACGGATCTTGGTCTCGACGGCGAGTTAACTTTGAAGCAACTAATTTTTAACGCCCATGACATGGTGCTGCTAGCAACTATCTACTTAGTTGTGCTGTTTACTATGCTGGTATTTTTTGTCAAAAGTGAGCGCCACAAGAGCGACTTTTTTCTCATTGGATTTTTAATTACTCAAGCGCTTATTCCTCTAAATACGTTGGTGAATTACGGGGACGCATTCAGGTTGGTGGCGCTGGAAATCTCTCCTGACTTGTTTCGAGTCTTTGAGTTTGCTTTTTGGCTAGAGGGTCCATTGTTACTGTGGTACACCCGTGCATTGATCTACAAGAATCTAAAGATCCGATGGCGAGACTTTATGTACTTAGCTCCAGTGCTTGTCTATCTGACATACATGTACATCACCTTCTTTTCATTGGATCATCAAACTAAATACAATATGTTGCTCGATTGGAGAATCAACGCCGAACCATTACTACGGCATGTTGAGGGGTTTATTCGAGAGCTTCTTCGCGTTGTCTTTGGATTAGCTTGCCTTATTGAACTGGGTCGCTCGCGCAAGCAAATTCGCGATCGATATTCGTACGCTGATAGCATCGAGTTCGGATGGTTAAACCTTTTGATCGTCGGATTTCTCACCATCAGAACTTGGGCTCTATTTGTTTCCAGCGCCATTATTCTCGACGTGTATGCGGGCTTAAATGTGGACTTTGAAACCATGGGCTTGGCCGGAAATTACGTTACCTTACTCCTTGTAACCGCACTCATATTCTTTAGTTTAGCCCGAACTTCTTTGTTTGAAGGGATTGATGAGGATAAAGAAGTACCATCCCACCTCGATAAGGAGTCTTTTGATGAGGGCCTGATTAACAAGATTGAACTCCACATGCAGGAACAAAAGCCCTACCTTGCTAACATACTAACTCTTGATCATTTAGCTAATCAGTTGGAATTATCACCGAGATTACTCTCTACGATTATTAATCGTCACTATCACCGTAATTTCTTTGAGTTTATCAATCATTATCGAGTGCAAGAGGCGCAAAAACTGCTTGCCGACCCTGCACTCAAAGACAAAACAATCATGGAAATAATGGGGATTTGTGGATTTAACAGCAAAGCTTCTTACAATACGTTTTTCAAAAAAATAGTCGGCTTGACGCCCACTCAATATCGCCGAAAGTCGCAGCCCTAAATTCGCTTCTAATAGCCCATAAAATCATGTTATTCGATGGATAAATCTGACGCTCCAGCACTCATGATAGCGGCATACGATGAAGTCTTGGGAAATAAGTGATTAAGATAAAAGCCAGCGACGTTTAGTTTCTCCTTGAGGAATGCCTCAGATGCGCTGCTATTCTGACGCAGTGCTTCTGTGCATAGGGCAGTTGCCCTCGCAAAATAATATAAAAGACAGACATGGCCAGCGAACATAAGATAAGGGACTGATGCCGCGCCCATCGCATCGCCATTGACGCGTGATTTATTTGCTATGTCGGTCGTAAGCCTTAACCAATCCTGACATGCGGATTGTAAGGCTAAGATAATGGGTAAATTTAAACCCTCATTTGCTGAACAAAATTCTAGTATTTCGTCAATGAAATTATTAAGCAACTCACCACTTCCACCTAAAACTTTACGGCCAATCAGATCCAAGGCTTGAATTCCGGTAGTACCTTCATACAGGGTCGCGATGCGAGCATCGCGTACATTTTGTTCTACGCCCCACTCTCTTATATAGCCATGCCCTCCAAAGCATTGAAGAGCCAAGTTTGCGGATTCCAGTCCGGTTTCGGTGGCAAAGGCCTTTTGCGTTAGCAGCATACGTCGGACATCTGGATGAACAATGATCGGGTCTGCAGCAAGGTGCGGATGAGTTGGACCATTTGATGCGCGCATTTGCAAACGTTCGCGTGCATAGATTAAAGACTTTTGAAAACCAAACTCAGCATGTGCTACGCCTTGAAATGCCGCACTAATCCTCGACGCATTGATAAACGTAAACATTGCCTTTACGCCTTTATTAGGTTCACCCAATAGAAAGCCAGTCGAATTATCAAAATTCATGACACAGGTGGCGCTGGCTTTGACACCCATCTTACTTTCGATCGATCCACAGCTTACACCGTTCAGATCCTTAACTAGACCACCGTTCGTCGGTAGATATTTGGGCACCACAAATAAGCTAATACCGGCATTACCGGCGGGCGACCCAGGGATTCTTGCCAAAACTAAGTGAATGATGTTTTCGTTAAGATCGTGGTCGCCCCCTGTGATGAATATTTTTGTACCACTCACGCTATAGCTTCTGTCGGCTCGAACTTCGGCTTTGGTATTGATCAATCCTAAATCAGTACCACAATGTGGTTCAGTCAAGCACATCGTGGCATTCCATTTTCCGCTGATTAGTTTAGGTAAATAGGAACTCTTCTGTTCTTCTGTGCCGAAAGCACTAAGTGTTTCAATGGCACCAGGTTGTGCCGACGCATAGAGTGAAAATGACATATTCGACGACGCAAGCGACTCTAGCAGAACCTTATTTAATGATTTCGGTAAACCCTGACCTCCATATTGGGGATCCCATGGTAAGGCTTTCCAGCCTGCCTCAGTGTATTGTTCGTACGCTTGCTTGAACCCAGAGGGCGTTGAAACCTTTCCATCAATAAATCGACATCCTTGTTCGTCTCCCGATCGATTAAGTGGCATAACTTCGCTCTCACAAAACTTGGTGTACTCATCAATGATTGTGTCTGTAAGTTCTTTGTCGACATCCTCATAGTCTTTGATTGTTTTGTACTGTTTGTGGAAGTCAAACAAATCATTGATCAGAAATCGCATTTCTTTAACGGGCGCTTTATATGACATTGGCTTAGAAGAGTGTTTGTATTATCGATTAGCGAGGTTTGACATCATTTTTTAAAAAACTGGTTCAACGCGTTTTTCGTATAATCAGAATTTAAACATTCTGCAAAGAGTTCAAATTCCTCTTTGGCGCGCTTGGCCATCTTTTTCGAATCTAAGTCCATCAATCGCTTTGTATGTTTAAGCGCTTTTGGTGACCTTAGTGTCATTTGGCGTGCAATCTCCATTGCCCTTTCAAGCGATAATTCACGTTTGCAGATATCGGTGGCCAGGCCCAGCTCTAATGCTTGAATTGGCAAGATTGGCTGCGGGTCCATCATTAGTTTTTTAGCGCGCAGAGGGCCTACAAATAATGGTAACAACATCGAACTTACCGCCTCAGGCACTACCCCTAGGTTGCTAAATGGATAGAGTATGTAGGATTGTTCAGCCATAACGACGCGGTCGAAATGCAAAAGCATGGTGGCGCCAAACCCCACTGCGCTGCCCTCAACAGCACCAATAATCGGCGTATTCATACTTATCAACGCATCGACTGCAATTGCAGGGGGGCTGCTCAACGGGTCTGACACAACGTTTGGTTCAAAGTAGTTGGCGCTCTCAAACTCGGCCAGATCGTTACCCGAACAAAAGTCAGTTCCCTCTCCAACAATAATGATAACTTTCACTTTTTCATTGGTATCCATTGCCGACAAAGTCTCAGCGAACTGCAAATACATTTGTTCAGTAAATGCGTTTTTTCTATCTGCCCGTTGTAGACGGACTACTCCAATTCCGTCTTTGACATCGCTTGCTACGGTCATCAGTGCCTCCAATACGGTTAAGAGAGCCTCGTCTTGTATTTCATATAACTGAAGCCAACTTAATATATTTGTTAGCAACAAACAAATATTATTTATATACTAGTCCTAAGAAAGTAGAAGTAGCGACTTTGAACTATGAAGACCGAAAGGCAAACACATCAACAAAGAGTTGAGAAATCTCGTCGATTAATGCTGGATTCGGCTGCTGAAATGATTCTCGAGCTTGGAACCGCAGCCACCACACTCAGCGCGGTTGGTGAACGAGCTGGTTACAGTCGAGGACTTGCACAAGCCCGTTTTGGTGATAAGGAATCAATGTTTCTTCAGCTCTCGGAGCGATGTAAATGGATCTGGATACAACAATTACGTAGCTCGCAGGGAAACAAAGTCGGTGTTGATGCCCTACTCTCAAGAATTGATGCCATTGAAAGCTTTGTAACCAGGGACAGAGATCATGCGCGAGTCTTGTATATACTCTGGTTTGAGTCCGTAGGTTCTATTTCAACGATGCGTGATGGACTGAAAAACTTTCACAGAAACGCGCGTGAAGATATTTCAACCTTAATCGTTCAAGCCAAGGGTCTAAATGAGGTCGAAAAGGAGTTTGACGAAAATACCTACGCAACTCAGTTTTGCGCTACTTTTTTTGGGCTTTGTTATCAATGGCTCGTGGCCGATGAGGACATAGCTATCAGTGATCAAATAAACGTATTTAAAAGCCAAGTAAAACAACAGCTTGGTTGATTTTGTAATTTGGTTTTAAACTCGATAACTTTTCTTGCCTTAGGCCATGGAATCCTTGAACTCTGCCATTTTATTACGACTTATGGGAACTTTATGCCCTGTGCTCAGAATTAACATGCCCTGTCTACCCTGTTTCTCCAGATTGGATATGTAATTCTTGTTAACCCAGTATGATCGATGGGTCTGAATTCCTGTTGTATTCCCTAGTTCAGCGATGGCATCCTTGAGATTGTATAGAACTAAAGCCTTGCCGCTAGGAGTCACAACCTCTAAGTAGTGCAATTCTGACTTAATGTAAATTGGCACTTCCCTGATCTCCTCGGGTAGTAAGCGAATGAAAGGGATAGTTTCTAACTTTTTATCAGCAAGAGTTCCGCGTGAATCGAATTGCTCTTTTTGAAGAGTGAAACCCAGAATGAATGGCGCGTTGATAAACATCCATCCTGCTGTAATTGCAGGTACAACGGCTAAAGATTCGTCTAGAAGATTCTGTAAAAGTTTGTTCTCAGGCTCTTCACCCAGCAAAACCATATCGATCACCAATCCCAGAGGGACAAAAAGAAGCGCTCCAAAGGTCCCGCAAACAACTAATTGTAACCAGGAGGGCAAAGCATTGAACTTTGTAATACTGGGAAGGCAGGATGAAACCAGCAATATGGATAGTATCGGTAGGAGCGTCTGCAATTGCCATTGGATGGCCAAAATGGCTCCATTCACATTGTCGTCTTCACCGGGTGTAATCAGGAAAAAGAGAATGCCAAGTGATACTCCGATCGCTAAAAAATATCGAATTGGCGAAACGTCCCCAAGGCGAAATTGCCCATTCATGTAAAAAGTTGCCCGTTCATACATTCATTGCTCTAAGGTAATGAAAAATAACACAATGTTGACTGAGTTGCCCAGATTCTATGGTTGCCCCGTGGCGATGTAACAAATCTAACGGGGAGTTTTTAACTATGGAGAAAATCATGAAAACATACACTTTACTTAGTTTAATTTGCATCCTTTATATGATTACCAACAATGTACAGGCTCAGGAGAACCGTTGGTATGTAGAGCCTATGATCGGGCTTAGTAGCGTCAACAGCATGACGGTTGAAGGAAACAATATCTTGGGAACACAGGGAGATATAAACGTTAGCACTGACTCGGGGTTTGTGTCAGGGCTTACTCTTGGCTACGATTTGAATACACGCTGGAGTGCCGAACTTGGGTGGGAATATCGCAGCAACGAATCGACAATAGAGCTTAGCGATGGAGAACTATTCGATCTCGGCAACTATGCGTCAAACACGTTCTTCTTGAACGGCGTCTACAATTTTAGCGATGGAATGATTGAAACTAAATGGAACCCCTATGTAGGACTCGGACTTTTGTTCATCCAGGAGATCGATATTGACCTAGAGAGCGCCGCAATCAGCGAACGATCTTGGTCTAGTGCCGGTGACGTAGGTATTCAAGCCTTTGCAGGACTTAATTACGCTCTGAACGATTCGTTAAGCCTTCAAGCAGAGTTTCGTTTTAGTCAGCTAGACGGCGTAAAATTAGAGGCTGAAGACGGCTTGGCGGACAGTAGTATTCTCAATGGAGAATATAATACTTCAACGGTTCAATTGGGTGCCGTGTATAGGTTTTAGTCTTTAAAACAGAGCCAAAGCCTAAGGCGCGAAGCCATTGATTAAGCGGACAGCGTTTCGATTGCTGTCCGCAGATTAATTCTGGCCTTAGATTCAAACTTTGTATGGAAATATTCGTGTGAAAATACTCTTTCTCGTGAAAGGAAACCTTGAAGGATCTCCTTACGCTTTTTTCGGTAAATGAACTTTGGCACAAGTTTGTATTCCGCTCGAACCCACTCTTCGAACATCGCATACGTGCTCTCGTCACTGCCCAAAATAGACAAATCAATGTCAATCATGAGCTGCTCATCGTTGTCCGTAGGTGTTGCATCATGAAGTGTGGCCATAATAAGTTTATAAACCTTATCGGAGAGACCCTCACTGGCGTTGTTGTCTGCGAGAAAAGCTGCGGCCCAATCTGCACTAGCCTTTTCGTTATCTGAGGAGAAAACCTTATAAATCGCATCGTGGAACCACAGGGCAAGCTCAATGGCGTCAAAGTCATTTGCTAGCGATTTAGCATCATCGAGGTGTCTCAAGGTTGCTTCTATGTGTTTCTCATTATGATACTTTCTATGTTTTCCACCGTAATGAGCCACTAGCAGTTCGAACGTTTTTAGGTTTTGATCAAAGCCTAAGCGCTCCATAAGATCCAACCAGCGATCTTTGTTCATACCAAATACCTCACCTGCTTCGATTTACTTCTAGTTGGTTGTTTGAGAAATCGCTTTTAGTCTGTTTATATCCGAGATTATGTAGTGTCCTTCTATCTTTCTTAGAATATTTGCTTGCGTCCAAGTGACAATGATCTTGTTGACGCGCTGACGACTTCCCCCAGCCATATTTGCCAGATCACTTTGATTTAATTTCATGGGCACTTTGGTTCCCTGGGATGAATCTTGACCATACAAATCCGCCAAATGAAGAATGCGAGCCGCTACTCGGGCTTCTAAGGGAGCAAACAACAACACTTCAATCAGTTCGAACAGACTGCGGGACCGGTCAACTAAGCCATCAACTAGATTCTTGTAAAAGGTTTCTTTGCTCTTTATTACGCGTTCGAGATCGATGTTCTTGATAACTAAGACTGAACAATCCGTGGCAGCTTGTGCTTGTAATGGCATACCAAAACTTTGATTTAAACCACCTTCACCAAAACAGACTCCCTTCTCCCATATTGCAAGCAGAAAATCGTCTCCGGATTTGGATACGATAGAAAGCCTCACCCGTCCATCTAGAATGCAATAAATGCAATCCTTAACATCGCCAACCAAATAAAAATAATCTTTCTTGGCGTAGTCCCTTACCTGCGAGACACGAATTAGTTCCAGAAGTTCATCATCACAGACCCCGTTAAACCAACCCTCTGCCAACAACGATTTGATGTCATTAATGTCCAATATTTATTACCAACCCAGCTTTGGAGCTATCCCTAATTAGACCGTAAAACTGAATGTAACATAAGTGACAACTTTTACAACAGACCGTTGTGATCACAAAGCGTGCTTTTTGATTGTCGTGATACCGATACAGTGTTCGGAGCGCTAGAAAGTATGACAAATGTCACATTTAAGTGGTGACATTTTCCAATGTCCCGCCTGCAAACAACCACTCACAATGCACGAAAGATAAATATCATTTGTGGACCATTATGGATGCAAGACAAACGGTAATTCAAACCGAGAAGTTAACCTTAATGTACAGTGACTTTTGTGCTTTGAATTCATTAGAACTAAGTGTGCCGTCACAGGGAATAACCGCTATTTTGGGGTCAAACGGCGCTGGCAAGACCAGTTTTATCAAATGTGCTTTGGGCTTGATCCCATACCAGGCTGGGCTAATTCACGTAATGGGAAAATCTGCGGGTGACAGATCATTGCTTAGTCATATGGGAGTAATGATGCAGGAAGCAGACTTACCGGACTTACTCACACCGCGTGAACACCTTACGCTTATTTGTTCATACTTTGATGATAATGCGAGCGTTGAGGATCTTATTCGTGAATGTGATCTTGAAGCGTTTGCCGACAAACGCTATCGCTTGTTGTCAGGAGGTCAAAAGAAGCGCGTGCAATTCGCTGCGTCCATTGCTGGTAAGCCCAAATTGGTTTTCCTTGATGAACCTACAACTGGACTCGACACTAAGGCTAGGAAGGTTCTGTGGAATAAGATACGCGAACTGAGCGACACTGGCACTGCTGTGGTTTTAACTACGCATTACCTAGAAGAAGCTGATGCATTGGCGGATTACACCATTGTGATGCATGCAGGACGAACAATTGCCCATGGACCAGCACTGCAAATCCGAAATTCACTCAGCGGTTCAAGAGTTCGGTGTGTGTCTAATGTCAGACTAGATATTATAGAAAAATCTACCAATACCATTAAAGCTCAGTATTCCGGAAAGAGATTGGAAGTGATTTGCAAGGATGGCACGACGGCTGCGCGTGAGCTATTCGAACTTGATCCCAATTTAAGTGATCTTACGGTCGAGTCAACTGATCTAGAAGACGCGTTTGAGCATCTAATTGCTCAGCAAGAGCCGATTTCGATTGTTTCTGAATCAAATACGTCTGACATCTCTACGGAGCTAAAACAATGATTGCATTAAGAAATGAAGTCGGGGCTGAAATACTAAAATCGATACGGGCTCCTGAGTTTGTTATACCTACTCTTTTGATGCCATCTGCCTTCTACTTTTTATTTGGAATTACCCTGTCCAGAGGGGGCAATAATGCGGCGTACTTTCTTGCCACCTACGGTGTATTTGCCGTGATGGGACCGGCTATCTTCGGCTTTGGTATCGGTGTCGCCAACGAACGCGAGCGTGGTTGGCTTGAACTAAAACGACTACTGCCCGCCCCTCCCTACTCTTATGTGTTAGCGAAGCTACTTGCAACGCTTTTATTCGCCGCAGCTGCATTAATACCACTTTATTTTTTGGCTGGCTTTGTTGGTAATGTGCGCTTGCCGCTTAGTGCATGGAGCGGCTTATATTTGTTGCACCTGTTGTCCTGCATCCCCTTCGCCTGTATCGGACTGTCCTTGGGGTTTCGATTTAATTCCAGTGGCGCGATCGCTTTATCTAACGTCATCTACTTGGGTTTAGCCGTGCTCGGAGGGCTCTGGATGCCTGTGTTTGTTTTTCCAGACTGGATGCAGACAGTGGCCCTAGCAACGCCTACCTATCACTTCGCTGAGCTTGCCTTATCCATAGTAGATAAATCGAACTCGGAATCTCTGTTAACAAACCTATCGATTGTGATTGCGATGAGCTTTGCTTTCGCTGGTTTAGCAACCTTGTCTTGGTTGAAGGCCAAGTAGAGGGCAAAGTCATGTTGAATAGCGTATTTAATAAAGCCATATTGTCGATTTCGCTGGTGGTCTTGGTGATGTTGATTGTCCTTCCAAAGCCCAACAAGTTTGATTTTGATCTATTGATCAAAGGCGCGCGAATTATTAGCCACCAAGGCGTGGAAGTTGAAGCTGATATCGCCGTCCTAGACGGTCAGATTTCATTAGTTTCTAAGGACATTGAGGGGGATGCAAAGCAAACTCACGACGCACACGGCCAATTCGTCATGCCTATGTTGATGGATGCACACACCCATTCCTTCGGAGACGCGCTCAGCAATACACTGTTGTTTGGAGTATCTACACACGTAGATATGTTCACTTCCACTGCATTTATGAATTCGTTGGAAAGAGCCAAACCACAAGCCAGGTTAATAACGGCAGGTATGTTAGCAACGGTTCAACGCGGTCATGGAACTCAATTTGGCTCTCATGTAGATACGATTGAACAGGATACTGATATTCGTAATTGGGTAGCAAAACGTAAACAAGAGGGTTCCGCGTTTATCAAGCTTGTCTATATGCCGAATAGCCGAGTTTTCGCTAGTTTGGACTTAAATACCGCCAAATTAATAATAAAAGAATCACAAGAACAGGGACTGCTAGCAGTTGCTCACGTATCAACACAGCAGGCCGCGCTCGAAATGGTGAGCGCAGGCATTGATGGACTGGTCCATCAATTTGCTGATACCGAAGTCACGGATGAGTTTATTGCACTTGCACTCCAAAATGAGGTGTTTGTAATACCTACTTTAAGCGTCATTGCATCGGCAGCACACAGTGACGTCACAAAAGGATTTACCGACAAGCTAAGCGATAACCCAAGTGTGAGCAGCGCACAATTAGCGCAACTTAAATCTAGGCTTGGCACCACCAAGATACCGGGCTTTGACTATGAAACGGCGGCCTTGAATACGAAAAAGATGCATATAGCAGGCATACCAATTTTGGCAGGGTCTGACGCGCCAAATCCTGGAACCGCCTATGGGCTTTCATTGCATCAGGAGTTAAATCTATTAGCTCAATCAGGCTTGAGCACACTGGAGGCCATAAAGGCGGCAACAACCAATGTGTCAAAAATATTCAGCCCTGAATCGCCAGCTGAACTCTCGATTGGTTCGGAGGCAAATCTTTTAATTTTGAACGCATCACCGCTTGAAAGCATAGAGAACACCCTGAATATCCAACAAATCATCTACCAAGGAGAATTAATAGATCGTGAGGAACCAATCTCGGAATCAAGCTCGCCGAAGCTACACGCTACCTTTTTAAGCTCTTTTAGTACTGGCTTTGACATCGATGGTCTGTTGGCGTGGGCCGCGACGGATGATTCAATCAGAAACGGAAACTCTAAGGCCAGTATTTCAATCTCTCAGGAGCGTCTAAAGGTGAATGCAGAAGTAAACAACGGATTTATCTTTCCATGGGCAGGCGCCGCTGTATTCTTTGATAAGCCAAGAGATTTAACAGACTTGAGTCACCTTCAGTTCACTATTGAAGGTACAAATGGCACCTATACAGTGATGGCATTTTCAGGAGCAGAGACAAATTTACCAGCTACGATACCCATTGACGTAACTCAAACCGAGACCGTTGCATCGATTAATATGAAAGCGTTTGAAGGAATTGATTTATCCAAGGTACGTGGATTTGCAATTGTGGTAAGCGAACCAGGAAAATTCACCTACTCGATCGATGATGTTAAGCTGGTTAAGAGCAACTAAATCAATATGCAATCTAACGTGTCGAGTAAACGCAGAGCACTAGCATCAAAGCCAGGTTTTTACCTGGTGTACATGCTGTTTTACTTTTTTCCTTGGTTGTTCAAGGCGCCATCGCTCAATGATGTAATTGCAATCATGGTTGGTATCGCGGTGTTTCTGCCGATCTATTTTAATGCTGCTGAAAAACATGATTTGCGTTGCTTACCTAACGTCATCGGTATCAGCTTGGTTGGTTTTGCTGTTTCTCCTTTTTTTGGTAGCCATGGAGTATTTCATATATTTGCGTGCGCTCAAGCCGGATTTATTCGACCGGTAAAGAGCGCTGTTGGCGTGGTGTTGGGTGTTACCATTGCCTACCTTGCATTTGCACTGTTGACGAACCAGTCTTGGTGGGATGTTTTCTTTCCAGTTTTTGTGGCTGTGCTCGTAGCCACTGGATCCGTATTTACTGCTGATCAAATTGAAGAACAATCTGTTTTACGTCGCAGTAATGAGTACGACCAGCAAATGGCTGCCTTAGCAGAACGTGAGCGGATCGCGAACGATCTTCACGATCTTCTGGGGCAAACCCTGACGTTGGTGACGTTAAAGTCGGATATCGCTCTAAAGTTGATGGAGAAAGATCCGCAGAGAGCAGCCCTTGAAATCGCGGAAATACGAGATGCCTCCAGAGATGCACTACGGGATGTTAGATCGGCTATCTATGATATGAACAAGACCGATCTGGAAACCGAATTGCGCAGAGCTAAAAAAATTCTGAACGCCGCTGGCGTTAATCTTGAAATTCATGGCAGCTCTCCAGACCTGTCAGCGCAGAACGATCATGTGTTAGGTCTGGCACTAAGAGAGTCCATTACCAACATAATTCGTCATGCTCAAGCGAGTGAAGCTGTTATCAGCTTTGATGTCACGAATGAGCAGGTCCTAATGGAGATACAAGATAATGGAACGGTTCAGTCGATGACTGAAGGTTCGGGCTTAAGTGGGATTCGTAAACGCGTTGAAGAGCTTGCTGGTCAGGTGGTTTTTGAACGGGTAAAAGGCATGCGGGTGCTATTGTCCTTACCCATATCAGCACTTCAGGAAGACCGCTAATGATCAACGTTATCTTGGCCGAAGACCAATCCATGTTGCGCGGCGCATTGACCACATTACTAGGTCTAGAATCGGATATCTCGGTGGTGGCACAGGCAGACAATGGCAGCGATGCCTTGAGTCTTTGTATCGAGCATTCACCAGACGTGTTAGTAACTGATATTGAGATGCCCCAAATGAGCGGTATTGAACTGGCGGAAAAGGTGTCTAGCTTGAGCGAGCCGCCTAAAGTACTGATAGTGACAACATTTGCGAGACCCGGGTATTTAGAGCGCGCTAGGGCCGCTGGAGTGGTTGGTTATTTGCTGAAAGATTCTTCAAGTGCAATATTGGCGACGTCTATAAGAAAAATTATGCAAGGCCAGGTTGTGATAGAGCAAGGATTGGCCGAAGCCGCTTGGGCTGCGCCCGATCCGCTCTCTGAGCGTGAAAGAAGTGTTTTACAGCTGGTAGAACAAGGAAAGACAAATAAAGAGATTGGAACGACGTTGCACCTTTCTCCTGGCACCGTTAGAAACTACTTGTCTACGGCTACTCAAAAAATCGGAGCAACCAATCGTACCGAAGCCTCTCGCAAAGCAAGAGAAAATGGCTGGCTATAAGCACTGTCTAAAATTCCCAGTTGACCTCTGCGTATTACTGGGTCAGACTTTTTAGAACCAATAAACAATAAATCTTACCCATGAGCACGCACGCCACGGCTTCAAAACATTGGTCTGAGTCCGATTTGGCTCAACTTACCGTCGAGAAAGGATTTCGATTACGTGGCTTAGAGGTAACCAGGCTCGATACATTTATCGACGCCGCATTTGCCTTTGTCTTAACTTTGTTGGTTATCTCTTTCGACGAAATTCCAAGTAGTTACGACGAGCTATACGTGGCTATGAAACGAATCCCGAGTTTCTTCATGAGCTTTGTGGTACTCATGATATTTTGGCTTCATCATCGTCGCTGGAGTCGGTGGTACGGATTCGAATCGCGGTTTACCATCTTTTTGAGCCTAGCTATTATTTTTCTGATATTGGTGTATGTGTATCCCTTGCGCATCATTTTCGAGGCTATGTTTTGGTCAATCAGTGATGGCTACTTCCCGGCCTCGTTCAGCACCAGGACAGTCGAAGAGTTTAGTTGGGTGTTTGTTATCTATTCAACCGGCTCGCTGATTACCGCGCTACTGTTTTACGGCTTATACAAGGCCTCAGAAATGTCATCGACTTCATTAGGACTAAACGAATTGGAGTTAAAAATAACCAAAAACAATATGCTGGGTTGGTTGGTTTTGGCCATCTTCAGCCTTGCATCTATCGTTTTGGCGCTTACCATGCCCGATCCATTGGTTCCTCTGGCCGGATATATCTATTTTGTCTTTTATCCATTTATCTGGTCTTTGCGTAAGCTCACTAACCGAACGTAATATGAATAATTATTCGAAAGTTTTAAAACGTTCGTGTATCGCTGCCATCACATTAGTATTCACACTTGCTCTTGTTGGATGTACTGAGAAGAAAGAAGTTGAAGATTTCTCAATTACGCTGAGATTGAGCCATGTCTTCAATAGCAACGAGGAGCTGGCGCAATCGATCGAGTTGGTCGCTGATCGAATTACCAGTAAAACAAATGGCAAGGTTCGAATTCTCACCTACCCTGGTGGTCAAATCGCGACCTACAAAGACGGGGTGGAAATGGTGGCAAGGGGTGCGCATTTCATCTCCGTTGAGGACCCCTCATACATCGGTGACTATGTGCCGGAGTTTACTGCTCTTGTTGGCCCCATGCTTTACAACAACTTTGACGAATATACGGAGCTGGTAAAGACTCCCATGGTCCAGGGATGGCTCGGTAAACTGGAACAAAAAGGCATCAAGGTGCTAAATCTGAATTATATCTTTGGGTTTAGAAACCTAATAACCGACAAGGAAATAAGAGTTCCCGAAGATTTGCAGGGCGTTAAGTTACGGACACCCGGAAGTAAGCTTTTTATCAAAACCCTAAACGCGATGGGGGCAAATGCCACACCACTACCTTGGGGTGAAACATTCAGCGCTTTACAACAAGGGGTCGTTGATGGACTGGAAGGTTCTGAATTCACGAACTTAGGCACCAAGGTGTACGAAACCGGCAAAAAGCACGTTGCATTCACTAATCATTTCTTAGGCACCTGCGGGGTCTATATCTCTACCGACGTGTGGGCGAAAATCCCACCACAGTACCAAGCTATTATTCAGGATGAGTTTGATTATGAATCCAGACAAATGATCGCACTGCTGAAGAGCAAGCACGCCAATGTGGTCCGAGAGCTTGAGTCGCATGGTGTACAGTTTAACGAAATCGATCGAGAAGCCTTTGAGAAAAGAACGCTTCGTCTCTACGATGGAGAGCTTCCCGGAGTAACACTAGAGATGTATGAAAACATACAGAATGAATTGAAGATAATTCGTGATCGAGCCAAGACTTTATGATTTATATCAGAAAGATAGGCATTCATCTTGAGGAAATACTTTGCGGATCATTTTTGCTGGCCATGATCACTTTAGTTATCAGCAACGTGATTCTTAGGTACCTATTTGGCACGTCTATTTCGTGGTCTGAAGAAGTGGCTACGATATGCTTCGTTTGGTGCGTGTTTCTAGGTGCTAGCGCCACTTATAAACACAAAATGGATATGGGCATTGATGTTTTGGTCTCCAAAGCTCCTCCAACATTAGAGAAAACCATTCGGCTAGCGACACGATTCTTTTTATTGGCGCTTAACGGATATCTATTTTATATCGCCATTGTGTTTACCTTGATTGCATGGGAAAAACCAACGGCCGTTCTGGGAGTATCTTCAGCGGTGTTTAACTCAGCGCTGATCGTAAGTTTTGGATTAATTAGTTGGCACTCCTTTAAATTCCTGGTCGCTGATTTAAAAAGTTTTAGAACAAGTCAAGGAGAGGTAAATTAGCATGGTCTATTTGCCGATACTGCTTTTGTTCGTTCTTTACTTTGTCGGCGTACCTATCGCTTATGCTCTATTCGGAGCGGCGATCTTTTATTTTACGTTTTTTGATGCCGGTATGCCGCCGGATTTGGTATTACAAAAGTTCATCACCTCAACAGCCTCCTTTCCGCTGCTGGCTATCCCGTTTTTTGTTATGGCCGGCTCTGTTATGAACTACTCGGGTATCAGTTCCCGGTTAATGAAAATGGCCGAAGTTCTTACGGGCCATTTAAAGGGAGGAATGGCTCAAGTGAATGTTGCTTTGAGCACCTTTATGGGCGGTGTGTCGGGCTCTGCAAATGCCGATGCAGCCATGCAAAGTAAGATACTGGTTCCGCAAATGGTCAAGCATGGCTATGACAAGGGATTTTCTGCCGCAATTACCGCTGCCTCGTCTTCTATCTCGCCAGTCATTCCGCCGGGAATTGTGTTGATAATTTATGCATTGATCGCTCAAGTTTCGGTTGCAAAGATCTTTGTGGCCGGTTACGTCCCGGGCCTGATTATGGCTGTGGCACTCATGTTCACGGTGTCGATTATTGCTAAAAAGAGAGGTTATCGCCCCAGTCGGGAGACGCGGGCCAATGCCGGGGAAATAGCTAGGCAACTCAAAGAATCAATATGGGCCCTGTCATTACCTTTTGGCATAATTTTGGGCCTCAGGTTTGGGCTTTTTACGCCAACTGAAGCCGGAGCAATGGCGGTGTTGGCATCGGTGCTGATCGGCGTATTTGTATATCGAGAGCTAAACCTAAGCCATTTCAAACCCATATTACTGGATACTATTTACGGTACAGGTACCGTAGTGCTCATCATTGTGGCAGCGTCGGTGTTCGGGTACTACCTAACTTGGGAGAGGATTCCTCAAGAGTTAACGCAATTATTGCTTGATTTCACTGACAATAAGTACCTGATGTTAGCGATTATCAATGTCCTACTACTGGCTCTGGGTATGTTCATAGAAGGCGGTGCGGCACTGATAATTGTTGCTCCTCTTTTGGTGCCTGTCGCTACCGCATTAGGGATAGATCCTATTCACTTTGGCATGATCATGATCGTAAATATCATGATTGGTGGCGTGACACCGCCTTTTGGTTCCATGATGTTTACCACGTGTTCTGTAACTAGAGTCCCCATTGGAGTTTTCGTAAGAGAAGTTTGGCCTTTTATCATCGCCCTACTTTGCTCCTTACTCGTGATTACCTATGTGCCCAGTCTGGTAATGTTCTTACCGAATTTGATGTGAGTTTTCACGCGTTTCGCCGTAACGGAATCTCAAAATAGACAGAAATCCAAACTAATTATCAATGGTCAGAATAATCGCGTCTTTGACTATTTGATCGCCCAATTGAACAAATAACTCAGCGACTGTGCCATCTTGTTCTGCGTATAACCTATGTTCCATTTTCATGGCTTCCAGAACTGCGAGTTCGTCACCAGCTTGAACTTTATCACCAACACCTACGTTTATGGCTAAGACATTGCCGTGCATGGGAGCGATCACTGAACCACTACCCAAAGCAGCATTGTCTGTGCCTGAATTATTCATACTTAGCTTCACGCGACTTTCAACGCCATCGATCTGTACCGAAAGGGTGTGAGCGTTAATAAAACCAAATTTGGCGGTCTTTTGCAGACCATCGATGCAGACTCTTATCGATTCTTGAGTCTCCGTGATTGACGGTGCTGAGATACAGCGAACTTGAAACCCACTTTCATCCAGCGAGATCTGATAGTCCGTGACGGACTTCTGTTCAACGCTAACCGAGATGTCTTTTTCGCCCACCGTTAGATTAAGGGGATGAATAAGAGACAAACCGCTACTGAAGCCATAGAGTTCTTGATGTGAGCCTTGTTTAGCAATTGAGTGTTTATCAATAAAAAATAGCAGTGCTGCGCAAAGTACATGTTCATGCGACGAGACGGGTTTAGTAAACCCGCTTGGATATTGACTTTCTATAAAGGCCGTAGTCGCCTCGCCATCTGCAAATACTTGGTTGTCGAGGACATCAATTAGAAACTCTCTATTGGTTTCGAATCCAACCAAGCTGGTTTGTTTTAGGGCATTGATTAGTCTCCGACGAGCTACCTGTCGATCACTTCCCCAAGCAATCACTTTAGCTACCATCGGGTCATAAAACGGGGATATTTCTTGGCCAACGTTTAAACCATGATCCACCCGAATGCCCTCTCCTTCAGCAATACTCCACAACTCAGCCTTTCCAGTGGCTGGAAGAAATGAATTTTCAGTATCTTCGGCATAAAGTCTAACCTCAATAGCATGCCCTTCAAGTTGAACCTCAGATTGCTGTATTTCAAGGGGTAGACCCTGAGCGACGTTGAGCTGCGTTGCCACCAGATCAAGATCAGTGACCATTTCGGTGACTGGGTGTTCTACCTGCAAACGCGTGTTCATTTCAAGGAAGTAGAAATTACCTTGTCCATCGAGAAGAAATTCGACTGTTCCAGCACCGCAGTAATCTATGCTCTTTGCTGCCGCGACTGCAGCCTGCCCCATCCTTTCCCTTAAGGGCTCTGTCATCACTGGACATGGCGATTCCTCTACCACTTTTTGGTGCCTTCGTTGCACCGAACAGTCGCGTTCGCCGAAGTGGATAATATTGCCATGACTGTCTCCAAACACCTGTACCTCGACATGTCTTGGCTCAATCACGGCTTTCTCTAGAATGAGTTCGTCCGAGCCAAACGCATTTAATGCCTCGGACCTCGCTGCCGTAATCGCCTTGTGAAATTCGTTAGGATCGTCGACCAGCCTCATTCCACGCCCCCCTCCACCGGCGGCCGCTTTAACCATGATAGGGAAACCAATGTCCGCCGATGCGGCCATGAGAGTTTCATCACTTTGGTCTGTATCTTGATATCCGGGTATGCATGGAACACCAGCTTCAAGCATCAGGCGTTTACTCGCTGCTTTGTTGCCCATCAGCTCGATAGCACGTGCACTAGGACCAATAAACACAATATTTGCCTGCGCACATGCCTTGGCAAATTCTGGGTTTTCGGACAAAAATCCATAGCCCGGGTGAATGGCGCCGGCTTTTGTACGTTGTGCTGCAGCAATGATTTTGTCGATATTGAGATACGATTCTTTAACAGGCGCAGGGCCAATACAAACTGCTTCATCGGCAAGACTGACGTGCGGAGAGTCGGCATCGGCTTGTGAATACACCGCAATGGTTCGATAACCTTGCGATTTTGCAGTTTTTATAACCCGTACTGCTATTTCACCCCGATTCGCGATTAGTACACTATTAAAAAAACTCATGATGGACTCTCTTGGTTTTCAGAGGTGGTATTACCCACCTGGTCTGGCGATTCAGCCCAATTAGGACGTCTTTTTTCAGTGAACGCTAACATTCCCTCTCTGCCCTCTGGACCTAGCATGGCATCAGCGAAACGTTCGGCTGCAAATTGCACTATGGCCTCTCCATTCATCCTTGCACTGGCTTTGATGATTTCCTTGGTCAGACTCACTGCACCGGGTGCAGCAGTTCGGCAATGATCAATCAGTTCCTTTGCTTGCAGGTTTAATGCTTCTGTGTTTTTTACAACAAAATGGGCAAATCCGAGCCTTGCTGCTTCGTTACCATCAAACCTTTGTGCCGTCAAAAGCAGTCTGCGTGCCTGAGACACTCCAATTCGATTGATAACAAGAGGTGTGATCTGCGCGGGGGGTATTCCAAGAGATACTTCCGTCAATGCAAACTTTGCGTTAGCGGTGGTTATGACAACATCGGCTATGCAAGAGATGCCTAGGCCTCCAGCCATTGCCACACCTTCAATCAAGACTATAAACAGCTGAGGCAAGCCCTCAACAGCACGCAATGTTCGGCCAAAACTGGCATTAAATTCAACGACTTGTTGTCGCATATCTGAAGTGGATTCTGTGGATTGAAATACGGTTTTGAACAGCTTGAGGTCGCCACCGCTGCAAAACGCGCCACCCTTCCCACGTAGTACTACAAAGCGTATTTCTGGAAGCTTAGCCAGTGTTTCGAATACACTGGCTAGTTCTTCAGCCATGTCATTGGATAAGGCGTTTTTCACCTCGGGCCGATTAAACCAGACCGTCAGAAGGTCATTCTCGCGGTCTAATACAAGGTGCTTTGTGTTTGGCAATGTAATCTTATTCACAATCATTCTCCTACATGCGACCAACACCGAATGAATTCGGAAACGTTTCTCTGTGCTTGGATTCCCAACAAGTCTGTAGCGCTATTCCCAATACGCGCCGGGTGTCTCTGGGGTCGATGATTCCATCATCAAGCATGCGACCGGAAGTGTAGAAAGCGTTGGATTGTCGATCATAATGCTTAATGACTCGCTCTTCCTGTTGCCGAATCTGCTCTTCATCGACGTCGATTCCTCGTTTTGACGCACTGGCACGAAATACTTCTGACATGGTTTTCGCCGCCTGCTCGCCTCCCATTACGCCAATTTGGATATTTGGCCAACTGAATACGAAATCAGGGTCATAGCCTTGGCCACACATTCCATAATTGCCTGCACCAAAGCTAGCGCCAATCATGATCGTGATGCGGGGTACACGCGCGTTTGTTACGGCTTGAATCATCTTTGATCCATGCTTGATCATGCCTCCTTGCTCATATTCTGTGCCGACCATATATCCGGTGATATTCTGAAGGAATATCAGTGGTTTGTAAGACTGATCGCACAACTGGATGAACTGGGCGGCTTTATTGGCACCTGCGGGATCTATAGGGCCGTTGTTACACAAAATACCGACCGGCATACCCATAATCTGCGCCTGAAGGCACACCATTGAAGGGCCAAAATTAGGCTTAAAATCGAGAATATTGGAGTCATCCACCAATCGTACGACGACTTCTCTGGCATCGTAGGCTTGACGGTAATCAACCGGCACCGTACCAACCAGCTCCTCAGTCGCATACGATGGCGGATTGTACTGAGTTGGCGGAAAATTAGCGCAATGTCGGTTCCAATCAAGTGAGCCAACCACATCCCGGCAAATATCAATGGCATGCGCATCATTATTGGCTAAATATTCAACCAGGCCGGATTTCGTCGAGTGCATTTCAGCGCCACCTAATGACTCGTTATCGGCTTCTTCACCGGTGGCGGCTTTTAGCAACGCTGGCCCTGCCAGTGCAGCCATGCCGTTGTTTTTAACGCCAATGACGTAGTCGCTCATTCCCGGCATGTAGGCGCCACCGGCAACTGATAAGCCGTGCAATATGGTAATGGTGGGTATCCCAGCCGCGCTTAGTCTGGCCATGCGCGCAAAGGCGCCACCACCATCCATCCACATTTCAACCTGATATTTAAATAAGTCGGCACCCGCACTCTCGACTAAATGTACGAAAGGCAGCTTTTTGTCCAATGCAATGTCCATTGCACGCATCGACTTGTTGCTGGATGTGGTTGTCATGGCCCCGGCGTTTATTCCCGAGTCACTGACCACGATCACGCATCGCACTCCAGAGATAAAGCCAATACCGTTGATAGAGCTGGCTCCTGGCACAGAAGTTTCTGGATCATCATCGTCAACTAAGTAGCCAGCCATGTTATGCAGCTCTAAAAAGGCAGATCCGGGGTCCAACAACCTACTCAATCGCTCACGCGGAAGAAGTTGCCCCCGTTTTTCAAAACGTGCACGTGATTTCTCTGATAAGGCCACGCCGCGAGCGCATAATCCATTGACCTTCTCAACCAACTCCAGCATATCTTTTCGATTCTGATCAAACTCTTTGGATTGAGGATTAATTCGACTGGTAAACATAGTTTTTACTTGGTTCTTAACTTATCGATTTATAAGACTGGGTGGCAGGGAGACCGGGGTTTGTAGCAGAATTTGGGAATAGGCTTTGCCCTGCGGGTCGCTGCGTAAGCTCGCAATGCCTCCACCGCCCAAGGCATTGTGTAGAAGAAAATTCAATGCGTGACATCCAGGTAGATAAAAGCGCTCTACATGGTCTTCATCAGCGACGAAATGTTTGAAGACAGAAGCGACTTTTTTATTAGAGAGAGTGAGTGCGATCCAAGGTAAATATTCAGGCTCTCGGGCAATAACTCCAACGTTCGCTTTGTCACCCTTATCACCACTACGGGCCCAAGCTAATGTTTCTAACGGAACCTGAACCAAAGTTTCCTTCGATGTGGCTACAGCAGGTATGTGCTTTTCTATTGCGGCTATTTCTTCAGCCAACTTAGTGCCATTGATTGGTTCGTGGTAGTCACACTCTATGCCGTCAACGTCAACCTGGATATCAACCAGATCTTTGGGCGTGAGACAGGAAAATAGACGAACCACTGGTGACGGTTTCGCACGAGCCCCTGCAAAACCAGTGAGTCCTGGCGGGGCCGTCAGAGCCAGTCCGATCATCTCCTTGAGAAAAACGCCAACGGCTTTTGGACTAGCATGTTTGGCGGCAATCTTTACATCTACCTCTTGTATGCCGTCTGAAGAGTCGGTAACACCAAACTGACTACCTTCGCCTATCACCTCAACTGAAAATTCAGTGAATTCGCCCATATTTAGGGACCTTAATTGTAAGTTGCTACGGCTTTCTACTTGGTTCGCAAACAAGCGAGCTTTCTCCGCTGCTCGACGGCCGATCATGGTCCAAACATGTCCGGCACGAAAGCCATCAGCCCAAGTTACACAGATTTTATAGGTAGCCGGCGCTGAACGGCCTTTAGCACCGCTAACGGCGACTTCATCCAGTCCAATCTGCTCTAACCGCACCTCGGAGAAATCACAAACCACATCGGGGAGAAAATATTGTTGAGGGTCACCAATTTCATAGAGCATTTGCTCAGAGACCGTTCCTACAGACACCTCCCCACCAGACTTGTTCGGTTTAGAGATGGTAAATTTTGCATCGTTAGAAATTTGGGCAATTGGATAGCCGGCTTCTGTTAGGGACTCAATGACGCGCTCCCAGTCAGTGAAGTTTCCACCAGTCGCTTGTGTGCCGCACTCGATAATGTGCCCGGCCAAGCTTGCCTGGGCAAGCTTATCAAGTTCATCTCTGTCCCAGCCGAAAGTATGAATGCACGCTCCCAAGGTAACAGCACTGTCCACACACCTGCCTGTGATAACAATATCCGCCCCGCTATCTAAAGCCTCTGCAATGGGGTACGCACCCAAATAAGCATTAACGCTGACAATGTTATCTGTATTCGGAAACGGCTCACCGCTGAACATTTCAGTGGTGCCCTCCAGTTTCTCCACAGAGCTGAGTAAATCATCACCGGTGATCGTCGCAACTTTTAGATCTAAGCCCAGCTCATCAATGACGGCTCGCAGTGCCTTAGCGCAGGCGATGGGATTTACTCCGCCTGCGTTAGAAACTATTTTGACACCTTGCTCTTTTATCGTTTTTAAGTTTGGATGCATGGCCGCACTAACGAAGTCAGCGGCATAGCCTTTTGTCGGGTCAGCCTTGCGTGCTCTAGCCATGATCGACATGGTGATCTCAGCCAGATAGTCGTACACAATGAAATCAATATTGCCCTCATCCAGTAACTGCTTAGTCGCCAAGGATGCATCACCCCAAAAGCCCGAAGCACCTGCTATTCTCAGTACTCTTTCTCTCATTGGTATATTAATAAAGAGTTTTAAGTTGTCTCACAGTAGAAGTCTATATTAGAATTGAGTGGCGCTCAATATAATTTAAGTGTCACTCATTTTTTATAAATTAGAGTTTCTTGAAACATGGGACTTATGGCAAAAATAGATCAAGAAGACCAATCAAAAGCACAGCTTAGAGCCAATGAAATTTTGTACTCAGCGATGCAATTGTTTGCAGATGAGGGATACCATGCCGTTTCAACTCGTAAGATAGCCGCCAAGGCGGGCGTCTCGGAGGGCACTCTTTTTAATCACTTCGGCGCCAAGCAGGGCTTGATGAGAGCGCTGTTAGAGTCTATCTATGGTGAACTCAAGGAAAATGCCAGCGAAATACTAAAAAACGAATTAGCAACAAAACCACGGTTACAGGCGTTAGCATTGAATCACATAAGAGTAATGTCGAGAGATAATGCTTTATTTATGAGATTGATTCAGTCGTACATGAATGTGGACATATCTGGGTATACAAATATCGCTGGCTCAGTATTGCACGAAATGAATTTGAGCTACGCATGGGTCTTTGATTTCGCGGTAAAGGAAGGCATTGAGCGTGGAGAAATTAGACAAGACATCAATATTTCGGCTTTACGAGATCTGTTCTTTGGAGGTTTAGAATACGGAAGCCGCAGTATGTTTTTACACAATGCCTTTAATGAGTGCGAAACGCGCGTGGCCAGTCTGATTGAACCTCTTTGGCTGAGTATGCAAGTTGGCCAAGTTATGGATCAAGCTGAGCCTCGACTTACTGAAGCTTGTCAGAGACTTGAAGACGTAGCATTGAGATTGGAATCATTGCAAAGCAAATAGCTATTTTTGCCGCATTTCTGCCCTTCTCATTGGCATTGAATCTATCCGAGAAAACACTTCTTGGAGATCCAAATTTGTTGCTTGGTACTTAACTTCACCATCTTTTCCGATTAATACAATTGGCGCGTTTTCCCTAACTAACGCTATGATTTCCAGATTTAGATCGCTTGTTAGTTTGTAATTAGAATTACTTATTAGCTCTGCCCCGTTAACTAGGAACCAATACAAATCACGTTCTTGAACAAGCTTCGTATTTTCCTCAAGAAACAATTTAAGAGCCTGTTCCTCGGCTTTATTGGTCTCAAAAATCAGCAAGACTCTGCTTTTCCAATTTAACTGTTCTAGCTTGTGCAAAGTCGGCGAGAATTTCTCTCGTTCTTTAAGTTCTGTTTGCGCTTTGGTAATTGAGGTAAAAAGCACTAACGCCATAATGGCTAGTCTAAACATCATTCTGCTTTGAAAAATTAGATTTGTTAGCAATGAACAACATCAATAGATATATCAAACCCAGAGCACCTGATGCATAGATGTACAGGTTGGATAGTAAGCCATTAAATTGATATTGCGAGTGATCAGAGAGCCAAAAATGTAACGCGCTGTGCACCATTAAAAATAAGCATACCGAAAACCTAAATCCACTACGAAGTTTTAAGTTTGGATGGTGTGAAAAGAGCATAACGGCTAGGAAAATGGGGAAATGGAGGGCCACAAACCACCGGCTTGCTATAGTGTCTTCCAGGGTTCTTAAATGAAAGAGAAGCCTCCACTCGAAGTTAATTACAGCGTCCATTTCATGCGTGAATAACGCTGTAATACCCAAATAAAAAGCCAAACTAGCAATATTGAGGACACCTTTTTTGTTTTTCACTTTACAGATGCTGAGGACTCTTGATCGATGTTGAAGACTCTTTAGAGAGGTTGAAGACTCTTAAAAGAGGTTGAAGACTCTTTGTGAATCTGAAATTTTGTTAGAAGCTCATATATTAGCTCATAAGTTACCTTGTAGAGTAGTAATGCCCGCTCGCGTTAAATCAATAATCGAACGGCGGTAATCGAATTCTCATAACCTCACAACGATGGAATTACAGCCCGCTTTAGGCCGGGCACAACATAGAACAACCTCATCGGAGCTCGCTTCGTGAGAGGGTTTGCTTGGATAAGCGATAGCTCCCGATACCAACTTTGAAACACATGCTCCACACGAACCATTTCGACAGCCATAGTCAGGTGACAGGCCTACGCTTTCGGCCAATTCGAGTAGAGAGTCTTTTCTGTTTCGGTGATCGTTATTCCAGGTGATTGTCTGGCCGGACATTTGAAAGTGAACCATAGAGTTTTGCGCTACATTGCTCCAGTCCTCTGGCGCTTTCGGTTCTACTGAACCTTCGCCGAAAAACTCATAGTGAATCCTATCTAAACGAACCCCAGCGTTTTTGAGACCGGTCAACATTTCACGCATAAACGATTCGCTACCACACAGATAAAAGTCGGTGTCTGCCAGTGAAACATGATTCAGAACATGCTTCGGCGAAAGCCTTGTATTAAATGTTAGTTGCGACGATAAAGATTTACTATCTTGTTCTTCTCCAATTGAGTAGAAGTTGTAAAGCTCCAGCCAGTCGTGTTGCTCGTTAAGTGCGTCGATACGCTCTTTAAAAACGTAATCCTCACTCGAGCGAGCTCCATGAAACAGCCGCACTTTTGCGTCGAAATCTCCAAGCCTGTCTCTACTAGCAAGTTCTTCAAGCATACTCATCATAGGTGTAATGCCGATCCCCATAGAAATCATCACCACATCATGGACGCGCTTGGGCAAATGAAACTTTCCAGCAGGAATCTTTGCATAGACAAGGTCGCCTAACTTTAGTTGATCGTGAATAAAATTAGACACAATCCCATTTTTTTGACGCCTCACCGAAATACGGAAATGTGATTCTGAGTGATGATTAGATAAGGTATAACGTCTGTGGAAGGATCTGTTCTCGGGGCCGATATTCAAGCTAATTGGAAGAAATTGTCCAGCCTGAAATGCGGGTAGTTTTGTCAGAGGCTTAGCAGACTCCAGGAAAATTGATAGCACATCCGTAGATTCTTGAACCCTTCGAATAACGCGCAGCGGTAGATCAGTTGATCGCTCATTTTTCTCTACCTCAGTCCACGTGGCCGTGTTGTTTAGCATCGGTGAATACTCGATAACCTGACCGCGCATTGGAAGGTAGTCCTTTAAGAGAAGGTATTGGGATGCCTCAACTTCAACGAGACGTTGTGCACCTTGGAAACGTTCTGCTTGCAAAGGATCCCAAATCACTCTGGCCGTGCCCGTTAAGAACAAAGCATCTCCCGTAGCAAAATCAGTGAAAACTAACCCAACTCTGCCATCAGACTCGATATTACCTAAGGTGTTAAAGAAGCGATTACCACTGAAGTCTGGAAACAGTAGCGTATTGTTATTGACCCTGACGAATCCTGGCTTTCCCCCTCGATGTGAAACGTCTAAACCTGAGCTCCATTCAGAATCAAAATGTTGACTTCTCGAAGCAATGAAAAAGGTGTTGCTCGTTTTAATTAAACTCTTAGAATAATTATCTAACTTATTGTTTAAATTATCCTTATTCAGGCTATCTGGTAACTCAGATGCATGAGAGAAGCCTAATTCTCTGGTCTGTATGTACTGAGGACAGTTTCCGAATGATTGGTCAACCGTGATACTGATTTTGTCATTATCGGCGGAGCTGATTACACCATTCATCCGATTACGACGTCGTGTCTCTAATTGAATGCCTAATAATCCAATTTTTTGCCCAGCATCTAAATTTAGATCCAGCACACTTTCCAGCTGAGGTCTTTTTTCAACAACAAGGGTTTTCGCACTTGGTGAAGTGATAAACCCAGGTTTACCAAAGTGAGGAATTGCCCATGGTTGCCCAGTTTGATCAACCAAACCCATTAGTACAAATGGGAGTTCATTAAAAAAAGTTCGGTGCTGGTCTGGCATGGACTCCCTTACAAACCCAGCCGTTTGCGCCGCAACCTCGTCTGCAAAGCCAAGTCGAGTTTGAATGGCAACTTCACTTTCATTGAAATGGGATTTAGCTGATGTCATGAGACTCGCTCCTTTAGTAGCTAACTGCTCGTATTAGACCGCGGTCTTTAACATTGGCACAAAGTTCGGCACTGACTCTATCTTTGCCAACCATGCTTGTATGGCTTTGAACGATGTTAGTTCGAAGCCGCCTTCTGGCGCATGTGCAGTGTAGCTATACATTGCAATGTCGGAAGCGGTGATGCTGTTTCCGGCCAAAAATGGCAACGTCTGTAAATGATTCTCCATCATTTTGAAGAGTTTATCGGTAATGAGCCAGGCGCGTTCGTAGTCAACGTCGGCATTGAATACTCGTTTCAATCTCATTGTGCAGGGTCCGTATGCCAATTCACCAGCGGCTATGGACAACCATTTCTGTATTTCAGCTTTCCCTACTGGTGAATCGGACAGCCATTTTGAAGGGTCGTCACTGTATCTGTTGATGAGATATATCAAGATTGCATTGGAGTCAGATAGTGTCGTGCCGTTGTCTTCGATTGCTGGAACTTGACCAAGTGCACTTTTGCTCAAATGCTCGCTTTCTTTATGCTCACCATTGCCCATATCCAGATCAATACATTCGTAAGGTAGCTCGAGCATAGAAAGCATTAGCTCAACACGATGACAATGTCCAGATTTAGGAGTTCGATACAGGATGATTGGCTTGGCTTGGTTCTGAAAATTGGGGTTCACTGTTGTTCTCCTTTCAAAGATAAATAGACTCAATAAGTTAAGCCGTACTTTATTGAAATATTTTTCGTAAATAATTACCCTATCCTGTAATTTACTATTTCATTATTTGCAATAATATGGATCGTATTGAGTCAATTCGGGTATTCACTGAGGTAGCTAAGCTAGAGAGCTTCTCAAAAGCTGCACAAAAATTAGGTTACTCGGCGCCATCGGTTACAAGAGCTGTCTCTGAACTGGAGAGAACGTTGGGCGTAAAGTTACTCTCAAGAACAACGCGAACCGTGAAGTTGACTGAGCTTGGCAAGCGATATCTTGAGGACGTTCAGGCTGTTCTAATTGACTTAACGTTAGCGGAGAATCGAATTAAAGGTATTCATGAAAATCCTGAAGGAGTACTCACAATTACGGCTCCAATTCTGTTTGGTAAGAAGTTTATTGCTCCGATAATCGAGCAGTACCTAACCAAATATCGGAGCGTAGATGTTCGCGCCCTCTTCTATGACCGGGTAACCAGCATGATCGAGGAAGAGATGGACGTTGCGATCCGAATAGGACATCTAAAAGACTCAAGTTTGTATGCAACACAAGTTGGAACCGTTAAACGTTTAATCTGCGCGTCACCAGGCTATTTTGAGGAACATGGGAAACCTCAAAAGCCAGAGGATCTGACTTCACACTCGATAATCTTTGCGGCAACCTTCGAGTCTAACAGCTCTTGGAACTTTGAAAGTAGAGGTCGGATAAAAACGGTGTCTCTTAATCCAAGACTACGTTGTAATCAAAACGATATGGCTAGAGAAGCGGCGATAAATGGACTGGGCATCACTCGCCTAATGTCTTACCAAGTAGCCGAAGCTATAGAACAAGGCACATTGGAGACCTGTCTAGACGAATTTTCGGGAGAAGATCTTCCTATCAACATACTGCACGTAGAGGGTCGTAAATCCAGTGCAAAGGTCCGATCGTTTGTTGAGCTTGTAAAGACAACGCTGAACTCTAACGAGTTTCTCAGAGGAGAAATAGTAAAAAAGTGAATCTAGGGCAAAAAGTTGCGTCGTCCCTGACGCTATCATGAAGAGGAAATTAATAAATCTAAATGTTCAATCTGATTTCGTTAATTTAGTAAGCGCCTCTGGCTGTTAACACTGCCGGAACAGTCTTAAATAGTAGTAACAGGTCTAAGAAAAATGACTGCGTTTCTATGTATTTAACATCCAGCTCAACTTGTTGTTTGAAAGGAATATCAGAACGTCCGCTTACCTGCCAGATGCACGTAATTCCTGGCACCACACTCAATCTACGTAGATCGCTCATTGAATACTGCTCAACTTCTGATGGAACTGGGGGACGCGGTCCGACCAAGGACATGTCACCGTTCAATACATTGAATATTTGTGGAAGCTCATCAATGGATGCTTTGCGAATGAAAGCTCCAACACGCGTGATCCGTGGATCATTTTTCATCTTAAATAAAACGCCATTCTCCATTTCATTCTGATCTGAAAGTGATGATTTAACCGCTTCGGCGTTGACGCCCATTGATCGAAACTTCCACATTGTAAAGTGACGGCCATTCAACCCAACTCGAGTTTGCTTGAAAAATACCGGGCCTGGAGTCTCCATTTTGATCAACAACGCGACGATAGTAAAAACTGGGCTGAGTAGGACCAATGCGGTTCCAGCTACAGTTATGTCTAGTGCTCTTTTCAATATATTTTGTTTCATGATAAACCTTCCTTTATTGATAATAATGATAATTGGCTGTTGTGTTGGTTTCATTATTATCATTAATGAAAGGAATGCAATCATTATTATCATATTGCCTGCATGTGTGACGCTTTTTCACAATTTAATGACTACTACTGGTCATTTTCTTGGTCTTTAATGATAATTTTGAGATTAATGTGATAAGCAAGGATAAGTAATTTCCGATGATTCATCCTTGAATACTAATAATTATGATAACTATTTGCTCGATGCGAATGTTTGGACCAGTAATTCTTTACATGAAACTGGACCAAATATGATAGGTTCTTCATCAAACGAAACTAATCAACGTTATTACTAATGAACAGCAATAAAGCGGTTACTCTTGGATTGTGGATTGGAACCGTAAATCATTTGGTTACCATTGTTGCCGTTTTCTTTGGTTGCATTGCTTCGGATTTCACTTGCCAAGGCGAGGAAATGAAAGACGCCCTTTCCATTTACGCCTTTACGTTGTTAACTCCCCAAATCGCTGTTGAAGCTATTTTGGTATTGGGATTGTTCCTAGCCACTGCAAACATTTCACAATTAACACAGAACAGACCAGCCTTCGTTTCCTTTGCGGTTAGTTTGTTTGTGATTATTGTCGCTGCTCTATCGCTGGGCTAGCTTATACTGGAGAGAAATAGGCAATCAAATCCCCTGACTCACAAAATACGACCATGTCGGTTGAGTTAAAAGTTATTTGACCATCTTTATTTCGAACGAATAAGAAAATTGCATCGGGGTTGCTCTCACGCCAACGTTCAAAATTGAACTCATCAGTTAGTTCTGTGGTTTTTACTCGCCATCCTTCGGATATTCGATTATTGAAATTTTTGTAGGATAGCGCTTCGGAAAACAGAATTCTCGCGCCCTTATGTGAAGCAACAACGTGCTTATGGAACCTTTTAGTGTCTTGATTAGGTGCTAATGAAAATATCCCTCTAGCACCAAAATCTTCTCTGAAACTGTTAGCTTGAGCGATGTTGTATTCGAAATGACTCGAAAGCCCAAGCATCTTCCCGTAAGGCGCTAAATCCATGTGGATATGCGCATGCTCCGAACTTGGATTTCCATAATAGGTTCGCAATCCTTCAGATCTCGCAAGCCGTAATTTTTCCCAATCAGAATCACAAATCACGCTATCTACCTTAATAGCCGATAAGGCATTGGCGACCTGAACTGAAAACGGATTCGCACCAATAATCACAACACCCTGTGTGGAGGGCAACGCAACTTTTAATAGTTTGGCCACTGGCCTTGCTGTCAAACTTTGAATCACGACAGTCCCAATTATGATCAAAAACGCCAAGGGTACCAACAGCTCGGCCCCCTGCACGCCAAGCTCAGAAAGCCTTAGGGCAAATACCGACGAAATTGCAGCGGCGACAATACCCCTGGGTCCTATCCAAGACACCATGGCTCGTTCTTGCCAAGTAAAGTCGGAACCTAAGAAACTGACCACTACTTTCAACGGTCTCGCCACAAACTGCATTACCAAGAGAATGAGCAAGGCACTCCAACCCAGCTCACTAAATCCATTGAAGTCCAGCCTCGCCGCTAGAACAATAAACAAAATAGAAACAAACACCACGGTCAGATCCTCTTTAAACTCGAGGATTGGATCTATATGTACGCCTTTCATATTAGCAAGCCACATACCCATTACGGTGACTGCTAACAAACCTGATTCGTGCATTAGCCCGTCAGACAGAGCAAAGACAAAGCACACACTTGCCAATGCACCGAAATTATTTAGCTTTTCAGGCATCCAGTGATGTCTGAGCAACAGTCCGAATAAATAGCCCGCAGTGATGCCGATGAAAAAACCGATAAAAACGGTACCGCTAAAGACTAAAAATACTTCTGTCAACTCCGCAGAGGAATTTTGCACAGCGATCCACTCGAACACCAAAACCGCAAATAAGGCTCCAATCGGATCTATCACTATTCCTTCCCACCGAAGCACATCACCAATCTTTGATTTGGGTCGAACCGTTTTCAGCATCGGCATAATCACTGTAGGTCCGGTGACAACCATTAATGCACCGAATAATGCTGATAGTGACCAGCTCAGTCCCAACAAGTAATGTGTGGCAACCGTAATAACCCCAGAGTTTATCAATACGCCGATGGTCACCATCCGTTGTGCTGGAGAGCCGATTTCTTTAAGTTCGCGGCGATCCAGGGTCAATGCGCCCTCAAATAATATAACGGCAACCGACAGAGAGATGAATGGAAACAGCAGGTCACCAAAAACAGCATTTGGGTCGAATATTCCCAATACAGGACCGATCAAAATACCCGATAGCAACAGGAAAAGTATCGCAGGCAATTTAACCGTAGCGGATAACCATTGACACAAAAATCCTAAGAAACCGATAGATCCGAGTAGTAGTAAGGTATTCATTGAAAGTTGATTAAGTAGTGATCGGGCGAGTTCTGGTTTTGTAACCTGATTTACTCGATTCGTGATATCGAAACGGTGGCGTTATTGATCCAAAGGTGCTCGGCGAACAGGTAAAGCGGTAATCCCAACTTGATGTCTGGGAAACGCCTGAGAATCTATTGTATCAAGGTACGCATGCCATACTGAGTATCCGATAATGGGAAATATCGGGACCAACAGCAGTCCATAGGTCAACAAACCAAGCAAAACAAAAATCATCAGCGTGACTGCCCATAAAAACAAGACAAGTTTATTGTTCCAAACCGCGTTAATTGATGAAAGAATCGCGGTGATTGCATCAACCTCTCTGTGCATTAGCATAGGTAATGAGTACATACCGATCATAAAAGTGAGACCCGAAAAGAAGATCCCAATGGCCATCAGAATCAAAAAGTATTGATCAACTAGCGAGCCTTTATCTTCGCTTATTGGTATAAAAATACTGGCCATTGTATTAGATCTAGCCCAGACCAATACGATAACCAGTGCTACTAAAGCGAATACCATCTCATTGTTGAGGCAATGACGAAAGCAAGCCTTTAGACTTCGAAGGATTGACGGGGCCTGTTCCCTTTCCAGCTGAGCACTGATTGCGTACAAGCCAACACACAAAATAGGTGTTAGGAATACGAAAACACAGAGTAAGGAGACCAGCAAGACCATGTTGTTTAAATAAAACGCACTTAAGGTTAGGGACATCAACATTAAGGACAATGTGAGTCCATAAATCAGGCTCGCTATTCGGGCTCTATTAAAGTCAGCAATCCCTAGTTTTATCCATGTGAGTGGCGCCAACAACTCCAACTTTCGGCTTCTGGCAACAAACGGATATGGGGCTATTTCTTTATCCAAGATTTCGGGGAATAGGACTAAGGATAAAAACAGGTTACCACAACAGTGATCACAGTGCAGAGGGAGTCAACGTTGAACTCGAATCATCTTTATGATGCGATTGGAGAGAACAAAAAAACGCCGTCAAGAAGACGGCGCGTACCAAGGGTGAGATTTATTATCACCTACGAGAGGAGACAACTTAGTGCCTCTGAGTGACAGGGAAATCACTCAATAAGTCCAAGATACACTCAAATTGTTACAGTTGTGTTGTGATGACAAAAAGCACGTGATTTTGGCTTGTCAAAAGCCCTTACTCAGCCTCATCTCTTCCCCTGATTTTCATTTTGCAGCTTATCAAGGCCCTTTATAAATGGCGCTTTCAACTGGCCAAGGTAGTTTTGTGGATAATCTGGATTTAATAGGCCTATCTCACCAACCGATTCATCGGGACGACCCTGGCGTTCTGGATGAAAGTAGGTTCCAAACAATCGGTCATAGACGATCAAATTATTGCCGTAATTATTGTCCGACTCAGATGCGTTTTTTGAATGATGCCATCGATGTAAATCAACCACATTGAAAAACCAATAAAACGGTCCTAGCTTCATATCAATGTTGCAGTGTTGTGAGAATCCGCACACCGCAGTGACACCCAGATACATGGTAAGCACAATTCCATCTGCTCCCAGTAACACTGGGAAAAACATCTCTGTAAAGGTAAACCAAGCTTTATCTATTGGATGTTGCCGTGTCGCGTTCCACCACCACAATCTTTTAGCTGAATGGTGAACCGCATGAAAGCGCCACAAAAATGGTATCTCATGCGCCAAACGATGTCCCCAATAACGGCCAGCATCGCCAAGGAGTAACATTAAAACCAGTTGCGCGGCCACAGGCCAATCACTCGGCCACAGACTGCCTCCCCATTGAGCCGCTAACCACGCCGTTCCCCCAGCTAGTAGCGCTATATAAAAGGGCTTCAGTAAAGCCGGTAATATTACGTAAGCCACCGTCCCGCTGATCAAATCGTTCTTAAGTGCGCCATCGGACTCTTGCCAGTTCTTGCGATATGGCAACCACCGCTCAGCTAAAAAGAAAGCGAGTCCAAGTGCAAACACAACTAAGTAGGTTGCAACCGGTATTGAAACACCGCTGCTGATTAACCAATAGATAGTGGCTGGGGTGGTAAACAAAACAAACGGAAAGAATGACCACTGTGCGATCTTATAAAAACCAGTCCTATTTTTTGGCTCAGACATTTGCTGCTTCTCGTTTGATTATTGTTATGTGAGTACTTTTATTACTTGATTCTTTAGTTAAACACAATAATTATCAATTTTTCATTGATTCTAATTGTGTAAAAGAATTGGTTCACAGCATTTTGTTGATAAAGTATTTTCGTTCTTAATCAATAGTGAATAACAATCAGGTCATCGCAAAGTGAAGCAGAAGACGATCTTAATTACCGGTTCCACCGATGGAATCGGAAAACTAGCCGGCATAAAACTCTTAAACTTAGGTCATCGAGTGATTTTTCACGGTCGTAGTGTAAACAAGTTAGAAGCAGTAAAAGCATCGCTCGGAGCATTGACTACTGAAAACGCCGATTTTTTGGAATCAGATCTATCAAGCATTGCCGGAGTACGAAAACTTGCTACCGGAGTAATAGAAAAGGAGTGTAAAGTTGACTGCGTTGTAAACAATGCTGGCGTTTTTAAAGTCACAAACTCGATAACCGACGAAGGTCTCGACATGCGTTTTATGGTGAACACTATTGCGCCCTATCTACTGGTTCGTCATCTGCTGAACGAAGGTTGCATCAAAGAGCGCATAATCAACCTTTCGTCTGCCGCACAGTCGCCGATTAATGACTTTGATTTTAGGGGAAATCCTAATGACTCAGATTCCACGGTATACGCCAAGAGTAAGGTGGCCATCACCATGTGGTCCAGATCGCTTGCCGAAGAGTTAGCTGACTCTCCTATCGCTGTTATTGCTCTTAATCCCGCATCTTTTCTAGGCAGTAATATGGTCAAACAGGCCTATGGTGTTGAAGGAAAGGACATCAACATCGGAGCAGACATAATTGTGCGCTCATGTTTGGACGAGTCATTCAAATCCCGATCAGGTCAATATTTCGATAATGACATTGGTGATTTCGCCGATGCCCATCGGGATGTTTACGATAGTGAAAAGAGAGCTAAACTATTAAGGTCTCTAGATAGATTTCGGGAAGGCATTTAATTCAACTCGGTTTCCCAGTATGGTGTTGGTTCAAAAACATCCAAATAGTAATCGATGAACGCTCGTACTTTGGGCGCAAGAAGTCTAGAGCTTGGGTAGAGAGCCCATATGTCAGTTGCGGTTTGCAATGGAAAATCGGTGAGAACCTGAACAAGTTCGCCCCTTCGCAATTCTTGGTATGCACACCAAACTGAGCACAACGAGATGCCAATCCCAGCAACACAAGCGTCTCTCATTGTTTCCCCATTATCGACGCGAAGCACGCCCTTTATCTTGATCGTCTTTTTTGTTGTTCCTACATTAAAAGTCCACGTATCTATTCCCGTTAACTCAATGCATGAATGGTTATGTAGGTCTTCGATGGATTCAGGTTCACCGTGCTCACGAAGGTAATCTGGTGATGCACATAAAATGCGCCGATCAGGAGCCAATTTTCTCGCAATCAAGGATGAATCATTCAGAGAAGAGTTTCTCACTGCCACATCAAAACCTCCCTCTACCAAATCAATAATTGAATCGCTCAACCTGAGATCTACACTTAAATCTGGATACTTAGTGAGGAAAGCATCTAATTTGGGTACCAAATGCATTCTCCCGAATGAGGCAGATGCGGCTATTCGAAGAGTTCCTTGTGGACTGACACTACCCGAACCCACCGAGGAACGCGCTAATTCAACTTGCTGAATAACTTCTTCCGCATGTGGTAGAAATGAAATGCCTTCAGGTGTCAAAGAAACACTGCGAGTAGACCTTTGTATTAAAAGTACACCCAGATCGCGTTCTAACTTATTTAAGTAAGTACTGGCTACGGCCGCTGAGAGTCCAAGTTCTTTGCCTGCCTGACTGATGTTGTGAGTACTGGCAACACGTATAAACAGTTTCAGATGTTCAATATTCATATTATCAACATTATGTATATTCTGATTATTAAAAACAAACAATTATCATCGTTTTGAATGCGGAATAAACTTTCCTCATTCACATTAATTGAGGAAAAACTAATGAGAGCCATGATTGTCAATGAGTTCGGACCCTCCGATGTTTTTGAAGCCGCGGAGCTTCCAAAGCCAGCAATAAAGGCGAGTGAGGTACTGGTAAAAATTCATGCTTCCAGTGTCAACACCGTAGACACAATGATCAGAACCATGGGCGAAGACTTGCCACTTTCTCCTGCTGCCCCCGCTCTGTTGGGAATGGACTTTGCTGGAGTCATTGAGCAAGTAGGCCCTAGCGTAAAAGGGCTCAAAGTCGGTGATGAAGTCTATGGTTGTGCGGGAGGTCTTGCGGATTTACCAGGTGCCTTGGCGGAATACATAGCGGCGGATGCGAAATTGGTTGCCCTAAAACCCAAGTCGCTAACCATGGAAGAAGCTGCGGCTATTCCGCTGGTTGGAATAACGGCCTATGAAGGATTGGAGCGCGCGCAAATCTCTGCAGGACAAAAAGTGCTCGTACACGGAGGTTCTGGAGGAGTTGGGCATATCGCCTTACAGCTGGCCAAACATTTTGGCGCATCTGTTTGGGCTACTGGCGGCGGTGAGCCACAACTCAAACTTATCGAAGAGCTCGGTGCTAAAGCCATTAACTACAAAACTGAGTCCGTAGAGGACTATGTTCAAGCCCACACGGCCGAAGAAGGTTTTGACTTGGTATACGATTCGGTCGGCGGAGCTAACATGACTAATTCCTTTGCAGCGGCTGCGCTGAACGGTCATGTGGTGACCACTGTTTCTATGGTCGAGCTGGATTTAACGCCAGCACACTTCAAAGGCCTGTCTATTCACGTTGTTTTTATGCTTATTCCGATGTTGCACAACACCAAGCGAGAGGATCATCGGCGCATTCTGGACCACATAGCCGCGATAGTCGATCAAGGTGATTTAAAGCCAGTGCTTGACACTGAAAAATTCACACTGGATCAAATTGGTAATGCCCATGCTCGACTTGAAAGCGGCAAGGCCATGGGCAAGGTGGTCGTCAGCCACTAGGCAAATCGTTGATTAATCTGGTCTAGTTCCGTGCTCAAGTAGGGATACTAGATCAGGTAATGACTAAGATTGACCTTAACGTAATCCAATCGCTCTTTTTGTAAGTAGATGGCGGCGGGCTAGGCTCAAAAAATACTACGTGCCATGCCCCCGTCTAGTACTAGGTTTTGTCCAACCGTAAACTTGGCCGATTCTGCACACAGTAGCGAAACAAATTGCGCCAGATCATTAGGATCCCCTAAAGATTCAGTGGGTATATCAAACATATCTAAAACCATCTTGTGAACCATTTCAGGGGTTAGGTTATCGGCTACCTCTTTTCCGTATTGTTCAGCAATCCTATCCATATGAGGTTCGGCAATCTTTATCATGCCCTCAGTGGCATACATTCCCGGTAACACGTTGTTTAGAATGACATTATTTTTTGCCAATTGACGTGACACAACGGCGGTGTAGTTAGCTAACGCTGATCGAGCCGGTCCTGACATCAATCTCATATCCAACGGTTCTTTCGCCGCGACTGTTGCTATATTCACAAAGCGTCCCCACCCTCTTTCAACCATCCCTGGCGTAAATAGTTTAATTAATTCCACGGGTCCAATTAGGCCGGCATCCACAGACCGTCGCCAGTCATCCTCTTGAATTTGATTGTAGTCCCAAACCAGCTCCGGAGGCGAAATTGTCACTACCATAATGTCTGGATCAGGACACAGCTGATATAAAGCTTTGCGACCGTCTTGGGTTGCGTGGTCAGCCGCGAGAGTTGTTACGGAAGCATTAGTTTGATCTCGAATTTCACTTGCAGGCGCTTCCAATCGTTCCTTACCTCGGGCGGTTATGATCAAATCAACCCCTTCTTGAGCTAATTGAAGCGCCGTTGCCTTACCCATGCCCGCACTGCCACCGGCTACGATTCCCGTTTTCCCATTAATGTTTAGATCCATAAATCTTCTCCGTTACCGTTCTAATCCCAATTTGCGTAATCGCCATCGCAGCGTATCAATGCGATCTTGACCAAAGAAGGGTTCACCACTCACCACCGCTGTGGGCACACCCCAGTGACCCGAAGCTTCTAATGCACGTTGGTTAGCTTCTAAGATTTGCGCTGTCTCGGCTTCGTTGAAACGACTTATCATCTCCAAATAATCAAGATCAATTTGTTGTAGGACTTCGGATAGTTTTGAGTCCTCATTCCAACCCTCTACTCCGCTAAAAATAAGATGAGATACGGCTTTAGCTAATTGGGCACCTTTGCCTTGGCGTTGTGCATCAATTCCAAGCCATGACAGCTTATATATATGCGGTTGTTGTTGGCTAACCTCGAATGTCTCAATGTTCTGCACCACGGGATCTGGGTTAGGCCACTGCATCGGCAAACCCAGCATGTCCGCTCGACGGCGCGAATCTAAGAGTATGTATTCGATCTTTGACCTGTCTTGGCTGTTGAATAAGGTTTCTTTTGAACGTAAGGCAATGGGCAGGACAGGTTTAAGCACGACCTTTACATCAAAATCCAGCTCCAGTTTTACCAAATCTGGGGCAATCAAGTATGAATAGGGGCTTCGAAATGACCAGAAGACATCAATATCGGCTGACATAGACAAGAGAGTAAGTTGCGTTATTCACATGACAATCAGCTTACCAATCCCTTGAGGCAATCACAGGTCCCTGTTTGTCAAACTTCGGTCATTTTCGGCCAAAGTAACTAGCGCGACTTTCTAAATTCTTGTGGAGATTGGCCTGTGCTGCTTTTAAAAAAACGTGCAAAGTTAGAGGAGTCGCTGTAACCACACTCATGGCCTATTTGTGTGACGGTCAAGTCAGAAGTCAACAATAGTTGCTTCGCTCTGTCTAAACGATGCTGAGACAAAATGGCCGAGTAAGATGTGCCAGAAGCCTCTAGTCTTCGTCTAATTGTGCGGGGTGACTTGTTAAGCTTGTTCGCTACCCATTGAATGTCCAAGGATTCTAAAAAATGATCCACTATTAGCTGATTTAAGAGGTCAACAAACGGATCGTGAGTCACTTTCGAGGCTTTGCCAGACTGATTTAACAGATGTTGATCACACAGGGTTTTGAGTTGGTCATGTAATACCGGATCACTTCCTGTTAAAGGGGCATCCAGAACGTCTTTCGGAAGTAAGAGTCGATTACAGCTTGCCCCAAACCTTACCGAAAACTGCAATCGCGATTCTAAACGATCCCATTTGGGCGGCTTCTGGCAGGTCAGTTCGCCCCTCATCTGATAACGGTCATCATCGATTAAAAGCCGTAGGAACCGTTCACTAATCACAAGCGCACTAGACATTACAAAATACTCCATATCACCAATATCGACTATCGGATCCCAATACAAAACCAGATCACCATCGACTGATTTGAAGTCGAATCGAACAATCGAAAAATTAAGGGAGACGTATTTTTTGAGTGAATCCAATGCCGCTGAGACGTAATCACTACTTAAGGCTATTGAGGCAGGCAGCCCAATATTGAGCGGGTTAAACTCCAGTGCCATACAAGCACCGAGATTAGGATCTTGCGTCTGGTGCAAGGCATTTTTTATAAATTGCCGATGTTGATCAAATGAACACCGGAACGATGAATCAAGCAAGGCCTCACGGCTAAGGCTGGTGTTTGCTAGTAATGCATGCGGTGAGTAGCCCTTGTTTACCAAACTTCGGTAAACAAAACTCAGATAATTTATGGTCAGTATGCGGTCGTGACTTTGGGGCGCTTTATCTAACAAAATGTCAAAGTGTGGTTGCGACAAAACTAGGTTAACTTAGATTCTTCGCACCTGTAAAGTCGGCACCGTTTTAAACCAATCCACTACTCTAGTTTGGAAACTAGGTAACTTGGGTCTTTGATGCTCTAAGTCGTTGTTTTTTCGCAAAATGCTCTTTACTGGCGATGTATAGAGTCTTGGTCACGATGCAACATAGCTCATTGGAATCCACTTCTCTTAGTTCAGTCACTTTATCAAGTTCCAGTTCTCCATTTTTGGCAA
Source organism: uncultured Arenicella sp. (assembly GCA_963669225.2). Taxonomy (GTDB): domain Bacteria; phylum Pseudomonadota; class Gammaproteobacteria; order Arenicellales; family Arenicellaceae; genus Arenicella. Next base: position 118,923 of record OY769919.2, on the reverse strand, counting down.
CTTTGGCTTTGATATCCGCTACTTCTTCTCCAGAATACTGAAAAACAGCAACTAAATCCTGCGTCGCCGGTCGGCGGAATCGAATATCAGCGGCTTTATCCCAAACCACATAATCTTTGCCTAAGATGTTTATCAGCTGCACCATTGGAAACGGATCTACCGATGAGAACATGGCGCCACCGAACATCGTTCCAACGTAGTTTTTAGTTCTATAATTCAGCTTGGTCCGTGTGCGAATCTCACTTAAGTCCTCTTTGACATAGGTGATACGTCCGTTAGTCGCCCGGTACATTGGTGCGAGATTAAAGCCATGTTTGAATAGCTGGGCTCGCGACAAGATAGGTGACAGCACCTTCTCAATTGTAGAGAATGAGATCATAGTGTTTTAATTCAGCAACTTATAGAATTAAATTAAAGTTAAACAACTTTATTACCCGTTGGCGACTTTCTCAATACGAGCCGGCACTCGCTTGTGCCATGGGGTACCGGCGAAGAAGTCTTTCAAGTTTGTTGACGTTAGTTCATTCGGGGACACACCGACTCGGACTTCTTCCCCCTCTTCCAAGTAATCCACACCTAAACCGTTGGGCAAACTGATCAATCCTGCTGGTTGATGCTCTGTCACATCGACGTAGGTGATGGCGGAGCCCTGCTCAGTAATAATTTTCACGTAGTCGCCATCATCAACACTAATATTGCTGGCATCCTCGGGACTGATGTACAAACTTGCCACCTTCTGCTTCTTATCCCATGATGCGTCACGAATAATCGTATTCGAAGTTTCTCCACGGCGTTGGCCTGCTGTCAGTATCAGAGGAAATTCTTTGTTCTCCTGTAGTAAAGAAGCATCCAGTTGAGAGAGCTTTGGAAACAATTCCTCCAAATATAAACGAAGCTTTTTGTCCGGAAATCGAACACGGTTCCAACTGTCAGCAAAGTCTTCCCCAGAATCCGTAAATACAATTCCGGATTTCTTAGTTACCAAATCATTGAACAGCTTTTCGCCTGCCTTCCAGCTACTGCTGCCATAGCCCGCTCTGGCCGCACTCTCTTTGTGAGTTCTTACAAACTGGTGAGCCAATGGCCAAAACACTGCGGCGGCGGCCGACTTACCGCTATCTAGGGTTTGCCCAAGAGAGCGATACAACAACGACGGTGCAACTCCAAACAAATGCGGACTCTTGGCTAACATAGCCCCGAAAGCCGCGGCAAATGCCTTGCGACCCAACTTAGCTGCGGTTTTGAGTATGCGTATGTGACCGGGGCCATAACCTCCCAATGCTTCAATTAGCCTCGAATGAATCTCTGGCTCACTTAACGTACCAGGCAATGGCTCAACGATGGGGTGCCTAATTTGAAAGGTGTTTTTTGGAAAGTCTATCTGAAAGAACACACATTCATGCTTCTCGTAGATGCTTGATGCCGGTAGAACGTAATCGGCCTCTTTGGCGGTTTAGGTCATTGCTACGTCGATAACCACAGAAAATTCAAGCGCTTGCATTGCCTCTTTCATGCGCTTTGCATTTGCATAAGAATGTACAGGGTTTGAACTTTCTATAATGACCGCTCGAAATCGATCAGGGTGATCAGTGAGAATTTCATCCGGTATTTCATTGCATGGCAGCAAGCCTGTGATGATTTTCGACCCCAGCACTGGGCTAACTTTTGATGGTACAGATCGCCCCATACCACCTTTGTTTCCACCCTTTCCTGCATCCGTAATCAACATAAGCGGTATCGCAATATTGGCCGTGCCCTTTTTGGCAAAGTTACCCGTGATTACGAACATAATCTTTTGTAGGTAGCTAACCAATGTCGAATTGATGTTTTGTTGAACGCCTAAATCTTCAAATACCGCCACTGATTCTGCCTTAGCAATTCGTTGCGCCGTTCTTTTTAGAAACTCCGGTTCTATACCAGCCAACTCACTGTACTCATCGACTGGCACCGTCATGAAGTGGTCTTTGATTTGCTCGAAACCGTTGGTGTGTTTTTCGATAAATTCATGGTCCTGCCAACCTTGTTGGACAATATGACCGATGATGGCGGACAAAGCCCAAGCATCGCCGCCTGGCTTTACCTGCATATGATAATCCGCCAACTTCGCGGTATCGGTAAGGCATGGATCAAAAACGACCATTGATCGCTTCGGATCCTTTGAAATCTCTCTAAGAATTTTTCTTGATTGCGGGAAACCATGGGTATGCCATGGATTCTTTCCTAAAAATACCGATACCTCGGCATCTTCAAAGCCACCATGCGGCGGACCACCGAACATCTTTCCGTTGACCCAGAATTCACCCGTTTTCTCTTGAGCCAGAGCATTACTTCGATACTTTACGCCTAGCACCTTCTGTAGGCCCGTGCTGTACATTCCACCCAAATGGTTGCCTTGTCCACCGCCGCCAAGGAACAAAATCTTTTCGCCTCCGTACGTATCTTTCATGCGTTGAAGGCCTTGCGCCACTTCTTTGATGGCAGTCTCCCATGAGATTTTTTCGTACGTACCGTCGCTTTTGCGACGTAAAGGTGAATCGAGGCGATCCGCTCCCATCTGATAGTGATTCAGCCTAGACGCCTTGTTACACACATAACCTTCGGATGATGGATTTTCTTTGTCTCCCTTAATTTTGACCAGTTCACGGCCGTCCTTACCGCCCGTTTTTACTTCGATACCGCAATTGATACTGCAAAGAATACAAGCTGATTTTTTGAATTCTGATGTTTGGGTCATTCAACTGTTCCTCGTATGTTCTTAGCGCACTGCGGATTCTGGTAGCTTTTCCACAAGCAGCTAGCTAGCAAAGCAATATAACCATGTTATAGTTCCATAATGGAACCGTCAAATGTTTTTTGTTATGATGAGTTCAATTAGAACAAGCTTATTCAGAACTTATGCGCTGGGAAGACACGGCAAATCAAACCTGTTCAATCGCAAGATCCATGTCGATTTTCGGTGATCGATGGACACTGTTGGTGATTCGCCAAGTATTTATGAAGGTCAGACGCTTTTCAGAAATACAAGCGACATTGGGTATTAGTAAACATCGTCTCTCTGATCGGCTCACAAGATTAGTCGATGACGGCGTGCTTGAAAAAGTGGCCTACGATGCTGGCAAAACTCGATTCGAATATCGACTCACCGAAAAAGGATTAGATCTCTACCCTATTCTTGTCACCATTGCTCAGTGGGGCGACCGCTGGATGGCAGACGAAGACGGAAAACCATTTGTGTATAAACATGCTGGGTGTGAAAACCCGGCTGATCCCATCGTCTGCTGTGCAGACTGCGGAGAACCCATCAATGCCCACAACTGCAAAGCAGAAATAGGCCCTGGAATCATGGCCAAATTAACACGTGGAGAATTTACCAAGGAAGAACAGGAGCAATATTCGGTGCTGAGAAAGTCGTAGTTCTCTCCGGCAAAACTAAAACAATTGCACCGTATTTTTCTTACAAAACAAACCTAACGACTAGATAGCCCAAGGAAGTAGCCGTCAATATCCAAATACTTAAGTTGCTAGCGAGCTCAAGGTTTGTCCCAGGTTTTGATGGGTGAGAAGCGTTATCCATGAATACGGCTTTATGGTTCAGCCACGCCAGCAAGGGGGTTACACAAAACACCATCACAGACGTCATGTCCATAAATACTGTGAACGACGTTAGAAATAAGCCAACAGTCAAACATGCCAAGATCGAAAGTGCGATCACAACGAAAGGATACAGCTTGTTACTCAATCCATTTCTAGCGCTGCCGCCAATAATTTCGGCCGCCACACGCGACATTCCATCCAGCACTGTGTAGAGCGTTGAGATCATGATCAGCAACGCCGTAATTGCCACCAGGTGAAAGCTCCATGGGCCAATAAACTGCGTAAAAACGGTGACAAACTGGCGAGCAAAACCAAAGTTGCTGGTTTCAATGGGAATCTCATTAGCATGCAGCGTTGAAAAGCCTAGGAATACAAAACACAGGCCCAAAACCAAGCTAATTACGTAACCCATATTAAAATCCAATCTGAGCTGACTCAAATCAGTTTTCTGCTTCTGAGACTTTTCTTTAATCCAAAGAGATTGGATAACCGAAGCATCAGCTGGCGTTGGCATAAACCCCACTAGTGCAATAACAAACATGAAAGTGGTTTTATCCAGAGTGATTGATGACGCAAATTGTGCCGTTGAGGCCGACTCAAATGAGTAAAGCGATATGACTACAGCCACTAAAACCAGCAGAGCAAAGACGGATACGATCAGCTTGGATAGTTTTTCCATCACACCATAGCCACCCAGAATAAGGAATGTACTCGTCAGTGCCAACAATATGGCCACGCCGGTTAGCCTGGAAACATCAAAATCAAACGTGGTTTGCAGCAAACCTAGGCAAAACATCGCTATAGCCGCAATCACAAATACCATAGTGGCTAATTGAGATGCCGCGTACAGAAAGAATGCAGCCTTACCGCGACGACGATAAGAACTAATCAAAGGTTCACCGGTTAAGCCAGCGTACTCGGTACCCAGACGAATAACTGGATACTTAACAATGCAGGCAAGAACGACTATGACGAGCATCCATAAACCGTACTGAGCACCTGCTCGAGTTGCTTGCACTAAATGAGATACCCCAACCGCCGCGGCAACAAAAACAATGCCTGGACCCAACAGGCCTAATAGCTTGACGAATTCTCTATTCGCCACTGGCAATCATCTCCATCACGCGGGTTGTAATCAGACATTGCTGATCTTGTACTTGAAACGTATCGAGGTACTTCACTTTTCCTAGCAGCTTCGACCTTGGTGCTTGTCCTTCGGACTGTGTTAATCGAAAAACTTCGGCGTAAGAAACCCCGGTGATGACCCCGCTTTCGGAAACCGCTATATGAACCGTTCCCATGTTGTGGAATGTTGGACCTTGAGAGAATCGAGTTAACATACCTTGGACAACCTGTTCTCGACCGACGCTGGTCTTACCCAATACAGTAACCTCGGCCTGCGCATCAAAAAGGGCTCCAAATGCACCAGCATCACCAGAATCCCGATGTATTGCATAGGCATTGACCGTGTTGCGACATAATTGCTTTTGGTGGACTGTGCTTAGGCCATCAATACTCTTAACCTTTTGTTGCGTATTATGTGCAGTTTCTTCCTTTGCACTGACAGATACCGCTGAGAAACAGAACAACAAAGCCAATAGCAAAGGTGCGTGTGTCAGAACTAGCGGCAACTCTTTAGGGCAAGCAATATGGTTTGGTCTAGGATTATTCATGCTCTTCCATTATCTTTTTAGCGGTTGTGGCTTGATGTATTTACGGTCTGATCACGGTAATGCGAAAAATCTTTGCGTTGTTCACTTCGTAAATCAGAACCAGCTCCACAACCTCGTCACTGCCGTTGCGACCCGTTATTTTCTCGTGATCTATGACGGTACTTCCTATCACAATACGCTTTTCAATGATCGAATTGAGCTCTGGCGACTTTTCAAACAAATCAGAGTAAAACGCGCGCATGGCAGGTATTCCACTTATGGCGGGTTCTTTATCACCTTGTGAATACAGTTCAATGGTGTCATCTAGGTAAGACATAAAAACATCGATATCACGATTATTGTAGGCGTCTAGATTTGCCTGAACGGTTTGTTCTGCCATGGTGGCTGACATAATTTGTTCCTCTGACAATTGGGCTTTTAATTTTGCCGACTGCTTTACCGACAATTGAGCTGTTGATTGGGATGCAGAATGAGATAAAAGTTGAGCCATGGCCGATGTTGATGCGATGCACACCATCACCATGCAAACGGCCAATTTTTGTCTGAATCTATTCACTAATTAAGATTAATCGAGTCGTTGAGTAAATCAATGACCGATTACTCCGTTTACCGTTCGCGCATTCGGATACCGCCATCCATACGAACGCACTCACCATTCATATAGCTGTTCTCCACCAGATACTGAGCTAAATGGGCTATTTCAGCAGGTTTACCCAATCGTTGGGGGTACAACACGCTGGCTTCCAATGACTGATACACATTTTCTGGTAATGCATCAAACAGCGGCGTATGAATTAATCCTGGAACGATGGTATTCACGCGGATGCCATACTCAGCCAGATCTCGAGCTAGGCAAATTGTGCTGCCGATAACAGCGCCCTTAGTGGCCGCATAGGCTGCCTGCCCTATCTGCCCTTCTTGGCCAGCTACCGACGCTGTATTGATAATGATTCCGCGATTGCCGTCATCATCTAATGGCTCTTGTTTGCTCATTTGCGCTGCGCACAAGCGAAGTGTATTGAATGTGCCGATCAGGTTAATATCGACAACACGTCTGAATGAGTCTAAGGCGTGTGGCTTGTTCTCTTTACCTACGGTCTTCTCGCCATGCCCTATGCCCGCGTAATTACAATTGATGTGAATGCCACCAAATTTGGCAACAGTGGAGTCTACGCCAGCTTGAACACTGTCTTCGCTGGTCACATCAACCTGATTATAAATAACGGAGTCACCTAGCTCCTCTACCAATGCATTACCGCGCTCTTCATTCAAATCAAAGATTGAGCATTTGGCACCTAACGATGTAAAAAGTCGTACGGTCGCTTCGCCTAAACCTGAGGCACCGCCTGTAATGACGGCTACTTTGTTTTCTAATTTCATGGAACTAATAATTTTTCGTGTTGTGTATGGTCTTTTTAATCGCTATTTGCACGACAAGTCATCCCGTGCAAACAAAGCGCTAGTGTAACTGCTAAGCCGTGTTGATAGAAACCACAGGCGGCTGACAATCAGTCACCAATCACAAGCTAATTAGTTTTGAAATGGCGTTATCTAAATCGCGTTGATACTTTTTAGAAACGTTAGCCTCGGGTGCCAAATGAGCAAAGCCATGATAGGCGCCGGGATAAGTGATTAACGTACTTTCAACGCCATCGTTAACTAACCTCGAATGCAGAATTTTATTTTCTTCAATAAATAAATCTTGTTCGCCGGTTAGTATGGTAGTGGATGGTAACCCAGAGAAATTTTCAGCTTCGATGGCCGCGGCATAAGCAATTTGATCTTGATCAAACTTACCTGATAGATAGGCTTGCCATGCATCGCGATTGTTACTACGGCTCCAAATGTGGAAATCCTCGCCGCCGACATTTACGTTGAGTCGATCAACCATGGGATAAATCAAGATCTGCCCTGCGAACAAAGACGATCCCCTATCTCGTAGAAACAGTGACACGCCAGCCGCTAAACCACCACCGGCACTTTCGCCTAGTAACACAGTTCTAGATTCATCTAGATTTAGCCGTTCCCCGTGCTCAAATAGATAATCAATGGCAGCCACACAATCATTTAAACCTGCCGGAAAAGGTTTTTCTGGAGCCAATCCATATTCAACCGCCGCCACCATGCACTGATGATCTATTACAAGCCGCTGTATACGCTCGTGAGCATGCCACGGTCTTCCTGAGATGTATCCACCACCATGCACAAACACAATGCAGGGTAGTTTTTCGGTCTGCCCTTCCTCTGTGTCTGTGGCGCTTGGCTTGTACAAGCTTAGTTCAGTGTTTTCTGATTCAGCTCGTGGAATCGATTCCTTCCAGTGTTCAATTTGCTCGTTAACTTCATCTGGTGTCGTATTTCTCAGAGCCGATTGATTGTGCATCTCACGCATGAGACTAATGTCACCGGTGTCAAACGACGTGGTACCGAACACCGCGGTCATTTTATCTAAGGCAATGGTTAATTCACGGTCAATGTTCTTATAGTCGTCTTGCATTTTATTGTTCTAGGTTCTGTTTCCTGTTTTGATATTGAGACTGTTGCGGTTGATACATCAATGAATCTGGTTTGTATGACTGACATACCGATGCTCCCTTTATAACAGGCCCACCTCCAATATTATGAATAGTGCATAAATTGAAAGTAAAAGTCATGGTCGCCATTAGCTCAAAGCGCTAAAGTCGTTTTATTGACTGGCGGAAAGCCAACTAAATCACAGCACAAGGTTTACGTCCCCTATGGAAAACTTGATTCATAAACCAAACAGTTTGCCCATCACGAACAGCTCAACAACCGAAGCAGAGTTCAAGCAGTTATACCTGGAAAACTGCCAAGCCAGCGAGAATCAACTGCAAAACTGCATAGTTAGTGGCTTAATAAGCGATCGAATGTCATGGGTATTCATGGGAGCCTATCAAGCATGCATACAGCACGTATTTGGCACTAAGCTTGCCTCGCTGTCACCTACCAATGCATGGCATGCCTTTGCCGGATCAGAGCCAAAAGACAAGCCTGGCTTGGAAGTATCCAGTAACATAACTGAGTACTCCAAATCGGTGTGCCTAAATGGTCATAAAGGCTGGGTAGCGGGAGCGAACTGCATAGATGGATTGATTGTGTCAGCTAGAGATGCTCACTCGGATGCGGGATGGCGTTACTTTTGGGTGCCCAAGAGTCGCGGCGGATTGAGCCTAAATCAAAAAAGCGCACCACGGTCCCTAGTTGAACTATCTCAGGCTGAAGCCACTTTCAGTAACCTAGAGATACTCACCAGCAATGAAATACTTGATGTAGATAAACGTTTGTTTAGTGCAACTGAATGCTTGTTTGTATTTACTTCATTTGTAAGTAGCGCTTTTCGTCAACTCCACAGTAGCGCCCCCGAAGCAAGTGAGAGATTACAACGGGTTCTGATTGACCTGTCGAGATGTATTCCTGATTCTAGTTCGATGGTCGCTACCCTATCAATGCTAGATCAAGAACTAGACTACACGATATCAAGGCTTCAAGAGGCAAAGGTATCATCTCCATTAATAGTTGATCTAAAAGTGCTCGAAATGTATCGAATGGGGCTAAAACGACTTATTTCTTGATCCACATCAAGCGCACACTGGCCTCTTGCTGGCATTGTTAAATCACTGCCAACCAATATGAGTTCAGCCATGATTAAACGAGTACTTCTTTGTCTTTACGGAAACCGTCAACATCACCCCACCATCGATGCGGCAATAAAATTTGCAATGGCGCACGACGCTGAGCTGGTTTCTTGCATCGTCGATTCCGCCGAAGCGGCTTTGGAATACGCTGGCTCTGCCGCAATGGCCGTTAGCATCAATATTGAGGATGATCGTCGAGAAGCGCTTAGGTCTGAATACGAAGCTCTCACCAATGAGGTTAACGGATTAAAAGCGACATGGTACGAGCACGCGCCAGGGAACGGGTTGCCACAGCCCTTAATGTATACCGATATGGTTTTTATAAGCCAACCAAACTTTAAACAGGCGGCTGGCAGCGCCATTGGAATTATCGACAAATTGATCATCGACGGTGGCATCCCTATTGTGGTGATACCCAATGATTGGTCAGGTTCTACGGTGGGCACAAAGCCTCTATTAGGTTGGAAGGAAAGTAAGCAAGCCGTTAGCGTGGTCCGTCACACCCTCTCACTGATGCGCGAAAGTGAAGACTTGGATATTGTGACGGTAACGAAAAAGCCGAATAGAACAAAGGAATTGGAAGGCGGCATGGAAATCGGCAAGTACTTAGCTGCACATGGAATCAAATGCCAATACTTTGAGCGGCGCTTTGGTGGTCAAGACAAAACCAAAACCGATGTATTGTTAAGGCATGCCACTTTGTGTAACCGAGACTTAATTATCATTGGAGGCTACAGCCAGTCTCGCTATAAAGAAATGCTCTTAGGCGGCATGACTAGGGACTTAATTAAAAGCGCGGACGTGCCGGTCTTGTTGGCACACTGATCGCATTTTTTAAATGTTTAATTTGCGTGCGCTCTGAGACTTATTGTTTTTTTAAGATGATGTCGCCTTCGAGATAAAAGCATTCAGTTAGCAACATTAACGAGCGTCGTCGAGTTTTACATGCTTGAAGTTTTGTTACATAATTGACAAGTGTCGCCCATTACCCCCCCCAATGGATTTGCGGTGATGCAACAGGCCTTTCGTATCCCATCGAAAGGCCTTTTTATTTGTATCAGATTATTCTTTTGGTCATTAATCACAACGCCACGAATCCAAGAAATATCGGCTCGGTCCATACAGAATCAAACAACAAGGTTTAGCTATTATTTCGGTCCTTCAAACAACTCGCTTTTCAGAAACTTGATAAACAACGTTACTTTTGGTGATAGCGTCTTAGATCTTGGCAACATAACCCAGAGCGAGGGTTTCGTCACGAATGGGTATTCTGATAGTACGGGAACAAGCTCACCATTATCTAGCTCACGATTTGAGCACCACCTTGTGGTGATGCCAATGCCTAGTCCACTGGCGGTGAGGTCTCTGATGGCCACGAGGTCGTCGCATCTGACTTTGCTATTGATTCTTAGAGCGATTTCGCCTGCATTAGTTTGGAATACAGATTGGCTGTTCCCTATTGAGAACGACAAACAATTATGATGCTTAAGTTCTTCGGGAGTCTTTGGCTGACCGAATTTTTCTAGATATTTAGGGGACGCACACAAAAAACGCGAATCGGGACTTAATTTCTGCGCGACCATGAATTGCTCTGTGTTTTCGGAGCTTCGAATCACCACATCAAACCTGCCCTTTGACAAGTCTATTAGTGTATCTGACAAACTAAATTCGACTGTAAGGTCAGGATGCAGTTGCATAAATTTTTGTATGACAGAAATTAGCTGCAGTCGACAAAACGAAGTCGGTGCCGCAACTCTGAGTACCCCTGTTAACTGGCCAGTGTCACCTTTGACACTATCGGTTGCCAAATTTACTGAATTCAGAATACGTTCGGCGTAAGAGAGCAGAACTTTGCCATCCTCCGTGAGCGAAGCATGACGGGTACTGCGGTGGATAACCCTTACCCCTAGATCTTCCTCTAGCTTTGAGATGTGAGAGCTAGCAACGGCTGAAGACAAACCAAGCTGGCGGCCAGCCAGACTAATATTATTGGTTATGGACACTCGAACAAAGAGCCTGAGATGTTCGATATTCATAGATTATTAATCTTTTTTTGAAAGTGATTCAATACAAACGTCTATTATCATTTCCATCATTTTTTCGTAGTATCAAGTTATCGGTGAAATGGAGTTCCGGGGGGGACTTAAAGAGATTTTCATCGACAGTTGTCATTCAAAAATATGGGATCTAGTTTTTGAACCAAACTCGACAACGAATCGCAAACTGGACAGGCCGACTAATCCGTTGGTCTGTCTGGTGTGTTTAGTGCTTAGTTGTGGTTTTCGCTCGAAATGCGAGTGTGTCTCCTAACTTATACTCGCATCAGCTTTGCAAAGATCCCCATCTTTATTTCGTCTATCGGTATTTCCGACCCCCACACAAAATACTATTACATTTGTCTTGTTAAGTCACGTGGACAGTCGAGCGTCCGAGCCAAAGGCGAATGCTTTAGAACTTGTTGGGTCTCATTCCCACAATATCCCTTCTACCTGTGTTGTTCTGAAACCAATAAACTTCTCGAGTAATTTAGTATGGATCTTGGTATCTTTATTTACCCCAATAATTAGCTTCTCGATTGGATCAAAGTATTGAAAACAGAGTGCTATATCTCCTCCAACATCGAATACCCAAAACCTTTCAATTACTGAATGTGCCTCTGAAGGATCAGACTCTACATAATGCTCTTCACCGAGCCATTTCTTTACCTCATCCAACGAAACAACGCTTTCTCTCTTCGCAAAGACTTTTCCAGTTTTACCAATCCACTTAGTTGTCATTGGAAACCTAACACCAAGCAAGCGGGCGCGTTGACAAATGCGTCCCGCGGAGCCCGTATACGGGCGGAGTGAAGTTGGGCAGCTTGTTAGGTTTTGAGTCCATTTTTAATTAATTTTTTCCTACTAGAAAACGCTAGAAGTAAATTGAATGGGCATAATAGAAGGAAATAATATATTAGCTCTCCATAGCTTTCTTTTACATTCAAGAAAACAGCAAGCCCTGAAATAGATATACAAATCACTGCTAGTATAGGGAAAAATTTAATCTGGATTCTGCTCAAGATAACTTCTTTTTGACAATGTGGACAACGAGATGCTCTATCTTGGGAATATTTAGAATCTGTATCAAGGGGCCATCTAATCAAATCCTTTTCTCTAACCTTAGCTTCGCACCATGGGCATTCGTAACTCATTTGAATAAATCTAACGCCGCAAACAGGGGCGCGGTTTAGCGCGTCCCAACGAACGCAGTGAGTTATTGTGATTTGCCTTGTTAGGTTTCATTTAGAATACTTCTTCCACTTTTGAGTATTAGCCCTAGACTTTATGAACTTGACCATAAAATACAAAGAAGGAACAACATAAATGATAATCACACTTGGTGTTTTTAGGTAAACCGCATCTGGGCCACAAAAGGCAAACAGACTATTTCTAGAGTCGTTCAATAAAAATTCACAAGCAATAGCGCCAGGAAAATAACTAAAGATAATTGCGTTTATCGCGATAACATTACTCTGAATTGGAGGTAATAAAGCGAATGCCGCCAATAGTGTTGGAGGAACTAGAAATAGAATTGAAAAAACCAGATAGCGTTTCTTTCTCACAACCATTTCCGACAAGCAAACCTAACGCCCTTAAAACGGGCGCGCATCTTTTTGCGCGTCCGTGCCAGCTTTGCTGGCTGAATCGTTTTTGAACTTGTTAGTGGCTTGGTTCTCCATATTTTTCAGGTATAGCTTAGAGGCTTTTACGGCTTTGTACTGGGCCCAGCAAAGTGGAATAACCCCAAGAACATAAATCCAAAGCAGTTTTAACCAAATAGCTAATCCTGTTGTGACCGCAATAGCTGGTAACACATATAAATAATACCTTTGCTTTGGTAGGTTAGAAAAGACGATGGCACCACAGTTTGTGCACCTTCCGCGAACAAAATGACCGATAAATAGCTTCTTCCAAAATGGAAAAGTACTTTTGTTACAAGATGGGCAATTCCACATAGATGCCACTAACGCCTTTAAAACGGGCGCCGCGTCTTATGCGGCGTCCGTGCCAGCCTTGCTGGCATTTTCGTTTTTGAACTTGTTAACTGCTCTCCAGTTTTTGATTGCCCTAGACAACGATGGATCATAGTCTTGCCCTAAGTCAGTTTGACACCATTCTAAAAAGTGAAGCACTGTTTGGCTTTGTAACCTGTTACAAGCAAACTTAAAGCCCTCAGGTCCTGTGGTTTTTTCGCGAGCATAAGTGTTTAGAGCGCTAATTGTATAGTCGAAGACTAGCTCACCCTCCTGTGATGAATTATCTATACACCAAAGCATATAAAGTGGTACTGCTCTTAATAAAGGGATACTAGGCACATCCCACATCAAATCAGGATGTTCCTTTATATATTCATCGGATAACTCTCTCTCAACAACCGAGGGAAATGCTAAAACAAGTTTATCTCGAACTATGTTCACGATGCAGTTAACGCCCGCAGCAGGGGCGCGCGCGAAGTGCGCGTCCATGCCACTGGCTGCCCTTGTTATGTGTTTTCATTAGCCCTGATTTTGTTGATCTTCTGAAAACCAAAAACACAAATTGATATCAAAATAGCGGAAGCTACAACTGGGAACCCCAAGATAACGCCCCACATAAGCATTGTAATTGTAACGGCAGTTTCGATCCCCCCGATATGGCAATCATGGTATGCAAGCGATCCGTCAACACAGCCGGTTGAAAGTTCCAGTAAGAGCAAGGACAAGAAGAAAGCTGAAAAGTACACCATTACGATAGCAGTTGTGCCTGCGTAAACTAATCTCGTTTTAGTGTTGAAATGCTTGATCATGCCGAATACACATAACAGCTTATTAGCGTGCCGGCACGCTTTCCTACCAGATTTAACTCTAGGTATATTTCATATCCAATTGAATTAATTAAATATTCAGCCATTTCTTAAATTTCTCCTTGGCGTGAAAGTGTGCGCGCTCGTTTTTGTCCTGCTACGCGCACGGTAACACTTTTTGAATGTCATTTAAATAACTGATTTGATTGCACTATAAGATATGTGAATGAGTGAAAGTGTGCGCCGATTAGAGTGCAAGTTGACCACTTTTGGTGAGGTCGACCTGTTTAACTGTATACTTATACAGTTTTATTGCCCGTTGTTAATGTACTATTAGGCATCTATTTTTTGAATATTGAGCTTTGGGAAACTAAGTTAGTCGTTCAAAAGTTTTTTATTAATGTAACGAGATACCTAGCACAGTGTAGTAAATGAAAGTACTCTCTTGACCTACTTCGCTAATAAAAATAAGAGCGGCGCATCTAATCTGGCTCTCCATGAGATTTCATCATGAGCAGCGCCTTGAAATTCTTTTGTAACCCAGTTCTCACTTGTGTACCCCATGGCCCTGATGATTTCGTCTGCGCGTTTTTGAAGCGGCGGGTAAAGGCTGTCCAAGGTTTCTGTTCCGTAATCAAAATACAATCGATGGTTATCTGGGTTTGGTAGATTGTCTGCCATGTAGTCTAAAAAAGCTTGCGTAATTGATTCAGAATTCTCTGCAGGCACTGTACCGGGCCAGTGTGTTGATAGACAAGCGGCCGCAGCAAACTCATCAGGGTGCTCGCTGATTGCGTACATCGAGATTAAGCCTCCCATACTGGATCCTGCTAAGAAACTATAGTCTTTAGTGGTTTGAACGCCATATTGTTTGGCTAAGTAAGGCTTAAGTTCATGAATGAGAAACTTGAGGTAATCATTTGCTCGAAGCTCGGTACCGATATATGTGTCCTTCGCAAGAATTTCCTTGTCTTTGATGTACCTAACTGCATTTTGCGGAAAGTACTCTGGCCCTCTTAGCGATGGCCCTGCGTTTTCAATCCCTACCACGATAAAGTGTTTAAGCTTGCCTTCAGCAATAAGTTTTCCGGCTACCTCATCCACGCCCCACTCTTGCCGATTCCAAGTAATACTGTCATCGAACAACATCTGGCCGTCGTGCATGTACAGTACCGATGTGTCGTTGTCGGCATCAAAACTATCGGGTAACCAAACGTAGAACGTGCGCTCTTCGATGTAGTCAGACTTGAATTGTTTTATTACATCTAATTTGCCGCTGGATACTGTTGGGGTTTCAGCCGCAAATATTGGTTGAATCTGACCCAAATAGAGCAACGAAATCAGTACTGATAAGGAATGTAGGAACCGCTGGATTCGCATGATCGTGGAAGGCTCTGAAATAGACTATGTCAGTGTACGACAAGAACTAACATCTAACCTTTGAATACGATTGCAATGGTTTTGAACGGCTGACTAGAACTGGTGTTGGTAATCGATAAAAAACCGTGTTTCTTTGCGATCGCCTTTTACACCATTAACAGAACCGAAAATATCCGATTTGTAATCGCGGTGGGCCAATCTGAACTTAAGCTTATCGAATGCAGGTGGCCTATATCTAATATCCAGCAGAGTCCATTGTTCCGAGGCTGACCCCAGTGACCTCGAAATAGAATTTACGGCACCCGTGCCCCTTGCGTGTCGTAAATTGGCCGATAAGCCCTTAAGAAGGCCAGACTTAACACTATATCGATAACCTAATAACCTAACCGTCTCGTCTTGGTTAGTGAGCTCAGGACCAAACGTTCGTGTCGGGAATGGCGTGGTTCCGTGGTCATTGGCAAAGGAGTCCTCTAACCAAGGTTCATCAAAGGCGCTTTGAGCAATTTCAAGTTGATGTGGGCCGGTGCTGTACAATAAACGTAGAAAATACCCAAAACCTCTGTGGTTCAGCCGGGCTTGTTGCTGGATAGGTTCTGATGCAACGTCAAGCGTGCCATTGGCGCCACTAACAAATAAACTGCCTGCATCACGGGAGGTAAATGCGCCTAACTCTAATTCTAGCTTTTTATCGCCCTCTTCTATTAGCCTGCTAGTGATTAAGACACCCGCCTTGCGAAGGAAGTCTGCCGATTCTAACACCTCGGCCTGCAAGCTTAAGCTGGCGTAGCGAGTATTGATTTTGCTTTTGACACCGGCAATCGCTAACCAATTGATCTTGTTGTTGGAATCAAGCTCGGTTGTGAAATCAGTGAACTGATCATTTGCGCGACGCGACCACTTATTAATCCAAACGCCATACAATTGCATGGTCGGGCTAGGTTTCCACTCTGTATGTAGGCCTTGAAATGACGATGGCAGCACTCTGGTCTTGGATTCCAGTAGCAATGATTCATACTGAAATCGCCCAAGCTTGATTGCATAATCATCGTTGGGCTTTATATCAATGTAGGCCTCGCCTAGCTGGCTAAAACCGTGAACCTGATTAACGCCTTCTTTAAATACATCTTCGGTAACAAAGCCAGAGCTAGACCAATTTTGTGCTGCATAGCCAGCCAAGCCAACAGAAAAACGCTTATCGATCGTGCTTATTTTATGATTAAGAATTAGCCCTGTTCCGGTTTGGGTCCGGTCACGCGCTGTATTGTCAAAACTGCGATCAAAGCTAGCAAATCGCACACTCAGCCTAGTCTGATTCTCAGTCGCTTCAGCTTGGTTTATCGTCAATAGCACGCTGACTATCGCAAACAGGATTAGGCGCATAATTTGTAATGCGTATGACTATGAAAACAGAAAAGTGGCTAACAGCCAAAAGCCGCTAGCCACTATGACTAAGCTAATCGTCAGACACTACAAGCTGACCGGAATCCGTCCTGGAGTCCACGGCGCCTTAATGTCATCAAGTTCACTTTCCAATGCGCTTAGATCACTATCCAGCTTCTGCATTAGCTCAGCGACTCGTTGATACTCAGACTCGGCAATAGACAGTGATGTTAGATGATTGCCAGAAACATTGAGCTGGCTGCTGACAATACTTCCGTAGATAAATGAAGTACGGCCACTCACCGACCACGGAACAGGCTCTTGCCTAGAACTGATGGTTCTGTCGCCCTTGAGTAACACGCTGACTGTTTGCAAATCATCCGCGAGAGCCCTTACCTTTTGAGCCTGTGCTTCTGTGGAATTAACTGACTCAACAATGGCCTGTTTAATGTGATTGATGCGCGCGGTCAACTCACCGTGTGCTTTTGAAGCACCTTGCACACGTCGGTACAAGTCACCTGCCCGGGTTTGAGCGGCTAACAAGGCTTCACGATCGGTGGCAATCTCTGGGCTGTTATTAAGTAGCTTTACCGTAAAGCTCTGCGGTGAACTCAAAGATTCTACCTTACCTAGCTGGCGTTTTTTCAACGTAGCTGTGTACTCACCAGGCAAAGCTAATGGCCCCTTGGGTGGATGCCCCCAAGGTGGAATGTAGCCCGTTGGTTTCACCAAGTTGATAGGTCCAAGCGATGGATAGCGCATGTCCCAAGCAACACGATGGAAGCCTTTTTTAACCGCCGCAGGTATGCGTCTCACTACATTACCGTTGCTATCGGCTACTTCGACGTATAAAGACGGAGCCTCTTCGTTGTCTTCTGAGCGAAGAGCATCCCAACTTGGGTAAGGTGTGTCTTTGTTTTCGGCTTCGAGTTTCTTTTCTTTGTCGCGGCGTTGAGCCTTCAGCGTTTTAAAGCCTTCTTTTAGGTAATAAGAGAAAACAGCCCCGTACATTGGGTTATCAGCAGTAAACAGTTCGTTTCCGTTAGAGCCTTTTCTCTCGTTACCGTATTGATTGCCTTCTAAGTACAACCAAGGATCCTTAACAGGGAACAAGGTTGCGTCTGCTTTTTCCAAATCAGATGCCTTGGTTCTTAATGGGCTGTAGTCATCAATAATGTAGATTCCTCGGCCGAAGGTACCAACAATTAGATCATTTTCACGGCGCTGAATTTCAACGTCACGAACGTCAATGGTTGGCAAGCCGCCGGTCATTTTTGACCAACTCTGACCGCCATTTTGAGTAAAGAACAATCCATACTCAGTGCCTACGAACAGCAAGTTTGGATCAACGTGATCTTCGGCAATGGTGTGCGTAGAGCCCCATTCTGGCAAGTTGCTGCTAATGCGCTTCCAGCTAACGCCCTTGTTCGTGGTTTTAAAAACGTAGGGCTTGTAGTCGCCACGTTTATGATTGTCAAAAATGGCGTAGGCCACGTTCTCGTCGTGCGCTGAGGTGATGATGTCCTCCACCAACGACATTTCCGGCACGCCACTAACGCTGAATGACTGACGCCAGTTTTCACCACCGTCTTCAGTCACACTAATCACGCCGTCATCAGAGCCAACGTAGATTAACCCCTCTTTTAAAGGGCTTTCACTTAACGCAATGATTGCGCCCCACTTCGAGGTGGAAACGTTCTTGGCGATGGTATCCACACTCCAGATTCGGCCCATCACATCCAGTGTGTTTCTGTCCATCTTACGGGTTAGATCTGGACTGATGGCTTTCCAATTTTCACCACGATCATCAGACTGAAATACTTTTTCAGCCGCATAGAACAAACGTGTGGACTTGTGTGGACTAATCAACAATGGAGTGTTCCAGTTCCACTTATATTGGTTTTCGCCGCTTTTTGGGTGTGGCGTAATGGAAACTAGATCCTTGGTGCGTTTGTCATAACGCGCCAAACCGCCGTACTGATACTGCGCATAAATGACATTAGGGTCATTAGGATCAATCTGAGGTTTGTATCCATCACCGCCGATAACGATCGTCCAGTCAGCATTGGTAATGCCATGAATTACGTCAGTACGTGAAGGAGCGCACAAGGAGTTATTATCTTGGGTGCCGCCGCACAC
This sequence comes from uncultured Arenicella sp., assembly GCA_963669225.2. Lineage (GTDB taxonomy): Bacteria > Pseudomonadota > Gammaproteobacteria > Arenicellales > Arenicellaceae > Arenicella. Next base: position 100,280 of record OY769919.2, on the reverse strand, counting down.
ATTGTAAAACGGCTTGGCGTTGTCAGGTTGTATTCGGTAAAACTGAGCTAAGGGTAAGTTCTGTGCATGTCGCCACAATTTGCCTCTGTCCCAGCTCTCGTAAACCCCACCATCACCACCAATAATTAGGTGATCAGTGTTGTCTGGATCGATCCACAGGGCATGATCATCCACGTGTCTAAATTCATTCGACATGGGGTGAAAAGACTTACCACCGTCTTCAGAAACCTTAGAAAAGGTATCCAGAGAATACACACGATCTGGATTTTTTGGATCTACAACAATTTCATTGTAGTACTGTGGACTGGTGGTGATATGGCCGGATCGCTTTTCCCAGGATTGACCAAAATTTGAAGAGCGATAGACGCCCTGCTCTTTCTTATCACCCTCGATGATTGCATACAGCGTATCTGGCTGAGAAGGCGCCATGGCGAGGCCGATTCGGCCCATGTCTTCAGCAGGAAGCCCGGCGCTTATTTTGACCCATGTTTTACCACCATCGGTGGTTTTGTGGATATCGCTTCCTGGACCACCGTTGATCAAGGTCCATACATGTCTGCGCCGCTGATAGCTACTGGCCACAATATTGTCAAAGTTGCGTGGATCAACAACAAACTCGTTGACGCCTGTGTACTTGTCAATTTTGAGAATCCGTTCCCAAGTTTCACCACCATCTAACGTCCTGTACAGGCCGCGGTCTCCGCCATCGCTCCATAGTGGGCCTTGTGAGGCAATGAGTACTTCGTCGTGGTTGTTCGGGTTAATCCATATCTGAGAGATATGCCCTGAGTTTTTTAAACCCATGTGAGTCCATGTGGCGCCACCATCTATAGACTTATAGACACCATCACCTTTTGCCACGGAGCGTTGAGCATTATTCTCACCAGTGCCGACCCAGAGTAGATTTTTATTACCCTTGGCCATTTCGATAACACCAATAGCGTAAGCACCTTCGTTTTCAAACAGAGGCCTCCAAGTGGTCATGTTGTTTTCGGTTTTCCATAAGTTCCCTGATGCCGTGGCCACATAAAATTCATGCGGGCTATCTGGATTCATGGCGAAGTCTGAGATACGGCCTGAAATCATGGCTGGGCCAATATTCCGTAATGGAATGGAAGCCAATGGGTTAGTTTTCTCCTCGTCAGCTAACAATGGTTGTGTAAACAGAGGTTGCAAAACGAGCAATGCAACGAAGGTGGTTAGAACGTGTTTTATTTTCATTTTTCGTGTTTTCCTATTTACGACTTATTCGACTAAATAGTGGAATGACCTACCTAAGAGGTCCGCTGGTTAGACCATACACAAACAAGGACAATAGTCATAGAGATATTAGCGGTCAGATCATAGGAATTGTCTTGGCAAATCTTAAGACTTATCGACGTCATTCGGCAAAGACCTAATCGCCGTGTCGGTTGAATGTGCAGTCTTTACGGCTGGACTTACACAAAGTACAACTAGGTAAGGCAAAACTAAGAAATACAGAACATGGTAGACGCTAGTTGCGGATATTGGTTAAGAAAACTATTAGGGACCCACCAAGTTGCGGTTGCCGTCATCAAACCGAATAACACGAGGATGGACGCCGTAACTATTTGTGTTTGTCGTTGTTGAAAGGCACGTTTGAAATGAACCAGAGCCATGCCCGAGCCGAGCATTGCTGGCAAGGTTCCTAGCCCAAAGCCAAGCATCAATAGCGCTCCTTGGGTTACTGAGCCACTGAATGCGGCGACTAAAGCCATTGATGCACTGAGACCACAAGGCAAGGTTCCCCAAATTAATCCATTTCGATAGGCGATGATCGGCGTGGAACCTCGAGTATTTATTCTGCGAGATAAAGACTTCCAGACTCCAGAGAATATCGATTCGAGTGGAGACAATAATTTATTGGATCGCATTAGCAAGCCGATTCCGATCAGTATTAATACGGTGCCCGCCAGGGCTCTAAACCCAATAGCTAGCTGGCTTACATCCACGATTAGCAGCGCCATAGAGCCAAAATACGCTAATACGGCACCAGCAATAACATAAGAAGTAACACGTCCTAAATTAAGCAGCACCATTTGCACTTGCGCTTGTGTGCTACTTAATAACGGAACTTCCTTGGTCAAGTGACGTTTACCATTAGTATTAGCACCACCTGCGCCTTGAGAGCGCATAGTGATAGCGCCTTGAATTCCACCACACATGGCCATGCAATGAACACTTGCAAGCAAGCCTAACAAAAATGCAGCGGTTAACGTCATTTATGACTCTCAGTTCGATTCATACTCTGTACTATGTCTTATTCCGGAACCTGCCTAATGGTGATCGGCCTCGCCATCATCATCGAGTATTCTCAAAGCTGGCGTCTCTAGGTCATCAAACTGTCCACTTTTTGTAGCCCAGAAAAAAGCGAATATTGCGGCAATCAACAGCACCAAGCTCAGTGGGATGAGTAAAAAGATTATTTCCATATCAGCTCCATTTGAGTAGAGGTTTCAGTTTATGTCTAGGTCTGCGCTTTGGAAGCGTGCTCGTACCACCTATGCGTAAGGCATTGATTAGCACTAATAGTGAACTTAATGACATACCAATGGCAGCGAGCCACGGTGTTAGAAGACCAGCAGCAGCAACCGGCAACACTAAGGCGTTGTAAACCAGTGCCCAATTTTTGTTTTGCTTGTTTATGTCGGTCATCTGTTGGCTTATCTGTTCAATCTGTGGCAAACCTCGCAAATCACCATTCAACAGTGTTAAATCAGTATCCAATTGAAAATTCAGGGAACTATTTAACACACCGATAGAAACATCGGCCCTGGTCATTGCCACCGAGTCATTAATGCCATCGCCAACCATGGCGACAATTCGTCCTCTGACTTGTTCTGAAGCAACAACATCCGCTTTTTGAGCTGCCGTTAGATTAGCCTTACATTTGATGCCTAAGCTCTGTGCTACAGCAGTAACGGCAGCGGTATTGTCGCCGCTCAATATTGAGATATCGTGGTCTTGTTTAAGTTTTTCGATCACAGGGATTGATTCGGCTCGCAGGTCATCGGTGATATGAAAAACCGCTAAGGCTGTTCCTTGTTTAGCTAATACGGCGACGGTACTCTGACCCTCACTCTGAGAGCCGGTAATCGTTGATGCACCGGGCGCTAAGCCACACTCTTTGGCCACCCATGCACCTTTACCGAAATAATATTTGGTTCCGCCAATGGTACCGAATACTCCCGCGCCCAAACTTTCCTGAAAATCGACTACGTGATCATATGTACCGGGTCTGAAGAACGCGCTAGCGAGGACATGCGACGACTTAGACTCCAGTGTTGCTGCAATTTTAAAGCAAGCTTCTTCACTCAACTTGTCTAAGGCTTTAATTGATGTAATTTCTGGTTGGCCCTGTGTGAGTGTTCCAGTTTTATCAAACATCCAGTTAGATATTTTCTGTATTCGCTGTAATACAGACGTATCGTTAACAATGATGCCGATTTTTCTTAGCGTAATTGCGCCGCGACTGCGTCCGATAGGGTCTGCTAAGGTGTAAGCACATGGACACGCTGCGATTAATAAGGCTAAGCAAATCTCGAACAATCGTTCTGGTGCATAAACAAACCAAAACGCCGCAACGAATAATGAAAACAATAAAACAAATTTAGTAAATTGGCGCCCACGTTGTTGATCAGAATCAATACCTAACTGCGCTGTGGTGTTAGCATTGATGGCTTGTTCTAGGGCAGCGAGTGAAGAATTATGATAGCTCGACGTGGCTACCACGATCAGTGAACCACTGAGCAATTTTGATCCAGCCAAGAGTCGATCATTTTGAGACCGCAACAATGCTTGGCTTTCACCGTTTATTAAGCTGTTATCGATACTTCCGTTACCGGTCAAAACTAGCGCGTCGCAGGGCAAAATGTCGCCCTTATGCACAATCAATCGATCGTCTTTTTGAATATCCCGAACGGGAATCGTGAGCACCGATTCTTGATCCTGATCACGCCTTGTGACATCCACCTTATCGGGAAGAAAGGACAATAGACTGGGTGAAAAGTCGAGCAGCTTGTTTTTGACTCCCTGCTCGATCAAACGGCCAACGGAAATAAGAAAAACAAACATCACGGCCGAGTCGAAGTACAGTTGACCTTGACCGTGACTGAGTACAGTAAGCGCACTCGGCAGATATGCGCCCATGATCGCGATACTGATCGGCACGTCAATACCGAGAACCCTGTTGCGAATGTCGCGAACGGCGTTAGCAAGGTAGGGAGCGCCAGAGTAGAAAACAACCACCGCCGCCACTAACATACTTAGCAAGGCGAAGAACCGTTCTATATCAGCGCTCATGGCGATTCGAGCACTGGACCAGTCCAAATACTCGCTAACGGCGTAAGTCATTACCTGCATAAGGCCAAATCCAGCCACGACGACTCTTCTTAGGTGTCGATGAAATTGCTGCTTACGGGCATCGCCACGGTTTCTATTAGTGTCGGCTGTAAGTAGTTCCAGCTTATAGCCTAAGCTTTCTATGCAAGCAGCTGCCTGACTAAACGAAGCTTGTTCAGAAAAGGCTTCGAGGCTAATGGTCTGATTATCCAAGCCGATGGCTACTGTAAAATCCTTATTTCGTTGATTTAAGGCTTTTTCGATCAGCCAAGTACAACTGCTGCAATAAATCCCCTTAATAGAAAACCTAACAACACGCTTTTTGTTGATTCGCATCACATCGGAGCAGTCGAGATCATCGAGATGACCCCATCTGCTGTTGCTGTACTGAAGTGAACCAGTCTTTGGGCTTGTTCCTTTTGCTACCAAGGAAGTATGACGTTCTCGATGCGTATAAAAATCATCAAGTTGATTTGATTGAATAAACTCATAGGCCGCTGAGCAACCGTGGCAACAGAATGCCTTTTCCTGCAGCTTGACCACACCATACTTTGGTAGTTTTTCTAAGCAGTGAAAGCATGTATCGGCATTGCTTATGGCCAACCTAGACTGTCTAAACAAGTTATTCATCTTGTATTGCTCGGCCTACCTATCAGCCTTTTGGATAATAACCGGGGCATGATCGACCGCTATTTTTATGGTGACCATGGAGGCAATAACCACAATAGCGGGTAGAGCGATGACTACCCACACCATGGAGTACCGATACCAAGGCATATTGGTCTGCCCATTTGTTTCGGCTGTGCTGTTAACTGTATTCATTATGATTCCTCATTTTCACTGATGGTTATTGCTTCGGTGCCCAATATTTCGATTCTTCGACTATGGTTGTTGTCAGTTCGACCGAATCGCTAACTTCGAATGTGAAGGGTGTTACCATTTTGTTGAGTGTCGAAGGCAACACGTTGATCGAAACAACCAAATCCCCTATTTCACCCGGTGCAATGGCGTTTGATCTTAGTGTTTTAGCGCCCAAGGCTGATCCACCCTTAACTACTTGAATCTCTGCTTCTGTTAATCCTTTAATGGAGATGTAGTACGTGCTATCTCGTTGGGACTTATTGATAAGACGCAAGGTGTACGTATTTTGGATACGACCATCCTGAGTAAATGAATAAAGGCTATTACGTTCACGAAGAATGTCTGTTTGAAATTCTGGCCGCAGTACCAATGCCGTTATCAAACCGGTGATCAGTGATAGCAATATGAAGCCATAGATCAACACACGAGGCCTGAATAGAGTTTGATACAAGCTTATGTTTGCACCGCGTTCTGTCGCTAAGGAACCGTATCGAATAAGGCCTTTATCGCAGCCGACTTTCTCCATTACCGTGTCACACGCATCAATGCAGGCGGCGCAAGCGATACATTCGTATTGAAGACCCTCGCGTATATCGATACCAGTTGGGCACACTTGCACGCAGATACCACAATCCACGCAATCACCGCCATCGATGAGCTCGGTTGTGCGCTTTTTTCCACGGGTACGGGGCTCACCGCGGCTACTGTCATAAGCCACTATCAATGTGTCTTTATCAAACATCGCACTTTGGAATCGAGCATAGGGACACATGTACTTGCAAACTTGCTCTCTCAAAAATCCAGCATTACCGTAGGTGGCCAAGGCATAGAACAGTGTCCAAAAAAGCGGCCAGCCTGCCACGTCAAATGAAGCAATATCGCTAGCCAGGACTGTAATTGGCTGAAAGTATCCAACGAAGGTGAAGCCGGTAAACAAAGAGAAACTTATCCACAGAAATTGTTTACTAAACCGCTTTCTCAATTTCTCAGCATTCCAAGCTTGCTTACTCAGCTTTATTTGTTTTGCACGAGAACCTTCTACCCAACGCTCCATACGAATAAACGCTTCAGTCCATACTGTTTGTGGGCAGGCATAACCACACCAAACGCGACCAGCGATCGCTGTAAAAAAGAACAGCGACAAACCAGCCACCACCAGCATCAACGCCAAGAAGAAAAAGTCCTGAGGCCAAAAGGTAATACCAAAAACATAAAACTGTCGATCGGGAAGATCAAAGAGAACAGCTTGACGGTTATTCCAGGTGAGCCAAGGGGTGATGTAATACACCGCCAATAGACCCCAGACTGAGATGGACCTTAGGCTAGCAAACCGGCCCTGCACTTCTCTGGGATATATCTTGTCGGATTTCTGATACAGGGATACCTCGACAGGAATCTCATCTAGAGGACGTGTCATCTTCGTTTCACCATCCATAATGTGACAATGGTGTTGACCAGTAAAAGGGCCCAGAAACAGAGAAAGCCTAAGCTGTAAACAGTGGTGCGAGTCATCGGCACGGGAAAGGTAGCGATCTCCACCAAGGTCAAGGGATCAAAGGTAGCAAAGAATAGACTCGTAGCGATTGACGCCGACAAAAAACCTATCCAGGCAGCCGTGATAATGTTTAACTTAGTCTTACTCAGTTCCTGTTCTGTCATGACATTATTCCCCTGTTCCTTCTTGTTTACTCAAACTAAGGACGTAAGCTGCCAAAAGTCGAATTTCCTCGTCATTGAGTAGTGAACTGAAACTAGGCATATTGCCCTGTACCCCATGTCTTAGCACCGCTTCGATTTGACTAACTTGAGAGCCGTGTAGCCATATATCATCGGTAAGATTGGGTGCTCCGAGAGCGATATTTCCTTTGGCATCCGAGCCATGACACGCGGCGCAGACAGTGAAACGCCGCTGACCAGTTTCTCGAACGTGGTCACTAACTTGCTCTCCACTTAAATACTTTAGGTATCTGGCCAAGACAGCAACGTCGGCAGGCTTCAAATTGAGGTTGGGCATGTTTCCAGCACGACCATTCTTGATCGAACTGAGTATTTGATCTGGTGAACCGCCGTACAACCAATCTTGGTCGGCTAGGTTTGGAAAACCAAGCGCCCCTTGACCGACCGAGCCATGACAGGTCGAGCAGTTGTTAGCGAACAATCTTGCGCCGGTGCCGTTGGCATTTGGATTACTTGCCAGCTCTTCAATACTCAGGTCTTGATAGGCTGAGAATACCTTCAGTTGATCTTGCTCAGCGGCTTCCTTGGCTTGCTCAAACGCGCCGACTTGGCTCCAGCCAAGACTGCCTTGATAGGAGCCTAGACCCGGATATAAGTATAGATAAGCACCACTAAAAATTATGGTAATGATGAACAAGCCGAACCACCAACGAGGTAGTGGGTTATTCAATTCGGTGATGCCATCCCATTCATGGCCCGTTGTTTCTTGATCATCTTGCTCGCCGGACTTACTGGTCGCAATTAGCAACCAAAGCATTCCAAGAATATTCCCAACAACCAAAATAATAATTAGCCAACTCCAAAAGCTACTCATGGTTTCCTCCTTCGTTTACTTTTATGGCTGAGTCTTTCTGGTTAGCACCAGTAGCAAGTATTTGATCTAGTGCCTTTTCATCTTCGAGAGGTAACTGAGACATTCGTTCAAATGATGGCTTATTCGCCTTGCTCCATGCCCAAACCCAGATCCCGATAAAGATGACGATCAATAACCCAGTTAAAATACCGTTAATTATTCCAATCATTTTTGTGCCCTCTGGTTATTAGCCACACCTAAAAACTGCAGATACGCAATCAAGGCGTCCATTTCAGTTTTGTTCTTCACTGTTTCTGCTGCAGACTCAATCTGCTCGTCGGTGTACGGATGCCCTAACCAACGTAGGGTCTTCATTTTGGTCTTGATTAAATCACCGTCGATTTGATTGTCTTGCAACCAAGGAAAACCCGGCATATTTGACTCTGGAACAACGTCTCTGGGATTAATTAGGTGAACCAAATGCCATTCATCGGTATAGCGCCCGCCTACTCTAGCCAGATCTGGGCCAGTTCGTTTAGAGCCCCATTGAAACGGCCTGTCGTAAACAGACTCACCCGCTAAGGAAGGTGGACCGTACCTCAGATGCTCATCTACGAAAGGTCTTATCATTTGTGAATGGCAGTTATAGCAGCCTTCTTTTACATAAACATCGCGTCCAGCAAGCTCCAACGCTGGATACGGCACTACGCCTTCTGAAGGTTGTGTGGTTTGCGCTTGAAACATCAGTGGCACAATCTCGGCTATCCCCGCCACACTGATAACTAGGGCGATTAACACCCCCATCAATCCAGTATTTTTTTCGATAGTTTCGTGTTTCATTACGCGGTTACCTCTTGCTGAGTGCTGGATGACGCTTCGACGAGTGAATCACCCTTAATGGTTTTGTAAACGTTATAGACCATGATCAACATACCTATAAAAAACAGCGCACCACCGGCCACACGCATCACGTAGTACGGATAAGTTGCTTTAATGCTCTCGATAAAGGCGTAGGTGAGCGTTCCATCTTCATTAGTGGCACGCCACATTAATCCTTGCATTACGCCCGCAATCCACATCGATGCGATGTAAACAACCACGCCGATGGTGCTTACCCAAAAGTGCACATTGATCAGCGATGTGCTGTACATAGCTTCGCGTCCATAGAGTTTAGGAATGAGTGAATACACGGAGCCAATGACGATAAATGCAACCCAGCCTAAAGCGCCTGAATGAACATGCCCGATGGTCCAGTCCGTGTAATGAGATAGAGCGTTAACCGTTTTAATCGACATCATAGGTCCTTCAAAGGTCGACATACCGTAAAACGAAAGAGACACGATCATGAATTTAAGAATCGGATCGTCCCGCAGCTTGTGCCATGCACCCGACAAGGTCATGATGCCGTTAATCATCCCACCCCAGGATGGCGCAAGCAAAATCAAGGAAAACACCATACCCAAAGACTGAGCCCAGTCGGGTAATGCTGTGTAATGCAAGTGATGTGGCCCAGCCCACATGTATATCGAGATCAGGGCCCAGAAATGAACTACCGATAGGCGATAAGAATACACTGGACGATTCGCTTGCTTGGGCACGAAGTAGTACATCATCCCCAAGAACGCCGCCGTGAGGAAAAAGCCTACAGCATTATGGCCATACCACCACTGAGTCATCGCATCGACTGAACCAGAGAACACTGGGTAGGACTCAGTGAGACTCACTGGTATAGCCAGATTATTGACCACATGCAACACCGCGACGGTGATGATGAAGGAAGCGTAAAACCAATTCGCCACGTAAATGTGTGGCATCTTTCGCTTCACAATCGTGCCGAAAAACACAATCCCGTAGGCGACCCAAACGATGGTAATCAGTATATCGATTGGCCAAATAAGTTCGGCGTATTCTTTTGATTGTGTAAAGCCCAATGGCAACGTGATCGCAGCCAACACAATTACCGCTTGCCAACCCCAAAAGGTAAAGCTTGCTAATTTGGGTGCAAATAAGGTGGTATGACAGGTACGTTGCACTATGTAATAGCTAGTAGCAAACAATGCACAACCTCCAAACGCAAAGATCACCGCGTTGGTGTGCAATGGCCTTAAACGGCTGAAGGTCAGCCACGAAATATCAAAGTTGAGTTGTGGCCAAGCCAATTGTGCAGCCAGCAATACGCCGACCAACATACCGACCACACCCCAAAGAATAGTGGCCAAGGTAAATTGCTTTACCGCTAAATCGTTGTATCCATAATCAGTGACGCTGTTGTTCATGATTCTCCTTAGATAGCTTAGGTGTCTATTAAGTGAGAGCCATTATCTTCAGCTGAATTTAAGACGACTTGATCTAGATCAAGTTTGAATCACAGAAAAATGATTAGTATGAAGCCATAGAGAAAACAACCGGCAAAGAAGCAAAGAACTACAGAGGGGTTGGGGAGCTGGCCTCCATCACAGAGGGGGATACACGGTATTAACAAAGGGGGGAAATATCGTGCAGGCCTGGCGGGTCGCTAAATGGCTAGCGATTCCGCCAGACCACCAGCAACTTGTCAGCAACACCTTACCCCGTCAAAGGTACAGTTATGGAATTTCCAAAGAATCGGGATATGAAAACAACGAATGACGTTTTTTTCCCACAAGAGCTATTAACGCGCTATCAAGCAAACCTGCCTCGATATACATCGTATCCCACTGCCCCACAGTTTAGAGTCGGTGCAGGCGAACAACAATTTCGTGACAGCGCGCAACTTTCAAATTCTGAGCTACTACCGAAGAATTTATCGTTGTATTTGCATATCCCATTCTGTCATTCATTGTGTTACTTCTGTGGATGCAACAAGCTAGTGACTGGAATCAACAATCCAAAGGTCGAGCGCTATTTTGATTGTTTGATGGACGAAATAACGCTAAAAAGCGAACTCTTTGATGAGGACCGAAAAGTCACGCAGATTCATTTCGGTGGGGGCACCCCAAATTTTATGTCTCCCAATCAACTGGGAGAGCTATTACAGCACATAGGTAGCAAGTTTCATCTGGACTTGCCAAATCGCATTGAAGTAGGCATCGAAATAGACCCAAGGAGCATCAGTGTTGAACAGATTTACGAGTTAAAGAACAAAGGATTCAACCGCTTTAGCATCGGCGTGCAAGATTTTGACCCCGATGTGCAACTCGCCGTAAATCGAATCCAGTCTCCCCAAGATACGATCAATATTATTGAGGCATGCATGCAATGCAGTGACTCAGTGAATGTGGATTTGATCACCGGATTGCCCCATCAAAACCTGCAAAGCTTTGAACACACACTAAAACGCATAGTGCGCTCTGGGGTTAGCCGTATTGCGGTTTATAACTTTGCTTACTTACCACAGAAAATAAAGGCGCAAAAACTGATATGCGAGGATGCTCTACCAGACGATGCCTTAAAACTAGAATTGGTAAAGTTGACGCATAAAATATTGGGAGAAGCCGGATATGAACATATTGGCATGGATCATTTTGCCCTGCCAAGCGACTCACTATTTCAAGCTAAGCTAGATCACTCCTTACAGCGTAACTTCCAAGGCTACACAACCAATGCGGACACCGACTTGATTGGTTTTGGTGTCAGTGCAATTAGCGAGTTTGATGACGCATACTTTCAAAACACCCTAACGATTTCAGAGTATCTTCAACAAATTGATTCATTGGATTTACCCGTCCATAAAAGTAAGCAGTTAAACGCATCAGACTTTCAACGCAGAAAGATAATTCGTGCCGTAATGTGTGATGAACATATTGATTTAGCAGAGATTACACACAATCACTGGTCACATGATGTTTGGCATAACTATTCAATCGAATTAGAGTCGCTTAGAAATATGGAGAAAGATGGATTGCTGATCATCAACTCAACTGGCTTTGAAATTACTAAAATCGGGAGTTTGTTACGACGAAATATCGCAAGTGTGTTCGACGAATATCTACGTATCACTACCGAGGATGATAATTTGTCTAAGGTTGTAAAATTTTCGAAAACTCTTTAACCGGGCTGATTCTCAGCTTCTAGCAGTGTGTTACTATGATTTCTCTGTCACAAGCCCAAACATCGATGCAGTCACACGACTCTCACTCCTGTTCAAAATGCTCAATGAGCCAGATATGCCTACCGTTGGGTATAGAGAAGAACGACCTGGAAAAGTTGGAGCAATTGGTACAGCCGTCGGCCACATTGCACGCCAATGATGTGGTGTTTAGACAGGGAGATGTGTTTTCAAAAGTTTATGCCGTTAAGTCCGGAACCTTTAAGTCAACCCGCGTTGATGAGGGCGGTAATGAACACGTCGTTGCATTTCACCTACCTGGCGAGTTGATTGGCCTTGATGGCATTTATCCTGACGAATATACATCCAGTACCACGGCATTGGACACGGCGGTTCTTTGTGAACTGAACTACGAAAACCTAACCGAACTCTGTGGTTCACTTCCGGCCTTGCAAAAGCAACTGCTTAGGTTGTTAAGTCGAGACCTGTACGAGTCGAACGTCACTAACGCCAGCATGGCCGATCAAACCGCGCGGCGTAAGTTGGCAGGCTTTCTGCACAACCTATCTTCACGCTATCAATTTAGAGGCTACTCAGCCGACAGCTTCACCTTGGCGATGTCACGACAAGACATTGCCAGCCATTTAGGCATGACTCCTGAAACGGTAAGCAGAATACTAAAAAGCTTTAAGCAAGAGGCGATTATCAATATTGAAAATCGCCACATAGTGTTGGCTGACCGTGCAAAGTTGGATGCGATAGTGGCTTGCGAGCTAGCTTAATTGGTTTATTCATCAAAATCAGACTAGGATTCGATATGGAGTTCTTGCACAGGCCCTATCGCTTTTCAATAAAGACTAAGCCTTAGGCAGGCCAGAGCCATGCAAATGTTCCCGCGGTTACACCTGAATAGAATATTGCATCAAACATAAATCTAGTGCAGTTTGACCATGGTTGCCCCATCCAAATACTGTAGGGAATTGCGGCCCAACCATAGGCGAGAAAGCTGGCCACAAAGACATGCCTAAATACGACCATATAATCAGCACCACCGACAAGAGACAAACTCGCCAAATAGGCGATAAATAAGGACCCGATTACAAAAAACAGCAATTGCTGACCGAGCAACTTGCCCATTGGCGGCATACCGTTTGGCAAGACAGTAATCATCGCTACCGGTCCGTCGCTAAATTTCTTTTGCATGCTCTCTTCCGCCATCTGACTCATGTCAGCGCAATGCGGCAAGGTATACAGTGCTGGTTCTGGAGAATCCGCTCCCAATGCCTTTGCGACATCACCTTCATTACTAAGTGCCTTGTAATCGGCGTTGTGATATTTAAACAGCATATGAATTAAGGCACTAGCCACCCAACACAACACACCTGCTAAGACAATGGCCAACCAAAGACTCGTTAACGTTACAGACATAATGTTCCCCTGAATTAATTGTTGTTATCCTAAAACAAAGAGAGACACTCTTTATTCAACATCAGTCTAACATGTCGAATTAACCTGTCGACTGGGGGTTTTTCTTATATTTATGGCTTTATGCCCGACAATGTCTGCGTATATCCTCCAAAATCAACACGATAGAGACTGCTATACAAACAAGGAATCAAGACTAAGGTTATTAAGGTTCCAAACAACAAACCACTCATTATGCTAATAGCCATGCCTTCCCACATGGCTCCTCCGCTTAAATAAAGGGGCAGTAACCCCAGAACGGTAGTGACTGTCGCCAACAGAATCGGACGAAAACGTTGCACACAGGCATGCACAATCGATTCCTGAATTGATTTCCCCATCACTTTGCGTTCAAAGTCCACGCGATCAAGTAATACGATGGCGTTATTAATGACAATGCCGGCTAAAGATATCAGACCAAGAAACGGCATGAAGCCGAAAGGCTTATCAAAGGTTAGTAAGCCTATGGTAACCCCAATCAAGCCCAGTGGTATGGTAACCACCACCATAAAGGCCTTGCGATAAGAGTTAAACTGGTACACCAAAAGCAACACAATAATAATGCCGGACAAAGGCAACCACTTAACCACTGCGCCCATCGAATCGGCGCTGTTTTCCGCATCACCCCCCGTTGAGTAAGAATAACCCGCCGGCCACTTGTCCGCTTCTTCCAATAACCATGGCTCCATGACTTCCATAATCCGAGACGCGTTGCCATTCGTGGTCAATTCACTAGAGACATTCATGGTTCTCACAAGATCCTTGCGTTTAATCTTTGCGTATTGCCATGCGGGAATAATCTCGGCCACTTGGGATAGCGGAACGCTGTTGCCCGAGTTTTGTGCGAACACGCTCATACTTGCCAGTGACTGAAGGCTCTGTTGTTTTAAATTACTCTTAAGCAGAATCGGAATGGTTTTATCACCCTCGCGGTATTCACCAGTATCGACACCGTCTAAACTGGTTTTAAGTGACGTGGCAATATCATTACTGGTAACACCGGCCATCTGTGCACGAGCTTGATCTATTTCAATAATGAACTTTTTACTTTTTGGCCCCCAATCGTCTTTAACGTTCTTGGTTCCAGGAATTGAAAGAAGTTTTAATTTTATGCGCTCAGAAATAGCAACTAGTTGCGCAGGGCTAGGGCCGGAAATTTTAATCTCAATTGGGGTTCCGGTTCCACCAGCACCTAGGGTATTTACCAATATATCGGCCTGTGGAATCTTGTCCGCAGTAAACCTATCAAGTTCGGCAATCATCGGATTATTTTGACTAAATGAACTGGTATTTACCAGGATGTGAGCATAGCTGGAGTTTGCCTCATCGGCTGAGTACCCAAGATCGTAAGAAGATGGTCCCTCGCCGATATAGGCTGACCACGCTACGATGCCTTCAGGACGATCTTCACCTACTTTGAGATTTTGATCTATGTACTCAGTAATTTCATCGACCACCTCCTCGGTGGTTTCAATGCGCGTGCCTAAAGGCAGATTTACATCAACGGTAATTAAGTTTCGATCACTGTCGGGAAAAAACAAAAATTCAACGTACCTGAACCCAAGCAAAGAGGAAAACAACAGTGCAACGGAAGCAAAGATAATAAGCAGCTTTCTTGATAATGCGATCAAAATTAGTTGCTGATACTTCTGTCTCATCAGGTTGATGGCCCGATCAACTAATCCAGGCTTGTGGTCATCAGCCGTGTTAACTCTCAAGAAGTAATAACAAAACAAGGTGATAATAGACATTGCTATTAACCAGGATGTAGCGAGTGCGTAGGTGATCACCAGAAAAATAGGGCCAACGATGTCGCCCATTTCTGACTCAGCCAGATAAAACGCCAGAAATGCAACAGATGATGTGAGTGTTGAGATCAGCAAGGACATCCATAGTTCGGAAAACGCCTCAGTAGCGGCGTCTTTTGCATCTGCCCCCTCCTCCATCTTCACTTGTACTAGCTCGGCAACCACAATGGCATTATCCACCATCATTCCCAAAGCCATGATTAACGCAGCCAGCGTAACTTGGTTTAGGCCCAAATCACTGGAGCCCATCAATAGCAGCGTGAGCACGGTAACGATAGGAATCAAACTAGCAATAACCAATCCTGTTCGAAGTCCCAGAAACGCCAGCATAACGATCAAAATGATGGTGATGGACTGAATTAGGTTTACAACAAAGTCATCCACTTTATTGTCGATGTAGGAATCAATGGATACCACACGCTGTAGTTCTAATCCGATCGGCAACTCCCCGAGCCAATCTTTGACAACCGCATCGATTTGTTTGCCCAACTTGATCACATTCGCACCGTCTTTCAATGAAACGTGCAAAGTGAGGGCTTTCAATCCATTGACACGCACAACCTGTTTATACGGGTCAGAATATCCTTTACGCACATTCGTAATGTCGCCTAAATAAACCGAGCGCTGGCCATTGCCAACCGTGATCAAGGTGTTCTTGATATCTTCAATGTCGGCAAAATTACCGGTTGGTTCTAGATTGATTCGCTCGTCGCCTAGATTGATTTGCCCACCTGAGCTTAGGATGTTCAAGGACGATAAAATGCCCTGCAGCTTACTGGCTGTCAGGTCATATTCAGCCAAGATGGAATCATCAAACTCGATATAGATTCGCTCTTCCTGCTCGCCATTGATTTCTACCTTAGCCGCTTCATTGATACGGATAAGGTCGTCTCGGATATCATCGGCGTACTCCTTCATTTCAACATAGCTGAAACCGTCACTAGTCAGCGCGACCGCGATGCCGTAGGTCACGCCGATGTCATCGTCATTGAGTTCCGGCTCTACCCCTTGTGGAAGACCTTCGATATTTTCAATTTTGCGGCGCAATCGGTCCCAAACAGGCTGCAAGGCGTCTGGACTTACCTCATCCTTTAGCATCACTGTGACAACGGATAGGCCAGTTCGTGAGGTGCTCGAAACTTCTTTGAGTTCAGGCAACTCCTGAGCTTTCTTCTCAATTTTATCTGTTACTAATAGTTCCACGCGTTCAGGACTGGCACCTGGGAACTGCGAAACGATGGTAGCAACTCGAACCGTATACGGCGGCATGCTGTCGCGTGACAATGACTCATAAGAAAAAATGCCAGCAATGACGGATACGAACAACAAAAATAAGACGATACGATTATTCTCGATGGAAAGCTTGGCCAGATTCATGGTGCGCTCCTTACGTTGTTACTCACTAAGCCTGACTTGTTGCCCATCAAGCACGCTGTGTACGCCTGCCGTAATAATCAAATCCCCTTCGTTTAGGCCAGATTTCACTTCGAAGCGATTATCAATTAGTTCTCCGATGACAATAGGTCGCTTGCGAGCGAATAGCTTGTCTTCTTCGCCCTGCTCTAAGATAAAGGCGAAGCGCCCTTGCGAGTCCTCACCAACGGCGTAAACGGGTATTTGCAAGGTATTTTGTTGTCCAGTATCGCTAGAAAAATCGAACACAACGGTAGCGGCCATGCCAGACTTTACTTCTTGAGTAGCTTCAACCACTCTCACGCGTACTGGATACGTTGCTGATTGCGCGTCGATCGAGGGCGAGACTTCCGTTACCTTTCCTTCAAATAGCTGATTGGGAAGTGCTGGGAAGGATATGCTGGCCTTGGTCTGTTCTGAGATCTTGTTGATCACACTTTCCGATACACCCAGTTCGATTTCCATTTCCGAACCGGCATTAAGCACGGCAATGCGTTCACCGGCTGACGCGTTCTCTTCAAGTTCCTTGTTGACTGAAGAAATGACGCCGTCTTCCGGCGCAAATATTTTGCCGTAATTTATTTGCTCTTGCTGTATGTCTACACTTCTCTGAGCAGACCGAAAGCTGGCTTGTGCGTTACGAAAAGCGTTTTTGGCGCTTTCGTAATCACTCAGGGATGCACCGCCT
This sequence comes from uncultured Arenicella sp., assembly GCA_963669225.2. GTDB lineage: Bacteria > Pseudomonadota > Gammaproteobacteria > Arenicellales > Arenicellaceae > Arenicella. The sequence goes on along the minus strand of OY769919.2, from coordinate 83,127 downwards.
CGCTCATATAAGTTCTGAACACGTTTTAAGGCTAAGTTTTGTGTATCCAAATTCGATTTTGCACTATTCAGCGAGGCATTCGCCTGTTCGTAAGAAAGACGCGCGGCTACATTATCCAGTTCTGCCAGCAAGTCTCCTTTTTTTACGGCTTGACCAAGCTTAATGTTGAATTGGGTTATTACCCCGGAAGCGCGAAAACTCAAATCAATCACTCGATCCGTTTTTGCCTGTCCGTTGAACGAACGGATTGACTCGCTGGTACCAACCCCAAGTTGCATAGTTCGGACCGAACGCACTGTAACCTCCTCTTCGACAGTCTCGGCGCAGCCGACCAATAGCGTCGCTGCTAATGCGGGTATCAAGAGAAGCTTTGTTTTGATCAAGTTATTCATTTTCACTCTCATTAATTTACAGCCAAAATCCGTACTTACTGTCAAATTTTAGCGCTTACCTTTTTGTATAGCATCGAGACGAAATTCCTCGTAGAGTCTGACGAACTCGGCACTGCTGATTTCGGTATTGGGTAGGAAGATGTAAGTTCCCACAGAACGCTCCATGGAAATGGCACTCTCAAGAAAATTGAAATAGGCAGTGGCACTGGATAGCTGTGATTGAAGATAATTATTTTGAGCATCAATAAGCTCGGTAATGGTCACCGCTCCATTAGCGTAAGACGCTTCAATTAAGTCTAACGTTTGTTCAGCAGCTTGCTCGGCCACTTCAGACAAGCGTATATTGGCCACCCGGCTTGAGACATCCAAGACACTGTCTCTGACTCGTGTTTCGATTGATTGCCGTAGCGAGCTTCTTTGTAACTCCAGCTGTTGAAGCTGCTGTTCTATGCGAAGCTTATTAATATCATCTTGACCACCGTTAAACAGAGGCACGGAAAAATTTAGGCCGATGGTGTAATCATCATCTAAGGCTAATGCATCTGGAGGCACCCCGATTCCATCGCGATCAAAAACACGATTATATTGTGCACTGGCACTCACAGTGGGAATAAAGCGACGCCAACCATATTGAGCTAGATTCCTCTCAGTAGCCTTAATGTTGTTATCAATGGCAGAGATTTCAGGAGACAAATCGTTTGCTTGTTCGATCAAAAAAGATTCAAAAATTCGTTGCTCGGCCGGATCGTCTAGCGTCGCTTGTAAACGCTCAAAACTAAACTCTTCAGGTTCATAACTATCCGCTTGATGCCTTACATCCATGATTTCGATACGCGTAGCAATGGGCCGATTAAGCTGTGCATTGAGCGCATGTTGTGCTTGTCGAAACTGGGTGATTGAACTAATGACATTCTGAAGATTGATTGCCAACTCGCTACGAAAACGAAAAATATCTGCTTTGCTGGAACGACCGGCATTAAAATTTTGCTGAGCCACCTTTAGGTTCCGTTTGGTGATATCCAAATTTTCGGCCTGCGACTGCAAGGCTTTTTCCGCTCTTAACAAGTTTAACGAAGCACGAGTTGTGTTTAGCACTGTATCCAGTTCATCAACTCTAAAATTGTCCTGTTGTGCCTGGTAAAGACGACGTTGAACTCCGATTGCCGCAGAACCATCCTCTGAATACAAAACTTGAGATACACCAACTGAGCCAGAGGTTACGCGCTCAGGATTCTGACCGTTGGATATTGCCGCCACATCTGGATCGGTCCAACGATTTGAAGCCGTTAGCGACACGTCAGGCTTATAAGCACTTTGCGCTTCTTTAAGGGTCTGCTTTGCTAATTTCACATCGAGATTGGCGGCTCTGAGATTAAGATTTTCTTTTAATGCCAGCTCGATGGCTTCCACTAAGGTGTAGCTTTCATCGACCACAAACTCTGTGAAACTACCAACAAGGTTTGTGGTTGCCAATTGGCTCAATCGAATTGGTACGCCGACTTTTTCAGCGGTGTTGTAGTTAATAGTGATCGCATCACTGAGGTCAATATAAACCGGCCTTTTTGATAGATCCTCACCGTTTATCACGGCCTCTACACTTAATGCTATGCGCCGAAACAACATCTCAATATTGTTTTCAGACTGATTTGATGCCAGCCAGCCTAACTCTACATCCTTACTGCGCGTAGTCGTAAATGATGGCAACTTAAGGTCAACTAACACGTCCGCCATTTGCTCAATTTCGGTGATCGAAATCCCAAAACCCTCAGCCATGTAAACGGAATCAAACCCTTTGACCGCAGATCTAAACTGATCTAAAGACTGGTAAGAAATCAACTCGTAGGCAGAGTCATAGTCCTGCATGGCGTCTGCAAGTATTCGCCTGCTGTCATCATTAATCCAGGGTCCAAACCCGACGATTGCTAGATTCTGAAACGGAAAAATTTTATGGAAGTCAGACAAATCCTTAGTGTAGGAAAGCGGCGCAACCATGTAGGTAAAATTGCGAATCTCAGACTGATTCTTCTCAAGGTCAATTCCGATCAGATCGGCATTAACGGCACCAAACAGTATGGTGGGTTTTGTATGCCGAGGCTGCCGGGTGATGAGTTCGTTGTTCACCGGTCCGAAAGCTAAAATGATGTCAACCGAACTATTCAGCAACCGTAGATACTGATCACGCGCCTTGGCGGAGTCAAAATTATTGATTAGGACATTTTTATCATCAATTACGACATTCGCGTCATTGCCGACTACAGCCTTAATCTCATCACTTAATGTATAAAATGTCGGGCGAAAGTCCGTGCTCAAGAAATCAGTTAACACACCGATTTGGACGGTTTTCTTTGCGTAGGTAGGAGAGTTATAACATAACAATACAAACAAGATAGCACTGCTAAAGAGTCTGAGTTTTATCGTCATTCAAGTAGCCTTAAGATCTAAGATATCGAAAAAGTAACAACTTATCGAAATGAGGGACCGTGTATGAATCTATCACACCGATCCCTCAACTAGGCAATTAAATTAGCGCGATGCTACCTTAGAAAAACGTTCCGGGCTCTAAAACCCGATATGCGCATGCGCTAAAACCATCCATGAATCCCTAAAGTTCCTCGCCATGACGTGTCGTGATCGACCATGTCTTGGCTTGCACCGAAAAGCCATGTACGCGTAACGCCAAGAAATGGCTGAAATTTGCGATTGCCATTGTGTTCATACCCGAGCATCAGAGAAAACTCAGCGGACGACAGTCCTGAGCCCTCTTGAAAGCGCTGACTGGTTTTTCCATTTGCCACCACATCGAATTCCGGCGTCAGAACCCACTCCTGAGTAAGCATGATTTCTTTTTCAGCTTCGATAATCAGTTGTGAGCTAGAATCTTCACCGATGAACAGCCGTGCATCCACATCAAAAAAGTACGGCGCTGTCCCCATAAAACCGAATGAGACCCAATTTCTGTTCTGATCAGATTCACTGGCAATGTCGCTGCGAATTCCAGTTTGCCAATCCCAGTTGGCTGAATAAGCCCGGCTGTAAACAAATTCTATAAAGCCAGACTCGATTTCAGATTCGGCATACTCTCCTTCTGTTTTTATCCAAAACTTGCTGATATCTCGTCCATACCAAGCATCTACGTCCCATTCCAGGGCGTTGTGTTCGGCATCAATGTACTCAAATTCAGCCATCACCTTTGATAACCATGGATCATCATTAAACATGGCAAAGGCGGTCATTGGGGATAAGCTAAGAAGAACACTCAATAAAACTCTTTTCATTACTGACTCCTAACTTACTTCAACGACACGAAACATGCTGGGCATGTGGTAGGTCAAATGGCAGTGAAATGCCCATTTTCCCAGCGCATCCGCCGTAACCAAGTACGACAAACGGGAACCCGGTTGCACGATCGTCGTGTGCTTTCGAGGTATGCGGTTTGGTTCGCCGGTCTCGAGTTCACTCCATAGTCCATGCAGGTGCATTGGATGGTTCATCATGGTGTTGTTGACGAAGGTGATTCGCAGACGCTCACCAAACTTCATCTTGATCGGGTCAGCCTTCATTCCTTTGATGCCATCGATAGACCACATGTAACGGCTCATGTTACCGGTAAGGTGTAACTCTAATTCGCGAGAGGGCTCGCGTGGATCAAGGGTTTCATTTCGGTTAATCAAGTCCGCGTAGGTCAGCACTCTTCGACCGTTGTTGCGTAAACCCACACCGGGGTCATCTAAGCGATATTGAGGCGATTCAGCCAACATATCGATGTGAGGGCCCATTTTGATATGGTCAAAACTCACTGCTTTGCTTGAGCCGTAGCCGGCCGAGCCTGAGCCCATTTGGCGATGCTCTGAGTTGGGCATAACGCAGTGTCCCATCGCAGCATGCTCCGCTGTACAACCATTATTCGACGGCTTTTGAGGCATGACACAATGCCCCATCGCAGCATGCTCTTCCGTACAACCGTCTTCGTCATCGTTGTCTTTCTGTGAAGTTTGCCCGCCATGGTTCATCCCATGTTGGTCATGACCAGCATCAGCATTGACGGGCAAGTGGTTCATGCCCATGTCAATGTGTCCCAGTATTGGTGATGCATCCAGTTCGGGTAATTCAATGGGAAGATTACGCTGAGGGGTTAATGAACAAACGGCATAACCAGAACGATCGATCGCTTGGCAAAAAACGGCGTGCGCTTGCTCTGCGCTTGGCTGCACGATGACATCATAGGTCTCTGCCGCCGCTATTCGAAATTCATCAACCGTAACCGGTTCGATTGCCTGCCCGTCGGCTGCCACCACCGTCATTTTGACACCCGGTATTCGAACATCAAAGAAAGTCATTGACGCTGCATTAATGAAGCGCAAACGTACACGCTCTCCTTTTTTGAATAAGGCTTGCCAATGATTTGCTGGAGGCTTGCCATTCAACAAGAAAGTATAGGTTTTGCCCGTAACATCCGAAATATCGGAGTCTGACATACGCATTTGATTCCACATGATGCGCTCTGCAAAGGCTTTAGAAAAACCATGACGCTTCGAATCGCGCATAAAATCATTCAATGTGCGCTCATCAATATTGTAGATATGAGGATACTTCTTGAGGTTGGCAAAAATAGATTCGGGTTTTTCATCGCTCCAATCGGACAAAGTCAGCACGTAGTCGCGTTCAACAGTCTCATGCGCCTCAATGGGATCGACGATGATCGCGCCATACATCCCCAGTGGCTCTTGAAACCCAGAGTGACTGTGATACCAATACGTTCCACTCTGGTTTACGGTAAAACGATAAGTAAAGCTTTCACCCGGCTTGATTCCGCCAAAACTGAGTCCAGGGACGCCGTCCATATTGCTAGGAAGGATGATTCCATGCCAGTGGATTGACGTGTCTTCAGCTAGGTGGTTGGTGACCTTTATGGTTACCTCTTCTCCTTCCTTCCAACGCAATGTTGGGGCTGGAATTGATCCATTGATAGCTGTCGCGGTCCGGTCTTTACCCGTAAAATTTACCGGTAAATAGCCTATATTTAATTCAAAATATCTGCCACTAAGTTCTTTTGGCCCGAAACTTTCAGTGGCTGTCGCACTGTTGCCAAAAGCCAAGACGCCGGCGGCACCTACCCCAGTGACAAATTGCCGCCGAGTAAGCGGATAATGTGAGTTCATTTATGGTTCTCCGAAAAGATAAATAGGATTCGAAGCACATATCATCATTAAGCTTTGTGCTTCGAACTACGATACGATGGATTCAGAGAGTTTTCGGAGGGTTTGGATCTATGGGAATGATTCTAGCGAGCAGAGATTTTTCGTCATGAGCCATAAACGAATCTATATCGGTGCTCAATTCGATACTTTTGGGATAATCAAAACAGGCCAAAGCAAGAACGGCGCACACTATTTTGCATTGGCTTTCAGACATTGTGGCTGAATAGCCACCCTCTTTTCCGGCCTCGTTTGTGGACGACTTAGCCGATTCGTGACAGGTGGGCATAGCCATTGCCGTCTTGCCGAACTCACTTAGCCTACCTGCGCTCAAACTAAATTTATCGACACTACCATCAGCCGTTACATTTTCATAAGTTTGATCATCACCCATACTTTGAACATGTCCTTGCGATGGCATGGCGTGTACACTACTTAAGGACGAAACAAACAGGTAAACGAGAATTACCAAGGCGGTAAGGCTCTTCGTAAAGTCTGACTGTTTGTGTTGTAATGACATGTTGATATTGTACACCGGACTGAGTGAACAAGGCAGTGGCGACAACTGTATTCTTGGGAGCCCCTTAAGCAGCCCAAGATCTGTCAGCTTCTTTGAAGCTTTACCTGAACACGGGTTAAATCAGATCCTTTAAACACAAAAATGATGGCATCAGTAAGAGAAAAATCTCATGAGTGAGCACCCAAAGTTTAAGCCGGATGACTATCCGACCTTATTCATTGAACAAACCGATAAGGAGCTGGCGAAAAAACTAAATCCGAACTTCAGATACGCCTACTTTAAAACAATTGCCAAGGGAGGAAAGTCCCTGATTCAGTCTTGCAAAGACATGTATCTGAACCGCGTGATTGCGTACAAATCATTATTGCCGGAATTCGCTGACGACCCAATCGAGCAAATGCGGTTGTTAAGAGAAGCGCGTGTCTCCGCTATGCTACAGCATCCCAATACGCTTCCAACGTATGAAGTTGGTCGTAATAACAAGGGGCATATCTATTTCACAATGAAGCTGGTGCAAGGATACAGTTTGCGTCAAATTTTCGACTATCGAGAGCGCTATGATTTAACTCAAATGATGGACATCATCTTGCAGGTTGCTCACGCTCTTGAGTATGCTCACACTCACGGTGTCATTCACCGAGATATTAAGCCAGAAAATATATTGGTAGGTCCGTTCGGTGAGGTATTGCTGATGGACTGGGGCTTGGCAAAAGTATGGAGCGAAAGCGGCGAAGTGTCGCCCTACGACGAAGTTGAACCCGCTAAGGGATCGGATGCGATGTCGATGACAGGCTTCCAGAAGCTTCAAGGCACGGTATGTTATATGTCACCTGAGCAAATAGATAAAGACCCTGACATCGACAAACTCACGGACATTTACAGTCTGGGCATCATTTTATACGAGGCGCTAACTGGCAGGACTCCAGCGGAAGGAGACACCATTGACAAAGTAATAAAATCCACTAAAGAAGATATTCCACCGAGACCAAGCGAGCTAGTTTCTAGCTCAATTCCAAGCGTGCTTGAACATACAGTTATGACTTGTTTGGAGAAAAATCCTAAAGATAGAATTGCTAGCGCAGCAGAATTAATACGGTTGCTGCAACAAAGTCTGTCTATACGTTGAGCTAATAGAATTCGGACTAAGATCCAGCTAGAACAAGGGTTATGTTGTCTTGTCCACCACAATCTAAAGCTCGATCCAGTAGCTTGTCCGCCAAATCATCTAGGTTGGGCAATTTCATCGCGTATTCAAGAATGAGCTCATCAGGCACACGATCGGTTAATCCATCGGTGCAACACAGTACAATATCTCCCGTCGACAGTTCACTCTCACCATTGTCAGGCTTTAAAAACAGGATACTCCCAACCATTTGAGTCAAGATACTGGCCGCGCGCTTGTACAACTTGGGGGCTAAATTTTTATCAATCTTATCTCGATCCAAAGTGTGATCTTTACTCAACAGAGCAATTGACTGCTGCTTGGGGCTAATTCTATAGACTCTTGAATCGCCGACCCAAGAAAAACTGAGAGTTTTTTGATGTACCGCGAAACACGCAAGGGTCGAACCCATATTGGCGTAATCGGGTTCATTTCTCTGCACGGTAATGATCTCGTCATTGGCGTATTTAATTGCATTAACCAAGTGTCGCCTTGGATCACGAGCAAGCTGCTCTTCGTTCAGAGAACCTAGGTACTCAACACACGAATCAACGGCGAGTTTGCTAGCAACCTCGCCAAATTTTTTACCGCCTATTCCATCAGCAACAATCGCGACGCACGCATCATCGAGTATGCCTAAAAAATCTTGATTTACCGATCTCACACGTCCGGTGTGTGTTCGACTTACAAAACGCATTGCCGGTGAAACCTAAGAGCGAGATTAATCATCTGTTCAATGATAGCAGCAAAGTAGTATCAACAGTTGTTTTAAGCAGCACGACATTGGTCGCGCTAACCTTTTCAACCGTTAGCTGAAAAACTTACTTGGGGCTTCGATCAACTTTTAAGCTCTTGTAGAAGTCTTCGCCACGGTCACTTAAGGCCTCATGTATCACATAGGCTCTGATCCCTTCCGCCGTTTCTTCATCAAGAATGCTGCCAAAGTTTGGCATACCTTTACTCGCGAGGATTCCATTCAACACAACTTGTTTCCAAGCCTCTGCATTCTTGGTGAACGCTGAATAACGCAAGTTTGGCGTCAAGCCGGAAGAATAAGCCTGATCGCCATGACAAAGAGAACAGCGGTTAGCATAGGCCTTTAAACCTTTGGCAAAGACTTCTGGGCTTACTTCGACTGGCTCCGGTAACACAATGGTCGGCTTGAATTGATCAGGAACCGGTACTAAAGACTCGTTAGCACCTAGCTTGAAAACCAAAACTCGCCCTACGTTCGCGACTGACCCGGTTGGCATAACACCACCAAAACCCAACACATAAGATCCGCCCCAGCCAGAAGCCACGGCGACATACTGCTCGCCGTCTAACTCATAAGTAACGGGTGCGGCCACGATTCCGGTTTGCGTGAAAAATCGCCACAGCCGCTCACCGGTCTTGGCATTGTATGCGCCAAAATGCGCGTCCGCGGTGCCTTGGAATACCAGATTTCCCGAGGTAGACAATAGCCCGCCATTCCATGGGCCATTATGCTCGAACGCCCACGCTTGTTCTTGTTTAACAGGATCCCAAGCCACTAATCGCCCTTTGAGAGAACTTTTTAGCGCAGCGAAGATGCCCTTCTGTGGTGGCAACATGCCAAGCGTGAAGTCTGTGCCTGTATTCCACGCGCCGGGGGCATACTTATAATTGCCATCCTCGCCATAGATCCAAGCAGCCTCTTGGGCTGGTATGTAAACCAAGCCAGTATCGGGACTATATGACATTGGATGCCAGTTATGAGCACCCAGTGGACCCGGCAATTGAAGGTTTGGTTTGGCTCCGTAGTAGCGTGCAAATTTTGACTCAACGGGTCGGCCAGTCTCCGTGTCTATATGGCTAGCCCATGTGACCGGCACAAAGTTTTTCGCTGAGAGCAACTCGCCTGTTTCTCTGTCCAGAACATAGAAAAAACCATTCTTAGGCGCTTGCATGATGACCTTACGCTCTTTGCCATCTATTTGGAGCTCGGCCAAAATCATATGCTGTGTAGCCGTGTAATCCCAAGTTTCTCCAGGCGTGGTTTGGTAGTGCCAAACGTATTCACCGGTATCCGGCCTAACAGCCAAGATAGATGACAAGAAGAGATTATCGCCACCCTCTGGGCTACGAATGCCATGATTCCATGGGGAACCATTCCCAACTCCAACGTACAAAAGATCTAGCTCTGGATCGTAGGCCATGGAATCCCATGCCGTGCCACCGCCGCCAGCGGTCCAATATTCTCCCGTCCATGTTTCGGCGGCCATTTTCATCGTGTCGGACTCGAATCCATCCGCTGGATTTCCGGGCACAGTAAAGAAACGCCAAAGCATCTCACCTGATGCAGCATCGTAAGCGCTAAAATAACCACGAACACCCAGTTCCGCTCCTCCGTTACCGATCATCACCTTACCGTCAATGATACGCGGTGCACCTGTAATGGTATAAGGCTTGCTCTTATCAATGGTGTTTACATCCCAATTCACCGATCCGGTCTTGGCATCCAATGAAATCAGACGCCCATCCATCGTGCCAGTAAATACAGAGTCTCCCCAAATAGCGACACCACGATTAACCACATCACAACACCCTTTTGCAGCTTGTTCCTTATCAATTTTGGGGTCAAAAGACCACAATAGTTTTCCCGAGCGGGCATCTAAGGCGTGCACAAGGTTCCAAGTACCCGTTACGTACATGATTCCGTCATGAATTATGGGTGTGGCCTCGATGCCTCGGCTAGTTCCTAAATCAAATGACCATGCCAATCCCAAGCCGCTCACCGATTTATCATTTATCTGGTTCAGTGGCGAATGGCGTTGCTCCGAATAGGTTCTGCCGTGCGACAACCAACCGTTATTAGCGGCACGGAGAATGTCCTGACTATCAACACCCTGATCCACAACTAGGCTGTCTTCCGTGGCAAGCAAGGGATGACTTATAAACGCTAAGGCTACCACGGCCACACAGCTTGCTAAATGAGTGATCATCGAGCATTTTTTAATAGGCCGATCAGCCTCTAGTTTCAATTCGCTGGTTTTAATACCACTTTCCCGGAAACTACTTTGAGATAAGGCCATCAGTCACCCTTCATTCTGGATTAATTATTGTCTTTACCGGTTTTACGGCACGATCACCGCAAATACCGAATCCTCCGGGATTTAGAGTGTCAAAAATATCGACAAAAACAGATGTTAAAAAAGGTCAAGTTGGCGTACACAAATACTTAGAAAGAAACTGAAAAACGTGCTGGTTTTATCTGATTTAACTGTGCTTCAAACGCCCCATATACGTATCAACAGCAAACATCGACATAGAATTTCTTAATCAACACTCATAGGTACGCAACATGGAAGCAATGATCTTTATTACGTTAGGCCTGCTGGGTTTAATCGCCTACATTGAAATGGTCAACTAGCAAGAAAACCTCTATCCAACTCTCACATTGGTTGGCTTGGCCCCTCTAGTTAGAGGGGCTTTTTTTTTCAGCAGTCTGGCGACTGAAAAGCGATTTAGACGTATTTAGTACTTGGGTTATTCCCGGATGTTTTAGCTTTCGCTCTGGTTCGATGGCGTAGCATCGATGACTTACCGTATCGACTCTTCCAATTACTTCAACTTTCATCCTTGCTAAGACATCTTCCTCGACAATGCCCGGCAAGCAAAACACACCTCTGCCCTTTTGCCCGAATAGTTGAAGCAGTGCAGTATCATCGAATTCGGCAACGACTTTCGGCTTGATATTGTTTTGAGAGAACCATGCAGTCAAGTTTTGATTTTGTCCGGATTGTCGTGAAGATATCAGAAACGGCGTTTGGTTCAACGACAAGGGAAATTCATCCCTAAGGCTTGACGCCAATCGCGGTTCAGCAAAAAAGGTTAGTCCTGACTCACCCAATAAATGATTAGTTGCTCGTACATTGACGCTTGTTGGTAAGGGTTGATCCGAAATAATCAGGTCGAGTTTATTGATCGATAAATCGGCCAGCAAATCTTCCAATTCACCTTCGTGTACTTCTAAGACAAAATCATTTGACATATCAAAGCATGTATCTAGCATTTGCAACGCCATAACCTTAGGAATCGCATCGACAATTCCAACACAAAAATTCTCATCGTGATTAGGATCATGGGACGCTAGAGTGCGAGACAATTGCGAGCCTAAATCGAAAATATCCTCAGCGTATCTCAAGGTGATCTTGCCCATGGAATTGGGTTCCAAGCGCTTTCCTATGCGATCAAACAAAGGGGCTCCCAGATACTCTTCAAACGTTGCCAATTGACCGCTCACCGTTTGGGGTGTCACATTCAGGTGTTCAGCCGCTCTGGTCACGCTTCCGTGTTTTGCGACGGTGTAGAAATAATGAAGGTGATTGAAGTTTAGTTGTTTCATGCACTAGCCCAATGTTAGACATCACTGATTATCAGTTTTATTCGAAGAAAATGTAACAATAATTCGAAATAAAATGACATGATTTTTCGCAATTACTCAACATCTATAGCGCTAATCTGGAAGATTGCAAGCGTGCACCATGTTTTCACTTAGCCACCGCCATCAGGTAGTTGAGTGAGGCTCGGTGTCAACAGCAGAGACAATTAGAAAATAAAGGCTACTCCACGGGTAGCGACAACTAATGCACAATCACGCATAAATACACAACGACACAGCAAAGGAGTCATCATGAAGCAGATCAACCTAGTCGTCGCGAGTTTGTTAATCGTTATTGCGGCCAATTCAATAAAAACTGCGAATGCCAGGCCCGATATTCTAAACTCAAGAGCGCCATGTTCTGAATCACCTGAGAATATGGATACCTGCCAATCATTTATATTAGGATTCCTTAAGGGTGCTTTGCTCACGGACATAGCGATTATCAAATCGTTAGATGAGGAAGCCAAGGAAACGTTTGCAGAGCGGGCTATTAAGACAAGATTAAACAAGCGTGGAGAATCGCCAACCGCACTGGCTGGATTTTGCTTGCCTGAAAACAAAACCTTAGTAGAGATTTCTGACGAAACTCTTGAACATGTAAAGACCGCACCGGTCGATTCACATGAACTTGCTAGAGCTGTCTATCACTCTCTGAAAAAGGACTATCCTTGTTAGGCGACTTTAGTTCAGTCTACCTGGTTAACTCCATTTCACTACGTCGGCGACATTCCCCGTTGGGTATCCGACTTTATCCCCGCTAGCTCATAAATAGCAGCTAATCCAATCATTAGCTGCTATGGGCATGCATACACGAATACCGATACTTTGGGTGCTTATCTCTTCTTTATTACCAAACTTCCAATCGAGTAACCGGCTCCAAAAGAGCAAATGACCCCGATATCGCCCTGTTTCAAGTCCTGGTGATGTTTCGAAAAAGCAATAATCGATCCAGCGGAAGCGGTGTTTGCATACTCATCAAGTACGATAGGCGCTTCATCCAAGGTGGCGTCTCGACCTAATAGCCGTTTACTGATGAGTAGATTCATATTGATATTAGCCTGATGTAGCCACCATCGAGTGAGGTCATCAGGCGTCAGATCGTGTTCACCAAGGTGAGTGGCAATGTGCTCCGCAGCCATCGGACAGACTTCCTTGAATACGCTTCGTCCTGCTTGATGAAACAGCTTATCAGCTGCAAAAGGATCAGCATCTGTGGCATGAGACACGTAGCCAAAATTGGATCTTATGTTGTTTGAAAACTTAGTAACCGCTTTGGTTCCCAAAATATCGTAGCTGTGCGCAGATTCGCATGTGTCGGCAGACTCGACAATGACTGACGTAGAAACATCGCCAAATATGAAGTGACCGTCTCGGTCTTTATAATTAACTTGCGGGGAGGTTAACTCTGGGTTTATCACCAGCACACACTTTGCCGTGCCAGCGTTAACCATTTCATAAGCTCGTTGCAGGGCAAAAGTAGCTGCTGAGCAAGCCACTAACATGTCAAAACCAAACCCTTCAATACCGAGTTCTTGTTGAACTTCAATGGCGATTGCAGGATACGCTCTCTCGGTATAAGCGCAACTTACAATGACCGCATCAATATCACTGGCAGACTTTCCCGCATCTTTCATGGCAATTCGAGCTGAGCGAACCGCCATTTCCGCTTGGTGGGACAATTCGTCGTCGCCACGCTCTTCAATTTTCGGACGCATGCGGTTGATGTCCAGCGCGCCATCTTTTACATAAATGTATCGCTGTTTAATACCGGATGCTTTTTCCACAAATTCCGCAGAAGACAAAGGCATTGCCTTAACCTCACCCGATTCAATAGCCAAACTGTTTTCATCATTGAACTTTTGAGCGTAGGCGTTATATGAGTCAACTAACTCTTCATTAGTGATCACATGCGGTGGATTCCAAACGGCGGTGCCGCTGATGACTGCTTGAACCATAACAATGTTTTTTATTGTATTTAGATCACCGAAACTTACTGATTATTACCCTCAGTTTCAAGCACCTTTATTGGTCTCAAGAGATTAATCTAGCAATCATCATTAGTTCCATGTGGTAGAGGTGGCGGCCTCCCAGTCGTCTTTCCATGATTCTGGCACCGAGTTGGGTTCCAGCAGCACACCGTCGCCCAGTGCAGGATATAGTTGTGCATAGCTTCGTACATCGGTGCCTTGTATTCGGCGATTAATATGTTTCGCTTCTAGCTTGCTCAATGAGTCTAAGCCCGCTGCACCGACCAACTCCACTAAATTTTTGACGCTTTCATGATGAAAATTAGCCACTCGCTGTGCTTTGTCAGTTACCACAATCGCTTTGTTGCGAGATGGATTTTGAGTCGCTATCCCGGTGGGACAATGGTCGGTATTACACGCACGCGCCTGAATACATCCAAGTGACAACATAAAGCCGCGTGCACAATTAACGGTATCGGCACCTAAGGCTAATGACCGTAACATGTGAAAAGCAGAGAACATTTTGCCGGAAGCAATTATTCGTATCTCCGACCGCTTGCCGATACCCTTAAGAGCACTGTTAACAAAAATCAAAGCATCTTTAAGTGGTGATCCAACCGAGTTAGTCATTTCAGTTGGTGCCGCACCGGTGCCACCCTCACCCCCGTCAACGGTGATAAAGTCTGGCGTGATCCCGGTAGAGAGCATGGCTTTACAGATACCTAAGAATTCATCTCTACGTCCAATGCACAATTTAAAGCCTACTGGTTTACCACCAGAGAGCTCTCTTAATTTTTGAACAAACTGTAGTAAACCCTCAGGTGAGTCAAATGCAGCGTGGCCAGCCGGAGAAATAACATCTTTACCCAAGGGTACATTCCGAATTTTGGCGATCTCCTCGGTTACTTTTGCAGCGGGTAGTATGCCTCCATGTCCTGGCTTTGCACCCTGTGAAAGCTTAATTTCAATCATCTTCACAACGTCTTTTGACGCGTTTTCTGCGAACAAAGCTGGATCAAAGTTGCCATCGTGATCTCGGCAACCAAAATAGCCGGTACCAATTTGCCAAATGATGTCGCCACCGTGTTCAAGGTGGTAAGGGCTCATGCTTCCTTCACCGGTATTGTGAGCAAAACCTCCTATTTTTGCTCCTTTGTTCAGAGCTCTGATGGCATTTTTACTCAAAGAACCATAGCTCATGGCTGAAATGTTCAACGGTGATGCAAGGTAGGGTTTGCTGCATTGAGGGCCACCAAACTTAACCCTGGGGTCAAAATCATGTAGCTCGATAGGCTTTAGAGAATGATTTACCCACTCATAACCAGGCCTATTAACGTCGAAGATTGTGCCAAATGGCCTAGTATCTCTATCACCCTTGGCTCGCTGGTAAACCAATGAACGAAACTCCCTCGGAATAGGTGTTCCATCGATATTGGATTCGACAAAATATTGCTGTATTTCAGGCCGCACCGATTCGAGCATATACCGAAAATGGCCTAATACTGGATAGAGTCGACGCACGGCGTGGCGGTGTTGAAACATGTCGTACACACCTAGCAAGACAACAGGAGCCAGAACAACAAAACCCCAGAGCCAGTTTGGTGAAATTGTGCTTAGAAACAGCAGAGCACCAACACAAACGACGGAGAAAACAACAAATTTTTGGCGCATGGTCATATTAGATTCCTCTTGGTGTACCTTAGAACAAAGCCTCTTCCCAACCGTTGTCTTAAAAAAGGCTAAGCAAACTGGTCATTGACGAATAATTTTTGTACGAACTGCTTACCAAGACCCCAATTAAATAAAAAATATTGCTTCTGGAATAGCTTAGACGTCAAAGCTCTTAGCGTGGTTAACCACCAGTCTCGTGGCTGCATCAAATAAGGAGTGATCTTTTGAAACATGACATACGATCATGGCGCCTTCGAGAGTAGATAAAGTCGAAAGCGCCATGGCATGGGGCTCTTCCGCCTGCATTTGCGAAAAAGCGTCTGTTAACCACTCGATATTTTTCGAAAAAAACCGCTGTGTTTCGGCCAACACGGTTTCTGGCAATATATTGGCCTCTGAACCCAACATGCCGCAAAGACACATACCCTTCTCACTCTCTAAAGCCGCTTTGAAGGCTTCAACATACACCAAAATCGGGTTTTCACCGGCCTGCAAGCATTGCGTAGCATTCCCGAGCGAATGGATAAACCTATCTGTGTAATCGCGCGTAACAGCGGCGCCCAGTTCCTCTTTTGTAGAAAAATGGTAGTGCACTGATGAGCTTTTGATCCCCACAGCAGCGGCAATATTCCGGAAACTGAATCCGTTGTAACCACCGGCCCGGACCATCTCTTCTGTTACCGCAAGGATTGTTTTTGCTTTATCTTCTGGCATCGAGATCTATTGTCTTTTTCGACATTATAACGACATTTATAGAGAATTTTTATTATTCACCAGACAAACCAAAAATCCACAAAGTGAACCAGGTCTTGAGAGAGAGTTTCAAATCAGGCAACTAGTTTTTAGTGACCTTTGTCCTAAAAAACGTGATACCTTCGGGTAAGATTGGGTCTCAGAAATTTGCGAACCCAGGACAAAAACAAAACTAGTAGTTTACGGACATGAAACACACATTTACATTGATGATTCTTACAGCCGGTCTATCCTCGATGACGGCATTGTCTAATGAATCAAATGAGCAAGCCAAGGCTTGTATGACTATCGGTGATGATGCAAAACGCTTAGTGTGTTTTGATAATTGGGCTGCGTCTACATTCGAGTCAAACGTTGCAAAGAGTGATAGCGCCAAAAGCAACGATGAAGACTCACCTGATACTGGCACCAATGCTGAACCAGCCTCTTCTTTGCCCTCAACACTTGGTGGCGGAAAGTTTGACAATACCAAAAAGGTTTTTGAATCAAACCGTGGGAAAGTAGTTTCCTGCAAACAGTCCTACGACAAACGTTGGTTTTTTATATTTGATAATGGTCAAGTTTGGAAACAGACAGACCGTCGCCAGCGTTTTTTCAAAGATTGTGACTTCTTCGTGACCTTAACCGAGGACGGTTTCGGTTATAAAATGTTTATCGAAGGTAAGAAAACCAAAATTCGAGTAAAGCGAACCAAGTAATGCTTTCAATTCTGTACCAAATTCTAATTGGATCGCTGTTAGTTCCTTTTACAATCTTGGTACAGGTTGCTTTTATTCAGGTGGCTATAAAGCGTTTACAGTCATTAGAAAAAAAGGAGGTCAAACTAAAAACGTTGACCATTACTGGTATTTTGTCCGCTTCGACGCTATGGATGCTAGCCGCGCTAAGCACGGCGATATGGATGTGGGCCTTGTTTTTCTTGAAGCTAAATGCTTTCGAAACCCTAGAAGAATCACTGTATTTCTCGATGGTGGCTTTCACCACTCTTGGATTCGGAGACTTAATTTTACCTGACCAATGGCGGATATTGTCTGGGGTGGCCGCCGCTAATGGGCTAATACTGTTCGGCTTGACCACCGCGTTTCTATTCGCTGTGCTGGTTCGCATACTCGAGGCAAAAAATTCGGCGTAAAGCGACTCAGTGGTTTTCGGATAAAAGAAAAGTTGTCCGCCACAGTAAGCTCTCACCAAAACCAATTATATTTACTATCTAGAGTCCAAACATGTGAGGGAAAGGTGGTGTCGTTCAATAAACGGTCACACGATGAAGCTCGCGACGATAACCTTCATAGCCCCCAGTCGCTTTGTGAACTACGCTGCGGTTATCCCACATAACGAGCATGTCATTCTCCCATTTATGTTTATAGACAAACTCTTCTTTGGTCTGCCAATCGTTGAGTTCCATCAATAATCTGTAGGCTTCTTCGTCCGCCACACCCTCAAACCCGATTATGTAGGACACGCCACTCATAAACCCTCGACGGCCTGTTTCCGGATGTTTCGGTGCTAATGGGTGTGTGAACTGCATGCTGGCTGCCTCTTCAGAAGGTTTTATGTCCATGGCACCATTTTTTGTGACATCCCCATAAACACCTTGTAGGGAGTAACCTAATACAGGCGAATGGATTGCTTGAAGATGCTCAAATCTAGCTTTCATTTCTTCAGGCATTTTTTCAAAAGACAAGTGTTGATTGGAAAAATGCGTGTCACCTCCGTGAGGTGGTATATCTAAACTATAAAGTACGGTACCGCATGGAGGGTGTTCCATAAAACTCCAATCTGAATGCCAATGCTCTGCAAAAATTGGATTGGTATCCTCTGCCTCCCTTTTTACAGCGGCAATGTGTGTGCGACCAGGAATCGGATTGAAAAATGGATCTTCGTCTAGTCGGCCAAATTGAGCGGAAAATGCTTCTAGTTGATCTGAATCTAACTTTTGATTTGGAAAAGCGATTACGTGATGTTCGAGCCAAGCATTTCTAACGTTTTCTATTTCTTCATCCGTCAAAGGTTTGCTCAAGTCCAAACCTGTAATTGTGGCCCCGCAACTGGCGCCAGAGGGGATAACTTGCATGCTCATTATTGACTCCTAAGTATATGCATTGGTTAGAGATTCTTTAGACAACCCGATTAGACTGAATGCCTAAATCGATGCTGCCATCTAGTGATTTAATTGTGGCCGTAATTTGATCACCTGGCTTCAAATAGTTCGGATTACGTTTTTGTTTGTTTACAAACGCTTTCCACTTAAGTTGCTCAGGCAATAAGCCCATCAGTTTTGACAACCAACTAGGAGGAGCGGTAAGCGCACAGCCGCCAGGGGATCCAGTCAAGATAAGGTCGCCCGGGTCTAGTGTTGTGATCATTGACAATTCCGACAATGTTTCATGCGGTTTGAACAACATATTGCTACTAACATCGCTCTGACGCTTTTCTCCGTTGACGGATAACTCGAGAAGGAGCTCATTTAGTTGGGCATATTCACTTGCCCCGAACAGGCACAAATACGGACCTGTCGGGCAAAACGTTTGATAAGACTTACCTTTGAAGTACTGCATTTGCGGCAGCTGTACATCGCGCGCCGTTACGTCCTGAGCACACACTACTCCTGCCACAGTTGCGCCCATATCGTCTTCATTGAAAACAGTCTGCGTATCTATTCTTTTACCAATCACTAAGCCCAGCTCTACTTCGTAATCCAGCAGCTGCACATGAGCGGGTCGCACGATGTCGGATCCAGGCGGGCTAAGGCTTGAGTCGGACTTATGAAATAGCATATTGAAAGACTTGTCATATGGATTCATACCGGTTTCAAGACGACTCGAAGGATAGTTTGAGCCTTGTGCAAGTATTCGACATGGGGCAGTAATAGGCGACAGAAACTCCAAGTCTTTCTCGCAAATGCTAGGCTCGAACTGCTCAATTTCATTGATCATAGATTCAGCAACGTCGAGCGCAGATATCAAAAACTCTGCGGTGGTCTCTGCGGCAATATTCATTCTGTATAGCTGCTTCTGATGCAAGAGTACCCATATGATTTTGTTATCTCGCCTATCTCTGACTCTTGCAACATGATGTGTCATTTAGACTCACCCCGAGCGGGAATTAGGCTCATCGCATGTTCGGTTATCGCCGTAATACTTAACGACGGATTAACCCCCGGATTAGCAGAAATGGCTGAGCCATCACAGACATACATATTGTGATAGTTGAATACCCTATTGTGATCGTCGATTACACCGTCCTCAGCGGTTGCGCCCATGACAGCACCGCCGAGTACGTGCGCGGTTGCTGGAGCTCCTAAAATTACTTCAGTCGCCAATCTCATGGCTTTGCCGCCAACTATTTTCTCGGTGTTTTTCGCTAGTGAGTTCGCCAATGGGATATTAGCTGAAGGCGGTATTTGACCGTCCTGAACCTGAGAGGAGAGCCCACCGAAGATGTTTCTACGGATTGAGATCGTGCTGTCCAAATGCTGCATAAAGAGGAGCGACACCGACCTTCCAGCGTAATCTCTAGCGAACCATGCCTTGGCATTCGCCAGAGGATCCAAAGCAATATTTTTAACAAGCGACCCCACTCTTTTTAAGAACGTTGATCCTGGTGCTAGCGGTAGTACCATAAAACGCCAAAGGCCTGATTTAGTCCCAAATCGAATAGGTTCTACATGACTGTGATCATCAGGATGAAATATAGAGCCAATAGCAACCCCTTCGTCAAAATGCGGGTTCTTACCGATTGCCGTGACG
Organism: uncultured Arenicella sp.; assembly: GCA_963669225.2. Taxonomy (GTDB): domain Bacteria; phylum Pseudomonadota; class Gammaproteobacteria; order Arenicellales; family Arenicellaceae; genus Arenicella. The sequence goes on along the minus strand of OY769919.2, from coordinate 63,313 downwards.
GCCGTCAATGATTCATTGTTTGTCCGTACGTCATGCCCTACTTTGTCCGATAGGTTTGGCAGTAATTTTTTGCTCTTAAGTTTTAGCAAAAGTGGAACGGTTCCCATCACCCCACCGGCAAATATTACGCCCTTAGCACGCACTGTGTTCAATCCGGTTTTATGCTTCATTGCTATGAAATAGCCATCACTTCCGTCTGAGGCCCCCGTGGGAGATACACTCGTAACCTCGGTGCCTGAAATGACGTCTACGCCCAGCTGTTCCGCAAGATAAAGATAATTTTTATCCAGTGAATTTTTAGCGTTGTGTTGACAGCCCGTCATGCAATCTCCACATTGAATACAGCCTCGCCGAGATGGACCATTGCCCTCAAAATATGGGTCAGCAACTGATTTACCTGGCTCTTTCGAGTTAAAGTAGATACCCACTCGAGTTGGAGCGAATGTGTGTTCCCGATTAACGCTCTTGGCCAGTTTCTGAAGAGCGAGGTCTGCGGAGGTCAGTTTCGGATTTTTCTCAGCCCCCAACATTTTCAAAGCCGTTCTGTAGTGTGGCTTTAGATCATTTTCCCAATCTCTAAGTTGACACCATGAACCACTGACAAAAAAATCGCTTTTCGGTTTAGGTAACGTCGCCGCGTAAACAAGCGAGCCTCCACCTACCCCAACTCCCGACATTACCGAAACGTGTCTTAAGGTCGTAATTTGCATGATGCCGCGCATTCCAATCCTGGGCTTCCAAATCCAGCGAGATGGACGAGTGGTTCCTTTTGAAAAGTCATCCGGACTATATCGATCACCCTTTTCAACCACCAGTACAGAATACCCTTTTTGACTGAGTCGAAAAGCGCTGACCGATCCACCAAAGCCGCTACCGATGATGACGTAATCGTACTTGTCACTAAGTTTCATCGCAGTTTACTAATCCGTGCGGCGTTTTCTAAATCGCAGGTTTTGAAACGCTTGCAACCCTCTGAAATTGAGGTTTCCCCAAGGTGGCGCAATTAAATGCGTTACATTAATTCTGCCTTTTCGCACCACTCCTTTGGCTTTTGAAAATGTTTTGAAGCCCTCTTCTCCATGGTATTGGCCAATTCCGGAGGGACCAATGCCACCGAATGGAATATCGTCGGCCATGACGTGACTCATGGTGTCATTAACACAAACGCCGCCAGAGTGTGTGCTCTTTAGAAGTTTTTCAGAACGGGCTTTGTCCCAATCAAAATAGTAAAGCGCTAAAGGTCTTGGCCGTTGGTTTACGTATTCCAGCGCCTTGTTTAAATCGTCATAGGGAATAATTGGAAGGATGGGCCCAAAAATCTCTTCCTGAAGCACCCGCATATCTTCGGTTGCGCCAAGCACCAAAGTCATAGGAAGCTTTCTACTACCGCTTAGATCTTCATCCGCTTGATTGATGGTCAACAGCTCAGCGCCTTTTTCCTTGGCATCGATTAATACTTGTTGCAATCTCTCTTTTTGCGCCTCAGTAATAATAGCGGTGTAATCTTCGTTGTCTAGTAGCGTTGGGTAAGCATTGCGAATTGTCTGCGCAAAGGTGTCACAGAACTGGTTGATCTTGTGTCTTGGACATAAAACGTAATCCGGCGAAACACAAACCTGCCCAGAGTTAATCCCCTTTCCAAATGCTATTCTCTTTGCGGCCTCGTCAATCGGAAAAGACTGGTGAATGATTGCAGGAGATTTGCCTCCAAGCTCTAGAGTTACCGGGGTTAAATTTTCAGCCGCCGACTTCATAACCATACGGCCAACATGAGTTGAGCCCGTAAAGACCAGATGATCGAATGGCAACTGGGTAAACTTTGTTGCCGTATCGACTCCACCGGTGAAGACGGCTATTTCATCATCTGAAAAATTTTCAGAAATTACCTTTTGTAATAGACTGCCCGTGTGTGGAGCGTATTCTGACGTCTTAAGCATAGCCCTGTTGCCAGCCGCAATAGCGCCTACCAATGGTGATAGAGCCAGAAATAATGGAAAGTTCCATGGCACCACAATGCCGACCACGCCCACAGGTTGATGGACGACCCGAACACTGGCAGGCATTAACATCAATGGCGTACGTCTTTTTTGCGGCTTCATCAACCTTTTTAACCGCGAGCGGTAATACGCTATGCCCTCAAACAGTGGCAAAATTTCAGCCAGTTCTGTTTCAGATTGGGATCTTGAGCTGAAGTCCTTAGCAATGGACTTCGCAAAGTCATCCCGATGATCAACAAGGATATTATGAATTTTATTGAGACGATTTATTCTGATACTCAGCTCGGGAAAAGGTTCGGCTAAAAAAGCACTTTTCTGCTTTTCCAATACGGCGTCCATCCTTTCTGTTTCAGTGGCTAATGATTCAGCTTTAAATATGGTCATTTTGATTGCCTCAATGTTTCAGTGCTAAGTCGATTACTCAACTCCAAGCTCTTCGGCTACTTGATCTAATCGATCTTTTCCAAAGAACATTTCTTCACCAACAAAAAACGTGGATATACCAAAGACGCCTCGATCAACGGCGTCTTGAGTGTTTTGAGCCAGCTGATCCTTTACACCTTGCTCCTGCATACGTTCTAGTAACTGTTCGCCGTCAAAGCCCGCCGAGGAGAACGTTTCTGCGAATACTTGAGGATCATCCATCTTAAGGTCTTCTTCCCACATGCTTTTCAAGCCAACTTGAACATACTCATCTAAACGCCCGTCTTGATCCGCAACGATTGCGCCACGAACTAGCATTAAAGAATTCACGGGAAAGTGCGAGTTGAACTTAAAGCTGAAAAGCTTATGTTTTTTAATAAAGCGAGTGATCTCGAGTTGCTCGTACTCAAGTTTTCCTTTAATGCCGTTGAACGCCATCATCGGTCCTTGATTACCTGTTGCTTTAAAAATACCGCCTAACAACGCGGGTGTGATTTTTAATTCAGTGTTGTTTCGTTCGAGAATGCTTGGGAGCGTTTTATAAGCCAGATACGCATTCGGACTGCCAAAATCAAAAATAAATTCTAGAGTTTTTTTCATGGGAATAAACCTAATGTGTTTGGTTGGTTGATGAAGCCTGATTTCGATTAGGGAGCGTGATTCCACCAAGCTAAATCGGAGAAGGCTCGTAGATCTAGCTCGTGAGTCCAAGCTGAACGATGCTGCTGTGAAACATGAAAATAGGTTTCTGCCATTTTTTCAGGAAGTAATAATCCGTCTTTATCCAGCCCACGAGCCTCTCGGAGCTGTTGAAAGCGCTCAGGCCCAAGCATCTTGCCCAAGGTATCTGGTGCGTCAACTGCGCCGTCTATCAAGATGTGTGCAACATGAATACCTTTCGACGCATACTCGGCATTCAATGTTTGACAAAGCAAGCGACGGCCTCCCATTGCCGCCGCATGCGAATGCTGACCGGCGTTGCCTCTTACCGATGCCGTGGCCGAGGTCACAAGTAGAGTTCCCCCTCCGCGTGATTCCATTAGTGGAAAAACAACTTTGGCCAAACGAAACAAACCAAATGTTGCCATCTGCCAACCAAGGCTAAAGACCTTCAATGGCGTATCTTCAAGCGAACGGTTTCCAATCTGGGCTCCAAGGTTATACAAAACAACATGTATCGGACCTACTTCCTGCTCTATTTCTTCAATGACACCTTCAATCGCGCCTTCATCAGTGGCATTCAACATGTGACCACTGGCCGAGCCACCTGAGTCTTCAATGTCCTGAACCAGACGTTGCAAGCCTTGCTCATCGCTGCGTCGACACAGCGCCGCGTGGTATCCCTCTGACGCAAACTTCTTGCCCACGGTGCCGCCAATCCCCGCACCTGCTCCAATGACCAAACATACTTTTTTCATAATCAAACTCTCCCGAATTTTTAGTCGTCTACCCGAACCTTGTTACTCGCTATCAACTCGTTGATGTCGCTATTGCTGTAGCCAATGGACTCAAGGATGTCACGCGTGTGTTCTCCTAATCTTGGACTTGGAGCTGAAATTTGACTTGGCGTCTTGCTAAATCTGGCCGCAGGCCGCGCCTGACGTACTTCGCCAAAGCCAGGAAAATCATGCGTTTCAATCGAGTTGTTCGCCAGAATCTGTTCGTGATCCATGAGTTCCTGTCGATTCAGCAACGGCGCACAGGGCACGTCTTCTTCTTTTAGACGAGCTAGCGCCTCATCGCTGGATAGTTTTGCGATCTCGGCCGCCGTTAACTGTTTGCGTTCAATGGAATTTACAAATCGCGCGGTTGAGTCTTTAAAACGTTCATCTTGAATCCATTCTTCTCGTTTAAGTGCTCGACACATGCCGGCCCATTCTTTATCAGATACCGCACCGGCAGTTATGTATCTATCTTGTGTTTCATAGATTAAGTCCATGACTCCTTGAAACTTTTTCGCATCGAATTCGTTTTCAGCATAAGTAAGGCCGGCCATCGCTTCTGGCCAAAAGAAGGCTAGCATTGAATCAAGCATAGATAGTTTAATGTGCTGCCCTAAACCCGACCGTTCACGCGCAAATAGCGCCGACGATAGGGCTTGTGCAGCGGTCAACGATGTCACCTTATCGGCGACAATTACTCTGAACATCTGTGGCCTGCCAGTGGCTCGATCTTCTTGTATATCAGTTGCACAAGAAAGCGCCTGAATCACCGGATCATAAACCCTTGAATCAGCGTAAGGACCCTCTTCACCGAATCCGCTAATGGAGAGGTAAATCAGCTCGTTATTGTTTTCTGAGAGGGTTTCATAAGAGAAACCCATACGATCAATTGCACCGGGCCGAAAGTTCTGCATAAAAATGTCGGCATCGCTGGTAAGTTGATGCAGAATTTTCTTACCTTCATCTGACTTGAGATCCAGAGCGATTGATTTTTTTGCTCGGTTACAAGAGAAAAATCCCGCCGCAACCTCATTTTGAGACGGGCCAATGTGCCGCATTTGCTCTCCATGTAAGGGCTCGACTTTAATCACGTCCGCACCTTGGTCAGCCAGCATCATTGCTGCCACCGGGCCAGATACCATGGAAGTAATATCAACAACCTTGATTCCAGACAATGCTCCAAACTGTGGCGTCATGATTGACCTCCGAACAGAATAGGAAAGTTTGTTTTCATTGCCTTCAGATAAGCAGGTCTCTCTGCGATTCGATCCCGATATTCTTTTACAGATATTGGAATATCAATCTGATAGAATTCAGCCCAATCCAGGCATGACACCAAAATCATATCCGCCAGACTAAAACCCATCGGCATCAGATATTCATGATTTTTCAGATGATGCTCTAATACGGTCAAGTGTCGAACCACATAAGCTTTACAAGACTTTAAAACGGTTTCTGAATGCCCATAAATCTGCGCAAGCTCTCCATGACGACGCATTACGTACAAGGCGGTTTCGTCGAATTCTCCGTAGATGTAAGAGAGCCACTCATCCTCTTTAGCCAATTCAACATTGTTGGTGGGTTTATTGATGTTCGAATTTGGATAGGTACGAATGAGATAGCGACAAATAGCAATACTTTCGGAAAGTCTTAGATCACCATCTTCAAGAAAAGGTACCTTCTGTTTTCTATTTAATGATGTGAACTCATCGGTTTGGGTCTCTCCTGTACGTGGTTGTATCGGGAGATGCTCGTAATCCAAGCCTAGCTCTTCAGCTACCCAGATCGGTCTGAATGTCCTACTTGTTTCTGCTCCCCAGATTTTTATTTTTGTCATCATTGTTCTCCAACTGTTGAAACAACAAGTTACTTGAAACTTTGATGCAAAGGAAATGAATAGATTTTGTACTATAATGCAATTTTTCGAATACCAAAGAATGCCTTAGGCATGAAAGAGAACTCGCTATGGACATTTCAGACGTCGAATTAATTCAAAGTATTCATGAGACCGGTGGGATCTCTCAAGCCAGCAAAATTCTCAACATGTCACAGCCGACAGTCAGTAAAAAGCTTGCAAGGATTGAATACACCTTAGGCACACAACTGTTTCATCGATACTCAAAAGGATTAGTTGCGACTGACACGACAAAGTACATTCTTTCTAAATCGGAAAATCTACGGAAGCAAATATTTGAAATAGAAAGACACGTAGAGTTGATAACGCAGCTTAAATTTGGAACTCTGAATCTTGGTGTCGGGCCAATTATCGAACAAGTATTATTACCGGACGTCTTGAGTGAGTTTCTAAAATCCACCGAGGGAGCAAAACTCTCTGTGGTCACCGAAGACGACGACAAGTTATTAGATATGTTCTCAATGTCAGAATTGGATATCGTTGTTGGGCCGTTTCGCGCAGGTTCCAGTTCTTGGAAAGAACAAAATATCGAAGCGATACCCATGGTGAAAGATCACATTGTGGCCGTTGCTAGATATGACCATCCTATCTTCGCGCTTGAGCAAGTGAATGAAAAAGTAGTGAGTCAATATCCTTTGGTTTCACCGAAGGTACAGGGAACTACGATTGGTGCGCAAGATAGCCCACTTGTTCAATCGCAAGTGATTATGTCGGATAGCTATGATCTGATGAAAAGGTTAACTGAAGGTAGCGATGCAATTTGCGCCGGACCAAGAACGATTTTCAAAAATGAACTGGCTGACAAAACCCTGAAAGAAATTCCAGTATTGTTGAATATGTACTGGGAAAGCGCTCTACTAATTCGCCCAGAAACGCTTGTGACCCCTCTGGGACAGAAAGTAGTCAGCCTGTTCAAAAGGCTTTCTACGCAATAGAGAGACCTGAAAAAGTTTGGAACGGATGGGACCTCGTAGAGTTCAGTATTTTGGCGATGTAATCGGGACGATAGTCGATTCAGATGAATGAAACCAACCAGCCGTGAGACCGACTACACCGCCAAGCTTGTTATTTGGATTTATCCAAACAACTAAGGTTTTCTAAATAAAAGCGTAAAACGGTCGGTGTTTCCACTCACCGAACGCCGCCCTACTTCAAATCGTAGCTCATCATCAGCTCGGTAGTGCAAATCACTGTAACCCTCAAACACAAAACCCAGATCTAAAAGCTCTTTAATTATTTGAACGGGATCAGCACGGCGACGGTTCTCCATGGTGTGTGGTTCCATATGACGACGTGTATGATCAACAACACCATAGATCCCGCCCTTTTTGAGCGACTTATACACTTGTTCATTGATAATACGACGGCTGGGTTCGTCAAAATTATGCATATTTCGGAACGTCAATGCGGCATCAAAGCCTTTTTCTCCAAACGAGAACTGGCTTATGGCATTTGTACCTGGCAGCTCACCCTTACCAAATTCCGCATCTGTTTCGATAACCGAAACCTTATCGAAGCCATCGACTTGACCAACAAGGTTTTCTTTAACTCGGCGAGTGCCTAGCGCTACATGCAATTCGCCCTTCTCTGCAAGCACAGGCGCCAAGACTTTTGTGTACCATCCGCGACCGGGGAAAAGCTCTAAGACCTTCATATCTGGCTTAATCCCGAAAAACTCTAGGGTTTTGTAGGGACGTCTATTTCGATCTCGCTCTTTTTCCTTATCCGTTCTTACCTCTGAAGCTAAGGCGCTGTCGACAAGCGTTTTTAGCTCGCTATCTTCCTGTGCATTGGCGACAGATACCGTCGTGAAAAGAAAGACGAAAACAAGAAGTTTGTTCATGACTTATTCCTAAATATTTGTTTTTATTAATTAATTGACTTCAGAATCTCTCGTGTGAGATCCCATCTATTGAATCCTTGCTTACCAAAATCTAAGCCGCGTCTAACGATGACTAACTCTTGATCTGGAACAACAATAACGTATTGACCACGGTTACCAGCCGTTGAGTACGCATTGGCTGGAACATCTTTTCGGTTGTCGGGAACTAGCCACCACTGACCACCATAATCGTTGTTTCTGACTTTCGAAGCAGGAGCAGGTGTAGTGGAAAACCTGATCCAATCCTCTGAAATAAGTTTCTTACCTTGCCAGACGCCCCTTTGTTGATAAAGCATGCCGAATCTAGCCAGGTCACGTGCATTGGTATAGACCTGGCTACTTAATATGTAGTCTCCAAATCGATCGGTGCTCATCAACGTATTGAACATGCCCAATTTGTGTAGCAATTCCCGATAGCCAAAAAAGTGATAGTCATCACCCAACTCTCGCTTCATAGCCAGTACCGCGAGCAAGGTATCGTAGTTCTCATAATCCCAATAGCTGCCAGGTTGCCGAACTAAGCCACGTTTACGCGCGCCAATTGAAGAACTCGCTCCCGCCCAGTAAGAGAGCCCCGATCCGGTTGCGTACTCCATACCATAACTATCCACCGGGTATAGTCCACTGGACATATTTAGCACGTGGCGCAAGCTTATTTGATCTCTAGGGTCATCTTGATCTGTCTTCATCTCAGGCAGCCAATCCAGCAATAAGGGGCCATCTAACTCGAGGCGTCCTTCGTCGACTAGAATGCCTATGATGCTGGCGGCAATGCTTTTGGCTGTGGACCATGTTCGGGTTTTGGTTTTGTAATCAAACCCTGGTGCATAGCGCTCATGCACTATTTGGCCTTTGTGAACCACGATCAGGCTGATGGTTGTTTGTTCAGAACTTTCTCGATCGAATGCCCAGTCAGACGCCATCTGTAATTTTTGCGGGTCTACATCGCCCGATGAAAAATCGTACTCTGGTACGGAATCTCCCATAGGCCAAGAGACTTCATCAACATTCCGCGTTTGCGCCGCCAACTCATTTTGAGGTAACTCGGGAATATCAGACAAAGTTTGGTCAGGCGACATAACAACGCACCCTATTCCGGGACGAAATGCCGCCGTTATGGCAATTCCATCATCGTCTCCTCCGACCATCACGGCTTTCTGATGTTCAGAGACTTGATAGTTTCCTCCAGAAACACCACCGACCGGGTCTTTTAAGTAGGCTAGTTCCTGATCAAAAACTGCCTCAAGCGGCCGCTGGGAGGTAAACAAACCGTTACACATCAGCACAGCCTGAACACCGTTACGAATGTATTCTCTGTTTTCAGAAAAGTAGTCGAAATTTGAAGCTTCCGCGCGGCTGTCTGCGTGAGTCGTGGTAGTGGTGACTGATCCCGCCACAAACGCAACCGTAAGGAGGCACTCTCTTAAAACTTTGAGTCTCATTCGGCCGCCGATGAGGGTTCTGAATAGGTAATACGATAAATAACCCCCGCCTGATCATCTGAGACCAGCAAGCTACCGTCTGGTAGCTCTAGTAAATCGGTAGGACGCCCCCAATTTCTTTCGCCTTGGAGCCATCCAGAGGCAAAAATCTGCATTTCTTTCGCCACATTTCCATCCAACTCCACAAAGCTGATGTAGTAACCATCCGGAATCGAGCGATTCCAAGAACCGTGATGCGGAATCAGAATTTGATTACGATACTTTTCTGGGAACATTTCGCCTGTGTAGAACTTCATACCAAGCGGCGCTGTGTGCGCAGGCAATTCAAGCGCGGCATCGGTAAAGTCATCGCGGTCGGTCGGAAACACGTTATCTCGATGTCCTTTTCCATATTCATATGGAAACCCAAAGTGTTCACCTGGCACGGCGACCCTATTTAACTCCTCCGGGGGCATGTCATCCGACCATAGGTCTCTGCCATTGTCTGTGAACCAAAGTTCATTGGTTACAGGGTGCCAATCAAAGCCAACGGTGTTTCGAACTCCTCTAGCGACGACTTGCTTATCTTTACCTTCGGCAGTCAAGCTTGTGATTACCGAATAGGTATCGTCCGTCTCACAAATGTTGCACGGCGCGCCCACGGGCAAATAAATTCTCTCATCGGGTCCAAAAGCGATGTATTTCCAGCCGTGGTGGCGGTCTGACGGATACTCGTCATTGAGCACCGTAGGTTCTGATACGTTTTCCAGTTCTGACTCAATGTCAGCATATTTAAGTAGACGATTTGGTTCTGCTACGAATAAAGCGCCCTCCTTAAAAGCAACTCCATTAGGCATATAAAGTTCGCTGGCAATGACTAAGGCACTATCAGCTTTATAACTTTCTTGATTAAAAGGAATAGCGTAAACATCGCCAAGTCTTTGAGGACTGCTCCGTTTGCCTCTCGTGCCAACAAAAAGCGTTCCGGATTCACCCAATGCCATTGAACGCGCACCGGGCACATCATCCGCAAAGACTTCAATAGAGAAACCTTCCGGCATTTTTATTTTTGAGAGATACTCTTCCTTGAACCCGCCCTCGTAGGGGTTTCGAACAGCAACAACGGGTTGTTGCTCTGGAACCGCTTTGGGCGCTTCCTTGGCATCAGGCTTTGCTGTGGATGATGCGCTGGCGAAAAAGAAAAGTAGACTGGCCAAGGTTATTCGTATTGGCATGGCGATGGGTTCTCCATTTTTTATTTTCTTATACGACCGGTACAGCCGCAGAACGCTCGCAGTGTAACCATCAAAACGCGATGACACGGTGAACTTGTAGCTACCCTACTACTGAAAATACCTTTCCGTCAAAACGACTGAGTATATTTCTGAGTGCTACCCCAGAACGAAAGGCATTCAAAACTAAATCCGTGTCCTTTGAGTCAATTAAGCTTGTTCTGATAACAAATTGAAAAGAACCATCCCCCGTGGTTTACCACCAATGGTCAATCGCTTTCACTGTCGCTTGATTACGTTTGACCCATGAAAAGTGGTCGGCCCTGACCGAGGCGTGTGAAGTTTGAGCATAAAGTTGCTCTTTACTGATAATGATACGGCTTATATCCGCTGATAAAAATTTGCCCACAACAGCCTCAACGGATGCCTCTGGTGCAAAGGCGTCATCGGTGTATCTCAGCGCCAATATCTCTTTAGTGTACTTTGATAACTCTTCTGAGATGCTACCGGCCTCCCCGTCGGCCACATACTTATTTAGTTTTGCCAGTTGACGCCAATCAGACATAACTCCCCTTGCTTCGCGACCACCAAAGCCCAGCAGATGCCCATTATAAAAACCGAAGACGAGGTTCATCACCGGAACCAAGGCAATTAAAAGGCCGATTTGATACTTGGCCACCCCGCTGAACGCTTTGGAATAAGGACTACCGCAAGCTGAGAGTATCAGCCTAGTCTGCCGTTGAGGGTTTAAGGCCTGATAAATCACAGCTAAATGACCACCAAGGCTGTGTCCCATCAATGCAGTTTCGCCAGGAAAATTTTGATCGCACCAGTCAAGAACAGAATTGAGATCATCCAACGCCAACTCTTTGAATGTCCATGAAATTGATCTACTGGGCTTCAATGTGCTTTTGCCGTAACCGCGTTGCTCAAAGAGAATTACATTGAACCCTTGAGCACATAAGGCTTCGGCTATAGGTTGGTAATACGACGCTCGAATCCCGAGCGCGGGAAGAACAACAATATTGCCTCGACACGGAGATTGATCTGTCGGAAACACCCAACAAGGAACCGAGTAATTTGTTGCTGTGTTGATCTGTTCCCAGCGGCTGTTCGTCATTAGCGTTTACTCTGTCCTAATCGATTTCTGCAGGTACATTTCGAGATACACCAAGCCTAAGCGACTGCTCTTCAACATAGCGATAACACTGGCGCCAATCGTCATCAAAGTAGTCTCGTATTCGCTCAAGGTGCTCCGCATCGATTAGCGGTTCATCGTCTAACCACGAACTGGGAGCGAAGCGCGCTAAGCGCATGAAAACGCCAGAGATTCTGATAAAAATGCGCTCCTTGATAGACTTAAACAATGAGTAATCCTCAATTGAGGTCCCATCAAGCTGCTGCTTGTCTCTCTCTGGCGTAAGGTATTTTTGCGAAAACTGGCGTCTCAGCCTCAATTGCTTATCGGTGTAAGACTTATGCACCGGTTTTTGATGAATCTTTGATCGGTCAATCTCGCATTCCAACCCCGCACACAATGTACTCAGATAGAAGTCTGGATCCCGCTTATAGTCTTCAAAAATCAAAACCAGAGGTTTGTGCCCTGTCAGACTTTCAACGTATTCAATGAGTTTTATGTAAGTAAAGTCGGCCACCTTACGAACACCTTCGTCATTGACCGGATCAAGAAACTGGGGAAAGCGAAATGTATGTCCATTTTTGACATACAGCCGATAGGTAGATGCGGCTAAAGTATCGTGACGACGCAGAGAAATAACGATTCGGCTTTCGAAAATTTCATGCACCTTGTCACATCGATCATAGATGTACTCGCCAGCCTCTCGACTCATCAGAATCTTGTCCGCCTTAAAGCGCTGCTTTTCGCTTTCTCGAACACGAAAATTATTGCGGGGAATATACTGAATACCCTTAAGTGCTGGAAAGATTATCTTTTGCAAAAAAGTCGAAGCTGCTCGAGCGTACCCGACGTGAAAATAGGTTTGGGGGTTCATGAAACTAAATTGTAAAAAACAAGCTCCTAATTATACTTTCGCTAAGCCGCTAATGGCGAGGACATTATAAACACGGCTTAACTTTTCCATAGCTCCATGGGTTCTTCATCCTCTCCTGATTTACGAAGATGGACGTCGTAAAACCTTAAAACATCGGTAAATATCTGGATACGTTCAACGTATTTCTGAGCCTGAACGCCTTGAGGAAAGTGTTGTCCATACAAGGTGGGTAGTAATGTTGAAATTGTTTGCCACTTAGTTCTATCCAAACCTTGTTCTCTAGCCTTGCGATACGCAGCCATGATATGACCGTAGCCGACATTATAAGCGCCAATCGCAAACCAGGTTCTTTCTGGCTCTTTGATTGCCTTGGGCAGACGATTTCTAAGTTGTTTAACGTAGATGGCTGCTGCGTCGATACTCTCATCCATGTTCAAGCGATCTTCGACTCCTAATGCGCGCGCCGTTTGTGTGGTTAGCTGCATAATGCCTCGGACTCCTGTCGGTGAACGAGCTTCATTGCTCCAGTGAGACTCCTGATAGGCTAATGCGGCCAATAGCGTCCAATCAATATTCCCTTTGCGAGCAGCACTACGAAACTTTAATTCATATCTTGGCAATATTGTTTGGATTCGTCTGTGCAAAGCCAAGGCATCATAAGTAGACAGCCTCTTCTTTGGGTTCAAGTGTCTGTCAGCTAGCTTGTTGGGAATACCAGCTTCAAGCGCTCTTTCCAAGAAGGCATTGATACTGTTGAGTAACTTATCATCCTGGTTTCTCGGAAGTACCCAAACGATGTCTAATTTTTCCGGAAGAATAAAGCTGCGGTTGAGATTTGGTAGGTAGTGCTTGGCATTCCGTGCCCGGTAATCGGTGCTCAAAACGAATCGCTCCTCGCCTTGATCCACTCGGCTGAGCAAAGAATATTCCGAACGATGATCATCAATAAGCGACAACTCTTGGAAGGCATCAATTCCATAGTATCTTGAAGGCGCCAAGACTTTCGCCTGCATTAGCTCCTCCATGCTTCTGGGTGCCTTTGTGCCCCGTTTGTAAACCACGGTCGCCTTTGCTTGGTACCAACTAATTGTGGGTTGTGAGACGCGTTGAACATAGTCGGAATTCACAATACCGCCAACCGCGATGTCTCCAAATCCACCTTCGAGCAGCGTAAATAGCTCGGCATACGGAACCACATCTAAAGTGATCGAGACGCCGAGCATCTCGGCGTACTGATCCAGAAGTTCATATTCAAATCCGTAGTGCCCATCGTTAAAAATATAAAGCGAATCGGGCTCATCAGCGATCAATACTCGTAGCTCGCCGGTCGCGACGACTTGGTCCAAAGACTGACTTTGAGGGCGCACGTAGTACTGAATCGACGCAAATACAATAAGACCTAAAATCAGCACTATTTCCAGATGCTTAGAGCAGAACCTCAAGAAAGCTCTGAATGTTTTACTCATCCATGAAAGCAGGGTTTTAACGTTCATGATCGCAGAATACCCATTCCGGAAATTGCTCGCAATAAGCAATTGAATACATTGTTAAACTAGTTTATTCTCCGCGCTCTTGTCGTTAACAAGGTTTAGCGGCAGTCCCAAGTGTGGTTTATCCTACCGCACAGACGGTCCGGAGAGGTGGCAGAGTGGTCGAATGCGCACGCCTGGAAAGTGTGTATACGTTAATAGCGTATCGGGGGTTCGAATCCCCCTCTCTCCGCCAGACTGCACTTATTTATTACGAGTACCCAAACTACTCAGTGACCAAGAGATTCATGGCTAGTTTCCTCTAGCCGAGACAATTACCAACCCTATCCCTCCTAGAACGGCGATGGCAGCGATAAGGAAGCGTACACCAATTTCTTCCGCTGAGAACATGAAGCCACCCAACGCAGCGATTATTGGCACTGCAAGTTGCAGTGCTGCCGCTCTGACCCCCTTAATTTTTGGCAAAACCCGGTACCAAATCGCGTATCCCAATGCCGACGCAAAAATCCCCGATATCATTGCCAACAGCACTCCATTTACTGAGATTACTGGAGACCCACCAAAAAATATCAATAAAGGAAAAAACACTAATGACTTCATGAAGTTAGATGAAGTATCTACAGTTGGTTCTTGTGATGAACCACCAATATGCGAGTAAACACCCCAGGCGATACCAGCGCTCGCCATCAATAAAAACCCGCTTATGCCGGGGGTGGAAATTGACGGAAACATTAAATAGGCCAACCCAAAAAATGCAAGGACCACGCCCGCCAGTTCTCCTGACGACAATGTTCTACCCGCGTTTACACTGAGACCGATCATCGTTAGCTGCACAAGACCAAACAATACCAGCGCTCCCGTGCCCGTATTTAGTGTGACGTAGGCGAAGGAAAAAGTGATCGCATAAACAAATAGCATAGCACCACCCAACCAACTCCCTTTATTGACGGCCGCCTTCAATCCACCCTGCTTAAACCCTAGCAGTAGTAACAACGTGAGAGCTCCCGATGCCAAACGTATGATCGTAAAACTTTGCGGATCAATATCCCCAGTCCCCAACGCCAAACGACAAAGTATCGAATTTGCCGCAAAGGCAATCAGAGCAATACCAGTTAAAAAAATGGATTCCAGTCGTTGAGACAGCACGATAATAAAAACCTAGCTTTGTAGCTTATTACATTGAATGGCGGGCTAACAAAGCTCTGGGATCAATTTCAGCTGTTAACCGCGGCGTCGACTTTAGAGACCCCGTGATTGGCAAGATAATCACCGAGTCGCCCTAACTTTACTAAAGAATGACTACGGGAGCTGCTGCTGGATGAGCTTTAGGGCATCGCTATCGACATCATAGAGGTCAATGACTTCCAAAATCTTATTCCGTTGAATGATCATATTTAGAACATCGTTCCGGTGATATCTTCGAGCTAGAATTCGCTCGATCTCCAATTTTAGACGCAACAGTCTCATCGTTTTACTTCATCAGGGTGTTACTCCGGAAGTTAGCAATTTACGACAAATAACACTTCACCCGTTTGGGTGAATTTCTACATACCTTAATCCAGACAAAAAAAAGCCGCTCAGGAATCCCCTGAGCGGCGAACCATAATAAATCGAGGAGATTTAGAAATTAGCCCGAAATGAAACGCCAAAATAGCGCTCTGCATCTCGAGGTATTTGGTAACGGAATCCATCGCCACTGAAGGTTGTGACATAGCTCTCGTCACCTAGGTTCTTACCAATCAAAGTCACACGATAGCGATCTTCATTGAAAGAAAAACCCACACTGGCATTAACGATATCGTACTCAGGAAGCAAGGCCACCGGAGAGGTGTTTCCGTTGTTCGAAGGCAAACTAGCAACTTGCTCATCCATATGAACAAAAGACGCATCCAAGATCATATTGAAGTTCGAGAACTCCATTAGATAGTTCGCGTTCAGACTGTATTTTAAGTCTGGCGAAAATGGTACGTCTAAGCCACTTCTATCAGTACAGGCGCTTGCCGGTACGCCGACTGGGCAGTTAAAACGATCGATCTCAGCCGTAATTGAAGCAAGGCCGCCCGACAACTGAAAGTTTTCACTTGGCTGCCAAATAAAGTCCACTTCAAACCCTTCTGTGGATATATCACCGGCATTGGTAAGCGTCGTTGTGGCTGTGCCCAAACTTGTGTCAATGTTGTTAGCTTGTAAATCTTCGATGTCCGTGGTGAAAACGGCAAAGTTTGCAAATAGATTTCCGGTAGTCAGCTTGTAACCAATTTCAATTTGCTCCGATGACTCTGAGCTGATGGGCAAGGTGTTCGCCACTGCTTGGTTATAAAACACGTTGAAAGCTGGTCCTTTGTAGCCCTGTGAATAGGTACCGTATAGCATGCTGCTATCGCTAACATCCCAGGTAAAACCTAGCTTTCCTGAGGTGTCGGACTCATCTGTGTTACCAGTGAAGTCGGAGTTATTACCAGCTCCACGTACACCAACGCCTCGACGACCAAACGGATCGTCGTTAATACGTCGATGGTTGAATGAGACCTCATCATCGGTGTAACGTAATCCAAAAATCACATCGACGTTATCGCTCAGAGCGTAACTACCTTCGCCGAAAATAGAGAAGTTATCGAATTCGGTATCAAAGTTAGCGGTAGCCGCCACGATATCAGAGTCCAAACAAGTCAACTCTGGGTTAGCCGCTAAAATACCAGCATTATTTGGATGGACCTGACAGCTCGCATCACGACGGAAACGGCGATCTGACTTCAGGTTCCAGTAAAACAATCCTGCTTGCCAGGTCAATGCATTACCCGTTGGCGATGCAAGTCTGATTTCTTGAGAGAATTGTTCCCAGCTTTGCTCACCAATATCGTGAAGTTGAAAGAAGGTGTTTCTAAAATCCACCGGCCGACCAAAATCTCCAGCGGTAGACGTAAAGTCCCCTTCTCGAATTTCAGTATTGTCCCACTCTCGCCAAGCTGTGATAGACGTCAAAGTCATGTCTTCGATGGCAGCATCAATTTGCATTGAGAAAGACGTGGAATCGTCCAGTGTACGCGTAGTTAGGTCATGATCAACCAAACGCTGATTCAAATCCAAATCGGCAACGCCGTTCACAACACCGTTACTGTTTGGATTGGCTGGCGAGTTAGGATCTCGGCCATTAGGGAGCAAAGAAAGATCCGCACAGCAATCATCGTCAGCACTGTAATCTTCTGCGATAAATAGAAAGCTCACATCATCAGTCGCATCCCACTCCAACATTCCTCGTACGCCTTGGCGATCGTAACCTTGAATGGTGTCTCCATTAAACGTATTGGTGATGTAACCATCGAAACGCCCATGGAATGCGGTAATACTTGCACGAGCCTTATCGCTTATCGGGCCGGATACACGACCTTTCAGACGAAACTCGTCGTCTTCGAACGCTGAAAAATCTACGCTGGCTTCAAGTTGATCAGAGGGACGTTTGGTGGTCATATTGACAACACCCGCTGACGCGTTTTTACCAAACAGAGTTCCCTGTGGACCGCGCAACACCTCCAAACGCTCTAAATCATAAAGATCGGTAAACGCTTGGCCAGATCGACCCAGAACCACGCCATCCACGACCGTAGAAACACTGGGTTCAGCGGCAGTACTGAACGAAATGGTACCGATACCGCGAACAACGACGGCTGAGTTTCGGTTGGTGTTACCCTTTCGGAACGACACCGAAGGTACCAGCTGTTGCAGGCCTTCAAAACCAACCGCATGCGCGTTGTTAATTTTTTCACTGTCTAACACAGTGACCGCAATCGGCACATCTTGCACACTTTGTTCACGCTTTTGCGCAGTAACGATAATTTCTTCCAGAAAGCCTTCTTCTTGGGCGGTTGCTTGGGGAGCAACAATCGCGGCCGCGATTGCTGTCAATGCAAAGTTTCGAATGCCGTTAAGAGCGTTCGTTCTCATAGTCTTTAATCCTCCTTTTGGTAATAAAGACAACCGCGCTCACTTAATAATTGATTATTTCGTGGTCGAGCGCCGTTGCTAACAAGTTGATGCGTATTTATCGTACATTTGTCGCATCGAATAACAGTCTATCTGATTCAATAAGTCTTTTACAAGAGATATCTTATATAAGATTGGATATTAAATAGACAGACTGTTGTCTAACACCCGATTAAGCAACCTTTTGATCGAACCTCTTGATAGACCAAAAGCAGAAAACCAGATTTGCAACTCCTATCGAGACGATTAGGATCCAGAATAAGGTGCCAATACCACCGACCAAGCCAATTGGGGAGAACAGCAGATAAACGGCCACAATTAAGGTCAGCATCGTTGCACAAGCTGCCCATGAATAACGCCATGGGGTCATGTCAACTTTTGGAGATTCAGTAAAGTGTCGGCCGCCCTCCCTCGGTTTTATGCGTCCGCAAACAACCATAATGATGACCTCCACGAAAAACAGCAATGCATAGACGTGTATGAAGTGAAGATCTACTTCGAAGACAAATTCGATTAATGCATACGCGATGACGTGGAATATGATCACCACTTTGGCGCCGAGCGCCGGAATCTTTGTGGTAAACAGGCCGACCAACACAATGGTGATGACGGGTATGTTGTAGAACCCAGTGAAACGGCGAATGATTTGCCACAAGCCTTCAGGAGCGTATTGCAACAATGGCGCAACGATGAAAGAAAATATCGCAATGACGACACTTGCCTTTTTGGCGATGGAAATTAGTTCATCATCTGAAACCGCGCGTTTCTTCAATGGCTGGTAAACATCCAGGACAAACAAAGTAGCCGCGCTGTTCAGTAGTGAGTTGAACGAACTAAAGACCGCACCAAGAAGTACCGCTAAGAAAAAGCCCGACAAATAAACCGGCAGCACATCTTTTACCAGTTGAGGATAAGCCAGATCGATATTCGGCAGTCCGCCCTCTGATGATCCGTACAGATGAAATGCGATCACTCCTGGTATCATCATCATAAAGGGGACCAGCAATTTGAAATATCCAGATAGCAAAACCCCTTTTTGCCCCTCGGCTAAGTTTGCCGCACCCAAGGTACGTTGAATAACGTATTGATTTGTACCCCAATAAAAGAGATTGGCGAGGATCATGCCAGTAAATATGGTGCCGAAGGGAACTGGATCGGTCGCGGAGCCTATCGCATTAAGTTTCTCTGTCTTGGTTGTTGCAACGGTGGTGAGTCCCTGCATAAAGCTACCATCGCCCAACAGAATTAACCCCAATGTCGGGACTAAAATGCCGATAAACAGCAACCCAATCCCATTGATTGTGTCGGATACAACAACCGCTTTTAGTCCGCCAAATACAGCATAGATTGCACCAATACTACCGACAACGACAACGGTGATGACCAATGCATTGCTTTCGCTCAGATTGAACAAGGAAGGCACATCAAAGAGCTTAAATACCGCTAGTGAACCGGAATACAGTACAGAAGGGATCGTCACTAATCCGTAGCCCAGCATGAACAACACCACGGTCATACGCCGTACGTCATCATCGAATCGATCTTTTAAAAAGCCAGGCAAGGTAGTAAACGCACCAGACAGGTAACGTGGCAAAAACACCATGGCCATCACTATGGTTGCCACGCCTGCGGTAACTTCCCAGGCCATCGCGCTCATATTAAAGCCGTAAGCAGAACCATTTAGACCAATTAGTTGTTCTGCGGAGAGGTTGGTCAGCAGCATTGAGCCCGCGATAAACGTTCCGGTGAGCCCTCTTCCCGCTAGGAAGTAGCCATCTTTGTCATCGACACTACCTTTGGTCTTTTGATAGGAAATCCAACCTACTAAAGCCATAAAAAAGACACACGAAAGCAGCGTAAACACTAAATCGGATGACTGCATGAATTCCTCCTGGAGTTTTGTTTTTATTATTCGATCTGATAGAGCGTGAGTTTCACGAACCGTTGTACTGCGTTAAGCAGGCCAGTAGTAATCCGCCTCAAGCAAATCAGAATTTTGTTTAGACCTTGGCAATTGTTGTGTAGATAAAACCTTATGATTTACTGGTATTCTAGCGCCGGCTCGACAGTAGACAGCGACCTCATCCAAAGCCAAATCAAGTGTTAATAGCTGTCCGCCAGAAAGCGTTTCATCTGAGTTACCGTCTAAATCGAAACGAAGCCACTCACCGTCGGGCAGATAAATCTCCACGCGACCATCAGCGTTAAAGCAAGGCGCAACCAAAAGCTCATTGCCAAACATAAATTGGTTTTCAAATGCCCAAGATTGCTTTTGTTGTGGAAAAGCCAAAACCATTGGCCTTTGCACAGGCAATCCAGTCTCCGTAGATTCAATCATGGTCTTCTGGAGATAGGTCTGCAGTTGATAGCGAAGACTCAGTGCTTTGTTCACGGCAGCCTCTGCTTCTGCTGAATAAGACCATGGCTCTCTAGCACCGATACCATGAAGTCGATAGTGTGCCGAAAATACGGCAGCTTGTGCCCAGCGCACGTAAAGCTCATTATTTCTGGTGTCTTTATAAAATCCGCCAATATCGGTTGCGTAAAACGGAGCACCAGTAAGACCCCAAGACAAACCGCCGCGGATATTTCCCATCATCCCTTCCCAATCAGCCT
This sequence comes from uncultured Arenicella sp., assembly GCA_963669225.2. Classification (GTDB taxonomy): domain Bacteria; phylum Pseudomonadota; class Gammaproteobacteria; order Arenicellales; family Arenicellaceae; genus Arenicella. The sequence goes on along the minus strand of OY769919.2, from coordinate 42,902 downwards.
GAGGGTCACCGCCCCACTGACTGTTATAACGTTGGCAACCAGTCCACGCTGAACGGCTGAATAAGAATGGTCCCGAAGGCGAGAATTTTTCAGCAGCTTGATACACGCACTTGTTGTAAAGATGAGCATACACATTGTGTAATTGCATGCCAGTTTCTCCGTTGCTGGCCAGCATATTATCGTCTTCTAACTGCTCACCGAAGTCAGCCTTGATCATGTCAACACCAACATCAAATAATGCTTTATGCGCCTCTAGCCAAAATTTAAACGCGTCGGGATTTGTGAAATCTACTATACCTGACTTGGGCAGCGGAGTTAGTACACGCCCAAAAGCCTGTTGATCCCAGTCGTATTCGTAGGTACCCCCAGTCCTTTGATCTTTTAAGAACCAACCTTTTTCATCAAACATTTTGTACCAATCGTGTTGCATGGAGATAAGTGGGTACTCCCATATGCACACTTTGAAACCGAGTTGTTTTAACTCGTCAAGAACAGGCTTTGGGTCTGGCCAACGCGACTTGTCCCACTCAAACGCAAAGCGTGTGTCGGTGTCTTGCCATGCCCTGCCATCGATGGTGATAGTGTCACAAGGCATATTCCGACGCCGAACTTCATGAGCCACGTTGAGCAATTCTTCAGGATCTTGGTAATACGCTTTGGAGAGAATCACGCCTCCACTCCACACCGGGGGCAATGAAGCTCGACCAGTTAGCTCAGTGTAGTTCGCTAACATTGTCGCGCCGACGTTAGTGCTCTTTTCGGGACTCACCAATAACAGATATAAATCGAATACATCATCCTCAAGATGGAATGTATAGGCTCTCTGAGACCAGGCTGGATAGCCAACCGCATGAGTGACAATGGAAGGTGTGTGTACAAACACGCCCCAACCCTCTGGACTCCAACAAAAAGGACAATTTTTGTAAGAAATCTCTGCATTTACGCCGAGTGCATCAACATTGTACGAGCGAATAAACTGACCTCGTTTGTTTAACGCTCCCCACTTTTCACCCAGACCATAAACTGGTTCGCTCGAGCGCAATTCATGGCTGAACAGCCAACCTGTTTGCGTTTTTGCCAAAGGTGGAATTCGATGTCTGCGAACAAAATGGCCGTCGCTTGGGGTGCGGGAGAGGACTCGGCCGGAGCGTTTATCTGTGACGGTGAGTGTAAAAGGCGCATAACCTATTTCAATAGAAAGGGCTTTGGCATCGACAATGCAAAAATCTTCATGAAGAACCAAGCTCAAGTCTTGAACTGAAGGCTCAGAGACCACCAGACCGTAGTCATACTCTCTCTGAGTCTTGGAATAGAGACGAACACCAACCTCAGTGACTTGCAAAAAAAATGCAGCGCTCTTTAGCTCTAATCTCAAAAGAGACTTATTGATTAGTGTGGGCTGGGAAGTAAGTGATTCTGCCTCAATAGAATTCCAATCTGGCGCCACCGGTTGTGGCAGCGACGTGTCGGCTGTGGTCATATTTGTTTATTCTTTTCAATTTTGTTGTTCTTATTTAAGTTTTACGGAATAAACAAAGTTATCAGAGCTGCAATACGCTTGGCTCCATTCAACGACTCGACCATCAATATGAATACTGCTGCGTTCATTCATTAACACCGCACTACCCTCTGGAACCTTCAACAACTCAGCCACACCATCCTCTACGGTTACGGCGTGAAGTTCGTCTCGTACTTCGATTATCGATATTCCGTACTTCTCTTGATACAAGGCGTAAAGCGAATTGGGAATTTCCAACTCTTGATCAATACCCGGGAACACGGCCAATGGCTGTATGACTTTTTCAAACAAAACCGGTTTCTCATGAATCGAGCGTATGCGCACCATTTCAACCACGTTGATATTGTCTGATAAACCAAGTTTGGTCTGTTCTTTTTCGGTTGCATCGCGTCGTTTGACTGAGATCACACGAGTCTCGGGAATAACGCTTTCTCCGCCCGGTTCTCGATATCGAAAAAAACGATAAAGCGAACTTTCGTTACTGTGCTCAGAAACATAAGTTCCTTTGCCCTGTCGTCGACGCAGAATATTTTCCGCAACTAATTGATTCAATGCTTTTCGCACCGTACCTTGACTCACACCCAATTCATCAGCCAGCGCAAACTCACTAGGAAGCGAATCTCCAGCTTTCCAATATCCATCAGCCAATCGTTTGACGATCTCGTCATAGACTTGCTGATAGAGCGGTTGATACTTAGTTGACAGCATTATTAATAACCCCTAGTCCAATGAATCCCCGTTGGGAAATCCACAAATGTTATTTAACTTAGCTTTCAGCACTTGAGTAAAGTCTTATATAAGATATAATAATTTTTACGTGATGAAAACCAGTCGAACAAATAAGACCCTAATCTTTTGTTGTTTTTAATCTGAATGTTGCGAGCTTTATCGATCCGCGCGCAGGCTGATTATTCAACAAAGATCACAACAAGTCACATCTTTAATAGATAAAACAAAGGTTTTGACCGTTAACACTGCGACACACCAACAGCAAATTAGCGGTCACTTGGCTAACCAGTACTAGATAACCACAAAAATGAGTTCACAAGTTAAAAAGCAAATACCTAAGGTCGGGTTTGGTCTTTGGAAAATACCCAACGATGAATGCGCAGATGCAGTCTATCAAGCGATTAAACTGGGATACCGACACCTAGATAGCGCGAGTGACTATGGCAATGAAATAGAAGTTGGCCAAGGCATAAAGCGAGCAATTGACGATGGTCTTTGCCGCCGAGAGGAACTATGGATTACCTCAAAGCTCTGGAACACCTATCACGCTCCTGAACATGTCGAGGCTGCAATCCAAAAATCGTTAGACGACCTACAGCTCGACTACCTTGATTTGTACTTAATTCATTTTCCGATCGCTCAACAGTTTGTTGATTTCAATACTAGGTATCCTGCGGGATGGTTTTTAGACCCGGATGCTAATGAACCAAAGATGGAGCCTGCCGCTGTGCCGCTATATAAAACATGGCACGCTATGGAAGCATTACTGGCCAAAGGACTGACCAAACAAATTGGCGTTTGTAATTACAATACGGGCTTGATGAATGACTTATTAAGTTACGCAAATCACAAGCCGGATATGCTGCAAATCGAATCACACCCTTATCTAACACAGGAAAAATTAATTCGATTGTGTCATATGCATGACATTCCGGTGACAGCGTTTTCTCCTTTGGGCGCCCTCTCCTATCTTGAGCTTGATATGGCTAATAAAACCGAGTCGGTTTTGGAACAGCCCGTTGTCCTGAATGCAGCGGAACGTCTTGGCAAAAGCCCAGCGCAAATTGTACTCCGCTGGGGTGTGCAACGCGGAACGGCGATCATCCCAAAGAGCAGCAATCCGTCGCGCATGGCCGAGAATCTAGCCCTATCTGACTTCGAACTATCTGAATCCGAGATGCAGCAAATCAGCAACTTAAATATCGGGCGTCGATTCAACGATCCCGGGGATTTTTGCGAAGCGGCATTTAATAGATTTCACCCTATCTACGACTAATTAGAGAAGACAATAACAAGAATAAAAGAGGACTAATTGTGAGCAACCCGCTTAATTTCATAGATGTAGAGAATCAATTACGATTTGAAAACAGTGTTTTCCCTTTGGTGATCACCCCCACTGATGAGAATGTGAGTCTGGAACAAGCCATGACTTGGGTACAGACAAACTTGCAAGAACTTGAAACCAAACTCGAGTCATCCGGGGCGATTTTGTTTCGCGGGTTTCCCGTCGTTGACGCCGAGTCCTTCGATTCATTCTCTGCTGCGTTCGGCTACCCCTCATTTACATATCAAGAGTCATTATCAAACGCGGTGCGGATCAACTTCACGAAGCGCGTCTTCACGGCCAACGAAGCACCCAAAGATGTGGAAATCTATTTACATCATGAAATGGCGCAAACGCCCATTTCTCCTGACAAGTTGTTTTTCTTTTGTAAAACCGCCGCAGATCAGGGAGGCGCCACACCCATTTGCCGATCGGACATGTTGTTCAATGCGATCCAGCAGGCTGATCCTGAATTAGCAAAGGAATTTGAAGTTAAGGGATTGAAATACACCACCCATATGCCCGCAGAAGACAACCACGATTCGGGTCAAGGTCGAAGCTGGAAAAGCACGCTTAGTGTGGATTCTGTTGAGCAAGCTGAGGCCAAATTGACTGAACTCGGATACAGTTGGGAGTGGGTACATGATGGTAGCCTAAAGGCTATCACCCCGGTTCTGCCCGCGGTGCGTACTCTGGACAACGGCATAAAAGTCTTTTACAACCAACTGGTGGCCGCCTACATGGGATGGAAAGGTGTTCGCGAAAACCCAGCCTCTGCAATCACATACGGTGACGGTTCTCATATTCCAGTATCGGGGCTTGAATTGGTTGTCGAACTGTCTGAAAAGTTTACTTTCGATGTTCCCTGGAAAGACGGCGACGTGGCATTAGTTGACAACAAAATGGCCATGCACGGTCGTCGTCCCTACTCTGGTGAACGCAAAAGACAAGTCTTAGTTGCTTTGGCAGCTTAGCAAACAATACATTATATAAATCAATTGGTTAGAAAGAACTCTTTACGATTAAAATGACTTAAATTCGATCTTGATGGGTCTCCGCCAGAGAGGCCCGTTGGTTGAGTAGCTAGAAGTAATTAACTCACTCTCAGAGTTAAACTCTCAATCAGAATTGGACTCCTAATCAGCGGTCAACTAACGTTTCTTCTATGCCGGCCATCGATTATGCCTTCTTGATCATGATGCTAGCGAAGAAGGCATCAGTACCTGTTTTGCTCGCACTGGTTCTGACTCTGTGTTCATCAATGTCGACCTTACTTTCATCCAGTGCAAATCGATCGAGTAATTCTTTCGCCGGAACAAAATCTTCGTTCGCATGCAGAAATCTCTCATCCTGATTCTCATTTTCTTGTCGAAGTACCGAACACGTGGCATAAATCAGCGTGCCTCCTGGTTTAACTAGTCGGCTGGCACTTTCGAGTATCGAGCTCTGCAGCTCGGTCAAATTAGCCAAACTCTCGGCGCTTAAATTCCAACGACTGTCGGGACTGCGCCTCCACGTACCTGTGCCAGAGCACGGCGCGTCGATCAAAACGACGTCTGCAAAACCTAGGCGCTTTTTAACCCACTTATCTTTTTCGGAGCTCAAAACGTGTGTCCGGATATTATGCACACCTGCTCGTTTCGCTCTGATACTCAGTTGCTCAAGGCGCTTTGAGTGAACATCGCAAGCATAGATCGAGCCCTTATTTTTCATTAATGCAGCCATGGCTAAAGTCTTACCGCCAGCGCCTGCGCAAAAGTCCACCACAGTCTGTCCCGCTTTAGCGCCGGAAAGTAAGGCCAACAACTGAGAACCTTCATCTTGAATTTCGAACCAGCCCTGCTTAAAAATAGGCAAGGAAAATAGCGCCACACGTTTATCAAAACGCAGACCCGATGGAGCCAAAGTTGTGGCTTTAGCTTCTAGCCCAGCCTTTGATAGAAAATGTAAAACTTGCTTTCGAGTACTTTTCAAAGTATTCACGCGGATGTCAGTACACGCCTGAGAATTAATGGCGCTCATTTCATCGATTAATTTATCTGCGTACACGTCAACAAATGAAGCGTATAGCCACTCAGGAATATTCAGTTTTACCCACTGGGGCGCTTCGTCGAGTGCAAGCAGGTCGATAGCATCCAATGCTTGTTCAATCGTTTCGGATAGTCGACCTGGAGCGTACTGCTGGTCAATAAAATATTCCTTCGAACTTAAGCCTAGATCTTTGAGTAAAACAGCGCAAAGATGTTTGCTATTTATTGGCACACCGGCTGCTTGCAGCAGCCAAGAGTAGCTCCCCATCTTGCGCAAGACAGTGTAAAAATTCTCTGAAATAACGGCCTTATCTTTTGAGCCAATATACCTTCTTTTTTTGAAGTAATTGGCCATCGTCCGATCGGCTGGATATCGAGTCTCTGCGATATCATCGAGTAACTCGATGGTCGCTTGAAGTTGTGCTGGAGCTTGCATGGGCGCGACTATATCATGAAACTGTCTGGCCTGATGGCGATTAAGCTTGTCTGAATTTACCAAGTAACAACTATGAGAATCGTTGCCTCGGAAAAAACTGTTTCACCAAGTCAGCGGCGACCCATCCCAGTGGTAAAATCCACCCGAGTGCTCAGATGTTAGCTTATTTGCCACATCTAGAATTCTCGCAGCAGAAACTTCCGGTTTGAAGTACTTTCCTTCTGGCAATTTTCGCGCAAAAGGTTTGGACAGATCGCTCTGCGTGGTACCGGGGTGAATAGCGGCAATGCAAGTTTGTTTATGAGATCTTCGCAGTTCAATACTGGCGGTTTTAATCATCATATTCAGGGCAGCCTTTGATGCACGGTATCCATACCAACCTCCAAGCTTATTGTCTTCAATGCTACCTACCATGGCACTGAGAAGTATGAAAACCGACGGCTCCTTTTTTGGCAAGAGTTTGGAGAAATGCTTAATACAAAGGCTCGGCAAAATCGTATTAATATGAAAGTACTCCGCGAGTCGCTCTCGGCTAATATCTGATAGCTTTTTCTCGGGATAAACTGTGTCATTGTGTAATACGCCGATGGTACAAACTATCCGCTCGAATTCGCCTATTTGCTCAAGTCGATGTACTTGCTGGGTCAAAGATTCTTCAGTGTAATCTGTATCAGCGCGCGACAGTGCAATAACTTCATGGGTTTCACGAAGCTGCTCTGAAATACTTACCCCGAGGGTACCGTTTGCACCAATAACAAGAGCTCGTTTCATTTCTTACACGTTAGGTAATTTAAAGTCCCAGCAACATTGACACACACACAGTGAATCTCAAGTGACTGCAAATCTTATCGATCAGCGCGAGCTAGAAGTATTAGGCAAACGCGAACGCACTAACCTGATCAATAGTCTTTCCGGCTACAAAAGCGCCAACCTAATTGGAACCATTAACACTCAGGGGCAAACGAATCTGGCGCTGTTTTCATCAGTTGTGCATCTAGGAGCAGACCCAGCATTGGTTGGCATGGTGAGCAGACCAGACTCTGTCCCCAGACACACATTAGAAAACATCCGAGAAACCAAGAAATTCACAATCAACCATGTCAATGCGCGGATCTTCGAACAAGCACATCACTCCTCGGCCAGATATGATCGTGATATTAGTGAGTTCGAGGCATGCCATTTAAATGAGCAATTCACTGAGTTTGCCGCTCCTTATGTGAAGGAATCCGTGATTAAATTTGGCCTAGAGTTTGTCGAAGAAAAACCAATTGAAGTCAATGGAACGGTATTCATTATCGGAAAAATTCTCGAGATCATATGCCCAGCCGACCTAATCCAACACGATGGAAACCTTGACCTTGTAAACAGTGATGCCGTCGCCGTTTCTGGTCTAAACCGATACCATGAATGTCGACTTATTGAACAACTAGAATACGCAAAACCGAAAAAATCATAATTATCTCTTGAAAAGTACCACGCCGACTTTAAATAAGGAATGTCGGCGCTTTCGAGGCTGACTAAGCAAACGGAACGATGCGCTCGATTGAGGCATTACTTCCACTAACCTTGACGCTTTATGGCCTATATCAGGCATAAATTGGAGATATAAAATGAATAGAATTGATCTAACCCCATTGTACCGCAGCAGCGTTGGTTTCGACCGTTTTGGAACCCTTTTAGATGCGGCCTTTCAAGCAGAAAAATCATCCACCGGCTACCCTCCCTATAACATTGAAGTGGTTGCCGAGAACAAATACGCAATAACCTTAGCCGTCGCCGGTTTTTCCGAGGACGAATTAGAGCTTCAAGTAGAGAATGGCGTATTGACAGTCACAGGCAAAAAAGAAGCCGACGACGGCGAGAAACAATACCTGCACCGAGGTATTGCTAACCGATCATTTGAACGTAAGTTTAATCTGGCTGACCATATCGAAGTGGTCAACGCCGACTTAAGCAATGGTCTTCTATCAATTGCATTGGTTAAAGAAGTACCTGAGGCGATGAAGCCTAAAAAAATTGCCATTAACGGTGCTGACGCCAAGGTAATTCAGCATAAGTCCGAAGAGGCTGCCTAAAGCCTAATCGGCACATACACCTAAGATAAGCGGAAGGGGTCCTCATCGAGGGCCCCTTTTTTATCGAGCACCACACATAATTTGAACGAGTCAGGCTTTTCGGAAAAATACAGCATCGAATCACTTTCAGTTCTTTCCACTTTTAGACAATTGACATTCACAACTGTGAACCTATAATGCGCGGCAGAACCAAGGTCTGCCTCTTCGTTAAAGCAGTTAAACTGGGAAGTTGGTGAAAATCCAACGCTGCCCCCGCAACGGTATTTGACCCACGCTCATGACTCATGAGCGGTCATCAGTCCGGAACCGGCCTTGTTGAGCCCTACTCAGTCAATGCTTGGTAAACATGCTCAGGTTCTAGACCGTTGATGGAGCGGAGGGCTACCATCCAAGGGCATGCGTCTGAAGTTTGAATACTCCGTGTTTTTCCCAACGTGGTATCAGGCAATTATCAGACTCTCCTCCTTGTTTCCTCGCTTTATCACCTTAAACATGCTCTGTTTGCGCAAATGCCGAATTTAAGAGCGCTCATTATTATTAAGGTGTGTAATGACCCCAAAATTTAATCTAAAACGAACATCCATAGGTCTGGCTGCACTAGTCGGCGCATCACTAAATGTGACAGCACATGGACAAAATGAAGACCCCATCGCTGACGAGATAATCGTCACAGCAAAAGGTGAGCAAACGCTCGCTAACACTCTTTCAACGGCGCATGTATTTACGGCAGACGATATTGAACGCGCACAAGTTAAGAGCATTCCTGCTCTGTTACAGAGAATCGGTGGGATCAGTGCACGCGATTCAGGTGGACGCGGCTCACAAACAACCGTGTTCGTCCGTGGCGTTTCAGCGTCACAAACAATCGTATTGATTGATGGCGTTCGCGTCGGCAGTGCCACACTCGGTGCCGCAGCCCTCAACGCTTACCCAGTGGAAGCCATTGAACGAATAGAAGTTCTAAAAGGGCCATTCTCCGGCATTTATGGAGCCGACGCGGTAGGTGGTGTGATCCAGCTATTCACAAAGAAAGGCGTTGCTAACGAAGCCGTGGTATCGGCTACGGTTGGCTCAGACAGTCTTCGAGAAGCCAACTTAGCATTGGGTCTAGGAGACGGAAGGTATAGCCTGCATATTAGCGCGCAGACAGAGGAAACCGACGGCATCGATCGCACCAGCATTGTCACAAATGGTAATGGAGATCGTGATGGCTACGAAGAGACTTCCTTCAGCCTAGGTGGCCAACTCAGCTTTGGAGATGCTACCGTCGCTAAGTTAAATATTTTGTCAACCGACAGTACCGTTGAGTTTGACGATTTGTTCGGCACCGACATCGGTAACCTTACCGACACTCAAACGTTGTCGACAGCCCTAAGTGTAACTCACCAGTTTAACGATTCACTCAGCTGGAGCACCACGTTCGGTTCTAATGAAGACGAGTCAAAAACCACGTCGGCCTTTCCTTCTGAGTTCACGACCAACAGAGACTCTTTTGGCACTGAAATCACTAAAAAGTTCTCAGATTCGACCATACTGACAACCGGCGTGGATTACTATGAGGAAGACATTGAATCCAGCACAAACTTCCCGGTCACGAATCGCGATAATAAGGCCGTTTACGCTCAGCTTCAGACATCAGTTAATGCACTGAATGTGGTTGCGAGTCTCCGTAAAGATGATAACTCTGCTTATGGGAATGAAACTAACGGCAGCTTGGCGGTTGGCTTTGAAATCAATGAGGGCTTACGTGCCAGTGCGAGTTATGGCACCGCTTTCGTGGCACCCTCCTTTAACTTTTTGTACTTTCCCTTTTTTGGGAACCCCGACATCCTTCCTGAGGAATCAGATAATGTAGAGCTTAGTTTGATTGGCGAACAAGCCAATACGTACTGGCGCGTCTCGGCTTATCAAACTGACGTCGAAAACCTATTTAGCTTTGATCCGAACACTTTCCTTGCGGCGAACATTGGCGAGGCAGAGCTGAAGGGTATTGAGGTGGAAATCCAAACCATGGCCTTTGATTGGCAGTTTGGGATTCAAGCCGACCTTCTTGACGCTGAAGACAAGATCAGCGGTGAAAAATTAGACGATCGCGCGGAGCGTTCACTCAGCGTTAACGCAAACCGCGACTTTGGCAACTTGTCATTGAGTATGGATTTGCGCGCTGAGAGCGGTCGCTTTGATCGTGGAGGCACGCCGTTGGCTGGTTACGGCTTATTTGATATCAGTGCTGTGTATGCGGTATCAGACTCACTAACGGTGCTCGCCAACATCGACAACGTATTCGACAAGGACTACACCGTGAATTTAGCCACTGGTACTGACCGGTTCAACACCGAGGGTCGACAAGCAAATATCACGCTCCGTTACTCGTTCTAATAAAAAGATCGGCCTTATAAACCCGTGTTAGCGCACGGGTTTATGAGATAGAGTGTAGTTCGAATACTTAAACACAGTAACCCACCACGATGACACTAACCGAAGCTCAGATAAAGCATAAGGAAAAAATGCAGAAGCAAAAAGCCAAAGTAGATGCTTCCATTGCCGCTGCTAGTGAAGAACGTGGCATTGCTGTACTCTTAACCGGAAATGGTAAGGGCAAGACATCCTCTGCCATGGGAATGGTTATCAGAGCATTGGGATATCAGCAAAAAGTGGGTATCGTTCAGTTCATCAAGGGGGCACAGTCCAGTGGAGAGGCTTTGTTTCTACAAGACCATCCAAACGTTGATCTGGAACAGATGGGCACTGGATTCACTTGGAATACTCAAGATAAGGAAGCCGATATAACCGCCGCGGAGAGAACTTGGGCTTTCGCCTCGACCATGCTAACTGATCAGAGCTATGATCTGGTGGTCTTGGATGAACTCACCTATATGCTTGGGTATAAATACTTAGATAGAAAAACAGTCTTAGGCGCTATTAGGAATCGACCACATGAACAAAGCGTGGTCGTGACGGGCAGAGGCGGAGGAAAAGAATTAAGAGAAATCATGGATACCGTGTCTGAAGTCAAAGACATAAAACACGCTTACAAAGCCGGTCTAAAAGCTCGCCCTGGAGTGGACTACTAGTGTGTCTCTTAGAGCGGCTATGCTCAAAAAGCTATTTAAACAAAGCGGCCGGAGGTGATTAAAACATGCCTCCCCTTCCATTAATTGACCTAAAAACTTTCTCAGCAAGTCGAACCTTGATGGTTCAGGGTTGCACTTCAGATGCTGGAAAGTCGATATTGGTGGCAGGGCTTTGCCGATGGCTATCTAATAAAAAACAAAAAGTCGCTCCATTCAAGCCTCAAAATATGGCGCTGAACAGTGCCGTCACTGAAGATGGCGGTGAAATCGGTCGAGCGCAAGCATTACAAGCCCTGGCAGCTCGGGTTCAGCCACGGATAGACTTCAATCCGATCCTACTTAAGCCCTCTTCTGACACGGCAGCCCAAGTGATCGTTCATGGCAAAGCCCTCAGTAGTATGCAAGCAGCAGCCTATCACGATTACAAAAAGATCGCCATGCAAGCGGTTTTGGGATCACATTCTAGATTGATAAAAGATTATCAATGGATCGCGGTTGAAGGCGCTGGCAGCCCAGCCGAAATTAATCTGCGCGAGGGCGATGTGGCAAACATGGGGTTTGCCGAGAAAGTCGATTGCCCTGTGATACTCATTGCCGACATCGATAAAGGAGGTGTATTCGCGCACTTAGTTGGCACACTCGAATTACTATCACCATCCGAGAGAAAACGCGTAGTCGGCTTCGTGATTAACAAATTTCGCGGCGACATCGAATTACTTAAGCCTGGACTAGACTGGTTAGAAGAACGAACCAAGATACCGGTACTTGGGGTTCTTCCTTATCTGAAGAATTTTTATGTAGAGGCGGAAGACGCCATCTCCACGGCACAGAATAAAGAGTCCTCTACCTTCAAAATTATTGTGCCTGTATTTTCCAGAATCAGTAATCACACCGATTTTGATGCCTTAAGACTTCACCCGCAGGTTGATCTCGAGTTTGTCAGTTTGGATTCCAAAGATCGAAGGGCTGATTTGATAGTAATGTCAGGTTCAAAAAATGTGATCGCTGACTTATCTGAATTTGAGCAGCACGGATGGAAAGAAACCATTAAGCGACACCTAAGACTAGGCGGCAAGCTGATGGGTATTTGTGGTGGTTATCAAATGTTGGGACAACTCATCGACGATCCTAACGGGATTGAAAACAATGGTGTTTCAATATCTAAACAAGGTCTTGGACTGCTGCCAATAAAAACTCATCTCAAATCCAACAAGGTTTTGCATAACCTCACTGCCACAATGATAGGCCCTGGCTTAACACAAGCTGAAGTCGCTGGATATGAAATTCATTGCGGCGTCAGTGTAACGACATCCACGGCCTCACATGCAGCTCCGTTCTTGCGTCTTAACGACGGAAGACATGACGGACTGGTTAGTCAATGTGGCCAAGTGTTAGGCACTTACTTGCATGGAATATTTGATCAATCAGAAGCAACTCAATCGATTCTCTCGTGGGCAGGTTTGAGATCCGATGAAGCCATAGACTGGAAGGTGGAACAAGATCAACAGTTGGATCGACTCGCTGAGTGCTTGGATAGACACTTGCGCGCGGACTTTTTGAACAATATGGTCGCTGGAGATTGATCATATGAAAACATCGAAACCGACATCGAACAATGCACCCAACTCTCGAACATTGATGGCCTTGTTGATACTGTGCCTGCCTGTCTCATTTGTTCTGTCGGTCACGTTGGGAACAATCTCAATTCCCCTTCGCGAAGTCTTTGCAGCGTTTGTTTCTAGCGAAGCCCAAAATACCAATCAAGCAGTTGTTCATACTATTCGGATTCCACGAGCATTGCTCGCGACCATGGTCGGCGCTCTGCTAGGTATTTGCGGAGCGACCACGCAAGGCTTGTTTAGAAATCCACTGGCAGACCCCTCGTTGATTGGCATTACGGCGGGCTCGTCTGCGGGTGCCGCATTAGCAATATTTGGAAGTTCAACACTGTCATTAGTCTCCGGGTTGTCTGGATTGTGGGTAGTGTCATTTGGGGCGTTTCTCGGAGGTGCTTTGTCGGTCACTCTAGTTTATAAACTGGCAACGAATCAGTATGGCACCTCGGTAGCTACCATGTTACTTGCCGGGATAGCCATTACAGCGATAGCCGGAGGAATTACCAGCCTGGTTGAATTTTTTGCTGACAATGAAAATCTAAGGCGCATCAGCCTTTGGCGCATGGGTGGCTTACAGGGCGCGAACATGCCCAGAGTGTGGTTGGCTTTGGTGGTTTCAATCTTTACACTGACACTACTTCCCAGATACGCCACGGCACTCAACGCATTTTTACTTGGTGAGTCCGAGGCCAGGCATCTAGGAATCAAAGTACAGAACACAAAAGTACAGTTAATATTATTGGTTGCGTTGGCGGTTGGGGTCTCGGTCGCCCTTGCCGGCACCATCGCATTTGTTGGGCTCGTTGTACCACACATAATCCGATTACTTATTGGCCCTAACCATCATCACCTGCTGTGGATGTCAGCGGTGGGAGGTGCAGTCTTGCTTTTGATTGCAGACACAATAGCTAGAACCGTATTAGCGCCTATCGAGCTTCCTGTCGGCTTGGTTACGGCACTATTCGGCGCTCCGTTTTTCATCTCGTTATTAAAACGTAAGCACGAGCTAGGGTTAAGAACATGAGTGTGCTGAGTGTGGAGAATGTGTCTGTAAGGCATCCCGGTCGGATACTTAACAGGTCAAATGCGCACAACCTGGTCAGCGAGGTTAGTTTCTCGCTTGGGGTGGGAGAGATTGCTTCAATTATCGGGCCCAATGGTGCGGGCAAATCTACGCTCATAAAAGCAATCAGCGGCGAACTTGACTATCAAGGCAACATTACGTTCTACAACATTCCAGAATCACATCCTCAACGCGCAAAACAGCTATCCATACTACCGCAATCATCGAATCTGAGTTTTCCCTTCAGAGTAAACGAGGTTGTTGAATTAAGTCGCATACCCCACAAGACCGGGAAGACAGTCGATACAAACTTAATTCAACACGCGCTAGACATGATGGATATCACTTATTTGTCTGATCGTCTCTACACGGACTTGTCAGGCGGCGAAAAGCAACGGGTACAGCTCGCCAGAGTGTTTTGTCAATTGATGGAAAGAGCGGGCAAATCTCAGTTTTCGGTTAAAAATGGCTATCCTAAAGTCCTTATTCTCGACGAGCCGAACACGTCACTTGATTTAGCTCACCAACACATCTTAATGCAAGCGATCAAGAAAGTTTCCGCACAGGGTGTATCCGTCTTGATGGTTTCACATGACATCAACTTAGCCGCACGCTACTCGGATAAAATGCTGGCGATGGTTTGTAGTGAGCAGGTGATCTTCGATAAACCCGAAATAGTCGTCAGTGAAGACGTGATGCGGACATTATTCGGGCCTCACGTATCAATAGTGAATGTTCAGGGTAACAACACCGACACGCTACCGTTAGTACTCGGTGCTTGAAGATCAGCCAATAAACTTTAATCAGATCATTCATGAAACATCTCATCTTAGGTGGTGCCAGAAGCGGTAAAAGTTCCTACGCGGAATCCCTTGCATTAAGTACATGGAACCTGGATAAGACACGAAGTCTGTACTACGTGGCCACGGCGCAAGCACTAGATCACGAGATGACGTTGCGCATACAACATCATCTTGAAAGTAGACATACTGCTTTCGAAACTATCGAAGAGTCCCTAGCCCTGGCAGAAGTATTGGAAACGCTTCCTTCGCGTGCCGTGGTCGTGGTCGACTGTTTAACCCTTTGGCTAAGCAATATATTGCACAACCCTGAGGAATCAATCACCGAACGGAAAACGGCATTATTCAATACCCTACGATCTTGCGATCATGAGGTGTACTTAGTCAGCAATGAAATCAGTCTGGGAGTCACTCCAATGGGCGAGATAACGCGGAAATTCGTTGATGAAATGGGATGGCTTCATCAAGAATTGGGCCAGACAGTCGATGAATTAACGCTAATGGTGGCGGGCATTCCCACAAAAATCAAATAACTGGAACAGACTATGACGAAGACTACAGCCAACCTTGACTGGTTATACGCAACCTGCGAAGCGCCCAATCAAACTTCGCGAGCCGCGGCAGAGGTCCGACAGTCCCAATTGACAAAACCGCCTGGCTCTCTAGGATTGGCAGAGCGCTTAGCGGTGGACTTTGCAGGCTATCAGGGCACTCCACTACCAGAGTTAAACAGGGTACAAATTCGTGTCTATGCAGGAGACCACGGTGTGTGTGTCCATGGAGTCTCCGCCTTCCCACAGGAAGTCACCGCTCAAATGGTACTCAATTTCGCCAGCGGTGGTGCGGCGATCTCGGTATTGGCGAAACAATTTGGGGCAAACTTTAAGGTTGTCAACCTTGGCACAACTCATCCCACACCCAGCTCAGAACTAGTACGTAATGTCACAATTGATACATCGACTAGTGATATGACCTCCGCACCTGCTATGAGTGAGAATCAACTAGCCCGAGCACTTGAAGTTGGGCGAGAAGAAGTTATCCATTCACGATTGTTTATTGGCGGTGAAATGGGGATTGGCAACACAACGTCAGCCTCAGCAATGTATTGCGCCCTTTTAAACCTAAGCTCGAATGAATGTGTGGGTCCCGGCACAGGCCTTGAACCTCAAGGGGTTAAACACAAAGCTCAAATCGTGCAACGGGCCATGGACAAACACCTCGAACAAGCGGTTTCTCCGATAGAGGTATTACGCCATTTTGGGGGATTTGAAATCGCCGCTTTGGTGGGCTCATACGTTCATGCCGCTCAGCGAGGTATCCCTTCCCTAGTTGATGGGTTTATTTGTACCGCCGCAGCATTGTGTGCTTGTCAGATCAACCCAAGTGTTCGGCCATGGCTTCAATTTGCGCATCGTTCCGCTGAGCCAGCTCATCATCTTGCGTTACGATCTCTAAACGTAGAGCCAATTCTAGATTTAAAAATGCGTCTGGGAGAAGGAAGTGGCGCCGCTATGGCGGTACCAATCATCCAAAATGCCATATTGCTACACAACAATATGGCCACCTTTTCTGATGCTGGAGTGACCAACAAAGATGATTAAATCACAGCACAAACACACAATAGCTGGGTGCTTAGTCACGTCAGCGTTCCTTATTGCACTCAGTGCCTGCGGCAGTGGCTCTGATAAGCCCGCTGACAGCATCGATGGCAGCCAAGCGGAAATCGCCAAACTTGAGGTAGTCGATTTTACCAACAAAAAGATTCGACTCAATGGACCAGCTAAGCGAGTCGTGGCTCTGGCTCCCCATATCGTTGAAAACCTGTTCGCTATTGGCGCCGGAGACACATTGGTGGGGGTGGTTGCGCACAGCGACTTTCCAGAGCAAGCAAACGACTTACCGTTGGTCGGCGGCTACGAGGAAACAAACCATGAACGTATCGTTCAACTACAACCTGACTTAATAATCGCCTGGGAATCTGGAAACTCGCACGCAAGTGTCAGCAAATTAAGAGAACTAGGCTTTCCGGTAATCATAGATCAACCGGATAGTTTGGAAGACATCGCTCGCAGCCTGCGAATGCTCGGTAAGGCAACGGGTACTTCCGTTAAAGCGAACACATTGGCCAACGAGTTTTTAGAAAACTTGATGACCGTTCGCGAACAAAATAAGACAAAAGACTCGGTCTCCGTATTTTATCAAGTCTGGAACGAACCGCTGTACACCATTAGCGGCAATCATATTATTTCTGATGCGATTCGAAGCTGCGGTGGAACAAACGTATTCGCCGACGAGCAAGCGGTAGCACCGAGGGTCGGGATTGAAGCTGTTATAGAGCGTAATCCTGACGCCATCATTGCAAGTGGTATGGGAGAATCTCGGCCAGAGTGGCTAGAAGACTGGCGTCAATGGCCGACACTAAATGCCGTGAAGAATGATTTTTTATTCCATGTGAATCCCGATCATTTGCAAAGACACACTACCCGGCAAACACTGGCAATAGAGAGAATTTGTACTTATTTAGATCAAGTACGAGCTGAGTCTACATCATAACTTTATTTGTATGTCTGATAACCGCAATTTCGAGTCTACCTTGTTTTGGAATGCAGTCATGTTCTACACCAGACTTCCGACGCCGTCCAATGTGGAGTTTTCAGAAGACATACTGAACAAATCACGAAAGTATTTTACGGTAATTGGACTCGTTGTCGGGAGCATCGCTGCGCTTACTTTTAATCTAGCCGCCCTAGTCTTGCCGTTAACAGTGGCTGTTCTACTTTCCATGATTTCCACAGTCCTAGCAACTGGATGCTTTCATGAGGATGGCTTTGCCGACACCTGTGACGGCCTAGGGGGTGGCTGGACTAAAGTTCAAGTGCTGACGATTATGAAAGATAGCCGCCTAGGCACATATGGGAGCTTAGGGCTTTTATCTATCTTATCGCTAAAGTTCGCAGTCTTACTGGAACTTGCACACATTTTATCGGGCCTAGAATGGGCCGCGGTCGCGTTAGCGAGTCACACAGTATCTCGTTGGCAATCATCTAATGTCGTCAAACATTTTGACTATGTGCAAGATATAGATACTAGCAAGATCAAGCCAATCGCAAATAAAGCACTGTCATTCGGTTCTGAACTTTACTTGCGAAATATAACCCTTGTGGGGATGATTCCTGCCGCCTTCGTGTCATTCGCCGGTCTCATTGTTGGGGCTGTTCTTAGCCACTGGATATCCCTTCGTTTCGCGCGCTATTGCAAAAAAAGAATTGGCGGGTACACCGGTGATATTTTGGGCTCAATACAACAGCTTACCGAATTAGCTCTATTAATTACAATTTTGATGTTTTCGTTATGATCATTGATTTGATTCGCCACACCAAACCAGCGGTTGAAGAGGGAGTTTGTTACGGACAGACAGACTTAACTTTAGCCGACAGTTTTGATCAAGAATATTCTCGAATGCAGTCCAAAATTAGTAAAAGCTATGATCATGTGATTTCCAGTCCATTGATGCGCTGCCATCGATTGGCTGAACGCATTGTTGCTGGCCTTGACATTGATATAGAGTTAGATGATCGGATTATGGAGTATAACTTCGGTGATTGGGAAATGTTGCCTTGGAAAGAGTTCAAGGATGATGCATCAAAATCTTGGATGGATAATTTTGTTGACCAACCAGCACCGAATGGAGACTCAATAGTAAGCATGCAAAAACGAGTCACGGAATTCTGGAACTCTATTACGTCTAGAGATACAGATAAGCATAATCACATTGCTGTTGTAACCCATTCCGGAGTACAACGACTAATTCATGCACAGATACTAGAGACCCCACTATCCCATATATTCAGACTTCAGCTTGGGTTTGGTGCTGTAATCCGGGTAAATGTCGATCCTTTGAACAATTTGACAACCATAGAGCATCTTTAAAAATTTGTTTAAGACAAAAATTGTCACACCCAAGCAAACTTTGGATGCTTTAAACTGAATTACAAATCAGTTATAAATATCAAATGTAAAATTTCGTAAAACAGCCGTTTTGCGCACAGATAAGCAAATTGGGTAGGTGCTTACGTTCCATCGTGTGCACTCACAATATTTTAATTAAAGCTAACCTTTGAAAAACGCACGACGCCCGAAGGTACGGTAAGCGTGTGTTGTAAAAATTGACGTGAATAGACATTCAAAACTTTTACTGATTCTTTTCCTCAGCGTTTTCGTCTTCGCCTGCGCTCCAACTACTCCACCTCAACTTGAACCCACTCCGACAGTAACAGCGCCCAGCGAGCCAGTGTTAAGCGCAGAGCCGCTGCAACCAGCCAGCAGAGAACAGGTCATTTTTGCACAGTCGGCACTCAAAAAATTAGGCTACCGGGTCGGCACAGTCGATGGTTTATGGGGCCCCAGATCGGCCGCGGCGATTCGCGAGTTCGAACAAATCAACGGCGTGTCTTCTGCCAACGGATTTCTGTCGGAGCTCAATTTAGATCTTCTGGCAAAGCAGAGTGGTTTAGATCCCAACGCTATTCAGCCAAGAGCACCTCAACCCAAAGGAATCGCATCTAAACTAAGTGCAGAGCCGCTCTCAAAAGGTCCACAACTTGTTATTGTCGAGCGAGATTATCAGGTCTTCGCCGAACCGAATCCGTACTCTGAAGAGTTAGCAATTCTTCAATCGGGTACCGGAGTGTACATTCTTAATGAGAATGCTGGCTGGTACCAAATAGAGTCCATCAACCGAATGCGCGGCTATATCCAGGCAGATTAACGAACCTAGCTGATATGATACACTTGGCTTAGAGTGTAATTGCTCTAGCAAGAGTCTAGCCGCGTATACAAAACCATGCCCAAATCCCCGACACGTTCTGAAATTGAATCCGCACTCAAAGCCGGAAACAAACGAACTCGTCGTAAAAAAAAGTCTGGCCTATCCGATACCGATTTCGGCTTTGGAGAACCACCAAGGCGTCAACAGGTACTAGGCGGAGATCTGACTGGGGTTAACCGAAAAAAACGATTTGGTATATTCAGCCGCTATAGCGACATTAATATTGCTAATTGGATCGGCGCCTTTGTTATTGTTTTGATTTGTTTGGCTTTTTTCTGGCCCCAACACGATCAGGCCACGGAAGAAATTTTGCCACCGAGCGAGGCATCCGAAGTGGTCGAAGTTAGCAACAATCAGGAAATTTTTGCTTCCAGGGGCGGAGCGAACTTTGCAAAGGATAACGACAAGCAGCGCGCAGACGCTTATCGAGAGCAAGAGGTGATCGACAACAGAGTTAAAGACTTAATAAAAAAAGGAACAAATCAAATACGCGCCAGACAGTTCACGCAGCCTAGAAACAATAACGCGGTATTGACATTTAAACAGGTTCTGACCCTTGAACCAACCAACTCTGAAGCCAGTACCGCTTTAGACAAAATCCGACAGCATTATTTATATCGAGGAGTCCGTGCTCTGGAAGAAAACAATCTTTCCCTAGCGAAATCTCATTTAGACAATCTCGAAATTGTGGATTCGAGCTCCATCGAGTTCAGCGATTTACAGGGTGAAATTTCAGATTTTGAGAATTCGGCTCGAGTCGATGAGCTATTAGCTCAGGCTGCGCGAGCGAGACGTGCTGGGAATCTCATACTGCCAGCCAGATCAAGCGCGTTGTCATACTTCCAACAGGTGCTCGATTTGGACGAAGAAAATGAACGAGCGATTAGCGGAATCAAATTAATCGCGGACAATTTTATTCAAAAAGCCAATGACTCTGTATTGGCTAGCGATTTTGGCGCCGCATCTGCACACCTTGCCACTGTTTCGTTAATCGATCCTGAACACAAATCTATTGCATTGATTGAGGCCATGATTAAGCGAGCTAAACCGCTTGCTAACGTCGCAAAGAAGGAACAACAGAATACGCAACCCGCTGCATCTTCAAAGTCTGATGGTGGTTCCGAACCAGACACCGAGTCACTTAGTACATCGCCAAGCTCAACTGGATCTTCCGATACGCAAGCCGTGGCTTCCGGCTCGACAATAGATGAGGAAACTAACCAAAGTCAGCAACAAGTGCAAAGCGAGGTTTCGCCGAACAACCGTCGAACTCCAGCCGCACAAGCCAGCGAACAAGAAACTTTTGATGTTCAATACTTACAACAAGGCTTAGATGCATATTATGGTGGCGACTACGAAAGAGCGGCGTCACTGCTGCAACCCTTAGCAGACAAAGGAATAGCTCGCGCGCAAATGAGGCTGGCTTACATGCATTTTTTGGGGCGTGGATTTCCACGAAGTCGAGCTGAAGCAGACAAAATTGTCCGCAGCGCTCTTCCCGCAATCAGAGACTTTGCCAATGAAGGACGTGGGTGGGCTCAATCGGATTTAGGCAGCTTGTATGAAGACGGATTGGTGCTACCCAGAGACTATGGAGAGGCCGTCTATTGGTATCGCACCGCCGCTGAAAAAGGGTATCCCGGAGCGCAAACTAATCTTGGGATTATGTATGCACGAGGTCGCGGAGTTGCCACCAGCCGCCGCACGGCTATCGAATGGTTTCAAAGAGCAGCGAAACAGGGAGATCGCGTAGCTCAACGAAATCTAGAATCAATGGGCGTCAACTAGACCTTAATCAGATCACAATTGACGCGCCGTATTCGTCACTGCTGCATCTAACTCAGACAAGATCGTCAGCTTTATAGGCGCTGGTGTCGTACTCTGGGGTCGGATAATCACAGCGCATATGCTTTAGCGTATCTCTTACGACCGAGCCTATCATTAGGTCGCGAAACAATCTATTCTCGGCCGGAACCACATACCAAGGCGAATCCTCGCTCGCGCACCGATGAATGGCGGTTTCAAATGCTTGCATATAGTCATCCCAGTGTTTGCGCTCCTCCAAATCGCCCGGATTAAACTTCCAGTTTTTTTCTTGCAGCTCCAAACGTCTTTTGAAACGGCTCAATTGATACTCTGGCGAAATATTAAGCATAAACTTTACGACCCGCGTGCCACGGTCAGCCAAGAGCGACTCAAAGGCATTAATGTGATCGTAACGGCGGTCAATGATATCTGTCTCAGCCCAACCATGCACTTTGACGATCAAGACATCCTCATAGTGCGAGCGATTGAAAATGGTAATGTCGCCACTTCTAGGCGCATTTTGGTGCACTCTCCAAAGAAAGTCGTGGGCTAATTCGATCTTACTCGGGCTTTTAAAGCTAACCACATTACAGCCTTGTGCATTCATATTACGCGTAAGTTTTTCGATTGTGCTGTCTTTGCCGGCAGCGTCCATGGCCTGCAATACAATCAACAAGGACTGTTTCGATTCAGCGTAGAGTACTTCCTGCAGATCTTTTACCTCCTCCCATACTTCTTCGCGTTCCTTGCGTAGCTTCTTTTCGCTCATGCCGCCATCATCCAGCGTTTGCAATTGATCTAAGCTTGGGTTTTGACCAACGAATCTATATTTTGCAAAGTCCATTAAATTACCTGTATCTGTTTTGATGTATAGACATGACCCTTAGTTAGCAAGGCCATGGGAAAATCATAGATTGATCCTGATGGTATTGTTAAACTGCGGCCTTTGCAAAACACAATTCGGTAAAATGATGTTAAACCCGAGCGACAGCTCAAGTTGCAACTCCGATGTTCATCGACTGGAAGTAAGTGACCTAGAATGCGTTCGCGGGGACATCACCCTTTACCGTGGCCTGTCTTTCTCCACCAGCGGCAATCGGTGTCTACATATAGTCGGTCCCAATGGCTGCGGTAAGACCAGTCTTTTACGTCAAGTCTGTGGATTGATGCAATATGATCAGGGGCAAATCAAGTGGAATAAGGAGTTCACCCCTTCTCATACAGAATATAAGCAGAGCCTTGCTTATGTCGGTCATAAAGATGGACTGAAGAACGAACTAACTGCTTTTGAGAATCTACAATTTTATCAACGTCTCAATAGTGGGAATGACGAAGAGGAAATCGACAATTGTTTAGCAAGACTGCAGATATTAAAGTGTGCGGATCTTGCCGCACAATCTCTGTCCTTTGGACAACGCCGAAGACTAGCCTTTGCTCGCTTGTTAATTGCAGATAAACCACTTTGGGTTTTGGATGAACCTTTTACCGGTATTGACGTTGATGGACGTACATTGATCGAAACATTATGCATCGAACACCTACAGAACAACGGCCTGATTTTGATGACCCACCACCAAAGCTTAGCCAACAGTCCTTTGTCTCAATGGCGAGATGAGCTTAATCTGGAAGAGATAGGGAAAAATCAATGAATACCCTATTCTTATATTTTCAGCGCGAATGGAAGCTGATGTTCCGTAACACCGGCACGCTGATATTACCTCTAATATTCTTTCTCATTATCGCTCTCTTGTTTCCATTCAGTCTGCCCGCTGAAGTAAGCTTACTTCAGCGTATTGGTGGCGGAGTAATCTGGGTTTCAGCCGTACTCGCAACAATGTTGAGTTTGGAGAGTATGTTCCAAGCTGACTACCAGGATGGCACGCTGGAGCAAATGGTCATTCATCATCGCGAATTATCTCTGGCCATGATGGGCAAGGTATTAGCTCACTGGACGGCGACCGGTCTACTTCTTACCTTGTTTAGCCCGCTTTTATGCATGACATTTAATATACCTAGCGATCAAATTTGGGTATTATTCTTCGGCCTTCTATTGGGGACTCCAACGCTTACATTAATCGGTGCGATCGGAGCCGCATTGACCGTAACACTGCGACGAGGCGGTGTACTAATAGCGATCATCATATTGCCCTTATACATTCCGATTCTCATCTTCGGGGCTGGCATGTTGTCCCAACACGCTCAGGGCCTGGAAATTGTGAGTCAAATATACACCCTTGGGGCAATGTTAGTACTGGCTTTGACTTTGGCACCTTTCGCAATTGCAGGCGCGCTTAAGACAACGATTAACTAAACCTAACTAAAGAAACATGAATCCATTCAGTATTATTTGGAAGTTTCTCGATCGAACCTATCACAGATTGGCGTCGCCTCGTGAGTTCTACACTATTGCCCAATACGCCACTCCGATTTTCGGGTTCCTCAGCCTGATTCTTATCATTTCTGGTGCCTATCTAGGGCTATTTGAGGCACCGGCCGATTACCAACAAGGTGATAGTTTTCGAATAATTTACGTCCATGTGCCGGCGGCTTGGTTGTCTTTGTTTGTTTACATGGTTATGGCCACGGCGTCAGCTATTGGCCTAATATGGCGTATGAAAATGGCCTTTGTCGTCGCTATTTGCTCAGCGCCTCTTGGAGCTGTGTTTACCGCGCTTGCTTTAATCACCGGCTCAATATGGGGCAAACCAATTTGGGGCACTTGGTGGACTTGGGATGCTCGTCTTACTTCTGAATTGATTTTGCTCTTCATATACTTCGGAGTAATGGCAACTTACTACGCTTTCGAAGAGCGCAAAACCGCAGAGAAAGCCATGGCTATGCTTTCGATTGTCGGTGTCGTTATCGTGCCAATCATTCATTATTCCGTTGAGTGGTGGACCAGCCTACATCAAGGCCAAACCATTTTCGCAGAAGGTGGACCAAGAATGCCTGCGGACATGCTGACACCTCTCATATTAATGATTTTCGGGTTTATGTTTTTCTACGGTTACGCCCTATTTCTGGCTGCGCAGAACAAAGTTCTAACACAAGAGCGAAAAGCACGCTGGGTTAGAGAGCTAATTCAAAAAACAGGTAATCAAAGATGAACTGGGCAGAGTTTTTCAATATGGGTGGCTACGCATTTCATGTATGGACATCCTGGGCATTAAGCATCGGCGCTCTCATCACGATTGTGATCGTAGCTAAACTAAATAATGCTAAAATCAAAAAGGAATTGGAGCGCCAGATTAGGCGCGAAGCGAAGTTACAACAAGAGAAGTAATCATCCTCTCAGCCATACAAAAATCAAAGCATGAGTCCAACCCAAAAAAAACGCCTTACTGTCGTAAGCCTAGTGCTTATCGGCATGAGTATTGCCACGTTTTTAGCACTGCAGGCAATGCAGAGCAGTATTGAGTATTTCAGAACGCCTACACAAATCACCTCTGAAGGTTTTTCAGAAGAACAAATCTATCGAATTGCAGGTTTGGTCAGAAAAGGCAGCGTTCGCCGGCTGGAAGATGGTGTGACCCAACGATTTGATATTACCGATTGCGAGCACGATGTCACGATTCAGTACACTGGTATACTTCCTGACTTGTTTCGCGAAGGTCAGGCAATCGTTACGGTTGGGAAGTTTAATCCTGAGCCCACGCTGATCGCATCACAGGTCTTGGCCAAACACGATGAGAACTATGTGCCTAATGAAGCCGCAGACGCTGTCATGTTAGCTCAGGCAAACAAATGTGATGATGCCGAAGGACCAGTAGAATATTAGTCAGGCCAGCTCGAATAAAGCCTGTATTAAGTACCAATTATCGATAACTCGGCTTTAAACAAGCTGATTTCAACAAGAACGCAAGTACAACAAGTCAGTGTAAAAATTATGCTCGGAGAACTCGGAAACTTTTGTTTAATTCTTGCTATGAGTGTGGCCATTGCGCAATCCATTTTGCCCCTGGCGGGCACTTACCGTAACCGACAGAGTTGGATGATGTTTGGTCGAACGGCGGCTTATGTACAGTGGATGCTGGTGGTAGCTGCCTACGGAATCCTGACCTATGCTTTCTATCTGAATGACTTTTCAATATTGTACGTAGCCAGAACATCAAACTTAGAGCAACCTCTAATGTATCGTTTATCTGGCGTCTGGGGTGGCCATGAAGGGTCACTTTTGCTTTGGATTCTGATGTTGAGTAGCTGGACCGCACTGGTTGCCAAGTTCAGCAAAGGTATTCCCAGGGATATGGTGGCACGGGTAATGTCAGTTTTAGGCATGGTGAGCGTTGGTTTTATGTCGTTCACCCTATTTACTTCTAACCCCTTCGATAGACTGTTTCCAGTACCATTCGACGGGAACGAATTAAATCCGTTGTTGCAGGACCCTGGCTTTCTGATTCATCCCCCGATGTTGTACATGGGCTATGTGGGTTTTAGCGTTGTATTCGCATTTGCTATCGCCGCCATGCTCAGCGGTAAGTTAGATACCGCTTGGGCACGTTGGGCTCGACCGTGGACCACCGTGGCTTGGTTATTTCTAACCATCGGTATTGTTCTTGGAAGTTGGTGGGCCTACTACGAACTTGGCTGGGGAGGCTGGTGGTTCTGGGATCCAGTGGAAAACGCATCATTTATGCCATGGCTTGTCGGCACGGCTTTGATCCATTCTCTGGCCGTGACGGAGAAACGCGGCGCGTTCAAGGCTTGGACGGTATTACTTGCGATCTTAGCGTTTTCTCTCAGTTTGTTGGGTACATTCTTAGTTCGCTCGGGTGTGCTTACGTCGGTCCACAGTTTCGCGACTGATCCAACGCGTGGCTTATACATTCTTTGCTTCCTTCTTATTGTCGTTGGCGGCTCGCTGTTACTTTACGCTGCCAAGGCGCACCGTTTCACCAGCGATGTCAGCTACGGTCTGTTCTCTAAAGAAACTAATCTGCTAATGAACAACGTATTGTTGGTCGTGGCAGCTTTTATGGTCTTGGTTGGAACCCTCGCACCCATTTTGTTCGACGCTTTTGGCAAGAAGATTTCAGTGGGAGCGCCCTACTTCGACTTTATGTTCGCGCTACTGACTATCCCGCTGGCAGTGATTGTCGGAATCGGTTCGACCAGTCGATGGAAGAAAGACAGCTTAACAAGGTTTAAACCCCAAACGCTGACCATCTTGATTTCGAGCTTGGTGATTGGCGCGCTGATCACGCTTGGATTGTCCATAGAAGAATTCAAATGGGGAGGCTTTTTTGGTTCTTCTTTGGGAATTTGGGTGCTTCTTTGGAGTATTTATGGAATGCTGGATCGACTTAAAAATCAGGATAGCTGGGTTAAAGGATTGGTAAAAACGCCAGCCTCTATTTGGGGTATGACCGTAGCCCATTTTGGCCTTGCCGTGTTTATCTTAGGGGTAACACACGTCAACACTTACAGCCTGGAGAAAGACGTTATGTTGGCGCCTGGTGAGTCGTACACACTCGGTAACTACGCTTTTACGTTTAATGGCGTCGAACGCGTAAGAGAAGCTAACTACACCGCCAATGAAGGTCGATTTCTCATCAATTACACGCCGAACAATAGCGAATTTAGCCTTGCACCACAGAAACGCTTTTACTCATCCGGAAACCCGATGACAGAGGCTGCCATTAACACAACTTTATCTCGTGATGTGTATGTATCCCTTGGGGACCCGGTTGGCGAGCCATCAAAAGGAGCATGGTCGGTTAGACTCTATTTGCGCTCCTATGTCGCCTGCATTTGGGTTGGTGGCTTTTTAATGGCATTAGGTGGGTTGATAGCAACTGCGGATAAGCGTTATCGTCGTCCTGTACGAAAGATGAACAAACATCAGTTAGCAGAAATTCCAGCCGCCCAGACATCGGCTTAAAAGAGGCATTCAGATTGACGTCTATGTACATTGAAGCTAGTAGAAATAGTTAAATGAATTCAAAATTTCTCTTACCACTAATTGCCTTTTTATTGATGGCCGTACTCTTGGGCTTCGGTTTAACGCAAAACCCACAGGAATTACCATCCGCTTTAATTGGTAAACCCATACCCAAATTTTCACAGCCAATACTCAAAACTAGTGAAACGCATGATGAGCAGGATCTATTCACTCCAGATGAACTACTCGGTAAGCGATGGATACTCAACGTTTGGGCTTCATGGTGCCCATCGTGTCGATATGAACATCCCTTGTTTAACGAGATTGGCAATCGAACCTCCATCCCACTGGTTGGGTTAAATTATAAGGACGCAGAACAAAACGCTGTTCAATGGCTGGCCGAACGTGGTAATCCTTATGACAGAATCCCGACAGATATGAGCGGCGATGTTGGAATCGATTTAGGACTATATGGCGCACCAGAGACCT
The DNA here is from genome assembly GCA_963669225.2 of uncultured Arenicella sp. Classification (GTDB taxonomy): domain Bacteria; phylum Pseudomonadota; class Gammaproteobacteria; order Arenicellales; family Arenicellaceae; genus Arenicella. The sequence continues at coordinate 15,232 of OY769919.2, read as the reverse complement.
ATGTCATCGATGAGCAAGGGCGGGTCTTATACAGACACGCAGGGCCAATAGACGCGGAATTAATAGAGCGTGAAATTGCGCCTTTTTTCCCAGAACTACAAGCCTTGTTCGTGCAGCAACAAGGTTCCTAAACTGAGTTCAGTAAATCTAGGTATGCATAATGAACATTAGACTGACTCTACTAACCGCGCTTGCGATCTCAGCTTTTTTTATCACGCCAACTTCACTGGGTGTGGTTGAAGTAAACCAATTCGAAACGGTTGAAGAAGAAAAACGATATAAGGAGCTATTAGAAGAACTTCGCTGCCCAAAGTGTCAAAACCAAAATTTATTGGACTCTGATGCTCCGATTGCCAAAGACCTACGGCGACGGACTCGCAGCCTTATCGAAGAAGGAAAATCCAATGAGGAAGTAAAGTCCTACATGCTAGATCGATACGGTGATTTCGTACTCTATAAACCTCGATTCAATGCCGCAACGGCGCTTCTTTGGCTTGGTCCCTTCATCCTATTAGCGATAGTCGTGATAGTGTTGCTAAGAAGAATAAAAAACAAGACGGAAGAAGAATTACTTAAGCCCTCTCAATCAGATGATGAAGCGACACGCATCAAAGTCAGAAATTTAATGAGCAACAGTCCGGACTTAACTCAAGATTCAGGCGACGCTAAACCGTAATTTGATAACCCATTAACTTCAACAACGTACAAAACTGATGGTCACTTTTATTCTTGCTGCTATTCTTATCGTGCTCGCCACTTTGGCGTTGTTGGTATGGCCTCTTCTTTTTACCCGTAACACCTTTTCGTATGCGCGCCATGCACAAAATATTCACTACGCCAAAGAGCGGCTGGCTGAGCTGGAAGAGCAGCTAAAAAACGCCGCGATTTCTGCAACCGATTACGAGGCGCTAAAGCTGGAAATTGAATCAACCTTAGCAGAGGACATCGATTTAGCAAATAGCGAGAGTTCTGAGAACACTGTACTTCCGAGGCGGCCTAACAAAGCCGCTATTTCAAGCTTAGCAGTTCTTATTCCTTTGAGCGCCGCTGTGGTTTATCACTACGTAGGAAACACTCAAAGCTTTGAAATCACAGCGCAAGCTTCTACGACTGAACCACAGAGCCCACATGCTGGTAACCAACAACCCTCACCCGCCGAAATAAACCAGATGGTTGTTAACCTGGAACAACGCCTGGAAGAAAATCCAGAGGACATCCAGGGTTGGGCCTTGTTGTCCCGCACTTACTTAGCACTAGGACAATACGGTAAAGCTCGTAATGGCTTACTCGAGGTGCTGGAATTGGGCGGTGAGTCTGCTGATATTTATGCATCTCTAGCCGACGCCACTGCGCTAGCCGCCGGCGGCGATATGCGTGGAGAGGCCCTACGTTATGCGGACAGAGCCTTGGCACTGAATCCACGTAACCGACAAGCGCTTTGGCTTAGAGGCTTAGCCGCCGTTCAGTTGGGTGATAACTCGCTAGCTGAAAAACACTGGGGCACCTTATTAACCATGTTAGACGACCAACCAGAGCAAAAAGCGGAGTTGCAATCGATTATGGCTGATGCACTAGGAACGCCTCTAGAAAGCGCCACCGTAGCGTCCGTAACGAGCACAAAAACTGGACTCAGTGAAACATCAACAGCTGGCGAAAATGGGGTATATCTACTCGTCGACATCGCACCCTCGGTAAAAGCAAACAGCTCTCCACAGGATGTTGTGTACGTATTTGCCAGAGCCGAGAACGGCCCACCTCCGCCGCTAGCGGTGCGTCGTCTGCGTGTGGCTGACCTGCCTGCGGAAATAGTTCTCAGTGACAATGACGCCATGGTTCCCCAGTTTAAAATGTCCTTGTTTCCGAACATACTGGTCAGCGCCCGTCTCTCCAAGTCTGGGCAGCCAGTGGCATCTGCTGGAGACATCGAGTCTGAGAAGGTCGCCACCGTACCAACTCAAGGGGATCAAATATCTCTACTCATACAGACGGTAGTTGAATAAGCATGCTACATGCCTAATTTTGAGTTTGAAAGCCTTAGTCGTTTACACCGCTCCCTACTCCACAAGACGTATCTCAGCCGGTAAGACATAATAGTGCAACGGCGCCCATCCCTATCCATCCGGGATGCCTTGCATTTGTTGCACAGGCCACCAGTGCCGAACTGACAAGCATCGTCGCGCCTATTGCCGCCACAAAAAACCTACCCATTGTGGCCTCTAATAAGGCTAGATCTAGCCCCAAATAGATCAACAGTACTCCTAAGCACAAACCAAAAACACTCGGCAGATGCCAGGTAGCCCACAGTATACGTAGATGTCTTTCACGTAGTGGCTTTGGGGCCTGTGTTGGCACAATTTCGTCTTTACGAACAGACTGAAAGATTAGTTTTTCACCCAAGATTGAATGAATAACACCGATTAAGCACGTGAGTACACCGGCAAAAAGGATGGCATAAGACATAAGCTGTCACTCTGTTTCTGATTCTCATGGGCTAGACTGATGGCTAGCGCGATGTCACGACGACGGGCTCAGTGTAACAAAGCTGGACATCCTTTCAAAAATGCAAGCGCTCGGTCAAAGCCTTTCTCGCTTAGCAGTACCGGAACTAAATATGGTACAAAGATGCTGGAGCCAGAACACTCACTATCTTTAGTGAGGTTTAGGATTCCAGTGTTTGATAGCTTCCTTGTACAAACAACAATGGCCGCATGGGTTCGGCTTCATAGTCTTCAACTCGTCCAACGATGATCAAATGATCGCCGCCCTCGTACACGTGCTCAGTCTTGCAATGAAATCTGGCCATGCAACCCGGTAATTGAGGCACACCGTTGTGGCCACGTTCCCACTCCACATCATCAAACACGGTTTCATCCCAACTTCTCATGGCGAATAAGTCGGACAAACTCTGTTGGGCTTCAGTCAATACACTGATGGAGTAAAACTCGGCTTCAGCAAACTCAGTAAACCTAGTTGAGTTTTTATCCACACACCAAGACACCAACGGTGGTTCTAGCGAAACCGACGCAAAACTATTAGCCGTTAATCCAATCGGACTATTTTCTTTATCGATGGTGGTTACCACGGTTACGCCAGTCGCAAATTGGCCGAAGGCGTCACGCAGTGAACGATGTTGTTTAGGCTGTGTCATAGGAGCTCTCAGAATTTGCGCGTATTATGATCGTTTTCACCGCAGAATGATACTGGCGCGAGCACTTTGTTTCAGCCTGTGATACTGTTTTGTCCACGCGCTTTCCAACTAACTAAAAACAACAATAATGAGCTACGACGCTGACAATATTTTCGCGAAGATTCTTCGCAGTGAACTTCCTTGCGTGAAGGTATACGAAGACGAGCAAACCCTAGCCTTTATGGACATTATGCCGCAAGCAGAGGGCCATACCTTAGTCATACCCAAAGAACCCGCAGAGACCCTGATGGATCTGAGTGCCGAGGGCGCCGCTTCGTTGATTAATCGCGTCCAACTCATCGCCCGAGCGGTTAAAAAAGGCCTTAATGCTGATGGCATAACCGTATTTCAACTAAACGGCGCAGCGGCGGGGCAAACTGTGCCTCATATTCATTTTCATATTTTGCCAGGCTCAATTCTTGGTGCAAGAACTCACGCCTCCGGCATGGTCGAGGCCTCAATACTAGAACCAATCGCTGAGAAAATTCGTGCAGCGCTAAACTAGCAGTAATGGTCAAATTTTTAATACCAGTATTTTGAATACCGGATTAGATTCGATAATCGGCCGATTTGTTACAACCTTATCTACTATAAGGTGTCGGCCTAACTAACTGCCTTCCTTATTGAGTTCCTTGGCTTGTTTGTTGGCTTTCGCTTGTTCACGTTTTTGTTTGAAAAACGTTTTTAATAGTCTCGCGCTTTCCTCCTCATACAAGCCAAAATCTACCTGACACAGATGGTTAAAAGACTGGTGATTTAGAATATTGAGCACGGATCCGGCGGCCCCTGCGCGGGGCTCTTTTGCAGCAATTACCACACGCTCTACCCTAGCATGTACTAATGCACCTGCACACATAGAGCAAGGCTCCAGAGTTACATACAAAGTAGAACCAGGCAGTCGATAGTTTTTCTCAGATGTGTTGGCTTGCCTCAACGCGATGATCTCGGCGTGTGCCGTTGTATCTGAAGTCGTAATAGGTTGATTATGTCCCTCTCCTATCACCAATCCATCGCGCACCAATACGGCGCCAACAGGCACCTCGCCAGCGTCTGCCGCTTTAGCCGCCAAGTCTATCGCGCGTTGCATAAACTTGTGATCCAACTCGCCAAACTTATTGAGCAGATCAGCCTGAGTCTTATTCATTTCTATAAACTACTAACTCTTCGCTCGATCCCTGCGCGTTGCAACATACGTGCGGAGATTTCTTCTACAGAGAGTTGAGTGGTATCAATATACGGTATGCGATATTGCCTATACAGCGTTTCGGCTTGACGAATTTCATCGACACAAGTCCTGAGAGCGGCGTACTCACTGTTAGGTTTGCGCTCATTACGAATCTCAGACAGTCTTGCCGGTCGAATGGTCAATCCAAACAGCTTTTTTTGATGTTGATTGAGAGCTTCGGGAAGTTTATTTCGGTCTAAATCGTCTGGTATTAGGGGATAGTTAGCCGCCTTAACGCCGTATTGCATTCCTAAATAAACACTGGAAGGTGTTTTGCCAGTTCTTGATACACCTATCAAAATAATATCAGCATCAGCATAGCGATTTAGATGCATGCCGTCATCATTAGCCAAAGCAAAATGGACAGCATCGATCCGTTGCATGTAGTTCTCATCCACAACCCGACTGTCTTCTTTAAAGATCGGTGTGTGTCCGACATTGTGAGCTGATTTTACGCCAAGCTCTAATTCCAACGGTGACAAAAATGTCGAAAAAATATCGATATAGAAGCATTCGGCCGACGCGATAATGCTGCTGACCTCACCATCAACGATAGTATCTATGACGATGGGTCGCGTGGAACTCGTTTGCGCATCTTGATTGATCTCATTCGCAATCTTCTGCGCTTTTTCGGGCGTATCCACAAACGGTCTGGTGATACTTTCAAACTGAATCATAGGAAATTGGGCTAACAAGCTCTTACCCAAATTCTCTGCTGTGAGGCCAGTACTGTCTGACAAATAAAAGACTTTTCGCTTCATAAGATTTCTTTTGTGTTGTTACTGCGAGTGTAACCACTTTCCAGCAAGGAAACAAAAGCAACGACCATTAGTTCTCCCATCAATACTGAGGATTTGCAGGCTAATCAAAGGATCATATTCGTAACACTCCATGTTAAACTTCAAGCTCCACGAATTTCTTAATCCAACATGAGGATTAATACTGTGAGCGAACTAGCGAACAAACACATCATTGTTTTTGACCAACTAACGATTGACGATGTTGAACGGGTCGGAGGCAAAAATGCATCCCTAGGTGAAATGATTGGTAACTTAACAGCGCTAGGCGTGTCCGTACCAAACGGTTTCGCAACAACCGCTGATGCTTACCGAGAGTTCTTAGCAACAGACGGTCTAGACAAACGTATTAACGACCGCTTGGCCACACTTGACGTTGATGACATCGAAGATTTGACGTCCGCTGGCGCAGATATTCGACGCTGGATCATCGAAACTCCCTTTCCAGAAGAGTTTGATCAAGCTTTAGAAGCTGCATTTAAGACCATGCAAGGTGGTAACGAAAACTTAAAAGTAGCGGTTCGTTCCTCGGCAACCGCTGAAGACCTTCCGGACGCCTCTTTTGCTGGACAGCAAGAAACCTTTCTTAATATTGAAGGTATCGATGCAGTAAAACACGCGGTGCACGAAGTATTTGCCTCTCTGTTTAATGATCGCGCCATTTCCTATCGCGTACATCAAGGCTACGCCCACGAAAACGTTGCACTATCCGCTGGCATACAACGCATGGTGCGCAGTGAAACCGGTTCCGCAGGCGTTATGTTTACACTGGACACAGAGTCTGGCTTCAATGACGTGGTCTTTGTTACCTCGTCCTATGGCTTAGGCGAAACCGTGGTACAAGGCTCGGTGAATCCCGATGAATTCTATGTACACAAACCCACCCTGCAAGAGGGCCGCCCTGCTGTGGTTCGACGCAATTTGGGTAGCAAGTTAATTAAGATGGTTTACGGTAAAGAGGCTTCTGCCGGTCGATCTGTAGATACAGTCGATGTGGATTTAGAGGACCGTCAACGATTCTCTATCAGTGATGCCGACGTAGAATCTTTGGCCAAACAAGCCCTGATCATTGAGAAGCATTACGGACGCCCCATGGACATCGAGTGGGCTAAAGACGGTGACGATCAACAGCTTTACATCGTACAAGCACGTCCTGAAACGGTGGCTAGCCAATCGGATGCCAGTCAAAAAGTCAGCTACATTCTCAATGAACGTAGCGATGTCTTAGTTGAAGGTCGCTCTATTGGTCAGCGTATCGCTTCTGGTAAAGTCCGAAAGGTCATGAGCATCGACGAAATGAATATCGTGCAAGATGGCGATATATTGGTCACTGACATGACAGATCCCGATTGGGAGCCGGTGATGAAACGCGCAGCAGCTATCGTGACTAATCGCGGTGGTCGCACCTGTCACGCCGCGATCATCGCTCGAGAATTAGGTGTAGCGGCCATCGTTGGTTGCGGTGATGCCACGGAAAAATTGGAAGACGGCGCTCCGGTAACCGTGTCTTGCGCCGAGGGCGATACAGGTTATATCTACGCTGGCGAACTCGATTTTGAGCGTCAGGTGACTCAACTGGATAACATGCCAGACATCCCATTCAAAATTATGCAGAATGTTGGTAATCCTGACCGAGCATTTACTTTTGCACAGTTACCGCATGAAGGCATCGGGCTAGCTCGACTTGAGTTCATTATCAATCGCATGATTGGCGTACACCCTAAAGCTCTAATCGAATACGATCGCCAGTCTCCGGATGTGAAAGCCATCATAGATGAATACATGGCTGGTTATGATTCGCCCACTGACTTTTTCGTAAAAAAGCTGGCCGAGGGTATTGCCACTCTGGGATCGGCTTACAGCCCCAAGCGCGTGATCGTCAGACTCTCTGACTTCAAATCTAATGAGTACGCACATATGGTCGGCGGTCATGATTATGAACCCGATGAAGAAAACCCAATGTTAGGCTTCCGCGGTGCCTCCAGATACATTGCGCCAAGTATGCGTGATTGCTTCGAGCTGGAATGTCGTGCCGTTAAGTACGTACGTGATGAAATGGGACTCACCAATGTTGAAATTATGATCCCGTTTGTGCGCACTTTGGATGAAGCCGCAGAGGTCATCGATTTGTTAGCTGAAAATGGCCTAAAACGTGGGGAAAATGGTCTTAAAGTCATCATGATGTGTGAGCTGCCAGCCAATGCCCTACTTGCTGAAGAATTCCTAGAATACTTCGATGGCTTTTCCATTGGTTCAAATGATATGACTCAGTTGACTCTTGGATTGGATCGCGACTCAGGCATCGTCTCGCATTTATTCGATGAGCGTAACCCTGCCGTCAAAAAGATGATCTCCATGGCCATTCAAGCGTGTAATAAGGCCGGTAAATACATCGGCATTTGTGGCCAAGGCCCAAGCGATCACCCTGATCTTGCTGAATGGCTATTCGAACAAGGCATCGATTCAGTGTCATTGAATCCTGACTCCGTGGTTGAAACCTGGGAGAGGCTCTCAAAATTATCATAAGGCACACCGTATTTATTTATTCGATTTATGTTTGAGTAAATGATTTTTATACGGACAGTTTGAAAGTAAAAAGGAGGCTACAGCCTCCTTTTTTTGTGCCACTTTTCGCGCCATTTTTTACGCTGCCCAGCACGTTTTAGCAACATTAACTATGTCATCTTGTTTATTGTACTCTTTTCAAATACACTAAATAGATGACTCAAAAACGTAAAGACACGCCATCTTATGAACACTTTTTGGCTAAGCAAGACAAGGAAACGCAGTATCGCCTAAAGGGTAAGGTCTGGCGCGGAAAGGATTATAAAACAAATACTTACAAAGATAATAACAAGCAAATTAGCACAGGCCATAAAGCCCTAGATGCTCAAATAGAGGGGTGGCCACTGGGTGCCACAACTGAGATTACTCACTCACAATTAGGCATTGGAGAAATCCGTTTACTCATCCCCGCTTTGCGCGAACTACAACAACGTCAGATTGGGCCACGTCGCATAATTTGGTTTACCCCTCCGCTAAAGCCACATGCTCCCGCATTAGTGAAACTGGGACTGGATTTATCTCTGCTCACACTGGTCGAAACCAGAAGCATTGCAGATACGCTTTGGGCCTGTGAACAGGCTCTGTTATCAGGCGCTTGTGCCGCTACAGTATGTTGGACGCACAGCTACAGTTTAAGTAATCGAGAGCTAAGACGCCTACAACTGGCGGCGCAAAGGCACAATACATGGAGTGTATTGTTTCGTGACCAGCGTTTTATAGAACAACCCTCGATGAGCCGATTACGACTCAGTATTAAATCGAATAGACGTAGCCAACTGGTTGTTAATATAAAAAAGCAACCGGGCAAATGGGCTGACCAAACCATTACCCTGTCGATTCCACCGTTCTATGAAAACTGGCAGCGCCTACCAGCCGAGTTATTACCAGTTCCAGCCTGGCAGCGCCTACCAGAACAAACTCATGGAAACAAACAGAAGCTAAAACTTATTTCCAATAACTCTCAGCGAGTCACAGTGATTATGCCCTTTAGTCAAATCCAGGCCGTTCATTAAGCTTTCAGGAAGACTACCAAGCTAGAGGGCATCTAAAAAAAGGTATTAGTCTGTAAAACTTTCAATCTACCCCCCGGTATCTGTAACCACGGGTATACATAAGCGCATATCAACGCGATGCATGCCGTCACCCCATCCATTTGCGCGATACGCAATGCGCTCAGCGCCAAAGCGAGCAAAAAACGGCTCCGAAATGTGGCTGGCGGCAATCAGCAGTTCTCCAATGCTCAGATTAATCGACCTACTGATTATCCAATCCATCATAGAACGCCCTATTCCCTGCCCATGCCGATTCGGGTCAGCCATAATCCAAGAAATTCGGCCTTGTCGTTCGTATCCAGTTTTTGATAATCCGAAACACCCCACCAGTTCACCGTCTAACAGCACTATTAAGTAACTGTCGTCCGCCTTATTCAGAAAGTCACTGAAATCACTGCGCTCATTGGGCGCAAAAAAATCAGGCGAATTCAAATCAAAAAGACTAAGACAATGTTCTTTATATTCATAATGATAGGGTTTGATTATCAAGTGCATACTCAAAGGGATCAATCAAGTTCTGTCACCCAAAAAGCTTGGTATTGACTCATGAACATGGTGCCAATTGGCCTTGCTCTTCACGTGAATATTGGCATCTACCTGTACGGGTATGTCTTCATCGAAACAAGCGATTGCAATTTCGGTTTCCTTGTTCTGACTACTTGCTGAGATAAACGCTAAGCTAGATCCACACTCACGGCAAAATAGTCGTTCTGTTTTATTGTTGGCCTTGTATGTCTTCAGCAATGATTCGCCACTTAGCCAATTGATCTTACCGACAGCAACCAGAGTACCGAAGGCCGCGCCGTGAAACTTTCGGCACATGGTGCAGTGGCAGTTAGCCGCCTTTAGACTGAAGTCACCTGCCGAAAATGAAATCTGCCCACAAAGACAACTTCCTCGATACAACTTGGTTTCACTCATCATTTAGACCCTTATTGTTCCATCCAGATACATAACCCCATACCCCGATACTTGAACACGATCGTCAACAACCGCGCAATACAAAGTGCCGCCACGCTTGGATGCCTGATAGGCCACCAGACTAGGTTTAGATAAACGCTTAGCCCAATAAGGAGCCAAACCAGTGTGAATTGACCCAGTAACCGGGTCCTCATCTCCGCCATTGGCTGGCCAAAAGTAGCGTGACACAAAGTCGATCTCAGCGTCGTTCGATGGCGCTGTCACCACCACATCGCGCGGTGCCAGTTGAGATATTAGCTCGTTATTTGATTGAACGGCCAGCACATCCTCAGCTTTATCGTATACAGCAAAATAAGCTTGCTCATTCTCCAGTACGGCTACGGGCTCGATCGATAGACCTTTGATTAATGAGGACGGAACCTCCACTACGTTAGACGGTTCCGTATTTGGAAAGTTCATCGATATCATTCCATCATCGGCTTGTTCCACCGGCAACATACCCACGGCGGCGGCGCGGAACACAATTTGATTCTGACCCGTGTCAGCAAAGAGCGTAAAAGCTGACGCTAAAGTCGCATGGCCACAAAAAGCAATTTCCGTGATCGGTGAAAACCAACGGATGTCGTAGATGTCATCATCCGCTCTCACAATAAAAGCCGTTTCAGATAGGTTGTTTTCAGTCGCGATCGACTGCATCAAGTCATCGGCCAACCACGAATCGGTGATCACTACAGCGGCTGAATTACCGCCAAAGCGAGTTTTAGTAAACGCATCAACGATACGAACTCTTAGTTCCATCGACATATCCTAAAATCCAAATTAGTTTATAAACGGGATAGGTACTCACTTATATATGAGTTACTTTTCAAACCCAACAGACTTAACCTTGCCATTGCCGTCCTGCATGGACCAGCAACGGGTGCACTATTTTCTTACGTTGATCTGGTTCTCCCCAAGCTGCACTCAAGCCTTTGGCTGCTTCCTCAAAGAATGACCAACCATTTGCTCTGGCACATTGCCGCACACCTGACCACGTCTTCAAATAATCTAAATATTGTTTCAAAGACCAATCATTCTGAATTTGCATCTCTGGCGCTTCAATCGGCTCAAAAGGAAAATCCATAGTTTGATAACCATCCCACAACAGTTGATTGTTTGGCGCCCAAAAATCGAGAGTTGGTTGAACAATCGCCGTTTGTAGCAATGCGTCTAAGTCCTGATCAATACATGGCCACACATAAGCGCAAGAGGCGAATACACCGTCGGGCGTCAACACTCGAGAAACCTCTGGCCAAAACTCATCATAGTTGAACCAATGCAATGCTTGCGCAACCAAAACGAGATCAAATGATGAACTAGCGAAATTCGTGCGTTCTCCAGATTGTACTGAGTAACTAACATTTGGATTCGAGAATGCATTGGCAATTTGCTCGGCACTTACGTCCGTCGCGCAAACCTTATCAAAATGCCTGGCGAGTCCGATCGCCGCTTGACCGTTCCCGGTTGCACAATCCCAAGCTGAGGATTTTGCTGACTCACTGCCCGCCAAGAAACTGAACATTTCAGCGGGGTATAAAGGACGGGCACCTGCGTACAAACTTGAGTTGTCACTGAATAGCCTACTGGTATCCATTTAAGAACCTCATGGCAATAACGAGAAGAAGAAAACGATGATGGTTAGCGCTTATTCCTTAGTTTCTGGAAAATGCTTATAAATAAAATCACTAGTGATGTTTGTAGTCTTATTAGAAAATTCATAAAACGCAGGTTTATGGTCACTGAAAATTTGCCGATTTAGCGTTATACCTGGTAAATCTTTAAATAATCCCGGTGGAATTCCATAGCCACCATTGCGCAGATCTTTAATATAGAGATGACTGCCACACTGCTTACAAAAACCTCGCTCAGCCCAGGAGGATGAGGCGTAGGTACTAATAAGCTCTTGCCCTTCTATCACCACGTTAGAACCGGCTTCGATTTCAAACAGCGGCCCACCGGCCCATTGCTGGCAGTTACGGCAGTGGCATACCCCCAAATCGTTCATTGCAATATCAATGCTGATATTCACCGCGCCGCACAAACACCGGCCTGTGACTCTTTTGTTTTCCATTTGCAAACCCAGCTTATCGATTAGTTCCTAAATATTATTCGATAGAGGGCTACTTAAACCTCGACAATAGTCTCAAAACCGCCATATATCATACGTTTACCATCAAACGGCATGGGCGTTGCGCCTGGCTGCATTCGCGGATCCTCCATCATATCGGTCCATGCCTTGTCTCGCACCTCTTTAGACGGCCACAAGGCCCAAGAAAACACCACTGTTTCATCCTCTTGACACTTCACCGACATTGGAAATGACGTCACTTCGCCTTCGGGTACGTCGTTACCCCAAGTTTCAACAATCTTCAAAACGCCATATTCTTTGAAAATCTCGGCCATTTCCTTGGCGTGATCTGTGTATGCTTGTTTGTCAGCCGTTTTTACTGGCACTACAAAACCATCAACGTAACTCATGCTTATCCTGCTCCTAATCCAAGTTATTGGATTACATTAGCATGAGAGTCGGTCAATTTACACATCCAAGGTTGAGTCTTCTGATCCGGATCTTCTTCCAAAGAAACGAGACACCGACTGTTTTATTCTCGCCCAAAACTCCTTCCCCAAAATAAGAAGCGACACCCAAAACAAAACTTCGGCCGCAATAAACAAACCCGTGGCCCAAGCCGCCATTTGTTTCGCCGACAATTCGAACAGTGGAATGGCGGGAACTAACAGCCAAAGCACAAATGACATCACAAACATGATGTAACCAATTAATTTGAGCATATTTTCGCTTTATGAATTTATTTAACGATTGAACAATCTAATGCTATCTAGCATTGATGCCGAGTTCTGACTCGATCGCGTACTGCTTTTGGATATCTAGTTATAGATGGGAATTGGTTCAAGATCAGGTGCTACAAAAGTCCTTCGAGACTCATCGCTAAACAAACGTTTTTCCGTGTAATGAGACAGCATGATCTTAGAATTAAGTAACTTACTATTTTTATCAATGAATTCATCGGCAGACTCTGTGTTGCCTGCATTGTTCATAAAATGCCAAACCGCCATCAACCAGGCGGTAGTCAGGGTTTGATGATACTTGGCATCGGGATCTACCCCTGCTGCCCTTAACAATCCAATTAAAGCCTTTTCAACCGCTTTGTTTGCTCGTGAGATATCTTGATATCTAACCAAATAGATATAAGCCAATCGCAGATGGGCACGATGGTCAAAGTCTTTAGCTGAAAAGCTAGCCCTTTCGATACTCTTCAGAAACACCGTATCTTCATTGGTTATCGACCAGTTCATAGTTTTTCACTCTCAAGTCAGCGGATTAGGCTTTAAGTACAAAATACTTCGGCGGCGAATATTAGCGTTATGAGCAACCTTCGTCGATGCAAATTCGCTTTAAACTAAACTTGCCAGAGGCCAAATTGGTTCCCACCCATAAAATAGATAGCACAGTACCCTCTTCCTGGGATTTCCATTGGAGGTAGGGCGACTTCTCCGCCAGCTTCCTTAGCCGTGTCTATGGCTTTTTCAATGTCTTCCACTAAAACATATGGTCTGGTCGCTGGCTCTTCTTCTGAATGCATAGGTGCTCTAACACCTATCAGACTGCCTCCATCGGTTTTCGCCACCATGGCTTGCCCCAACTCAGCTACCGGACCTTCAAAGACAATACCCAAACTCGATTTATAGGCAGCGCAGGTTTGATCTACATCTGGTGTAACTATTTCTAAGTAATGAATCATAGTTCTATTCCGTTTATCTACTACTTAAGCCGTTGCTTAGTTAAGACTACCCCTTCTTGCCACTCTTCGAAAGCCACAGAGATTTAAATGTCTACTTATTGATCGAGACCGGCTACTGGTTGGGCACTTAAAAGGAAATAAATCTAGTTCAGGTGATTGTTCATTTGAATGAGCTCTGTGACCAGTCAAATCAGTCACAGAGCTGACAACAAGAACAATCCTGTCTGAATTCTATGTTAGGCATAAACATCAATAGTTTAAGACTTGTATTTAATACTGCATCCATAAGGTCTGCTTGTGGATGTCGCAACATCATTACCCGCCTTCAGATCACTGAGTGCAGCTCTGACATAGTTCTTAGCGCCTTCGATATCTGACTTGCGAGTAGTTGGTTTATCATCAATTCCACCTTTGAACACCAACTTGCCTTCGGTATTAATCACGTACATATGTGGCGTAGTTTTAGCTTCATAGGATTTGCCAATCTCGCCAGAGGTATCAAGCAAAATATGGCTCGGCGATGCATTACGATCCTCGGATAACTGGTTGGCCTTCTCTGCCGAGACATAACCTTGCTTACCTTCTGCTGAAGAAATAATGGTCACCCAAACCACATCATCCTCAGCGGCTTCTCTTTGCAAGGCCTGCATATTGTCGCTACCATAGTGTTTAACAACATAAGGGCACTTATGATTGGTCCACTCGAGTACCACGGTCTTGCCTTGTAATTCCGACAAGCTAACCGACTTGCCATTTGTATCAGCCAACTGAAAATTAGGTGCTACTTCGCCAATAATTGGCGCTGCTGACACAGATATCGGCAGGGTCGCTGCCGCAATGCTGAGGATGCAGGCCTTAATCAAACGTATGGATCTATTCATTGTGTTACCTCGTTAAATAGTTTTGTTCAAGCATGGGTTTAAGGAGTGCTGCGAACAGCGGACGACTGAATAACATCAAGGACAGTTTCAACCGTCAAAATTTGGGGTAGTACCACAGGCTCAGTTACTGCTGCTACGGCACTATTAGCAGGATAATAAACATACAATGGGACACTATTACGACCAAAGCTCTCAAGGTAGCGGCTTATCTCTGGGTTCTGATTAGTCCAATCTCCTTTCAAATAGGTGATGTCATTATCTGCAAAGTAAGTTGATAACTCGTTTGAGGACAAAGCGACTTTTTCATTGGCTAGACAGGTAATACACCAAGCTGCGGTCATGTTTACGAACACAGGCCGACCTTGTTCTCGTAAGTCCATTAACCGTTTTGTACTAAATGCTTGATACGAAGTGGCAAACTGATTCGCTGGCTGTGCAGTCAACCCACGCTTGGCAGTAGACGCATTAGATTGAGCAAACCATACAACAGCGCTCACTAAAAGCAACAGACCTAGCAAGCGTGCCAAAAGTTTCACTGTCGATGATGCTCCGGCCGTGGTGTGCCACAACCAGATACTAAAAGTACAAAGGATTAGAACTAACAAAATCGCAAATATGCTGTCTATCCCAGATTGTTTGCCTAACACCCAAATTAACCACGCTGCTGAAGCGAACATTGGAAATGCCAATAACTGCTGAAAGGTGCGCATCCACGCTCCAGGCTTGGGGAGAAACCGGATCAAACCAGGGAAGAAACTAAACAACAAAAATGGCAAGGCCAAGCCCAGCCCCAGGGCCAACAAG